>NZ_CP026692.1:617500-1842000 GCF_002949795.1 Nostoc sp. 'Lobaria pulmonaria (5183) cyanobiont' | reverse complement strand
TACTCCTCGGTTAAGAAAGTCAACCAACTTCCTCATCAGTCGTGAATGAATGTAGGGGTTTAGCAAGCTAAATCCTTACGTTTTTAGGCGTGACTTGTGCGATACATAAGTTGGAATGAAGTTTTTGTAACAGAGCGGCGCTGCAAGCATTGCAACGAGTTTTTAATCAATTGCACATCAGTGCTGACAAAATCTAAAGACAATGTTAAACTTTACAGAACTTCATTAAATCTTAACTCAGCAGTTTACAGCTAGTTAATGCTAATCGTCAAGCAAGACTTTCCTCTTAATTGGAAACGTAATTAGTATGCCGAAGGACTACAACAATTGGCACCTTGAGACAGATAGAGGCTACCAACAGCAAAAAGCGCTTAAACGATACAGATACCTCAAAACTTTGAAAAAGTCTGAACTGACTTTAGATGACGAAATGTTAATTGAAAATTTTAATACTGCATTCCAATTGTGGTTTTTCCCCGGAACATTGCGAACACTGGAGTGACTTGCTACCATTAATGACTTGGCAACTTTGGCTAGCGCCTGATATTGTAACTGACAACCCTCTCTCCTGGCAAAAGTCAGAGGTTAAAATGACCCTAAGACGGGTTTCCCAGGCAATGGGTATGTAGATATGTCAACTCAGTGCTGCTGGGTCATTTGATCATGGGTTAGTCTAAACTCCAGTTGTGAAGATGAGTGAGATAACGAAGCGATCGCCGATCTCACAGACTTTCCTACCTAACGGAAAATGCCTCATTGAACCGCCGTGTCACAGGCTCAGTGATGAATGTCAAAATTGACTTTTTACGAGTGACAATTTCACCTGTAGCAGCCATCCCTGGTGTAAATTCTACTTCTTGACCTCGAACATTCACTGCGTGTTTATTTAGCTTAATTCTCGTCGGAAAAACTAAACCCAATTCTTTATCAGCAATTGCATTTGGACTGACTTGCATAACTTCGCCATCCACAATCCCAAATTCTTGGAAGGGAAAAGTCGCCATTTTCACTTTTGCCTTCATTCCTTGACGAATAAACCCAATATCGCGGTTGAGAACTTTTACCTCTAGAAGCATTTCTTCGCCTTCCGGCAAAATTGACAGCAATTCTTCACCCGATTGTACTGGCCCCTTGGTGGCTTTGACTTTATAAATTGTACCGGCTACGGGAGCCTCAATCGTTTCTAAAGCTTGTTGCTTCCTCGCCTGCTCTAATTGACCTTGAACAGTTGTCAGTTCTTCTTTACGCTTATTAAACTGCGTCAAAATTTCGCTTTGGCGTTCTGATGCTACACGCTGGGCCTGACTGCGTGCAGCGTTGTAAGCTTGTTCTGCTTGGCGAATTTCCTGGACTTGGGCAGCAATATCTTTTTCTAATGATGTGGCTTTATCTTGAGCCTCTGTGATTCTATTCTGGGCGTTGGTAACTTCATCTTGCGCTTTGGTGATTTCTGTCTTTGCACGAGTTAATCTTTCTTGGGCATCCAGGTAATCGACACGAGGTACAGCGCCAGAAGTAATTAGAGTGCGTAAGCTTTTTTCCCTTTCTTGAGCAAGGGCTAAATTACTTTCAATTTTAATTCTGATGCTATCTGCATTGACAAGGTTGGTTTGAGCATTCGCAAAACTGCTTTTGGCATTAACTAAGTTGTCTTGCAATCGAGTCAAGCGGACTTTGGCTTGATCGATAAGTGCTATTTGGCGATTTGCTTCTGCTTCCGCCGCTGCTTGACGCGCTTGGAAGTCTTGCAGGCGGGAGTTTAAAAGTTCATCTTGCAGTTTCGTCCCAGTAGTTTTAACTCCGGTGCGTTCTGCATCCAAACGTTGCAAATCGTCTTGAATCAATCTGGTAGATTTAGCTAGGCGGGAAACATCGGTTATTTGCAAGTCTGGATCTTTTTGAATCAGAATTTGACCTTTAGTAACGCGATCGCCTTCTTGGACTTTGACAGCGACAATTGACCCTCCACCCAAAGATGTCACCGGTCTTACCTGTGTAGAAGCAATTAATTCCCCTGGTGCTGTTGCTACTTCATCTATTTGCGAGAAGTACGCCCAAGCGATCGCCCCAAATACGATGGCGCTCATCGTTCCCGCTAATAATCTAGTGTACAGGGGTGGCAATTCCTGTACCGCTTTCCCTAACTCATAAGTGAGTTGTTCCTCCGGTTGGGCGAATCGTTCTTTTGTTTGACGTGCTTGAGCAGCATTTACCATATATTTTTGTCCTTTGTCATTTGTCATTTGTCATTTGTCATTTGTCATTTGTCCTTGATTATTCACGAATGACCAATGACTAATGACTATTCAAACTGCTAAATAGCGCCGCAAAAAACTTTCTAATGTCTCCAATTGGAAGTTAAAAATCGCCTCTAAACTGGCAATTTCATCTTTTGTGCAGAAAAATTCATTTGCTAGCAATGTACGATAAGTTCCCAAAGCTTTTTGGGTTTGGGGATTAAATAAACCCAATGCACTCTGTAACCCATCAATGAGAAATAGAGGTGAGTTAATTATTACTGGTTCTTTGGCGAAAATCCGACCAAAAATCCGGGGAATATCTTCTCGTAATAAAATCTCCGGCCCTCCAACGGGTAAAATCTGGTTACGAGCGCCTTCAACTGTCACAGAATCCACAACTATCCTTGCCAAATCATCGGTACTGACAATTGAGGTACGGTTTTTGCGATCGCCAACCAGCAAATACAATCCCGTTTCCCGAAATCGTTCTACCAGTGGTAGCAAGTTAGATGCTAATCCAGCTGGGCGCAAAATAGTGTAATTTAAGCCACTAGCTGCTAAATATCGCTCTACTGCTCGTTTGGCTTTGAAAACGGGAGCATCTTCATAACCGCGATCGGCTCCCAGTACGGAAATGAAGACAAAATGCTCTACACCATTGGCTTTTGCCTGGTCGATGAGTTCAATATTGGCGCGGTAATCTAAAGATAGGGCATCGCTATCAGAACCGTGGGCGCTGATAATATACTGGACACCCCGACTAGCTTTCTGGATATCTTTTTCCTCTAGCAAGTCACCGATGAAGATTTCTGCACCCCGGTGTTCTAACTCGCTGTAGCGCGAATTAAGGCGGACAAATGCCCGCACAGACTGTTCTCGTTGTCGTAGGAGTCGCACAACTCTGCGACCAATTCCTCCCGTTGCTCCAGTTACTAGAAACATATAAATACCTAAATTGAATAGTTACAGCGTTTATAGTTGTCAAAATGCTCGATATATGCTCAAAATCCATTGAGCAATACTTAAATAGAGATATGAGCATATTTTTATACTTTTTTACCATGCTCAAGATATTCTCATGCCAATAAGTCACACCTTATTCATTTTAATACTCAAAAAATGATCCCCCACATCCTTGTAGATGCAGGGGATAGAATAATGGGATTAGTTTTACTGGCTCAACAAGTCAATAGCTTGTTCAAGCGACATCTAAATTTAGCAGGTTTTCCTGGTCATATCGGTCAGGATAGCTCATTTTCCTGCCCTCTAAAGTTATCCGAATTAGTGCTGCTTGCTCATCTGTAGGTGAATTCATCTCATCTATAGCAGAACTGATGACCTGGATAGCGTTAAAGTTAGGGAATTTTAAGCCTTTACCTTGCTTCATTTGTTGCAGCGCTAAAAGTGGAAATGCCATCAGAGTTACGATGTACGAGGTTTTGTATCCTGCATTCCCAGTTGGTTTAATGCCGTATCTACGACACAAATCGCGTAATTCTTTAATAGTCTTGATTTCAAGTTCGGAACGCGTGAACATAAAATAGTAGTGTCCATTTTTTAAATTGGATATTCGTGGTTGTACTTCCGGCAAGTTCTAGCAACCACAAATAAGCAAGCTATTGTTTTGGCACCAAGTAAATCAAGCCTTGTTTATATTTATCAATAATGCCTAATCCTAAAGGGAACACACAAAATTTACAACCAATTAAATCAAATAGAGAAGAATTATTAACACATAAGAGTTATGAATTAAAAATGTTTTTGCAAGAAACCTTTTTCTTTGTCGCTTTTAGGGCAGGTAACAGACTTTTCTCCTGACCAATCTGTAAGAGTATTTTCATCTTTATAATGCCGGGGAGTTTTCAGCAGCAAATACCAAGCTTCCCCAGCATCCAATAAATTAAATGTTTCAGAATAGTGAGTTTCTAGCAAGTCCCTAACCATCACATAAAAGTCAGAGTTCATTCCTGGAAAAATATGATGTTCAGTGTGGTGAGAAAAATTTAAATGCAACAGGTCAAATATTTTATAAACCCTTAGTGACATACTATTTATCAGTGGATCATTAACGCTGGTCATCCGACAAAGTAAATGATTTGTATAAATATAAAAAATCACTCCAGCATAACCAATTGCAATCGGTAAAAAGTAACCAAGTATAAGTTTTATGGGTTCAAATTGGAGATAGATTAGGATACTCAGATGAATCATTATCATCATCAATAATTCCCCTGCGATCGCTCGACGATCTTTAGCACTAACTTTAAATGCAGCAGGAACATAATCGACGGATTCATGATTGAAAAACAGCACAGATGTCAGATTACGAAAAGTATGTACTCCCCAGGCAGAAGTCAATCCCACTATGAACCATATAGGATTGACTTCAGTAGAAGGCACAAATAAGTCCTGAATCCATTTTCCCCAGGTTGAAGATTGTTCATATAAGTAATTGCGATCTGGGTCGCCTAAATCATTAGTCTGATTATGATGTACTCGGTTATGAACTGCTTTCCATAACGTTGGTGGCATCCACAACATTGTTAACCCTAAAAAGCTAATGATATAGATTAATCGGGGGTTTTTAATTACGCTACCATGCATCAAATCGTGGGTGCTAAATAGTAAGACAACCACGCTATTGCCCATAATGATGCTTAAAGGTAGATAAAGCCATAAAAGATATGGCGACCAAGAATCTAACCGCGCCGCTATCATCCAGCCTAAAATCAAAATTGCTAGATTAATGAACAAGATAATTAACTTACTTGAATCGGCGATAAATGCTTCAGGTGGCATCAGGGAACGTAATTCTTTCGCATATATTTTCTGGTGAATAAGTGTCTCTTCGGTACTAACATTCATAAATAATTTTCAGGTAGATAATTTAACTGAATAGAGTTTTGCGGTAAATCGTAGCGTTTTTAAACTTGAATAATTCAATTCACAAGTAGGTAAGCATCTAAATCGTAACACAAAATATTTTTGTGATAGACCTATTGCATAATTTGGGCATTACCTACACGTCTTCCTCAGAATAAATTCTGTGGCTCAAAGTGAAAGTTATCTGAAGCTAAATAAAATTATTTTTTACCCACATTTATAGCTAAATACTATTAGTATCTAAACTTAAGATTAGTAGGTAAGAGGTTTTTTATTAAGGACTTTAGTGTTTATTTTCTAATCACTAAAGTGAGGTACACCCGTAGGGGCACGGCATTGCCGTGCCCCTACACCCTGCGATATATATAATGTTGTACCGCATCTGAATGGGAACCGCTATATTAAAAACCCTGGAGACTAATACCATTTCTTTGTGAGGCTGCGCCAAATTTTCTTTCTTCCTTTGTGTCCTTTGCGCCTTTGCGGTTCGTTCCTTATATAATTTGGCGCATCATTATACAGAATTGGTATAACTTAACCAAGTACTATAAAATAGTCTGTTAAATAAAAGTTTTCCCAATTTTCAATCTCCCCACATCTTTATAGATGCAGGGGGAGTAATAAAATAACCCACAATTTAGATTTTTGATCAATTTTTGGGCACTATTCACCGATTAATCCGACATAACGCAGGTGCGATGTCTACGGCGGGCTACGCCTACGCACTATTTATACTTTGTGCAAGCAGCCCGCCTCAAAACTATTCAGACGCTTTGTTATTAGCTCTATTAGCACGCGCCTCAGCCGAAGCCATGACCTCATCGAAATTTTCTAGCACTTCGCCAGGGAAGTTTTCCAAAACTCTGGTAGAAAGAGCAACCCGCCCTTTACCCTCATCCAAGTCAATAATTACAGCTTTAATTGGCTGACCAACTTGAAATACCTTTTCTAAAGAATCAATGAATTTTTGGCTTACCTGCTTGATATGAAGCAAAGCCCCCATACCATTTAAATCGACAAACACACCAAAAGGTTTAATGCCAGTAACTTTACCTTCCACCAGTTGACCTAGTTCTAATAAGCTGAAGTTGCTAGAACGAGTTGCTAATCGCTGAGAAAGGATGAGTTTGTTGGTGTTTTTATTAATTTCCAAAAAGCCCACAGTCAGATTTTGACCTTTGAGTGCTTCTAAATTATCACGCTCGGCCAGGTGCGATCGCGGGATAAATCCCCGTAAAGAAAGAATATCGACAGTTACACCACCTTTATTCACACCCATAACCCGTACTTGCACAGTCTGAGTATTTTCCTGCATTTCGGTCAGTCGTTCCCAGATGTGCTGAATTTCCAACTGCTTTCGAGAAAGGGTAACTTGACCTTCTGCATCCTGATCTCGGATAATCAAAAATTGCATTTCCTCTTGCAATGGCAGCACCTCCGACAAATCGGTAACTGCTCTCAAAGAAGCCTCATCGCGCGGCAGAAAAGCTGACGACTTGCCACCAATATCAACATAGGCTCCATCATGGTCAAGTTGGAAAACTTTGCCATGTACAATCTGTCCTTTTTGAAATTGGTAGTCGTGTTTTTCTAGTGCTTTGGCAAAATCGTCCATTGTAAAGGGCGAATTGGCTGTTTGAGAAAGTTTCGATTCGGAATTCATGACTTTTGAAGATTAATTGTTATTTGATATGGTGCAACTGAAGTTTAGATTGTCATTTGTCATTTGTCATTTGTCCTTTGTTATTCACCAATGACCAATGACCAATGACGAACTTGGCTGTGTATGCTTCAGTTTAGTTGACCAAAGAGTTGTTTTACTTGCTCCCAAGCATCAGCCGCAGCTTTAGGATTATAACTGGCGCGATGGTCACAAAAAAATCCGTGATCAGCTCCATCGTAGCGAAACACACGATGAGGAATTTTATATTTTTCTAACTCTGCTTCAATTTCGGTTACTTGTTCGGCTGGGATGCTAGTATCTTCCTTGCCAAAGAAGGCATAGAGAGTACCTGATATTTCTCTGGTGCGGGTGACAGTAGGAGCGCCACCTCCGGGCGTGCGGGTGCTAACTCCAGCACCATAGAAGGAAGCCGTAGCTTTAATATCTGGCAGGGTGGCTGCAAGATATGCGACATGACCGCCAAAGCAGAAGCCAATACAGCCAAAACCATCTTTTTTCACTTGAGGCAGATTTTTGAGGTAGTCAATAGCTAGTTGAATATCGCTCAATAACTCTGAGGCTTGAGTTTGCATGGCGTAACTTCTGCCCGTTTCAATATCTTCGGGTGTGTATCCGGTTTCAAAGCCAGGAGCAATCCGTTGAAAAAGTGCAGGTGCGATCGCTACATACCCAAGTTTGGCAATCCGTTCTGTAACTTCCCGAATGTGAGCGTTGATACCAAAAATTTCCTGTAATACCACGACTCCTGGGTAAGATCCAGGTTCTTTTGGTTCTGCCAGATAAGCAGACACTTGAATATTATCTTGCAAAAGATTAATCGTTGTGGTAGTTGTTGCTTGCTCTGTCATAATAATTTTTACCAGTGCTATGTGATTAGCCGTGTGTTTATTTGATATAACTATGCCAGTATCCCCAGCTTTTTTCTAATTAAATTATCAATTACCAATAGTGAGCGCATTAGAAATTTGTATCAGAAAAACTTTATATGTAAATAAACATATTTGAGATGTAGCAAATGTAGCTGGTTACAAAAGGAAGGCTGAGTTAAAAGTGTTGAGTATAAAAGCAACACTTAATAATCAAAACTCAGCACTCATTAGCACTTAGTATTCAGGAGGTTTGGTGATGATTCAATTCCGTATTCAGCCAGACAGCGAAATTCCCGCATCAACCCAGCTGTTTAATCAAATCCGATTTGCGATCGCTTCTCGGCAATATCCCCCAGCTTACAAATTACCAAGCACACGGGCGCTGGCAATGCAAACGGGGTTACACCGTAATACCATTAGTAAAGTTTACCGTCAACTGGAGGAAGACGGATTTGTTGAAAGTATGGCTGGTTCGGGTATTTATGTTCGTGCCCAAGGTCATGAGGGCGGTAGTAGGCTGCAATCACCAATTCTCAAGCAAAATCCTGATGCCTATCAAGTTGTCCAGCAAGCACTTGACGAGTTGCTCTCGCAAGGATGTTCGCTAAATCAAGCTAGAGAGCTATTTTTAGCGGAAATTGACTGGCGCTTGCGTTGTAGTGCGCGGGTACTGGTTGCAGTTCCATCTTATGACATGGGTGCTGGTGAGTTGATGGTGTATGAATTAGAACGCTCGCTAAAAATCCCAGTCCAGTTGGTAGCAATGGAAGAATTAACAGCTGTGTTAGATAAAACTACTTCTGCGACAGTAGTCACAAGTCGATATTTTATCAGTAATGTAGAAGCGATCGCAGCTCCAAAAGCTGCACGGGTGATTCCTCTGGATATCTACGACTACAGCAAAGAACTCAGCCTATTGAAAACCTTACCAAAAGAAAACTGTGTAGGCATAGTTAGCCTTAGTTCCGGGATTGCACGAGCCGCAGAAGTCATCCTCCACGGTTTGCGAGGTGATGAACTACTGGTGATGACTTCGCAACCAAAAGATGCCTATAAACTTCAGGCTATGGTTAAGCGGGCTGAGGTAATCATTAGCGACCAAGCCAGTTTTGCAGCAGTGCAAGCAGCCGTGCAAGCATCTGATGAAGATATTATTCGTCCACCAAAGCTGATTAAGGTTGAAAATTATATCGGCGCTAACTCGATTAACTTGCTAAAACGAGAACTGGGTTTAAGTTAATCTCAAGATAATTCTACCAACATCTTTGAGAGCAACTGATACAGGAGGGATGGGATAGTGCAGATTGTGATTGTGGGTGCAGGCCCAACAGGTGTAACCCTTGCCCTGCTCCTTGTAAAACGTGGTATTGCTGTAACTTTAATTGAAGCAGCAAAAGACTTTCATCGTGTATTTCGCGGTGAAGGATTAATGCCCAGTGGCTTAGATGCTTTAGAGCAAATGGGTCTATCGGCCTTGTTAGAGCATATTCCCCATCGACAACTTGACGCGTGGGAATTCATTATCGGGGACAAGCAGTTGTTTCGAGTTGATGAACCAATGGGGGCAACTCGACCCTGTACACTGGTTTCACAACCACCACTGCTCAAAGCACTGATTTCGGAAGCTCAAACCAATGATGGGTTTGAATTTATCCAGGGTGTTCCTGTCAAGGATTTGCTGTGGAGTAATCAACGTGTCGCAGGTGTAGTACTGAGCGATGGGAGAGAATTTGCTGCTGAGTTAGTGATTGGGGCAGATGGTCGAAATTCCCTTGTGCGACAACGTGTAGGATTGGAATTGCTACGCCAGCCTAAAAATATTGATATTCTTTGGTTTAAACTTGCCGCCAGCCCTGAGTTTACAAAAAATAATGTGTTTCGTATTATTTTAAATGGCGATCGCGCATTTAGCATCTTTCACGGAGCAGAGTCAGGAAAATTGCATCTGGCTTGGATAATGTCGGCAACCGAAAACAGTGACTGGAAACAAACCAACTGGGCAGAGATTTTTGCCTCACTATCACCTTCATGGCTAGCAGAGCATTTCCGTAATCATGCAGATACCATCGAATCCCCGATTCGGCTTTCTGTTGTGGTTGGTTATTGTCCCCAATGGCACGCACCAGGGGTACTGCTTCTAGGTGACGCTGCACACCCAATGTCTCCTGTTCGCGCTCAAGGAATTAATCTCGCATTACGTGATGTGATTGTCGCCGCTAATCATCTTGTGCCGTTGTTGCACAAAGAAACTGGACACCAGGATATTGACATGGCATTATCGCATATCCAAGCAGAACGTGAGCCAGAAATTATCCGCGCCCAGCAACTCCAGCTAGAGGAAGCTAAACAAGGCGAACTACTGCGAAAAAATGCACTGCTGCGTTCGCTGTTGATTCAACTTGCTCCCTTGCTCCGTAAAATAATTCAAAAGTCTTGGTTAAAGCGACAATATGAAATGCGTCAAGGTATCACACAGGTACACTTAACTGTTTAAAAAACCGCTATCAGTTATCCGACTTGTGGTTTTGGCGTCTTAATTTGCAAAAACTCTTGTACCCGTTGCAGATAAGTTGGTACATCTTCCAACATTGGGAAATGCGCTGTATTGGGAATCATCACAAATTCCACTTTGTCACTTAGTGCAGCTGCTTGACGCCCCATCTCGGCTGGAATAATCTTGTCATACTCCCCCGCCACCAGTAGAGTTGGTACTGTCAGCTTGGCAAACTCAAGGGGCATCACTTCAGCTTGAGCCTTACTGACTGAAGTAAAAATTGTCCCTATCGCTGCATCGTAATCTGCTTCGAGAAAATCTTCTAAAAAAGCTTGCCGCTCAGAATGTGGTATGGAACTATGCAAAAATCTTGCCATAAACATCCGGTCAACAAATGGAATTTTGCTTAACCATTTGGGACGGAATTTAACTACATAGCCACCAAATTTATGAAAGGCACTAAAGGATTTTTCATCGTACTCAAAAATACCGCTACAAGTTAAAATTCCTCGTTCTACTCGTTCGGGATAGCGGTTAAAAAATAAAGTGGCAACAGACGCACCCATTGAATGAGCATTGATATAAACACGCTGAATATGTAACCCATCTAGCAAAGCTGCCAAATCATCAGCGTATTCCTCTAATTCATAGGTTAGCTCTCTCATTGCCTCTGATTCTTCCTTTGGGGACTCAGATTCAGCAACAGCTTCACTTGCTTGGGCGATGGTTGGCTTCCCACGAGAACGGCCAAATCCTCGCAAATCGTAGAGTAAACAATCAAATTGCTCCGATAAAGCATCAGCAGTATTTTGCCAATACCTAGCTGAACCAGCCCAACCGTGTAGGAAAACCATTACTGGTTTTACCAAAGAACTGGATGGTTTTTTCACCCATTCGTAGTAATGCTCAACGCCACGAACATTAATATAAGGCATTAGTCATTTGTCCTTTATCAGTTGTCATTAGTCCCTAGTACATGGTTATTATTCCTTATTTTTTGACCAATGACTAATGACCAATGACTAATGACTATTAAGCTGATTCTGGCTTCGGTAGTGAAGATGGATGTACTATCAGTTCAGCAGTCGATCGCTTCTCGACCATCTCCCGTGTTACTGTACAGCGTGTCACATCCTTACGGGATGGTAACTCATACATTACATCCAACATCAATTCTTCGACAATACCCCGTAATGCTCTGGCACCAGTTTTACGGCGGTAAGCTTCTTGAGCGATCGCTCGTAAAGCATCTGCTTTAAAATCTAATTGGACATTATCCATCTTCAGCAGCTTTTGATACTGCTTGACTAAGGCGCTGCGTGGTTGGGTGAGAATCGCCATCAGCGCTTCTTCATCTAGCGGATCTACTACTGCTACCATTGGCATCCGCCCAATAAATTCTGGAATCAGGCCAAATTTTACTAAATCATCCGGTTCTAGATGGCGAAGAGTGTCTGCTGCTCGTTTCTCCTTCGATTGCCCTTCTCCCGGTTGCACAAAGCCGATTGCTTTTTTGCCAACTCTCTGATCTACAATCTTTTCTAAGCCTACGAAGGCACCACCACAGACGAACAAAATATTACTTGTATCAATTTGGATACAGTCTTGATAAGGATGCTTGCGCCCTCCTTGGGGTGGTACATTGGCGATCGTTCCCTCTAACATTTTCAGCAAGGCTTGCTGCACGCCTTCGCCAGAAACATCACGGGTAATTGACGTGTTCTCGCTCTTACGAGCAATTTTGTCAATTTCGTCAATGTAAATAATTCCCCGTTGCGCTTCCTCTATATCCAAATCTGCCACCTGCAACAGTCGCAGCAAGATATTTTCCACATCTTCGCCCACATACCCTGCTTCTGTCAGCGTCGTCGCATCGGCTACGGCAAAAGGTACATCCAAGATTTTCGCTAGGGTTTGCGCTAAGAGAGTTTTGCCACAACCAGTCGGGCCAATTAACAAGATATTGGATTTTTGCAGTTCTATTGCATCATCCGACCCAGGTTTGCCACTGGCTTTAGACTGAATAACTGCCAGCCGCTTGTAGTGATTGTAAACAGCTACTGACAGAACTTTCTTTGCTTCGTCCTGGCCAATGACGTGTTCGTCTAGATACTTTTTAATCTCTCTTGGCTTGGGTATTTGATTAAACGAAATACTAGCAGAGTGGGTACGCCGTTTTTCAGGTGGCTCTGCTCTTGGTGCTGGTTGTGCTGCCGCACCATTAGTATCGAGTAACTCCTCGTCTAGTATTTCATTACACAAGTCAACGCATTCATCGCAGATGTAGACTCCCGGCCCTGCGATTAATTTACGCACCTGCTCTTGGGACTTGCCACAAAATGAACATTTTAAATGGGAGTCGTACTTAGACATACCAGCCTCTTATTTCAGAATGGTGACGTTTTCCCCTGCTACGGGAAGATTTTGCCTGGAAATGACTTGATCAATCAAACCGTAGTTTTTTGCCTCTTCTGCCGACATAAAAAAGTCGCGCTCAGTATCTGCTTCAATTCTTTCTAAGGGTTGACCAGTATGGTGAGCCATTAACTGATTCAACTTAGCCTTAACGTAAAGAATTTCTCTGGCTTGAATTTCTATGTCAATGGCTTGACCTTGAGCGCCACCAAGTGGTTGGTGAATCATAATCCGGGAGTCGGGCAGAGACATTCGCTTACCGGCAGCTCCTGCTGTCAACAAAAATGCCCCCATGCTCGCGGCTAATCCAAAACAGATTGTAACAACATCAGGGCGAATTTGCTGTATTGTATCATAGATTGCCATCCCTGCGTAGACGGAGCCGCCAGGAGAATTAACATACAGTTGGATGTCTTTTTCTGAGTCTTCAGCGTCTAGGAATAACAACTGAGCCACAATTGAGTTGGCTACGGCATCGTCTATTGGCGTTCCTAAAAAGATAATCCGCTCTCGCAGCAAGCGGGAGTAGATGTCGAAAGCTCTTTCTCCCATGCCAGATTGCTCTATTACCATCGGTACGATGTTGCTAGGGCTGCTTAACTGGGAGTTAATGTTTATTCGACTTAAGTTGCTGATTGGGGAATTTCCCGACTGCGATTCAAGCATACAAGCTTTCTTTGACGATAATTTAGGACAAATGTTTCAGCAGCGGATGCTGCCTTTTCAACGAATGGAATTTTTGTAAGCTACGTGTTAACCATTATGCCTCATATCATTTCCTCTCGTGTAACACAGTATCAAGCTCAAGTGATAAGAGGTGTCACTATTTGCCGAAAATTCATTAATTCTTTAATTCTTTTTGACTTCATCCCTGAGTTATGGGGCATGGGGCATTGGTTATTTCTCCCTCTAATTTCTCATCTCCCTTAGCTTACCCATTTCACCAGAACTTTAACTCAGAACTGGTGAACTCATGGCTGTGGGATTTTTTATTATCCTTCTGTAACTTCTGTAGAAGTTTCGCTGTTTCCTTCCTCAGTCTGAGGTGCATCACCATCAGCATCTGATTCTGCGTCTTCTGTTTCCTCCGCAGGACTCAAAGAACCTTCGGGTACAAGTTCAACCGATGAGTGTTCTAAGAGCCAATCGATGATTTTTTCGGTTAACAGTTCGTTTTCCACGATTGAGCGTAGTTTATCTTCATCAACGTCCTGTTCCTCTGAGTATTGCTCCAAAAGTTCTGTGACTCTGGCTGCGATTTCTTCTGGTGTTACCTCGATAGATTCGCGTTTCCCGATTTCCCGCAAGGATAAGGAGCGTTTGATGCGTTCAATTGCTTCAGTACGCGATCGCTCCCGCAATTGCCCAATAATATCTTGAGTAAACAACTTTTTCACATCCAATCCCTGCTGAGACAGCCGGATTGCTGTTTGCGTTAGCATTGCGTCCACTTCTTGCTCAATTAAAGTTGCCGGTAAGTCAACTTCTACGTGCTTGAGCAGTTCCGTTAACAAGGCTTCCTGCTTATTTGTTTTTGTTTTGTCGTCTGCCTCTTTTTGATATCGCTCTACCAAAGAAGCGCGTAACTCCTCTAAGGTTTCAAAATCGCTGATTTCTTGGGCGAAATCGTCATTTACTTCTGGTAGCTCCTTTTCTTTGATTTCTTTGAGCGTTACGGTGAAAGTTGCCGCTTTTCCAGCTAAATCTTCATTAGCATACGGATCTGGGAACTGCGCCGCAATTTCTTTAGTTTCTTCAGGATTCATCCCCACTATTCCCGAAATAAAGCCTGGAATAAACTTATCTTCCTGCAACTCAACTTGAAAATCAGTTGCTTCGGCTCCGGGAATCGGTTCTAGTTCAGCTATTTCGTCCTCGCCCTCAACTCTGGCGAATGAACCTTTAAAATCGACTACCGCAATATCGCCGATTTGGGCTGCACGTCCTTCTACAGGAATCAATGTCGCCAATTCTTGACGTTCCTTATCGAGCGTATTCTCCACTCGCTCTGGATCTAACTTGACTTCTTCAGCCTTGGCTTGGAAATCAGTGTACTGCACTAGATTCACTTCTGGTTCTACATCCACAGCAGCCGAAATCGTCAGAGGTTTTCCAGGTTCATAATTATTAATCAGATCCTCAAAAGAGGAGCGCAATTGCGGCTGACCGATTGCTGGGATGGCTTCTTGTTTGACTGCTTGCTCAATGCCATCTTGAATTAGTTCTTCCAGCGCCGCTGCTTTGATTCGAGTTGTACCCAGCCGTTGTAGCAATATCGGCCGAGGCACTTTGCCTTTACGAAACCCAGGAATATTGGCAGTACTCGCTAAGTTTTTAATGACCTGTTCGTAAGTTTGCTTGGTAATTTCCGGCGTAATCTCTATTTCCAGGCCAATTTGGCTGGCGGGAAGTTTTTCCTGGGTGACTTTCATGCTTCGTCTCTAGTTTTCTGGTATTTTATACTCCGAGTACACACAAAACGCAATAAAATAATTGTTTGCGTTTATGGTTTGATGTCTCTTAGGGGTAATGGGAGTTTGCCAAAAGGTCTTGTAACATCCAAGAATGGATATTTGTCCTGGGGCAAAGATCCAGTTTACTGCCAATTATCAAGGACTTGACATTTTACCTTCATAACAATTTGGTTAATGGGGCATTGGGATTAGGGGAGAGGTTACAGGTGATAGGGAATAAATCTGTAACCTGTACCTTGTCACCTCTAGCCTGTAACCTGTACCCTATTACTTTCTTCACTACCGACTCACTCTAAAACTTGGGAATTAATTATTCAGTGGGCTAACACCGTGATATCCTGGTTCTCAAAGAGTGGTTAGTACCCCCAGGTTAAAGTTATAGTATTCAGTCTAGCTATTATCTAGATATTATTAAGTTGTGTGTAGTTGTGTGTGGTACGAAAGCGCATGGCTCAATTTTAAGTTGGGCTGACTTTATGCATTTATATCCTAGTATATTCATCATCTTGGTTACTAAGTTTGCAATCAATACATTTGTTTCTTTACAGGTAGGATGCTTAGTGAAACGCCTAAGTGCAGATATATCTCCGTTCTTCTGCTCAATGGCGGTTTGTTGTATAATATAGAGTTATAGTTAAAATCGATGAAAAAGATAAATCACCGTTATTTTAAAATGCAACATCACTTAACTTATTAAACAAACAAAAAAAACAAAAAAATGTATTAAATATATAAAGATAGACTAAGTTAAAGAAAAATATAAACCTATTAAAAATGTATTTCTAGACCGCGATCGCTATTTAAATATAACTAAATTGTCAATTGTTCCAAAAAATTGCAGATTTAAGTCTCTTAAAGGAGGAAACAAGTTTGTCGAAATCCTATCGTTTAGCTATTTTAGGAGCAACTGGTGCAGTGGGCACAGAGTTGCTGGAATTATTAGAAAGTCGTAATTTTCCGGTCGCTAATTTGAAGTTATTGGCATCAGAGCGGAGTGTTGGGCGATCGCTGCGGTTTAAAGGTGAAAATATACCAATAGAATCAGTGAGCGATCGCGCCTTTGAAAATGTCGATATAGTACTAGCTAGTGCAGGTGGTTCCACATCCAAAACTTGGGCAGCAGTTGCTGTGGAAAAAGGCGCAGTGGTAATTGACAACTCCAGTGCCTTTCGGATGAACCCGGAAGTTCCCTTAGTAGTACCAGAGGTAAATCCCCAAGCCGCAGCGAATCACCAAGGCATTATCGCTAACCCCAACTGCACAACGATTTTGATGGCTGTGGCAGTCTGGCCATTGCATAAAGTTAAACCCGTGCAACGCATCGTTGCTGCAACCTACCAATCTGCTAGTGGTGCTGGGGCTAGGGCAATGGCAGAAGTCAAAACCCAAACAAGCGCTATACTACAAGGACAGCCAGCGATTGCCGAAATATTGCCTTACCCATTGGCATTTAATTTATTCCCGCATAACTCCCCATTAAACGATTTGGGTTATTGTGAGGAAGAAATGAAAATGGTCAACGAAACCCGAAAAATATTTGGTACGCAGCAAATCAGAATCACTGCAACCTGTATACGGGTTCCCGTACTCCGCGCTCACTCAGAAGCCATTAATTTAGAATTTGAGACTCCCTTTAGTGCGAAGGAAGCCAGAGAAATTTTAAATTCCTCCCCTGGAGTAAAATTGGTAGAAGATTGGAGAGCGAATCATTTTCCAATGCCAATAGAAGCAACCGGTCGAGATGAAGTTTTAGTGGGAAGAATTCGCCAGGATATTTCTCATCCATATGGCTTGGAATTATGGTTATGTGGCGACCAAATTCGCAAAGGTGCAGCATTGAATGCAGTACAAATCGCCGAGTTATTAGTAGAGAAAAATCTACTCAAACCATTAGCTATTAGTCATTAGTCATTGGTCATTGGGAAAGTGACAAAGAACAAATGACAAAGGAAAAATGACACTTGAAAGCAATTTGCAGATAGGTTATTACAATAGAGAACCACCAAGATATAAAAACATGGGTAATCAGGAGTGAAAAAAGGGTGGGAGATTTTGGCAATGTTTTAACCGCTATGATTACGCCATTTAAAGCAGATGGTAGTGTCAACTATGATGTAGCGGCAGAACTGGCGGCGCATCTAGCTAACAACGGTACAGATACATTGGTGATGTGCGGCACAACCGGAGAATCCCCGACGCTAAGTTGGGATGAAGAATACCAGTTGTTTGTCGAGGTATTGCAGTCCGTGGCCGGAAAAGCCAAGGTAATCGCAGGTTGCGGATCGAATTCCACCAAAGAAGCGATCGCAGCCACCCAAAAAGCGTCTAAGATAGGAGTACATGGTTCCTTACAAGTTGTTCCTTATTACAACAAACCGCCGCAAGCGGGACTGGAAGCGCACTTTAAGGCAATAGCACAGGCCTGTCCCGACTTACCGTTGTTGTTATATAATGTCCCCGGTCGTACCGGACAAAACCTTCAGCCAGAAACAGTTGCCCGGTTAGCTGAGGTTAGCAATATTGTCGGGATTAAAGAATCCACTGGTAATATACATCAGGCAAGCGAAATTCGTCGCTTGACACCAAAAGAATTCTACATCTATTCTGGTGATGATTACATGACTTTGCCCTTGTTAGCGATCGGGGCAAAAGGTGTGGTAAGTGTGGCTTCTCATCTGGTAGGAAACCAACTACAGCAGATGATTCAAGCTTTTGGTGCGGGAAAAATTGAGGTAGCAAGCGACATTCATCTCCAACTGTTCCCGTTGTTTAAAGCTCTATTTCTCACTTCAAATCCCATTCCAGTGAAAAAAGCACTGAAACTTCAAGGTTGGGAGGTTGGTTCAACTCGTCCGCCGCTATGTGAAGCTGATTTAGAAGTCAGTCAAAAGTTAGAAGCAGTTCTAAAAGAACTTAGTTTAATCTAGCCGCCAGCTAGTTAAGCACTAGTAGTATCCTCCTTGCCAAAGATACATATAAACAACGATCATAATTGTTCATAAGTTGCAATTTAAAAACCTGTGCTAGGACTGATAGATATTCTATAAATCCTTGAGTTTTACAGTTGATTTTATTGAATAAAAAATTGAAATCTTCAATTAAAACTTGATTGCTTTGGGACTGACTTAAGAGACAGATGATGTTGTCTTAAATACAAGGAAAGTTAACTATCAACTTAATTAACCACAAGTAACAATCTAAGGAGAAAATGACTAAAAACGAAGCTAATAATTCCGCCTTGAAAATTATTCCTTTGGGCGGTTTGCATGAAATTGGTAAAAATACCTGTCTTTTTGAGTATGACGATGAAATTATCCTGTTAGATGCAGGATTGGCTTTTCCTACTGAGGCGATGCATGGAGTCAACATTGTTTTACCAGATATGACCTATCTGCGGGAAAATCGCCACAAAATTAAAGGGATGATTGTTACTCACGGTCATGAAGACCATATTGGCGGAATTGCTTTTCATCTCAAGCAATTTGATATCCCGGTGATTTATGGCCCCAGACTAGCAATGGCAATGCTAGAGGGTAAATTAGAAGAAGCAGGAGTCCGCGATCGCACAGAAATCAGAACAGTTCTACCACGTGATGTAGTGCGGATTGGCAAAAACTTTTTAGTTGAATATATCCGTAATACCCACTCCATCGCTGATAGTTTCACTGTTGCTATTCATACTCCCCTGGGTGTAGTCATTCACACAGGGGATTTTAAAATTGACCATACCCCAGTGGATGGTGAAAAGTTTGATTTGCAACGCCTAGCAGAACATGGTGAAAAAGGCGTTCTTTGCTTGCTAAGTGATTCTACTAACTCAGAAGTGCCAGGATTTACACCTTCAGAACGTTCCGTTTATCCCAATCTGGAGAGAGTATTTAGTCAAGCACCTGGGCGATTATTTGTCACTACCTTTGCTTCTAGCGTCCATCGCATTAACATGATTTTGGATATCGCCAAGAAGCAGAACCGTGTAGTGACGGTTGTCGGGCGTTCCATGCTGAACTTGATTGCTCATGCCCGCAATTTAGGTTACATCAAGTGTGAAGATAATCTGCTGCAACCATTGCACGCTGTCCGCAATCTACCCGATGAAAGAGTACTGATTTTAACTACAGGTTCTCAGGGTGAATTGATGGCAGCAATGACCCGCATTGCTAACAAAGAACATCCTCACATCAAAATCCGCGAAGGAGATACCGTAGTATTCTCTGCTAACCCAATTCCCGGAAATACGATCGCTGTAGTCAACACCATTGATAAATTGATGATTCAAGGTGCAAAAGTGGTCTATGGGCGGGATAAAGGAATTCACGTCTCCGGTCACGGCTGTCAGGAAGAACAAAAACTGATGATTGCCTTAACTCGACCCAAGTTCTTTGTGCCATTTCACGGCGAACATCGGATGCTAGTGAAGCACGCAGAAACGGCTCAGAGTATGGGCATTCCCGCAGAAAACATGATAATTATCCAGAATGGTGATATTGTCGAGCTGACTGAAGATGCTATTTCCGTAGCTGGTAAAGTGCCATCTGGTATTGAATTGGTGGATACTACTAGTTCGGGCATGGTAAGTGCCAAAGTGCTGCAAGAACGGCAACGCATGGCTTCAGAAGGCATTATCACGATCGCAGCTGCCATTGATTGGAATGGTAAACTGTTAGCAAAACCAGAAACTCACCTCCGGGGTGTAGTTACAAGTGTAGAGCGATCGCTGTTACAAACCTGGGTAAAACAACGGATTGAAGAAATTCTCACTGTGCGCTGGACAGAATTTGCTCCTGAGCAAGGTGAAGCAGCAGATATAGACTGGGGTGGATTGCAAGGAACTTTAGAACGAGAATTACAACGTTCCATCCGTCGGGAATTGCAATGTCAGCCATCTGTGACTTTGTTGATGCAAATCCCTGATGAGCCACCTGTAAAAGTTGCTGATGGCAGAAGACGGCGGACTCGGACTGCTGCTCAGGTAGCATCGTAGGCTAAGATCGCAATTTAACGTAGAAGCGCAAAGACGCAGAGTTTTTCTGAAGGTCTTTGCGCTTTGGCGTGAGATACGGTCTTTTATTATGGGTATAGTACTTGCCTATAGTTCTTGGAGGCGATCGCTATGACTAAAACACCAATAAAAATTAGTACTCTTGAGGAATACATCAATTTTGATGATGGCACCGACAAGCGTTATGAAATTGAGGATGAGGTGCTGGTAGAAATGCCTCCTGGTACTGGCAAACATGAGGCGATTATCACCCTACTGTTAGTTCGCTTTTTTTTAGAAATTCAAAAAATGGGACTGCCTCTACAACCGCGCCCTAACGGTACAGAGGTGCTGACCAATAAACAACTTAGAAGACCTGATGTTTGTGTAATTACCAATGAACAGGCAAAAAGTATTGAGACGACCTCGGCTATCCTCAAAACTGCTCCACCCCTCTTAGTTGAAGTGGTAAGCCCTGAATCTATTGACAGAGACTATAACCAAAAAACCTCTGAGTATGCGGCGATGGGTGTGGTCGAGTATTGGATTGTTGATCCTCTGGAAAATAAAATAACTGTGTGTTTGCTAAATCAGAGCAGTTACAAGCAAACTATGTTTATCGAAGACCAACGGATTGTTTCTCAAACGTTCCCAGAATTAACCCTGACAGCCCAGCAGGTGTTTTCACCTTAAGGTTGTTTGTTTGCTTTGCGTGAAATCAAAAAAATACTGATTGCGATCGCCTAAATATTGCAGTATCAACTTGGTAGAGCGATCTAACTTTTTAGGTTGCTTTGCCTCAAGCAACTGCAACCAATATCTCCTCATTTTTCTCGGCTGCTAAAACGATACAGATTTCTCCACCGCTCGAAGTCTTCAAAACACCACTCATTTCTTGTAAACAGTGTTTCAGGATCGATCTGTCGAAAAATGCTGGCTCCTTCACTGACTAGCTCACGGGATATAAGTCCCAATGACTCCTCTGTTGACAACAGAGTTGGAGCAAGGGTTTGGTCTCCGAACATGAGCTTTTCAACAATCTCATCGGCATTCGCAAACTTTCTTCTCGATAGCTCCTGCGACAAACGTTTCTCGATCTCAACAGATGTTTTTTCTAGTGATGCTGTTCTATCTTCAATCCCTGAATAGGCTTGACGAGTAAGCCTTAACTTAGACCGCAATTGTGCGATTACCCGATCTGCTTCTAGCTCAGATCCAAAAGTCTCTTGATGTGTTTCGATAACATCTTCAAGGATTTCATTAATCTCTTCAGGATCAATCTCAAAAAAGCGGAAAATACCGCAGCCATAGGGGAAAAGAGAAACTACAAGGATGCTGAGTGCCTTTTGACTCTGAAGGCGTGCGTACAGCGTACCGCCAGGAGGAATTGCGCTGTAGAGTACAGAAACACCCATAAGCAAGTTCGTCTGATTTTAACGCTTCAGACTATATCATTTTCAAATTGCTACTGCCAACCTAAGTTTTGTGAAATGCAATCGATTCTACTCGATCAAAAATCACTACTTCTACGGTATTCAGTCAGCGATGAATAGGACACACTTACGTGAGAGAGTGGGAACACCGAGAGGAAAAATGCCTTCTAGGATATTACAGATGTTTATACTTAGCAAAAATTCTTTTGGAAAGACCTTATATTAAGTTCTGTAAATGTTACACTAAAGCCTATCCAATGACTGATGTCTTTATTAAAATTTAAACTGTGTCAAGTTATGAACAAGATCGTAATATTACACTACCGATCCCCAGAAATTTGCGATTAACTTGACGTAGTAATAAAGTAGGTTCTGACTTAAGTGGCTAATCAGGTATTACATTATATCGCAGTCAGAACGCGATTTTTCCGGGAAAGTTCGTTGCCACGTTGTATATATTCATCAAAAAGGTGAATAGCCTCAATAACACAGAGGGTTAACCATGAAGGTATTCGACAATACCACAAAAAAGATTTTTCTGGCAAGCTGGGTATCAATCAATCAAGCAGAGACTACTGACCATAAAGCAACCCAGCTAAACCATTCTGCTTCCAAGCCTCACTGGGATATTCTCCAACCCCTACGGCAACGAGTAGAAAACATTCAAATCCGCGATCGCCAACTAGCTCATCGTTTGTGCAAACTGATTCCGTCTCAGTGCCCCTTTGAACGCGATGTCAAATTATTTGGGAAGACCTTGTTTCACATCCCACCCATGTGCAAGCTCAACCCCTTATATGAAGAAGTGGTTGGTTTACGTTTCCGAGCATTGTGCTATCTAGCCGACGAGTGTGGCGAAGATGTATCGCAGTACTGCTAATACTGAGATATGAGCGCTGAGGAAAAAGTTATGAGTCAGGAGTAACAGGTCGGGGATCAATAATATAACTCCTAACTCCTAACTCCTAACAATTCTTTTATTATTTTTTTACTATTTCTTTTGCCATTTTTGAATGGCATCCTGAGCATCTTCGTAAGCGCCTGTCTCCTCTGGCACTAAAGCTGCGGTCGCAATTGCGGCATTACGTTCTCCTTCGGCGGCGCGACGCTTTGCCAGGTCTAAAATTTTCTCACTCCAGTTATTGATCGATTTTTGGGCAGTATCGAAGCCTGGTTGACCAGATGGTACTTTCTTGGCAACTTCGATCGCCCGATTGTAGGTAGATGCCTGTTCAGACTTAATTAAGGCATTAGCTGCATCTAAAAGAGTTTTGTTACTCACATACTGCTTACCCTCTAACCGCCACAGGTTAATTGCTGCTTGTGCTTTGGCGTAGGGGGCTTCATCTTTGGTGATTAATCGAGCAGCAGCAATAGCGCTGGCATACTGTCTTTGTTTAGCACGACCCTCTGCTAAATCTAAAATCATCTGGCTCCAAATATTAATATTCTCCTGAGCTTGTTCGTACAGTGGTTCACCCGATTGAATTTTCCGGGCTGTAGCGATCGCCATGCTCAAATCACTCGCCTGAGTTTGTCTGAGCGACATTTTCGCCAGGTCTAATACTGCTTGATTTCGCTTTTTTGACTGGGAACTAGAGGCTATTTGAGCGCTAGATTGGTTGTTGAGTCTAACTGGTGGAGTGCGATCGCTTGGTAAATTCTCGACAACCTGGCGATCGCTAACAGTAGCGTTGGGTGATGTACTTGATATTTGCTTAATTCTAAAAGTTTCTTGATTACGCAGAAAAACTACGGCGATTAAACCTGCTACCAGCAAGCTACCTCCGCCCCACAAGATAAACTGTTTCCAAAAAGGGATGCTTGGCTGATTCGCTGGCAATCGAGAGACGTAACCTTTGGAAGAATTAGGAATAAATCTTCCTTTGGTATTCACTCCCAAAGAAGTTTCCGCCATTGGCTGGGAAACTAAGCTGCCTCCTGACTCCTGGACTTTTTGACCTTTCACCTGTTGGGAGGAGTTCACACTAACTTCTTTCCGAACTGCTGAAGTTTTAGAGTAATCGTCGAGGGGAGGAGCTGCCAGGGCAACAGCAAAAGATTCTTCTGGATAAATCATTGGTTCTGGCTGAAAATCACTTTCCATTGCCAATTTTGGCAAGATTACTTGCTGCCTTGATGGGATGATGGTGGCAGGGTTTTGGATAGGACGCCAGTGGTGGTGACATAACTTTGGTACAATCAAGCTTAGGTAGCTTTCTAAATCTGCCAAGTTGCTGCCATTACCAGAACGTAAAGCTTCTAACAAAGCTGCTGTAAAGAATCCGTGACCTAGTTCGCTACTCTCGTGGGAAAATTGCTCTGGTTGGCAAGAAAGAATAGTCGCGAGTTGTAGTTCTTGGGCTAGTTCTATTGTTTCTTCACCAACGGGAGCATCCGCTTGAGTGCCAAAAGCGCGGTTGATATCCAGTAGTAGCAATACATTCAGGTTAGCAAGTTGCAGACTTTGCATTAGCGATCGCAATTCTATGCCAGTCTCTTGCACGAGTTCGGGGTTGCCCTCTGCTGGCATTAAGTAATCTTTGCCCTTGTAATTGACTCCATAACCGCTAAAAAATAACCACAGATAGTCTTCCTGTTGCCAACTTGTTGCTGCCAAATCTTCAAGCAGCAACAAAATATTCTCCTTCGTCGGGTAAGTTGACCTATCCCCAATCGGTGGCGAAGTATCTGTCATCACTAAACAGTGTTTGGGGAGAAAACCTGCCTCTGTCACCAAAAAATCTTCTAGTGCCTCAGCATCTGCTTGGGCACAACTTAAAGGTTGAAATAACTGATATTGATTGATACCAATCGCGATCGCCCAGTAATTTGCCATCCCGCTCTTTGTCAGTTATTGTTGTTTGCTGGTCTTAAAATTGTGGTTGGCTTTGCCAAAAAAACAAAGCTAACCGATGTCTTATACTCTAGGTGATTCTGATTGAATCTTAAGTTAGAATGTAATTTTTATTACGTTTATTAGCCGGAAAATACTTTTACCTAATTTCAATAACAGATCATTACTAAGGAGATAGAAGGTCATGAGCAAAATTTCTGCTCACCTACCATCATCGCTCGCTCCCTTTTCAGTTATTAGCCAAATTGCCAGAAGAATCCGGATAATTCCTTTAGTAGTTTTGCTCATATCTACTGTTCCTGCGTGGTTTTTGATGGAAGCGATCGCACCGCAGGTTGTGCGAGCTTACACCGCTAGAGTCGATCTAGCTATTGACCGCTTGCCAGAAGAAAACTATGAAACCGTTCTCAGAAGGGCGGAAGCGGTTGCTAGGGCAGCTGCTCAAAGGAGCTTCGACCAAGATATCTTGGTGACAGATGTTTCCATCATTGTGTCCGTACAAAATTATGGAGCGATCGCACCAGTCCTGACATTAGATGTCAGTCGTCCTCAATGGCGATCGCGTCCCGATGCTCAAAATTGGGCTACTTACTTCAAAACTGCGCGCTCTTTACTTTTCTTTGAAAATAACTCTAATCAAGTTCCAGCAGCTAGCGCTGTGTCAACGCCAAAATAACGGGTTGAGCTAGAAGTCCGAGCTAAAGCTTTTTTGGCTCGGAACCTTGGGGGACTCGCGTGCTTGCGTCAGTCTTAACTCAACTTATTTATTCCTGACTCAACTGTTGTCTTTGGCGTCAATGGATGGCCTAGAATAAGAAGGTTGTCAAAAATCGCGATATCTGCTGACATGGCTGTTCCTAAGAAGAAAACTTCAAAATCAAAACGAGATAAACGTCGAGCTACCTGGAGGCACAAAGCCGTCGTCGAAGCTCAGAAAGCTCTGTCTCTGGGCAAATCAATTTTGACTGGACGTTCTACATTTGTTTATCCAGCTGCTGAAGAAGAGGAAGAAGAATCATAATTTCTCAGTCAGGAAAACGCACGAACAGCACCGATAGATTTGATTGCCAAACTCAACAATCAAAGTTCTTATGGCTGGATAAATGCTTTTTCTAAGCTTTCCTGATTGCATTATGAATCATACACACTCTACATAAGCTCATTAGATCGAAAAAAATTGGTAGTGAGTAATTGGAAATATCCATTACCCATTACCTATCATTCAAGAGTTCATATAAAGAGTAAAACATCTGATACTGTTGGCAACTCAGCAAAAAAGCTTGTAAATATTTTGAGAAAACTTATTTTTCTCCAACTATGCTAGGAAAATTTTTTCAGAAACCAGGCAAAGAAGAGGGCGAACGCGTCCCTCCTGGTCAACACTTAGCCAAAGGTTTTCCCGTATTAACTTACGGTGAAACTCCCCAAGTCAGCACTGAGGAATGGGAGTTTCGAGTTTGGGGTTTAACAAAATCTGCTACCTTTAGTTGGTCAGATTTTATGGCGCTACCTCAACACGAATTCACCGCCGACTTCCACTGTGTAACGCGCTGGTCTAAACTCGATGTCAAATGGACTGGCATTAAAGTTAAAGATTTCATGGGTCTGATTGAATTAGACCCGAAAGTAGCCCACATTATGGAACACTGCTATGGCGGCTACACTACCAATATTTCTGTAGAAGATTTTCTGCGCGAAGAAAACTTCTTTGCTTTTAAAGTCTTTGGTGAAGACCTTCCATCTGAACACGGTGGGCCGATGCGGTTAGTTGTACCCCACCTCTATGCTTGGAAAAGTGCTAAGTGGATTAATGGTTTGGAATTTTTAGCTGCTGAAGAACTTGGTTTTTGGGAACGCAATGGCTACCATCGCCGTGGTGAACCTTGGGCTGAGGAGCGTTACAGCAACGCTTTTGGGTTTTAATAATTAATAGTTAAGAGTTAGAAGTCAGGAGTTAGGAATTTAGAGTTAAAAATTCATAACTCATAACTCATAACTCCTAACTTTTTTTAACCCAGAAGTTTCTTTATAAGTGGCAATTTGCCCTGATATGGAGCGTATCGCCATTTTAAATCGAGCCAGAAGGAGTTTTGCAATACACTTTTCTTATGGGAAAAGGTGTCAAAGCTAGCTTTGCCGTGATAGTTGCCGATACCGCTATCTCCCACTCCACCAAATGGTAAAGACGAGACACCAACCTGCATAACTGTGTCGTTAATACAGACTCCACCAGAGGAAGTTTCCTGCAAAACTTGCTTTTGCAGGTTTTTGTCTTGAGAAAATAAGTATAACGCCAAGGGTTTGGGTCTAGAGTTAATCAAAGCGATCGCTTCTGCAATGTCAGTATATTCAATTATGGGTAAAATGGGCCCAAAGATTTCTTCCTGCATTACAGAATCTTCTAATGAGACATTATCAATTAGTGTTGGAGCGATATAACGCTCTGAAGGTTGGTTTTCTCCACCGATGATAACTTCACCGTCTTTGAGAAAACTTACTAATCTATCAAAGTGTTTTTGACTGATAATCCGGGCATAATCAGGACTGTTTACAGGATTCTCACCATAAAATTCTTTTAAGGATTTTTCCAGCCCATCTATTAAATCTTTCTTGATTGTTTTATTAACCAAAAGATAGTCGGGGGCGATACAAGTTTGTCCAGCATTAATAAATTTGCCCCAAGTAATTCGTCTGACAGTGTGTTCAAGATTAATGTCAGTATCTACAATGCAAGGACTTTTCCCACCCAATTCTAAAGTCACTGGTGTGAGATATTTTGCTGCTGCTGCCATGATGATTTTGCCGACGGCTGTGCCACCAGTAAAAAAGATATGGTCAAACTTTTCTGCTAGTAGTTTTTGACTTGCTTCCACGCCTCCTTCAATCACTGCAAGATAAGCAGGGTCAAAATTTTTGGCAATAATCTTAGCTATGATATCAGACGTATGAGAAGCAATTTCTGAAGGTTTGATAATTGCACAATTACCGGCTGCGATCGCACCTATTAAGGGTGAGATAATTAAGTTAAATGGATAGTTCCAAGGCCCAATAATTAAGACAACCCCTAACGGTTCTGGATAAATTCTCGCTGAGTAAGAAAAAAAATCCCAGGAAACCGCTGCTTTTTGGGGTTTAGTCCAGTTTTGAAGATGTTTGATGGCGTAATCAATATCCTTAATTACGCTGATTTCTGTAAGGTAAGTTTCTACTTCTGGTTTACGTAAATCCGCTTGTAATGCCTCGACTATTGACTGTTCATGCTCAATGATTGCTTGCTTAAGATTTTTCAGTTGTTCAATGCGAAAAGTTACTTCTTTAGTTTTGCCCGTTTGAAAAAACTCTCGCTGAGTCTGGATAATATTGCCAATGTTAGATAATTCAGTGGTAATCATTGTTTTGTCCTATCAAAAAGTATTTAATGCTAATGGATTATCTCAACATATTTGATTTGTAAATTCTTAGCGTTTGATTTTCCAATTGAATTTTTTAGTTTAAATTATCGGTAGATATTAGTAAGGTTATAAATCATGAATTGCCAGGAAAAAAAACTCTACAATTCCTAATTTATAATTACTAATTTTCTCATGTTTTAGTGGGTAAAAGCACAATAAATACACTACCTTTGCCCAACTCAGAATTAAGCAGAATAATGCCTTGATGTGCTTCGACAATTCGACGAGCAAGATACAGTCCTAAGCCACTACCAGAACTCTTATGACTGCCTTGGCGAAATCGTTCAAAGATGGTGGCTTGTTCTTCAGGAGGAATACCTGGGCCGGTATCCGCTATCTCAATTCTAATGTGGTCAACGGAATTGGATTTTTCAGAGAACTGAGATTGATTACTTTTGTTGAACTGGTGTTGAGAAGTAAAACGAATAGTAATAGATCCAGCTTCGGTAAATTTGATCGCATTGCCTATAAGGTTGGTAAATAGACGATGCAGTTCCAAGCGATCGCCCATCACTGTGTTTGTGATTGACTCTTCAGTAACATCCAAATTTAGGGACAGTGTTTTATCTTGAGCTAAGGGTGACAATTCTCCAGTCACTTCATCTAGCAACTGACCCAGATTAACCGGTTGAAACGCTAAACTTTTGCGACCCGCTTCAAAACGATAAACTTCCAATAAAGTATTCACCATAGAAAGCAGATTGATATTGCTACGGGCCATGATGGCGATTACTTCCTGCATTTGCGTTGATAATGTTCCCAATGCACCTTGCTGAAATAGCATCAACATACGATCGGCGGCTACTAAGGGAGTACGTAAGTCGTGGGTGAGGCGGGAGACAAAATCTTCTCGCTGACGGGCAATTTCATCACGTTCATCCATACTATGCTTCAAACGCAGGAGCGATCGCACTCGTGCCAGCAATTCATCAACTGTTACAGGTTTGCGGATAAAATCATCAGCACCCAAGTCTAATCCGTGGGCGACGTTGGGCGCATCGTGGGCAGTGATCAGCAATATGGGGATGTATTGCGGCAATTTCATCTCTTTCCGAATGTATTTAGTGACTTCGTACCCATCCATATCTGGCATCATCAGATCCAGTAATACCAAGTCACAAGGAGAAGCTTTCAATTCTGCCAAAGCCGAAATTCCATTTTCTGCGGTGCTAACCGTGTAACCTTCTTCCTCCAAAATAGTTTTGATCAAAAACACATTATCAGGAGAGTCATCAACAACCAAAATTTTGCCAGAACGAGAAGATTGCGAAGTCATATAGATGCAAGGTATGGGGTAAAAGTAAATTTTTGTAAGACTAGCTGTATTTGTAACAATTTGTCTACCAAGTTTTTTAGTAAGCCTCCCTACCTAAGAAGTATTTTTTACTATTAAATTATGGCTGGTAAAATTTTAGCTTTGGATACAGCAGATGGTGGAATGACTTATATAGTCTTTGATGTATCGGTTTCGGTGGGGAACTAGAGATATAATTGCGTAGGCGATCGCCCAAGAGTTAAGAGTGCCTTCTGAGTTACTTAGGACAACATACTTCTTATGGTAGAGCGAACTTTGCCGTATTTAGGATAGGTTCTGTTCAGCATTCTGCACAATTTGTTTTCAAAATTAGAGCATAGAGGAAACCGTTGCCTCCTTCATAACTAGCCACTTGTGTCTGAATTGCTCTCTTTTGCTAGCTCTGGCAGAGATTTTAGAGATGTTTTGAGCAAAATCCAATCCAGATAGAGTACAAAAATCTGCATTTTCAGAAAGTGGTTAAGGCGTTGGAAGCTTTTATCCGTCAACAGCCATACCCAGACTTTTTCCAGTAGTAGTTTTAGGATGACTTCAATAGACTTGTTGATAACTAGGGAGATTAGTGTTTCTAGCATTGCGTTGCGATCGCCTCAGTTGCTTGACTGAGTTCAATGTCGCAATTTTGTTTTGTAGTTATTTATTTGACTTGTAGTGACTTAAATTGACTTGTCTTGACATATCTTTACTAGCCGCCAATCTCTGGAAACGCAAGCTAGACTGAACTTTAAGGCGATTTCACATTAGGTATATGTCGTTACCAACAGACTTCTTGACACAACTAGAGCAATACAGCGAATTGTCAAACCGAGAAAAGGCGGTCTTTTTGGAAATCTTTGCTAATGGCAAGAGTCGAGTTCAAGCTACACAAACGTTCAACATCTCTAATAGCAATCTCAGTAGTTGTTTAACGGGGATTTACAAGAAGTTCTGTATTAGTGGTAATGGGCCTGTGAAAGAAACCCGCTTGCGGGAATATCTCGAAAAGCGATATTTGCAGCATAAACCTTCGGATAACTCAACTGCCGATATTGCAGAGGATGACGTTGATGCCCTAGTTCAAGAAATCCGCGAGAAGGTCAAATCCAGCATTAAAGAAAAGTGTGGAACTATGCGGGTGCTGGATATGCCCCAGCCAATTGAATTAACTGGAGAGCGAGGCATCTATACCAACGTCAACATTCTGGAGAAAATCACAGGACGCAGGCGACTGGATATCTCTGAACTGTTGCAAAACTGCGATCCAGAACACTTTGATCACTTTGGACTCAGCCGAGTAACAGAGAAGCGAGTATCGGGACTAGAAGTGGTGCAACGCTACAGTAAGCTAATGGTTTTAGGAAAACCCGGAGCAGGTAAGACCACATTTTTGAAGTATTTGGCGATGCAGTGCATTGAGGGGCAGTATTTGACAAACCGAGTTCCCTTATTCATCACCCTCAAGGACTTTGCAGAAGCGCCCAAAGAGCCAAATGTATTGAAATATATTGCTCAACAATTATCAAGTTGTGCAGTGAATAATGCCAGCGTTAAAGCAGATCAACTATTGAAACAAGGTAAGGTATTAGTGTTACTGGATGGCTTGGATGAAGTTCGTGAAGAGGATACGAAGCGTGTCTTACGGCAAATTCTGAATCTTTCTGAGCAGTTTCATACTAATCAGTTCATGATTCCCTGTCGAATTGCTGCCAAAGAATACACCTTTGAACGATTCACTGAGGTGGAAATGGCAGATTTTGACCAAAAGCAAATCGCCATTTTTGCCGAAAACTGGTTTCGGTTAAGCGACCCCGTAAAAGCTGAAAGATTCATCCACAAGCTGCAAGATAACGAACCAATTCAAGAATTAGCAACCAATCCACTATTGTTAACGCTGCTGTGTTTGGTATTTGGGGAAAGCGCAGATTTTCCAGCAAATCGTTCTGAGCTTTATAAAGAAGGCTTGGATGTATTGCTAAAAAAATGGGATGCCAAACGCAACATTGAGCGCGATCAAGTTTATAAAAACCTATCGCTGCACCGTAAGGAAGATTTGCTGAGTCAAATTGCCCTTACTAGCTTTGAGCAGAAAGACTATTTCTTTAAGCAAAAAACGGTTGAAGCATACATTGCTGACTTCATTCGTAACTTACGTGATGCTCGTACTGAGCTAAAAGAATTGGAACTAGACAGCGAAGCTGTTTTGAAGGCGATTGAAGCACAACATGGGCTACTAGTAGAACGGGCAAAGGGTATCTATTCCTTTTCACATCTAACGTTTCAAGAATATTTTACTGCTAGGGAGATTGTTGCTAATTCTGCTTGGGAAAATTTAGCGGCTCATATCACTGAAAAACGCTGGAGAGAAGTGTTTTTGCTTACCGCTGGTATGATGCGAAATGCTGATAAATTGGTATTCTTGATGAAGCGAGAAATTGATAACTTACTGGCTAAAGATGAGAAACTGCAACAGTTTTTAATATGGCTTCACAAAAAATCTCTGTCTGTTGTGTGTCACGATGAATTAGTGGTTATCCGAATTTTTTATCTATGCTTAGAGTTTATTTATAACTTTGATTTTTTAGAGAATGATGAACATATTGAATTAGCTGATTATTTTGGAATAATTGGGATTCATAACCATTACTTGATTTATGAAAACTCTAGTGGTCTTGATAAGGCTTACTACGATTTAATTGCATATGAAAATTATGCTTATTTTTCTCCTAATCAGAGGATTTTTTCTGATATTAATGAAATACTTTATTATGAAAATAAAATGGAATTAATTATAGTAATTAACCAACTTAAGAATGAGTTGCCAAATCATAATCAGAACAAAGAAACATTTCAGAAATGGTGGAAAGAAAATAGAGATAATTGGTGTAAACAAATAAAGCTTGTAGTTTCTAATTATCGTAATATTGGTCATGACTGGCAGTTCAGCGAGGCACAACAGGAATTATTATTGCAGTATTACGATGCAAATGTACTGCTGATGGATTGTCTAGAGAGCGATTGTTATGTTAGCTGTGAAGTCAGGCAGGAAATTGAAAATAGTTTGCTGTTACCAATAAGTGAATTAAAAATTAAAAATTAAAAATTAAAATTTGGAAAAATAAAGAGATTTTTATATGGTGAGTAAGAGTAGGTGTGCGATCAGGAGAAATAAGGCATACATCCTCAGCGCAAAGCAGGCGATCGCTCATTCTCCAGACGTGAGATTATCTAAAACTTGCTGAAATTCTGCTGTTGAAGGAATAGCGATCGCACCCATTACACAATTTGCACTGACTGAGTGTTAACTTCTGTTAAATTAACCAATCTTACATCATTCGTAAACAATGTTGCATTTAGAGATTTTGCAGTTGCTGCAATTATTGCGTCAGGAAGCCTGAGTTTATATTGTTTGCGAAATGCAATTGTTAAATTTTTAATATTACTATCAATACCAATAATTGTAATTTTATTTAAAAAATCAATAATTTGTGTTTCTTCTTCTAAACTGAGACTCGGATAAGAGAGTAATTCAATCTCAGTAATCACTGAAATAAAATATTCTCCTGATGGTAGTGGATTTATCAAGCGGCCACCCAAAAAATACAAGACTATATTTGTATCTAAAAAAATCGAAGGTTGTGTCAACACTACTCATCCCTAATTTGCTGCTGATATTCCAAAGGGTCTTGAGTTAGTTGAATTACACCCGCATACTGGTTTAAATTAAACTCTTGTTTTTGTTGTGATTGATGAGCTTCTAATATCTTCTCAATTTGCTGCCAGTCGTGATAATCAATCAACACCGCTACCGGACGCATCGCTTCATCAGTCACTATTTTTTTCTTAAAAGGTAGCATAATTTTCTACATCAGATGCAGCGTTTAACTATTTAATCGTAACTCTAAAACAAAAAATTTATGAGGGCAATATTACTCTTATCCTTAAAAGCGATAAGTTGCTCGGTCATGAATTAAAACAAAAAGTACCTCTGCGCCATTGGTAAAACTGTCGCAGGTTCACAAATCAGCAACTCACCATTGGCCCTGACTTGGTATGTTTCTGGATCAACTTCAATGTAGGGTAGTGCATCATTCAGCTTCATATCCCGCTTACTCAATTGGCGTGTCCCAGAAACTGCAACTGCTGGCTTTTGTAAACCTAATTGGCTGGGAATTTCTTTCTCTAAAGCTGCTTGGGAAACAAAAGTTAATGATGTAGCATGACGTGCCCCTGCAAAACTACCAAACATCGGTCGCATATACACTGGTTGCGGTGTGGGAATACTGGCGTTAGCATCGCCCATTTGCGACCATGCAATCATCCCGCCTTTAATCACTATCTCTGGTTTCACGCCAAAAAATGCCGGACGCCACAAACATAAATCTGCTAATTTTCCCTCTTCCACTGAACCCACATATTGAGCAATTCCGTGAGCGATCGCCGGATTAATCGTATACTTAGCAACATACCTTTTTGCCCGAAAATTGTCTGCTTTTTGCTGTGTTCCTTGCGGGTTCAGAGTTCCCCGTTGCACCTTCATTTTGTGAGATGTCTGCCACGTGCGAATTATCACTTCGCCTACCCTTCCCATTGCCTGGGAATCAGAAGAAATCATACTAAATGCGCCTAAGTCGTGCAAAATGTCTTCGGCAGCAATGGTTTCCCGACGGATGCGAGATTCGGCAAAAGCGACATCTTCGGCGATCGCAGGATCAAGATGATGGCATACCATCAACATATCCAAGTGTTCGTCTAAGGTGTTGAGGGTGTAAGGGCGTGTGGGGTTGGTAGAAGATGGCAGAACATTAGCTTGTCCGCAAACTTTGATAATATCTGGTGCGTGTCCTCCGCCTGCGCCTTCGGTGTGGTAGGTGTGGATGACACGATTCTTGAAAGCGGCGATCGTATCTTCCACAAATCCGGCTTCGTTCAGGGTATCAGTATGAATCGCTACTTGCACATCATAATCATCGGCAACGCTGAGACAAGTATCAATTGCTGCGGGTGTAGTTCCCCAGTCTTCATGCAGCTTTAATCCCATTGCACCGGCGGCTACTTGTTCTACAAGTCCTTGGGGTTGACTAGCGTTACCTTTGCCCAAAAATCCTAAGTTGACGGGAAAAGCATCAGCAGCTTGCAACATACGGTAAATATTCCAAGGGCCGGGGGTGCAGGTAGTGGCATTTGTACCCGTAGCTGGCCCAGTACCGCCGCCGATCATGGTAGTAATACCAGAAGCGATCGCCACTTCAATCTGTTGGGGACAAATAAAATGAATATGGGCATCGATACCCCCAGCAGTGAGAATCATTCCTTCCCCTGCTAAGGCTTCGGTTCCAGGGCCGATAATAATATCTACGTTGTCTTGAATATAAGGATTTCCAGCTTTACCAATTTTGAAAATCTTGCCATCTTTAATGCCAACATCCGCTTTGACAATACCCCACCAATCGAGAATTAAGGCATTAGTAATTACTAAATCTACAGCACCATCAGCGTTAGAAATTGGGGATTGTCCCATTCCGTCTCGGATGACTTTACCGCCGCCGAATTTTACTTCATCGCCGTAGGTAGTGAAATCTTGTTCAACTTCAATAAATAATTCTGTGTCTGCAAGTCGGATGCGATCGCCTACTGTCGGCCCATAAGTTTCAATGTAGGCGCGGCGATCCATTCTGTAACTCATTATCTCATTCCTCTTAATTTAAAATATCTGAATCAATTCCTAATTCAGTTCTCCATTCTAATAAAGGTTTCTCCCAATGTTCTTCCCACTTTTGCGCTAGTAATGGTTTTGCTTTTAAACCCATTGTGTAGCCGACAGCTATTTTTTCTAATAAATCAGGGAGAACATCTGGCGATTTTACGAGGATGGATAATAACCCGCCTCCTACTAAGAAAACAGCTAAATTTCTGCGGGTTTGGGATAATTCAAAAGCTTTAAGACCTAGTTCTCCAAGTCCATCAGTCTTAAAACCTGTAACTACATGCCAAATGTCGTGAGTTTGACGGCTGCGCAACAGCACATAACTTACATCGTCTTCTACTTGCATTTGACGATAAAAACTGGGGTCAAAACCATATTTTTTAATATAAGATGCGTAGGCATATCCTAATGAGTCTTCAGGATATTGCAGCAATACTTCAATATTAGGATATGGTGCAATATAACGTTCTTGAATCAACAGAGATACTTCCGGTTGAGTTTTTAACCACTCAACAGCTAATAAACTCGCCTGAGTGGAACGCAACTCATCTTCCAGATTATAAATATATTCTAGATTAGTTGGTTCTCTAAAAAGGCACACCATTGATTTCAATATAGTTTTAAAATCATGGCTGATGCGTCGCTGTTCTGCTAATAACATATAAAATCCTCAATGAATGTCTGAGTCTATTTTAGATTAGTGGCAAGTGTCCGTTAATTTTGGCGTTGAAGCCGTAGACTTGGCGAGTACCAACAAGGGGGACTAGAGTTATTTCTTTTTCGTCGCCTGGTTCAAAGCGAACTGCGGTTCCGGCGGGGATATCGAGGCGCATTCCTCGCGCTTGTTCTCTGTCAAAGTTTAAGGCGCTGTTAACTTCATAAAAGTGATAGTGGGAACCAACTTGTATGGGGCGATCGCCTGTATTTGACACTTGCAATTTTACAGTTTGACGACCAACATTTAGTTCAATTTCACCTGCTAGTGTAATGATTTCTCCTGGTATCATGTTCAATCCAATATTTCATTTAAGTAGGACTTATACACACTCTATGAATTCTTGGCATCTTCTCTACAAGACGCTCCGCGTTGGCGAAAGTTTTTCGCAGATAAGGCGGATCAATAAATTCATGTTTTTGGATATTTTTGCGCAAGTTTAACAGTATTCTTGCGTAAGTCATGATTAACTTTTAAAAAGCTTGCTTGTTGACGTTTAAGGTTTTTAAAAGTTTTAAGAATATCATCTTCAAATTGGAATGGAAAGTCAACTTTTGATTTCCATAAATATTCAATTTGCTGTTCTTGCCACCGCAGATGTTCCATTTTCCAAGAATTATGATAATTCAAAAAATTTAGATAACTTTCTGGTAGTATTTCGCCTTCAATTAAGTGTGTCTTTGTCATCAAAAGCTCTTTAATTTTTTCATGGCGGGGAAAAGCATCTTTTTCTATCCAAAAAATCCATAATTTAATTTCTGCTTCGTTTTTGAAGGGGAAAATTGTATAACCATTTTTTTCTCCTACTTGAATAGATTCTAAGATACGTTTTTGACCGCGCATTTCTCTTAACTTTTCTGCTAAATCTGTATAGGTACGTCTACCTTCCCAGATCAGAAAAGCAAGCGGCCCATATAATTCTTCTAGCTGCTGCTCAGTATATTTTAACGATGCAGTTGTCTGCTGATTTTCTCGGTCTCTGTTGCCAGACATAATGTGATTAACTATTCCGGCTACAACGGCAAAGGCAGTAGTTATGGCAGTGGTTATAATAGTTGCTGTAAAACCAGTGTTTCCTGTATTCATTCTCTTTATGCTTGATAATAGTCAAGCAGTGCACTTCAGACAATGTGTTAAATTATATACTTGATTAATAATCAATGTCTATAAAAGACTTTCGTCTTCAAAGTAACACAGTAGGAAGTAAATTTAATGAATCGGATTATGTACTGTCACTAACTTTGTACCATCAGGAAAAGTTGCTTCAACTTGCACTTCATGTACCATTTCTGGTATCCCTTCCATGACATCATCTTGCGTTAAGAGAGTTGTACCATAACTCATCAATTCAGCTACAGTTTGCCCATCTCTTGCACCTTCTAAAATGGCAGCAGAAATATAAGCGATCGCTTCGGGATAATTCAGTTTTAAACCCCTTCCTTTACGTCTTTCTGCTAATAAAGCAGCAGTAAAAATTAATAGCTTATCTTTTTCCTGCGGTGTAAGTTGCATTCTTACCTCTTCCTTCGCGTCCTTCGCGCCTTCGTGGTTCGTTCAAACTTGCCAAACTCTTGGTATACAATTACCACGATTCAAAAAAGAAACTCGCAGCAACTGCCAAACATCAATAAACCAGTTTCTCACCTCAGATGTGGAGGAACCGCGATATCGATACAATAATCCATGTTGTAACCTGGTAACACCTGCTTCTCCTTCCCCATCCCATAAATTTCGCGTTTTTTCGACAATTTCTGCGGAAACTGCACCACCAACCCAAACTAGACTACCTACGATTGGTTTTCCAGCCAAGCCGTGGGGACTGTGAAAAGTTTCTTCGCTACCCCGTAACCATTGCCGATCGATCCATAAGGGAATACCTTGTTGCCAAATTTCGGTGTGCGATCGCCATTCTCCTTGCAAGAATTTTTCTCCTCTAGCGCTGCGACCAAATCGGGTAATTTCCCAGCCTAACCAACTGGCCCCGGTTGCTAATTCTACCCGTAAATCTTGCCGATAAATCGCGTTGTTAAATAAAATTGTCTCTTGCGGCAACCATTCTAAACAAGCACCAGCATCAACTTGCATCTGGATGGTTTGTCTAGCTTGTAAGCCATTGCTGCGGTATATCTTGCTTGCAGCAGCTGTAGTGATTAAGGCTTGGGCTTGGGGTTGGAGGTGGATGCTAGAGGATAAGCGATCGCCTCCCACCATTCCCCCGGCTGTATGTAAAATTACGCTATGACAAACTTTGTCCCCTTCTGGGTAAAATGGGCGTTGTACCTTCAGGGGCGCTTGTTGGTGATTGTAAATTAATTGGGTTTTACCCTGGCGATCGGCATAGACTAAATTAAGTTTGCCATGCCAACCTTCTGCTATTTGTGAGTTGCAGGTCATTTATAAATTCAAAGTTAAAATTCACATATCTTATATTTATTTAATACATTCTCTGCTACTTTACCTGCAATTTATCATTATTTTCTCGCCAATATTACATAATCATCTAATGTATAATGTAACTTATGCTTATGAGCCAAATACTGTTGTAGTAGTGGACTCATATATAGTTGTTTTGGTAATTTTTCTCGAGCAAACTTACCAAATTCAACACCGGACAAAGGTATTCTTGAACCTGTTGAGGTTAGATATTTATACCAGACTAACTCTAATCCAAGTTCTGCCAGAAATTTGTCCACTACGTTTTTTTCTTGTTGTTGATTTTCAACTTGGTGAACATCATAAATTTTAAATAATTTTTTATCTTGCACAATTAGCATAATATAACCTGAGCTTTTTAAGCTAGTAGCAAATATTTGCTTGTAAGTATTATTAGCTTCAACCCTCTTGGTTTTATCTATAAAGAAGCAGTGCGAAATTACGATAAAGTCGAAAAAATCTTTGGGTAGATTATTCGATTGAGTTTTCCAACTAAAAATATCAGTAGTAACAAAGCGGAAGAAAGCATTCACTGGAGTTAAACGCGACTCTATATATCGTCGCCAAAATTGAAGTCCACGAAACTGGAAGGCATCTTGTTTTTCTAAAGAGTAGTAAGATATGTGCATTTGCGGGATATGAAAAAAACCGCTACTACTTTGGAGAAATAAAGCTAAACCATAAGCAACTGTTCCTGGTCCTGCTGCAATATCAAGGATATTAACCTTACTTGATAGTAAAGCATCCTGGTAAATGAGAAACCAAGCTAAATATATGCAATATACATTTTCTAAAAAATACTTCATAAAGTAGACATGAGGAGTTAGACTAAAACGGTAGTCTGGGTCTTGTCCAATTTTTAAGTTATTAATATCCTCAAGAGCATCTTCTAGTTTAATAAACAACTGTTTTTCAGGAATCTTGCTAAATTCTTCTTTGAGATACTCAACTAACTTTGATTCAAAATCATCAAATATCCGTTCATCAATACCAGTAGATTGTAGTTTATATTCATCATGCTGTATTAAATTAAAAACCTTATAGATATATTTAACAAAATTATCATCGGGGATTAATATGAGATTATCTTTTTCCTGGGATACTTCTGTTAGTTGTTTACTTAAAGTTTGTGTTTGTCGTTTGTATTCTTGGGAATAACGTTCAAGTTGAAGTTTATCCCTAAATAGTTTTTCTAACCATGAGAATCTTGCACCTGACTTTTGAATCTCTTGCAATAGTTGGGCTGCACGTCGGATATCCCCGCGTTTTAAAGATAATTTGAACTGCTGACTTCGCCACCAATTTCCGATAGGATTATTCATAACCAAATCCCTTTTTGCCTTCCATAACTTCTATACCTGGAAGCCGACAAACTAACTTTTGCTTAAATTTCATATAGCTTAATTTCTCATCCTCATACCACCAAGCGTATTTTTGCTTAATTTCTTCAGCTTCTTGGCGAGTTGATGCTATAAGAGAACGATTATCCCTAGCATGAAAAGCTTGAATTACAACTCTATCGGCAATGGCTAATTTGTTAATAAAAGCAGCTTCATCAGTTAATAAAGTAGGAAGTAGAGGGGTGATAGTGATAGAAATTTTAGGAAGAAAACCTTTGAAATAATCAATACTTTGTTTAATTTTATTGATAGCATTTAGTCTGGCTTTAATACTTGGCGATCGCGGTTCAAAATCTTTTCTCACTAATTCACTCCCAGTGGGAATGCTCATATTAATTCGCAATCGCTTAAATCGCTGTAAATAATCAATATCTCTAATAATAATTGGGCTACGAGTTTGAATCACCAAAGTTGGAGTTGGATAACCGTCAATCCCTACATCTAGCATTACCTCCAACAACCGACGAGTCAGTTGATGTTTAGACTCAAGTGGTTGATAAGGATCAGTAACACTACTCATGTATATACTAGGAGGAATCTGGGGATTTTTTTCATACCATTTTTTTAATTCTTTCGCTAAAATCTCAGCAGCATTTTCTTTAAAAATTACCCATTTACCCCAGTCTTCGCGCATTTGAGCATTAGGAGTAAATGCAGCAGCATAGCAATAACTACAACCGTATTGACATCCCCTGTAAGGATTTAGAGTAAAATCATAATCACCAATAAAACCAGTAGCTTTTGTTAAAAGTGATTTAGCATTTTGTGCATAAACATTGACATCTCCAAACTTTTCTCTAACTAATTTGGTAGGAGTGCATTCGCAATAACCTTCATATTTTGGTTGTGCCATGTGAATCCTGATATTTCTTGAGAGGGAATTAACGCACTCTACTTCTTATGATTCCCATTTTTATTTTTAAATTCGTTCACCGAGGTGTACGCTAGTGCGATAGACCATATAGATAAAACCACTCTCATCACGAAAGTGCTGATATAATTCTTGAAACCTATCAATAAGTTGTTCGTATGCCAAGCCTTCACGCGGGAGATAAGAAACACTCATTGCTCGTCCAAGAAGTCCAGTTAAATCTAACTGTTGCCTATAAGTAAAAGTATATTCGTGGATATTAATAAAATGGGGAGTTACTAACAGTGGTTCTACCGACTGCATTCGAGATTCTGCTGGGTGATTGTTAGATGCTTCGCGGACTATTCGGCTATATTCTGTAGTTAACGCATCTTCTTGATCGCGATTATTCCACACCACGGCCAAGCGTGCTGATGGTTTTAAAATGCGGTGAAATTCCAATAAAGTTGGTTCTGGATTGAACCAGTGGAAAGCTTGAAAACAAGTAACTAAATCAACTGAATTATCAGGTAGGTGGGTAAATTCTGCTGTTCCATCACGAAACTCTATCAAAGAATGTGCTTGGGCAGCTTCTCGCATCGCCGCGTTTGGTTCTATGGCTATGACATTAACCCCCCGTTCAGCTAACAGTCTGGAAGCAATTCCTGTACCTGCACCAATATCTGCTGCTACGAGTTGTGAACTTTCACCTAATCCTTCCAAGATAATATCAATTGCATCTGCGGGATAGCTTGGTCGATATTTTACATAATCCCCTGCTCTGTCAGAAAATCGGTTGAGTGGGTTTAAGGTATGTAAGGGGGTTATTTCAGGATTAATTTGGCTCATGGGTTTTGATGTAAAAGTGGAAGTGCGTAGGCGTAGCCCGTCGTAGACATCGCTGTAGTTTAGAAAAGCGATATCATAAGAATTAAACCGCTCTAAACAGTAACATCCACATACAATAATGGAAAGATTGCTAAACATCCACATTGAGAAATTACCTGAAGGCGTTTATTTAGCAACATCTGATGAGCTTCAAGGTTTAGTAGCTCAAGGACGGACTGTTGCTGAAACTTTAGAAATTGCCCGTGATGTAGCATGTAAGTTATTAAAAGCACAATCTCAGGATGAAGAACTAGATTATTTGCAACCAATAGCTGAACAATTTGACTATCCTTTAGTTGTAGGTCAGTAGTCAATTCATGGGACGGCTAGCTGGGTTTAAATACAGAGATATTATCAAAATATTAAAAACCTTTGGCTTTGTTTTTCATCGTCAAGCCGCAGGGAGTTATGAAATCTGGTTTAATCCTGAAAGTAACCGTTACACTACTATTTCCAATCATTCTGGCGATATGCCAGAAGGAACATTACGTGCAATTTTAAAGCAAGCTAGTATTGAACCTGAAGATTTTCTTAACCGCTCTTAGTAATAAAGAAGGGTTGTATTAATTAAAATTTATGAATTATGAAAAATCTAGTTGTTAGGCTCGCCAAATTCTTATAGTGTTTCTTTTATAAACAGTTTTCTCTAGCTTAACTTAATCTTTCTACTTAGGGTGTCATTAAAATAAAAAACAACCGCTCCATCAAACAGCAGCTTTCACAATTTGATTAAGCTTGTTCCTGCTGCTCTAACCAAGCTACTAAATCAGCAATTTCGGGAAAATCAAGCAGTTCTTCTCCCAACTCCTCTAACTGTTCAGCAGATAAATTCCGAAGCTGCTCAACTAATGAGCCATCAATATCACCAAAACGCCGTTTAAGCTGACGACTAATCAATTTAAACGCTTCTTTTTGAACGATATCTTGATAAATTACAGACTCTTTCATAATATCCTCCCACAAAAATTGCCGAACCAAATTCTTGTCAAACCGTAAACCCGCCAGAATTTCTACACAACCCGCGATATTTTGTCGCTCCTCCCTATCTGGAATTGTAGCGACTTGTTCAGCCACTTGTGCCAGTAAAGTTTGCGGCGAGTAAGTTCGCGTCAAACTTGCTAAAGTTAACAGCACTAGATTAACTAAAAATAGTGTTGAATCTTGCTCCCAAAGACAAACAAGCGAAGGAAACTATTTGAGTTTATAAAAATTAGAAAAAGCGGCTAATTTCTGATAGAACTAGCTGCTTTTACAAATGAAAATTAGTAATAAATAAGCTATTTAAAAGTATAAAAATTGCACATAATTGAACATAAATAAAGTATTAATATCTAAGAATTTTGCACAATGTTGGATGGATATGTCTAACAATCGTATTCTTCTTTCCACTTCGGGATGTATATAGGGACTTGTTGACAATTGCTGTCTAAACTTACTTGTAATAGATGTTAATTCACAAGCATCACCATATCTTAAAAAAACAAGCTGATCTTTTATATCTGGACTTAGGCTTTTATCATTATCAACTGCATCAATAAAATCTTCTAGTCTTTGCTCGATACTTTTCTTAGCAGAGCTTGCTTGTGTTTTTAAGATGTAATTCATGTTTTTCCTAGCAAAAATTGCCTGTGTTTATAAGATGTAATTCATGGTGAATGTCATTAGATTATCCCTATTATAACTGTGATTTTTATACTTTTTATTCACTAACAGAATATTTGTACTACTATTTCTTTTTTGTGCCCTTTGTGTTCTAGCCTACGGCAACGGTTTCACCAAATGCTGTTCAAACAAAAACAGCCGCCTCCACAAGGGAAGCAGCTGTTTTACAAATTATGTAACTACAAAGTATTAGTAATCGAAGTCACCGCCGCCAGCGCCAGCGCCAGCAGGAGCGCCATCCTTAGGCTCAGGCTTGTCAACTATAATACATTCGGTTGTCAACACCATACCAGCGATGGAAGCAGCGTTTTGCAGAGCAGAACGAGTTACTTTAGCAGGGTCAACAATACCAGCAGCTAACAAATCGACGAATTCGTTTGTTGCAGCGTTGTAGCCAACACTAAATTCTTTCTCTTTCACGCGTTCAGCAATCACAGCACCATTCTGACCGGCGTTTTCAGCAATCCGCTTCAGAGGGGCAGGTAAGGCGCGAACCACAATCAAAGCACCAATCAACTCTTCATCCTTAAGATTGCTCTTTGCCCAAGTTTCCAAATCGGGAGCGAGGTGAGCTAGAGTTGTACCACCGCCAGGAACGATACCTTCTTCCACAGCAGCTTTGGTGGCGTTGATAGCGTCTTCTAGGCGCAGTTTCTTGTCTTTCATTTCGGTTTCGGTCGCTGCACCTACTTTCACTACAGCGACACCACCAGAGAGTTTAGCAAGACGCTCTTGCAGTTTCTCTTTGTCGTAAGAAGATTCGGTTTCATCGATTTGGCGACGAATCTGTTCGACACGAGCCTTAACAGCAGCTTCGTTACCTTCGGCAACAATTGTAGTGCTGTCCTTGGTGATTGTGATGCGGCGAGCTTTACCCAGGCTATCCAGCTTGGTGTTATCTAGCTTCAAACCAGCATCTTCAGTAACTAGTTGACCACCAGTTAAAACCGCGATGTCTTCTAGTAGTGCTTTGCGGCGATCGCCAAAACCAGGAGCCTTAACAGCAGCCACGTTGAGTACACCGCGTAAACGGTTTACCACTAAGGTTGCCAAAGCTTCTTTTTCAATATCTTCGGCGATAATTACCAAAGGACGACCAGCACGAGCTACTTGCTCTAACACTGGTACAAGGTCTTGTACCAAAGCGATTTTCTTATCGGTCAGGAGTAGAAAAGGCTCATCAAAAACCGCTTCCATCCGTTCAGCATCGGTAGCGAAATAAGGAGAGATGTAGCCTTTGTCAAAGCGCATCCCTTCAGTGATTTCCAACTCGGTGAACATAGATTTCCCTTCTTCTAGGGAAATTACGCCTTCCTTGCCCACCTTGTCCATTGCTTGGGCAATCATCTGACCAACTTCTTCGTCATTACCAGCCGAGATTGCACCAACTTGGGCAATGGCTTTGGAATCTTCCACTGGACGAGCGTGTTCTTTGATTTTGTCTACGAGGAAGGCAGTAGCTTTGTCAATACCACGCTTGAGGGAAATTGCATTAGCACCAGCTGCAACGTTCCGCAAGCCTTCTTTGACGATCGCATGAGCTAAAACGGTAGCGGTGGTAGTACCATCGCCCGCAGCATCATTGGTCTTAGAAGCAGCTTGACGAATCAGAGCTACGCCAGTGTTTTCAATGTGGTCTTCTAATTCGATTTCTTTAGCGATCGTTACACCGTCATTGACGATTTGCGGTGCGCCAAATTTCTTTTCTAGGACTACGTTACGACCTTTGGGACCAAGGGTAACAGCTACAGCCTCAGCCAAGATGTCAATGCCTCGTTCTAAGGCGCGACGGGCGTTTTCGTTGTAGATAATGCGCTTTGCCATATTATTTGTCCTTTGTCTTTTGTCTTTTGTTTTTTGTCTTTTGTCTTTTGTCATTGGCTAATGACTAATGACCAGTGACTAATGACAATTAGATAACAACTGCTAAAATATCTTTTTCAGAAAGCAGTACATATTCTTCAGTGCCGAGCTTGATGTCAGTGCCAGCGTACTTAGAGTACAGCACCTTATCCCCGACTTTAATTTCCAATTCCTGACGGTTTCCATCGTCATTACGCTTGCCAGGACCAAGGGCCACTACTTCCCCTACTTGGGGCTTTTCCTTGGCGGTATCGGGCAAATACAGACCACCTGCGGTTTTTTCCTCAGAGGCGCTCACTTTTACGAAAACGCGATCGCCTAAAGGTTTAACTGTAGAAACGCTTAAAGATAAAGCTGCCATAATTATTTTCTCCAGTTTAGCACTCTCAACTCCTGAGTGCTAATTTACCGAAAAGTAGCGTCCAATGGCAAGAATCCCTTGAGTACGGGTTCCCGAACTAGAGGGTCATAGATGTACTCAAGTATAAATGCTTAATTATTTATACCTTGCGGGTTTTGTTCCGTAAGTTACGAAGAGATTAGGGAGTGGGCAGTGGAGAGTAGGGAGTTAGGAGTTAAGAGTTTCCCTATTCTCCATTCCCTACTCCCTAGTCAACTTTATTTGCCAAGCTTGTAAATTGTTATAGAACTGTAATCAGGGAGCCGCTCGATGAGTAACAATATAATGACAGCGATCCAGTCCAGGCATCAAATTCCCAAAAACACTAAGTCTTGGGAACATAAGACCCTAAGTAATTGTGTAGAAAATTTAGGACTTGTAAAAATTCAGGGACACATTTTTATTTGCGCTGACCAGACAATTGCCGCTCAAAACGAGCTAGTCTGGAATTCTAGGATTACTTAAAAATGCGACTTCAAGAGTTAAAACTTGAGAAGCCGCAACAGAGTTATCCCATTTCCGTCTATAAAACTAAACCCAACTGCTTGCGTGTTTGTTGTTCTAGACCCATAATGGTGGTTTACCCTGATGGTGTCTGGTATCGCCAAGCAAACCCGGAAGTTACCCTACGGATTATCCGAGAACGCTTAATAGGCATAATGGCGGTTGAAGAATATGCGTTTTCAATCCATCTTTTGCCAGAAACTTCCCTAGTTTCTTGTGAACACCTCATAGAGGTTTAACAATCAAAGGATATGGTATAGCAGTAAGCTTTAAGAAAGTGCGGGTTGGTTTTGAGGTAGGGTCATCTTTAAGCCAATACTTACTTGTAAGTCCGAAAGATTATTATTTAATCAGTGTTTTTTACCCCGCCCCTTTCAAAGCGATATATAATAGCGCATTATAGATACTACTGCTATACGTATCCTTGCTGGACTTTTGCTATCGAGCTACTAGTCTATTGAAAGTGCTCGGCATTTTTGAGACTTCGAGACAGCAAAGGCAAGTTAAGTAGGAAAAAGGACAACATCTCGAATAACCCACCATAGAGGATAAATATTCAAGACTTTGATGGACCGAAGCGCGACAAGTGCCACTGCTATGAAAGAGCCCAGCATGAAAGATCACAAACGACTTCTATTGATTGATGATGACCCTAACCTCATCTTGCTGGTGAAGGATTACTTAGAATTCCGGGGATATGAAGTCATCACCGCTGAGAATGGACGTGAAGCTCTGGAAATTTTAGAGCAAGATGTTCCAGACATGATCATCTGCGATGTGATGATGCCGGAAATGGACGGATATACTTTTGTGGAACAAGTCCGGCAAAACGAACGCACCAGCTGGATTCCGGTTCTTTTCCTTTCAGCTAAGGGACAAAGTGCAGACCGAGTTAAAGGTCTGAACAAAGGTGCTGATGTTTATATGGTCAAGCCCTTTGAACCAGAAGAACTCGTAGCGCAAGTTGAATCCTCGCTGAAACAAACTATCCGTTGGAAAGAACACCAAGCAAAAGGAGGCGAAAACGGTTCCCGTATCCAGGTTCCCTTCGATGTGCAATTAACCCCAACCGAACTGAAAGTAGTCCAGTTTGTCGCTAGGGGTTTAGCTAACCGTGAAATTGCTGAAGAACTAAATGTTAGTCAGCGCACGGTTGAAAGCCATGTGTCCAATATGTTAGGTAAAACCAATCTCCACAACCGCACTGAACTAGCGCGGTGGGCGATTGAAAATCAAATGGCTTAAACAAAGTTAAGAGTTAAAAGTTATGAGTTATGAGTTATGAATTTTTTAACTTCTAACTCTTAACTCCTAACTCCTAACTAAATCTACCAGCCATCTTCTTCAGGGCTGGACTGGTGCAAAACTTCTAAATCCAGTTCATCCAGGTAAGTTAAGGCGCTTTCAATCTGGGAAACAGTGCCCCGTAGTTCCAGATCGAAGCAGCTATATTGTGGCACGTTTGCGCTTACCTGAGCATCAGCAATAATGATTGTAATGCCATAGTGAGAAACCAGTCGTGAAATGACTGGTTTCTCATGCAAGTCTTTAGGAATGCGAACTTGGATACGAGTTTGGGTGCGTCTATTATCTAAAATATCAGTATTAGATTTTACTTGTTTATTTGGAATTGCCATTGTAGCTTCCTATTCGATTTCTGGAATGAGGGTTATGCTTTTCACAATTTCTTTTAACACTAGCGCCACTTAATCCCACGCAGGCAAGCAAGAAAGTATTTGCCTTTGCAAACCATTAATCTAGATATAGTAAATGTGAAGAATTGCTCATAATTCGGCAGTTATGAGGCTAATTGTTATTCTCTGGCGGTTTATCAAGCAATTTGAATATAGCCAATAAATTAGGGTTACAACAATTGTTGTAACCCTAATTTATTATGTATGAAATTTAATACTGAAGTGATAACCGCTATATATGTTACTTTGTCAAAGTTTTAGGGAACTCTATTAATAGAACCTTATGAGATTATGCGTGAATCAGTCATTTATCAACAAATCCTAGAAGAAGGCGAAGTTAAAGGCGAAGCTAAAGGCAAAGCAGAAACAACAAGAAAGTTGGCTTTAAATTTGTTGCGAATTGGAATGAGTTTAGAGCAAATTGCTCAAGTTACTGAATTATCTATTGAGCAAGTTCAAGTTTTACAAGAGGAGATTCAAAAATCTTAATTTTAACTAATCGCTTTATAAAGTATGCGACCATACAAGCAAAACCCGCATTCGCGGGTTTCAAAGTTTTTATTAGTCTGCCTAGACAGACTTGGTTTGTGTAGACGCGATTTTTAATGGTCTGGTTTTCAAATTCTCAAACTAAAACTCAGCGCTTTGCGGTGTACGCGGAAACGGAATCACATCGCGGATATTTCCCATCCCCGTCATGAATTGCACGAGTCGTTCAAAACCCAATCCAAAACCCGCATGAGGAACACTGCCATAACGACGTAAATCAAGATACCACCACAAGTCTTCTGGCTTTAATCCTTGCGCTAAGACACGACGCTCTAATACTTCTAGGCGTTCTTCGCGCTGGGAACCGCCGACAATTTCGCCAATTTTCGGTGCAAGAATATCCATTGCGCGGACGGTTTTTTCATCGTCGTTCAAACGCATATAAAAAGCTTTGATTTGCGCTGGATAATCTGTGACGATCGCAGGCTTTTTAAATAATTGTTCAGCTAAGTAGCGTTCGTGTTCTGATTGTAAATCTAAACCCCAACTCACGGGATATTCAAATTTAACATCAGCTTTTTCTAAAAGTTTGATGGCTTCTGTATAAGTTAAGCGTTCAAACTGATTATTAATAATATTTTCGGCTGTGGACAACACAGATTTATCAATGCGTTCATTGAAAAATTCCATATCTTCTGGGCAAGTTTCCAACACATATTTAAAAATGTGTTTGAGAAACGCCTCAGCTAAATCCATATCGTTTTCTAAGTCACAAAAAGCCATTTCTGGCTCAACCATCCAAAATTCTGCTAGGTGGCGCGAGGTGTTGGAATTTTCTGCACGGAAGGTAGGACCAAATGTGTAGACGTTGCTAAACGCCATCGCCATAACTTCCGCTTCCAACTGACCGCTAACTGTTAAATATGTAGGTTTAGCAAAAAAGTCTTGGCTGTAATCTACTGCTTGGTTTTCTGTGCGGGGAATATTTTTTAAATCTAAACTGGTAACGCTAAACAGTTCACCCGCGCCTTCGCAATCGCTAGCAGTGATGATGGGTGTGTGTACCCACAAAAAGCCTCTTTCTTGAAAAAATTGGTGAATTGCTGCTGAACAAGCATTTCTGACGCGAAAAACTGCACCAAAGGAATTGGTACGCGATCGCAAATGTCCAATGGTTCGCAGAAACTCAAAGGAATGGCGTTTTTTTTGCAGGGGATATGTATCGGGATCAGCTTCTCCGTAAACTTTCACCGTCTCGGCTTTCAACTCAATTCGCTGTCCTTTACCCAGAGAAGCCACTAATACCCCTGTCGCCTCGACAGCAGTACCCGTATTCAATTTTTTCAATATAGCTTCATAATCTGGCAAATCCTGATTAATCACGACTTGCAAATTAGCTAGTGATGAGCCGTCATTGACTTCAATAAAAGCAAACCCTTTGGACTCGCGCTTTGTCCGCACCCAGCCTTGCACTTGGAGGGACTCATCAGGTTGGCCACTTCGCAATATTTCTGCAATCCGTCGATTTACCATATTTATCCAGCATAAGACTTTAATATCCAGCCTATGATAACGCCCATTCCACCAAAGCGGACGACTTGCCAGAAAGGTTTTTTGAGGCTACGCCAAGAAAATAACTGACTTTCTAAGTTTAGTTCTAGCATTTCCAACTGCTGTTGAATTTGCCTTAACTCTGCTTTGATTTCTGGTGTCTGAGATTTATTGTGCTTTAGTTGATCGCGGCGCTGTTGCCATTGTGCCTGTTGTTGCCGATCGCGCTGTACTTGCTCATACCGTTCTCTCAAGGATAGGAGCGATCGCTCTACTTCTTCTAGTTCTTGTTCAAAATCTGGTTCGGGAGTTTCCCCTGGCGATTGTGATTGTTTAGACGGCTTCATGTACAAATAGTAAACTAAGATTAAATGCGACCTGCCAATAGTCAAAATTAAAACTACGAGTTTTTGACTCAGCACTCAGCACTCATCACGGGCTAAACGCCCCACTATCGCTAACAGCACTCATAATTATGTCTCAATCTACTCAGCTGCCTAAAACCAGTCAACTGAATGAACTTACTACTCTGGAACTAGCTCAAGCCCTTATGGAAAGGCTGACTATTTCCCCTAACGATTGGCATCGCCTCAAGTCTAACCGCAATTCCCGCGCTAATGAACAAGTGGCAGCAGCGATTGTGTATCTTTTAAAGAATCAGCCAGAAGAAGCTCAAGCTAGATTACAACAGGCAGTTGGTTGGTTAGATCGCTCTATTTCTGCCCCTCCCTGTCCGACTCACGGCAAGTAGGGAATAGGGAGTAGAGAAAAAATCAATCAACTAATAGCTTTTCCCACTCCCCACTCCCTACTCCCTTTTTATCGTCGCAGAGATAATCCCCGGCGATTTTCCATTTGTTTACAAAGCCTCAATTCTGTGCCTTTACGGTTCCACTCTACCTGATCAAAAATTTGATGCAGAAGACATAAACCACGACCATTTTCTGATTCATCTGGTGGAAGATAGTCTGTTGGTTCTTCATTACTAGTAGATGAAGGAGTAAAGCCACTACCCTGGTCTGATATTATCCACCAATATTGATTATCGATTACGGAAAAACGAACTACAACTGTTTTACTCGGATCGAGATTATTACCATGTTTAGCTGCGTTGACTAGGGCCTCTTGAAGTCCTAGCCGCAGTTCTGCTTGTAATCTTGCTGGAATTTCTGCCAACAATAAGTCTAATATGGGACAAAGGTAGAGGGTTGAGGCAAAACTAATAGTGCCCCAATAACGTCCAACTGGACGGAGTGAAATAGTAATCACAAGAGAAACCCCATAGCTTTCAGTTAGCTAGACATCAGTTTGCTATTACAGTCACCCTGATAAAACTTGAGGTGGTCATGCTGCCTTCAAACTTGCGTCTTTAAAACTAAATTTTGAAAATGCTAGGGAGCATTGGTTTTATAGTCTGAATTCGGATTGTTTCGGTATATATCGGCTGGAATAAATTTGATAATCAGGTCAGCAAATTAAAAATATGCTGTTAATTTTAGAGAGTATTGGCATACTCTAATTAGTTACCGATTTATAATTCACACAATCTTCTTCATGTTTTTAATAACCTATGCTACTTGAATTTATTTAAACAAAAGGAATTTTTATTTTTCGCTTAATTCAATTTTAGCATCTTTAGTATGCACTAGACTAAAAATTTCAAATTTCAGTTTTTTTGAAGGAATTACTACCCTTGTCAAAATGTGATAGCACAAGAAAGGCGGCAGTTTCAACATGAGCAGTTTGAGGAAAAAAATCAGCAGGTTGTACCCGTGTAATGGTATATTGCCCATCTTGACAAAGCAATTTCAGGTCGCGGGCGAGGGTAGCTACTTTACAGCTGACGTAAACGATCCGATATGGTTTCAATTGCCGTAAAGTATCTATGACTGCGCGATCGCACCCCTTACGTGGCGGATCGAGTATTACTACTTCTGGTATTGTGCCCATTTGGGGAAGCAATTTCTCTACTGCCCCGACTTGGAATGTCACATTATCAATTCCGTTGCGGTGGGCATTCAAAATAGCTTGTTCTACTGCTGCTGGTTGCACTTCTAATCCTGTAGCAATACGAACTTTTTTGGCGAGGGGTAAAGTTAAAGTCCCTATACCACAGTAGGCATCAACCAGGAACTCATGCCCTTGAAGATTGAGTTCTGATTGAATTACCTGCAATAGAGCCTCTGCCGTTTCTGTATATACTTGGAAAAATGTATCTGGGCGTACTTGAAATTCCAGTCCAGCAAAATATTCACGCAGCTGGGGTACTCCAGCGATGCAACGGGTTTCTGATCCAAAGATAGCATTTGTGCGATCGCTATTGCGATTGAGCGACACTCCTACTAACTGCGGATAACGCTTTAACCATTCCTGGGCTTGGGTTTCAATTCCTGATAAATTCCAGTCCTTCACCACGAAAGTCAGCAACATTTCCCCTGTGTGTCGGCCAATGCGTAAACCAAGATGGCGAATTTGTCCAAGATGGCGCTGTTCGTCATAGATTCGCCAACCTCGTTGTTGAATATCCTGCTTAACTTCGGCAAGTAAGGGATTTAATCGCGCATCTTGGACTGGACATTGATTTAAATTAATTAATTGGTGACTACCTTTTTGATAGTAACCAGCTTGTACCTGTCCTGTTGCCGATATACCCAAAGGATATGTAGATTTGTTACGGTAGCCGAAAGCAGAAGGGGCAGCAAGTACCGGATCTACTGGTGGTTGGATAAAACCGCCAAGGCGTTCCAAAGCTTGGATAACTTGATTTTGCTTGGCTGCTAGCTGGTAATCATAATTAATATGCTGCCACTGGCAACCACCGCACTTATCAGCCACAATACAACTGGGTCTGATCCGGTGGGCGGATGGTGATAATAGCTGTTGGAGCTTACCGTAGGCGTATTTAGGTTTAACATGAACCAAGCGGACAATGGCGCGATCGCCTGGGACAGTCTCTGGAACAAACACTACACGTTCATCAGCACGTCCTACACCATCGCCTGTATCACTCAGATTAGCGATCGTCACTTCAATTAATTCACCCTGTTGCCAAATTATTTTAGTCATTGGTCATTAGTCATTGGTCATTAGTCATTGGTCATTGGTCATTTGTCATTTCCCCCACTCCCCACTCCCACTCCCTACTCCTCACTCTCCCCAAATAAATAAATTCAATACATAAGTAGCTCCTATCCCTTCACTTGTGTACCTCCGACTCGCTAAACTAACAGATAATATTTCAGGTGATTTCAATAATCATGACTGTAATTAGCCAAGTTATTTTCAAAGCCGACGACGAACTGCGTTATCCCAGCAGTGGCGAACTTAAAAATATCAAAGACTTTTTGCAAACCGGGGTACAACGGACGCGGATTGTGACTACCTTAGCCGAAAACGAAAAAAAGATAGTTCAGGAAGCAACCAAACAACTTTGGCAGAAGCGTCCTGACTTTATCTCCCCTGGAGGTAATGCTTACGGTGAACGCCAACGCTCTTTATGCATCCGTGATTTTGGCTGGTACTTACGCCTAATTACCTATGGTGTACTTGCCGGTGACATAGAGCCAATTGAAAAAATCGGTGTGATTGGTGTGCGGGAAATGTACAATTCATTGGGCGTTCCCGTGCCTGGAATGGTAGAAGCGATCAATTCCCTCAAAACAGCCTCCCTTAGCTTACTGAGTGCAGAAGACGCTGCCGAAGCAGCACCTTACTTTGATTACATCATTCAAGCGATGTCTTAATACAAAGTGTGTGCTGGTTCTAGGAATATACTTTCGATCTACTAGAGTGAGTGTGAGGTATTAGCACTCGATAGGCATAAAATCCCCAATTTGATCATACCTTCCCCACATTTGGTAGTGGCTGTGGCAAAATCTCTGTCAAGTTACCAACCAGTTGTGGGGAAATTTTATGGATATGGGTATGGGGCACTGAGTGCCTAGCATCCGTCTCGTAGAGAAGTATTGGGCATAGCTTCCCTGCGGGACGCTACGCGAACGGCTTCTCTACGAGACGCTGTTCGCGTTCGCTCGGCACAAGTCGCTCAGGGCAAGTGGGCATCTAACTAATGACTAATGACTAATGACTAATGACAAATACAAAAAACCGACAGTCCTTGATTAAGGCTGTCGGCTATTTAAGTGTGTTCCCTATTAATGACTCGGCTAGAGTTCAGTTGTCATTAATTATGCCTAGTTAGCGATCGCTGGGAGACGATCCTAATCATCGATATGTGTGATTCTCGTCACTTGATTGTTACATCTAAACTGCATATACCCGGATAATCTCTGAGTAGACACTAGATTCACGTAAGTAAAGGATCTAGAAATTTCACCAAGATTAAAAAATCAAGTTATCTTTAAAGATTAAAGCATTTGGTGTGGTATTGATCTTCATCTTGTCTACCTCATTGTCGGAATAATCCTGTTGAGTGCATTCTGAGGTTTTATTACCCCGCCATCCAAGAAACAAGTTTGCTTGTAAGAAAGGCTGCACAAGCATCTTCTGCCAATATTTACCAAGATGGAAATATAAGTATTTAGTTAGAGTTTAAATTGAAGAGCGATCGCGCCTCAATCTACAGGAAACACAATAGCGCGATAAGCTAGAGTTAGCAGCAGAAGTGGTTCACAACTGGTAAAAAACCTAGCTTGGGGTAACGATGGCAACAGAACAAAAGCACAGCAATTATTTATCAGAAGCTGAAAGCCGTTTGCGTAAACTTTCTCGTGAGAAGTTGCGAGTAGCAGTTGCAATTATTGCTTATCTACAAAAAATAGAAGAAAACGAAGCTAGTGAAAAAATATTATTAAATATTCCTGATTTTGCCAAATATTTGCGCGAAATTGCACAAAATGAAGACAAATTAGAAAATACTGCCTCAAATCACATTGCCTCAGATGAAGAAGTATGGCAGGCTTACTTAGCAGTTGAAAAAGAATGGGAAGAGGTATTCCTTAAGCTTGCAGACTCCTAAATTTCTTACTATTTCTCAAGTCTTAGATATTCACCAACGCCAAATTCAAAGATTTGGTGGAACATCAGGTATTAGAGACGAAGGTTTGCTAGATTCAGCACTGGCACAACCTCAAGCTACTTTTGGCGGTGAACTTCTCCATCCAACAATTCACGAACAAGTAGCAGCGTACCTTTATCATTTAGCAATGAACCATCCGTTTATTGATGGCAATAAGCGTACCGCTTTCGCTGTTATGCTTACTTTTTTGAACTTAAATGGCTACACTCTCAACCTATCTCAAGAGCAAGCTTACAACTTGGTGATTCAAGTAGTTCAGAAAGAAATATCCAAAGAAGAATTATCTGCATTTCTGGAAGTGTACTTACAGGGCAAGTAAATCGATAGAATAATGCTCTGTCCCCCCAAAGTGCATTACTTCCATGACTGCAACCTCAAAACCAGCCTTTTCCCCCCAAGAAATTGCTGCTGAAGGTCTTAAACCAGAAGAATACGCAGAAATTGTCCGTCGGCTCGGACGTCATCCTAACAAAGCTGAACTGGGAATGTTTGGCGTCATGTGGTCTGAGCATTGCTGTTATAAAAATTCTCGACCTCTACTCAAACAATTTCCCACCGATGGCCCCCATATCCTGGTGGGGCCTGGTGAAAATGCTGGTGTTGTAGACTTGGGTGATGGACTCCAACTAGCTTTTAAGATAGAATCTCACAACCATCCCTCAGCGGTGGAACCCTTTCAGGGAGCCGCAACGGGAGTAGGAGGTATTCTCAGAGATATTTTTACAATGGGTGCGCGTCCCATTGCCATATTAAACTCGCTGCGCTTTGGTTCCCTAAAAGATGCCAAAACCCAACGGCTATTCACTGGTGTCGTATCAGGAATCTCTCATTATGGTAACTGTGTGGGAGTACCCACCGTTGGTGGCGAAGTTTACTTTGACTCTGCTTACTCTGGTAATCCTCTGGTGAACGTTATGGCACTAGGATTGATGGAAACACCAGAAATCGTCAAATCTGGAGCATCTGGCTTAGGCAACCCCGTGCTGTATGTTGGTTCCACGACTGGGCGCGACGGCATGGGAGGCGCGAGTTTTGCTAGTGCAGAATTGAGCGATCAATCCATAGACGATCGCCCTGCTGTGCAAGTGGGCGATCCCTTTTTAGAAAAGTCGTTAATTGAAGCTTGTCTTGAGGCATTTAAGACGGGTGCAGTTGTCGCCGCCCAAGATATGGGAGCAGCGGGAATCACCTGTTCTACCTCAGAGATGGCAGCAAAAGGTGGTGTGGGAATTGAACTAGATTTAGATAACATTCCCGTCAGAGAAACGGGGATGGTTCCTTATGAATATCTGCTTTCGGAATCTCAAGAACGAATGCTGTTTGTTGCTCATAAAGGGCGTGAGCAAGAATTAATCGAAATTTTCCATCGGTGGGGACTTCAAGCCGTTGTTGCTGGGGCAGTCATCGCTGAACCGATTGTGCGGATTCTTTTTCAGGGTGAAGTAGCAGCAGAAATTCCCGCCGAGGCTTTGGCAGAGAATACCCCACTGTATAATCGGGAGTTATTGGCAGAAGCACCAGAATATGCGCGTCAAGCTTGGGAATGGACTGCTGATTCCTTACCTCCTTCTACAACTGCTGGAATAGAACTCCAAGGAAGACTGCAAAGTTGGAATGATATTCTCTTAACTTTGCTCGATACACCGACGATCGCTTCTAAAAATTGGGTATATCGTCAGTATGACCATCAAGTACAAAATAATACAGTCATGCTGCCAGGTGGTGCAGATGCAGCTGTTATCCGTTTGCGCCCCCTGGAAGAGGATAGGGGGCGGGGGAGCGGGGGGGCAGAGGAGCAGAGAAGAATTCCCGATGTCCAACGCGGTGTTGCTGCCACGGTAGATTGCAATCCTCGTTATGTTTTTCTTGACCCTTACGAAGGAGCTAAGGCAGTGGTGGCAGAAGCTGCACGCAATCTTAGCTGTGTGGGTGCAGAACCTATAGCAGTAACGGATAACTTGAATTTTGGCTCCCCAGAAAAACCCATTGGTTACTGGCAATTGGCAGAAGCTTGTCGCGGTTTGGCGGAAGGTTGCCGAGAATTGGCGACACCAGTCACGGGCGGAAATGTCTCTTTGTACAATGAAACTCTCGATTCTCAAGGCATCCCCCAACCCATTTATCCCACTCCTGTTGTCGGCATGGTGGGCTTGATTCCCGATATAACCAAAATTTGTGGGCAAGGTTGGCAAACATCCGGCGATGTGATTTATCTTCTCGGATTGCCTCTGACATCTAAAATCTGTTTGGGAGCATCTGAATATTTAGCCACTATCCACGGGACTGTTGCCGGAAAATCACCACAGGTAGATTTTGACTTGGAACGCCGCGTCCAGAAAGTTTGTCGTGAAGGAATTCGTAATGGTTGGGTACGTTCAGCCCACGATTCTGCTGAGGGGGGAGTGGCGATCGCTCTAGCCGAATGTTGTCTTGCTGGCAATCTTGGTGCCGAAATCAATTTAGAAATAGCATCAACACAGTTAAACCGCCTCGATGAAGTGTTGTTTGCCGAAGGTGGTGCCAGAATTTTAGTTTCTGTAGCATCAGCACAACAAGAAATTTGGGAATCATATTTACAGGAACATCTAGGTCAAGACTGGCAAAAACTCGGTGTAGTTGGTAATTTGGAGACGGGTTTGGGGGTTTTCACCACTGATAACCAAACCTTAATCAAAGTTAGTATAGAAGATATGAACGATCGCTATTTCCATGCGATCGCTAGACGTCTCACCATCCATACCAATACTCCCGAATAAGTTAAGAGTTGAAAGTGAGGAACTAGGAATAAAAAGCATAACTCCTTACTCCTAACTCTTCACTCTTTTACTAGCGTCTCTGAGCAAATTTACGGTACTGTTTTAATGGATGGTTAAAGATTTGTTAAGAACTCCGCAGCCATCCATATAATCCCAGTGACTGACTACCAATTTGAGATTTTAAATTTTAGATTTTGGACTTCGGCTACGCTCAGTCGAACGATTAGGGGCGTTGCTTCTAGTTCATATCTTGCTCTTACTGGGCAAAACAAATCTAAAATAGCCATTCTCAAATCCCAAGCCGCATCTTTACTACGGTGCGATCAATCCAAAATCGTCAATCTCAAATCCAAAATTGATTGACCCCCCCACCAGGAGCAAAGCTAGCATGATTTCTATTCATTCTGTCACTTCGGATGAATACCCCGACCAGACCAACAACCCAATCAATAGTCATGAAAATCAGCCTGACAAGCCAGAAGAAGCTTGTGGTGTTTTTGGCATCTACGCCCCAGGAGAAAACGTTGCTAAACTGACATACTTTGGATTGTATGCCCTTCAACATCGGGGTCAAGAATCAGCTGGTATTGCTACCTTTGAGGGAACACAAGTACATCTCCACAAAGATATGGGCTTGGTGTCTCAAGTTTTTAATGAATCTATCTTGGATCAATTGCCCGGTCGCCTTGCTGTTGGTCACACTCGTTATTCCACCACAGGTTCTAGCCGCAAAGTTAATGCCCAACCCGCAGTGCTAGAAACCCGTTTAGGTACATTAGCTCTTGCACATAATGGTAATTTAGTCAATACCGTGCAACTACGTCAAGAGTTGCTTGAGAATAAATGTAACTTAGTCACGACAACAGACTCAGAAATGATCGCTTTTGCGATCGCCGAAGCCATAGATACGGGCGCTGATTGGCTAGAAGGTGCAATTCAGGCATTTCACCGTTGCCAAGGAGCCTTTAGTTTAGTTATTGGTACTCCCGTCGGCGTTATGGGTGTCCGTGACCCCAATGGCATCCGTCCCTTAGTAATCGGCACTTTGGCTGGTAATCCAGTCCGTTACGTTTTGGCTTCCGAGACTTGTGGTTTAGACATTATTGGAGCCGAATACCTGCGAGATGTAGAACCAGGTGAATTAGTTTGGATCACTGAAGAAGGTTTAGCTTCTTATCATTGGAGCCAAAAATCCGAGCGGAAATTGTGTATCTTTGAGATGATTTACTTTGCTCGCCCTGATAGCGTCATGCACAACGAGAGTTTGTACAGCTATCGAATGCGATTAGGACACCAGCTAGCTAAAGAATCTGTTGTAGATGCCGATATTGTCTTTGGTGTTCCTGATTCTGGTATACCTGCTGCTATTGGATTTTCCCAAGTGTCTGGTGTCGCTTACGGCGAAGGACTGATTAAAAATCGCTATGTTGGGCGAACATTCATTCAACCAACCCAAATGATGCGGGAATCGGGTCTGCGGATGAAACTCAACCCCCTCAAAGATGTGTTGGCAGGGAAACGAGTGATTATTGTAGATGACTCGATTGTACGCGGTACTACCAGCCGTAAACTAGTCAAAACTTTGCGTGATGCAGGTGCAGTAGAAGTACACATGCGAATTTCTTCTCCGCCTGTAACTCATCCTTGCTTCTATGGCATCGATACCGATTCTCAGGATCAGCTGATTGCTGCTACCAAGTCAGTAGCAGAAATTGCCAAGCAACTGCAAGTAGACAGTCTCGCCTATCTCAGTTGGGAGGGAATGCTAGAAGCGACACGAGAAGACACCAATAGTTTCTGTTCTGCTTGCTTCACTGGAGATTATCCCGTAGTGATTCCTGAGCAAGTGAAACGTTCTAAGCTGATCTTAGAAAAAGTAGTGGTATAAGGACTGTGGGGATTAGGAAGATGAGGAGGAATTAAAATCTTCCCCAGTACCCAGTCCCTAGTCCCCGGTTCAATTACGAATTGTTACTACTGGCTTCATCTGGGGATGATTCTGATTTTTCTGGCTTGAGTAAAGGAAAGGCGATCGCATCCCGAATACTGGCACAATCGGTTAATAACATCACTAACCGATCGATCCCAATCCCTAAACCACCTGTAGGTGGCATACCATATTCCAAAGCTGTCAGAAAGTCTTCATCTACTCCTTGGGCTTCTAAGTCGCCAGCAGCTTTCCGCGCCGCTTGAGCTTCTAAGCGTTCTCTTTGATCGATGGGATCGGTAAGTTCTGAGAAGCTATTCCCAGTTTCTCGCCCGACTATAAATAACTCAAATCTTTCCACCAAACCAGGTACAGAACGGTGAGGTTTTGCTAGGGGCGAAATTTCTACAGGGTAATCAATTACAAAGGTAGGTTGAATTAAATTAGCTTCTACCTTCTCTTCAAAGGCTAAATTTAGTAACTTACCAATTGATTGGGCTTCATCTATACCAGGAATAGCAGCATTTTTGCTTGCTGTTTTTGCTTCTTCCAAACTTTGGAACGAATTAAAATCCAAGCCCGTAAATTCTTTAACTAAATCGTGCATTGTTACCCGTCGCCAAGGTGGTGTTAAATCTATCGGTTCCTCTTGGTAGGTGATTTCCAATGTGCCGAGTACCTCTTGGGCAACAGTGGTAATAATCCCTTCAGTCAACGCCATCATATCGTTGTAGTCGGCGTAGGCTTGGTAAATTTCAATCGTTGTAAATTCGGGATTATGTCGAGTCGAAATTCCCTCATTGCGGAAAACTCGCCCCAATTCAAATACCTTTTCAAAACCACCCACAATCAGCCGTTTGAGATGAAGTTCTGTAGCAATTCGCAGATACAACTCCATTTCTAAAGTGTTGTGGTAGGTGATAAATGGACGTGCATCTGCACCTCCAGTCTCACTTTGTAAAACCGGTGTTTCAATTTCCAGAAAATCCCGTTCTTCTAAATAGCGGCGAATACCAGCAGTAATTTGGGCGCGACGGCGGAAAGTTTGCCGCACTTCCGGGTTTACAATCAAGTCAACGTAGCGCTGACGATAGCGTTTGGCAACATCCGTTAATCCATGCCACTTGTCGGGTAGCGGCAACAGGGATTTAGTGAGGATAGTATATTGTTTAACGTAGACAGATAACTCGCCCTTTTCAGTCCGTTTAATAGTACCTTTGGCTCCGAGAATGTCGCCTGCATCTGTAAGTTGCTTCAGGTGATTGAAGGCGTCGGCATCAATATTTGCCATGCTTTCTTGGATGCGATTTTTATCGAGATAAAGCTGAATTGTACCGGTTTCATCTTGCAAAGTGAAGAAAGCCAATTTACCGAAAACGCGACGCGCCATAATGCGTCCGGCTATGGCAACTTCTAAATCAACTTCTTCCCCACTGGATAAATCGGCAAATTTTTCTTGCAATTGCGCTGCATGATGGGTAGATTCCCAACGATAGGCATAAGGATTAGTCCCTAGCTGCTTAAGTTGTTCTACTTTTTCCAGCCTCGCGGCTCGGATATCTTCTTCCGACATGGTAACGAACTAAATAGGGCAAGATTAATTATAGATGCTGCCAAATTTGAGAGTAAGGGATAATCGCCTAAAAGTGATGTCCGATGGCTAAAGGAAATACAATGACACAAACTAGTACAACATGGCGCAAATAAACATACCATTTCAAATGGCGCAAGAGCTTGGAATATAATTCTTTTGACTTTTGGCTTTTGACTTTTGACTTCCGCCTTGCGGTACTAGAGTGCGTCTGTGGACTGTAAACGAATATCACCGAATGTTTGAAACGGGTATTATTACAGAGGATGAAAGGGTAGAACTAATTGATGGGCAAGTTATCCCGATGAGTGCCAAAAATGGCAGGACTGTGCCAAAACGGGTTTATTGTACGCTAAGGAATTAGACCAACTCCTAAAGCCCTTGTCAAACAATAATTTCAGCTTCATTTAAAGTGGGATTTTTTCCTTTTCAAAGGACGCAAACAGCAATCAATTTGACATTAATTTTCTCACCCAAAAGTGGCACTGAGCGAAAAAGCATTTTTACAAAAAATCCGATCGTAATGGCTGGAGCCTTTACTTCACAACAGTTTTAGCACTTGAATTAACTACGAGCGCGTACAATAACCAGTTTTGGCACAGTTCTACTTGCCGTAGTCGCAGAAATATGGCTACAGTAAGCAAAACTGCACGATCATCATGGCTGGATCACGGTCAACTTGAAGGGACCGCCATTGGCAGCAGCGTGCGCGACGGCTTCGTTTGCGTCGTCCAGATCGAATGCCGTGATGTCGAAATTGCCCAGATCCAGGAGTCCGGATCGGATGAGACCGACCAGGCGGATGGTAGCCTCGCGTGGATACATCCATTGGCCGTGTATAGTGATGCAGTTCCTCATGATCCACGGGTAAGGTAGTTCTAGTCCGGAACCTCCCAGCATCCCAACGCCCCCCATCAGCACTACCCTCCCATAAGGCCGTACCGCCATGACAGCGGCCCGCACCGGGGTCGTGCCCGCCGAGGGCGGCAGGATGTCCAGCACGCAGTCAATGGGTCCGGGGGCCGCCCGCTGCATCCGCTCCCGGTCGTCGTCCTCGTGGCCGGTGAGATGCACGGGGCGCACACGGTCGCCAAACCGACGCACTAGGTCCGCCAGTACCCGCTCGTTGCGGCCTGGTGCGACGACGCAGCCCGCACCCATCGCCAGGGACACGGCCACGCAGGCGCTGCCATAGTTGCCAGTGGCCCCGCTGACCAATAGCGTCTCGCCGGCCTGTAGGTTGGCCGCCAGTAGCCCGCCATACGGTACCAGCAGCACACCCAGCGCGCACCAGCGCCCCGCCTCCGCAGGGTCAAGCGCGCCGACCGGGATGGCGTTTTCCGTCGGCACCAGCATCTGCTGGGCAAAGGAGCCGTGGTGAAAATACTGTTGCAAGCGCAAGCCTCCTTCGCCGCGGGCGCTCCAGCCTTGTAAGGTGATGTCGGGGGTTAGGGCGTTGTCGCGCGAGCGCACGGTCGGATCGCACACTACCCAGTCGTCAGTGACCAGCCGCGTCGCGTCCGGTCCTACAGACCTTACCCGTCCGACGGCTCCGCATCCCGGGGCCACCGGCAGCTTCAGCAGATACTGCCGTTCGCCGCTGAAGACCTCGTTGGTGTAAGACAGTACCGGGGCAGCCACGACATCAACAATGACCTCCCCCGTACCCAGCACAGGGTCAGGTAAAGTCTCGACGGCAAGTGGCGATCCGAACGTCTTTAAGATTGCAGCTTTCATGGTCATTTTACTCTGAGACCCCGTGTTTATGACAAAAAAAATATAATTTGTCAAAACGTTAATTGACATATTAACTGCAATATGTCAGCATGTCAAATATGAGAATTCAGCCAGATTCAAAGCACGATGGGCAAAGCCCCGCTAAAGGTGATAGCATCGGCTCTGCATCAGCGCTGCCCACAAAGCGCGATCGCATCCTTAAAGCAGCTTTAGAATGTTTTGGGCGGTATGGCTTCAAGCGCACCGCAATGGATGATATTGCTAAGATTGCAGGTATTTCCCGTGCAGCACTCTACTTGTTATTTCAAAATAAGGAAGACATTTTTAGAACGCTGTGCGAAGATTTGCATGGCAATGCGCTCGTCCGTGCCCAAACGGCACTCCAGTCTGAAATCGGATTTAGGGAGCGTCTAAATACGGCGTTTGAAGGGAAGGATCTAGAGCTATTTGAGCTAGTTTGCGATTCGCCACATGGGAGCGAGCTAATCGATCTGAAGAATGCGATCGCGGCAGATATTTTTCTTTCCTCCTCTAAACGGTTTGAGGAATTACTTACAGAGGCAATTCGTCAAGCCGACGAAAGGGGAGAGATTGAATTGAGTCGTGGGAGTTTTCAGCCATCTAATTTTGCGAGCTTACTGATTGGCTGTACACACGGTTTGAAAAAATCATCTTCCAGTGTTGCAGAATATCGTCAGCAATTAAGGCATTTAATCTTGATTTTTGACCTGGCACTCACAGCATCAACCAACAAGGCTTCAAGTGTCTGAGGGTGTAATTATCCCGGTTGAATACTTGCAACATTTATCACCAATGGGGTGGGAACATATCAACTTGAGTGCCGATTATATTTGGAATCTTAAGTCAGTAAGTAATATTGATAATTTGCGTCCTTTGAGAAGGAAAAAATCCCACTTTTAGTGAAGCTGAAACTACTGTATGGCAAGGGTTTTAATAATTAGTGTAATTCCTAAGCGTACAATAAACCCGTTTTGGCACAGTCCTGTCAAAATCCCCTTCATGCAGTGACAACAATGTGTGCATCTGATTATCTCAAGCGATCGCTAGTAGAAGTTGCCTTAGTTCGGGTGCAAAATCCCATTCAGTTGAGCCAATACTCCGAACCTGAGCCAGATATCGATAAAATCTTGTTGCCACACTCTATCACGGGCCATAATACTCCCTTTTCCCGACATCCCACACATAACTGTAATTTTTTTTGCTTAATACTTGACAGTTTTTAGTAGTGTATTTTACTGTATACACAGTGGGTTGAAAAATCTATAGTGGGCGGTCGAGTCTCTTATAAAAAAATTGCCAATTATAAAAATTTCATTAAATTTTCCTTAACTGTCCTTGCATCTTTGTCAAGATTTTGAGATATTAAATTGAAAAATCAATTCAGATAGAAACTTATGACAACCGAGCAAGAGCTTCAATCTCTTTTTAATAGCTTAGATGGCGATCAAGACGGCAAAATCTCCATTAATGATCTTTTTTTAAGTCCTGGCTTAAGTGCAATCATCTCATCAGAAACAAATACCACTAGTCCCCAGGAGTTACTAATACAGTATGATTCAGACAAAGACGGTAGTATTACCTTTGAAGAGTTAAAGGAAGCAGTTGAGAAAGCAAGTAATTTAAACTAGCAGTCAAAAAATCAACGCCACACCCACCCCAAAATCCCTCTCTAGGCAACTATTGAGGGATTTGTCTTTATTTGCCCCCTAGTGACACTTTGCTATCCTCTTACATTTTGATAGCTAGTAATAACCTAGCATCGACTCTGTAGCCACCTCTGAGAGGTTTTTGGATTGGTTAATGGTTTTGACTATTCAACCCACATTTCGCAGGTGCGTAGGCGTAGCCCGCCGCAAGCATCGTAAATGCTGTATATGCTACAGCAGGAATTGCTGACTAGTGGATTTTGGATGTGAATCAGCGTCAGGTTTATGTTTTCCGCGAACCAGGTTTGGAAGGTTACAATCTTGAATTTATTTTGCAGGAGGATGCAACGTTATTCTTGATTGCCTTTCCAGAAATTGAAGTATAGATTAGTCAAATGTTTCCATAAGTTTTACAAATCAAACCTTTATTTCTCTTTTATTGTCAGCAAATGTCTAGATGAAAGAGCTTTCATTTTCAAGTTAGTAAATTGTACGATCGCCTTTACCAAATCTTGCTGCTCTGGTTGCAAATTTAGTTTTTCTAGCGCTTGATTGATATTATTACCAGCCCGGAGATTGTGAGTAAGTTGGGCACGTTGCGATGAGGTTAACACTGCCTCAATTTCCTTGTTTCTTCTCTGACGCACAGCCTGGAGTTCTTGACGTTGTAAAGGAGTCAGGTTAATCTCCGACGAGGTGGAGTAGCTTGCAGTTTTGGTAGTTTGGGCGAAAATAACACTAAAAGTAGTATTGATTTGAAGGGGTGCAGCTAAGGCAATTCCCGGCATGAAGAGAACAAGAGCAAGAATATTAGCGAACACAGATAGCCGTTTTGTCAAGTAAATTGCCATATTGAGAAATGCCTAGTACACTGTGGCAGAAGTTTGCCTACCTTTAACAAGTTGCTTAAGCAACTTGTCTTAATTAACCTCCAAAACCAGGAATTAAACGCTTGAGGGCACGACCGGCAACGTCGCCATAGCGAAGTTCTCCACACAGAATCTTACCCATGATTTTCGCACCAGAGGGGCGCTTAACACCAACTTTGTAGCCGATGCCTGGAAAGCGATAGAACGCTCCACCTAATTTTTGTGCCCAAGCCATCTCAGTACCCCATTGTTCATTAATGGCTTCGCTATATTTTTCTAAAGCGTTGGTATCACCCGAAAGAGCCTCATTAATGGCTCCTGCTGCAATCAAACCACTAAAAATTGACGGACGAATGCCTTCTGCTGTCATCGGATCGACTACACAAGCAGCTTCCCCAGCTAAAACCGCATTTTGGGTATGCAACTTTTGGTTGCCATCCCACAAGCAAAGGGGATAGCCATATTGCTTACCAGTTTTGATATCTACATTAAACGATCGCGCGTACTCATCTAAAATTTTCTTAAAATCCTGGGGTTCGCCGCCAAGAAATGTACCGACACCAATGGAATAACCATCAGCTTTTGGAAAGTTCCAAATGTAGCCATTTTTCACTAAGCCAAACTCGAAGTGAATTGTAGATTTATCTTTGACATTTGCAGCAACTTCTGCTTCTAAAGCTCCTGCTAAACGGCGTTTACGGTCTTTAAAGCCTAGCCATTTTGCCATTGACCCTTTGGCACCATCAGCCGCGATTAAGTAGCGACCTGTAACTGGGCCATTAGCTGTGTTAACTTGCCAATAGTCACCTTGAAACTCAATACTCGTTACTTCCGTATTATCTCGTAGTTCAGCCCCTTGCTTTTGTCCTTGCTGCACTAAGAAATGGTCAAATATATCTCGTCGCACCATCCAGACTGGTTCTTCGGTGGCGATTTTTGCTTCTACGGGGTCGCCTAATTTCCAGGTAAAGCGAACAGAGTCGGCTTTTACAGAAATTACTGGGCTAAAATCAAAGTCAAACCATTGAGCGATCGCTGGAGATACACCACCACCACAAGGTTTATATCTTGGCAGAGATTCTTTTTCCAACACTAATACTGAGCGACCTTGCTTGGCTAAATGATATGCAGCTGTTCCACCAGCTGGCCCAGCGCCGACGATGATGCAGTCGTACATATTGAATTTTTGCTCCAGAATTAGTTTATTTTCTATTGAGATACTCGATCAATTTTTGTTAAATACCTAAGAAATGATAAAGGCTGAAGAATTTATCCATTATCCTTCAGCCTTTATGCTTAAGACTTGAGACTTTAAACAGTCGTGATGTCTTTTTCTTTTTCTGCCAACAGCGAGTCTATTTTGGCATTATACTCATTTGTCAGTTTTTGCAAGTTGTCTTGTTGGTCTTTTGATTCATCTTTGGAGATTTCAGAGGCTTTCTCCTGTTTGCGAATGGCATCTATGGCATCACGGCGAATGTTGCGAATAGCAACACGACCCTCTTCAGCATATTTGGATGCCATTTTGACGAATTCTTTACGGCGTTCGCTGGTTAAGGGGGGAATATTCAACCGGATTACAGAACCGTCGTTACTAGGTGTTAAACCCACATCTGAGAGGGAAATAGCTTTCTCAACGATGTTTAGGGTGTTGCGCTCGTAGGGTTGAATTAAGATCGTCGTAGCATCCGGTGTGCTAATATTTGCCAGTGATTTCAAGGAAGTAGGCGAACCGTAATAGTCCACCAATACCTTATCTAATAGACTCGCATTGGCGCGACCAGTGCGAATCGAGTTAAAAGATCGTTGAGTTGCCTCAACGGTTTTTTGCATCGTACTTTCAGCTTCAGCTAATTTCACAAGAACCTCCCACAAGGGTGCCGATGGATTCTCCCAAGACTGCTCGGTGGATATTTCCTCGCACCGTTAGGTCAAATACCAGAATTGGGATATTATTTTCTTTACACAAGGCGATCGCAGTACTATCCATCACCCGCAAATCTTGGGTTAAAACGTGCGCGTAGGTTAAGCTATTGTAACGCTTGGCGTCAGGATAAATATGAGGATCGGCATCATATACCCCATCTACTTTGGTGGCTTTAAAAATCACCTCAGCATCGATTTCTGCCGCTCTTAATGCCGCAGTAGTATCTGTAGTAAAAAAGGGATTTCCAGAACCAGCACCAAAAATTACCACCCGCCCTTTTTCAAGATGACGGATGGCACGACGACGAATATATGGTTCTGCTAATTCTTGCATAGCGATCGCGGTTTGCACTCGCGTCTGTACTCCTATGCGTTCTAGCGAATCTTGCAGCGTCATGGCGTTCATTACCGTGGCAATCATCCCGATATAGTCAGCGGTTGCCCTGTCCATCCCCGCCGACGCGGCTTTGACGCCACGAAAAATATTGCCGCCGCCAACAACTATGGCGATTTGAGTACCAGTGGCTATCACCTCTGCTAATTCTTGTGCTATTCCTTTGACCACTTCTGGATCAATGCCATAGCCCATGTTGCCCATTAAGGCTTCACCGCTCAGTTTGAGTAAAACCCGTCGGTAATTCGTTCCCATGAAGTTACGCTTTATCAAAAAAGTTGCAATTGCCTCCAATTTAAGATAGCAGTTACAGGGACTATCTATGTCTAGTTACGCCAAATCAATGTAGTCCCGACTGGTTCTGTTTGTGGTATGGCTATTTCTTCACCTTTAAACAGAGAAGCGATCGCAGTTCTCAAATAATCCTCTCCCACTGATAATGGCTCTTGGGGATGATTATCAATTTTACCTTTGTAACGGACTATACCATTCGTGTCTATGAGAAAGGCCGTTGGTGTTTTTGTTGCGCCGAAACTACCGGTCACATCTTGGGTTGAGTCCCACAGGTAGGGGAAGTTCAACTGGTGACATCGGGCAAAAGCTTTCATATTTTCAAAGCTTGATTTAGTGTTGTAGTCAACATTACTACCATTGAGTCCAATTAGTGTGAAGCCTTTTAGGGCAAATTCGGCTTGAATGTTTTTTAGCCTGCCTAAATACCGCTCTACATAAGTGCAGTGGTTACACATGGAAATAACGCCGACTGCTCGGAACTTTTCAAGATAACGCCTGAGATGGTGTACTTGACCATCAATTCCTGGCAGTTCAAAATCTGGTGCGTAGCTCCCAACGGGAGTATCAATTGTTTCTAGTAGATTCATAATTTCTGGCTCGCAGAACTAGGAACAAGAAAAATATTGTTAAATTCAGCGTCAGTTTCCAGTTGCAAACCACCCCTTAGCCGATGCCTCATATTCGCCAATCTTATAGACCAAATTTGCGATCGTAAATTGTGAAACTACTGAATCTAGGACTGATGCTAATTCACTCACATCTAAAAAATAGCCCAAATATTACTCATATTAGAAAAGTTATGATTTCTAATACTGACATAATCTCAGTTGTGAGTAAGTTACCTCTATCAACAAAAGGAAAATCTATACTGGATAAAATTATCAGCTTAATGCTAGTATTATCAGCCTAGAAGCTTTTGTGGTATATGTATAGGCTATCACTAGAGCAAAGAATTTATTTTGAAAATCTGATAAATTTTCTGCAAATTAAAAACAATTTTACTTGTGCCTTACTGCTGAAAAGCTTTTAGCATTGTTTACACCAAATTTACCATGACAACCTCAAGTTCAAAAACAGCACTTAACTCTACAAGAACCTGGATTTGGCAAGATTTTCCGATCTGTTATCAAACCCAAGGAACTACTGGGCCAGCTGTTGTCCTAGTGCATGGATTTGGTGCTTCTTGGTGGCACTGGCGAAAAAATATTCCCGTATTAGCGGAAAATTGCCGTGTTTATGCGATCGATTTGATTGGTTTTGGCGCTTCCGCAAAACCTCAACCTGGTGAAAAAATTACCTACACATTAGAAACCTGGGGACAGCAAGTAGCAGATTTTTGCCGTGAAGTTGTGGGTGAGCCAGCTTTTTTAGTCGGAAATTCCATTGGCTGTATTGTAGCCATGCAAGCAGCAGTAAGCAACCCAGATATTGCCTTGGGAGTTGCATTACTCAACTGTTCTTTACGGTTGTTGCACGATCGCAAACGGGTAACTTTACCTTTATCTCGTCGTTACGGAGCGCCTCTACTGCAACGGGTGCTATCTATTAAACCAGTTGGCGATTTCTTTTTCAATCAACTCGCCAAACCGAAAACAGTGCGAAAAATTCTGCTGCAAGCATACTCGAATGCTGAGATGGTGACAGATGAGTTGGTAGATATTCTCACTTCACCAGCAAGTGATGTGGGGGCTGGGGCTGTGTTTCTGGCTTTTACTTCTTATTCTACAGGGCCATTACCAGAAGACCTTTTGCCACTGTTACGCTGTCCGGCGATTATCTTGTGGGGAACGGCCGATCCGTGGGAACCAATTAAATTAGGGAGAGAATTAGCTAACTTTCCGCAAGTAGAAAAGTTTATTCCTTTAGAAGGAGTGGGGCATTGTCCGCAGGATGAAGCGCCGGAGTTAGTCAATCCGATTTTACTCGATTGGATTTTGGAGCGATCGCGGTAATAAACTCGGCTCAATTTTCACGTAATGGGTGGTATTGAATATAATCAAAAAGATTTATTTTTTGTTGATTGAGCCGATACGAAAAATTTACTATATACCACTTTTTTTGTATAGATTATGATTTCTTCGCTAATATTCCTACGGAAGTTCAGGAAAAAAGTGAAGGAGAATCTATTGAGGGGATTATAGAAAAACTCAATGCTATCAAGCCTATCATTGAACCTGCTCCCTTACTTGCTGATAGATTTCCACTCTCCAAAGTAAGGGCCACTTTGAATAGTGCCATCAGGCATAGTAGTATCCCAAATTACATTCATGGCTCTACAGATAGCGTCGTGGGCAATAAAAGCACCTCGGAAATCAGCACGAATGAAAACGTTATGCTCACCACCATACAAAAATCTAGCTTCACGGAAAATAGCACCGATGGCATTAGCATGATACAAGTGACTTCCAACCAAATCAGCACCAATCAAATAACACCTAAACAAATTAACACATTCCAAGTTAGCATCCCTGATAATCGCACAATCCAACCGGGCTTCTATCAGAGAAGCACCAAAGAGATCGGCTCCACTCAGATCGGCTCCACTCAAATCAGCGAAACTAAAATCGGCTCCACGCAAGTTAATATCCCGCAAGACAGCACCTTCTAGGTCAATATAGTTGCGCCCATATCCTCTTTCTCTAATTACCACAGCCCCAGCGAAGTTTCGCTTACCAGAAGTGTACTTTTTCAACAACTCTTCAGTGGTAATTTCCCAAGCCATAATTTAACATCCAATTTGTTTTCTAATCTCAAATATAGTGCTAATGAGATATAGTCCGATTTACTCAACCCCGAAACGTTGCAGGCTATTTATTAACTAAGGATGAATTTTTAGCACTATCTCTTGTTTGCTCAATTAGGAATAGTACTCAAGGCAATTACTAATTCAAAACTAACTGACTTAAAAAGAAGGCAAGGGCTGCACTACCCAAAGGAACTGTCAAATTGTCAATACCCAAAAATGAAACAGCCTCTAAAGCAGTAGCTATAACTGCCACTATCAGCGATATCACCCAAATTTGCCAACTGTTTCCTTGAGTTCCAACTAGAATCAAACTACTGACGACATAGCTAACGAGCATCATAGTTAGGGAGCCTTCCCAACTTTTTTCTGTCCCAAAAACTTTATACTTGTGTGTACCAAAGCGTTGCCCAATTAAGGCTGCTAATCCATCTCCCCAAGTCATTACTAAAATTCCGAGTGCTGCGTACTGGGGTTGTTGCAAGTACCAGAACCAGGCAACTAAAATACCGAAACTGACAGAGTAAAAAAAAGTCCCTAAACTTTGGCGTCCAACGCTATTAATACCAGGAAGAATGGGCAATCGGTAGGATAATAAGGTGATTGCACTCGCTAAAATAGAAGCTGTAATCCCTACACTGGCGGGAATATCTAGCCACCAGGCGATTAAAATCACATTACCAGTGCCAATATGAACTATCTTCCGCACGATTTCTGGCTTGTCGGCAAAGCGGTTTACCACCCATGCAATCAGGAGGATGAGTAACACCCAAATTGCAGCCAACGCAATTTGCAGCCAGAAAACTGGAATTGAGGTGAAGTCAGAAAATGTAATTAGCAAAGATGCAACAAAATGAGAATTTTTACCCCTGTTACTAATTTATAAGATTTGGGTAGCTGCAATGAAATTATTATTTATTTGGCTGATTCGGGGCTACCGAATGTTTATCTCGCCGTTGTTTCTGCCGACTTGTCGCTTTCAACCAACTTGTTCGATGTATGCTATTGAAGCTATTGAACGATTTGGAGTATTGCGTGGTAGCTGGATGGCAACTCGGCGGATTTTACGCTGTCATCCGTTTCATCCAGGTGGTTACGATCCAGTGCCAGAGGTGGTAGAAAAGGTAAAGGAGGAGTAGTTTTGTGCAAATGGTAGCGAATTGAGGTTGGAGTTTAAACGCATAGGCGCTTCGCCTTCCCGCAGGGTAGGGGCGCGGAGGGAAGTGCAGAGGGACGCAGAGAATGACAAGAGCGGTAATTTATTAAAGGAAGTGTTCGTGGGTATAGCTATTTGGGGAGATGTCAACAGATGAGGTTGTCATCTAGCGTGGGAAGGTTGAATAATTTAATTTAGACTTCCCATGATTAATCCCACTGCGATTTCTATACCCGAACCACAAATTCCTACTCCTGGTCCGAGTCCGCTACCTAGCCCCAATCCTGAGCCAAATCCGCTACCGAGTCCCGAACCTGTACCGGGACCAGCGATACCCCAACCCTTACCGGGGCCTGTACCAGAACCAGTACCTGCTCCCATTCCTCAAACAGTTCCAGGGACAATTCCCCAAACCATACCGGAACCTGTTTAGATTACCTTGGTAATGTAATCCAAAATCTCAAATCTAAAATCCAAAATGCTAAGAGCCGGAATTGTCGGACTTCCCAACGTCGGAAAATCTACTTTATTTAATGCTGTAGTTGCTAATGCCAAAGCAGAAGCAGCTAACTTCCCTTTTTGCACGATTGAACCGAATGTCGGCGTTGTCGCAGTACCGGATGAACGGTTAAATGTTCTCTCAAAAATTGCCAGTTCGGCACAAATCATCCCGGCGCGGGTGGAATTTGTGGATATTGCCGGTTTAGTTAAAGGTGCAAGTCAGGGTGAGGGACTAGGGAATCAATTCCTGTCCCACATCCGGGAAGTTGATGCGATCATCCATGTGGTACGTTGTTTTGAGAATGATGATATTATCCACGTTGCTGGTTCTGTTGATCCAGCACGAGATATTGAAATCATTAATATAGAACTGGGTTTATCAGATTTAGCACAAATTGAGCGGCGAATTGACCGCACTCGCAAACAAGCTCGTACCAGCAAAGATGCACAGTTTGAAGTCTCAGTTTTAGAAAAATTAGCTGCGGCTTTAAATGAAGGTAAATCGGTGCGTCAGGTAAGCTTGAATGAAGAAGAAACAGTAATTATTAAGGGACTGGAACTGCTGACTTATAAACCGATTATCTACGCCGCCAATGTATCTGAAGATGAGTTGGCAACTGGTAATGATTTTGTGGAAACAGTGCGGCAAATTGCAGCTACAGAAAATGCCCAAGTTGTGATAGTTTCGGCTCAAGTTGAAGCTGAATTAGTGGAATTACCAGAGTCAGATAAAGCTGATTTCCTCGCGTCTTTAGGTGTGGAAGAAGGCGGTTTGAAATCATTGATTCGGGCAACTTATATGCTTCTAGGCTTGCGGACATATTTCACCTGCGGCCCCAAAGAAACCCGCGCTTGGACAATTAATGCCGGAATGTCTGCACCTCAAGCTGCTGGTGTAATTCACAGTGATTTTGAGCGGGGATTTATTCGCGCCGAAACAGTCGCTTATAAAGACTTGGTAACAACTGGTTCGATGAATGCTGCAAAGGAGAAAGGGTTGGTTCGCAGTGAAGGGAAAGAGTATGTTGTGCAGGAAGGGGATGTAATGTTGTTCCGATTTAATGTGTAGGGGTAACTAATTCAGTGGTCGTTATCAATAAGATAATGGCCAACCTACACTAAGTTGCGATCGCCCTAAAACTATTGACAAAGTATTCGATATATGCATATTGATATTTAAGGAAACTGCTTGGCGATCGCAAATAAACAAGCTTTACCCAAAATATAGTTGCAATCACTAATTAGGTCAAATAAAAACAAAGGCGCTCTCCAAAAGGGGAGTGCTTTTTAATGTCGTTAGTCAGTTGTTAGTTTTTATGAGTGGTATAAGCTAATAATTGTTGTTAAAAACGAACAATAATTTTACCGCAATTTTGACCACTATATAAGTATTCCACAGCGTCAACGATAGACTCTATTCCTCTGAATTCTGTTGAATCAACAGCAGGTTTAATTTTACCTGTCGATAATAATTCCATCAGTCGAGACTGTTTCTCTTGTAAATATTCTGAATAGTCAACAAATAGAAAGCCGCGTAGTGAGGCTGATTTCCATAATAATTTATTGTATATTCTCGGACGGTTTACCAACTCTAGTTCTGATGATAAGTATTCAGAAATATATCCGACGATAACTAATCTACCGCGCCGTGCTAGGTTATCAACACATATATCAAACAACTCACTCCCAACGCATTCATAAACTAAGTCAATGCCTTGGGGATATTCTTTTTTGAGAACTTCATCAAGATTTTCTTGAGAGTAATTAATCGCTCGATGACAGCCAAGCTGCTTGAGAAATTCAACTTTTGCTTGCGATCGGCATGTTCCAATCACATGAGCACCTGCAAGCAAGGCGAGTTGGACAGCATAACTACCCGTGCTACCCGCTGCGGCTGTTACCAATACCACATCACTGCTTTTGATTTCTCCAACAACTTCTAAACCAATTGCAGCAGTCATACCGCTAGCCACAACAGTCAGTATTTCTGGAGTCGCTTCTTTAATTGGAATAACTTGAGTAGCATCAATTGCAAAATACTCCCGGTATCCACCTCCTATTTGAAAAGTAATAACACGATCGCCTATGTTCAGATGTCGTACATTGTTACCAAGAGCAACTACAACAGATGCAGCTTCAACTCCTACATCGAATGGTGGTGTATTTACAAAATACACCCCAGCAGCAATATTGATATCCGAAGCATTTACTCCAGCAAACAAATTACGCACGACAATCTCATTGGCAGCAGGTGTAGGAAAATCAGCTTCAACAATATCGACAGCGCTTCTAAAATCTCGGCTCAACTGTTTGACAACTAGTTTTTTATAAGTCTTGGGGTTCATCATTATTTCCAAATAATTGGTATCAGTTTAAATCTCACTTACCAGCTGCTACTCCTAAATCTTAGTCCTGGTCTGTACCTTTAAACCTTTATCAGGTCTAGACCAGTAAAAGCAGGACAAGCGATTGATCGTCCTTTCTTTCTTCTGCCGATCTCTGTTCAGCTACTTCCACCCACAATGTACACAGAAGAACCCAAATTCTCGTCGTCTGTACCAACCACTACACCACCTTCTGCACCGGGAACAAGTTCCATAGCTTCAATTTTGTGATAATCAGAGCGGTAGAGAGGAACAAATTGAGAATTTTGCCGCCATACAATTTTGTTGCCACGCAATCCCAAGTAACCAGCGACATACACAGCTGACTGAAATGGGCCATCATCTCCGGCATCACTTGCTGAAGTGATATATACAATTCCTACAGGGTCTACTTTAATATCTGAAACATGGCGAACATTTCCAGATGGAAACGGTACTTTCAGATTGGCAGAACCTGCGAGGGTAATTTGATATTTAGCTAAGTCAAATATTCCCCAAAAAATAGTTGCTGGTTGTTCTCTTTCACCTCGATGCCCCCAAATAGCAACTAATTTACCATCTATATTTTGTAATCCAAATGCTTCAAAGTTATTTCCTTGAAGAATTTCTGGTAGATTGAATTCTTTCAGCACTGAAATAGTCTTATTGGCAGGATCTAACCTGATGTAATAAGCTTTTCCAAAACTAGTTAAAGCGATAAATGAAAATTTTGTTTTCTCTGGAACAGATGTTAAAGCTTCTAAGTCGATGGGCAATTCTGTATTATTTGGCCAATTCAAGGGGAAATATTCAGGCTGCTTTTTACCCTTAATGGTAATAATTGCTAAACGACCTTGGTTTTTTTGTTTGTTGTCATGGACAATCAGAAAATCGAGCCTATTGCTTTGTTGCTCTATCAAAGCTATACCACTGATACCGAAAGGGATGCCACCGCGAACCGGACGCCAATCTTGCGCCCAAACTTGCTGGGATATGAGTAACAATCCACCTAAGACTACTATATTGATGATTAACCTAAGAAACCGAGGCATATTGATTTAGCCAAGCTGTAAGTATCGGTAAAAAGAGTGTGTTAACGGATGCTCAATCATATCAAATCCAAGCAATTTGCACCCACATCAATAAAGCAGCTTTTTGTACTCACAGCTAACAGTATACTTACGTCATTACTTGACTCCTGATAGTACTTTCTGTAAAGAAAGCAATAATTCGTTGACAGTATAGGGCTTCGACAAAAATGTATTGACACCAATAGCTGCTATTGCACTGAGCTTATTGTCAGACATAAGTCCACTGCTGGCAATAATTTTGACTTGGGGGTTGATTTTTTGCAAGGTACGCATGGCTGTTAAACCATCCAGTGAGGGCAGCATAATATCCATGAGGACGGCACTAATTTTGTCTCTATTTTGAGCATATAGCGCGATCGCCTCAATGCCATCACTGGCAACTAAAATTTTGTAGTTGTGAGCTTCTAATGATGTTATCGTAATCTCTTGAATGGCGGCTTCATCATCCACAACCAAAATCAATTCTCCATGTCCTGTCTGTGGTAGCAAATTTTCGGGGCTGAGTGTTTCTATTCCCCCCACTGCTGGCAAGTAAACCTTAAAGCTAGTGCTACTTTCCGGTTCACTATACACGTTCACAAAACCTCCGTGACTTTTAACGATCCCCAATACTGTGGAAAGTCCTAAACCAGTGCCTTGTCCAACATCTTTTGTAGTAAAGAATGGCTCGAAAATTCTATCTAGCATTTCTTTAGGAATCCCAATTCCAGTATCGGAGACAGTAATCACTATGTAAGGCCCCTCTTTGGCTTCTAGGTTCATGCGGGCATAATTTGCGTCAATCAATATATTTTCGGCAGAGATACTCAAAGTACCGCTATTGGACATAGCATCGCGGGCGTTAACGCAGAGGTTCATCAGCACTTGATGCAGTTGAGTACTATCTCCAGAAACCATCCACAAATTCTGCGGTACATCAGTGCTGATTTCTATCGATTTGGGAAATGTCTCTTTAAGAATCTTGGCAATTTCCACAATTATATGTCTGAGTTGCAAAGTGATGCGCTTCCCTTCTACACCCCGCGCAAAAGACAGCACCTGTTTGACTAAATCAGCACCGCGTCTAGCGTTAATTTCTAAAATTTCTAGTAGATGACGAGTCCGCTCATCTGCATCGGGAAATTTCAGTGGTAGCAGTTGCGCTCCTGCCAAAATCGGTGTCAGGATGTTGTTGAGATCGTGAGCAATACCACTAGCTAAAGTGCCAATACTTTCCAGGCGTTGAGCGCGAAATAATTGGGCTTCTAAGTGCTTTTTCTCGGTAATATCTGTGTCAACGGTGAGAATTGATTTGGGTTTTCCTTGTTCATCGCAAACCAGACTCCAGCGACTAGCCACAAGGACTTCTTTGTTCATTTTAGTAAGTTTTGTTAACTCACCCTGCCATTTACCTTTACTAATAGCTTGCAATAGAGCCGCTTCAATTTCCGGTGAAGGTTCGTCATACAAAAGTTCGCTAGCATTTTTACCCCAAGCCTCTTTAGCTTGCCAGCCGTAAAGTGTTTCTGCGCCTTGATTCCAGAAAATAATTTGATTGTTTAAATCTCGGACGCAAATGGCATCTGTGGTGACATCTAGCAATGCTGCTTGTTCGCGAATTTTTTCTTCTGCCAATTTGCGATCGCGTAGCGCAGCTTGGCGATCGCTAATATCTATACTGGCGCATGTCACCCCAACAATTTCTTGGGTTTCATTCCGCAATGGCTCGACAGTTAAATCGTAATATCGGATTGTATCTTTGATGGTAATTGATACTTCTTCTCGCGTTCCTATACCTGTGCTCAATACTCCACGTTTAATTGTGATCAGACGTTGAGCATCTTCAACTGGGATGATATCTAAGTCTTGTTTGCCCAATATTTCCTCAACTGTCAATCCATAAGAGGGATTATAAACCCAGGTGTACCGTAAATCTCTATCCTGGTTGTAGACAAAGATTGGAGAGTTTTTTAGGGCAACCCGAAATCGCTCCTCACTCTGCCGCAGTGCGTTGTCTGCCCGTTGACGTTCGATCGCATAACGCATTGAGCGCACCAGCAAGTCGCCAGTTACTTGCCCTTTCACCAAATAATCCTGCGCTCCTTGTTGCATTGCCCTAGTTGCCAGGGTTTCATCGTCTATACCCGTGAGCACAATTATCGGAGTTGCTTTTGCCTGATCATGAGCGATGACAAAGGTTTCCAGTCCCTGGCTATCTGGCAGCGAGAGGTCTAACAGAATTACATCAAAAATTTCCTTTGCTAGGTACTTGAGTGCTTCCGAAAGCCGCTCAACGGGCATCAAATCAACTACAATTGTGGTAACTTCCTTTAAAAACTCTTGTAATAAAAAGACATCACCAGGGTTATCTTCTACTAACAAAACTTTAATATTTTCACCTGCCATTTCCATTACTCCGGTGGCAGTTTTACGATCGCAAACCAAAAATTTTCTATTGATTGGACAATTTTAACGAATTGATCGAAATCTACTGGCTTAGTTATGTAACAGTTTGCAGATAAATTATAAGCTTTGAGGATGTCTTCTTGAGCTTGGGAAGTCGTGAGGACGACTACAGGAATTCTTTTGAGGTTTTCATCTGCTTTAATTTCTGCCAGTACTTCTCGCCCATCTTTTCTGGGCAGGTTGAAATCGAGCAACACAATATCTGGATGGGCTGCTTTGACATATTTTTCCTGTTTTCGCAAGAATGCCATTGCCTCTACACCATCTTCGACCACATTCAGGTGAATCGAGATTTTGCTATCTTCCAGGGCGATGCGTGTGAGTTGGGCATCGCCAGGATTGTCCTCTACCAACAAAACCTCAATAGGCATAATCGCTGTTATAGTGTTGACGATTGCTTAAGAGCTCTATCTGGAATTGTGAAGTAGAAAGTCGAGCCTTGACCCGGTTTTGACTCAACCCAGATCTGGCCGCCGTGGCGTTCTATAATTTTCTTACAAATTGCCAGACCAATTCCAGTACCTGGATACTTGCCTCTACCATGCAAGCGCTGAAAAATTATAAAAATTCGTTCTGCATACTGGGATTCCAAACCAATCGCATTATCGCGCACCCAAAATAACCATTCATCTGCCGACGGGATAACATTTAAACTTTCCCCATTTATATTTGTATCTCCCCTGGCTACTCCGATGTGAATTCGTGGCTGCTGATTCTGGCAAAATTTAATCGCGTTGGCGATTAGGTTTTGAAATACTTGTGTCAGTTGGGTAGCATCAGCCATTATTTGAGGTAGAGTGTCATGAGTGACAACTGCTTTACTATCCGCGATCGCTAGTTGGAGATTAGCAAGCACCTGCTCTAAGACGGCACTACAATCAACTGGTACAAAAGGCTGTCCACGGGTGCTGACACGGGAATAGTTCAATAGATCGTTGATTAGGGTTTGCATTCGGCTGGCCCCATTTACTGCGTAAGTGATAAACTGATCCGCATTGGCATCGAGTTTGTTTTTGTATCTCCGCTCCAGCAGCTGTAAATAACTAGTTACCATCCGCAATGGCTCTTGCAAATCATGGGAAGCCACGTAGGCAAACTGTTCTAATTCTGCATTAGAACGAGTAAGTTCCTGACTTTGCTGGGTTTCTTTTTCTAATAGTTGCGCTTGAGATAAAGCAATCCCAATTTGGTTAGCTAATTGCTGTAACAAATCTGTTTCAAACTGATTCCACTGTCGAGGTGCGGCACACTGATGAGCTAGCAATAAGCCCCAAATACCGTCCCTGACAAGAATCGGCACTACGAGATTAGCCCTGACAGCAAACTGCTGAAGAAATTTTCGATGGCATGGTTGGATATGAGCAGCTTCAATATCTTCCATGACACTTACTCTTCCCTGGCGATATCTTTCTATATACTCCTCTTTAAAGCAGGAGTCAAAAATATTTTCTCCGAGAATTACCGGCCAACCAGGCAGTACTGCCTCTTGTACCACTGTTCCGGAACCGTCAATTTCCAGTCGAAAAATTAACACCCGGTCAGCTTGTAGTAGTTTTTGTACCTCTGTGACACTGGTTTTAAGAATTTCATCTATTTGTAAAGATTCTCGAATTTTCAGGGTGATTTCGGCAAATAGTTGCGATCGCAGATTTTGCCGCTTTAATTCTTCATCTGCCCGTTTGCGATCTGTGATATCAGTATAAGAACCAACCATCCGCACTATATCACCCAATGTGTCCCAAAGTGCCTGTCCTCGATCTAGAATCCATTTATAGCTGCCATCTTGGCACTGGACTCGATATTCGCAGACGTAAAATGGTGTTTTCGTGGCAAAGTGGTCTTGGAAAGCCTGAAGTACCCAATCTTGCTCATCGGGATGGATTCGTTTTGTCCATTCATCCCAACGGTTGGAAACTTCGTGGTCTTTATAGCCGAGCATTTCCTTCCATCGAGTTGAGAAGAACACTTCATTAGTCTTGAGGTTCCAATCCCAAATACCATCATTATTACCATTTAATGCTAATTGCCAACGTTCTTCACTTTCTCGTAGTGCTTCTGCTGTTTTTCGTCGTTCAGTAACGTTTTGGAAATAAACAGACAAGCCGTCTTTTGCCGGATAGGCATGAACTTTAAGCCACTGCTGCTGTGGCAGATAGAACTCCTCAAATTCGACACTAACCTGTTCTAAGATTGCCCTGTGATATTCACAATCAAATGTTGTGCCAATAATTTCTGGAAACATCTCCCAGATGTTTTTACCCAAAAGCTCATTGCGAGTTTTTTGTAATAGCTGTTCTGCTTGACCATTAATATAAGTAAATTGCCACTTTTGATCCAGGGCAAAAAAACCATCAGTGATACTTTCGAGAAGATTGGTGATGCGGGTTTTGGTGGCTTCAGATTGGGCGCAGGCTGCTTGCTCGTGTGCCACTAGTTTTTCAGTAACTTTAGATACCTCAATTACATGACGCCTGAGTTCTAGTTGGGCGATTACCAGGCGACTCAAACCCACCAACGCCTCCACTTGTTTTTGGCTTAATTGTCGTGGAACTTGGTCAATTGCACATAGAGTTCCCAACATATCTCCCTTCGGAGTAATTAAGGCTACACCTGCATAAAACCGTATATATGGATAGCCAGTTACTACCGGATTACTTGCCAACTTCTCATCAGCTAGGGTATCAGAAATCACCACAACATTACGCTGCTCTTGGCAAAGATAAGATAATCCAACATTCCGGGGCATTTCTGATACATCTAAACCTATTTTTGCCTTAAACCATTGACGGTTTTCATCAATAAAATTTACCAATGATATGGGAGTGCCACAAATAAATGCCGCTAACTGAGCAAGATTGTCGTAAGCTTCTTCGGGTTCGGTGTCAAGAATTTGATACTGGCGGAGGGCTTCTAACCTTGTTACTTCTGTATCAATATGTCTAGGTTCCATTAACTTTTTTTAATAAATCTAAATGTGAGATCCAGTCAGCAACATGATTCTCTCAAGAATAGATTAACATTTTTTAATAATTGTTAATCCTTTGCTCACCTTTAGCTGTTCGAGAAAGTCTGTTAAAAACGATTCTTAAAGGATGTTTTAAAAGTGTTTTTTGTAACATCTAAGCCTTATAAACCTAACTCTCCCAGTCCCTTTATCTACAAGATAATGGTCGTTTCAGGGAGAGGTTTGAAGAGGAATTTTGAATATACTTATACAACTTTTTAAACAAACTTTTATCAGCCACTGCCTGTCTACATCACAAATTTATTGCGTAGGCATAGCCCGTCGTAGACATCGCACTAATCCTAGTGTAGACAAGTTTAGGACTGATATTATTTACTGTCGTATGATTAGATTTAGTTATTAGACATAGGAGATTTAGTGAATTGACCAGAGTAATTTACTAATTCGACTAAGCCATTTTAGGTCAATGCGATCATCTTCTACTGTGTCGGTATTCTCAGGAAAACTGGCTTCTACACTAATGCGAAATTTATCTGTCTAGCATTAATTAACTCAAATATCAGCATAGATGCACAGCGGCTGATTGTGAGATATCGCTCTATTATTTCCACTACATGGTTAAGGGTATCCTCAATTCGCTCAATCAGTGTACTATCGGCGTATAAATAAATTCATCAATAAATATCAGTATTAATACGCCAGTGACAGTAATGTATCAAATTCCCAGACGGCAGCTATTAGCCTGAAGTATATTTTTACTCAATTTTTTTTTAATTGAATAGGCTTGAATTACGTATTTATACGGTTAAATAATAGCTCAATCTTTGAGTTGTGGTGATTTTGCTGAGGTTGAATTTTTACTCAAGAATTACACTCTTGTTGCAGTAAATCTGCTTAATCCTATTTTATTATTTGCGGACAGGATAAAAAATCAAACTTTTTTGATTATCTATATTTACTGAAACACTGTTGAATCCATCGAATCAAATAAATCAATAATAAATTCAAAGACTAAGTATTAAATAATGATTAATTTTCGATATTAGCCAATGCTCAATAGTTTGAATTGCCAAAAATTTTATTCTGAAAACATTGAAAAATTCAAATCGTAAAATCATCAATATCTCCCTAATTAAATTCAAAAAAAATGTAAAACTTCTTGGAGTTTGCTTATTATCTTCAACAATTTTATACAAAATTATATTTATTAAATTATCTGCGACCGCTCTAGGCATAAACAGGCAAAACAATATTGATTTAATCGCTAATCATCACAATTCATTAATCAATTTTAAACAAAAAATAAATAACTTCCAAAGCCAAGAACTGTTGAAACAGACTTTAAGAAAATCTAACTCTAACTTAGATAAACCAAAACAGTTACGAAAATTAACCATTGCTGACGTTATCCCAATTGAAGAATACAAAGACAAACCTCCCAAGCTACCTGAAGAAGATGAAGAAAAGCCCCAACCAAATACAACTCAACCATCAAATTCAAATCCATCAAAACCATATACACCCCAGCAACAAATACTAATAGAAAAACTACGCCGAACAAAAAAGCAACCACAAGCAATCCAAAAAACAATAATTCTTGATGCCCTAACATTTAGTGCCAATAAGTATCCTTGGATTGTTAACCCTACAGATAACCTTACTTTTTCCACAGAATTATTTAAGCCAAATGAAAATGAAAATTATATAGATACAGATATAAGAGTAAGATTTTCTGGAGACAATCAGATTATTGATAAGTTTACTTATGCCAAATTTCCCAAGGCTGACCAGTTTTACTGGGTTCTCGATCGCAATAGAATAGTAGTTGAAACTAAAGGCTCCCAAGTCGGCATCCTCTCTCAAGGAAGACAAACTAATACTTATATAACTCAAAATGTTACCTCCCAGCAGGCATTTTGGGGATTGCAAACTCTGTTCGCCATACCTACAGATTTTCAAAGTTTAGCTGGAGAAGTTGATACTGATAATTTTTCTGTAATTTCAATAGCAGGACAATTGATAAATCCTGAAGGTATACCGGCTGGCAGAGTTATTATTAATAGTGGGATTGACGTAAACAATCCTAATGTCACAGTTTTAAAAAATCCTATTCCAGTTATTGGTAGTGGCTCTACTTTGAGCGTTGACGGTGGACAAGCTTTATTTCAAGCTTTAGATGCTACGAATGCTCCCAAAATTCTACAAGGCTTTCCAACGACCAATATACAACCTTTACTAGATGATGGAAATGTTCAACTCAAGGTAGGTGAGGTTATTCCTAAGAATGCTCTAGAAGCTGCTGGTATCTTCTGGGGAGACATTTTGACAGGAAAAGGTTTTGGTTTTACTGCTCCTGTCTCTTCCTTTCCAGGTATTAAAGTTGCTCAACTTGGAAAATTTGATAACTTTGATTTGTTAAATGTAGCAGTCAATCCTTTTCTTTCTCAACCCGAAAAAGATTTTCATTATCTTAACTCTTTACAGTGGCTATCTTTAGGAAGAAGAGAACCTGTATTTGAGACATTATCTCAAACTCAAGAAACTTCTGATTGGCACAGAATTTATATTAGCCATCCTCATAATCGCAGCTTAATTCAATATGACCCAGTGGCAATTAAAGCTACTTATTCTAATATTTTTTCTGCTCCAGGATTATCTCTAACAGCTAAATTCAGCAATACTAGTATTGATACTATTCAATCAGTCAACTCTACATTAGGTTTGCTATTAGGTGGAGTTTTTGAAGCTATTAAAATCGATAATATTCAACAAGGTTTAGAAGAAGCTAGACAAAAAATTAAGAATGGAGAAGGTTTTACTCCTTTAAATACACCTGCTACGGCTGACCAAAGAAGACAAATCAATAACAGGTTGAATCGTACTTTATCCTATGCCAATGCATCTAGTGGGTTAGAGCAGGTATCTGGAACTTATACATTTCCCAGTCAAGTCACTCCTAATCACTCTAACATTTTGCAAATAAGAACAGGAAACTATAAACGAGCAGTTCAGTTTATTGAAAGAAATATTTCTATTTTAGATGAAGGCAATACATTTTTTTCCGATCTCAGACTTTCTAATGAAAAGTTTGGGCCTTTGACCTTCATTGGGAACCCAATTCCTTTAAATGATACTTCTATTAAACCTATTAACGAATCCTCTGCTGTAGAAGTAATTTTGACAAACCCCCAAGGACAACAATTTGTACAAAAATTTAATTCAGCAGATACTACGATAGTACCGCTCCAGGTGCGAGCAGCTGATTTAGCATTCGATTATATGGAACTCACTAGAGTTGACAAAATAGGTGTTAGTTTTAATAGCTTTAACGGTTATCTATCTTTACCGACAGTTGAATTATTAGCAGCGGGTTCTTCTGGAAATTTTAACTATAGTGCCAATTTAGGAACGTGGTTTAATGTAGATGCTAACTCGGCACCAGGTGTTTCCAATAATAATTTAGGAATAGAAGAACCAACTTTAGGTATTTATACTAATATACTTCTCAACTATATTAAAACTGATATACGGTTAAATTCAGTCAAAAGACCTGTAGCTATCAACACTCACGTACCATACTTGAGAGTTGATTGGAATAGTGCTTCTAATAAAAATAATCCTTTTTCTACTTACTTAAGTTATTTATATCAGCATCAAGAAAGAAATTTTGGTTTTTCCTTAGCTCCTGGTATTGCTTTTATTGAGAATAATAGCAATGGAGAGTTTTTAGGTCTTTTCAATGGAGAATTTAGTACTAGTCATGGTTTGAATTTTAAGACAAACCTAGAGATGGGTAAAGAATTTTTCTTTGAATTTCAAGGATTACACAGAGTTAAAAAAAATATTTCTGCTGGTATTTATTTAAAAAATTATAGTGTTAATAATCTTGGTTTGAGCAGCCGAGTTTCTGGCTACAACTATGGAGTCATTCTCAGGCACAATTTTCCAGATAATGGTGTATTTATAGAAACTCAAATTGGTACAGGTGAGAATGGATTTGATCTAAAGCTTCAAGGTGGTTATCGATTTTGATGGCATTAATGTAACACACTAAATATCCACAGGATAAAGTCTTTGTTATTACCAACATCTTTTAAATCTTCCGCTTCGTTGTCATCCCACCTCGGAATCAATTCCGAGGCTAATAGCTAAAGTCCTCTCAAGAGGACTAAATACAAGATTTTAACCAATCTAGATGCCCATCTTCTGTCAAAGATAAAATTTTAGTACACTGAAGTGGACTTTAACTATTAGCCAGGAAATTTATTTCCTGGCGGTATGTCGCTAAACAAGACAATTTAACTGTTACAACAATGTGCAAGAACCCCGACTTCTTTAATAAGTTGGGGTTCTAAAGCTTTTAATTTATAAATCTTGTCTAATCTAAAGCACCTAAGCCATTATTACCAGCGCCCGCTCGGATTATAGTTGTTGCATCTTCAACAGAAGTACTATTATTTAATAAATTCGCTGCTGTATCAATAAATGTGTTTGGGTTAGATAGTGTAGTAGTTTTAACTACTCCTGGGGTTATAGTTAGACCAGTTATGGTTTCGTCATTTCCACCTGCTATTCCTCCATAGGTTGGTGCAATTGTTAAACCTCCGTCATAGTAAGAGCCAGAAGGTAAAAATACCTCGCCAGTGACACTGAGAAAACTACCAGAAGGTCTAATAAGAGTAACAGCACCAATAGCAGTAGCTTGTTGTGCATTTACTGGCGCTGCTAAAAAATTTCCTATACTCACTAAACCTAACAAGCAAATACTTCCCCGAAGAATTATAGATAATTTATTGGATAAGCTATTCATGTTTTATAAACTCCTATGTTTCTCGCTTTAGAGGATGTTTGAAAAGTCCTCTTCTCGGTAGCAAAACGTTTTAGATCCCCCTAAATCCCCCTTAAAAAGGGGGACTTTGACTCCGGTTCCCCCCTTTTTAAGGGGGGCTAGGGGGGATCAATAAGTGCAAAGATACAGCCAACCACTTTTTAAACAACCTCTTAGACTCGTTTTCAGATTTTGTTTAGAAATGCAGAATATGCATCGGCCAGCAGAAGTTGAGACAGAACCTTTTGTTATCTGGTTTTTATTCTTTCAGTGTATAAAAATATAAAACCTTTGTTGGGAGTGTTTTGTGAAAAATGGACATTTTGAGACTTCGTATTTTTACGCAAGCTCTCTATTCAATATTCAGTGAGAGTTTCAGGGTTTATATTGATATCACTAAAGCTATGTAAAAGGATGATGAGGAGTTGCATAGCAAATCATTAGGGAACTCTAAGAAATAAATTATCCAATATTGTGGGGTGGGCATCTTGACCGCCCAATAAACAAGGGCGGGCGAGACGCCTACCTCACAATAAATTAATTGAATATTTTTTTATTTGGAAGTCCCTTAACGCTTTCATTCCATTTGCTTTAAAATCTCGTTTCCAGGTCTAAGAAGGAAATGTTCTTCATTGGGCTGCTACCGCTAATAATGGAGGTGGAACCTCCCAATGGGCATTCCCAGTCGGAGACTGGGAACGAAGCACAAGACGAATAACAAGATTCCCGCCTTCTTGAAGAAGTCGGGAATCTGAGCCACAAAATAAATATAGGGAACAGATATAGCATTGCTATTTCTTTTCCCTATGATGTATTGATTTATTTAACTGTTCTGTCAGTTGCTAAAAATTTTGTAAGTACTTACGAGGCAAAAGCAAAAACTTAATCTATTCTAAACCGCCTAAGCCATTAGAACCAGCACCAGCCCGAATGATCGCTGCTTGTGCGCCAATGTCACCAGTAGTCATAGCTGCGTCTAAGGCTGCTGCTGCTGAAGCGACGAAAGGATTGCTGCTAGTAGAAAGGTTTGTAACGTTAGGTGTGCCTGGACTTACAACTAAACTAGTTACAGTTTCATCGTCAGCGGCTGATGTGCCACTATATGCTGGTGTAATGGTTAGATCCTGATCGTAGTATGCGTTATTGGGCAAAGCTAATTCACCACTAATACTTACAGAAGCGCCTGAAGCTCTAACAATAGTTACAGCACCACGAGCTGTTGCTTGACCTGCACTTGCTGGTGCAGCCAGGATATTACCAACGCCAACCAAACCTAACAAGCAGATGCTTCCTTTAACGATCGCAGAAATTTTCATGATTAACAAACTCCCCGTGTTGTTTCTCTTTATGTTTTCAATATAACCATTGGCTGCAAGAATAATTGCAGTAATAACACTGAAATCTTAATATATTCCAGAGGTCATAAATAAAAAAAAATAATAGATGGAAGTGTTAGTGTGCATCTGAATAAAAGCTTCAAACACTTATAATGTTTGAGTTGCAGCAAGGCGTATGCCTAATCAGTATCTGTATTAAATTTGTGGCAATGATTACAAAATTTCAGATTCTAAAAAACCAAATTCATAAATTACTGGAGGTAAGGCTTTAGACTGTTTACAACACTCTGATCCTCTGTAAACACTGCTTAATAATTCGTTAAAACTTGTCAGATATGGCTATGTCATATCTTTGCTAAATCTTAAGTGCATCTTTATGGTTAATATGCTGTGGGCAACGATTTGAATCCCAGACCGATCGCAGTTCTTGTATGGATGCAATATTTTGAAAGGGCACATAACTATAATACGCCAATACCATATTCCACAAAATTGAAAACGGCTATAAAATCTAGTTATAGGTTGAGTGGGTAGAGTGATTATCTGGAAAATACCCAAGGCGATCGCACAAAGCACCCAAAAATTTCTTAGTAATATTGGCTTTCGTGCCTACACAAGTTAATTTTTCGGTCTTTGACTAAAGTTATTTAAATACAAATAGATTTTTGATTTAAGTATGATGTCTGTCCTTTACCAGTAGCGAGGTAGAGAATCAGCACAGCCAAAAATTGCTTTAGCGTTTTGCTCAAGCACCATTTAACTTACTATGTTTATTGTCCCCCAGCAAAATGGGCTACATCTGCCTGCCTTTAGGTCATTATGGCAAAATCTAAGAAAAGCGCTACCCCCATCAATCTCAGCGATCCACAATATTATCTTAACCGGGAGTTAAGCTGGTTAGAATTTAATGCCAGAGTTTTACATGAAGCCTGTGACGATCGCACGCCTCTTCTGGAACGCCTCAAGTTTTTGGCAATATTTAACTCTAATTTGGATGAGTTTTTCATGGTACGCGTTGCTGGTTTAAAGCAACAAGTAGAGGCAAAAGTTAGCCTGTTAACTCCCGATGCTCGCACACCACAACAACAACTAGACGATATTAGGTCTACCCTGACTCCCCACTTTCAGAAACAGCACCAACATTTTGAGGAAGTACTTCGTTCTTTACTAGTAAATAATGGCATTCATATTCTGAATTACATAGATTTGAATCAAAAGCAGCGGACTCATCTCAACAGCTATTTTGAGGAACAAGTCTTTCCAGTTTTGACTCCTCTGGCTGTCGATCCCAGTCATCCCTTTCCTTTTATTTCTAATCTCAGTCTGAATCTGGCTGTTGTGGTCAAGAACCCAGATACTGAAGAAGAATTCTTTGCCAGAATCAAAGTCCCTAGTGTTCTACCACGATTTTTACCGATACCGCCGGAGTTGGGAGATCAGAACAGCGAAAAACCTGCCCACTGGACTGGAGTACCTTTAGAACAAGCGATCGCTCATAACTTGGAATCTTTATTTCCAGGGATGAACATTCAAGAATATCATCCGTTCCGCATTACCCGTGATGCCGATTTAGTCTTAGAAGAAGATGAAGCAGATGATTTGTTGTTAGCTATCGAACAGGAATTGCGAAAACGGCGGCTGGGTGGGAGTCCAGTCCGGCTAGAAATTCAATCCCAGACTCCTGAAATAGTGCGATCGCGATTATTGCATGATTTGGAATTAACAGAAAGTGATGTTTACGAGGTAGACGGACTTTTGGGATTGCGGGATTTGATGTATTTTATGGCCTTGCCACTGCCAGAACTCAAAGATCCACCACGCCAATCTGTTGTACCAGTACGCCTGCAAAGGCTGAGGGAACCGAGTTTAAACCCAGATGTTCTAGAAACGGACGAAGGAAAAGACTTTTTTGCTGTGATTCGGGAAAAGGATTTGCTAGTACACCATCCCTATCAATCCTTTTCAGCTACAGTGGTACGCTTTATTACCCATGCTGCCTACGATCCGAATGTGTTAGCCATCAAAATGACTCTTTACCGGACTTCTGGTGACTCGCCCATCGTCAACGCCTTAATTGCTGCTGCCGAAAATGGCAAGCAGGTATCTGTGTTAGTGGAATTAAAGGCGCGGTTTGATGAGGAGAATAATATTTACTGGGCAAAACGACTAGAAAGAGTTGGAGTTCATGTCGTCTATGGTTTAGTCGGGCTAAAAACCCATAGTAAAACTGTCATGGTGGTACGGCGGGAAAAAGACCGGATACTTCGCTACGTGCATATTGGCACAGGTAACTATAACCAGAAAACGGCACGGCTGTATACAGATTTGGGATTGTTTAGTTGCCGTGAAGAATTGGGTGCTGACATCACAGATTTATTTAATTTCTTAACCGGATACTCCCTGCAAAAGTCTTATCGAGAGTTGCTGGTTGCGCCTGTGAATATGCGCGATCGCTTTTTAGCACTAATCCGCCGCGAAATTGAAAATGTTCAAAATGGATTTTCTGGACGCATTGTTGCCAAAATGAATGCCCTAGTCGATCCAGAAATTATCGGCACTTTATACGAAGCTTCCCGCGCCGGAGTGGAAATCGATTTAATTGTCAGGGGTGTTTGTTGTTTACGCCCAGGAATCAAAGACATTAGTGAAAACATTCGCATCATCAGCATTATCGGTCGCTTTTTAGAACACTCTCGGATTTATTATTTTCATAACAATACACAAGAGGAAATCTATATCGGCAGTGCTGACTGGATGCGCCGCAACTTGGATCGCCGAGTCGAAGTAATTACCCCAGTAAAAGACCCAGATATTGCTAAAGATTTGCAAGAAATTATGGGAATTATGCTCGCAGATAATCGCCAAGCTTGGGAATTACAAGCTGATGGTACTTACATTCAACGGCGTCCTTATGATGATTCTCCAGAAGCTAATTCACAAAAAATTCTCATGAACATGGCATTACGCTCAACTGGTGTAGTCCCAACCTGATTGATTAAAAAATAAGTTACTTATACCTTGGCAACTAGCTCAACTTAGTTTTTTTTGAAAAAATTGAATTTTTTGAGCAGTTGTCTAAGTTGTTTATCATAATAGGTTCACACAAGTTATTCAACCATAGGATAGAGTTAATGTTGGCACTTGTTCTCATAAACTGGAAAGGCTATTTTAAATAAATTTGTCTTTCCCTTCAATGTTAATGTTATCCTGCGAGCTTTCTACCTTGCGTGTTTTAGTAGTTGATGACCATGAACTGACTCGCTTAACCTTACAGTTGGTTTTTTCTTGCCAGGAAAATATTCAAGTAGTAGGTTTAGCCAGTAATGGCGAAGAAGCTATAGAAATGGTTAAACGTTGCCATCCTGACGTAATTGTTCTAGATTTACAGATGCCAGTCATGGATGGGTGGAGTGCGTCTTGTCAGATTAAAGCTATATCTCCGAACACCCAGATACTTGCTTACTCATCAGTGGAAGACGTAAATTTTCACGGTACAAAGGCAATGTCTAACTTTGACGACGTTTGCAAGAAAGATGTCCCTACAAGCGAACTTATTGCCTTAGTTAGGCAGCTGGGTCAGCGTGCAGGAGATGGTTCAGTGGCAGGGTAAATGATGCAGTGATTATTGCTTTGCCAACTCAGGCTTAGTTCAATTCTGGGGATTTGAAGACATGATACTACTGAATAACGTCGGTCTAGCCTGAAATTGAGGTTAAACCGACGTAATTTTTGATAAATTCTACTCTACCGGAATGGTGCGTCTAAATTCATCAATTAGTTCATCCAGTTCTTCCAAAGCCTGATTTACGTCAATTCTCAAAGTTCCCAGGTTTGGTTGCTCCAGTAAGCTTAATAGGTAATCGCGTTTACTTTGAACTGCCACAATTCGTTCTTTTATAGTCTGTAGATCCATTATTTTTTTCCTATCTTTAACTACCTTTAAATTTAAAGTTAACTCAAAATCCAATATTCTGGGACACTATACGCCCTTAGTAGTCAACTTAGAACCACTTGCCTTCCCTACGAGATGCTGCGCGAATGTAGACTAAGGAAAAATTGAGTGTTTGAAAATCAAAAAGACAAAGGTGGATAAAGTCTCGTTTAAACGAAGCCAGTGCTTTGGGCGGAAATACCTGACTTGTTCGCTCTTGGCGTATTACCTTCCGGCTCTTGAGCAACTGGCGTGCGGTTTCTAAACGCCTGAATAGGCAATTTAGGGTTAGTTGAATACTAGCGCTTGAGGACAATTTTCTTTCCTAATTTGTTGCTCATAGCCGATGATAATAAAACTAAGGTATTCAGACTTTATACTAATTTAAGCTCATGCTACGCCAAATCTCTTTAGGAACACTCGGTCTAACTATCGGCGGCATATTAACCATCATTGGCTTCGTCGCCTATGCTGATAATAATGCCACACTCAATCTTGTCGGATTTTTTTACGGGATTCCTCTATTATTGGGAGGACTGGCGCTAAAAGCTAATGAACTTAAGCCAGTACCATTTAGCCAAACTACGTCACCATCAGCATTGATACTGCGCCAGCAGCAAGCAACTGATACGCAAAATAAAATTCGCAAAGACATCACCCGATATTGCTACGGTCAAGATGCTCATCTAGATACAACACTTTCTTTTCTGGGTTTGAGTCCCACTGACCAGGAACGGCCAATAGTCACAGGGTTACGAGAAACAGAAGTTAATGGGAGCTATGCCCTAATTTTAGAATTTGATTCACAGCTAATACCAATTGATGTATGGCAAAAAAAGCATGAAAAAATGACCAATTATTTTGGTCCTGGATTGGAAATTCAAATAACGCAGCCATCTGAAAATACAATTGAGCTAGCGCTAATCAATACTCAAAAAGAATCACTAGTCAGTAGTCAATAGTCAAGAGCAAAAATTATCGTTACCCAAACTTCATTTCTTTATGACTTGTTGTTACCCATATTTTTGCAACAGTCAACATAATTAATAATTCATAATTAAAATTAGTGGTAGCTCCTGTACTCTCCATTCTCTATATTGACCACTAAATTTTTGATGAGTGTGTGGCCTACTGTACAGTGTCTTTAACTATAAATTATGAATTAGTAATTATTCTTTTTGGAATTTCCTTAACCACGATTTACTTCCCCGACTTCTTCAATAAGTCTAGAATCTCAGCAGCAATTTTTACTTCAAATCTTAAAATTTTTGGGCTTCTCTTAAGCACTTAACCAAAAACTTACTTTTCTAAACGAACTGCGTACCACTGTAAATATTGCTCAGGGCTAATATCTAATTTGCAGCTAGTGTCAAGTAAATATTGTGCTTGAGCTTCCACAGTATCAAATTTTTGCAAGTCAGGCGGCAAATCTTGAATTATGAGTTGTTGAAGAGTTGTTTTGAGCTTTTCTAATAACTCTGATTGTGTCATAAATTGTTCTGGTTGATTTGTTTCAAGAACAACAAAATTATCCTGCTGATACATTAATGAGTCTGGCATTTTAAAGATTTAGGGAATGTCAATAGGTTTATAGCACTCATTCGTCTAACAACGACTGATAAAAAGTTATAGTCTGTTAAAACAGAATTGAGTATGATCTGCAAAACTGTAGTTCTGGGGAGTTTATGGCTAGAACAAAATTGTCGCAGAGTCACTTGAGAATAAAGTTTTAAACTAAGTTTAATCTCCATCTTATGTAATTATACTAAACCTCAGCAAGGCTTGTCGAATAAACTAAAGAAATTTCAGTCAGGTGATATTAGTATTTAGTATTAACTATTTTCTGAGGGTACTTTGGCAATTGCCTTGCTCTGGATCGCTAGGTTTCTCAACTAACTACACAACTAAAGAATTAAGGTGTGTATTTGTAATTTTCAAAATAATCGTAATTTGACTTTAACAAGAGGGAAATATAAAAGTAACATTTCCTCCCATAACCATCGCTGAACAAAAAGGTAGCAATTACCTTCGTGTTCCAATTACAGATTGTCTATGCAACTTATTTATCTAACGCTTGCTTGGCCCAACAACATTGGGCAGTCCATTGTCAAAAAACAGTTGATTGTAAAGCCAGATATAGCTTTGCCGCAAATCCTGGCATTGATGAAAATAGCGATCGCCCCCATGCGATTGAGTTGCACAGCCTTTTTCAGGATAGTCCCGCAAGTGGAAGGCAACTCATGTCAGGCATAAGCCCATCTTCTGGTTCTGAGCAACGACCACTGATTCTAGTGGCTGATGATGACAAGAACATCCGAGTATTCTTGCGTAAAGTTATGGAAAAAGAACGTTATCGAGTGGTCGAGGTCAATGATGGTAAACAATGTTTAGATGCTTACCAGACTATCAAACCAGATATAGTTTTGCTAGATGCTGTAATGCCTGTGATGGATGGCTTTACCTGCTGTAAGCACTTGCGCCAGATTGCCAAAAATAATTTAAAATCAGCCGTTGAAACCTTTGATACTGACTCGACCCTTAACAATACTGTCATCTCCAAGATATGGGAACCCAGCACTCCTATATTGATGATCACATGCTTGGACGATGAGGAATCCGTAAACCGTGCTTTTGAGGCAGAGGCGACTGATTACGTCACTAAGCCAATTCACTGGCCTGTATTGCGCCAACGGTTGCGCGGACTGCTAAAGCAAGTGCACGTCTACAAACAATTAGAGGCAGCAAACCAAGCTTTACAGCACCTAGCCAATGTAGATGGCTTAACTGAGTTGGCAAATCGTCGCCGTTTTGACGATTATCTCAATACACAGTGGATTAATCTCATAGAAAAGAAATCTCCCTTGTCAATGATTTTGTGTGATATCGACTTTTTTAAATTTTATAATGATAAATATGGTCATCCCGCTGGGGATGTCTGTTTACAAAAGGTAGGTGCTGTCTTAAGTCTTACGGCACAAAAACATCAGGATTTAGTAGCGCGTTATGGTGGCGAAGAATTTGCTGTGATTATGCCATACACCCCTGCATCTGGTGCAGTTCACATTGCCGAAGTGATCCAAGCAGGAATCAAAGATTTGCAAATTGTTCATGACGGGTCTGTGGTGAGTGAGTATGTCACTCTCAGTATGGGCGTGGCAACTGTTGTCCCGACTTGGGAATCTTCACCTTCAGAGTTAATTGTACTGGCAGATAAAGCACTCTACCAAGCAAAGGCTGGAGGACGCGATCGCTTTGTCTCAAGTTCTTAATTGTCATTTGTCATTTGTGAACGATTAAGCCCATGCCCCATGCCCCAATACCTAAGAAGGATAAACTGGCAGTGTAAAGTGAAACCATGCTCCGTTATTGGGGGCAGAGTCTACCCAAATTTGGCCATAATGTGCTAAGACAATACGTTGGCATAAACAAAGGCCAATGCCGTAACCTTCTGTAGCTTCATCCCGTTGCAGGCGGAAGTGGTTTTCAAAGATGCGATTGCGATTCTCTACAGGAATACCAGGCCCAGTATCGCCAATACTAAACTGAACTTTTTGGGTAGTGCGGTGCAATCCGGCGATGCTAATCTTGCCACCTTCTGGGGTGTATTTGATGGCATTATCCAACAGATTTACTAGCACTTGTCGGATGCGTTCTGGGTCAGCATATACATAAGGTAAGTCATTGGGAATATCTGTTTCGACCTCTTGGGATTTGGCGGTGTAGCGATCGCACAATTCTTCTAGTACATCTAAGCACAGTTTACCTAGCTGTACCTTTTGTGGTAGTATACGAAATTCTGTATCTTTGCCACGACCTACCTGCAAAAGGTCGGCAATCATCCGATCGATGATCTTAGTTTGATTACGGGCTTGTTTTAATAGATGCGCTGTCAAGGATGGTTTGAGGCGCTGAAATTGGCCTGTCTCTAAATTGTAATTAGATTGGAGAGTTTCGATGGCGATCGCAGCAGCAGTTAGCGGATTACGGAGATCGTGTGCCAGCATCCCAATCACCCGATCTTTAAACTGTAGCTGCTCTTGGAGGTTATCTTTTTCCTGTTTCAAGCGAAAAATCTCGTCTGAGAGTCGGATGAGTTCGGCAGAAACAGCAACTGAACGGATAGTGGATTTGGGTGATGTCGCCCTAACAGTATCGTCTATGCGTTCTTGTAAGTCTTCCTGTAATTTCAAATAGGCATCTACAGCGGCTTGCCAGCGAGGCCACCAGTTTTTCAATTGCGCTATGATATTACTCCCAGCCAAAACCTGTCGTGGTTCTGGGTGAATTTTGATTAAAGCTGGTGTTGCTACCAACTTAAAGTGTTCTGCTAAGTAAGGTTGTTGACCAACATCAATAGTTTGAAGTTCAAAACTATACTCAGCCTGTAATTCTTTTAAGTAAGCACGTATTCGCTGTACCTGTTGACGGGACTTGGGGCGTCCATCGACAAACAGTAACAGCTGGAGTGGAGCCTCAGAATAAATAGGCTGATCCTGGGAAACTTGCATGTAATCGTGTTTCAGCACTGGTAACAACCCGGCGACGCTTTACAGAAAGTAAATAAGAACTGACGGTTGTCGATGGTCGTTGTTTTTTCTTCTTAATATCTATTTTAGATTTTCATACTCCTATCCGATCTGCGTTCTTGACATCAGACATATCTTTTTCAACCTTTTACTCCCTTTTGGTTAACTTTATCTCCAAGAAACACTCAAGCCCCTTGAATATAAGTCTTAATTTGCCCGGAATCAAAAATTTTCCCAGAGCCAGCAGGTGAAAGGTTTAATACGATGTCAAATCGGCTAGTGCAACACCATGTTAGTTTGAGTACTCGCTTCGAGCAAGCGACCGCCCAAGAAAACACAGATGCTCATTGTATCTAATCTATCAGGAAGCTGTTAACTGTTCAGAACAAGTTTGTAGAGGGTTTTCTCAACCGCCAGTGCATTTGATGAAGTGTCTTTTTCACTTCTAGCCAATCATTAACCAGGATTGGGACAAGCAGCCAAAGCCAACTTGCTACTTCTATAACTTGCGAGGCGCACCTTCCAGCTTTCCTAAAAGAACCACAGCCCTATCCAAGAATAACAGGGGATGGGTTGATTGAGGGAAAGTTTTGGATAACTATAGAGGCGATGCCTACAGCGGTAAACTACGCACTTTTAGAGGAAGCACTCACTGCTTTCGAGGCTATTAATAAACTCTTGACTACAGCACAAGTAGCACTTTTTCCAGAAAATCAATTTAGAGATAGGGAAACTGCTGCGACACTTGACTGCTTTACCTATTACCCCACTTGCCAAAAATAACGAACTTACGCTAAGTTCCTAGAATTGTTTAACACTGGCATTTTTCAGCTATTGTCTGACTCACATTACCATCGTCAAATGAATAATTTTCAGAATCGATTGTCAGCCAGTGTTAGTTAACTCGATCTATTCTCCTGTTTGGGTGAGGCTAAGGGGAGCTTTATTCCTAGTCTATCACTTCAGTTGTTTGGCGATCGCATTACAACTACTGCATCTAGAAGTAGATTCAAGCTTTTGCTAGCTAAACTGTTTTTTGACCAGTTATCTGCTCTACAACTTAGATGTTTAGATAACTCTCTGAAAAATTGGTTCACAATCTAGTATCGATCGGTTTGTAGTCGGTGGCTCTAGTCCTCATCTAAATCCTAAAGTCCTTACGACGAACTACCAACTCATAAAACTCATATCTAGCAGGGATTTCAGGTTTATTTATATTTTTTTCCAAAAATGTTAGTTTTCCAGAATTTTAGGGAACTCTATAAATAAGCATAGGAATTATCAAAACCTAATGGCTGTAAAACAAAGACAATACGGTAGCTTTTGCTACCGTTTACTCATTTTTGGAGATATTATCACCAATTATAGACATTTACGAAGAAGACGTAGTGAGTCGGTAGTGTTTTTTGGTGATATATATATAGAGTCAGAAGAGAGCAGGGGAGACGAGGGGATAATGGAGAATTATTGAACGAGTCTTTTCCTTATCTCTTCTCCATGCCCCATATTCCATTCCCATTTAATTGACAGTCTGCGCTAGGGTAGGAATTGAAACTCAATTTGTGATTTCCTGTGCTTCCCTGTAAACGTCCAGCTGTATTTTTAATTTGGGCTGTTCTACTCACTTCGTTAACAGCCTGTGCTAATAGTCCAGTCGCCAAAAACCTTGAAGAATCTTTGGCGGCAGATCCGAAACTGCAAAGCGATGGAGTTGTCTTTGGAGAATCTCAAGGTAATCAACCGCAAGCACAGCAAAATGAATCAGCAGTTCAGTTACCAGCTGATTTTCCTAAAGATATCCCCTTATATTCCAATGCCAAACTACAGGAAGTTACACCTGCTAGCGGCTCAGAAAACAAAATCTCAACTCGTTGGTTAAGTTCTGACCCCAGTAATTTTATTGCTAGCTTTTATCGCAGCCAGTTTCAAACAAATAACTGGCAGATTTTACAACAGCCGACAGATGATGCCGGAGGGGCTTTTGAGGCACGTCGCAACGATTTGCTGTTGAAGGTTTCCATTCAGCCCAAATCAGTTACTAACGCCACACCTAATCAACCCCAAACAGCCACTGAATTACTGATTGATTACGTACCGAATAGTACTGCAACGCCACAACCTACCCCAAATACAAATACTAACGAAACTGCTAACGCCGTTCCTCAACCAGGAAATTCACAGTTCATTGGCCCAATACCAGCCACAAACTCGGCAGCACAGCCACCAAGCACAACTAATAACCAAACAATCCCTACAGCCATAACAAATAAATCTCAGGTATTTAACGATCTGAATAAGGTATCGCAAGAATTGCAGCAACATATCCAAGACTTGGCTGCATTAGGTGTTTTATCTATAGAAGCAAACACAACTAAGAGCAACTCTACTAACACAACTAACCAGTTTGAACCCGGTAAAATCGTTACACATCGAGAATACGCCCGTTGGCTAATTGCTGCTAACAATGCTGTATATGCCAACAATCCGGCAAAACAGATTCGCTTGGCATCAGAAAGTACTCAACCAGCTTTTAGTGATGTGTCAGCAAAAGACCCTGATTTTCCAGCAATTCAGGGATTAGCCGAAGCTGGGTTAATTCCTAGTCCTTTGTCTGGAGATACTACAGTAGTTTTATTTCGTCCTGATGCAGCCTTGACGCGGGAACAGTTACTGCTATGGAAATTACCTTTAGATACTCGCCAAGCTTTACCCTCTGCTAACTTAGATGCAGTTAAACAAACCTGGGGTTTTCAAGACGCAGCGCGAATTGACCCCAAGGCTTTAAGAGCAGTGTTGGCTGATTACCAAAATAGCGAACAATCGAATATTCGGCGGGTATTTGGTTATACAACTCTGTTTCAACCCAAAAAACCTGTAACTCGTGCTGAGGCTGCTACAGCTTTGTGGTATTTCGGCAGTCAGGGTGAGGGTGTATCCGCTGCTGAGGCTTTAAAGTTAAAGCGAAGTTAAGGCAATGTCTATGATGGTCTACCTGATTGTATTGAGCTTAGTTCATCGGGAGCATAAAAGTGGGCAATTCCCAATCTTTGGCATATAAATTTTGCCATTTCTTTGTAATCTAGTTAGTTTTTCTCAAGAAAATGTAAATTTAAGTATTTTCAGCGTTTTTACTTGTGTGCGATCAACTTTTGAAGCATAGTTAAGTATAATAACGCATATTAATTCAATAAATATACTTATTTTTAAAGTAACTGAAGAAAAAACGAGTTGTGGGATTATCGCCCTTTGATTACTTTTAAACAGACTAAGGAATACCACAGGTAAAACAAATCTCCCCAAACTCAAGCAAGAATCCAATCAGTAATATATCCCTGGCGTTGAATACTCTCGTAGGAGTCGGCGCAAAAAATATTTTGGTGTTTGGCTTGCCAGATTTGGGACAGCTACCAGCAGCTCAAATGAATGGTCGTCACCCTACAGCCCTTAGCAAATCGAGTAGCGAGTTTAACTTAGGTTTAGCAAACACTGTGAGCGCTTTGAACCAAAACCCAAATCTCAACATCACCTCTATTGATATTTATTCTTTATTTAATCAGGCAAGCGCATTGGGTTTTACGAATGTAACCGAGTCTTGTCTATCTAGACCAGATATATGTCAGCCAGGGAACAACAAGTTTCTGATCTGGGACGGTGTCCACCCAACCACCGCCGCTCATAAGGTGATAGCAGACATTGCACTGGCGGCGATTGAGCCTAAGTCTGTTCCTAAACCAACGACCGCGTGGGGGACATTGTTGGCAATTGGTGCTTTTGGTGCAGTAGAAGTGGTGAAGCGTCAACAAAAAAGGTTAGCACTTGTGTCAGCAGGTCGCGTTGTTGATGCACAATTGTCTCATACAACAGTCGAAAATTAAACTAACTGTATTGATGTGGGATTACGATCGCTTATTTGAAATTATTGAAGAATTAGTCATGCACCATTCTCCTAGTGGTGCAGAAGCTGAGATTAACCAGTTTTTGATGCAACGATTTGCGGCGCTGGGTGTAGAAGTGTGGTGCGATCGCGCTGATAATATTATTGCCAAGATTCCAGGGAAAAATCCAGACCGAGCGATCGCCATCACCGCACACAAAGACGAAATTGGTGCAATTGTCAAGAGTATTGGTGATGAAGGTCGTGTCAAAATCAGCAAACTTGGCGGTTCTTTCCCGTGGGTTTACGGCGAAGGCGTTGTAGATTTACTGGGAGATAACGAAACTATCAACGGTATTCTCAGCTTTGGTTCCCGCCACGTTTCCCACGAATCACCCCAAAAAGTCCAACAGGAAGATATTACTGTTAAGTGGGAAAATGCCTGGATCGAAACGAAGCTGACATCTCCTGAATTAGAAGCAGCTGGTATTCGGCCTGGAACTAGAATGGTGATTGGCAAACATCGCAAGCGTCCAATTCGGTTAAAGGATCATATTGCTGGTTACACTTTGGATAACAAAGCTTCTGTGGCGATTTTGCTAGCTTTGGCTGAAAATATCAAACAGCCAGTAGTCGATGTTTATTTAGTAGCGTCGGCGAAAGAAGAAGTGGGAGCAATTGGAGCGCTATTTTTCACCCAAAATCAGCGTTTGGATGCCTTGATTGCTTTAGAAATTTGTCCATTATCTGAGGAATATCCGATTAAAGATGGCGAAAGTCCTGTACTTTTATCTCAAGATGCTTATGGAATATATGATGAGGGGCTAAATGGACAACTGCGCCAATCTGCCAAGCAACTTGATATAGTAGTGCAGCTAGCGATACTGAGTCAGTTTGGTAGTGATGCTTCAATTGCGATGAAATTTGGTCATGTTGGGCGTGCTGCTTGTTTGGCATTTCCTACCCAAAATACCCACGGTTATGAAATTGCTCATTTAGGAGCGATCGCTAACTGTATTGATTTGTTAAAAGCTTTCTGCGAAACTGAGTTTGAGTGATAATTCGAGGCTTTGACTCGAAGGAGCGATCGCACATCAACCCAAAATTGCGTGAATTTTTTGGTTGTCGAAAATGCGCGATCGCATAGCAAAATTGTCCCTACTTTTGATGTCGTATGAGCGGCGACGCCGAATAGCCCGTCGCAGACATCGCCATATCTCTGGATTAGGGATTAGATGTATAATCACCGAATGCTTCATATATTTATTTACTGGTTAAAACTATTAAATGATTACCGTTACACCAGAGGAAATTACTCAGTTTCGCAGCCAGTTAGCGGATAGTCCAGAGGCTTTAGCTGCTTTGGATGCCATAGAAGAGTGTAAGGGAAATCTGGAAGCAGCAGCACAGTTAATTGCTGTTGAGACAACCGACGCAGAAGTTAGCTTGAGGGGAGATTCAAATTATTTAGAGAAATTAGCCCAAAAACTCAGCAACATCATCTGTCAGGAAGAATTTGACGACTTGATGACGGGAGTATTGACAGCTGCGATCGCCACCTTAGCAGCGAGTGGTAATATTCCCATAGCCCTAGCAACTCCAGTAGTAATTTATGTTGCCAAAATCGGCGTGAAGAAGTTTTGTGAAACTGCCAAACCTGAATCCTAAAGCCCTGTAGCTGTAAATCCTGCCCAGTAAAATGGTGCTGCAAAAGGGTAGGGTTTGCGCTTGCAGGTTCTTCTTAATATTGCTCTTGCTACTGGACGCTTTTCTTCTGGGAGTTGAGCAAAAATTTCTTCTATTTGTAGCTGATATTGACCTAATAGTGCTTCAAATTTCTCTGTTGTTAAATTTCGCAGCCACTGCTGCGCTTGATTGAGTGCAAAGGAGACACTATTTATTGTTTGCAGGTTTTCATAAAATTTCATCATCAAAAACGCTGTAGATAAATCGCTGACAGTCCACAAACTACTGACTACAGCTTTACTCCCAGCTAATAGAAAACCGCTAGGTAAACCAATGTATTCATCACTGGTATTGTTAAAATCAATCAATCCAGTTTCGCAGGCGGAAAGGGTGACGAGGCGACATTTTTCTAATTTGAGACTGAATATTCTATCTAAAGTCAGGCATTTTTCTAAATCGTGGGTTTCCCCTGCTCGTAAATTCAGGTAACGTTCGGAGTCCGGTTTTGTTGGAGTGTCTGCTATGGGTGCATCTGCCAAAATTAAGGCTGAATTACCGGGGTTTGTTAAGTTAAAATACCCGTGACAGCTAAAGTGGGCGCAATGGTAAGTATTTAAGTCAGTATTATTAATTGCTGTGAGTGTCGCTGCTGTTTTTTTCAGAACGTTGGAAGTATTAAAGTAGCTTTGAATAACTTGTACTTCTAAATCGGTGTAATTCAGGTCTTCTGTGGGATTTTGAATCGCAAATAGAGATTGAAAATTAGGGCGTTGTCGCTGTTGTACTTGTTGCAGCAGTTGACAACTAGGTGCATAGCTGACACCACCAGCAAATAAATCTATAAGACAGCGCGAATTTTCAGAATTTTGATTTATTGGAATTGCATGAAGGGGGAATAAATGTAGGAATTGATGGGGAATTAGGATGAGTTTATCGCAGTGCTTTGGTATCTGGGTTAATATTTCATCAATGTGCAGAATCGAAGCTAATTCTTTGAGTGCTTTCCCTAAGTTATTTCGCCATTGGTCTTTTTGATCGTAGTAATTCTGCAAATATTTATTTGCCCAATTCCTCAAGGCTTGTTGGTCTTCTGGTTGGGATTTGCAAACAGTTACCTCTCCTTGTTTTGTGAGAATAAACGCCAGAATTTTATCGTTGAGAATATACCACTCGATAATGGCTGTATGCTCATCCAAAGAACCTTGGAAGGAGTCGAATTTGAAACCATAACCAACAGGTAAGTATTGGTTTTGCAATTCATTACGCTGCTTTCGCAACTGTTGTAGATGTTGTGCAAGAACTTTTGGATTTTCAGCTTTGCCATTTTGGATTTGATATTGTCCTACGGCTATTTCATCCCTGTATTTTTCTAGTTGAGTGACTACTTCTGGAGGGAAGATGGTTTTAGAGTCACGTTCGAGGATTTGTTCAACTAAATTGCGGGTTTTACTACGTTCAACATATTCAATTGCTTCGGTAATCTTATTTAATTCTCTGCAAACTTCTACCATGCGCCTATAAAGTTTGTTCCATTCTTCTGCTTGTTTGCGTTTGCTTTCATCGCCAGAAATAATTTCTCCTCGTAATGATTCGACTATTCGGATGGCAGAATTAAAGGTGGCATAGGCTTTAGTTAACTGTTGTGCTTCTTGATAGAGAATACCAATATTACATAAAGTTAATACATGATTGTGTGGAAAGCTGGTACAGGTGAATACTTCTAAAGCATTGGTACAGAATTCGATGGCTTTTTCAAAATTTTTTCTTCTATCCCCATCCCTCTGTATTCTTTGACGGTAAGCGTTCCCCAAATTATTCTGCATCATCGCCCAGAGTTCTGGAAAATCAGTGCGGCTAAATACTTCCAATACAACAGAAAAGGTAGCGATCGCATTTTCGATATCTTCTTTTCTATCTTCCTGTACTCTGTCAAGGTAAGCATTTCCCAAATTATTTTGCGTTATTGCCCATTGTTGTGTAAATTCAAAGCGGGTGTATACTTTTAAAGCGGTATTATAAGCAATGATCGCATTTTCGATATTTTCTTTTCTATCTTTCCCTTGTCTTTCAAGGTAAGCATTTCCCAAATTATTTTGCGTTACTGCCCATTGTTGTAGAAATTGAGAATGGGTTATGACTTCTAATACTTTAGTATAAGCTTTGATAGCACATTCAATATTCTCAGCCCGGTTTCCTTTAACTCTATATAAATAAGCATTTCCTAAATTACTTAACGTTTGTGCCCATTCTTGTAGAAATTTAGAGCAGGTTATTATTTCTAACGAACTGGTAAAAGCTTTAATAGCGTATTCCTGATTTTCTACTATATCTCCCTGTATTCTCTGAGAGAAAGCAATGCCCAAATTATTTTGTATCATTGCCCATTTTAGTGGAAGCGCAGTGCGGGTAAAGATATTTAGGACTATTTCATAGCCAGCAATTGCAATTTCTATGTGACTGGCTTTGTCTCCCAAGAGTAACTCTCGAATCAGAGTACTCAAATCATTAATATCTGACGCGATAGATTTGCTTTCATCTGGTTCTGCTTGTGTCAGTTTATTTTCTGCCCAAGCTCGGAATACTTTTGCAGAAATATTATCAATTTTTTTGATATTTGCTATAAGTATTCGGGAAACTACTTGCACGTTATCTCTACTATCTGCTGTTACTTTCAGTACTTGCTCTAAAAAATTTAAGTATTCTTTTTCTATGGCAGTCGATGATAATTTAGTATAAACCCCAAGTTGCTGCCCTGCTATATTCATTAAACGATTAGCTAGGTCTAATTCGCTCTGCTTTAGCAAATGACTTGCTCTTTCCAGCATCTTTTGTACTAAGCTATCATCCAGTAAATTTTGATTTGCTGCTAAAATTTCTAGGATTTCATCGTGACTACGGCAATTCAACAGGCTTTGAATAAGGTTGAAATAGGCTTGCTGACGCTGTTCGTTCATGGGTAAGGGCGTGAGAAATCACACTATTATAGTGTGTGAAAAATTTAACACCACTACCTCAGATTCCGGGAAAGTATATACAGAGTTTCATCATAGGGGATATTTTGCCGACAACGATCGCTCATCCCCCTACATCTACATTCAACAAAAAAACTAGCTACTGAAGTTTTTAAGATTATCCCTTAAACGTTGATGCCTACGGCGGGCTACGCCAACACATTTGTTATTTTGAAATTGTTACACTACTCGCTGTTCGTCGCAGTTTTCGATGTAACGACGTAAAACAATGTTGATTAAGGCTTTATATTCTCCGCTTTGAGCTTGAAACCACTTTAATATATCTGGTTCAATTTGTACCAATTGCTGTGCTTGAGGTGCGGAAATTCTGAGAGTAGCCTTTTCAAAAAACTCTTCTGTCAATGGTGGAATGTCAGAGTAATCAATTTCTTCATCGTTCATAGACTCCAGTGCTGTCCAGTTAGTACGAGAGGTATTGCTCAAGTTTTTGTCGTTCATACCTATTTGCCCTTCGTGCTGAAATGATCCGAATCAGATTATTTTTGCGTTCTGTCCAAACTACAACCACTACACCGTTACCGAGGAAACCTATACCAAACCAACGGTCTTCACCGTAATCAAAACGATCATCTAACTCAATTAGCATTGGACTTGCAAACATCTCAGGAACATCGGCGAAATCAATCTCATGTTTGCGAATATTCTCTAAATTTTTCGCCTCACCCCACTCAAACTGCATGAAAATTTAGACACGCTAATTGAACTGTCCCTATTTTCCTGCATTATATCCCAAGAGGACAATTTGATTTGACTTTCATAGTCAAGCGATTTTGTGACTGCAATTGTAATTTCAGCAGTCGCATTTATCGATTTGGCGTTCGCGTTTGTTATTTCGGGGTTCGCAATTGTTATTTCGGGGTTCGCAATTGTTATTTCAGGGTTCGCAATTGTTATTTCGGGGTACGCAATTGTTATTTCGGGGTACGCAATTGTTATTTCGGGGTACGCAATTGTTATTTCGGGGTACGCAATTGTTATTTCAGGGTTCGCATTTATTGATTTTGTGATTACTATTGCTGATTGTACTTATTCTAAAACAACAAATCGATATGAAAAATGAGTAAAAACACAGGCAAACTCCTAATTATTTCGTTGAACTTTTAATGAAATAAATCCACAAAACTACCCATCTCAGGCAAAAGGATACTCCACTATGTTGAAAAAGGAATTATTAAAAAAGGATGTGTTATGTCTTTAAAAACTCGTGGTTCTGCTGCTATTGACAAAGCCCAACTTCGTCTCGCCTTGCTTAAATCTATTGATGAAAATCTGGATTTAGGACATGGGTTAACCATTGAAGCCTACAACCACCTAATCAACACTACCCGTGCTGTGCTAGAAGCTAATAATACGCTGGTTTCCAATCTAGAAGAATCGCGTAAAACAGTAACCCAGATGGATAAAGCTCTCTGTGAAATGTCTGAACGAATGCTAAGTGGAGTTGCAACTGTCTACGGCAGAAACAGTATAGAGTATTCCAAGGCTGGCGGCTCCAATCGAAAACGAAGTAAACAATCTAGTTCAAATGTTACTCCAGTTATAGCGGTTCTTACTACTCAACCTACTCAAGCTGCAATTGCGAATGCGTCAACTAACGGGAAAGGCACAACTCCATTGCTGCAATAATCCACCTCTGCCTTGAAAATGGGAGTAGGGGTTGTTAAATCAGTCAACAATAAACAGTGTTCAGTGAGTACGATTTCTGGTGCTGATAACTGATAACTGATCACACCCCCACTCGACTTTCGGATGCTGGATTATTATACCAAGGCAAGGTTCTAGCTTACCGAGGTACAGAAAAGCTTCTCTCCCAATGAATTTTGGTACATCTGAGTTAGGACAGTATGTAGACAGACTTTTGGCTAAAGAAATTATTGCGATGCCAACTCTTGGAGACGCTACGCGTAGCAAGATCCCCGTAGGGGTACGGCGAGCTTCTCTACGAGAGGCTACGCCAACGCTAACGTACAAACCTATAAAACTGGCAGCATCGTTTTGCCTAAGCTAGGGGATATGCGAGATATTCTCCAAAGTGAAATTCAAGGCTCTATATATAATAAATAAATTGTTGCTTTTCAGAAAGATGACAATAATTTGTCACCAATACATACGGAAGCGAATTACTAAGTTTGATGACAATAATTTGTCAGCGACGACAGATAACTAATCACTGTAGATGATTTATGTCAGACTTTAGTATTGAGCAATACTTTTATCAAAGCCGATGATGGGATTTGAACCCACGGCCTGCTGATTACGAATCAGCTGCTCTACCACTGAGCCACATCGGCATACACAATCTAATAGTATAACATGATTTAATCATGGTAGATCAAAATCCCAAAAATCGTCTGAATCCTGAACAGTATGCCAGCCTCAAAGCAGAAATAGCAGCTCCTTATCGCGGCTTCCGACAATTTTTCTACATTGCTTTCGGTGCTTCTGGCTCACTCGGTGCATTCGTCTTTTTCTTCCAAGTGCTTGCCGGACGCGATGTTGAGAGCGCTTTGCCTAGTTTAGCCCTCCAAGTAGGAATAGTTGCCTTAATGGTCTTTCTCTGGCGCTGGGAACAGCATCGGCAACGAAGCACTCAATCGGGTAAAAATCCTAATTCTTGATATTCTTGAAATTTATTAATATTTTTATGAAGATTAAAATCTCAAGAGAGAAAAAATAAAAAAATTATTAGGAAATCTCAAAAAGCAAAAATTTCTGAGAAACTAGAAATCGTTGAAACGGGGTCAGCCAATATAAAGACCCTGACGATAAACCCACTTACATTAAAATGGGGTCGGCTATATTTAAAGACCCCAAATTTTATGATTAAAAAACCCTAAAATTAAAAAACCACTAAATTGGAAGCGCCAGACTGATAATTTGTTAGTCTGGCGCTTCCAATTTGCTAATTAGACATTTACTGAGCTGTTACCAAATAAGATGAAGGAATTGGTTGGGCACGTCCAGCATTGACGAGTGCCTGGTAAACAAATGCAGCAACTTCGGCTCTAGTCGCTTCACGATTAGGATTGAGTTGCTTCGCTGTGGGATAGTTGATCACTAGTTGCCGTGCAGTTGCCGCAGCAACTGGTGCGATCGCATAATTAGGAATCTGGGCAGCATCGGTGTAAAAGGAAACGACATTTTGATTACTTGCAGTTAAGCCCAAACCATTAGCTAAAGCGACTAACGCCTGCACTCTAGGAATTTGCTGCTGTGGCTTAAAAGTGCCATCGGGATAGCCAGAAACAAATTGACTCTGGTAAGCAGATTGAATGGCAGCGTAAGCCCAGAAATTGCTTGCTACATCCTTAAACTGAATGGCTGCGCGTTTAGTTGGTGGCTTTAGGGCTTTAGTGACAATAGTGGCAAATTGAGCGCGGGTTACAGGTTCATTGGGTTTAAAGCTGCCATCAGGAAAACCAGCAATAATATTTTGGGAGGCTAAAGCTTCGATGTAGGTTTTTGCCCAGTAATTTGCTGGCACATCCTTAAAGGCAACAGGCCCTCCAGGGGGTACATCAACAGTTGCAGCAACGAAATTTACTGAGCCGAAAATCTTTTTCTGATCAATATCGTTGCCAACAGCGAGAATTTGACTAGTTTTATTGGCGTTGTTCACATCATAACGAGTGTTATTGCGAATAAGATTGCCACCAGGATTTTCGCTGGTGCCAAGATCGGGTACAGCACTACCAATTACTATTACTCCATCCCGTTTATTGTTCTGAATGACATTCTTACGCAATACGGGCTTCGCTGACTCTGAAATATAAACACCATCTTGATTTTGGACGATTTGGTTTTCCACAACTAGGGGTGTGGAAGTGCCATTAATCGATAGACCAAAACCAGTATCCTGAAATAAGTTATTCCGAATTTCTCCTTGGGCAGCTCTAACAGTTGAAATCCCATTCCCTTTGTTTTGCACAAAGATGTTACTTTCAATTTTGGGATTGCCTGTACCCGTGACAAAAACACCCTCTCTGACACTGTTAGTAAAAGTACTGTTTTTGATAATCGGATTAGTTGACTCCACCCACACAGCCGTACCCCGGCTATTTGGGTTGGTGACGGTGACACCGGTAATTGTGGTATCTTGTTCGGCAAGGATGGTAATGTCCTGTCTGGCAAAGGTGCGACTAGTGTAGAAACCTCCACCTGTAATTAATATCGCCTGACCTTTACTAGCTTCATCACCTCGCAGTGTTACTCCTGGTTTCAGCAACAACGGGAAGGTTTCGCCACTTTCCTGGTTATAGTTTCCAGGTGCTAATTGAATAACTGCACCTGTTTGGGCTTGACTGAGAGCGAAACTGATGCTTTTGTAGGGTGCTGCCGAGGTTGCACCAGCACCAGCCCTATCTGCACCAGTTGCGGGATTAACATAAATCGCTGCGGCAGTTGCAGGAGCTTGCGCTGTATGAGTTGGGGCGATATTTTCTGGATGAGTGGTATCAGCATTAACCTCATTAGGTAGTAGTATTGACCCACTAGAAACAACAAGTATTGCCGTTAGCCCGGCTCCTACGCGCAAAGTGTATCTGAGATGACTGCTGGAAAGAAGGCGAAAATTTTTCGCTAGAGAAATGTGAGAACCCCAATATTTCATTTTTTGAGTCTGTGATGTGCTGAATTACGGTATATGGAACAAGGTTAAAGATAACAGCGTTGTAGCTGCTCTAAAACCCATGCAAAACTATACTGGATGATTAGCACTGATTCAGCTAAATTCCTTAGATAGGTCACAGAACTTATACATTAGTTATATTGTGTTATGCAGAAAATTTTCTTAGGGGCACTATGGAGATGAGGCGATTTTTAGTATTCCCTAAAGCTAGGTGCTGCAACTAATTCTGCTGAAATATCATCACAGAAAAAGCAAACCTATTGGAAATCGGGAGAAATGCATTTTTATTTTTTAGGGCTGCGTCGCGTCTTAGTTTTAGTAGGCATTATCTGTCTTCTGTTTTTGTCCACTCCTGCCTTTGCAGCAGAACGAGTAGTTCTGAAGTATAGTATCTTCCGTGAATCACTTTCTGTAGAGGAACTATCCACCTTTGCCCAAACAGGTGAACTCTCACGTTCATTAAAAGTTAATTTAGCTTTGGCGCGACAAGACCCCAAAGCCATTCGTCAGTATTTAACAAAGCCTGTGAAGGTAAACCCTGTATTTTTAGATAAAGTGCTGAATAGCCAGATTGGTAATATTATTTTGGATCAAATTAGTCTAGTACAGCACGGCGTAAATAAGCAGACCATTGAAAAGCCCTAAAGAGCTTATTTCATAATACTTTTGACTTTTGACTTTTGACTTTTGACTTCCGCCTTGCGGTACTAGTTATTTCTACACCGTCTCAAAGAGCAAATCGGCAAGCTTTACGAGCCGCCTTGGTACTTTCTGCGAATCAAGACGGGCAAGTGTCGCTGATTGAAATTATTAAGAATTATCCCACAAATGAAGTGGAAGTTGATGGCGATCGCTTGCAGGGTGCGTACCGTCAACTCCGCCGTTTGCAAACAAGCTTACAAGATTTATTCGGTGTTTAGTAAGCTAAAGTTTCTAAAGTTTCTCTTAAATACCTCTGTACCTGATGTTCCAAGCGAATTCCGTCTAATTGAGCATCGCGTTCTAGTTGCCAGCGTTGAAAACCGGAACTAGTGGAGATAGCACATTTGAGGCTATACCAAATTTTAGTATCAGCAGAAAATTGGCGATCGCTAGAAGCTGGAATTTGAGCCATAGTTCCTCATTCCTTTGTTTTACTTCAACAGTAACTGGATATTGGGAATGGGGCATTGGGCATTGGTTATTAGTTATTCTCCTCTGCTCCCCTGGTTACTGAGCGCAGTCGAAGTATCCACCTCTGCCTCCCCTGATGCTTCTTTTTAGCCCTTTAAAGTTAAATAATATACTTTACGGGCTGCTACAAATCTGTATTTATCTTAAACAAGGATTGCAATAATCGAGGCACGATTTGATTAACTCGCACCCCTAAAATTGTGAAATCTTGCTTAATCTTTTCTAAAGATAATGGTTCTATGCCAGCAAATTCTGTGTCATTAGTCACCAAAACTCGCATTACACTCACAGGTATTTGTAAAAATAGATTGCCACCCAAAAATGCTAATCCCGCCAGTACTAGTGCAAGACTGCGCCATTGTGGGAGAAATTTAGCTGAATTTGCTACTAATGGGGCAATTTGGTAAAGATACCACAGTATCCAAACCGACAAGACTGCTGCCACTAATGCCAAGATCCGATTTAACTTTGTATTAATTAAACAGAGAATTTTTCGCTGCCGTTCAGTCAGATTTTCTGGCTTTAGGGCTATTCCTAAAAGAGCAAATATATAAAAAGGGCGACGTAACTGCATCCATAGTAGGGGAAGAATACCAATTGCAGCAACTAAAGATAGCTCCATCCAGACTGGCAAAAACGGCTCACCTACAGACAAAAACAATAAGCAGAGGACTAAGAAAATAGGCAACGTCGCCAATCCAGCGACGTGAATCCACAAAATCGGTTCAGAGCGAAATGAATGCATATTATAAAAAGTTGTGAGTTAAGAGTTAGGAGTTAGGAATTAGCAGCCTTTAACTCCTAACTCCTAATTTATTACTCCTAACTTCTAACCATTTTACCCTCAACACTATCTCGTTAAGGTGAGAGTGCGGCGCTTCGTAACCATCTGATAGGATTCGATGATGTCACCTTCAACCCAATCATTGAATTTATCCATGCCGACACCGCATTCATAACCGGCGTTGACCTCACGGGTATCTTCTTTCATCCGTTTTAGGGAGTCAAGGACACCTTCAAAGATCACCTTACCGCCGCGTCGCACTCTGACTTTGCAGTTGCGAACTAGCTTGCCAGATTGAACGTAGCAACCGGCAACAGCACCGCGACCGACTGGGAAGACGGCACGTACTTCGGTTTGACCCAAGGGTTCTTCCACCAACTCTGGTTCCAAAAGACCTTCCAAGGCATCTTGAATATCTTCCAGGAGTTTGTAGATGACGTTGTATTCTCGAACATCTACACCCGCTTCATCGGCGGCTTGTCTGGCGCCACTGGCAAAAGTGGTGTTGAAGCCAATAATTACAGCGTTACTGGCAGCTGCTAAGTCGATATCTGTCTCGGTGATTTCCCCAGCAGTAGCCAACAGCATCCGAATTTGGACTTCGTTTTGCGGGATTTGCTTGAGCGCTCCCACAATGGCTTCCACGGAACCTTGTACGTCTCCTTTCAAGATCAAGTTGAGTTCTTTCAACTCGCCTTCTTGTGCTTGAGCCGACAGGGTTGTAAGGGTAACACGACCTTGTAACAGGCGGGATAGGCGTTGTCTGTCTGCGCGATCGCTAGCAAGCGCTCTGGCTTCTTTCTCGTTCTGGAAGACCTCGAACTCGTCGCCTGCTGCTGGCACATCACTTAAACCCAATACCTCGACAGCAAAGGAAGGAGAAGCAATATCTACTCGCTTACTTCTGTCATCCACCATCGCCCGGACCTTACCGAAGGCCGAGCCAGCTACTAAGATATCTCCCACATGCAGGGTGCCATTCTGAATTAGCAGGGTAGCAACTGCTCCCTTAGCTTTATCCAGATGTGCTTCAATTACAGTTCCTTTGGCAAAACGATCTGGGTTGGCAGATAGTTCTCCAACCTCTGCTACTAAGAGAATCATCTCTAAGAGCGTATCTAGATTTTCACCTCTGATGGCGCTCACCGGAACCATGATTGTCTCACCACCCCAATCTTCTGCGGTCAGACCGTACTGAGTCAGCTCTTGTTTCACCCGTTCTGGCTGTGCCCCTTCTTTGTCAATTTTGTTGATTGCAACGACAATTGGCACTCCCGCAGCTTGGGCGTGGCTAATGGCTTCAATAGTTTGGGGACGGACACCATCATCAGCGGCCACTACTAACACGGCAATGTCTGTTACCCGCGCTCCTCTGGCCCGCATTGCTGTAAAGGCTTCGTGACCGGGGGTATCCAGGAAGACTATCTGCTGTGGTTTGCCCTCATGTTCTATATCCACATGGTATGCACCAATGTGTTGAGTGATCCCGCCGGCTTCGCCAGCAGCCACTTTGGTTTTGCGAATTGAGTCGAGCAGGGTTGTTTTACCGTGGTCGACGTGACCCATAATTGTCACCACTGGCGGACGGCGGTGGAGATATTCTAGGTCTTCTACGCCGACCATTTCTGTAATTTTCCGAGCTTCTGCTTCTCGCTCGGCGGTTTCTACTTCTATTTCTAGTTCTTTGCCTACCAGGGTAATTGTGGGAATATCTAGATTTTGAGTGATACTCACCGCCATACCTTTAAGGAACAGGATTTTCACAATCTCTGTATCGGCAACAGCTAAAACGTCAGACAGTTCTTGCACAGTCAACGGGCCTGTTACCACCACTTTTTCTGGACGATCGCGCTTTGTCTCGGCTTCTTGGCGACGGTTTTGGTGCTGGTCGCGGCCAGAACCTGACTTAGAGCCAGACCTGGAACCAGATTTTTTCGCTCTTGCAGTTGGGGCGCTAGCAAGGGTTGCACCTGGCATCTGTACAGGTCGAGTCGCTTTGGGTTTGGGAGGACGAGCGATGGAAAGGCTGACTTGGACTGTGGCTGGTGAGTCGATATCGTCGTCATCCAGCAAATCTTCTTCAAACTCATCATCAAGTATGGGCTTGATCCGCTTGCCTTTGACGCCAGCTTTCGCCTTCTCTTTAACCTCGTCAATTATTTCTTCTTCTACCCACTTTTTGCCGCCCTTGGTTGGGCGAGGCGGGCTTGGGCGTTTCAAGTCGAGGAGATCGGGTGTGACTGGTTCATCACCCAATCCTTGAGATTTGCCCGCTATTCCTGATATCTGTCTGGGGGGAGTAGCGATCGGCATAGCGGCTGCTACAGCTTCACCTGGACGCGCTGGTCTGGGTCGTTGCCCCTCTCCCAGTTGCGATGGAGCAGACGGTCTATTGCCCCTCGGCTCTGGTCTGCTTGGTGCAGTGGTGGGACGACTTGCCCTTTGTGGTGCAGATGGTGCGGACTGGTCTGTTGGCAGTTTAGCGACTCTCGGCTTAATTTGCTCGCGATCGCCTTCTGCAGGTCGTTGCCGTTGGTCGCGTTTCAGGATCGGTTTATCTGCCTGAGATACTGGCTGCTCATCTTCCACCTCGGCAACTTCTGCCTCAGGTCTGGCTGGAGGAGCAACTAGTTGTGGTTTGATCGGTTTTTCCGATTTCGGTCTGGGCGGAACTGTTTTTTCCGGTTTTTGGGATGCTATTTTTTCCGGTGCCGGATTTGGATTAGGCGTTTGTTCCAAGTCAGCGATCGGAGGTTGCTCTTGAGTCTCAGATTGAGTCCGGGGCACAGGTCGAGTTGGTGCTGCCGGTTTCAGGGGTGAGACTGGTGTAGCGAAAGGCCGTGGCGGAGAGGGAGGATTAGCTTCAGACAAGGCAGCTTGGGTATTGTTAGCAAGTGACGCCTCTGGGGCGTTGGGAGTAGTATTTCTCAATATTTTGGGTTTGCGTATTTCCAAAATTTGCTGTTTGTGGGGTGCAGGAGGTCGGTTACGTCCGCCGTTGGGTGGTGAATTTGGCTTATGGCTGGTTGTACCTAGTTCCTTTTTGGCTGACACATTCGTAGCTGCAAGTTTTTCTGCTGCCGCCCGGATGTTTTCTGCCTCGGATTCTGAAATCGTGCTGCTATGACTTTTGACCGCAATATCGAGCTGGTCGCAAATTGCTAGTAGCTCTTTGTTATCCAAATTCAATTCCTTTGATAATTCATAGATTCTAACTTTGCCGTTGTTCATCCACTCTTCCCCTTTAATTTACAGTTTTAGCGGATGGTTGCCTGGGAGTGCGACATCTCCATCCTTGGATTACTGTTTTTAGGTTGCCGTTCAGTTTTTGCCGGTGCCTCCAATCAGGAAAGAGAGATGTTTCGGTTTAATAATGGCATCCCCACCAGGAATGATGGTTGAGGGATACCCATAAAAATGTCTTAAATAAAAGATTTTTATAGGAACCCTTGACGCCGAACTGCGCCTGAGCGCTACCAGGTTGCCATTTTGTAGTTTCTTGTTTTGTTGATTCTGAGTCTTCCACAACACAATTGATTACATCTTGTTCTGGGAATGTTGCCTCGACCCTCTTGTTATTTGGAGAGCCGAATGCGTTTTACACCCATTTACTATTTTGGCATTAACCTTGACAATCTAACTGAGGGTGTGACGAAAGCGCGATTTCGGCTTTCTACACAATTCCTCTGATGATTACGTCACAAAGTTGTTCCAACTAAATTTGGTTTTGGGTATTACTGCGGGCTAGACGTTGCGACAAGCTTTGGTACAGTGTTTCTGGCACTGATGCATGTAGCGATCGCCCTAGTCGATTTTTTTTTTGAGCCGCTTGTAAGCAACTCGTTTCTGGACAAATATAGGCAGAACGCCCCATGCCCTGATCTAATTGTACCTTTCCCGATGGAAAGACGCGGACAATCCGCCAAAACTCATCTTTTGAGCCTACTTTCCGGCAACTAATACAGCGCCGATAATTTGGTTTCATCGGTTCTTTGCGATCTCAGTCCAGGATAATGGAAGTAAAAATAAGTTTATTATTACTATTTTTTACTTACACCAAGTAGCTTTTGAGAAAATAATCCTTGAGACTGAGACTACAATTTTACAGTATCAAAACTTTACAAAATTAATCAATTATTCATCATCGTTATTGTCAAAACTATCTTCCTCTTCTAATTCGTTCTGATTTTCATCCTCGAATTCTTCTTCATATTCAAGATCGTCTTCTTCTGATTCCTCTGATTGATATTTTGTTCTAACGGCTGCAAATTTGGTATCTTCTGCTGCATAGTCATACTTAGCTTTGTCTTTGATGTCTATTTTCCAACCAGTAAGACGGGCTGCCAAACGGACGTTTTGGCCTTCTTTCCCAATGGCCAAACTCAATTGATCTTCAGCTACAAGTACGTGAGTTTGCCGCGATTCTGGGTCCATCAGGCGTACTTCATCTACCCGTGCTGGACTTAAGGCATTAGCAATGTATGTTGCTGGGTCTGGCGACCAGCGAATTACATCTATTTTTTCACCGCGTAATTCGTTGACTACTACTTGAATTCGCGATCCCCTGGCTCCAATACAAGCGCCAACTGGGTCTACATCGCGATCGAGAGTATCGACTGCTATTTTAGTCCGGGGGCCGACATAACGGGAAGGGGGGTTTGCCTCCCTAGCTACGGCAACAATCCGTACCACTTCATCTTCGATTTCTGGGACTTCGTTGGCGAAAAGATAAACTACCAAACCAGCATCAGCACGAGACACAAGCAACTGTGGCCCTCGTTGCTGACCTTGGGAGACTTTTTTCAGATATACCTTGAAGGTGGCATTTGCTCGATAATTATCGTTGGGCAACTGTTCCCGCTTCGGTAATTCGGCTTCTACTTCTGGCTGACCAAAGCCGCTGCTAACTGCTAAAACCACTGATTGCCGCTCAAACCGCAGGACTCTTGCTTGGAGAACAGTTCCTTCTAAATCTTGGAACTCTTCTTGCACCATCTGGCGCTGTTGATCCCGTAATTTTTGCGCGAGTACCTGCTTAGTTTGCATCGCCGCCATCCGACCAAATTCTCCTTGGTCGGGGGTAACATCCAACACTACAGAGTCCCCTAACTGCGCTTCGGGAGCGACTTGTTGAACTTCGTCTAAGGAAATCTGGTGGTCTGTATTATTAACTTCTTCGACAATGGTTTTGGTGGAAAGAACGCGAAATCCTTCTCCTTCAATATCGAGTTCTACTTCAAAATTTTCAAAATAATCTTCCTCAAACTGTTTGCGTTCTAAATTTTGGGCGCGACGATAACGTTCGTAGCCTTTGAGTAGTGCTTCTCTAATAGCTGATTGAACTGCAAGCCGGGGTAAATTCCGCTCGCGACTTATACTTTCAATTAATTCTTTTAATCCAGGTAAAGTAACCATTGACATAAGCAATCTCCTTTAAAAATTAGGGAGTGGGGAGTGGGATCTGGGGACTAGGGACTGAAAACTACGCATTAGAGCCAGGGATTAGAGAATAGCTTTACACTAATCTCTAACCTCTAGCCCTTAGCCTCTAACCTTTAGCCCTTAGTTCCTGATCTCTAGCCTTGAGCTAAGGTGCTCTAGTCTCTAACTCCTGAGCCATAGCCCTTTGTTTATCGATGCTCGTCTAGCTGCACCTTAGTAATTAGAGAGCGGGGAATTTCGACTACACGACCTTTTTGGTTTAAGTAAAGTGCTGTCTCATCCCGGCGAATCAACTGACCAATCCACTCTTGTTGTCCGTCGTAGGGGGGCGTTGTGGAGATAATGACAGGAAATCCTTTAAAGGAAATAAACTCCCTGTCTGTTACCAGTTGCCGCGAAATACCAGGACTAGACACTTCCAAGACGTATGTATCTGGAACGATTTGGGCAGCATCTAAGGAGGCTTCTAAAGCACGGCTCATCTTCTCACAATCGTTCAACCCAGTGTCTTGCTCACGATTGCGAATGTCTACCCGCAAAACTGGTGGACTTTGGTTGGTGTGAAAAACCACGCCAACCACTTCTAATCCCAGTTCTTCTGCCACTGGTGTCGCCAAATCAATAATTTGTGGAACTAAAGGATGAGCCATGAGAGAATTCAATAAAAAAAGTGGGCTTCGACCCACTTCCTGCGATAAATATATCTTCCAAGAAGTCTTGTGACGAACCAATGATGATTCGCCTAATTCGAGTTTAGCGCATTTCTTGGATAGTCATTAGTCATTAGTCAAGAGTTAGAAATGCTTCCCCTGCTCCCCTGCTTTACCTACCCTTCCCGTATTTTTGGGAGAGTAGTGCCTTTATCCACGACTACGGGAACTGATACTTGTGTTCGTAGCTGCCTGGTTTGCTCGATAATTTGGTCTATGTCTTCTTGGGACAAACGCTGGACATAGTTAAGTTTGATTTCCTCTAAGAAGTCAAAAAGTAAACTCTGAATTTCTGAAAGTACGTGTTTTTCTTTTATTTGAGATCCCAAAGCGTCACTGAAGCTTTGTACCAATTGACTGGTGAGTTTTGCGCCCACAGGGTCTTCAACAGCGCTCACTAAAGTTTTGTAAAGGTTAGTTGTGATTTGGGTCGCCAGTTGTTCGCTTAACTGGGTTTGGGCTTGTCCTACGCCAGGAAGGTTCTGAAGATTGCGGTAGACGGGGACTTGATGGAAGACGGTTTCGATGTTGTGGCGCAGAATGGCAACGATCGCAGGTTGGATATCGGGTAGCACTCGGTAGACAATTGTTTTTACCAAAATATCTGCGATCGCTTCCACTTCATTCACATTATTAATATCTATGTAGGGACGTAAATTTTCTTTTTGCGAGAGCCAGCTAGTTAATTCACCCCGCTGAATTGAACCCTGAACCTGATTAATCACTCTCACCACCACAATTTCTGTGAGTTCTTCGGCAAAATTGGCGACAATCCCCTGATTAATTTGCTTTCGCACCGGATGCAGATTCAATAACTGCGCTTGATCGAGGCGAATTAATACAGGTATGATTCGTAACTCCCGCCAAAATGGCAGTAGTAAAAATAAATCGTACCAACGCCACAATAGTGCTTCTAACCAGCTTAAACCAGGATGTTGCCGTCTGAGAAGGAAGGTGCGCCCCAGCACTTCTACACCAAATAAAATCACAAAGGGTAAGTCAATCATCCAGAATTTATCAATAAAATCGCCATTTTCCCCGATTTGGCGGTAGTAGTTACTGGCGATCAAAGGGCGAATGCTCTTGTTAAAAAAATTAATTTCTTCAAGCCAACCATTTTGTGATAGATGTGGCTGACTCCAAAAAGTAGCGAAGGACTGTTTTGCAGATTCTTTGCGGATGTGCGATCGCATCCTTTGTTTGATTTTTTCCAGCGTCCCACTCTTATTCGCTCCCGCAAACGGGTTACTGTCAATCATCTCGCTGCTAAGACGACTTATTTGTATTAGCCTGTTATTTACCTGAGGCGACTCTAACCCTGTTTGCCTAACTTGTTCTTCTAATGCATCTACTGTTTCTAGATAACTTTTTGTGTCTCGATGACTTTCAATACCTTTGATTGGGTCATAAATCTTAGTAATTTGGGGAAGTTTTCGCAAGTAGAAATCTCGCCAAGGTACGTAACTTAAATCAAACAAAACCAAACTTAAATTTACGGTGGCAGCAATTGCCATAAATTTTTCAAACCAAAGATTACGCTGCTTAGAAGATTTTATATTTCTCATTTTCTGTAAAAAAATATACTGTTTTATCTATTTAAAACATAAGCTCTTTCATTTATTAATTTTCGACCCTTTTAACCAATTACAGCAATTTCCAGTCGAGTAGACCCTAGTAGGAGGGCACAGATGTGCATTTCTACTCCAATTTAGTGTTAAAAGGGTGTATTCGATTCAAATGATAACCGCTGTATCTCTGTTCATAGAAGATACTTCTTTTGATAGATGACACAACTTACCTTTTACATAGCTAGTTAAATTTAACAAAAAAAAATCACAATTTATTCAAAATTCATTAAATAATCGTGAAAAAAGTTATTAAACAAACTTAAAATGCAGCTGTTAACGTTTACGATTCTGCTGATTTAACCCAAAGGAGTTTTTAAGTATGTGGTGTGGGTTTGGAAAATCAAGCGCAACCTTTGCTGTTACTTGCCTGATGACTGCTAGTTTGGTAATTGCAGACACAGGTTTTGCAGCCCCTCAAAAAAGTTATACACCCCAGCAATTCCGTGAGGTATTGCGGGGATTAGGCTATAACGTCAAGGTAACAAATACTGCTTTGACGGACCAGGAAACTAAAAAGGCAATTCGAGAATTTCAGACTGGTTACAAGCTAAAACCAGTTGATGGTATAGCAGGGCCAAAAACCCAAGATTTTGCTGCTAACATTGTTCAAATTCTGCACAGAAATTTGAATGCAGTAGTGAGGCCAAATCCTCCCCTGCCGCGCGATCATTTTTATGGTTCCCGCACGGAAGAAGTGGTGAAGGAGTATCAGAAGAAATATCAGTTGCAAGAAACTGGAATTGCTAATTTAGCACTCCGCCAAAAGCTGAATGAAGAAGCAAAGACAGTCTTCAGTCAGCCAACAGCGAAACCAACAGCGAAACCAACAGCAAAACCAACAGCAAAACCAACAGCGAAACCGATGTCTACACCGATGTCTACACCAATGTCTACACCGATGTCTACACCAATGTCTACACCGATGGCTACACCAATGTCTACACCGATGGCTACACCAATGTCTACACCGATGGCTACACCAACAGAGACACCGATGTCTACACCGATGGCTACACCAACAGCTACACCGACAGCTACACCCTAGTCGCCACAAAAAACTTTTACGCCAAAGCCCCTCAAGTCATCTGATTTGGTTCTTCTAAGGGTCTGCCTTTGGGTGTAGGTAGAATTGGACGGGGATCATTGTAAGGCATCGGAATGTACTGCACGCTGGGTCGCCCTCCTTGTGGCTGTGGGTACAGATCCATGAGATCATAAATAGAATGGGGCAGTCCGACGGTTACGGGCAGCCCCATTTCTGTTGCTTCTTCAATAGTGATGGGATAGTCGTGGGTGACGCGCCCAGTTGTCAAAGCTTCGATAATCGGTTCGATATTTTCTGGCAGAACTTTTTGTTTAGGTATACTGTCTTTTAGCAAAGTTCGTACAAACCGCTGTACCTGCTGAATTGCTTTCCGTGATAGGTCGGCCATAATTAGGGTTTGGTCATCAATCTCACTGATGGGTTTATCTTCAACCACTTTCAGGATACTGGCTGCGGGGTAATTACCCAATTGGGGATCAACTGGCCCTAAGACAGCATTAGCATCCATAATAATTTCATCAGAGGCGATCGCAAGCATTGTACCGCCACTCATGGCATAGTGAGGTACAAAAACTGTGACTTTTGCTTGGTGGCGAATTAATGCTCTGGCAATTTGTTCTGTAGCCAAAACCAAACCACCAGGAGTGTGCAAAATTAAGTCAATCGGTACATCTGGGGGTGTGAGGCGAATTGCTCGTAGTATTTGTTCTGAGTCTTCAATAGTAATGTAGCGAGATATGGGAATTCCCAAAAAGCTAATGGACTCTTGGCGGTGAATCAGTAAAATCACCCGACTTTTGCGTTCCTGCTGGAATTGTTGTAAAGCACGCAAGCGCCGATATTCTATTTGACGTTTTTGCCAAAGGGGTTGCAAAGAAGTCAGAAGGAGGAAAATCCAGAATAAATCACCAATACCAAAGCCCATATAATTTTTTATTGTTCAAAAATAACGGTTGCCGTCATTATTGTCACAAATTTGGGGCGATCGCAGTTCTATCTGTAGATTTATAGGGAAATTACGAATTACAAATTATTTACTACCCCCTTCGCCAAATTTTAATAGTGTCGTCATCACTACCGCTAACTAGGGTTTGGCCATCGAGACTGAAGGCAACACATCTAACATAGTTGGAATGCCCTGTAAGTGTGCTGATTTCTCTACCACTGTGTATATGCCACAGCTTGATAGTGTTGTCCCAACTGCCACTAGCGAGAAATTGTCCATCCTGGCTAAAGGCGACTGACCAAACTGAATCAGAATGACCAATGAGAGTACGAATTTCTTTGCCTGTATTTATATGCCACAGTTTAATTGTGTTATCACCACTACCACTGGCGAGAATTTCGCCATTTTTGCTGAAGGCAATACAGTTGACAAAGAAGGAATGACCTGTGAGTGTGTAAATATTTCTGCCTGTGTATATTTGCCAGAGTTTAATCGTGTAATCATTGCTGCCACTAGCCACTAGCTGTCTCTCTTGGCTATTAGTTGTAGGCGTTCTCGGAGAGTAAGCGACTGACGAAACTGGGTCAGAATGACCTGTGAAAGTTTGGATTTCTATGCCTGTTTGTACCTGCCACAGTTTAATTGTACAGTCAGCACTGCCACTAGCCAGAAACTTACCATCTGGACTAAAAGCAACGGAATTCACCCAATTAGCATGACCAGTGAGAGTACGAATTTCTTTACCTGTGTTCACATCCCACAATTTGATTGTATTATCCCAACTCCCACTAGCTAAGATTCCCCGGTTCAGGTCTGCAACTCCCGCAGATTTGCCTGACTCGCCTTGATAAGAAAGGTTTGAAGAGATTGGGCTAAAGGCGACGGAATGAACCATACTAGAATGACTAGAAGACCAACGACCCAGTTGACGCACTAACTTGCCAGTGCCCACTTGCCAAAGTTTGATGGTCTTGTCGTTACTGCCACTAGCAATAAACTGCCCGTCTGGGCTAATGGCGATCGCATGAACCATACTAGAATGACCTTTGAGGGTCTGCACGCATTTCCAGTTCTGCCGATCTAATACAATAGGTACAGGTAGTTGCAGCTTAGGGGTTATCACTAAAGTAGATGAGATTTTTGTTACATATTCCCCTGTCTGAGAACCCAATAAATCCAACCACTCTTGCACAGACTGGGGACGATATGTTGACTCCAGATCCATGCCGCACATAATAGCTTGATTTACCCTGTTGCTGATGTTGGGATTAAAATATTGTGGTGGTTCTAAATTAATATTGTGACGTCTATCATCTGCACTAGTTGGTACAACTGCGGTAAGCAAATTATACAAAGTAGCGGCTAGGGCGTAAATATCAATGTATTCTCCTCGCGGCGCCTCTGATTCATACTGTTCAGGTGGGGCAAAACCAGGAGTACGATACACTGTATGCCTTTGGATCATATTAGGAACAAATTCTCTAGCGATGCCAAAGTCTATCAGCACTGCTTCTAATTTATCAATGCGGATCATGATGTTGCGTGGTTTGAGATCCCGATGCAACAGTCCTTTAGAATGGATTAGGGTCAAAGCATCGCCAATTTGCCGGATGTAAAGTACCGCTTCTGCTTCTGATAGCACTCCTATTCGCCTCAAGCGCTGTGCTAAGTCTTCCCCTTCGATGTAATCCATCACCATGCAGGGCAAATTCCCCTCATCGAAGATAGTTTCTATCTGTACTATATGAGGATGGTGGCACACAGCCAGCCGAACTGCTTCATCACGAAAGTCTTGCCGTAACTTGTTTCGGTGGAGTATCCAGGCGGGGTGATTCAGGATTTCTTCTTTGAGGGTTTTAATCACTCGCTGTTGATTTCGTTGATTTCTGGCAAGATAAGTAATGCCAATTCCGCCTTCACCTAGTTGGCTTTCAATAATGTAGCGTCCCCCGAATAAAGACTTTCCTGCATTCCACACCATTAGTAATATTTGACAATTGCTGGTATTTATTTTGGCTCAGTATCAGAACAGTCAACACGAATTTTTGGGAATTCCATTTAAATTGCTGTTGTAGCTTTTTAGAACTAACTTACTTAGATAACATTTTCATTAACCTCAATAATTACTAATAGTATAAAGTTGGATATAGCTTCATAGTTTTGCCTAAACTATGCCTTTATACGAAAAGATGAAAGTTGATTGCTCATGTTAGAGTAAACAGTAACTTTAGACATATTTATTCCTAATAATTTGACTTGTAGGTAATCTAAAATTATGCTAAAAAATCTCAATTTGAAACAAAAATTTACAATTTTGCTATTGGTAATTTTGACATTTGGTCTGAGCTTGAGTGGATTTACTCTTTCTTCTCTACTCAGGGAGAATGCTAAACAAGATATTAGCTCAACTGGTCTTATGCTCATCCAAACAATGAGTTCTGTTCGTAAATATACCAGCGATCAAGTGAATCCAGAGCTAGTTGATAAATTGGCTACTGAATTTTTGCCGCAAACTGTGCCTGGATACTCAGCAAGAGAGGTGTTTGAAATTTTACGGAAAACAACAGACTACCGTGATTTCTTTTATAAAGAAGCAACTCTCAATCCCACAAATCTTCGGGATAAGGCTGACGGTTTTGAGACAGAAATTGTAGAACAGTTCAGAAATAAATCAGACCTTAAAGAAGTTAGTGGATTTCGCTCAATTCCTGGTGGGGATATCTTTTATATTGCTCGTCCCTTAGCAATTTCTGAACAAAGCTGTCTGGTCTGTCATAGTGTACCTGAAGCTGCACCTCAAAGCATGATTAGTCTTTATGGTGCTGCTAATGGATTTGGGTGGAAGCTTAATGAAATTGTTGGCGCTCAGATTATATCAGTACCTGCCAAAAATGTCATCAGCAAAGCAAATCAGTCTTCCTTACTAATTATCTTGATTGTATCAGCTATATTTATAGCGACTATCCTGTTAGTTAACTTGTTCTTGAATCGACAAGTTGTAAGGCCTCTCAAACGCATGACTCGCATAGCCGAAGAAGTTAGTACGGGACACATGGAAGTTGAATTTGAGCAGATGTCTAATGATGAAATCGGTAATTTAGCTAGAGCCTTTAAACGGATGCAGTTAAGTTTAGAAATGGCGATGAAAAGAATCAAACGTACTCAAGGAGGTACAGGCGATTATAATAATTCGTAATGAGGCTCTCTCAAGACGCTGCGCGTAGCTTGCTTCCCCGCAGGGATACGCAGGCTCGCTACCGCTATGCTAGCGTAATAACCCTCTGTACAAGACTTTGCGTGTAGCTTACTTCTCGATAGAAGTATATAGACTCGCTTTGCGCAATCCTAACGTTATTAATATTTGATTAATATTTGTAAGGGGTATTTAAATCCTGCCAAAAAACCTTGTTACTTTATATTAGCTCTCTTGACTTAAACCCACAGAATTAGTTAAGAGATGAAAAATTATTCCTCAATTCATCATGTCTAAATCTTTATGAAAATAAACTTTTTTTGAATTCAAAAGCTGCTTGAAAGTTAGGAATTTCCTTGGTTACAAGTTCAATAAATTGGTCAGCCGAAATATAAGGATTGTGAGCTAGTATTTCTTCTATAATCAGATTTGCCATTGGGCCGATGTGGTAGGCTAATTCTTGCTGACAATGTTTAATAAATGCTGGTTGGAGTGAAGATTGTTGTTGTTCGATTCTTTGCCCAGTTTCTGGACTAGTAGGTGAATTAAAAATTGTTTCTTCAGGTTGATTATATGACTGCGATTGGGCCGACATAGCCTGAAATTTAGGGTTAAATACTGTAGTCGGTAAATCATCAACCATGATTGCAGAAGGCATTGCCACTTCTGGTTCTCCAATATACTCTAAATCTCTGAGAACTTCGCTGGCTGTTTGGTATCGTTTATTAGGCCTATCTTCCAACATGCAATCAAGTACTTGAGCAAACCCATCAGTAACATAGGTATAATCACGCCAGTTCCATTCAAGTGAGTATTGATCCATTAGTAAAGATGGATCTCTAGCTGTGAGTAATACAATAGCAGTTACACCTAAAGCATAAAGGTCACTAGAGGGAGAACATAAACCCAAACTAATCTGTTCGCGGGGGGCATATCCCACTTTGCCGACAAGGGACATTTTGCCAACAAATGTTACCTGGTGGTTAGAATTTCTACCCTCGTTAATATCAGCAATTTGCTTGCCTACCCCGAAGTCAATCAGCACTGGCAAATCCTTGCCATCTGGTAACATGATGTTGTCAGGAGAAATATCTCGATGGATGATGTTGTGCTGGTGGACATATTCCAAAACAGGCAGCAGATTCTTTAGCCACTGTATAACTTCGTCTTCAGAAAAATTTCTTCCTTGACGTTGAAGTTCTCCTAGCAGTCTTGAATATGTTTTACCGTCAACATACTCTTGTACTAGGAATAGCCGACCATCTCCTTCAAAACAAGCCAAAAACTTGGGAATTTGAGGATGCTGCAATTGATGAAGAATTTTTGCTTCTCTTTTAAATAAGTTACGATATTGTTCCAGTCCACTTTCGCCTGTGCCAATGGGTGCAAATTCTTTGAGAACACAGGCTTCATTAAACCGACGAGTGTCAAATGCTAAGTAAGTTCGTCCCAATCCTCCCTGTCCTAGAAGTTTTTGGATAATATAGCGGTTATCGATTAGAGTTCCAGCAGCTATTTCTGGCCTTGTCATAGGGGACTGTGACATCATCATCGCACTCCTAGCGATTTTGTTATTGATAAATTATCTAATTTGCTGAAAGTCAGAAACTCTAGCAGATAAAGGCTGATAACATCCTTTAAATTGAGGTTAACACCACTATCGAGCCAAGGAAATACACTTTTCTACAATTTTCTGATGGTCTTGTGTTACCAAATAGACAATTTTAACCTGGGTAGTTTGATCATACTACTCATACTTAAGTATTTTAGCCGCCGCAACATAATCAGTGTCTGCGGTAATATCTGCAAATGTTCAGGACATCGCCTTTTAGATTTGCTGCTGAACCTGATCTTATCCTTAGTAATTCAATTGAAACTAGGTTGAGGAATAGTAAGGATATAGCATGACATCATGGTTTTTTATAAAAACTGAGGTGGCTATAGACTTGCTGAAAGGAATATTATATGTATTTCAAGTGCTAAATATGCGATCGCTCTCAAAAATTAATCTTTCTGAGAACCTAATATCATGGCAAGCCTGGTTCCTGTGGGTTGTCACTTGGTAAATCATACATCGTTGGTAGAGTTTCCCAAGGAGGAAGTGGGGGATCAGATTGAGGGATGTAATGGGGAGAAGAAGTCATAGTAAAAGTATAATTTGAGATTGTTCAGATTACAGTAACAACTTAATTTCCGCAGATTCTCCTAATGCTTCATTGACTACGATTAATTTACCCTGTTCATCAGCGCCTAATTGCTGGTTAGCATTGAGCAATTCAATCCCAGAAATTATGCCATCAGGAGCAATATCTACATTCATTTATTCACTGACATAAACTGTTTCTACTTGTGCAGTTTTTTCTTGGAGATAGATATAAGCTATGTTGTATCTTGGATCGTAAGTAAGTTTCATTGAAATTTCCCCTTTAAAAATATTTAACGATGACTGTAATAACTAACCAGTATTCTTCCTTTTAAACAGCTATTGCCTCAACTTTTTTAGTAGTATAAAACTTTCCATTCCATTCAGCATTGAAGGGAAAGTTACATCTAAATCCAGTTCTACTAGATTGAGTGGGAAAAGTAACACCACGTTCGACTGTGGCAATAACTTCTACTTCTGTTGCCCTACGTTCATTTAATCGCGCTTGTGCATTAGCGATCGCCAAATAACTGCTACCCTAGATTCCACACCATAGATAAAAACCGTAGTTTTATTGGTATTTATTTTGGCACACGCAAAACTCCGTCTTGTGTCGAGAAAGATTTAAGGCACTGCTGATGCAGCCTAAAATAAGCAGTGTATTCAATCGTAATAAACCTATAGCGATCGCAGTTGTTAAACCCTCGTCTTGCCTAACAACTGGTATTTAGCCCTACTTAATCATTTGTGAGTAAGATCCTCGGCTGATCAAACAAATCGGAGATCAATGGCTTTCAATTTTTCCTAAAAAATTTCATCACACTTCTGGCTCAATTCCTGCCGCTCGCAATTGTGCTGCTAGTCGTTCAGCGCGTTGTCGTTCTTGTTCAGCGCGTTGGCCTTCCTGTTGAGCTAACTCAGAACCCCAAGGCAAAAGGTTTCCTTGTTCATCCCACCACCGTAACCACTTTCCTGGGCGATTTTCACGAGTACCTTGCCACACCCCAAGGTAAAGATTCATTTCTGCTATCCAGTAGCGTTGATTTTCATCAGGCTCTTGCAAAATATACTGTTCTGTGTTTTGTAAGCAATACATCTCAAAACTGCCGCTGTCTGGCTCAAAAATAATGTAGTTTGGTACTTTTAAGATGCGCTCGTAGAAAAACCATTTTCCTGGGGGATATGTCGCTTTGATAGAATATTCTGTCTCCTGTGTATCGGAGACAAATTCCATCACAATTACGGGAATGTCACCCTGTAATTGAGGTGTGTAACTGCGTATTACTTCTTCTCTACTAACATTAATTTTGGCAATGAAAGCCCAATCAGGAGCTTTAATGACCATTTTGTTGTTTAGAGTGGCACAAATGCCGTAATTAGTTGTTGTTAGGGCGTTAGCTGAAATTTTTCCGGCTAATTGTAAGCTTTCTGTAAGTGCCGCAGCTAAGACTGGTTGGTTGATGTTGTCCACTGGATCGTCGGGGAGTTTGTAATCATCGGGTAGTTTTTCCCAAGTGATTTGGTAGTCTTGGGTGAGGGTTGTCATGATGGATTTTCCTTTGGTGTGTAAAAGGTATTGAGGACTAGGTTTTCACTCGTAAAAATTATGGCATTTGCTTTGACCCTTCCCAAATTTTGGAACAATTTCCCAGTACCCAGTAGTTACTCATCTTCATCGGGTTCTAAATCGTCGGCTGTCAATTCTTGATGGGGGATGGCGGCAATAATTGCATCTATGACTTTAGATACTGGTAATATCTCAATATTCAAGTCAGGGAATTTTGTTCCTTTGGGCACGATCGCTCGTTTAAATCCCAACTTAGCAGCTTCTTTCAACCTTAGTTCCATTTGGGAAACCGATCGCACTTGTCCACCTAACCCAACTTCACCGATTAATACTGTACCGGGATCGACGATGCGATCGCGGAAACTAGCTACAATTGCGATCGCTATTCCTAAATCTACCGCCGGTTCTTCCACATTTAACCCACCCGCAGAAGCAACGTAGGAATCTAACTTTGACATCGGAATTCCCACTCGCTTTTCTAAGACAGCGAGAATTTGCACTAGACGGTTGTAGTCTACGCCAGTTCCAGCCCGCCGAGGGGAAGGGTAGCTGGTAGGACTCACTAAAGCCTGCAATTCTACAACAATCGGGCGAGTGCCTTCGCAAGCCACGACAATTGCCGTACCTGGTGCTGGATCGTCACGGTTGCCTAAAAATAGCTCTGAGGGGTTGGAGACTTCTCGCAATCCATCTGCCACCATTTCAAAGATGCCGATTTCGTGAGTTGCGCCGAAGCGGTTTTTGACTGTCCGTAATAACCGATGGGAGGCAAAGCGATCGCCTTCAAAATACAACACTGTATCGACTAAATGTTCTAAAACTTTTGGCCCAGCGATCGCTCCTTCTTTGGTAACGTGTCCGACAATCAGCATAGTGACATCTTCGTGCTTTGCCACCTTCATCAAGGCTGCGGTACATTCACGTACCTGAGCTACTGAACCTGGTGCAGAAGTCAGCGCCGGAAAAAACACCGTTTGGATACTATCAATCACCGCCACATTTGGTTTTAGAGAATCTATTTCCCGTAAAATTTCTTCTAAATCTGTTTCTGGCAGTACATATAAATCAGCACCTATACTGTCAGGGTCTATAGGAAGTGCGGGATCTACTACTTCAACCTTCTCCTCACTAACTACACTTAGAGTTTTTGATACTCCTAAGCGGGAAGCTCGTAATTTTACCTGCTGTCCCGATTCTTCACCAGTTACGTAAAGGATGCGGTATTTCTGTGCTAATTGATTAGATACTTGCAACAATAAAGTCGATTTTCCAATACCTGGATCGCCACCTATCAGCACCATAGAGCCAGGGACAACCCCACCTCCAAGCACTCGATCTAATTCTCCATAACCAGACTCCCAACGGGCAATTTGGCGATCGGTAATTTGATCAAATGTTAAAGAGGCTCGCGCTTTAGCTGGTTTACCGTGAGATTTGCCATTGCCTTGAGCTGATTGCCAACTACTCACTCCCCCCCGACTGGGCACATCTACTGAGGATTGAATAGAAATTTGTTCTTCTAGAGAGTTGTAAGTGCCGCAAGCTGGACACTTACCAAACCACTGGGGCGATTCTGCTCCACATTCGTTACAAGTGAAAAAAGTTTTTGGCTTTGCCATTCTTAAATCTTATTAAATAATCTTAATATTTACTTAATTCTTGAAAAAAACTAAAAACTAATAATAGTGGTATTTAGAGCTTTTTCCAAATCAATTCATGGAATGATATCTTAATATTATGGTATTAAAAATTAATCATGTAAATTTTTAGTCAAGGAGCCTAGAGAAACTTGGAAAGCCATAAAGAAAAAATCTTGGTGGTAGACGACGAAGCCAGCATTCGCCGGATTTTGGAAACACGCCTTTCCATGATTGGCTACGATGTAGTGACAGCTGGCGACGGGGAAGAAGCTTTGGAAACTTTTCGCAAAACAGAGCCTGACCTGGTAGTTTTAGATGTAATGATGCCAAAGCTAGACGGCTATGGTGTATGTCAAGAATTACGAAAAGAATCAGATGTCCCCATTATTATGCTAACAGCCTTGGGTGATGTCGCCGATCGCATCACCGGGTTAGAATTGGGTGCTGATGACTATGTAGTTAAACCATTTTCTCCTAAGGAGCTAGAAGCCCGGATTCGCTCGGTACTGCGACGGGTAGATAAAAACGGTGCTTCTGGCATTCCCAGTTCTGGGGTAATCCATGTCGCTAATATTAAAATCGATACGAATAAGCGACAAGTCTACAAAGGCGATGAGCGCATTCGATTGACGGGTATGGAGTTCAGCTTGTTAGAGTTGTTAGTCAGTCGCTCTGGAGAAGCTTTTTCTCGTTCGGAAATTTTGCAGGAAGTATGGGGTTATACACCAGAACGTCATGTAGATACCCGCGTAGTAGATGTGCATATATCACGTTTGCGGGCAAAATTAGAAGATGATCCTAGCAACCCAGAATTGATTCTCACCGCGCGGGGTACTGGTTATCTTTTCCAGCGGATTATTGAACCAGGGGAGGAGTGAGGATGAGGGAGCAGGGGAGCAGGGGAAAATAATTAATAACCAATGCCCAATTCCTAATTCCCAATTCCCAATTTCTAATGACTAAACCTGATCCTAATCGAGTTTTGCGGCGTCTACCCATTGTCGTGGGTGGGCTAGGCGCTGTGCTTTTACTGATTAACCGTTTATTAACACCGGAATTAACCCAGTCTCAATCGCGTGGTGATGTAGTGGGCGTGATTTTGAGTGCAGTGTTAATTTTGACGGGTTTAATTTGGCAGCAAGTTCAGCCGCGATCGCCTGATACTGTAGAACTAATTGGAGAAGAAGGTTTTGTACTCGCAGCAGATTTACCTGAAACCGTGAAAACAGAGCTAGCCTGGGCATCTCATTTATTGTTGACTAATACAGTAACGCGATCGCTTGTGATTTTTTATCAAGGTAAAGTTTTGTTGCGTCGTGGGATTCTGGGTACTAAATCTGAAGTTGTGCCAGGAGTAATCTTAAAACAGGTACTCGAAAAACAAAAACCGATTTATCTAGTTGCTCTAAAAATATATCCAGGTAGGCTGGAATTTGATTATTTACCAGAGAATACTCAAGGTGTAATTTGTCAACCTATTGGCAACCAAGGTGCATTAATTTTGGGAGCAAATGCTCCTCGAAGTTACACCAAACAAGATGAAAACTGGATTGCAGGAATTGCTGATAAATTAGCTGTTACTCTTCGCTCGAATTTATCCAACCAAGCGACTTAACCTAAATTTAGGTTTATCATCTGTGAGAATAACTCGTAATTTGTAATTACTACCTCAAATTGACTTGCTCGTATCTATAAGTTAATTACGAATTACGAATTACGAATTATTAACTCACCAAGAAGTCAAAAAATTCCAACCTTCCTTTTCTTCTAGTGTCTTTTCTTCTTTTTCTTCTAGTTCTTCCGCTATCTTTAAATTTGTCTGTTGAATTAAATTATCATAAGCTCCTGAATCAACCCATTTTAATAATTCGCCAGCTCGCATAACTATCCAAGAAAGCCCAGGCTCTGTATAGCTTAATATTTTAGTGACTTTATCCACGCTATCAAAGTTATTGGATGTAAACTCACGGGCTTGGACGAGGAAATCTTCAATTACAGCAGCAGTCAAGTACTCATCTGGTAAACCCGCGAGTTTCATCAGTGTAGTAGTTGCTACGTCAATATCCTGACAAGCAAGCATTGCAGCCCGATCGGCAGTAAACCTAGCCATCATCCGCCAATTATACAAACCTAATTCCATTCCACCAGCTACTAAGCCACCGACTCCCAGTGTGGTACTGCTCAACAAATTTTTCAACGTTGGCATAACAATTGCCATTTGGTGGTAAATCATGTGCTGACTCTTGATGCGAGCGACTTCATGTCCGAAAACGTAAAGCAACTCATCTACGCCAAGCCACTCCATTGCATCTAAATTGATACCGACAAGGGGTTTTTCTACGCCAACAATGTAGGTTTGAATGTGACCTGTACCTCGAAATAGATACAATTCAGGAAGTGGAGCAACATCAAGAATTTGGCAGGTTTCTACAAATGTTTGATGTAATTCGGGAAAATTACGCGGCGAAATTCTGATTTCACTACCAAGGCTTTGCAGTCTAAGTAGGCGATCGATACCATATTCGTTAATTTTTTTGAGTAGTAGGGAGACACCGGGCATATTTTGCAAAGAAGCCAAGGCTTTGCGATCAAAGGGGTGCTCGTAGGCTTCAGAACTTAGTCCAGTTAATATTTTTCTCGTCATGGGTTTTGAGCTTTTAAATAGCAGTTTAGAAGAATTAGGCAAACTTGCACCACAGTGTACTAGGCATTTTTCGCTATCTTACCCAGATAGAATAAACAGTAGAGGCGCGCAGATGTGCGCCCATATGAGAAAATTTGGAAGTTTACAATTGATCTATGCAAATTATTTATTGGCTATTAGTTGCTGTAATGGTTGTGGGTATTATTGGTGCTGTAGTTCCAGCCATTCCCGGTAGCAGCTTAATTTTAATTGCAATTATCATCTGGGGAATCGTTAGTAGTTCCTTTGCAGCTATCAAGATTCCACTAATTGTGACAATTATAGTTTTACTGCTCAGTGTCGGAGTAGATTTTTTAGCTAGCTATGTGGGAGCAAAACAAGCTGGAGCTAGCAAGTGGGGGCAAATTGGCGCAATTGTGGGTTTGGTGGTAGGATTTTTGGGATTATTGCCAACTTTACCTTTTGGGGGGCCACTCTTAGGAATTTTACTAGGCCCACTTTTGGGAGCAATTATTGGCGAGTATCTTTACCGACGTGAATTCGGGTTGGCGGTTAAAGCAGGTATAGGAATTGTAGTCGGGTCTTTGGTTGGAAACTTGATTCAAGGGTTGTTAGCGATCGCCGCAGTTATAGTTTTTGTTGTGACAACCTGGCCACAGGTATTTGGCTCTTAGCATTTGAAAAATCTGACAGATTTGAGAACAGCGGGAATAGCTAGCAATTAGCTGTTTGTTACAAACATTCAATTTGATCGCAAAGACTATCTATGAGTAAACAAATACAGCGGTTCCTCCCATTTATTCTATGAGAGGAACCGTTTCACTAAATATTGGTAACTAGAAAGATTATAGATACACTGCATACTCCATTTATCTAAAATATGGTTAAGCAATTTTTAAGTGTAAAGTTATACTTTTCAATAACTGCGTAATTAGGTTTTCTTAAAGTCAGAGCTATTGCCAATAATTTGAACCCTAGAGAGTAAGAGATATACGAAGCGCAGATATGTAATAAATTAAAATTTTATGAAGACGATTTATTAGTTGAAGATGTGATGAAGACCACTCAGTAAATATTGCAGGTTCTAAGTCTATGTGATTTTATGGAGATAAGAAATACATCACGCAAGTTTCGCTTTCACTGACAGTATTTTAAATAGATTACTGATAGTAAAGGTTAAGCAATCAATTTCTCTGTTCCAGGTTATTATTAGGACTCTCAAAGGATCATGATTAATTTAAAATCTAAATTTGTAAACGCTACTCTGGCTGCTACTTTTGCAATCCCCTTGGCTACTACTGGGTTGTTTACCTCTGCTGGGTCTGCTCAAGCATACACTGGTGGCTTTACATTTGATGGTTCTGGCACTACAGCCAACATCACCAAAACTGGTATAACCTTCAATCCTGCACCAGGATCAATTGCTTTAGGGAACAAAGATGGAGATTTTCTTAACGATACAAATGGGACTATTTACAGCTTCTTAAATGCCAATTTACCTTCTAAATTTATAGATGTTGGTGCTAAAGATGGCGTTAAGCTACTTAGTTTAACTAATCTTTTTACACCAACTTTTAAAACAATCCTCGGAGGAACAGATATCAGCTTTGATTTCTATGGATTGTTTGACGATGGAAGTAAGGCAATAGGAAACATTGATTTCACTGCTTTAAAAATTAATGCAAAACAAGCAGAGACGGCATACAATAAAAATGGAATATTGAAGGCAAGCTTTAAAGGTGTGGCAGTATCATCTGTTCCCGAACCAGCTGCATTACTGGGCTTGGGTGCAGTAGGTGCAGTAATGGCTATGTCTCGTCGCCGCAAGAGTTTCGCTCAATAGATTTATCCTCAAATATAAACAAGTTACTTTTAGCAACTAAAAGTAACTCTAATTTATCTATTCGATCTGGCTGGAATGCGAAATTTTCCCAACCAGGTCGATTTTTTATATTGCCAGACAAATCTATATTAAAGGTGAATTTTCTTAACCTTAAATAGATTTAAACTGACTGCAAAAAACTTTTGGCTTCGCTTGCGATCGCATCTACTTGATCATTAGCCAGAGTTTCTAAAATAGATTTGGCTTCTGGATTACCTAAATGAGCCAAGGCTTGTACAAGTCTGTAACGAATTTGCCAATCTGGATTGGTAGCATAGGGAGCCAACAGAGGAACAGCTTGTACATTTCCCAAGTCACCCAAAGAACTAATAGCAGCAGTTTGGACTAATTCGTTTTCTGATGAGAGTGCCTCTTTAAGTAGTTCAAAAGCTCGCGGATCGCCTAACTCTCCTAATGTAGCAATAATACTGAATTGTATTAGCCATTCATCGGTTGTATGATAAAGCTGCTGTAAATCTTCAAAAGCTTCGCTTAACTTTAGAGCGCCCAAACAGTCTGCTGCTGCTGCTTGTACATCTACTTCGGAGTCATGAAGTAAGCGATCACGCAAGATATCCAAGGATAACTGTAAATCTTGGGTTCCAAGTGTATCCATTTGACTCACTGCTGTGTAACGTACACGGGAATTGCGATCGCCAATCGCACTTTGAATTAATTCAAAGCCAACCGCAGGTTCCAATTGGCGGATTTGATTTACTGCACGTAAGCGATCGCCTAAATCCTCAGAACTGAGCAATTGCTTAACAGACTCCGGAGTAATACTCATTTAGTTATCCTTGATTTTCAAATGTATAAAAAAGACAGACGCGATTAATCGCGTCTCTACTTTTGACTAATCTTGACTAGCAGCCATTGCCCGAATAATATCACCACGAGTAAGAATACCAATTACTTGATTTGTACTATCAAGTACTGGCAAGCGGTGAACGCTGCGATCGTGCATAATTGTAGCTGCTTCTTTTAAAGTTTTATCAGGGGAAATAGCGATCGGGTTTTTACTCATCACCTCCCCGACGGTTTGCCCTAAAGCCTTGTGCAAATCACGGTCATACGTAGCAGGATTTTTTAAATAGATAACACTATCAAGAAACATAATGTACGCAGGTGGAGTCACACCAGTTTCTTGCCACATCAAATCGGTTTCCGAGATAATGCCTACCAATTTACCGAGATCGTCCACAACAGGTAGTCCGCTGAAATGGCGTTCTGCGAGAATTTGGATAGCTTCCTTGAGTGGAGTTTCCTCCTGGACAACAATAGGAGCGCGGCTCATCACATCGGCAACGGTTTTAGGCATTTATTTGCTGACACCTTAAATCAAAGTCCCTGCGCCTATTGTAGAAAATTGCGGGACTCAACCTGATGCAATTAATAGATTGTTACGGGATTAGGCGTTGAAAAAATACAGAGGGGCAGGGTGCGGGGAGCAGAGGGGATAAAAATTCTTCTCCCTTGCTCCCTGCTCCCTTGCTTCTTGCCTACTCCCCATTCCCTTTTAATGCAGCAATAATTTGAATATTTGCTTTCGGAAAAGCAAACTGCTCTAGTTCTTCCAAAGTTACCCAGCGAATTTCATCGGATTCTAAAGGTTGGGGAACACCTGTAACATGTCGGCAGTGATGTACTGTGAGAGTAATGCGCAAGTTTGTATAGCTGTGGTCAATAGTAATCAGATGCTCTCCCACTTCAATTACTATTCCCAGTTCTTCAGAAATTTCCCGTTGAATACATTCTTGAATGGTTTCACCAGGCTCTATTTTACCACCAGGAAATTCCCATAAACCACCCATCGCTCCTTCTGGACGACGGCGGTCAATTAAAATTTGCTTTTGGTCATTCCAAATTACTGCAACACCAATGATTTTATGGGGTGGGAAAGAACTGGTTTCACTCATAATTGAATGGGGAGTAGGGAGTAGGGAAAGAATTCCTGAATTTTGACTCTTGACTAATAACAAAACTCGGCAGACTAGTTATAACTCTGCCGAGTTTAGATTTATTTATTGCAAAGGTCATCTAGCACTGTTCGTTTATCCACAAATGTGCATTAATCATTTATAAATACACCTCTAATATTGTGTCTGGTTAAAAACTTATTATTAAGATCGCAGAGGACTAGAGGGAAGGAATTTTCCGGCTTTCTGCATAGATTCGGGAGTTATACCTAACTAGCATGACATCATATAATTGATTGAATTAATCACAAAACTATAGGAGTTAACAGAGAAGCGAAATCAAAGACTCCGCGTTCCTCTGGGTTTAAATTTCAACCTGAATTAGTCACTATTTTGGATATTTTAAAAAACTTAGCTGATGTATAATCGGGAATTAGCGGCAAAGATTTCGCCGAGACTTATTTTCAATTCGTATCGCCGTAACTATGACTAGCTACCAGCCCAACAATATTGATTGAATTTCCCAAATTTTACATTTCTAGTCAATTTCGCTGTTGTCGGTTTCAGATCCTTGTAGAGCCATTTCAAAATTCATTCTCTGTTCAGCGTTACGCAAGAAATAACCACTAATCATTGCAGAAGCAAGAAGCCTACCTAGATTTTCCCGATTTGTGGTTACAGTAACACCAAAGTGTTCTGAAGGTAGATTACCTAATAGTCCTGTAATATTCCGTTCCATCACCTGAAAGACTTCGGCAGACGTGGGTTTGGATAGCTGGGTAACTGTCTCTGGACTCAAGGATTTAACGTACTGCCAGAGTAAATCGTTAGTTTCTGATTCGCTATTAAAAAATTCTGAGACACGATTGGATGGGTTACTCATTTTTTAGCTCCTTAACTACCACTATTAGCTGCGGTGCTTGTGATTTGAATATTAAATGTCTGTTTTGGATTTGACTTAGTTATTTTGTCTTCCTGTCAACTAATGTAACAGCCTAGCGTCAGAGTGGAAGTAGGTGTAACCGTACCAAAGTCAGCGTATTTTCTCACCCCAAAAAATAAGTGAGGAGTGGGGAGTTAATTACAAACTCATCACTCCTAACTTTTAACTTGCCAAATATTCATCCATATTGGCTTTAGACTTGCGAAGTTTGCTTAAGGCTTCCCGTTCAATTTGTCGAACTCGTTCTCGACTAATGTTCAATATTTCACCAATTCTAGCCAGAGTCAGGGCTTGCCCATCAGTTAAGCCAAAGCGCAGTGTAATTACTTCCCTCTGTTGTGGCGTGAGATCGCCCATTAGGCGATCTAAGTCATAAGATAGGGAAGATTGCATAACAAACTCTTCGGGAGAAGCGCCTGGATCTTCCAGCATTTCTCCGAGTTCGGTGTCGTAGTTATCACCCAGCCGCAAATCCAAAGAAAGGGGCAAACGCGCCTTTTCTAAATACTCTCGTACTTGTTTGGGGGTCAATTCTAATTCTTGAGCTAGCTCCCCAGCCGTAGGAGCGCGTCCCAACTTTTGAGACAATTGGCGCTGTGCCTTTTTAATCTTATTTAATTTTTCGGTGATATGGATCGGCAGCCGAATGGTACGAGCTTTTTCGGCTATAGCACGAGTAATAGCTTGCCGAATCCACCAATAGGCATAAGTAGAAAATCTGTACCCTTTGGTAGGGTCAAACTTTTCTACACCCCGTTGCATACCGATACTACCTTCTTGGATCAAATCCAGTAAATCGACGTTGCGCTTAATGTATTTTTTGGCAACGGAGACTACCAGCCGCAAATTGGCTTCTACCATCTTGCGCTTGGCAATTTCACCATCTGCGATCGCTTCGTTCAACTCTGCTGGTTCTAGGTTTGTAGCTTTGGCCCACTCTTCTAGAGTCGGTTGATGACCTAGCTGGGTGGCAAGAGATTCCCTTGATTCGTGCAAAGCGCAGGAACGTTGCACTTGTTTACCATAGAAAATCTCTTCCTCGTGGGTTAAGAGTGGCACACGGCCAATCTCACGCAGGTAAGTCCGCACGAGGTCTGTGGCTGTCTGAGCGGTCTTCATGGCGCTACTCTTTGGTAATGATGGGGTTGGCGGTAGGGTCATTAAGGGATAGATGCTTTCTTTATTTATTAGGGTGCTACCCAGTCAGACTGGGAACCTATGCTATGGTTTGCAACTTACGCGCCTGAGAAACTCGGCTGCTCATAATAATCAAATTTAGGCTTCTTAATTGCTAAAACTACAGTTATTTCCTACTTTTCACAAGTATCTACAGTTAGATAAAAGGTTGCTTTTTAAACATTTTTTAGGGATGTCTTATTAATAATTGTAACATTTATGAGAAGATTTTGGCTAGATGGCGACAGAAAATTTCCTGGTTTTTCCAGTTCATCCAACGTTGCCCTCTATCTTAAGGCTGACTAAAAGTCAATTTAAGAAATTATCTGGTTCAAATAATTTTCCTCATATTTGTTAAAGTATCTCAATGAGAACTATATTCATTCTCTTCTAACAATTGTTTAATTTTTTCTGGGGATTGGGCATTGAGAAGAGACAAGGTAGAGGGCAAAGATAAGGGAGAGACTTGTTCAATAATTACCCTTTGTCCCCCTTGTCTCCTCATCTCCCCTGCTCCCCTGCTCCCCTGCTCCCCTGCTCCTCTGCTTCCCTACTCTCTACTCCCTAGCGATCAGGCAGTACTCTTGGATAGTTTTTACATCCAAAGTAGTATTTTGTAAGGAACGGATGGCGGCGACGGTAGCTTTTGCACCGGCGATGGTAGTAATGATGGGAATTTTGTAAGCTAAGGCTGTGCGGCGGATTAACCTAGCATCAGTCTGGGCTTCTTCCCCTGATGGTGTGTTGATAATAAGTTGGATTTTCTGGTTTTTGATTGCATCTAGGACGTGGGGACGACCTTCATGGAGTTTTAACACTAGTTCAATATTTAACCCCTGTTCGAGAAGAACTCGCCGTGTACCAAGGGTAGCCATCACTGTAAAGCCCAAATCGATAAATTCTTTCACCACACCACTTGCAGCAGCTTTATCGCGATCGCTCATTGATACAAATACAGTTCCAGTTAACGGTAAACGCTCCCCAGCACCCATTTCCGCTTTGGCAAAAGCACGGCCAAAGTCGCTGTCAATCCCCATCACCTCACCAGTGGATCTCATTTCTGGGCCCAATATTGTATCAGTTCCTGGGAATTTATTAAAGGGTAATACTGCTTCTTTTACAGCAATATGTGTGGGAATGACTTCCTCTGTAAAATGTAGCTCCTCTAAGGTTTTGCCTGACATAATTAAGGATGCTAGTTTTGCTAATTGTATGCCTGTTGCTTTAGATACAAAGGGCACTGTGCGGGAAGCGCGAGGATTAGCTTCTAGAATGTAAACTTGGGGAGAATAGCTGCTTGCGCCGACAACAGCAAACTGAATATTCATCAATCCTATGACTGATAAAGCTTGTGCTAGCTGTATCGTCCAAGTGCGAATCTGATTGAGAACTGCTGGTGATAGGGAAATGGAAGGTAAGGAACAAGCGGAATCTCCTGAGTGAATCCCGGCCTGTTCAATGTGTTCCATAATACCACCAATCACTACCCGTCCTGTACGATCGGCGATCGCATCAACATCAACTTCAATCGCATTTTCCAAAAACTTATCAATCAAAATCGGATGTTCTGGTTCCACTAGTACCGCAAAGGTCATGTAGCGTTCCAACTCAGCATCGGAATAAACAATTTCCATCGCCCGTCCCCCCAACACATAGCTAGGACGCACCACCACCGGATAGCTAATACGTTTAGCGACAATCAACGCATCTTCATAACTCCGGGCAATACCATTAGGCGGTTGGGAAATATTCAACTGTTGGAGAATCTTTTCAAACCGCTCCCGGTTTTCTGCCATGTCGATGGAATCTGGCGATGTACCCCAAATTTTAGTGAGGAGTTCTGAAGTATCATTGCTGAGAAACTCTTGTAATGGGAGAGCCAGCTTTAGCGGTGTTTGCCCACCAAACTGGATTATCACCCCAACTGGATTTTCAGTTTCGATAATATTAAGGACATCTTCTTTTGTTAAAGGCTCAAAGTAAAGGCGATCGCTGGTATCGTAGTCTGTCGAAACTGTCTCTGGGTTGGAGTTGACCATAATTGTCTCATACCCCGCATCCTTCAAGGCATAAGCGGCATGACAACAACAGTAATCAAACTCTATTCCCTGTCCAATGCGGTTGGGCCCACCACCTAAAATCAACACTTTTGGCTTGGTTGCAGGCAAAACCTCTGTTTCTTCTTCGTAGGTAGAATAGTAGTAGGGGGTAAAGGCTTCAAACTCAGCGGCGCAGGTATCTACGGTTTTGTAAACTGGGATGATTCCTAGTTGTTTGCGGTAGGCGCGAACTTCATCTTCGGTGGTTTTGGTGGCATAAGCAATCTGGCGATCGCTATATCCGTCCCGCTTCACCTCATAAAGTTGCTCTTTTGTCAATTGCTGTAAAGGTGTTCGCTTGAGAAATTTCTCGACATCTAGGAGTTGTTGAAATTTATCTAGAAACCACGGGTCAATACCAGTCAGTTCGTAGATTTCCTCAGCACTAATCCCTAGTTGCAAGGCATGGCGCACGGAGAAAATGCGATCGGGGTTAGGTGTCCGCAGTTGGGCGCGGATTTGTTCACCACTGGGTAATTTTTCGGCTTTGTCGCAACCCCAACCAGCGCGTCCGGTTTCGAGCGATCGCAATGCCTTTTGAAAGGATTCGTTGAACGTCCGCCCAATTGCCATTGCTTCCCCGACTGATTTCATTTGGGTTGTCAGCACTGGCTCGGAACCGGGGAACTTTTCAAAGGCGAAGCGGGGGATTTTTGTCACCACATAGTCAATTGTCGGCTCAAAGGACGCGGGAGTTTTCTTGGTGATGTCATTTTTAATTTCATCCAAGGTGTAGCCCACAGCCAATTTTGCGGCCATTTTGGCAATGGGGAAACCTGTAGCTTTGGAAGATAAAGCCGAACTGCGGGAAACGCGCGGGTTCATTTCAATTACAACCACATCCCCATTAAGCGGATTGACGGCAAACTGGATATTAGAACCGCCAGTTTCCACACCGATTTCGCGGATGATTTTAATTGCCATATCCCGCAGCCTCTGATATTCTTTATCGGTGAGGGTTTGCGCGGGAGCGACGGTAATAGAGTCTCCGGTGTGAATGCCCATCGGGTCAAGGTTTTCGATGGAACAGATAATCACCACGTTATCTGCCAAGTCACGCATCACTTCAAGTTCATATTCTTTCCAGCCGAGTAAAGACTGGTCAATGAGAATTTGCGAAACAGGACTGGCATCTATACCTACCTGTGCCATTTCCTCAAATTCTTCTTGGTTGTAGGCAATGCCGCCGCCACTTCCACCCATTGTGAAAGCTGGACGAATAATTAGGGGATAAGTACCAATTTGACGAGCAACAGCTTTGGCTTCTTCTAAAGATTCAGCTGTATCGCTAGGACAAACAGCTACCCCAATCCTTGCCATTGCTTCACCAAACAGCTTTCGATCTTCGGCTTTTTCGATCGCTGGTAGTTTAGCGCCAATTAACTCAACGCCGTACTTTTCCAACACTCCATTTTTGGCTAAAGCAACGGCGAGATTGAGGGCAGTTTGTCCTCCCATCGTTGGTAGTAGAGCATCGGGGCGTTCTTTTTCGATGACTTTTTCGACCAATTCCGGCGTCAGCGGCTCAATGTAAGTGCGATCGGCCGTTTCCGGGTCGGTCATAATCGTTGCAGGGTTGGAGTTGACCAAAACCACTTCATAGCCTTCTTCTCGGAGTGCTTTGCAGGCTTGAGTGCCAGAGTAGTCAAACTCACAGGCTTGTCCAATCACAATTGGGCCAGAACCTAACAGTAGAATCTTCCGGAGGTCGTCACGGCGGGGCATAGTCGTTGCCTTGGAATACGAGAATACAAATCCTGATCATTTTAAGGGTCTTTACCCCCTATGGTGCTTTTTATTATTAAGTTTTCTAAGTTTGATGATAGGAAGGAGTGGGAGAGCAGGGGAGCAGGGGAAAATAATTAATAACCAATGCCCAATGCCCAATGATTATTTTGTATTTCTAATTTTATTTAATTACGCTCCTCAAATTTCTAAAGCTTTTGCGAATCTTTATTATTTAATTTGATGAACCTTGCGATAAATGATGATTTATTTTGGCATTTATCTGTCTGCTTATTTATGCACAGATAAATTACTTAGATAAAAATTTATCTTAACTAGCTAATTGCTAAATATTTTCAACGTTAAACATTATATAAATATATTTACTTAGATAAAAAATGGCAGAGAAATAGGTATACCATTCTCTGCCATTTTTTATAATATTTTAATAGTTGGGCTACCAACTTTTTCTTTGAGTCTAGGTAGACAAATCTAGATTATGAGAATTTTAGCTTTGAGCTGCTTGGACAAACCCTAAAGTTAAGCTGTCTTTGGCGAGGAAGTGAGATAAATGATATGCACGTTCCTCAGTTTTTAACAAAATCTTTTCGTACAGATAGCGTGTGCCTCGATCGCCTAAACTCTCTGCCTGAGCAGCTTGACGACGAATTACACCAATGATTGCTTGTTCGGCAGCTAGGTCATTTTCCACCATTTGGCGAGAGGAATATACGCCTTCAGATTCTTGCTCAAAACAGGTTAATTCTGCTAATTTGCTGAAGGTAGCTACTGGCACACCACCCAGTCCATCCAAACGTTCGCCAATTTCATGAACGTGGTCTTGTACTTGATTATAGCCTTCGTTAAAAAACTCATGCAGAGAGTAAAATTCTGAGCCTTCAACTACAAAATGATGCTTTTGGTACTGCAAGTACAGTGCCTGGAAACTAGCTAATACAACGTTAAATCCTTCTGTAACTGGAGCCGTTACGCTGTGATCCAGTAACACGGGATTGTCATATACATTACCAAAATTCCGTAACAAAGTTTGCGTTTCAGACATTGTTCCCCTCGCTATTTAGCAATTATAGATTTTAACTGCTTATTCTTTACGATATTAACATTTTACCAATAAGAGTAAGCCAATTTGTCATCACAATATTTTGTATTTTTGCTTACTACAAAGTCTCAAGTTTATTGTTTGGTGGTTTATGGCATGCTCATCAAGTTGTGTATATTTTTCATCACTATTGACATTAAAAATTAAATGTGCTTACTTTCCGAAGGGAGTGATGGATATGGGGTGAGTAAATGCCTTATTGTCCTCTTCATGCCCCTCATCTCCCTGATCTCCCTCATCAGATGATTGCAAGAATTTTATTTTTTTCCAAAATTAATGAGAATTGTTTGCACTTAAGGTATGCTGGTTTTAAAAGGTTACACTCTTAAGACTTTCAAAAAGCAGAGAGTTAAATCGCGGTAGTTACTGCAAGTTTGTTGCATTTTGAGGGCAATTCTCTTGAAATCGTTTAGTTCAGAAATAGAAAGCAACCACCTTATAGAGGTGAATTGGGCAGATCGCTGGCAAGTCTATCAACGCCTAAAGGAGTTAGACATTCCCTGTAGTTGTATACCTAACCAGCCATTGAAAGTTGAAATTGGCTCTCCTACTACGGCTGTTCAACTTTGGAGTGTGATACGGCGATTAACAGCTTCCCGTCAAGACCAGATTTGGACTCTTGAGTGCTGCTGGAAAAATCGCTACTAACAGTTATAATTTTTAGCTGCTGAGAATATCTTGCTTGACAGCTTGTATTAATTAAAAGGAGGTTAAAAAATGGGTGGATCTGACAATATGGAAGTATCAGAATTTTGCCTTGAGGGCAGATTTATAGATTTTGTTATTAAAGATGGCTATAAGCTGAAAGGTTTACTGCTGGCTACTCATGAGGGTGAATGCTACATTAAACTCGCTAAACATTTGCGGGCTGCTTTTGACATGCGGCTACCAGCAGGTACTTGGCTACAAGTTGTTGGTTATAAAGAATACGATATAAAAAAAGACAAAGTTACACTGAAAGCTGAACGTGTGATGGCGGCGCGTTCTGAAATAGCGGCAGTTAAGACCATCGCTGCACCACAAGAACCCCCATCTATTGATGATGTCAAGGTAAAACCAGCTAAGACTAAGACCACGATTTTGGTGTGTCAAAAGTCTGATTGTATGAAACGCGGTGGTAAAGCAGTTTGTCAGGCGTTGGAGGCGGCTTTGAGCGATCGCGGTTTAGAAGACCAAGTTACAATCAAGGGCACTGGTTGTATGAAGAACTGTAAAGCTGGGCCGAATTTAGTTATGCCAGATAAAACACGCCATAGTCGAATTCAAGCTACACAAGTTCCCGCCTTGATGAATCAGCATTTTGGCGACAAAAATTTATCAGCACAGCCTGAAAATTTAAGGGAAATTGCGATATATGATGGCAAACTTTGGGGAAATAATTCATAAAATCTTGACATTTTAATGAGAAAGTTTAATAATATCTTCTCAAGTGTGTTCCGTTAATACTCGGCCTTAAGTCCGCTAGAAGTTTACAATAAAATCAAAAAACTGGCTTTAATTAAGGCCAGTTTTTTGAATGAATAGGGTTTCTATTGAGCAATTCTTAACTGGGATGCTCGCATGGTTTGCGAAAATTCAAGGGAACGTGATTGATTGGTGAGTAGGTAGACGCACTGAGGCTTGTGATTAGACATCGCTTACAGTAGAAGCGTCAATTATCAATGACTTAAAAACTCATGCCACATACTGTTTCTGTACCAGAGATTGAAATCTCTGGCTCATAGTGCAAGTTCATTTGAGTGGACTTGCGCTATGAGAGAGGGAATTGATTAGCAGTTTGTTGTTGGAACTTGTGGGTTTTCTGGAGGGTAGGTTGCAAATTACATGACTTAGTTAGACAATGATTGCAACAACTGTTGAATGGATGTAGCTTGCACATGGTCAGGGAAGACAGTTAAAAAGTCATTTAAGTCTTGGATAGCTTTACCAATAGATTCTGAGGAAGCACCCTTTGATAAGGCATAGTGATATAAGTGGTCTGCTTGTTGAGCGTATTGAGCAGCCAAACAATAAAGGGCTAAATTAAAAGCATTCTGCCAGTCTTTAGCATCTTTTTTGCAATGCTCTGTAGCAAGCTTGATGGCAGGTACTAGGCAAGTTCGTGCTTTGGCTGGTTGCTTAAGGGCTAAGTAGACCAAAGCTTGATTATACATAGCATCTTCATAGCGTTTTTCCTTATAAGCTTTTAACCCACTCGCTAACTGCTTACCCCAATACTTAACTTCAGCAGAATCTACATCTTTACCAGCCTGAAACATTACTGCTGCATATTGTTGGGCAAAAATGGGTTGATTTTTGAGTGCAGTCAGAAATTCATTAAGAGCTACCAATAAATTCTTTTGCGGTGACTGACATAATTTATGGTACAAGACGTTTAATGTGTGACTTTGCCAGCTAGGATCGCGCTGTTTGTTTTCTTCCTCCAATTGCAAATCGTTCCGCAGGCTGTCATAATATTCTGCCAACTTACCATGTATGTCAGCCCAACCTTGCGGCGATGAAAGGCGTTTGTGGCATAACATTTGGGTTTTGACGACATCATGATAAACCCAGCCGTCGCTACGTTCGTTGACAAAGGATGTTTCTTTGAGCCAAGTAAATAGCTCATCAGCTTCTTCTTCTGTTCTTAACTTGGCTATAACATCCCGGTTCAAACACCGAGGAATGGCAGCATCAAGTACCACTTGTCGCCGTTTGGGATCGTCAATCCATCTTAAAAAGCTTTTTACAGCACTGTTGCTAGGCTCAATTACCTGGTTGGGGTGATTGGGATGAGCATCTGCTAGCATTTCTATTAGCAGGGGTAAGTTTCCAGTCAGGTTTAAAATCACTTCAATAATGTGCTTGTCTGTAATGCCTTTGCGAGTTAGATATTGTTGGGCTTCTTCTTCTGTAAAGGGTTCCAGAGGCAAACGAACTATTAATCCTTCGTAGGATGCCCAGTCATTTTTCTCTAATTCTTGCCGACTGGCGATGATTATTAATATATTGGCAGAGACTTTACCGTGCTGGTTCTCAAAAATTTCCCGTAGCCAGTTATCTAGCAATTCTCCGGTGCGTTCAGAGGTATCGAAAAATAGGATAACAGGAGTTTTATCAGCAATTTTAGAAATATCTTGCAAAAATAGCGGGGTCAGAACTTCTTTAGGTTCTTTAACTAAATGTACCTCATCTTTATTCGTTATTTTCTTTGCTAGATAAGATGCCCATTCTCCAGCTTGGGTAGCCAAAGCATCCCCATCTACAACATCAAATACAGCACCGCCAAGGGGAGCTAGACGCGCCAGACGCACACCAGTTTTAACTACAGTTTTGCCTACAAAAGCCGAAAAGCCTTGAGGAGCATCTGGATCTGTTTCTAATTCTTGGCACTTTTGGCAGTACACTTTGTAGCGATCGCTAAACTGCGTTAGTTTATAACCTTGCTGTTCTAACTCTTCAGCTACATGACCCATAACTTCGGGTATAGTTTTTTCAGCTTCATCAACGTAAGCCGAAATCATTTTTGCTTCGTCAGCAATTTTACGAAACTGCCGCAGCAAGGTAGTTTTACCAACTCCGCCTTGACCAGAAACGTTAAATAGAAAACAACGGCGATTATCTTCTAGGGGTAATGCTAAATTGTGGCGAAATCGGTTCATTTGGTCTTCACGACCCACAAAATTTGATTGTTGACGTTGCTTAACAATATCTTGTAAACTTTTGGGCTTGTCTTGTGTATTCATAACAAGATTCAATTTTTAGGTGCTAATTTTTCTAACAGTAACTACTAAATAAACAAGGTGTATTTCGGAATTTTCCAAACTTCTTTGAGGTAATTTATTATGTGTTGACCTTCTGAGAGGATGTTTTAAAAGTTCTTTGGTCGGTAGCAAAACGTTTTAGATCCCCCTAAATCCCCCGATAAATTGGGGGACTTTGATTCCGGTTCCCCCCTTCAAAAGGGGGGTTAGGGGGGATCTAAAAGTGCCTAAAATCACAGCGAAAAACTTTTCAAACAACCTCTGAGGCTCAATATTCACCTTCTGAGGCTCAATGTTCACCTTCTGAGGCTCAATGTTGACCTTCAGAAGCTCAATGTTTACCTTCAGAAGCTCAATGTTCACCTTCTGAAGCTCAATGTTCACCTTCTGAGGCTCGACGTTGACCTTCTGAAGCTCAATGTTGACCTTCTGAGGCTCAAAAATGCCCTGGCGACTTAGCGCTTTTTAGTGGAGTCCAAGACAGACCTAACCCCCAGCCCCTTCCCTACTAGCGTTGGGGAGTAAGATTCAAAGCTTCTCTCCTCTTAGGAGAGAGGAATGGAAGTGAGGTCAGAGTGTATTGCATCCAAACCAGAAGCGCTATAGAAGTCACGCCTATACAGACGAAACCCGCCTGCGTGGGTTTGAAAAATCTTCAGATTTAAAATGCAAAAGGGGCATAACAATGTTATGCCCCCAGAAAAACGCTTATTCTACCTAAATTAATAACTGCTGTTTTCGCCTATTTTATGCTTTAGCTAACTGGAACTTCAGGTTTCTTTTTCTTAGAACGGCGGTTAAACCTGCGTCCCATCTCATCAATGAGTGCATCTAAACCTGTAACATCACCGCTAGCTTAGGCATAGTTGTAAGGCTAAAATCGCTTAATATTTAGACGCAATTAGGTTTAGCTGCATGTCTCCAGAAGGCAAGTTAGCTGGGATCTATTGCGCTTACCAGTGCGTCCGCCAGAGATTGAAATCTCATGCTCATAGCGCAAGTCCACTTAAGTGGACTGAAACCCTTTTCCAGTTTTGTTTAGAAGACCTTTGGTATCAGAGAGGGAACTGATTCTCAGGCGGTTGTTGGGACTTGTGGGTTTTCTGGCTGTTAGGTTGGAAATTACATGATCTAAGTTAGAAAAGAGTGCAACAACTGTCGCATGGATGTAGCCTGCATATGGTCAGGGAACACGGTTAAAAAGTCATTTAGGTCTTGGATAGCTGCATGGATACGCTCTAAGGAAGCACCTTGAGATAAAACATGGAGATATAACCGCTCTGCTGGTTGATGATATTGAGCAGCTAAATAGTAAAGGGCTAAATTAAAGGCATTAGACCAGTCTTTAGCATCTTTTTCGTAATGCTGTTTAGCAAGCTTGATGGCAAGTGCTAGGTCAGCCCATGCTTTATCTGGTTGGTTAAGGGCTTGGTAGGCTAAAGCGCGATTATATAAATACCAATTACTGTCAGAATCTAAGTCAATAGCGCGGTTGAAATCTGCAATAGCCTCTTTATATAGCTTTAGCATCAGGTAAGTTTGACCACGATGTGCGATCGCCCAGTCAAGTTTGGGGTTAAGTTCAATGGCGCGGTCAAAATCTTCTAGGGCTTCTGGGTAACGCTTCATTGAGCGATAAGTTTCACCGCGACTTGCGATCGCCGAGTCAGATTTGGGGTTAAGTTCAATTGCGCGGTCAAAATCTTCTAGGGCTTCTGGGTAACGCTTCATTGAGCGATAAGTTACACCGCGACGTGCGATCGTCCAGTCAGATTTGGGGTTAAGTTCAATCGCGCGGTCAAAATCTTCTAGGGCTTCTGGGTAACGCTCCATTAAGCGATAAGTTACACCGCGACTTGCGATCGCCCAGTGAAGTTTGGGGTTAAGTTCAATCGCGCGGTCAAAATCTTCTAGGGCTTCTGGGTAACGCTTCATTGAGCGATAAGTTTGACCGCGATGTGCGATCGCCCAGTGAAGTTTGGGGTTAAGTTCAATTGCGCGGTCAATATCTTCTAGGGCTTCTAGGTAACGCTCCATTAAGCAGAAAGTTAGACCGCGAAGTGCGATCGCCCAGTCATATTTGGGGTCAAGTTCAATGGCGCGGTCAAAATCTTGTAGAGCTTCTGGGTAACGCTCCATTAAGCGGTAAGTTTCACCGCGCCAACCTAAAGCAATTGGTTGCCATTTAACTTCAATCCTAGAATTTTGTAGGACTGCGGTTAACATTTCTAATGTCACTGGGTAAAACTTTTCGTCATAGGCTTTTAACCCACTAGCTAGTTGCTCACCCCAACGCTGAACTTCAGCAGAATCCGCATCTTTACCAGCCTGAAGCATCGTTTCTGTCAACTTTTGGGCAAATTTGCGTTGATTTTTGAGTGCAGCAAGAAATTCATTGAGAGCTACAGATAAATTCCTTTGCGGTGACTGACATAAATTGTGGTATGACACGTTTAATGTGTGACTTTGCCAGCTAGGATCGCGCTGTTTATTCTCTTCGTCCAATTGCAGATCGTTCCGCAGGCTGTCATAATAGTCTGCTAACTTACCATGTATGTCAGCCCAACCTTGCGGCGATGAAAGGCGCTTGTGGCGTAACATTTGCGTTTTAACCACATCATGATAAGCCCAGCCATCAGTACGTTCGTTGACAAAAGATGTTTCTTTGAGCCAACTAAATAGCTCATCAGCTTCTTCTTCTCCTTTCAACTTAGCTATAATATCTCGATTCAAGCACCGAGGAATGGCAGCATCGAGAGCCACTTGTCGCCGCTTGGGGTCATCAATCCATTTTAAAAAGCGTTCTACAGCACTGCTGCTAGGCTCAACTACTTGGTTAGCGTCATTAGGATGAGCATCTGCTAACATTCCTACCAGCAGGGGTAAATTTCCAGAAAGGCGCAAAATTGTTTCAACAACCTGACTGTTAGTAATGCCTTTGCGAGTTAGATATTGTTGGGCTTCTTGTTCTGTAAAGGGTTCCAGAGGGAAACGAACAATTAACCCCTCGTAAGGTGCCCAATGATTTTTATCTAATTCCTGCCGACCGGCGATGTTTATCAATATATTGAGAGATACTTCTCCGTGGCGACCCTCCAAAATTTCTCGTAGCCAGTTATCTAGGAATTCCCCGGTGCGTTCATAAGTATCAAAAAAGAAAACAACAGCAGTTTCTTTAGCAATTTTAAAAATATCTTGCAAAAATAGCGGGGTTAGGATTTCTACAGGTTCTTGAACTAATAGCACCTCGTCTTTATTTGTTATTTTCTTGGCAACATAAGATGCCCATTCTCCGGCTTGGGTAGCCAAAGCATCCTCATCTACAAAGTCAAGGACAACACCGCCAACGGGAACTCGACGCGCCAGACGCACACCAGTTTTAACTACAGTTTTGCCTACAAAAGCCGAAAAGCCTTGAGGAGCTTCTGGATCAGTTTCTAATTCTTGGCGCTTTTGACGGTAAACTTTGTAGCGTTCTGTAAACTGCGTTAGTTTGTGACCTTGGCGTTCCAACTCTTCAGCTAAACGACCCATAACTTCTGGGACACTTTTTTCAGCTTCATCAATGTTAGCCGAGATAATTTTTGCTTCATCAGCAATTTTGCGAAACTGCCGTAACAGGGTACTTTTACCAACCCCACCTTGACCCCAAACATTGAACAAAAAACGACGGCGGTCATCTTCTAACAGTAACCCTAGATTTTGACGGAATTGGTTTACCTGGTCTTCACGACCCACAAAACCTGATTGCTGGCGCTGCTTAAGAATATCTTGTAGACTCTTGGGCTTGTTTTGTGGGTTCATGACCAGATTTAATTTTGAAATGTTAATGCCTACAGAATAACTACTAAATACCCAGGCTGTATTTCGGAATTTACTAAATGTTGTATTAGGTAATTTTTACGTTTAACCTTGATTTAAGCTCAATGTTGACCTTCTGAGGCTCGATGTTGACCTTCTGAGGCTCGATGTTGACCTTCTGAGGCTTAATGTTGACCTTCTGAGGCTTAATGTTGACCTTCTGAGGCTCGATGTTGACCTTCTGAGGCTCAATGTTGACCTTCTGAGGCTCGATGTTGACCTTTTGAGGCTCGATGTTGACCTTTTGAGGCTCGATGTTGACCTTCTGAGGCTCGATGTTGACCTTCTGAGGCTCAAAAATGCCTTGGCGACTAGAAGTCGCGGTTATACAGACAAAACCCGACTGCGCGGGTTTCAAAAATCTCTGGATACAAAACGCGAAAAGAGCATAACAATGTTATGCCCCTACAAATGACGTGTATTTTACCAAATTGATAACTGGTATAATTACCTATTTTAAGCTTTAGCTAACTGGGACTTCAGGTTGCTTTTTCTTAGAACGGCGGTTAAACCTGCGTCCCATCTCATCAATTACTCCATCTAAACCTGTGACATCACCGCTAGCTTTGGCATAGCTATAAACTGCTAATGCTGCTGCATAGGCTTCGCTAGCAGAGGCTATACAGGTATCATCCACCAATTCTTGCAGTTGCGTTAGAGACAAAAGTACTGGATACAACGATTCAAACAGCCCTAAATCTCGGCGCATCTCTTCTAAATCAAAAGAACGGGGCAAAAAGTTAGGGTTCTGTGTCGCCACTTCTAAGGCTTTGCTGACGAAAGCCCGACTTTTATCTCCCATCTTCAACATTGTTCGCCGTTCTTCGGTGGTCAAATCTACCAAAAACGGTAACTTTTCTCTAATTGTCGCGATCGCCTGCATGACTGCTTCTCTGTCTGCTGGGGCTAAACTGGCACTGATACGATTTTCGGACATTTTTAATACTCCTTTGGGGGACTTATTTTCAGTATTCCCAAAGTTATAGAGGCGATCGCGTTTGTTGAGAGATAATTAACAGAGTTTTATCTGCACTTTACGGCAAGCCAAAGAACGTCTTTATATTTTCCCATCGCAGTTAACAAAATGTATGGCTTTACTCTTCATCCGACTCTGCAAATAAAGATTCTAAATCTTGACGACCGCTGACAACGCGCAAAATTTTAACCCCATCATCAATCACTTGGTACAAAATTACATATCCATCTAGCGGCAAGCCACGTAATGAAGGTTTAATATGAGCATAGCTGCGTCCTATATTTGGAAACACCGCTAAATTTTGGCATTTATTGTTAAACTCTCTAAATAGTTTTTCTCCTGCTTCCAGGTTTCGGATTAAAAAGTAATCAGAAATTTCATTTAAGTCGCGGCTAGCAGATAGTGAAATGACATAGCGGCTCATTACTAAGCCTCACGTGCCTTTTGGAACTTTTCTAATATCTGCATCACTACAGTTTCGCCATCCAAAACTTCCCTGCGTTCAATTTCAGCAATTGCAACATCAACTTTTTGCCGGGTTTCTTCCACCCATTGGACATACTCAGAATTTAATTTTTCTAACAGTTGAAATGCTACATCAAGTACTTCATCTGCATTCGTAAATTTCCCACTAGCGATTTGGGCTTGGATAAATTGTTCATGTTCAGGTTTGAGTTCAATGTTCATGATTTATCTCTCTGAAATCAGCTTTAGCAATTGTTCTATTTCTCCTAACCGCTAATTACAGCGATCGCATCAATTTCTACCAACACATCTTTAGGTAAGCGCGATACCTGAACACAAGCCCGTGCTGGGGCTGTATCTTCCGGGAAATATTTAGCATAAATGGCATTCACCGCCGCGAAATCATTCATATCAGCTAAAAATACAGTGGTTTTCACCACATCTTGAAAAGTTGCACCAGATGCTGTAAGAATGGCTTCAAGGTTAGCTAAAACCTGCTCGGTTTGCTTTTTGACATCATCAGTGTAGACGACATCACCAAGGCGGGGATCGATGGCAATTTGTCCAGCGATGAATACAAATTGACCAGAAGCTGCGATCGCTTGATTATAAGGACCGACTGGTGCGGGTGCGTTATCAGTATTAATTACTTTACGAGTCATAGATATTACTTTCTCTAACGATGTTTCCTGTTTACCGATTTCTCCTTCAGCTGCGATCGGTTTGTAAACCTCTCCATCAGGCATTATCGCACCAGTCAGGTCAGCATTTTTAAAGGTTGCCCCATAGATATTTGCGCCAGTTAAATCTACCTTCTTCAGGTTTGCCTCGTTCAAATTCGCGTTGATCAAATCTACTTTTTGTAGTTCTGCTTTTTCTAAATTTGTCCCTTTTAGACAGGCTTTTCTGAAATTTACGCCTATGAGATTTGCTGCACCTAGATCAGCTTCAGCCAGATTCATGCCTGACAAATCCTTTTGAGATAAATTAACACCCCGAATCTTGGCTGCCTGCAAATTAGTATCTTTGAGTATGATACGAGTTAGATTTGCTTGACTCAAATCAGCTCCAAACAAGTTAGCCCCACTTAAATTAGCAGTACTAAGGTTAGCTCTAACGACTTTTGCTTCATTCAAGGATGCGTCGGTTAAGTTTGTACAGTCGAGTGTAGCGTCACTCAAATTGGCATTATCTAAGTTGGCGTTACTAAAGTTAACGCTACTCAAGTTTGCTTTACTAAAGTTGGCATTATTCAGGTTAGCGTTACTGAAATTAGCGCCACTCAAGTTTGCTCCACTCAAGTTGGCATTATCTAGGTTGGCGTTACTAAAGTTAGCGTTATCCAGGGTTGCTTTACTCAAGTCAGCACTACTTAGGTCTGCCCAACTCAAATTTAAACTAGAACTTTTCACCAAACTACTCAAATTTGCACCTGTCAAAGATGCCCTAGTGAGGTTAGTACTTTGAAGAGAAGCGTTACTCAGGTTAGCATCGTTCAAATCCGCTCCCGTCAAATCTGCACTTTTTAGGTCTATTCCACTCAGATTTGCATATTTAAGGTCTACTCCTCTAAGATTCTCGTTGTGAAATTGGATTTGCCCTTCGGCGTATTTCTCCAACAGTGTTTCAGCGTCCATAATGCACCATTAAATACCACTGACACAGTATAATCACAAAAACTTTGTGTCACAGGTATTCTTCTCTTTTCTTCCTTCGCGCCCTTCGCGCCTTTGCGGTTCGTCCCTCCTACCCCAACCTCGGACGTATCCCATAATGCCGATATCGCCAATAATCCCGCAGAATGCGATCGTGGTCAAAACATAAATTACCAGGCACACGCCAATACTCAAAAATGCCTATACCCTTAGCATCATCTCCAGCCATCGGTTCCCCCGTCGCTGTTGCCAAAAACACAATACTAATCGTATGCTGACGGGGATCACGATCGGGGTCAGAATACACCAGTAATTGTTCAACTAACTCCACCTGCAAACCCGTTTCTTCTTGAGCTTCGCGCCGGGCCGCCACTTCCACTGCTTCTCCATAATCCACAAAACCACCAGGAATAGCCCAACCTAAGGGTAGATTATGTCTTTCAATTAACACTATTGGCCGATGAGGTCGATCTACAAGTTCAATGATGATATCAACTGTCGGTGTAGGATTTCGGTAAGTCATAGTTATTTAGTCATTAGTCATGGGTCATTAGTCATTAGTCATTAATCATTGATTATTCACAAAGGACAAATGACAAAGGACAAACGACAAACAAAATGAGTTTACTTGATTTCTCCTACAAATACTGTTCTGTGATAGATTCGATGCGATCGCCTAGCGTCTCGATCAGACAATTGCTCCCTCCCATAATTTAGATTACTTATGCCTTTTCCTAGATCAAGTGGTATTTTGCTGCATCCTACCTCCTTTCCCAGTCGATTTGGCATTGGGGATTTAGGCTTAGAAGCTTATCGCTTCATCGATTTTCTTAAAGAAAGCCATCAACAATATTGGCAAGTTTTACCCTTGGGCCCCACTGGATACGGTAATTCTCCGTATATGTGCTACTCGGCAATGGCGGGAAGTCCCCTGCTGATTAGCCCAGAAAAACTGCGAGATGAGGGTTTGCTCACAGAAGAAGACTTTGCTAACTTACCAGCATTTCCAGAAGAAAAGGTAGATTTCGAGAAGGTTGTGTCGCTTAAGATTGGGCTACTCAAAAAAGCCTATGAACATTTTAGAGTCAATGCCACACCCATCCAACAAAAAGAGTTTGAAGGTTTTTGCGACAGCAAAGCCTATTGGCTAGATAATTACGCCTTATTTATGGCGTTGAAAGATGCGAACGAGAATGCAAACTGGCACACATGGCCGTCAGAACTTGTCAAGCGCGATCCACAAGCAATGGAGCAAGTACAGGAGCGGCTCAATGGAGAGATTTTTTATTACAAGTTTGTCCAATTTGAGTTTTTCCGCCAGTGGTCAGAGCTTAAAAGCTACGCCAACATGCGCGGTATTGACATTATCGGCGATATCCCCATCTACGTAGCTCATGATAGCGCTGATGTGTGGGCGCATCCCAACATCTTTTGTCTAGATGAACAGACAGGAGCTGCCGCCCAAATGGCAGGAGTTCCACCAGATTACTTTAGCGCCACCGGTCAATTGTGGGGCAACCCGGTTTACAACTGGGAGGAATTGCAAAAACAAGACTTTAAGTGGTGGGTACAGCGCTTTGAGGCAATGCTGGATTATGTAGATATAATTCGCATTGACCACTTCCGGGGCTTCGAGGCTTATTGGTCTGTGCCGCAAGGTGAACAAACTGCGATGAATGGTAAATGGGTGGAAGCGCCTGGAGATGCTTTTTTTGAAGTGATTAGGCAAAAGTTGGGCAAGCTACCCGTCTTAGCAGAAGATTTGGGAGTAATTACACCAGGGGTAGAAGCGCTGCGAGACAAGTATGAATTTCCGGGGATGAAAATTTTGCAATTTGCCTTTAGTGCTGATGCCGCTAATCCGTTTTTACCATTCAATTATCGGCATAATGCTGTAGTTTATACCGGGACTCACGATAATGATACAACTATAGGCTGGTTCAATACAGCTGAGGACCAGGAAAAGCAAAACTTGTTGCTTTATTTAGGTTCTATCAGCCCTGATGGCATTCACTGGGATTTGATTCGCCTAGCTTTGAGTTCTATAGCCAACCAAGCGATTATTCCCTTGCAAGATATTTTGGGATTAGGAAACGAAGCGCGGATGAATTTTCCCAGTATTGCTGAGGGTAACTGGGAGTGGCGCTATCAACCAGGAGCAATAACAGACGAATTGCGCGATCGCTTGAAAGTTCTTACCAAACTCAATGGACGCGCCCCAGAAGCCCAAGCCCAGTGAGGAGTGGGGCATGAGACAAGGGGTAGCAAAGGAAGGGGGAAAACAAAGATGAGTGAGCAGGGGAGCAGGGGAGCAGGGGAGCAGCACTTCGGTTACGCTCAGTGACCAAGGAGAAGTTGCAGTAAGTTTTCCCCTCTGCACCTCTGCCTCTTGTGCCCAATGCCCCATACTCCATATTTCAAAACTTAGGCTTGGCAGCAATCCTAACTTCTTCCTCTTTCCCTGGCTCTCCCATTTTCTTGGCTTTCTCTTGATTGACGCTCACCAACACACCACCAGCATTATCAGTTTTCACTGTCAGTTGCTCTTGGGCTTTCCAAATTCGGTGAGTTCCCTCTGGCAGAATCCCCTCAAACTCGGTTTTGCCATCGGCTACTACACGAATCCAAGATGAGGCTTTCAAAGTCACACCAACCTGGACAACCTGTCCCTTTTGGACACCGCTGAGGGTATCGCTGACAGGTTGTACCTGCCTTGACTCTTTTAGTTGAGCTATTTCTGGTTTAACAACGGACTTTTGTTTTGGATAGGGCTGGTTTGGGCTATTACTTGCTTGTAGTAACGCGTTATTTAATAACTGAGATAACCCATTTACAGAGCATACTATTAGTAATATGTAAAGAAAGTAAAGATGAATCGGACGTAGTTGAGCCAGGGATGAAGTATTGCCTCTACTTAGAGGGCTAACTTGTGCAGAACTGATCGGAAAAGTGCCAGAAAATTCTACTCCATTCAAGCCTAGTGCATCCGCAAATTGCCTGATCAAACCCTGAATATAGACTGGTTCTGGCAGATCGTTTAAATTACCTTCTTCGATCGCCTGCAATAATCGTCGGGGAATCCTCGTCAATGCAACCACTTGTTCTAGGGATAGACCCTGTTCTTGACGCAATGCCCAAAGTTGGGCGCCTAATTCTGCCAACTTTTCGGCTCGTTGTTCCTCTAATGAAAGTGATGGCTGGTGCTTATTCTTCTTTCTTAGCCATTTCATGCCTACTGACACTCCTTAACTCCACTGAATCAATAATTAGGTTGCGCGATCTGATCTTGCAAAAAGTGAATCTCACGATCTTTGAGGGAACGATATTTACCCTCTGACAAAAAGGGTTCTTTTAGAGTTTGTAATTGAATTGGGCCGATCGCAGTCCGATGCAGCTTGATTACTGGGTATCCTAACTGTTGAGCTATCCGGCGAATTTGGCGATTTCTTCCCTCCTGCAACACTATTTCTAAAACACTTTGCTCGGTACGACGTTCTATTAGATGTACCTTAGCAGCCCTAGTTTTTCTACCCTCCAACATCACACCTTGACGCCACATTTGCAGTACTGTTTCTGGAGGATGTCCTTTGACCAAAACATGATATGTCTTGGAAATACTGTGACGTGGATGGGTTAATCCAAATGTCAGTTCTCCGTCATTAGTCAGGATTAATGCTCCTGTAGAGTCTGCATCTAAACGACCAACTGGGTGAATACCTGAACCCTCCCGTAATTCTTTCGGTAGTAAATCTAGGACTGTTGGTCTTCGATGAGGGTCGTAGCAAGTCGAAACCACTCCTGGTGGTTTATGCAGCAATAGATATATTAAAGCCGGACGCTGCTTTTGGGATACAGACTTACCATCAATTGCGATCGCATCTTTTTCCGGATCGACTTTTTGACCTAAATGTGCCAATACCCCATTAATCCGCACCCGTGAGTGCCTAATCATTTCTTCGGCTTCACGACGTGAGGCGATACCCCATTGAGCGATAATTTTTTGTAACCGTACCTCCATGTGGAAATTGCTTATTTATTGTTATCAATTAAATGATATTTGCATTATGTAGCGAGTAGGCATAAATGTTACATTTAAAGCTTATTTAATTTATGTTCGGTTGTTGAATAAATACTCATAAACAAATTAGTTTAGATGCCAGATCAAAATTCTCAAACAACAAGTACAAATAAAATCCGCATAATTACGCAGGTACTCACAACAGCAGTCAAGCTCTGGTTAAGAGCGCAAGTCAGCCAAATATCGGAATTAGAAGTGGAGATTAAAGCTAGCGATCGCCAACTTTTCTCTGGACGCATTCCTTCGGTATCTGTTTTTGCTACTCATGCAGTTTATCAAGGTCTCCTAATTACACAAATTCAATTAATAGCAGAAAATATTCGGGTAAATATCGGTTCCGTACTCAAGGGAAAAGCCCTGCGACTGTTAGAAACAGTACCAGTGGTTGGCGATTTAATCGTAGACGAGAAGGATCTGAATGCTTCTCTCTCATCTGACTTATTATCGACTGCTTTGAGCGATCTATTGGTTAAGGTTTTACCAACAGATTACCCCCAGTCACAACCAATCAAGTGGCAAGAAATTCTCCTTGGGAACAACCAAATTATACTGCGAGGTTTGAGAGTAACCAATAGCGAAATAACGCCTGTAGAGATTTGTTTGGGCTTACAATTACTCAGTGGGCATGAATTGCAACTGGCACATATCCCAATCAAGCCCGACCAGAAAGATATATTAAAGGACAATCATGAGTACAACCTGGATCTTGGCTCAGATGTTGATATTCAAGAATTAACGCTAATCCCAGGTAAGCTGGTGTGTCATGGGCGGATTAACGTTAACCCTTGACGATCACAAATTAAAAAATATTAATACCCTATTTTAAATGATATGGCGTCTAGTGGGGAGCAGGGGAGCAACACTTCTCTACGAGACGCTGCGCGAACGGCTACGCTCAGTGACCGAGGAGAGGAGCAGGGGAAAATAATTAATAACCAATGCCCAATACTTCGACTCCCTTCGACTACGCTCAGGGGAAGTGCCCAATGCCCAATTCACCTATTTACTAAGTAGTGGCAAAAGTAATGTCACAAAATAGTAAACCAAAGGAGCTGTGAAAATATAACTATCAGTACGGTCTAAAATACCACCATGACCGGGGATTAATTGTCCAGAATCTTTAACTCCAGCATCCCGCTTCAGCATAGATTCTGTGAGATCCCCTAAAAGACTAGCAATACCAATTAGCAAACCCAATGCTAAACCAGTGAAGAGGGATTTAGGCAAGTGAAGATAATAGGCTCCTGCTATGGCTACGGCAACACTTGAAGTAATGCCAAAAACAGCACCTTCTACAGTTTTTTTCGGGCTAATGTCAGATAGACGGGTTTTACCAAAGAATTTGCCAATGGTGTAAGCACCGATATCAGCTGCCCAAATACACAAAAAAGTCAGTAGTGTGGCTGTAAAACCTTGTGCTAAAGAAGCGGAATTTGCCTTTTCCCAGAAATCTGTCCAGGTTGTGGGCCAGTAACCTCCAAAAGGGAGATTGCTAAAAGTAGCGCTATCAATTGCTCGTAACCGCACCCAATAACTTGGTAAATAACCGACGTAAAATAGCCCCATAATGGAAGCGGAAACATCAGCGATCGTGGCAAATTTTGGTTGAAACAGCAGGTAAAAACAAATAAGTGTGCCAGCAATTGGCATCACAGCGTCAGCTAAACTGCCATCAAGGGTACAAATCACTAGCAAGACTTGGCTGACAGCCATAGTGGTTTTAGCGGCGGGAGCGATGCCTCTGGCTCGCACCAAATTAAAATATTCCTGTTGACCCAAAAAGATGATGACCGCAAAGATGATGGTAAAGTACCAACCCCCCAAAAGGGTTGCGAAAAGAGCAAGAGCGATCGCAACAATTCCACTTATAATCCGAGACCAAGGCATAGAAGTATTTTGGATTTTGGATTTTGGATTTTGGATTAGAGATTAGGTATTCGAGATTAGGGATTGGTAATTGTGGCTTGGTTTCTTATGACATATCACCTAAATCCCCAATCTAAAATCTAAAATCTAAAATCTAAAATCTTTTTGATTTAGTCTAGTTTCTCACCACTGAGGATAAAAATGGGATCAACGGCGGTAAAGGTTTGAGAAAAGCCGCGTGTTTCTAAGCGATTAACCGCAGATTGGACAACTTCGATATTTCTAGCCCTTAACAGGGAAAAGCTCTGGGAAATAGCATACAGACTTTCTAGATTAGCAGCTGTGGCTACAACCCGACCGGATGGCGGCAAATAATGCCAAGCTGCTTGCAGAATTTCCTGAATGGGGCGACCTCCCTCGATACAAACGCGGTGAGGGGTAATCTTGAGGTCATGTAAACACTCTGGGGCACTGCCTTCGACAACTTCGACGTTTTTCACATCAAAGCGATCGCAGTTACGCTTGATCAGATTAGCTACTTCTTCATCCCTTTCGATAGCGATAATCTGTCCGTCTGGACACAATAGCCCCACCTCTACCGGAATTGTACCTGTCCCTGCGCCAATATCCCACAACACGGAATCTGATTTTAGCCGCAGTTGGGCAATCAATAGTAGTCGGACTTCTCGCTGGCTCAGGGGAATTCCTGGCAAATGCTCGAATAATTCATCGGGAATACCAGGGGTAATATAAGGCCAAAGTTGGGAGGGCATAGAACTACGCAATTATACTAAAGATATCGATTTGCCAAATTGAAAAGCTATAAGCTATAAAACTTTTCAACCGTAGCATTACCAGAAACCATAATGATTGGCGAAATTTTAGGCGATGTCCGGGGACAAGACGCTGGGCGTCTACGCTACGAAGTTCAGCAGCTATTAGGAAAAAAAGCAGGGCGGCGGACGCTATTAGCTCGTGATTTGCAAACTCAGGAATTAGTTGTTATCAAATTACTCTCTTTTAGTAGTGATTTTGAATGGGATTGGCTCAAGTTGTTTGAGCGAGAAGCTGAAACTTTAAAAAACCTAGCACATCCCTCAATTCCTGGCTATTTAAACTATTTTGAGGTAAATTTACCAACCATCAAAGGATTTGCTCTAGTACAAACTTATATCCCTGCACAAACTTTAGAGCAATGTTTACAAACTGGACGAAGTTTTACCGAAGCTGAAGTCAAACAGATAGCCAAAGCACTTTTAGAGATTCTCGTTTATCTACATAGGCTGTATCCACCTGTAATTCACCGTGATATTAAGCCTAGCAATATTTTATTGGGGGAGCGTTCTGGCAATAGTGTCGGTCAAGTTTATTTGGTAGATTTTGGCTCAGTGCAGACAGTCCTGGCTAGCGAAACCGGGACTAGGACTGTGGTAGGAACCTATGGCTATATGCCACCAGAGCAATTTGGCGGACGCACTGTTGCAGCATCCGACCTTTATAGTTTAGGCGCAACCTTAATTTATTTAGTAACGGGTACTCACCCAGCCGATTTACCGCAAAAGGATTTTCGTATTCAGTTTGAACAACTGGCTAATCTCAGTCCCAGCTTTAGCAATTGGTTAAAGTGGATGATTGAACCTAGTTTAGAACGGCGTTTAAGTTCTGCTGACCAAGCGATCGCAGCTTTAGAGAAACCACAACCGACAAACTTGCCTACTTTGGTTGTTGGCAAACCAGATGGGAGTAAGATTCAACTAACCAAAAATGGGGATTCTCTAGAAATTATCGTTCCACCATCTGGTTTTGATCCATCAATAGTATTCACAGGTTTATTTGCGATCGTTTGGAATTCATTTATCTTATTTTGGACAATTGGCGCACTCTCAGCACCTTTTCCTGTCAACATCCCCTTTGCCTTGTTTTCAATTCCTTTTTGGGGTGCTGGCTTTATGATGATGTATAAATTTATCTTTAATTTGTTTGGAAGCATCTACTTACGCCTGAATCCAGAACAAATTACCCTAACCTGGGAGTTGTTTAGTTGGAAGTTTGAGCGTCCCCGTCCATCCCCAAGGCAAAGTGTTAATAAGTTGGTTTACATTCCAAAACACTTTACTAAAGGCTCTAAAGACACTAGAGTTGCCGTTCCAGCACAATTATATATTTGCTCAGGATTACAAAAATATCAGATTAGTGGAAACGATGGCGGTATTAAATCCGAAGTAGAACTTGAATGGTTAGCTTATGAATTAAGTGAGTGGTTAGGTTTGCCAATTACCAATCCAATGGGAAGTGAGTTGAGCTAGCGATCGCTTTGTTCAATGTGTCCAATTTGGCTTAGACCATACTTAACACAGAACTTATGTACTGAATATTGGTGCAGATACTTAGCATATTGTCCTATTCAACCAGCAAATTGATCAAAAAAAATAGCTAACAGTTGGATAACTTATGCTTTTAAGGATGATACTGTGTTCATACGTACAAGTGTACTAACAAAGTTTAGATGAGACTTAATTGTAACCCTTACTACGAAACAAAATTTGGTGCTGCTTATTTAGGAAACAGCCTAGAATTAATGGCAGGTATTCTCGACGAAAGTATCGATTTAATTTGTACCTCTCCACCATTTGCATTGGTTCGTAAAAAAGAATACGGAAACGTTGATGCCGATGAATATGTTGAATGGTTTAAAGATTATGCAGCCCAGTTTTACCGTATTCTTAAACCTACAGGATCACTAGTTATTGATATAGGTGGCAGTTGGATTAAGGGAATGCCAGTTCGTTCTCTTTATAATTTTGAACTAGTTGTTGCTTTGTGCAAAGCAAAAGAAAAAGGCGGACTTGGATTTTATCTGGCACAAGAATTGTATTGGTATAACCCAGCAAAACTACCCACCCCTGCCGAATGGGTAACAGTTCGCAGGGAAAGAGTTAAAGATTCAGTAAATACAATTTGGTGGCTGTCAAAAGAACCGCATCCTAAAGCTAATAATAGAAGGGTTTTAAAGCCTTATAGTGATGCGATGAAAAACCTTCTAAAGAATGGGTATAAACCCAAAATTAGACCATCAGGCCATGATATTTCCAATAAATTTGGGAAGGACAGGGGAGGAGCTATCCCCCCGAATATTATTGATGGACGTTGTAGTACAGAAAAAGAAGAAATAGGGCAACAGATTCTTATACAAGAAACTTTATTTGAAGATTTAGTCCAGCCCGTAAATGTAATTTCTGCCTCGAATACTGCTTCCAACGATTATTACCAAAGGCGTTGCAAACAAGAAGGTTTTAAGCCACATCCAGCAAGATTCCCTCAAGCTTTACCAGAGTTTGTCATTAACCTATGCACAGAACCAGGTGATATTGTTTTAGAACCTTTTGCTGGTTCTAATATGACAGGTCGAGTTGCAGAAACTTTACAAAGACGCTGGTTGGCTTTTGAGATTGATGAAAACTACATCAAAAGCTCAAAACTGAGATTTGAAGAAAATGCTCCTTTGGTTGTTGAACCTCCAGCAGATTTAGCATCAATAGCAATAGAAAATGCTGATAATAACCAGTCAGTACAGTTAGGACTGTTTTAAAGAAGGCGCTCCAACATCAGATGTTTTAAGGAAATTGCAGAATGGAGTCTAATCAATTAAAAAGGTTTACTTATGAACAATACTTGAGAATTTTAGTTCTATTTATACGCTGTTTTACAAGATGTAGAGTGCTTATCAGTGGCGAACTCATCGGATTTGAGCCATCAATGTCTATATTTAATTACAGATGCCTTAGAGGAAATTTATATGTTTGGACTGGGATGGCCAGAAATAGCTGTAATTAGCATAGTCGCTATTCTAATTTTCGGCCCAAAAAAAATTCCCGAACTGGGGACTGCACTGGGCAAAACCCTACGAGGTTTTAAGGAGGAAATGAAAACTCCCAGCGAGGAAACCAATCAGGAAGAAGAAAAACAGTAATTAAAGGAGTCAGGAGAAGCCAACGCGGTGCTTCCTCCTGATTCCTGACTACAGCAAGGTATTAACAACAGAAGAAGGTATGATTCCATTTTGGGAATCGATGACAGTTGTGCCGGGATTTTGTTGGTGTGTCTCTTCCTTTGCTAGACCACGCAGCTTAATTAACTTAATTGCGCGAGTAACGCTTTCTGGCAAAATTACCACTAGGCTGTTATCAGGAGCCATATCTAAGCCTTTATTGATCGCTTGGGTTTCATCCAGAATTGATTCATAGCGGCTATCAGGCTTAACTTCCGTGATACCTTGAATAATCAACCGGGCAGCTGAACCACGTGAGCGTCCCCGTGTATCATCGTCTTCTTTGATGATGATGTAATCAAAAATTTGTGCTGCTAATTTACCCAAAGTAACAAAATCTTCGTCGCGGCGATCGCCTGGGCCACCAATTACGCCAATCCGTTGTCCCGTAGTCCAGTTCCGCACAAAAGAACCTACAGCTTCGTAACTGGCTGCGTTGTGGGCATAGTCCACCAAAGCGTGGTAGTTGCCTAAATTAAATAGATTCATTCGTCCCGGTGTTTGGCTAACTGAAGCCCGGAAGGTCTTCAAACCAGCACGAATCTGCTCAATTGTGACGTTTTGCACAAACGCTGCCAAACTTGCTGCTAAAGCGTTGGCAATCATAAACGGCGCACGTCCGCCCATTGTTAAAGGTATATTTTCGGCTCTTTCTATGCGATGTGTCCAATCACCTTTAACAATTGACAAATAGCCATTTTCATATACTGCCGCTACTCCGCCCTTTTGGATGTGCTTCCGCACTAATTCCGAATCGGGGATCATGGTGAAGTAAGCAATATTAGCCTTAGTTTTTTCTGACATAGCGGCGACACGGCGATCGTCGGCATTGAGTACCACATAGCCATCAGGGAATACAGCTTCCGCTACTACACTTTTGAGGTTAGCTAACTGCTCAATGGTATCTATATCGCCTATTCCTAAGTGGTCGGCGGCTACATTCAATACTAACCCTACATTTGCGGCTTCAAAGCCCAATCCAGAGCGGAGAATGCCACCGCGAGCCGTTTCCAGTACTGCTACTTCTACTGTCGGATCTTGGAGGATGACGTGGGCACTTTGGGGACCTGTATTATCGCCAGCTTCTACTAAGTAATCACCGATATATGTCCCATCCGTAGTAGTATAACCTACTACTTTGCCAGTTTGTTTATAAATATGTGCTAGTAGTCGAGTAGTGGTGGTTTTGCCATTAGTACCCGTGATGCTGAGGATGGGAATTTGGCTAGATTGCTCGTTAGTAAACAGCATATCCATCACTGCGCCAGCGACGTTACGGGGAATACCTACGCTTGGGGCAACGTGCATCCGAAAACCGGGAGCGGCGTTAACTTCGACAATCACGCCATCCACTTCCCGCAGAGGACGGCTAATATCCGAGGTGACGATATCGAGTCCGGCGATATCCAAACCGATAATCTTGACTACTCGTTGTGCCAACCAAAGATTTTCTGGGTGAATTTCATCGGTACGGTCTACGGCACTACCACCTGTACTCAAGTTGGCTGTTGCTCTGAGATAACAAAGGGTTCCTTTTGGTGGCACACTGTTGAGCGTGTAGCCTTGCCTTTCTAGGAGTTGGTAGCTGGTGCGGTCTAGTTCAATCTTGGTCAGGACGTTATCATGTCCTTCACCGCGATTTGGGTCAAGGTTGGTTTCTTCAATTAGTTCGGAGATGGTGGATCTGCCGTTGCCGATGACATGAGCCGGGACACGTTCAGCTACTGCTACTACTTTGCCATTTACCACCAGTACCCTGTGGTCGCGTCCAACATAATACCGTTCGACAATAATTGACCGGGAAACTTGTCTGGCAGCTTCGTATCCGGCTTCAGCTTCTTCCCAAGTTCTAATATCAATGGTGATCCCGCGTCCATGATTGCCATCCACTGGCTTGGTGACGATAGGATAACCGCCAACGAATTCAATGGCTTGTTCCAAATCGTCTAAGAAGTTGATTACTGTACCTCTGGGTACTGGCGCACCAGCAGCAGCGAGGATGCGTTTAGTGGCTTCTTTATCGCAAGCTAGTTCTACGCCCAGAATGCTAGTGTTGTCCGTCATTGTCGCCTGCATTCGCTTCTGATTCACGCCATAGCCTAGCTGAATTAAAAAGCGGGCTTCCAGAGACATCCAGGGAATACCTCTTTTTTCTGCTTCTTTGACGATCGCTTCTGTGGAAGGGCCTAAGGAAGCATCACGGGAAAAGTCTTTCAGGTCTTGGATATCTTGCTCTAGTTCTGCCTTAGGATAACGGCCTCGATCAACGATACTCTGGCACAGCCGTACTGCGGCTCGTCCAGCGTAGCGTCCCGCTTCCTCATTCAGGTACTCGATCACTACTTGGTAAATTCCGGGTGTGGCAGTTTCGCGGGTGCGACCAAAGCCGACATGCATCCCAGCTAATTCTTGGAGTTCTAAAGCTACGTGTTCCACTATGTGGCCGATCATAGTGCCTTCTTTGACTCGCATCAGAAAACCACCACGACAGCCAGGCGAACAATAGTGGCCCTCCAGACTTGGCAGCGCCTCAACTAATCCTTCATAAAAGCCAGGGATTTCATTCGAGGGCGTCTCGCCAAGGTTTTCTAAATCGAGGCGCATGACGATCAGTTTGTGGCGTCGAATGCTCCAATAGTTTGGGCCGCGTAATGTCTGGATCTTGAGAATTCTCATGGGAATAGGTAGATGGAGATTCGGAACCAAAATTCTAGTTTCTTACTGGAATTGACCGCTAAACTGTTCGTTAAAAACAGTTTTTTCTTTTTACATGGTATTCTTATCATTTTTCTACGGTAAGAAATAATAAACGTGCGGTCAACTCAGTGTAACCTCAGATACTCTATCCCGTCAGCTGGAGATTCGGTGTACAGCAGGTAATACAGTCCGCTGGTACAAGTGGAAGCGATCGCCGTAGCTGAGGATATGGAGACGTAAATTATGCACGGTTAACGGTTCATTAGCACCGACATGGGGTTCGTTGGTATGGGTCAGCTCGGTGGGATCAACAATGGTGACACTACCTTTACCCATAACTTGTAGCCAACCATCACGTTCAAACACTGCACAAGTATCTTCGTCAATGCCAATACCTAAGCGATCGGGATGAGCTGCGATCGCACTAATCAGTCGCCCCATGCGATTACGGTTGTGAAAGTGTTGGTCAACGATTACTTCCGGAATAAATCCCAAACCCGTTGCCATATCGACTAGGGAACGATTGGGCGCCTCTCCACTACCGCCGCCAGCAATCATGTGATGCCCCATCACCGCCGCTCCTGCACTAGTGCCTGCTAACGTAAGTTGCCCCGCCCTCACCCGCTGGCGAATAATTTCCATTGCTGGCGTATCTGCCAATACCCCACAAAGACGCAGTTGGTCTCCTCCTGTCAAAAATACCCCACTACAGGCTTCTAAGGATGCTTTGATCTGGGAGGCTTCACACTGTTCTCGTTCGCGGATGTCTAAAATCTCTACCTTCTGGGCACCCATTTCTTCAAAAATGCGAATATACCGACCACCGATGATGGCAGGTTCGCGAGAGGCAGATGGAATAATTGTAATATAAGCCTTACTAGCACCGGCACGTCCAAAAAAAGTTCGTAGGATTTCGCGCCCATGAACTTTATCTTCTGCACCTCCGATAACCAGAACGGCGGTTTTAGTTGCTTGGGGTGTCCTCATTTCTAGCGATTTAGCTTGTAATTGCGGCATTTTGGTTCTCCTGTCAACAACTTCAGGTGAATTTAACAAGGTTCAGTTGCCTGATAATTTTTGCGCTTTGCAACTTTTAAGAGGACACTTTTTGGAAGTTTGGAACTAGGGAAAGCAACTCTCCAAATTCTTGCTTAACGCTCGCGTTGCCTCAGTCTAAACGTGTTTGTTCCCATTCCTCTCTCGCCAGCGCCTTGTTTTTCACCTGTCCACTTGCAGCAGGGCAAAATAGTCTTTAGGTAGCTAGATTCCCCTTTTAGAGTTGGGGACGAGCAGTTAAGACTACGCTTTTTTCTGAGGCTGGCTCGATGCATCCTGGAAGTTGTTAACTTGATATGATTATTAATTTAAATGTAGTTGTGACAACATTTAAACATAAATTAAGTAATTAGAAAAACTTTTGATCCTATCTAAAATCCAGGAGGTCTGGTAGTTTTAGATACTATTGATAAAAGTTTAACTGGAGTTTAACCCGACCTTGGCTTGCTGGTGTTTGCTAGACATTCAAATTTAAGATTAGTATCCTCGAATACGAATAACTGTGCGCTTTGATATAGTTACGCTTTTTCCTGACTGTTTTAACTCTGTTCTCAATTCTGGGCTGCTAGGTAAAGCCTTAGCCAAACAGATTGCCGAAGTGCATCTGATTAATCCACGGGACTTTACCACTGACAAGCACCGAAAAGTAGATGATGAACCTTACGGCGGCGGTGTTGGGATGCTAATGAAGCCAGAACCTATTTTTACCGCTGTAGAGTCGCTGCCGATTCTGCCCCGAAGAGAGGTAATTTTGATGAGTCCACAGGGTCAAGCAATTAATCAACCTCTTTTGAAAGAATTGGTGACAAATTATGACCAGTTAGTAGTTATTTGTGGGCATTACGAAGGAGTGGATGAGAGAGTGCTACATTTGGTAACTCGTGAAGTATCCTTGGGCGATTTTATTCTGACTGGTGGGGAAATTCCAGCAATGGCTTTGATTAATGGTGTAGTGCGGCTAATACCAGGAACCGTAGCCAAAACTGAATCCCTCACAGCAGAAAGTTTTGAGGAAGGGTTATTGGACTATCCCCAATATACTCGTCCTGCCAATTTTCGCGGCTTGAAAGTGCCTGATGTCTTGCTCAGTGGGAATCATGCAGCGATCGCCCGGTGGCGTTACGAACAACAAATTGAAAAAACCCGCGATCGCCGCCCCGATCTCTTGGAGAAATTGAAGCAGGGGGAGCAGGGGAGCAAGGGAGCAGGGTCGCAGGGAGAGAATAATAATTTCTAACTCCTGACAAATGACAAATGACAAATGACTAAAATTCGTATTGGTAATGGCTACGATATTCACCAGCTGGTGAGCGATCGCGCTTTGATTTTAGGTGGAATTCAAATTCCCCATGAACTGGGTTTATTAGGGCACAGTGACGCTGATGTGTTAACACACGCGATTATGGATGCCATGCTTGGGGCATTATCTTTAGGGGATATTGGTCATTATTTTCCCCCTAGCGACCCTAAATGGGCGGGAGCAGATAGTTTAGTACTATTAACTCAAGTACATCAACTGATTCGGGATCAAGGCTGGCAGGTGGGAAATATTGACTCGGTGGTAGTAGCAGAACGTCCAAAATTAAAACCGCATATTCACAACATGCGCGACAAACTAGCAGCTGTTTTAGAATTAGAACCAAATCAAATTGGCATCAAAGCTACCACTAACGAAAAATTAGGTCCTGTTGGACGTGAAGAAGGCATCTGTGCTTATGCTGTTGTCTTGCTTTTGAAACAAGAAAAATTATGAAATATCCTCCAATTTTTAACACAATTAAGCGTTTTTGTTTACCAATAATTCTAACCTTTGCAACAGCACTTACACTTACCGCCTGCAATCCATCTAACTTTAAAACTGCGGCTGCACAAGTTCCCCAGTTGGTGATTTCTACTACAGCCGACCCGAAGACTTTTAACTACGCCCTCATTCAAGAATCTCCCAATATTTCTGGTTTCACTTATGAGGCATTAGCCACTCAAAATGGAATAACTAAGGAAATTGAGCCAGCTTTGGCTGAATCTTGGGAACTTTCCCCAGACAAACTGCGGTTTGTCTTTACGTTGCGAGAAGGATTGAAGTGGTCGGATGGTAAGCCATTAACAGCTAATGATGTCGTTTTCTCTTTCAATGACATCTACATGAACAAGCGCATTCCCACTTATATCCAAGATGCTCTCAAAATTGGCAGCCGTAAAACTTTTCTCAAAGTCCGCAAAGTCGATGATCGCCGAGTAGAATTTATTCTGCCAGAACCGTTTGCTCCTTTCTTGCGATCGATTGCAGCAGGGGTAGGAATTCTACCAGAACACGCCTTGCGTGCAGCAGCGGAAGCTAAAAACTCTGACGGTAAGCCTGTGTTTATGTCCACTTGGGGAACCGACACAGACCCGAAAAAAATTATTGTTAATGGCCCTTACGCAATCGAGAGTTATTCAACTAATCAACGCGTAACATTCCGGCGCAACCCTTACTACTGGCGCCAAAAAGATGCACAAGGAAAACAACTGCCATATATTGAGCGTGTAATTTGGCAAATTGTGGAATCACCTGATACAGCTTTGCTGCAATTTCGTTCTGGAGGGTTAGATGTACTAGAAATTGGCCCTGGAAGTTTTCAATTGCTCAAGCGTCAAGAAAAACGGGGTAACTTTACTATTAAAAATGCTGGGCCTGACTCTGGGACAAGTTTTATAACTTTCAATCTCAACAAAGGTAGTCGTAATGGCAAGCCTGTTGTAGATCCGATTAAGTCCCGTGTTTTTAACAACGTTGCTTTTAGACAGGCTGTCGCCTACGCTATTGATCGCCAAACGATGATCAACAACACTTTGCGGGGATTGGGTGAACCACAAGACTCTCCGATTTCTGTTCCCAGTCCCTATTATTTGTCTCCAAAAGAAGGTTTAAAAACATATAATTACAATCCAGAGAAAGCTAAACAACTTTTACTGGGAGCAGGATTCAAATACGATGATAAAGGTCAGCTGTTGGATGCAGATGGCAATCGAGTCCGCTTCACAATGATGGGTGTTGCTGGTAATAGACCCACAATTACACCGAAAATTCAACAGGATCTCGGCAAGATAGGCATTAAAGTTGATTTACAATTCCTTGACTTCAGTATTATTGGAGAAAAAATCTCTAACACTCTAGATTGGGAATGTTGGTATGGAGCCATCACAGGTGGTATTGAGCCGCAAGATGGTTTCAATGTCTGGTCTGTAGAAGGTAACTTTCATGTATTTAATCAGAAAGCTCAAGCCGGACAATCTCCAACACTAGGTTGGAAAGCTACTGATTGGGAGCAGAAAATTGAAGACCTCTACATCCAAGGGGCTAGAGAGTTCGATGAAACAAAACGCAAAGCTATCTATGCAGAAACGCAACAACTCTCACAAGAGTATCTGCCTTTTATTCACCTATTCAATTCCCTGGCTTTAGTAGCCGTGCGTAATACCATTGAGAACGTAAAATACTCAGCAATAGGAAGTTACAATTGGAATATTTATGAACTCAAAGTAGTAGATAAAGAAGCTAGTTAATTTTCATGGGCATGGGGGAGCCAGTTCCATGCTGGGGTTCTCCCTGTTGAGGGAGCTGGGATCATCAGGCATTGAGGAAAGGCAAAAATCCCTTTAACGTTTTCTCCCGCTTCCCCAATTTCCCTTATGCAGTCAAGGCTGAACACGAGGTGTATTATGCTAACAGTTTAGTCTTTCAGTCTTATGATTTTTGCCCTCTTGCCTAGCCGCCGCCGTGGGTTTGCAGTTTTAGTAATATTCGGTCTATTCTTGATTTGTCAGATAGCTCTTATCAGTTGCAACCCAATTAATTTTAAGAGTAAGGCGGCACAAGTATCCCAATGGGTTACAAGCACTATCGGCGACCCGAAAACATTTAACTACGCTTTTAATCAAGAATATCCTCATGTTTTTCTGTTCACGACTGAAGGACTAACGACTCTCAACGGGATTACAGGCAAATTTGAGCCAGCTTTAGCTGAATCATGGGATATTTCTGATGATAAAAAACGAATTGCTTTTACTTTACGAGAAAACTTGAAATGGTCAGATGGCAAACTACTTACCATAGATGATGTCATCTTCACTTATCAGGATGTGATTTTTAATTCACAGATTCCTACTGATTGGAAAGATAGTCTTAAAATTGGTTCTAGTGGTACTTTTCCTAAAATCAGAAAAATAGGCGATCGCCGGATTGAATTTATTCTACCTGAACCTTTTGCTCCGTTTCTTTCTACCACTGCTGGAGCATCCACAAATTCAGTTGGCATTTTGCCTAAACATGCTTTAGCTGAATCTTTAAAATCTCAAGATGCTAAAGGGAATCCCAAGTTTTTATCTACTTGGGGAACCGATACAGATCCCAGTAAAATTATTGTCAACGGTGCCTATAAAATAGAAAGTTATACTCCTAGTCAGCGTGTGGTATTTCGGCGCAATCCTTATTACTGGCGCAAAGATAGCCAAGGTAATCAGTTACCTTATGTTGAACGCATTATTTGGCAAATTATTGAATCTACAGATACAATAATTCTTCAGTTTCGCTCTGGAGGATTAGATACAGTTACTGTTTCTCCAGAAAACTTTTCACTACTTAAGCGCGAAGAAAAGCGGGGAAAGTTTACTATTTACAATGGAGGAGCGGAATTTAGCAATACTTATATTTCGTTTAATCTCAACAAAGGTCGGCGACAAAATGGACTGTCTGTAATTGACCCAATTAAATCCCGCTGGTTTAATACCCTTGCTTTTAGACAAGCAGTTGCCCATGCGATCGACCGTCAATCAATGTTAAATAACGTTTTTCGCGGAATTGGTGTATTACAAAATTCGCCAATCGAGATTCAAAGTCCTTACTATTTTTCTCCAGAAAAAGGTCTGAAAGTTTATGAATATAATCAAGAAAAAGCTAAAAAGTTACTATTAAGTGCAGGTTTTAAATATAATGCTAATAAACAGTTACTAGATGCTGATGGTAATCGTGTGCGCTTCAGTTTATTAACGAATGCTGAAAATAAAACTCGTGTGTTAATGGGAGCGCAAATTAAGCAAGATTTGAGTAAAATCGGGATTCAAGTTGATTTTAATCCAATTGCTTTCAATACTCTCACAGACAAACTTTCTAATTCCCTCGATTGGGAATGTTATCTGCTAGGCTTTATTGGAGGGATTGAACCAAATGACGGGGCTAATGTTTGGCTACCGGAAGGTGGACTACATACCTTCAATCAGAAACTTCAAGCAGGGCAAGAACCACTTATTGGTTGGCAAGTTGCAGATTGGGAGGCGGAAATTGGTCGTTTTTACATTCAAGCGGCACGAGAGTTAGACGAAGTAAAGCGCAAAGAGATTTATGCAAAAACGCAACGCCTCTCTCAAGAATATTTGCCTTACATTTATTTAGTGAATCCTTTATCTTTGGTAGCAGTGCGCGATCGCATTCAAAACGTCAAATTCTCTGCACTTGGTTCCCAAAAAGGAACGCTGTGGAACAAATATGAACTGGAAGTCACAGAATAGAGTTTAAATTGAATACTGGGGATTATACTTTGATAGATATTTTCTATTTATTTAAAGTATTAAAATCTCTGCCCTTGGTGGCACGTTTGGAAACATTTATAAAATCAAAACAACTGACCAGTGTCTCAACATGAAAGTTTGCGATCGCTCCTCGAAGCCGTTGCCAATGGTAAAGTTACACCAGATACGGCATTCGATTCACTCAAAGACTTAGCTTACGAATCTGTAGGTGAGTTTGCCAAAATTGACCATCATCGCCAACTCAGAACTGGTTTCCCAGAGGTGATTTGGGGCCCTGGTAAAACTCCTGAGCAAATTGCTCAAATTATGGAAGTGATGCGCCTCCGTAACCCAGTGGTGATGGCAACTCGCATTGAACCAGCAGTTTATGCCGCACTGGAATCAAAAGTTAGCGGTTTGCGATATTACGATTCGGCGCGAATTTGTGCGATCGCTCCCCCAACTATAGAACCACAATTCTGGGGTGAGATTGGCATTCTTTCAGCTGGTACCGCCGATTTACCCGTTGCTGAAGAAGCTGCTGTGACTGCTGAACTTTCTGGTTTTCGCGTCCAGCGCCTCTGGGATGTTGGCGTTGCTGGGATTCACCGTTTGCTGAGTAACCGCCACCTGATTGAATCAGCATCAGTGTTGATTGTCGTGGCGGGGATGGAAGGCGCTTTACCCAGCGTTGTTGCAGGTTTAGCGAGTTGTCCCGTGATTGCCGTACCCACCAGCATTGGTTATGGCGCAAGTTTTGGTGGTTTAGCACCTTTATTGACAATGCTTAACTCTTGTGCTGCGGGAGTAGGTGTAGTAAATATCGATAATGGTTTTGGTGCAGCAGTTTTGGCGGGGCAGATTTTGCGGACTGCCGAGAAATTGCGGTTGGCATCGGCTGCATCTTGAGTTAAGACATTGAAGTTATATCCAAATATTTCAGTAAATATCAGTAATTAATGTAAATAATAAACTGATGCTGAAATTTGCCACCCCTAACTTCTTAATCACCAAAGATGAGCAATTACAGCGATTTGACATCTCACTTACTTTGGCATTTGCCTGTAAATTGGACAGCCCTAGCACAAACAATCACCGATCCAAACGTTATGGGTCAGATGCAAAAAGCTTGGAGCCACTTTATACAAACAGGTCAAGTGTGGGCATTGTTGATTGGTTTAGTCATTGGCTATATGATTCGGAATCTAACTAGCTACGGTTAAAGTAATTTTGGATTTTGGATTTTGGATTAATCATCAATCCAAAATCTAAAATCTAAAATTGATGCCCCTTCCTTGATAATTTATGACCGAAAAACAAACTTGGAGCCAGAGGTTTGAATCAGCGTTGCATCCAGCGATCGCTCGTTTTAATGCCAGTATAAGTTTTGATATTGAATTAATCGAATATGACCTTACTGGTTCTCAAGCTCATGCCAAAATGCTAGCTCACACGGGCATCATCTCCTCAGAAGAAGGAGAGCAACTTGTTGCCGGTTTAGAACAAATTCGCCAAGAGCATCACCAAGGTAAATTTCAGCCTGGTATCGATGCTGAAGACGTACATTTTGCAGTTGAACGCCGACTAACGGAAATTGTCGGCGATGTGGGTAAAAAGCTGCATACGGCGCGATCGCGTAATGACCAAGTTGGCACTGATACCAGACTCTACCTGCGCGACCAAATTCAGCAAATCAAAAGCGAATTGCGAGAATTTCAAGGTGTTTTACTGGATATAGCCCAAAAGCACGTTGAAACCCTAATTCCTGGCTATACTCACCTACAACGCGCCCAACCAGTGAGTTTAGCTCACCACCTCTTGGCATACTTTCAAATGGCGCAACGCGATTGGGAACGCTTAGGAGATGTTTCTCGCCGCGTCAATATCTCACCTTTGGGATGTGGTGCTTTAGCGGGAACTACTTTCCCCATTGACCGCCACTACACAGCCAAACTATTGGATTTTGACGATATTTATGCTAACAGCCTTGATGGAGTGAGCGATCGCGATTTTGCGATCGAATTCTTGTGTGCCGCTAGCTTGATTATGGTTCACCTCAGCCGTCTTGCAGAAGAAGTCATTCTTTGGTCATCTGAAGAATTTCGCTTTGTCACCCTCAAGGATAGCTGTGCTACAGGTTCCAGTATCATGCCCCAAAAGAAAAACCCCGATGTCCCAGAATTGGTGCGGGGGAAAACGGGGCGTGTATTTGGTCATCTTCAGGCAATGCTGGTGATTATGAAAGGGCTACCTCTGGCATATAACAAAGACTTACAAGAAGATAAAGAAGGTCTATTTGATAGCGTCAACACAGTCAAAGCCTCACTAGAAGCGATGACAATTTTGCTCAGGGAAGGCTTAGAATTTCGTACTCAGCGGTTAGCATCAGCTGTAGCGGAGGATTTTTCTAACGCTACCGATGTAGCAGATTATCTGGCAGCACGGGGCGTTCCTTTCCGGGAAGCTTACAACCTTGTGGGTAAGGTGGTAAAAACTAGTATTGCCGCAGGTAAACTCCTGAAAGATTTGAAGTTAGAAGAGTGGCAACAACTACATCCGGCATTTGCAGCAGATATTTACGAGGCAATATCCCCTCGTCAAGTTGTTGCTGCCCGCAACAGTTACGGTGGTACTGGCTTTGTACAGGTAAACAAAGCACTCATAGCCGCCCGCACTCAAATGGCTCAATAGAGATATTGGGGAAGTAGGGAGTAAAGAAGATGAGCCAGACAAGGGAGAATTAATTATTGAGCAAGTCTGTCACTTGTATCCCCATCTACCTTTTCTCTTTTCCATACCCAACCCAATGCCCAAAAATAAATAAAGGCGTACATTTGTACGCCCTAAAAGATAAATAATCTAAATAACAAGGATTTAAGCAGACAGCTTAGTCAGTGTCAGCTGCTGTTGCTGCGCCTTCTTCTTCTTCACTCTTCGGTGGTCTTTGTTGGAACCTTCTCTGCATTCTTCCTGTCGTAGTCCGTTTACGAAACTTTCTAGCATACGCCTGGTTACGTAGCGCCTTTTCTTTTTTCGGGTTACGGCGCTTGGCCATGTTCACCTCTATTAATAAACAACAAAAAAGTAGCAACTAGGCATCACTTAGGCAATATTAGCTACCAATGTTATTGATATACTTCTAGCCTAGTGCAGCAATAAATATGCTTTAAACAGTGTGCTAGTCTACCGCATTTTACCTGGTTTTGTCAATATAAATTCTGAATTATCCACGCCAGTAGGGCAAAAATATCTTTTCTGAGATTCCAATCTGTCAAATGATTGTAAATTAGCTCATTAGTTGTTGTTCTTGAAACAAACCAATATTATCAAGAAATTATCAAGAAATAATTCAGGAGTCGGTCATCAAAATTCGGGAGGCATAGGTAAGTTTAAGCATAAAGTCTAATTTTTTATTTAGTGGTGTTTAATTAATTGTAGGTTTTAAACCCTACTTAATTGCCTCTTATAAATTCATGATTCAGAATTTTGACTTATTATTCATATTATTTTTATTTGTTATAAAAATCTATTATTAACAGCTAATTTCAGCAGCACTAATGTTAGCTATAAACTGAAAGTTTACTTTTTTAAAAAAATATTATGTATATATAAATATAGTGCTTCTCATGAAACTTGATGTTAGAATTGATAATATTCTACGTAAATCGTGAGAATAAAATCTCAACCCACAAGCATTTTTGTATAAAACAAAACTCAACAAAAATTTTATTAGTTGAGCCTATGTAAGTGGTAGAGAACTATAGAATACAACACATAAATTTTGAAGATTGAACGTTATTGCTTTTTTTCCGGCAGCTGTAGAGTCCACACGTAGCTTATGGCGTATTGGACAAACAGTATTGGGTATAATATTTCGTCATCCCATTACTGGCACTAGTATCATCCCAATTTTACCCGATGGTCGGATTGTACTGATCCGGCGGCGCGACAATGGTCTTTGGTCATTGCCTGGAGGGATTGTAGATTGGGGAGAAGATATTCCCAATACAGTCCGCCGGGAATTGATGGAGGAAACCGGGCTAGAATTGGTGAAAATTAACCGTTTAGTAGGAGTTTACTCGGCACCAGACCGCGATCCCAGAATTCATTCAATTTGTATTGTGGTTGAAGCCGAAGTGCATGGGACAATGGAGATTCAAGACACGTTAGAAGTCATGGAAATCCAAGCTTTCTTTCCCAGTTTACTACCTTCAGGAAAGATGTCTCATGACCATACTAGGCAGTTGCAAGACTACTTAAATGGCTTGACAACACTGGCATAACAATATTTTTCATTAGTCATTAGTCATTAGTCCTTTGTCATTTGCTGCCAAAGTTATGATGTCAGGAAGCCTTGGCTCATACTTCTCTGTTTGTAATTTGTCCAGAACTAGTTAATAATGACCAATGACCAATGACTATTTATTATGGTGCTAAAAGTTAACTACTAAATAAAATGGATACACTATTCCGTAACTCCCGAAGAAAGCTTTCTCAAGGGCTATTATTCTGGCGTGAAGTCGGTGAAAAAACTCCTATAATTTTTTTACATGGTGCTTGGAATGAGAGCAGTCAATGGTTATCTGTGATGGAATCCCTTGCACAAGATTTTCATTGTTTTGCACCTGATTTGTTAGGGTTTGGTGAATCAGAAAATCCTAATATCCACCATTCGATAGATTTACAAGTTGAGTGTCTAGCTGAATTTTTGCAAGCTGTGAAGCTAGAAAAAGTATATTTAGTGGGGCATTCTCTTGGGGGTTGGATTGCTGCTAGCTATGCTTTAAAGTATCCAGAAAAAGTTGATGGTGTGGTACTGCTAGCACCAGAGGGCGTAGAGATAGCAGGACAAGAAGAGTATTGCCAGAAGATGCGGCGATTATTGAATTATCCACCACTAATAGTTAAATTTTTGCGATCGCTAACTCCCTTCACTAAAATCCTGGGTTGGCATGAAAAAATTGCACAGGATTTGCATCTGCGTCAGGCGCTATTGCCGTATCCCATAGGTTGTCAGTTACTTTTCAAAAGGCGACAAATAGAAATTGAAGCAGAATTAGTACAAAAGCGGCTTTATATGATAGATGTGCCGGTTTTGCTTTTACAAGGTGGCCAAGATACACCAGATGCTTTAGCCAAGAGTCGGGTTTATGCTCAACTAATGCCGAAAGTTGAATTGAAAATGATTTCCCATGCCGGAAATGACTTACCAGAATCTTGTGCTGGAGTTGTAGCGGTTGAGATTCGGGAGTTTATTCAAGGAAATCAGTGATTAGAGGAAAGCGGGTTACGTATCTCAAAAGCCCTGAACTATTAGAGGAAAGCGGGTTACGTATCTCAAAAGCCGTGAACTCAACCAATTAAGCTAAATCATTGAGAGTTTGCTGCCAATCTGCTACACATATTCCTTCGCTCTCAAAGCGTGATATGTGTTTCAAGTTTGTTGTCACAACTATTACCTGATCAAAACTCTTCAATTGGAGAATTGCTTGAGTAGCAAGAATTACATCACCATCCAAGCTGTCATTACTTGCCGTAGGCTTCCCCTAGTTTCGCACCCATACCCATAATTCGGCTCCTTTTCGCATCGTTTCAGGAGTCAATCGTATAAGACAAATTTGGTTAAATTGGTTGAGGCAGCCAATACTTTTTTGTTTATGTTCTCTCAAGAGTTCTGCTCGATCACAAAAATGCCGAAAACGCTTGAAGAGATTCCAGACTCAGCCTGGAATCTCTGTGCTGTTTAACAAGTGATGAAGGCTAAAAGCAATCTTCTTAAATACGGTCTTTGGGCAAATTATTACCAGTTTTTTCCTCAATAGTACGACCCTCAGCATCAACATCTAACTCTTCACGTCGAATAGTATCTTCAACTTCAACGATTTCTTTGTCTACAACTTTCTGCACTCTGACTTCTTCGCGTAAAAAAGCTTCTTTCTGGACATCAGCAACTTCTTCATAGAGTTCTATACGTGCTACCTCGCCCTCACCGAAGTTAGCTGTTTGAGGCGACACAACTTTGCCTGCATCTTGAGGAGTAACTCGTTCAATCACGACTCGCTCTCTTTCCACCGGAACAGAAACTCTGACAGTTTCGGTTTCAACGTGCTTGCCAATTGTCACTTCTCCAGTTTTCCGGCGTTGTTTGTTGGCAACCAGCCTTTCTTCGTAAAGTTTGAAGGTTTGGTCTTCATGAGCGTTGACATCATACAGATCCGCATCCTGTGCGTATGTGTAGTTGTTGCGATCATAAGTGGGAGTACGAATATCTGTCGATGCTAGCGCAGCTGAACTTTCTACAGACGGTGTGCGATATCCTCCACGCACCCGTTCTTCATAGTCGTAATCAAGCGCTGTGTGTTCTTGATATTCAGGCAAATTTTCCGCTTGCTCTTTTGTGATCCCAACGGCATATACACGGTTTGCTCTAGAGTCAATGCGCGATTTTCCTACTGGTAGTAATACTTTCTTGCCAAAAATCCATAAGCCTAAGTCAACAATTAAATAGCGAAATGCTCCTTGCTCATCGACTACAGCATCATTTACTGTGCCAATCTTCTCATCAGTTCCCTGAACATACACATCCATTCCTTTGATGTCGTTACCTTGAATAGCATCCCGGTAATCTGTATCAAATTCACTTATTTTTTGCAGTGGCATTATTCTATTCCTTAAAACGTACTGTTTCTTTTTTATAACTTAGCACATTCAATTTAGATAAATCTTGTTTCCGAAGATTCAGTTAAATCATATTGAGCTTTAATAAAAAGTAGTAAATTCATCTAGTTTTACTTGCATTATAAAGAAGTCTTATTTCAATATATTGACTTTTTTCACTCTGATGATGAAATCTATTATAACTAAAATTTTCCAGAAGGAAGTCCGGTTTTAGGGACTTTTCAGTCAGAGCTTTAACCCCGTCTGGAAATAAGCCATTTAACAAAGTGGGGATTTAAACCTTGCTCACAACCGTTGCCCTATAAAACTCTAGAGGGCAGTCTTCATAAACCAGGACACCTCTATTATTAATATTTTTGTGACTAGGTTCTAGCCAGAAATGTCAGGTTAAAACTTACCTACATTCATATATATTCAGAACTTTCAGTTAGTTAAATTTCTTAAAACCTTACATTTCAATCAAATATCCTGATATTTGTTTAGGGCTTATTGTTTGAGATGAAGTCCTGATCTCACTCTAGAGAAAAAAAACTTACTCCAAGAGATTGATGAAAAACTAATATGAAAATGTCTTAATATTATTGAAGCCCTACAGAAATTAAGCGATCGCTTCAATTGATCTGATTACTTAGTAATAATAAAAGGCAGTCCTACTGAGAATATGCGTGCGGAAGCGATTCTCAAACGGCGAAAAATTGAGGATTTCATTATTGATGATACCTCCACAGAAGACAACTGAGGAGTTCGTCAAATAGTGAGTTTTGATAACAACAGTGAAGACCGTGCTGTGATCATTGTGGACTGCCGACATGAAACTTTTTAACTCACTGTGTATGTAGAGTCAAAAATTCATAGCTAAGGAAATAAAAGGCGTTAAAAATGTAGTTGTTAAAGCAACTATTGCCAAAGTTGATAGCAACAAAGCCTAAACTTTAAAACTGTTCTCATTGTAGAAAATTAGGAGAGAATTATGGAAAATGAATTACAGCAACAGCAATATGTTGATGCTGCCTCCCAAAACCGGATAGAAGCTCTTATTGGTTCAGAGGCTGGAAACTTGCCAATGTTACCGCCTGCCTCAGAAACTGAAGAAGAATGGCAAAGAATTGGTAGACAGATTTCTACATTTTTGGCACAACTACCTGAGTACATAGGTAGGTTCTACCAAGAATACAAACTACTGATTATCAGCTTTGCTTTGCTTGTGATAACAGTTACGGCACTGAAAATATTTCTAGCAGTACTGAACGCAATAAATGATATTCCATTAGTTTCTCCAATTTTACAGTTCATTGGACTGGGTTACACAGTTTGGTTTACTTTCCGCTATTTGCTCAAAGATTCTACTCGGCAAGAATTAGCCGGAGAAATTCGTTTGCTTCAAAAACAAATTTTAGGCAGACAAGAATCACAGACTTAGAGCTAACCACAGTATAGTGGCGAATGAAAAACTTTTTTTCGCCATATATGTGTGTTTGAATACTTGTGGTCAAGTAAAACTCGGCTTTTTAGTTGATCATTGTACGGATGTATAGAGGTATCCATTAAATTAAGCCGCCCCATCACCAGTATGAGTGCTAATTAAAATCGCTCAAACCATTGCTTAGGGAAATCCAAATAATCAAATGCCCATATTTTTTGGGGAATTTATTTATTTTTGAAGAATCAACTGAGCGATGGTATATGTGGGTAGATAGATATGTACGTCCAATTAATAATTATCTAAACGGGAGCATCCCAAATGTGCAAGTTGATTTTCATACGGTATTTTGACTTAGACGGAGAATGAAATAACGAACCGCAAAGGACGCAAAGAACACAAAGGAAAGAGGTTTTTATCGGGCTTTTGTACCAGTCCTGTATCTTTTGGCAAAATTGGGATGCTCCCATCTAAACAACCTTGTCTGATTTTTATAACAAGCTTGGCGATAAAAAAACAATATATAAATAAGAGGAAAAAATGCCTAGACTCGTAGGACAACGCTCTAATACTGGAGCAAATATCACCGTTTTCATCATCCTTGTCGCCATCTTTGGGGTATTCTTGGAATACTTTGGCGTTATTGACATCGTTCCTGGTTTTGGCAGAGAGGGACGATATTTTCAGCTAAAAATTCAGCCAACCAACGAACAAGTCACTGGACAACCCAATCAATAATAACTGCGAGGGATAGAGAAATGCGTAAAGGTAGTGATGTGATCGATAAAGTAGTCGTCACCTCTGACAAGGGTCAGAAAATTCAGCGAATTATAGATTTAATTTTTGATCACAAACGCAATCAACTTTTGGGTTTCCTGGTTGAAGAGAAGGGACTTTTTGGGGATGCAAAAGTTATTCCTCTACAAGAGGTGCAAGCGATCGGGTCAGATGCGATCATAGTTAAATCAAAAGAATCTATTGTTAAGGCACATCGTGTTCCTGCAATTAAAGAGATTCTGCACCAGAATATCGTACTCAGAGGAACGAGAATTCTGACCACTGAGGGACTTTACCTGGGTGGACTGGTGGATTTGTTCTTCGATGAGCATAGTGGACTGGTGGAAGGATACGAAGTTTCTGGCGGTATATTTGCTGATGCTTACTCCGGGCGATCTTTCGTTCCTGCTCCCGAAGCACTGACAATTGGTGACGATGTTGCCTTTGTGCCTCCAGAAACTGCTCAAATGATGGAAGAACAGGTCGGTGGTATCCGGGGAGCAGTCCAAGCAACTGAAGACAGGTTCCAAGAATCGGCTCAAACGGCTAACCGCAGGCTACAGTCAGCCAGCCAAAATGCAGGTGAGCAACTACAAAGCTCAGTAGAGAACGTGAACCGCAGGCTACAGTCAGCAAGCCAGAATGCAGGTGAGCAAATACAAAGCTCAGTAGAGAACGTGAACCGCAGGCTACAGTCAGCAAGCCAGAATGCAGGTGAGCAACTACAAGCTGCAACTGATGCTACTAGTGGCAAACTGCAAGACCTCAATCGAAATGCAGCTGCCTCCCTGACAAATAATTTGGTTGACCCTGCCGAGCAAAAAGTATACGTGATTGGCAAACATGTTGAACGAGATGTGCTAACGCCAGACGGTAGTGTACTGCTACTACAAGGGCAAGAAGTCACGCTAGTTGATGCAGAAGCGGCCTCTCGTATGGGTATCCTTGATGAACTCTATCGAGCTACCGGTGGCAGTCTGACTGCAAACATCAGCCGCAATTTGCAAGCAGCAACAGAATCTACTAGCAATCGAATTGGGAGCGCAACGATGAGCAGTGCTGCTAACCTACGTCACTCCGTTAATGGGCTGGCAGCACAGGCGATCCAGCAGGTAAGAGGGCGCAGAGTCCTGCAAACAGTCCGTGCTGACGATGGCTTAATTATTGCGGCATCTGGGCAGATTGTAACTGAATCCGTCCTTGCTCGTGCCCAGAGTTACGGCAAACAAGCAGAATTACTCAACGCTGCTGGTCTGGCTCTAGCAACCGCAGTTCGTTCTACTACAAGTGACACATGGTTAGAAACTAAAGTTCAACTGCGCCAAGGGGCAAGCGTCGCCCAAGAGAACCTCAATACTTTCTGGCAAGCCTTGAAACAAAAGGCAGAAATGCTACAAAGACGCAGTACACGGGCAATGAGGAAGCAACGAATTGAACAAGCATTGGGTCGTCCTGTTACCCGCGTCATTCTTGATCCAGAAGACAATGTGATTCTGAATGTGGGTGAATTGATTACGCATTGCGCTGTGCGTCAGGCTGAAGAAGGTGGAGTCCTGAATATCTTACTGAGTTCAGTTTATATTAAAGAGCCAGAAATCTCTGGTCAAGAGCTGCGTGCCCAAGAACATGGAATGGCGGCCCTGTCGCATCACGATAATGGGCGATCGCAACTTGAATCCAAATCAATCTTAGTAAACTAATGCTCGACATCTTGTGCTGGGGTTGTAGCGATCGAGATTCGAGAGTTTATTAAAGCTATCTTAAAAAGCCATAATTTAAACGAATTAAACTAGCTCATTCAGAGTTTGCTGCCAATCTAATACACATATTCCTTCGCTCTCAAAGCGTGATATGTGTTTCAAGTTTGTTGTCACAACTATCACCTGATCAAAACTCTTCAATTGGAGAATTGCTTGAGCAGCAAGAATTACATCACCATCTAAGCTATCATTGCTTGCTGTAGGCTTCCCCTGGTTTCGTACCCATGCCCATAGTTCGGCTGCTTTTCGCATCGTTTCGGGAGTCAGTGGTATGAGACAAATTTGACTAAGTTTGTTGAGGCGATCTATACTTTTTCGTTTTCCTTGTCTCAATAGTTCACGCCGAAGTTCATAATCGGCTATTTCCGGCACACGTATAACAGTTTCGGTTTTCCCTAACGATTGTAACCACTGTTGGACTTTTGGGTCTACTTGTGGATGCGTTACTTGGCTCAAAGGATGAGTGTCTAGCAATACGGCTCTACTCATCTGTGTTTTTACACTGACATCCGATTCTGATTCAAGCCTGTCTCAATCTGTGGGTATGTTTGTTCATCATATCCCGATTCATCAACCATCCATTCGTCAACCAGTTCTATTACCTGTTCTAAGGAATCATCCCCATTGGCTTCCAATTCAGAAAATTGTAGAGCAACTTGATATTTATCTAGCTTGGTTACATTCGATGCTAGGGGAGGGAATCGGTTAGTCATAGCCACTTCATTAATATCTCTCGTTTCATTAGAAACAGATGTTGCTATACGATAGTTTTCAGAAATCAGAATATTGGATAATAGTGAAGATTTTTCTTCAATCAACGCATCGATTTGTGTCCTAATTTTTAGCAGTTCCACTAAAGATAAGGTATCTAATTGACGCATAATCACATCTAGCTGTGATGTCTCGGACATAACTTAACGCTGGGTAAACTTCTCTTTCAATTTTATGCCATTCAAGCTTTATTTGTTTGCTGACCTTCTGATCACTCTCAAACTCCCCGTTTACCCTTACCAGAATCTTGTGCTGGAGTTGTGGCGATCGAGATTGGGGAGTTTATTAAAGGAAATTAGTAATTATAGGAAAGCGGGTTCAGAAAACTTATATCCATAAAAAAACGTTTATTTATATTAATTAAATAAACGTCAGGGTGAATATAATCGCTAGGTCAAAATTTAAGTTATTGATTTTCTGCGATATCCATGCTTAGTCTATCTCCAGTTTCCGCATCTACTACCATTAGAATTTTGGATTTTTTAAATTTTTCTGGATGTGGTGTTTTTTCATCACGGACTCGTTGTGCTACATCAATCCCGTTTGGTGCGTCAATTTCAATTAACCAGACACGACGATTAGGATGTACTTGAAGGTTTTCAACGCTATCGCCGCCAAGTTTACTTTTAAATTTGATGTAATCGGAGTAAGTTACAAGCCGTGCATTTTTGAGATTCAAACCTTGTCGTAATTGTCCAATTGCACGTTCTTTTGTAATCATCTGCAAAACGGGTTTTGCGCTGTTATCTGGGTAAAGATATTCTGTCGGCGTTGTTGGTGACGGTGGCTCAGGAATAATAGGCTTGTTTAATTCAGGAGGTCTTCTCAATCCCGGAGGATCACTGTTATCTGGGTTATATACTGAATTTTGGGCTAATAATGATGTCGTTGGAATTGTGATACCAATCGCCAAAATACCTAAAAACAAAAGTTTTTTCATCTTTTACTCTGTTGATTATAATCTATTAAGGACGTAAGAATTGAATAGCGTTTTGACCTCCATTTTGTACAGGAAACCAACCCGAATACCAACCACGGTTATTATTTTCTGCGGCTATAGGTGCGGTTCCGGTGTAATTTTGAAATCCTGATGCACCTACAGGATAAGTCCAGACATTCTCGACATAAGTTCCGTTTCTGAATGAATGTTGGTTATCTCCCAATACGGTTCGGTTAAGGCAACAGACGCGATAAATCGCCGTCTCTACAAAGGACTGATTATTGTAAAGATGCCGATTTATCGCGTCTTTGCGATCTAGGGCGTGTCATCAAAAAACCTTATCCGAACCGTATTGGGTTATCTCCTGACTCGATACCAACAATAAGATCCCCGACTTCTTTGAGAAGTCGGGGATCTTAGTCTCTCGATTTTCACAACTCATTTAGGATTGCTATATCACCCATTACTATTTCCCGCATTCCCCAAAAAATTAAATTTGTTTCCACAATTAAAGATACTGCAATTGTAGGATATAAAGCTTGCAGATAATTTAGTAATAAAGTGCGATCGCCCCCTTTAATCGCAATCTTACCATTAGGAAATAATTGCCACCACGCTTCAATAAAATCTTTGATTCCAGCGATTAAAGTGTAAATAACTCCACTTTGAATTGATTCTGTAGTATTCAGCGCAAAACGTGGTGGTAAAGACGCAATATTTTGCCTTTCTACTAATGGTAATTGTCCTGTTTTTTCACCGAGAGCCGCAAATTGCAAACCTATTCCTGGCAGAATTGCACCTCCAATCAGACACTGATTATCATCCGCAACTGTAAAAGTCAGCGCTGTCCCAGCATCAATCACCAACATTGGAAAACCCCACATTTTCCCCGCACCCCATAAAGCTAAAGCGCGGTCAATTCCTAATGTGGGATACATACCTTTGAGTGGTACTTGGTCTAAGGTAATAACGCGAACGTTGGGATAAATTTGCCAAATAGCAGTTTGGCTGGGAACTACGGAGGCGAGGAGGAGGGGAGGCGATGACGTGGGAAAGGAATTGTCTGCGTATCCTCCTTGTTTCTTAGTTCTCTGATGGAGTGGAAAAATTTTCTCTAGTAAATCATCCAGGGTTTGACATTCAGCCATCTGTTGTATGACAGACTCAGGTATATAGTCGGTATCCCAAGCTGAGGAAAGCGTCTCGCCTAAAAATAATGCCCAATGCAGCCGAGAATTACCAATTTCCAAAGCTAGCCAAACATTCTCTGTTTGTTCTGGGTGCTTATACGATTTCACTGTTTTAACTTTTTTAAATCAGTCAGAGGTTTTTTAATAAAATTTAACATTCAAGGCGTGTAACAATAAAACCAGAGGAATAAATACTCAATTTGTCAAGGAGGGGAGTTATGGTAGCGCTCACCGAAAAAACTGAAAAACGGCTCACCATACAGCAGGTGGAAATCGCTCAAGAGACGACGGCTATTCGCTCTTTGGATTGGGATCGCGATCGCTTCGATATTGAGTTTGGTTTGCAAAACGGCACTACTTATAACTCGTTTCTCATTCGTGGGGAGCAGACTGCCTTAGTTGATACCTCCCACGAGAAGTTTCGTCAACTATACTTTGATACGCTCACCGGACTAATCAACCCAACAGATATTGATTATTTAATTATCAGCCACACTGAGCCAGACCATAGCGGTTTAGTTAAAGATTTGCTGCAAATAGCTCCAGAAATTACCGTTGTCGGTTCTAAGGTGGCGATTCAGTTTCTTGAGGATTTCGTACATCAGCCATTTAAGCGGCGGATTGTGAAAAATGGCGATCGCTTAGATTTGGGCAATGGTCATGAATTTGAATTCGTGATTGCCCCAAATTTACATTGGCCGGATACCATTTTCAGCTTTGACCACAAAACCAAAACTCTCTACACCTGCGATGCTTTTGGGCTGCACTATTGCTCAAATAGCACCTTTGATGAAGACTTAGCCGCGATCGAAGAAGACTTTCATTATTACTATGATTGCTTGATGGGGCCAAATGCCCGGTCAGTTTTGTCTGCGCTGAAGCGGATGGCGGAACTGAAAACCATCGGTATGATTGCCACAGGACACGGGCCATTATTATCTCACAATGTTGAGGAACTAGTTGGACGTTACCGCACTTGGAGCCAAACCCAAGCCAAGCCAGAAACTATAATTGGAATATTTTACGTTTCTGAATACGGATATAGCGATCGCCTCGCGCAAGCAATTGCCAATGGTATCGGTAAAACTGGTGTTGCCGTGGAAATTGTCGATTTGGGTTCTGAAGTCGATTTACAAGAACTGCGGGAACTAGTGAGCCGATGTGCTGGACTAATAGTTGGTCTACCTCCGGCTTCTGGTGCTGCGAGCATCCAATCTGCACTCAGCACAGTTTTAGGATCTGCTAAAGAGAAGCAAGCCATCGGCGTGTTTGAAAGTGGGGGTGGCGATGATGAGCCAATAGATCCGTTGGTGAGTAAATTCCGCAATTTGGGTTTGACAACAGTTTTTCCAGCGATTCGGATTAAACAAACGCCCACAGAAAATACTTACAAGTTGTGTGAAGAAGCGGGTACAGACTTAGCTCAATGGGTAACACGCGATCGCAGCATCAAAGCGATGAAATCTCTCGGTGCTGACTTAGATAAAGCACTTGGTAGACTTAGCGGCGGATTGTATATTATTACTGCCAAAAAAGGTGATGTATCCAGTGCCATGCTAGCCTCGTGGGTAAATCAAGCCAGCTTCAAACCTTTGGGATTTTCCATTGCAGTCGCCAAAGATCGGGCAATTGAATCACTCATGCAAGTAGGCGATCGCTTTGTTCTCAACGTCTTAGAACAAGGCAATTTCCAACCACTCATGAAGCACTTTTTGAAACGGTTCGCCCCTGGTGCAGATCGCTTTGAAGGAGTGAGAACCCAGCCAGCCGAAAATGGTGCGCCTATTCTCAACGATGCCCTCGCCTACATGGAGTGCGAAGTCGTCAGTAGAATGGATTGCGGCGACCATTGGGCAGTATATAGCACCGTCTACGCCGGACGAGTTTCTAAGCCAGATGCTTTAACTGCTGTGCATCATCGCAAAGTTGGAAATCACTATTAATTTTGGATTTTGGATTTTGGATTTTAGATTAATAATCCAAAATCCATAAACATTCAATAAAGCATTTGTGTAGGATGGCCCTCTCTACTTAATATCCAGAATTTGGATGTTGAATTAACAATCTAAAATCTAAAATCTAAAATCTAAAATTTTTTAAGTCATGTCAAAAAATAAACCTCGTGATGTTCAAGTTTATCCAATAGCTACAGATACAAGAATACTGCGATCGCGCAGTTGGTCAAGGCTCAGATTTGAAATTGAATATGCTCTTGCTAAGGGTACAACTGCTAATTCTTATTTAATCGAAAGCGATAAAACTGCCATCATTGACCCTCCAGGGGAAACGTTTACAGAAATTTATTTAGAAGCGTTGCAGCAGCGTTTCCATCTCGAAGACTTAGATTATGTAATTTTGGGACACGTAAATCCTAACCGCGCTACAACTTTAAAAGCTTTATTAGAAATTGCTCCCCAAATCACCTTTGTGTGTTCTAATCCAGGGGCGATAAATTTACGTGGAGCGCTGGAAAATCCAGATTTGAAAATTCTTGTCATGCGGGGTGAAGAAACCCTAGATTTGGGTAACGGGCATAATTTACAATTTATTCCCACCCCCAATCCCCGCTATGCAGATCAACTTTGCACCTACGATCCACAAACAGAAATTCTCTACACAGATAAGTTATTTGGGGCACATGTTTGCGGAGATCAGGTATTTGATGAAGGTTGGGAAGTATATAACGAAGATCGGCGCTATTATTTTGATTGCCTCATGGCTCCCCACGCCCGTCAAGTAGAAACAGCGCTGGATAAACTAGCTGATTTTCCCGTGAGAATGTATGCCAATGGACACGGGCCTTTGGTACGCTATGGCTTAATTGAATTGACCAAGGCTTATCGAGAATGGAGTCAACAGCAAACATCTGCTGACTTGACAGTAGCGTTAATTTATGCATCAGCTTATGGAAATACCGCAACATTAGCGCAAGCGATCGCTCGTGGGATCACCAAAGCTGGTGTCGCTGTAGAATCGATTAACTGCGAATTTACTGAACCAGAAGAAATCCGCGCAGCTGTGGAAAAAGCCGGTGGTTTCATCATGGGTTCTCCAACTCTCGGCGGTCATGCACCCACACCCGTGCAAACAGCTTTAGGAATTGTCCTATCTACTGCTACTAACAATAAACTTGCTGGTGTTTTTGGTTCCTTTGGCTGGAGTGGGGAAGCGGTTGATTTAATCGAAGGTAAATTGAAAGATGCTGGTTATCGGTTTGGTTTTGATACCATTCGCGTGAAATTCAAACCCGACGATGCCACCTTACAATTGTGTGAAGAAGCCGGAACCGACTTTGCCCAAGCCTTGAAAAAAGCTAGAAAAGTGCGATCGCAGAGTCTTCCTGCGACTACTGTAGAACAAGCAGTTGGTCGCATTGTCGGTTCTTTGTGCGTTATGACTGCAAAAGAAGGCGATCGTTCCAGTGCCATGTTAGCCTCTTGGGTAGCTCAAGCTAGCTTTAATCCCCCTGGTTTAACCATAGCCGTTGCTAAAGAGCGGGCAGTAGAAACACTGACGCATACAGGAAACAAATTTGTCCTCAACATTCTCAAAGAAGGCAATCACTTGGGATTGATGAAGCATTTCCTCAAACCCTTTGGCCCAGGACAAGACCGATTTGCCGATGTCGCCGCCCAAGAAGCTGAAAACGGTTCTCCCATACTTACCGATGCCTTGGCATATCTAGAATGTTCCGTACAAAACCGGATGGAATCTGGCGACCACTGGCTAGTTTATGCGACTGTCGAGAGTGGTAAATTGTTAGATACAGATGGCGTTACAGCTGTGCATCATCGCAAGTCGGCAACTCATTATTAATTGGGCATGGGGCATGGGGCATGGGGTAAACTCCTCATCGCCCAAAAATTTTATCTCATCATTCCCCTTCAGGTGAGTAAGAGGCTTCTTTTTGTTTCAGCTAAAAAGTAGAAGTTTGGAGAGCGATCACAAGCGGCGCATTTTTTGATATAGTTTGTCACGAAAAACATGACATGAGCGCCTAATGCACCGCTAGATAATATAGTGCGCAGTTATTTGCTAAAGCTGTAAATTTGCTGCGTCTCCAAGCGATCGCTAATTGATGAAGGCAGTGTACCATTGGCGAATGTCTGCCGATCTAGTTGGACTTGTAAATTACTCAAAGGATCGCAACCAGAAGAAATCATAAATTCTAGTTTCTGAATATAAGGCACAGTTGCTAGGTTATCCAGAATTTGGAAGATTGCGTGTATATAAGGATGACCACTCTGCTGATACCAATCACAGCTAGCAACTTTTGCCTGATCGAAACCCAAGTGTACTGTTAAAGATGGCTCGTCAAATAGAGCGATCGCTAAGGGACGCGCTTCTTCCTGTAACAATAGATCGTTACTTTTCGCTAAGTGTCGCAGTTTTTCTAAGCGTTCATAACGTTCCGTCACAGCTTCCGGGTCATCTTGCCAGTGGATTGCTACTGTTACCAAATAAGTTTGTAACAGCATGTGACCCAGCTTTTTCGCCTTTGTCGCCAGATAATAGGAATTGTAATCGTTTGCCTCAATCAACAATGGCACGCGATCGACTACTTCCAACCCATAACCTTTAACTCCAGCAATCTTACGGGGATTATTGGTAATCAAGCGAATCTTTTTGATACCCAAGTCCATGAGCATTTGTGCCCCCATCCCGTAGTCTCGTAAGTCAGCAGGAAATCCTAAACGCTCATTTGCCTCTACTGTATCTAGTCCCATATCCTGCAACGAGTAGGCTTTCAGCTTGTTAATCAAGCCGATTCCCCGTCCTTCTTGGCGCAGGTATACAACTACACCTTGACCAGCAGCCTCAATCATTTTCAGTGCAGCTTGCAACTGCATCCGACAGTCGCAACGCAAAGAACCCAAAGCGTCACCAGTTAAGCATTCTGAGTGCATCCGCACCATCACTGGCTCATCTTTGAAGTTAGCTGGATCACCCTTGACAATTGCAACGTGTTCTGTATTATCCAGGGTATGACGATAGGCATAAATTTCAAACTGACCGAATTGACTAGGCAGCTTGGTAATTACCTCACGATACACTAGGCGATCGTGCTGTAGGCGATAGCTGATTAAATCCGCAATATTAATAATTTTTAAATTGTGACGTTTAGCGTATTCAACTAACTGCTGCAACCGCGCCATTGAACCATCGGAGTTTTGAATTTCACAAATTACCCCCGCCGGGTATAGCCCTGCTAGCCTAGCTAAGTCCACAGCAGCTTCCGTATGTCCTGCGCGTTTGAGTACGCCTCCAACCTTAGCCCGAATGGGAAAAATATGACCAGGACGACGCAAATCGGTAGGTTTTGTGGCTGGGTTGAGAGTAACCTGGATAGTCCGGGCGCGGTCTTCTGCTGAGATGCCTGTGGTGACACCTAATTCTGGCCCGGCATCAATACTGACAGTGAAGGCAGTTTGGTTAGTATCTGTGATGTTGCTTACCATCAAGGGTAAGTCTAACTCGTCTAAGCGATCGCCTGTCATTGCCAAACAAATTAGTCCTCTTGCTTCCACCGCCATGAAATTAATCATGTCGGGTGTGGCAAATTGGGCAGCACAAATTAAGTCGCCTTCATTTTCTCTATTTTCATCATCTACCACTACAATGACGCGACCAGCTTTTAGGTCTGCTAAAGCGGCATCAATCGAATCAAATTTAAAAGCTTGGGTAGGATTAGTCTGTGACACAGAAAGATTTCCAGCTATAAACGTAAATTTTTTTAACAATTTCTTCTTTTAGATTGTAGCTCCTTTATAAGGCAGAGAAGTAGACTAGCAATGATTTGATAGCGGGGCAAAAATTTTTGCCATAAAAAGTGGTGATAAAGTGCAGCGACAGTAAAGGATGAAGGGGATGAGGAAGAATAATAATTGTTTGTTTGCTCCCCGATCTTCTCAGAACAAAGTAGAGGGGTTTGAAACGTTTTGTGCGCTACGCGTCTAGTCGCTGATATTGTTGATAGCTGAGAACGAATTAACCATTCATGGGATAAGGATTTGGGATCATGGGCAAATTTAGACGCGTACCCGTTGGGATTGTTGGCGCGTCGGGCTATGGTGGAGTGCAGTTAGTACGACTACTGATGGATCACCCAGAAGTCGAAATGGTTTATTTAGGAGGTGAGAGTAGTATCGGGAAATCCTTTGGCGATCTCTACCCGCATCTAGCTCATGCAACTAACCTGCTAATAGAGGCAATAGAACCAGAAATAATTGCTCACCGCTGTGAAGTAGTTTTCCTGTCTTTACCAAATGGTCTGGCTTGCCAAATCGCACCCAAACTGTTGGAAAAAGGATGTAAAGTACTAGATTTGAGTGCAGACTATCGGTTTAGTGATTTGACAACTTATACAAATTGGTATGGTACAGAGAGAAGCGATCGCACAATTGCAGCGACAGCAGTTTATGGATTACCAGAACTTTACCGCGATCGCATTGCCGATGCTCAACTTATTGGCTGTCCTGGTTCCTATCCCACTGCTAGTCTCCTTGCACTTTCGCCACTTTTAAAGCAAGGCTTAATCAGACCAGAAACAGCTATTATCGATGCCAAGTCTGGCACATCTAGCAGTGGACGACAACCTCAAACCAACCTATTACTAGCTGAAGCAGACAACTCCATAACAGCTTTCAATGTTGGTCGTCACCGTCATACCCCAGAAATTGAGCAAATTTGCAGTGACTTAGCTGGTCACGAACTCACGATCCAATTTACACCGCACCTTATCCCAATGGTACGCGGTATTTTGGCAACAGTATATGCCACAATGAGCGACCCCGGTCTAGTGCGAGATGACTTAATCACAATTTTCTCAGCCTTCTACCGCAACTCTCCTTGGGTAAGAGTCTGCGGTAGCGGCGTTTACCCGCAAACCAAATGGGCTAACGGCAGCAATCTTTGTTACATCGGTGTAGAAGTTGACCCACGCACGGGTCGTGTAATTGTCATGTCAGCAATTGACAATCTAATTAAAGGACAGGCGGGCCAAGCTATTCAGTGTCTGAACCTGATGATGGGCTGGGATGAAACCTTGGGGTTGCCCAAGTTGGGGTTTTATCCTTGATTAGGGGAAAGGGAACAGGGGACAGAAAATACCTATTCCCTATTCCCTACTTGCTACTTCGGTCCTAACCCCACAGCACCAGCATAAATGGCGCGATCGCCTAGTTGATCTTCAATTCGCAGCAAGCGATTATATTTTGCTACTCGTTCGCTGCGACACAGAGAACCTGTTTTGATTTGACCGGCACGGGTTGCTACAGCTAAATCGGCGATTGTTGTATCTTCTGTTTCACCAGAACGATGGCTAATTACTGAACGGATACTGTTGCGAGTTGCCAAATCAATTGTTTCCAAGGTTTCAGTCAGAGAACCGATTTGATTGAGTTTAATCAAAATGGCATTAGCGGCTTTTTCCTGGATGCCTCTTTGCAAGCGAGTAGCGTTAGTCACAAATAAATCATCTCCTACCAACTGCACCCGCGAACCTAACTTCTGGGTCAGCAATTGCCAACTTTGCCAATCTTCTTCGTGTAAACCATCCTCAATTGACACAATTGGGTATTGGTCAACTAGTTGTCCTAAATAATCAATAAACTCAGTCGGAGCGTGAGGTTTACCATCGTAAACATACTGACCATTCTTGTAAAATTCGCTAGCCGCCACATCTAACGCCAAGGCTACCTGTTCCCCTGGTTTATAACCAGCTTTCTTAATCGCAGCAACCAACAATTCCAAAGCCACCTGATTAGATTCTAGGTTGGGGGCAAAGCCGCCTTCATCGCCCACACCAGTAAGCAAACCCTTTTCATCTAATACCTGGCTGAGGGTAGCAAACACCTCTGCACCCCAGCGCAACGCTTCTCTGAAGGAAGTTGCGCCAATTGGGACAATCATAAACTCTTGAAAATCCACGTTATTTGAGGCGTGTGCGCCACCGTTAATCACGTTCATCAACGGCACTGGGAGCAAATTCCCTAAAGGGCCACCCAAATAGCGATATAGAGGAATTTCTAGAGACTCAGCACCAGCTTTAGCAGCTGCTAAGGAAACCCCCAAAATTGCATTAGCCCCCAAATTGGATTTGTTAGCAGAACCATCTATCGCAATCATTGTCCGGTCTAGCAATTCTTGATTGAGGACATCCAGACCTAACAATTGTGGTGCAAGTGCTTCTCTGACGTTTTGTACAGCCTTGAGTACGCCTTTGCCCCCATAACGACTTTTATCGCCATCACGCAGTTCGTGAGCCTCAAAAGTGCCAGTAGATGCACCACTGGGAACTTGCGCCAGTCCGACAACACCGTTAGCTAAATGCACTTCGGCTTCAATTGTCGGTCTACCGCGTGAATCCAGAATTTCACGGGCTGCGATCGCCTCAATGGCAGTATCTAGAAATTTACTCATCTGTACTTTATCCTTTATTCGAGTGTGTTACGCATCCAGTCCAGTTGCCTAACCCAATCGCTAGCATAGGCGGTTAAGAGACTTTCTCGGCTGAGATTAAAGAAGATTTCCATTATAGGGATCGGGAGCAATGCCAAAAATGGGTAATTGTTTATCCTGTCCTTTCGGCTTTTAATTCTTTCTGTAACGGCATTTTTCCCTTAAGACTTTGAGCTAGGTAAAATGTTTGCAGAGAATAACACTAAATCAATTACAGAGAAAAGGTCAATATGCGATTACTACACACAATGCTGCGGGTGGGCAACCTTGAAGAATCCTTAAAGTTCTACTGTGAAATTCTAGGAATGAAACTGCTGCGCCGCAAAGATTATTCGGGGGGAGAATTTACCTTGGCTTTTGTTGGCTATGGCGACGAAAGCGACAACTCGGTGATCGAACTAACCTACAACTGGGGTGTGGAAAAGTACGAATTAGGTAATGCTTACGGTCACATTGCTCTTGGCGTTGATGATATTTACGCTACGTGTGAAGAAATTCGCAATCAGGGCGGTAAACTCGTGCGCGAACCAGGGACGATGAAACATGGTTCGACGGTAATTGCCTTTGTGGAAGATCCAGATGGGTATAAAATTGAACTTATTCAACTGGAAACTCAAGGTTCAGGAGTCAAACAGGAATCACAAGAGCAACTTGTGAGTCAGTAATTTTTATCAGGGATTTCCAAAAAATTAATTATCCGGTAGGGTGGAATGTCATTTATTTAAGCTGGATTCAGATCCTCGACTTCTTCAAGAAGCTGGGAATTTGGGCAGCAACTTGTGCTTAAGAGCCATAGGAAAATCCACACAGATGTCTTAAAAAGTTGAGCTAGAGAGAGATTGATTTTTCCCGCGCACTGTCGTCTCGTGTCAGTAAACCCAGAAGACGCGCGAGACTTTTCCCCTTTTAGGCGGGTTAGGGGATCTCCTCTACGTAAATCCTATTAGTATTACCCCAATACTGTCCTTGATGAGCAACATTAATAGCGACGCCGAATAGCCCGTCCTAGACACCGCTCCAATAACACCATCGGGGAAAGTCTGCTCATAACAGTATTTTCGTTTTAAATTAGGAAATAGGCAATGGATTAAACTATCATCAATTGCCAATCCCAAATTGCCACCGGAGATACACGCGGATATACGCTGACGAATGTTTGGATAATTATCTGGGTATTAAGGAGTAGGGTTACAACCACTCCCAACTCCCTACTACCTTTAATAATCCCCAATCCTTAAACTAAAAATCCAAATTCCAAAATTTTAAAGATGCAACCTACAGATCCCAATAAATTTACTGATAAAGCCTGGGAAGCAATTGTTAAATCTCAGGATATAGTCCGTGCTTATCAACAACAGCAACTAGATGTTGAACATTTAATTATTGCCCTGTTAGAAGAACCCACTAGTCTAGCAATACGTATCCTGGCTCGATCTGAGGTCGATCCAATCCGCTTGCAGCAGCAGCTAGAAGCGTTTACCCAACGTCAGCCGAAAGTTGGTAAAAGCGATCAGCTTTACCTTAGCCGCAATTTGGATATTTTACTAGACCGAGCCGAGGAAGCTAGAGCTAGGATGAAAGACTCCTACATTTCCGTGGAACACATACTTTTGGCCTTTGCTGAAGACGATCGCATTGGGCGAAAGATACTCAAAGGCTTTAGCGCGGATGCACCTAAACTCGAAGCTACTATCAAAACTATTCGCGGTAGCCAAAAGGTGACAGATCAAACCCCAGAATCCCGCTATGACGCCTTACAAAAATTTGGTAGAGATTTGACAGAACAGGCAAAAGCTGGAAAACTCGACCCGGTAATTGGGCGGGATGATGAAATTCGGCGGGTAATTCAAGTATTGTCTCGTCGTAGCAAAAATAACCCCGTACTGATTGGGGAACCTGGAGTAGGTAAAACAGCGATCGCAGAAGCATTAGCACAGCGAATGGTAAACGGTGATGTTCCTGAATCTCTGAAAAACCGCAAGTTGATCTCGTTAGATATCGGCAGTTTAATTGCTGGGGCAAAATTGCGAGGAGAATTTGAAGAACGTCTAAAAGCGGTTCTCAAAGAAGTTACTGAATCTAACGGTGACATTGTTCTGTTTATTGACGAACTACATACCGTAGTCGGCGCAGGTTCCAGCCAACAAGGGGCAATGGACGCGGGAAATCTGCTTAAACCAATGCTGGCGCGGGGAGAACTACGTTGTATTGGTGCGACTACCCTCGATGAGTTCCGCAAACACATTGAGAAAGACGCTGCCCTAGAACGCCGCTTTCAGCAAGTATTTGTGGATCAGCCAAGTGTGGAAAATACTATTTCCATTCTGCGGGGGTTGAAAGAACGCTATGAAGTTCATCACAACGTCAAAATTTCTGATTCGGCTTTGGTAGCAGCAGCAACACTGTCAGCGCGTTACATTAGCGATCGCTTCTTACCAGATAAAGCCATTGACTTAGTGGATGAAGCAGCAGCACAGTTGAAAATGGAAATTACCTCCAAACCAGCAGAATTGGAAACCATCGATCGCCGTCTCATGCAGTTAGAAATGGAAAAGCTGTCATTAGCTGGCGAAGAAAAAGGTACTTCCCAAACGAAAGAACGTTTGCAGCGAATTGAGCAAGAAATCGCCAATTTAACGGAAAAACAGCAAATATTTAATGAGAAATGGCAAGGTGAAAAGCAGATATTGGAGGCGATAAGCGCCTTAAAGAAAGAAGAAGATGCGCTGCGAGTCCAAATTGAACAGGCGGAACGTGCTTATGATCTAAATAAAGCTGCCCAACTGAAATATGGCAAATTGGAGGGAGTGCAGCACGATCGCGAAGCCAAAGAAGCGAGTCTTTTAGAAATTCAAAACCAAGGTTCCACTTTACTGCGAGAACAAGTCACCGAAGCCGATATTGCGGAAATCGTCGCCAAGTGGACAGGAATCCCCGTCAATCGCCTGTTGGAATCGGAACGGCAAAAATTACTGCAACTAGAAAGTCATTTACATCAACGAGTCATTGGGCAAGAAGAGGCTGTAGAAGCAGTCGCAGCAGCAATTCGCCGCGCCCGTGCGGGGATGAAAGATCCCTCTCGTCCTATTGGTTCATTTTTGTTCATGGGCCCCACGGGCGTAGGCAAAACCGAACTCGCCCGTGCTTTAGCTCAGTTTCTCTTTGATTCTGATGATGCATTGGTGCGCTTGGATATGTCTGAGTATATGGAAAAACACTCAGTTTCTCGGTTAGTGGGAGCGCCTCCAGGATACGTAGGCTATGAAGAAGGCGGTCAACTTTCCGAGGCGGTTCGCCGCCGTCCTTATTCGGTGGTGCTGCTGGATGAAGTGGAAAAGGCGCATCCCGATGTGTTCAATATTTTATTGCAGGTGCTAGACGATGGGAGAGTTACTGACTCTCAGGGAAGAACGGTAGATTTTCGCAACAGCGTCATTGTAATGACCAGTAACATTGGTAGCGAACATATCTTGGATGTAGCTGGTGATGATTCCAAATATGAAAAAATGCGGGTCAGGGTAATGGAAGCCTTGCGATCGCATTTCCGCCCGGAATTTCTCAACCGCGTTGATGATATTATTCTCTTCCATACCTTAAGTCGCACGGAAATGCGGCATATCATCCGCATTCAACTCAAACGGGTAGAAAATCTCCTCCGCGAACAAAAAATCTTCTTTGAGATTTCCCAATCTGCCTGCGATCACCTTGTCGAATCAGGCTATGACCCAGTTTACGGTGCCCGCCCACTCAAACGGGCAATTCAGCGAGAAGTAGAAAACCCCCTCGCCACCAAGTTATTGGAAAATACTTTTATCTCTGGAGACACGATTATCATTGATAAAAATGAAAACGGTCTGTCTTTTAGCAAAAAAGTGCCAGTGAAGGTGTCAGTACCACAAATTGCTACATAGCATCTGGCGTCTCCCCTTCACTCAACGGGAGAGGCTAGCGCCTGCCGTATCCAAAGGGTTGTAGGGAGAAAACCAAAAAACCAAACTGGCTTGGATAGACAAACAAAGTCTAAGAATAATTGAGGGTTTGAAACCCACAGAGGTGGTTAAACCCCGTATAGTTGCGGTTTATAACCACCTTTTTAACATTACAGCTATTTATCAGGTAAATAGACCACGCAGTAGGGGCGCAAGGCCTTGCGCCCCTAGAACAGATGTGGTTCAAATACTTGAATTCTGCTGTAATGTGACTGCGTGTTGCATCTATGATGCCTAGTAGCTTCTGCCACAGGGTACTAATTTTTCGTACCTTGTGGCAGAAGCTTGCTTACCTTTAAAGGTGGTTGTGGGATTTACACCAAGGTGTGCTAGTTAGTGAGTAATTAATCAAAGCAATGCGAACAACAAGATTCCCGACTTCTTAATTAAAGAAGTCGGGAATCTAAGCCGCACATCTGATTACTTTGCATCTCACTGATATCTTTTCTTTAACAGATGGGTATTATAAGCCTACTCTGCTGACAACATCTTCATAAATTTGTATTCAAATCAAACACATTTACGCAAATATACTGTGAAGTAATGCTCTTATTATTTATCAGACTTGAACTAAATCATTCTGAAAAAATCAGTGTTTACCGGATAAAATGAACAATTTATAAATGATATAACTTTAATAAATTATCTTTTTTTATATCTACTTTATTTGGAAGTTAGTAAAGCCAAATGTAGTAGTTAGATAAATATCCTCTCATTTAATGCCTGTAAAAATACTTGATAGGCATAAATGAAAACTTTGACAAAATAGAAAATCCGCTATAATCCACTTGGTCAGGAAGCAGCTATGTCTCGAAAACGTCAGCTATTCAAGGTAATTAAAAAAACATTCAGACAAATTAGCAAGCAGTTTTTATCTGCAATAAATAAGCAAATTATTTGGCTGTTGCGAGTTATTTCTGGTACTCAAAGAAGACGTGGCTCGATTAACTCTGGCTTTGTATTGCCAACAGTGGCGATGGTAGTTTTGGTAGTCGTGCTATTAACAACTGCAATTTTATTTCGGTCTTTTGAGCGTTCTAAAAATGCTAGTAACGTCCGCGTGAATGAAGCAACAATGCAAGCCGCCACCCCTGCATTAGAAAGGGCTAAAGCCAAAATAACTGCACTGTTTGCTGACCCGACTCTACCACGCTCTGTCCCATCAAATCTAACCCTATACAATACCTTAATTAATAAACTTTCTATCTATACATTTGGTGATGAAACTCCTATAACCCTGGCTTATAACCTTAATAAAAGTACTTCAAATCCGATGATTGAAGCAGGTAGTAGTATGGCTTTAGAAAATCAAGAAAACATACAAACAGCCTGGAAATTTCCTGCCGATACAGATAATAACGGTAAATTTGATAGCTTTATTCTCTATGGTCTCTACTTCCGCACTCCTCCCCAAACTGGTACAACCCAAACCAGAAGTAGAAGCCCACTAGATGCTAGAACCCCTCCTATGCTACCAGCTAAGGCAGGTGGAGCTTGTGACATAGCTGGTGATACTAGTGCCAGCTTAGTAGGTAGTTCGGGTTGGTATAAGCTACCAACTGGCGAATTGAAAAAAAGCTTTTTCGTTTATGCAGTAACGGTTCCCATTAGTGATATTGCTCAAGCTGCTTCTCTTGATACAACCAAATATGAGAAGTATCGAGGCAATAAGGGCTTTTCTGCATTAGAAATGCAACAAGATCGCAGTCAAGTTTCTATTACTAATAATGCTGTTGTCTATGAAGATGACTTAGATATTACACCAGGGCCTAGATTCCGTCTCAATGGACGCATATTTACCAACAGTAATTTATTTACTGCTAAAACTAGTCAAGATATAACCCTATTTCAGGTCAGTAGTAGGTATTCATGTTATTACGAACGTGAAAATGGCAAGATAGTTGTTGGCGGTAATATTGCAACTAGTAGTCCAATCAGTACAAGTAATACAGGTGGAACACGTGTAGATTTATTTGTAGAAAATAATGCACCTGATACAACTAAATCTTTGGTAGGTACTAATAAAACTACCTCAGATAACTCGAGTGACATTGCCTATAACACTCAGGCTTATGCTCAACGCATAGACTTATTAGTGAAGGCACAACTTAACAATGCTGCTACTACTGACCCTCAAGAAATCAGAACTAATATAAGCAACAGGATTCTAAGCGATCCAAGCTTAGATGCGAATAAAGTACGTAAGGAAGAATTAGAAAATTGGTTCCGTAAGCGTACTAGGCGTGTACCATTTAAAGAAGTTCTTTATGGTAATTCTGCTATTGAAAAATCTGCTGGTGTCGATTACACCACAGCAGATGCAGCAACTTTTATGAACGGTTCTGTTAATACGCTACGTCCAATGGATGCGTGGATTTATCCAACAGATACTAATACAAAACTAACACTAAATACAGCGCAACTACCTACTGGAGATCCAGACGTTGTAGATAATACTCCTGTAATAGAAACACAGTTAGGCGATCGCATCGTAGTAGGCAACAACCTGCCTGAACTTATATGGGATAGCACAAAAGGAGACTTTGTAGGAGAGAATGATCCCCAAACCATCAGTCCTGCTGTGAAGTGGACAGGTAGCACTACCAAAGATCGAACTCGTACCACTCGCGTCAGACAGTTATCAGACTTAGGGGTAACAGGACGTGATGGTTTTTGGGAAATTTCAGCCGCTTCACCCCGATCTAATCCCCTTGATGTGGTCGGTGGACTGAGGGTGATTACGGGAGCAGGAGTATATAGACCTACAGGCTCTGGACTACCTACTCGTCCAACACCACCTGATGATCCAAGCACGCCAGTGTCGGTAGTCAACGAAAGTGCTGGCACAGTAGTCTGGACTGATACTATGCCTATGCTTGTACCCGATCCAACCGATCCTCTTAATGCGAGTAAACAAAAACGTGGTGATTTGGTAATGCGTGCCACGGCAGTTTATCACTACAAGTTTGATTCCTATGATCCTCAGGCGGCTACACCAGACGATTATCAAACACCCATGGCCTGTGTAAGTAGCTACTACAACCCTACCAATCAGGCAACAGCAACTACAAACACCTATAATCCCCTTGATTCGACAACAGTAGCAGCATCTAACAATGGGATTGTTTACGCTGCTCCCGCTACTACATCTGCTGGCATAACTAGAGGACAGACAGTAGATAGCAATGGTTTTTTTGCAGCTGCGACTAACGATGATGATGTTACTAACACTAGCGTAACTTTGCTAAATCGCTTGAAACATCAAGCTAACTTGGTATTTCCCAATGGTCGCCTTGTGAATCCTCTACTAAGGCAAGCTTTGGCCAAAGCAACAACCAGCAAACTTACTCTTTCTGAGCAATCAGCAATTGACTCTACCATCTGTGCAATACAGATTGCTGATGGCACTCTAGCTCAGAGTACTACCTACATTCCTCATGGTGCAATCATAGAAAGGGCATTTCTTGATGCCCGACAAATTAAAGCTATAGATAAAGGTGGTGCATTAACTGGAAACTACAATCTGGAAGTAGAACAGCGTCAGCCTCTAGAAATTCGTGCCACTACCATAGATTTAAGTAAGCTTCGTACACAAGCAATCGGCGCTGCATCCGATAAGGAATATCTATTGCCCAATAGCGGCATTATCTATGCCTCCCGTGATGATGCTCAAAAAGATGCCAGTAACTCAACTAGTGAAAATGTCAGTGCTAGTGACTACAGGCTCGATCCAGAACGGCGACCCAACGCTATTATGTTGATTAATGGCGGTGATTTGAGTCGCGAGACTAATTACAGAGCAGAAGAAAAAGGCTTAATTTTAGCAACTGAGCTACCAGTGTATGTTAAAGGCGATTTTAATCTGCACGCTAAACAAGAATTCAAAACCCCGGATCTTTTACCTGCTCCCAGCGCTTCTACCTACGATACTAAATTTTATACTCGTGCTGCGACAAACCGCGATCCTGACTTTGCTTGTCGGCCTAATGATTCCAGACTACCTAATTGCACAACAGGCGAAACCTGGCGACCAGCATCAGTAATTGCTGATGCTGTCACCTTGCTTTCTAATAGCTTCCGTGAAGGTTTCCGTAATGAGGGTGATTACGACTTGCGAAATAACCAAGGGAGCGATCCTAACCTCGTACTCAGCCGACTAAAGGTAGGTTTCTGGAATAACAACTTTGTCACTTCATCTAAATTCTTAATTGACTCTGGTGGTGATGCCTACTATCAAGGTACTCCCACTTCTAGCGACTCAGTAAACAATAACAGTTCCTACTTGAACAACTTCGTCACACCCATTCAACGCCGAGGAACTTTCCCAGAGTATGTAATGGAGATGTGCTTCAAGATACCAGTTTCGGAATGTGGAGTAACTGATTGGTATATTGGTTACGATGGCGATCGAACAATACAATCCTATAATCTTCCAACAAATGCAGAGCGTAGCAAACTCTTAGCTGGTACTACTGCCCAACCGGCACAGCCTGGTTTTGAAAGATTTGCCCGTCGGGTTGCCTACAAACGAAATAATTTGGGTCAGACAGTTGATGCTTCTGGTAATTTTATGGCTTTTAATACCGGTACTCCCGTTGTACTGGGCATAACAAGTGCAGCAAAGGTAGGCCTATTTAGTAACAGTAGCGACGGCATACCTCAATCAGCAAGTAATGCCCTATGGTTTGCAACTACAATAGATACTGATTACACTAAAGCACCAGGGTCAGGACTTGATAAGACAAAATACAACGCCACTAATCGTCTATTCTTCAGGTACCACAAACCACCAGCTTCTAGTTTGAGGGATTTTCCTGGAACTACAACAGGATTGATTCTTACAGCCAGAGATGCGACATACCAGCCGTTATTAGAACCTGTATTGCAATTACAGGTAACAACCGCAACACCTCAAGATAATAATTACCCCACTTTAGCAGGATCATCTAGTCTCGTTAAAAACACCAGATGGTTGTCTCAGGCAAGTGCAACCAATTTTAATCTAGTAGTTGCGGGTGGTGATACTCCTGCTCGTGTGGGTGCAAGTACTTACGAAATCAATGGGGGTTTGCATAACTTTGTGCGCTTCTTAGAAAACTGGAGTGGGATTGATGCCAATATCAACGGTTCATTCATCCAATTTAAACGCAGCATCTTTGCTAGCGCACCATTCCAAGCTTTTGTTAGACCAGGACCAACAACTGCTCCAGCAACTACTGCTGACCCTAATAATACTGACACTGCTAGCCTTGCTAAGAATAACAGTATCTTTTTCAGAGTTCTGTATTCTGACAGACCTGGTTACACATCAGATAGTACTTCTATAGGTGTTACTGGTGCTGGTGAAGCGCCTTATTATATACCTCCTAACCGTAACTGGGGTTTTGATGTGGCATTACTGGCGCAAAACCCCGACTTGTTTGCCCAGCGCTTTGTAACTCCAGCAGCAGATCCTCCAAGTGAATACTTCAGAGAAGTAGGCCGCGATGACCTTTGGGTGAAAACTCTGTTGTGTGCTGTCCAAACTCAAACAGCAGATGGGTTTGATACTGCGGACACTACTTACTTTGGTAGTGGTTTTAAATTTGCGCTACCTGCAACTGAACGTCCTACTAACTGCCAACTCCAACCATCCTAAAGTGTTTGAATGAGAGTTTTTACATCACTTTTCGGGTGAATAGACCACGTTAACAGACCTAGCCCAGCCCCCTCTTCGCCATTCGGGAAGAGGGGAAAATTCAAAGCCTCTCCCCTACAAGGTTTGGAGACAGGTTAAGAGTGTATTACACCCGATCGCAAATTACTTTAAAACATAGTATTAAAAAATTGAGTATGAACCCGCGCCAACTACAAGAATTATCTGCCCAGTCTAACGAATCAGGTTTTACGATCATTGAGTCGCTTGTGGCGATCCTCGTAGTTGCCATTTTGCTAGTAGCGATCGCACCTGTCTTAGTAATGTCAACAGCAACTCGTGTGCAAGCTAAACGGGTCGAATTGGCAACAGGAGCGGCTAAAGCCTTCATTGATGCTATTAAGTCTAAAACAATCCCAGAAGATCAAGTATCAAATACTACTTCACTTAGTGCTGCAACTGCTGCTGCACCTAGAACAGTATCAAGCTCAACTACCAGTGGTGACTATTTAATCAGTAGTGCAGGTGTTCCCGCAGACGCAACTAGTTTGTATTGCTTTCACAATGATGGCAAAATAAATCTACCAAGCGACTGTACAACCTACAAAACAACCAGTCCAGTTCAGTTTTACATTCAGGCTTTTGGCAATGCAGTTGGAACTATCAGCACAAGTAGCGCTCAAATTGATAGCGGTCAAAGCTATCGTTTGGGAGTTCGGGTATATCGTTCAGATGCCTTCATCGGTACTGGTAGCTTGAAAAAAAGTAGTGACAGCAATGGAAAAACAGCAGCAACATTCACAGGGGGACTAGGCGATCGCAAAGCACCCCTAGTAGAAATGACAACTGAAATTGTCAGGGGTCAAAGCTCTTATAGCGCTTTGTGCAATCGCCTTGGTGGTTGTTAACCATTATTAACCCGGTAAACATAAATGATTTCATGACTCAGTATCGGTCACTAAGGAGAACCTGTAGCAAAATGAATATATTGAGGTGGCTGTTAAGTACTCAGCTAAAACCCTCTCACAAACAAAACAAAAATAGTGGCTTCACCCTGATTGAATTATTGGTGGCTATGCTCATTGCATTTTTAGTAATTACGCCGTTACTAAGTTTTATGATCAGTGTTTTAAACACTGATGGTCAGGAACAAGCCAAAGCAAACTCTGAGCAAGAAATTAAAGCTGCACTAGATTATATTACTCGCGATCTCCAACAAGCAATATATATATATGATGCGACTGGAATTGCTTGTCTAAGCGGTACTGTTGATGCTAGTGCCGCTAATACTTGCCCAAATGCAAGTACAACTGGGAATCAACTACCTAGTGGAACAGATAAAGTTCCTGTGCTTGTTTTTTGGAAACGAGAGTTACTTAGTCAAACAATTACAATTACAGGCACTCAAAAAGATGATACTTTTGTTTACTCATTAGTTGCCTACTATTTAATTAAAGACACTAATACTACTTGGTCTAACGCTGCACGCATTGCTAGATGGGAAATTAAAGATGGCGTTCCAAGTACTGCTGCTACAGTAGCAGTAGGTGCTTGCGATGGATTTCCCACCGAAAAATATCTCCCATGTCCAGATAAAGGTTTTAAACCATTTGACTTGTCACAAAAGGGCATAACATTACAAGCAAAAATGAATAGTTGGGCAAGAGGGGGGACTTACGATCAAGTTCCCGTGGTGTTGGTTGATTTTATAGATCAAACAACAATAGCACAGGGAGCGCCAGCAGCAACATGCTCTACTGGCTTTAATCAAGTTCCAGTAGCAGCAACTACTGTCAAAACAGGATTCTATGCTTGTATAAATTCAGTTGGCGCAGATAATAGAAGTGCTGCGGAAGTTTATTTAAGAGGTAATGCACAAGCTCGCCTAATACAAAATGATGAAACTAAAGTACGTTACGCGCAGAATCAATCTAGTTATTTTCCGAGTGCGAACATTAAGGTTCAAGGAAGTAGCTTTATCTTTACCAAATAGCTTTTATCTTTGACAAATATTAATAAAAGCAGGATAGTATGCCGAATATTCCTAGTTTAAGACTATTAAATTATTTCCAGTTGCACAGCCGAGAAACAAAGCTAAAGCAGCAATATTTAGCAAATAGACCCTCTACCGATGGCTACAATCAACAAGATGCTGGATTTAGTCTTATAGAGTTAATAGTAGTACTGCTGTTAGTAGGAATTTTAGCTGCGATCGCAGCTCCTGGTTGGGCTGCCTTTATAAATCGACAACAAATAAATAAGATTAACGATGCCGTTTTCGCCGCACTGCAACAAGCACAACGTGAAGCTAAAAACAAAAAACTTAGCTACAGTGTCAGTTTTCAGAGAAATAGCACAACCCAAAATGTAGAGGTTGCTATTTATCGTACCGATGCAGCAACCGCCACATGGACATGGAAACCTTTAGGGGGCGATGTGGGAGCCAATTCTGATAAATTTTTGCTGGGTGGAAATCTTAGTGGAGAAAACATTGCTAATACTACTACTAATTCTCCTGTCTCATACCCTTTAAGTACATCAGCAAAAATTACTTTTGACTATATGGGAGCTCTAACTTTGCCAAATAACTTTGGAACAGTCGCAGCAGGTACAGAGCCACCTGGGTTAAAAATAGTGGTAGCTGTACCAAGCTCTGCAAATCCTACATCGGCTGGTAGCGTAAAGCGATGCGTCATTGTGAAAACTCTCTTAGGCTCAATGCTGACAGCAAAAGATGATAAATGCAGTTAAGTAATTTAACTACCAATATTTATTTAAAAATACGTAATATTGCTGTACATAAAACTGCACATTGATAGCAAAATTGAAACATCATGTGCAGTTTTAATGTTTAATAGATTTATAAGAGAGAGCCATTGATAAATTAGCCATTGCCTGAACATAATAAAAAGCGTCATCATCAAAATATACTTTTCGGAAAATGACTGAGAACCTTGACTTTACTGTAGCTATCCCAACTTATAACGGTGAAAGTCGTTTGCCTGAACTACTAGAACGACTGCAAAACCAACTTCACACCGAAAATTTATCTTGGGAAATTATAGTTGTAGACAACAACAGCACTGATAACACAGCTAAAGTTGTTCAAACCTATCAAAAAGATTGGCAATGTCCTTACCCTTTAAAGTATTGCTATGAAGCAAAACAAGGCGCAGCTTATGCCCGAAAAAGGGCAGTTGCAGAAGCTAAAGGTAGACTCATAGGTTTTCTAGATGATGACAACTACCCAGCATCAAATTGGGTATTAGCAGCTTATATTTTTGGTGAAAAATATCCGAAGACGGGAGCTTATGGCAGCCAAATTCATCCTGACTGGGAAGTAGAACCACCGGAAAACTTTCAGCGAATTGCTCCATTCTTAGCAATTACAGAGCGAGGTAATTTACCACTCTTATATGAAGCATCTAAAAAATTACTACCACCATCTGCCGGACTTGTTGTCCGTAAACAAGCCTGGTTAGAAAGTGTACCAGATAAGTCTATTTTAACTGGGAGAGTTAAAGGCAGTATGCTTACCAGTGAAGACTTAGAAATGTTGTCTTATATCCAAAAAGCAGGATGGGAAGTTTGGTACAACCCAGAAATGGAAATTTATCACAAAATACCTAAACTTCGTTTGCAAAAAGATTATTTAATTCCATTTTTTAGAGGTATTGGATTTAGCCGTTACGTAACTAGAATGGTTAATGTGAAACAGATATATAGACCAGTTGCTTTTTTCGCTTATATGATAAATGACCTGCGTAAAATTATTTTACACTTACTTAAATATCGAACTATGGTGAGAACTGATTTAGTAGCTGCTTGCGAAATGCAACTATTTTTAAGTAGCTTTATTAGTCCTTTTTATCTTTGGAAACATGGCTATTTAAATAAAAATATAATTAGAAATTAATCTTTTGTTTGTTTATTTATTTATTATGTATATGGATATTGAAAAATTAGATTTAACGGTAGCTATTCCTACATACAATGGTGCAAAGCGTTTGCCTAAAGTTTTAGATTTGCTACTCAATCAAATAGGTATAGAAAGCCTAAATTGGGAAGTTATTATTATTGACAACAATAGTAAAGATGAGACGAATAAAGTAACTGATTGTTACCAAAATAAATTTAATCAAAACTTTAAATTGAGGTATTTTCAAGAAAAACAACAGGGAATAGCATTTGCAAGAATGCGGGCTATTAATGAAGCTAGAGGTGAGTTTATTGCATTCATGGATGATGATAATCTCCCTGCATCTGATTGGGTTTTCCAGTCTTATACTTTTGGCAAAGAGAATCCTCATGCTGGTGCCTGGAGTGGTCAAATCCACGGTGATTTTGAAGTAAGCCCCCCAAAAGATTTTACAAGAATTCAAGCCTTTCTAGCTATCAGGGAACATGGACTACAACCATATTTATTTGATGCAGATAATTTAAGACTTCCTCCAGGAGCTGGGTTGGTTGTTCGTAAGCAAGCTTGGTGTGAAAGTGTTCCTGAAGAATTGGTTTTTAAGGGTAGACTGAGTAATTTGATGGTTGGGGGGGATGATACAGAAGCTCTCTTATATTTACACAAAGCAGGTTGGGAAATCTGGTATAATCCTGCAATGCATATCAATCATCAAATCCCACATTGGAGGTTAGAACAAGATTATTTGCTGCTGCTAGCGCGTGGTTGTGGTCTGTGTATTTTCCAGCTACGCTTAATCAATGCTAAAACCTGGCAAAAACCAATAGTTTTAATTAAAACTATCTTAGGAAATCTACAACGAGTATTACAGCATTTTATTAAGTATAGAGGTCAATTAAAAACTAATTTAATTATCCTTTTTGAAATTAATTTTTACTTGGCTAGCATGGTCAGTCCTTTTTATTCTCTAAGATGGAAATTAGACAGAATTTTAGGAAATACAACAAAATGATTAAATCAGCTTTTGATGTAACAGTTATTTCTGTAATTATACCAGCTTACAATAGCGAAAAAACCATTAAAGAAACAATTCAATCTGTTTTAAATCAAACTTTTACTAACTTTGAATTAATTGTAATAAACGATGGTTCGCAAGACTCAACTTTAGAGATTATTACACAAATTAAAGACGCTCGAATAAAAATATTTTCTTATCCCAACGCTGGCGGAAACGTCAGTCGTAACCGAGGGCTAAACCGTGCAGTTGGAAAATTTGTTAGTTTCTTAGATGCAGATGATCTTTGGACACCTGATAAACTTGAATCTCAATTAAAGGCTCTGCAAGAAAATTCGACTGCGAAAGTTGCTTACAGTTGGACTGATTATATTGATGCGAATGGTAAATTGGTGCTTTCAGGTAAGCGCATTAATCTAAATGCAAATATTTATGAAAGTTTATTGCTAAGTAACTTTCTAGAGAATGGCTCCAATCCCTTAATTTGTAGAGAGGCTTTAATTAAGTTAGGTGGCTTTGATGAATCTCTAACTGCGGCTCAGGATTTGGATATGTGGCTGCGATTAGCCTCCAACTTTGATTTTATCTGTGTACCATCTGTACAAATCTTATATCGCATAAGCACTAATTCAGTTTCTTCCAATCTTGTCAGACAGGAAAAAACCTGCTTGCAAGTGCTTGAGAAAGCGTATAAGGAAAAACCTTCAACACTTAAGCAGAGTTGGAATATAAGCCTAGCAAATTTATATAAATATCTGGCCTGCAAAGCTCTACAAAAGCCATTTAATCGGCAAAAAGGTCTAGCCGCTGCTAGATTTCTGTGGAAGTATTTTATTAACGACCCTTCAAGACTTCAAAATATAAATTTCAGCTTAAAATTATTCTTGAAAATCCTCATAATTTTTACTTCGCCCACCTTGCTCTACAGTATTATTGATCGGCGCGAAGTCAGAAGCCAAGAAGCTGAAACATTGCTCAACATCTGGGTAGCTGAAAATCGACCAGAAAGCAAAAATGGATATCCAAGTGCATTTACGATCTCTAGTTAATGCAAAAAATCTCTGGAATAATTACTCTAACAGTGGTTTTACCTTACTAGAGATGTTAGTTATCGTTGTATTAATTGGTATATTAGGTACCATCGGAATATCCAATTGGTTGGCTTTTGTAGAGACTCGCCGTCTCAACACTTCCCAAAATGAGGCTTATTATGCTATGCGCCAAGCACAAAGCCAAGCCACCAAAGATAAATTGACTAAGCAAGCCAGTTTTCGTATAGAAAATGGTGTTGTGCAATGGGCAGTTCATCAAGCAGAAGCAGGACAGTTCATTCCTGATACTGTTAAAAACAGTGGTACCCTATGGCATAATCTTGAGCCAAATATTCGCATTTACGAAGAGGAAAACAATAAAGGAAAAAAGGAAACAACTTTACAAAAACATACTTCACAGCAAATGTGGCGAGTTTTATTTAACTATCACGGTTGTCCTATCTCTGAAATTGGAAATCAGTGTACAGTAGGCGGATTAGGACAGATAACCTTCTACAGCTTGAATGGTGGTAAAGCTAGACGTTGTGTCTATGTTTCTACAATTTTGGGGGCTATGCGAACGGGAAAAGATCATCCTAGAGCCAACGAAAACGACAAGTATTGCTATTAAGATTATTTTTAGTTGTTTAAACCAAGGTATTGTGTGCTGAACTTACCAGCAAGCCCAAAACAGCACCTGATTGTTTTCACTCGCTATCCAGAACCAGGTAAGACAAAAACCCGATTGATACCTGTTTTGGGAACTGTTGGTGCTGCCAATCTTCAACGGGAAATGACCGAGCATACAATATTTCAGGTTCAAGAATTGCAAAAAGCTGTTGCTATATCTGTGGAAGTGCGGTTTGCAGGTGGCGATTCGCAACTTATGCAAGACTGGTTGGGGTTGGATTTGGTTTACCAGTCTCAAGGTGGAGGGGATCTAGGTTTGCGGATGGCGCGATCGCTTTTTGATGCTTTTCAATCTGGTGCAGAAAAAGTAATTATCATTGGTACAGATTGCCCTGGAGTGAATGCCCAGATTTTAGCAACAGCCTTTGAGAAGTTAGACGCCTTTGACCTCATACTTGGACCTGCGCTCGATGGTGGATATTACTTAATTGGTTTACGCCAACCCATCCCGCAGCTATTCGTTAACATCGAGTGGGGAACTGCTCAAGTATTCCAGAAAACCGTGGATATTGCTCAGAAACTTAATTTATCATACGCGGACTTGTTGCCCTTAGCTGATGTTGACCGACCGGAGGATCTGCCAATTTGGGAACAAACCCTTGCAGAGGAGATGGAGCGATCGCTTTAGGGAGTGGAATCAAAGAGCGGTCAATTTAGATAATACAAGCTAATTGAAAAAGTGCGTAGGCATCACTTTTACACAAAGATGTGAGCCGATGATCTTGGGGATGAGAATAAGAGGCAGAAGCAATAAAATCCTGTAAAATATCAGCACTGCTGAAATAGCTCCTTAAAGCTTTTTGAGACTGCTTCAGGTTTAGCAACAATTTCGACAATTTTATTGCGTGCATCTGCTTCTAACAGCGCCTCAACAGCAACTTGGGCGACTTTCTGCCTGGGGATACTACCATCAAACAGTGTATCTGCACTCTGCATCACGATGCGGTCGGAGTTGTCTTCATTCTTCAACCCCCCAGGCCGGACAATTGTATAAGTAAGACCACTTTTCTGAATATACTCTTCAGCTTGTTTTTTCCACAATAAAATTAGCCAAAACAAGTTCAGAGGATGGAAAAGCCGAGAAGTACACAAAGAAGAAACTAAGATAAGATGCTCAATTCCCTTTGCCTTAGCAGCATCTACTAAATTTTTAGTCCCTTCAAAATCCACTTTATAGGGGCCAGTGGGGTCAAAGCTAGGTTTTGCCCCAGTCGCAACCAGCACAACTGTGCTATCTCCCAACGCAGCAGTTAAACTCTCTGGTTGTAACACGTCGCCTACCACTAATTCGGCTTCAGGAGACAGAATACCCCTAGCTTTCTCTATATCCCGCACCAAAGCTCGGACGGGAATATTCCGTGCTATCAATTCTTGCACAATCCGGCGACCTGTTTCACCTGTTGCCCCTGCTACAAATGCTTTCATGATAAATGCTATCCTGGGAAACTATTGTGTGCTTGTTCAGTTCTTTATTTTAGTAATTCTATGGAGTCGATCGCAGATTAATGAGGTTTCTGTCAAAATGGGATCTGAATGCGAAATGACCCAGGTGTGTGGGGAATCATTAATATAGACTAACGCCAAAATATACAGTAATGCATTTATGCTTTCAAGAAAAGGCGAATATAAATCCTGGGAAATAACAGAAGCAGTTTTACCTGTAGCGTCCAGCCAAGAAGCCGAGGAGACGTTAACAGAAACAAATGTAGCGACGCTCACAAAATTTTACGGTCGTTATCAAGATTTTATGGAAATGGCTGCCCCTGTAGAAAAGGTTGCTGAGTATCTTAATGCTCACGCCTCATGGTTTTCGCGCTGCGCTGAACCCATGAAGGTACAATCACTTGGGGAAAATGGCTATGCTTTAACAATTGGTCGTTTTGGTTCTTTTGGTTATGAAGTAGAACCGAAAATTGGTCTGGAATTGTTGCCCTCTGAGGAGGGTATTTACCGCATCCGTACAATCCCCATTCCTGACTACCAACCGCCTGGTTATGACGTAGACTATCACGCATCTCTACAGTTAATAGAAACCGATGTTTCTACTGGCATTGGTAAGGTTACAAGAGTTGAATGGGAATTGGATTTGATAGTTTATCTTCACTTTCCCAGATTTATTCAGCGATTACCCCAGTCTATAATTCAATCTACAGGCGATCGCTTACTTAATCAAATTGTCCGCCAAGTCTCCCGCCGCTTAACTCGCAAAGTTCAGGAAGATTTTCATAAATCTTTGGAAATACCTTTTCCTGGTAATTCTAAGAAAAAGTGGTAATTCAAGAACAATGCCGGAGACACTTTGCCTCCGGTCAAAAGCGGAGTTCAAGACACTCCGCCTCCGGTTAAAAGTCAAAAAACTCTAGATTTCTGAATACTTAACTATGCTTGAGTGAGAATTTTTTGGACAATTTGCACCCCAGTAACAGCCTGCCAAGCAAAAAGTCCCAAAAGGATAAAATTCAACAAAATGTGAGTTGCACGTGCCCAATTTGCCCCTTTCTGCATATAAGGAGACAAAGCAGCAGAAAATGCAATCAAACTCGTCATACCCAGTCCTGCTAGTAAGTGAGAACCGAAAAATAATTTGCCATTATTAATGTAAGTGACAGCCATAGCACCGATCGCACCTGCTACCATCAAAGCTAGGAGTATAGACCCCATTTGGTAGTGTCTGACGTTATATCTACCTTTAATCAGTTCTTTCTTTTCTTCCCCCTGAGCATTTCTGGTACGCTGTATTTGCAGCCCCAAATAGGCAGCATAAATTGAGAGTGCTAATAGCGCCCACATGAGCACAGGATGGACGAAGTTCAGCCAATATTTTACCGACGTAGAAAGTTCCAGACTCATCGTGTTCTCGCCTAATCATTAAATCTTCATAAAAATTAGCATAACTCTATTTTCTGTGCTTAAATTGGCACAAATTAAAAGAGACTCACCATCCTCACCGACTATTTTCCTTCGGCCTCTTGCCAAAGTGGATAAACAATCTCAGACTAAATTTTGAGGGTAGACGAACAAAATCCCCTGTGTGGGATCTGATCCATGACTGAAAACAAAGATACTTTGCTGCTTAAAGCTGCTAAAAGTGGTGATATTAAAGGGCTGTGTGCGCTACTAGCGGCTGGTACGAGGGTGGACGCGTGCGATCGCCAAGGCACTACGGCGTTAATGTTTGCTGCTAATTTAGGCTATACCGAAATTGTGCGATCGCTTCTGGATACTGGGGCAAATATCAACTTGCCCAGAAAACTCTATGGTTTGACGGCTTTGATGTTGGCGGCTAGTGCCAAACAGCTTGACATTGTGCAACTTTTACTATCTAGAGGTGCAGATGTTAATGCCACTAATGAAGATGGCAGTACAGCTTTAATGGCAGCAGTACTTAAAGGTCATATTGATGTAGTGCGAGTTTTATTGGCTGCTGATGCCCAAGTTAATATCGCAGATCGAGATGATGATACGGCGTTGAAACTCGCCGTGAAGCAGGGAAAAATAGAAGTTATAGAAGCAATTCTCCAAACTGGTGTTGATGTCAATATCCGAGATGAGGAGGGTGAGACACTCTTAATGCTAGCGGCAGACTTGGGACATCTAGAGATTGTGGAAGCACTGCTAGCAGCAGGGGCTGATGTGAATGTGAAAAACGCTGATGGTGGAACTGCCCTATCAGCAGCAGTAGCGGCTGGACACAGTGCGATCGCAGCAGCTTTACTAGATCGAGATGCCCAGATTAATCTCCAAGATAAAGATGGTGAAACTGCCTTACACCTTGCCGTTGTGGAAGGCTACATTGATGTAATGCAAATGTTACTTAACAGGGGTGCAGATGTCCAAATTAGCAACTACCTGGGCGATACACCACTGCTTGTAGCAGCATTGCAGGGACATAGCCAAATTGTCGAGGCACTGCTACGTTCTGGCGGAGATATAAATGGGAAAAATCTTGGTGAAGTACCTTTAACGTTGGCTGCATCACAAGGACACACGCAAACGGTGCAAGTTTTGTTAGACTATGGTGCTGATGTCAACACTCCAGGGGATGATGGCAAAACTGCTTTGATCAAGGCAACCGAACGCAAACACAAAGAGATCGTACATTTGTTGCTGGCAAAGGGGGCGGATGTAAATTTTCAAGATTCAACGAGGGCTACATCATTGATGTGGGCTGCTTCAGCAGGTTATGGCGAAATTGTGCAGTTATTACTCCAAGCTGGGGCAGATGTGAATTTGAAAAACCGGGGCGGTTATACTGCTTTGATGATTGCAGAATTTAATGGTTATAAGAATGTGGTGCGGAGTTTGCAACAAGCTGGGGCGCAAGAATAGAATAGCTATCTAAATTTTTCTTCATCTAAAATGTTTTCAGAGACAGGAGATTTCAAGGAAAGTGAGGTACACAACGATTCGTCTGTTACCCAGATATAAAGTGTGTTTTACTCTTGAATTCTGAATTCTGAATTTTGCTGTATATCTTGACAAATTATTAAATGAGGGTTAGTAACTTAAATACTAAAGAAGTTTAACTAATTACTAATTCGTAATGACACTCTTTATGAGACGCTGCGCTAGAAAGCGTCATTACCAATTACGAATTATTTTAAAATAACCAAGTCTAGACCTAAGAAATAAATAAAGCAAAACTCCGTCGTAGCTGTTGTGAACTTGCTACGGCGGAGAAAGAAAAAATTAAAACGCCAAAAGTGAGCAGACTAAATGCTTGCGTCACAAGGATAGAAAGAAAGCAAAAATGAAGAAGTAAATTTACCTTTTACTTTTTACCTTGTACCTTTTACCTTTTACCTGCTCTCCCCCTTAGCGTTTCCTACTGTGCTAGATGTGCAAAATATATAGTTTTTAATTGAACAGAAAAGTATTCTAACGATCATTTTTTATGTATTATCCGAAAGGCTAAATACAAACAATTCACCAAAAAAGGTTGATGTACAACCATTTGGGCGATCGCTACGAAAATTTAAATAAAAATAAATAAAAAATTAAATTTAGTAAAATCACTGTGGTGAATCCTCTGTCACCATAACCCCAAGCATTGACTCATGACTTGACCGAGTATAAATGCCCAATAATTATAAAATTTGCAGAACAACTAGTGTCATATCATCAGTGTTTTGTTTATCACCACCGATGAATTGCTGAACTTGGTCAAATAAGTAATCCACAATCTCCTCTGGCCCATTGCAGTATTTACAAGCAGTATTGAAGCCAGCAACAAAATTGTCTTCATCAAAGCGATCGCCACCAGCAGCAGCAGCATCGGTCAAACCATCTGTATAGTAAATAATTGTATCCCCAGGCTCTAACTGTGCCTGGGCATCTTCATATTGGCTGTTGGCATCCAAACCGATTAACATTCCCAAAGTATCTAAACGGGTGACAGTTTTTGTAGCTGCGTGCCACCACAAGGGAGGATTGTGTGCCGCATTGCTATAAGACAGAATTCGGCTGTAGGGGTTATATTCGGAGTAAAATAGTGTTACAAAGCGATGGGAATTTTCCAAATCCGCATACATAACTCTATTTAAGTTTTGTAGAATTCTGGCGGGGGAATTACCATGTAGCACTTCTCCTCGTAGCATTCCCCGCATCATCGTCATAATCAGCCCAGCAGGGACACCTTTGCCCATGACATCTCCAATAACCAAACCCCAGCGACTAGTTTCGGTGCCACCTTTGATCTTGGGCTGAATCTTATTATGATTGGTAGCAATAAAGTCGTAGTAGTCTCCGCCGACGCGATTGGCAGGTTTACAACGTGCCGCTAGGACTGCACCAGGAACTGTAGGGCATTGACGTGGTAGAAGTCGCCGTTGAATTTCTGCGCCAATTTCTAGTTCTTGGTCTAGGCGTTCTTTTTTTCTTAGTTCTACAGCTAGTTCATCGTTTTCGATCGCTACTGCTGTTTGGTCTGCCACTAACCTAACTAACTTTTGCCTAGTTTCTGTCCAACTATATTCTGGATCGCGGCTCAAGACATAGAGCCATCCCCGTTCTGTATGCTTTACCAGAATTGCCGTACCAAAGATTTGTACATCTGGCCCCAAATAGCGATGCATCTGGTCATCTAAAATTCCTGTGGCATTAGCTAGGGGGGCAGTATTTGGCAAAAGCGTGATTTGACTACTGGCTATTTCTAGCGCTTTGCGGATATTCTTGCGCTGGCCACTATCTTGCCAATGTAACTGTTCTAACCTGACTTGACCATTAGGTTTGTAGAGAAACAGGGCGCTACCGTCTGCATCTGTCACTCTTGTTGCCATCAGCGGAATCAGTTCCAAAAACTGATTCAAATTATTAAAACTTCTCAGGGCAAATCCTAAAGAACTTAGCAAATCTTGAATTTTGTTCTGTTCCCGGTGCAACCTTGCCACGAGTTCTTTAAGTGCCACGACTGGTGTGACATCCGTCGCGGCACTACTATTATTATCAATGGGTTGAGAGGGCAGTTGAGACACAGGCACAGGTATTATTGCACTTTATATTGGCAGATTTTAGATTACTTATAAATCTTTTGGCATTGCTAAACCATATTTAGACAAGACTTGTCATTTTAGCAAGAGTATAAAGACGTAACAGGCAAATTTTATAAGTATTTTATTTGCTTCTTGTATTTCTAATGGAATATTAGTAATTTCAAATCATGTATTTTTAGTCCAAACTTTACCCGTAAAAATTACTAGTTTTGCTGATATTTCAGAAAGCTTTTCATTTTTTCATAGCTTAATTCCCAAAGCATATCTCTAAAGTCATAAAAATACTTTATTCAAAGAATAATTTATAACGCTTTCCGAGGGACTGTTTGGGCAGAGGAAACTAGGAGACTACAAGTTTTTGAGTGAAAACCTCTATAAGCGCTCAAATCGAGCTTGGCTTGGTAAAAAACAGACTTACACTCATTCCCAAATCTGAGAATATATAAATAAGTCTTCAAATACTTAATTTGTATACCATAGTTGCCGGGATAATCGCCAAGATTGAGCTTTTCCATTTTTAATTTCTCGTTTTGCGAATTTTGAGTTGCTGAAGACGCAAAACTTAAACCCATCAAAACGGGACAAAAGTGAAGTAACTCTATCTTTTGAGTCAGCTGTAACAGAGTTAAACCATTAGCCTGTAATTTATTTTAGGGGTAAGTCATTTGGTAAGTGTAAGATATGAATAGAAGATATGACACTAAAAATAGAAGAAACATCTTCCAATAAATTTAAGTCAAAAGTCAGAAAGAGTGTTTTCATTTAACCATTAGAATTCAAACCTATCGAGAGACGTTGCACGAACAAGTCGCCATAGCCAACACCAGACACCTATGGAGGGAAAACCTCCCGTAGCGCTGAAATGAGCCGCGCTGGTTCCCCAACGCACTGCTCACCACTGAGACTGCTGTCCATCCCACAATATAGTTGTGTGGGGGTGAGCGTCTCGATTCCCTTTTCAATTGCTGCAAGATGAAAGTCTAGGGGCTTTTGTATGTCGCACTAAATACCGTACTACTACATTTAAAAAGCCCGTTTAAGACTTCAAAAAGGGCATTAGCTAGAAATTTTAGCAAAAGTCACCCATTTATTGTGACAAATTCATAATTTTAGGACTTGAGCTGTTTCTAGTTAGTTGAAGTGATAATAACAGATCGGTCATCCCTAAATTTATCAGCTTTAGGACTTACGAAAAAATAGCTAAAAAGCTTAATTTATCGAATCTCTTTCTCCGTCAGAAGCTTACGCCAACACGCAGTGTCTCCCAGAGAAGAATCATACAGTATTGCGTAAGTCCTAAGTTTGTTAAGAAAAATTTTTAACTCGAAATTTTTCAACTAACCACTCAAGAGAGCTTCGACAAACTCATAGCTCGAAAAGGGGCGTAGGTCTTCAATTCCTTCGCCAGCACCAATAAAGCGAATGGGTAAACCTAGCTGCTGCACAACGGCAAGGGCAACGCCGCCTTTGGCAGTACCATCCAGCTTGGTTAAGACAACACCACTGAGTTGGGCAGCTTGGGAAAAAACTTCAGCTTGCCGCAGTCCATTTTGACCTAAAGTGGCATCTAAAACCAATAGTGATTCTACCTTGGCATTTGGGGCTTTTTTATCGATAATTCGTCGGATTTTACCGAGTTCATCCATTAAATTTTTCTTGTTTTGCAGTCGCCCAGCTGTATCTACCAGAAGTAATTCGGTTTGACGTGCTTGGGCGGCCGCGATCGCATCAAATACAACTGCTGCCGGATCTGTATTCTTTCCTGGATTGGCAATTACATCCACGCCGCTTCTACTACCCCAAACCTTCACCTGTTCCACGGCAGCGGCGCGGAAGGTGTCTGCTGCCCCAATCAGGCATTTATAGCCAGATTTTTGTCCAAGATGGGCAATTTTACCGATAGTGGTGGTTTTACCAGCACCATTCACCCCAGTAATTAACCAAATATTCAAGGTTTCTTTTTCTGGGGTAAAGGTAGTTTTGTGGGATGTTTTGCTCGGTGCATCCAGCATATCCCGGAGAATTTTTTTCAGGAAAGCGATCGCTTCTTCGGGTGCGGTAACTTCTTCTCGAAGTTTTGTCTGGAGGGCATTGATAATAAAGTCTGTCGCCTCTACACCCACATCAGCTTGCAAAAGCAATGCCTCAATTTCCGTCACAGCAGCAAGGTTTAGCGGCCCTTGACCAACGATCGCCTTCAGTTGGTTGAGAATACTACGGCGAGTTTTGTCTAATCCTTGCCGAAGCTTTTTCAGCCAGGTAATTTCTTCAATAGAAACGTCTTCTGCACTTCTACCTTGAGCTGCTAGAACTTTCGCTGACCAGACAAAGCCATCATCAAATAGCAGTCCAGAAATTTCCTCTCCTGTTTCTGAGGTTGTCGCTACTGGCTGTACTACCTCCGGTTCTGGAACTTCAATGGCAGTGGCTATTAGTTGTTCTAGCTTGGCTTGCCGTTCTGCCGCCGCCCGTTCTAAGAAGGATGGTGCTGTTGGCTGTGTTGCCTCTGGCGTAGCTAGTGGTTCGGTGGGTGTTGGTTCAACTTCACTTGCCGTGAGTTCTGAACTGGAAACATCTGGCCGAGCGGCAATTGCTGCCACTGAGGAATCTTCTGTAATTTCTTCCTCACTAGGAGCTTGAACTTCTGACTGTGTAGTTTCTACGATTATACTAGCAGGTTCCTCAGTTGCTTCTGCTTCAGTGATTTCTGCAATGACCGTTTCTACGGTTTCAGGTTGTATTAATGATGCTAAGGTATCTGCTGGATCGGGTGGGGTTTCTACTACCTCAACTTGCTGTTTTTGCTGAATATTTTTGTAGGCTGCTTTAGCAAATGCCAATAAGTCTGTCGTTGTGTCTGGTGCAGTTTCAGCAGTTGGCGTTGAGGTTTTGGCTGGCTCTGGTTGGGGTTCTTGTGCAGGAGAAGTTTCTTCCTGTTTCTTATCAGAGGGAGTGTTAGAGGAATCGTTATGTTGACGACGGAACCAATTAAAAACCATTGCAGCAGTATTAGTTATATGAGTTATAAGTTATAAGTTATGAGTTTAATTTAACTTTGCACTTTTTCTTGGGGTGAAAACTTTCGGGTTATCCTCACCTTTCAACGCCCGTTTGAGGAGAATCGTTACAACAGAGAGTTTTTTGCGTTAGTGTAGATTTACTCTTACTCTCAAAGGGAGAAGTTTCCCTTGGAGGAAGCCGCAGAAGCGGCTACAGACTTTTTTCCACAGCAGTATAGAAATTATGAATTCCGCGGCAGTACTACGCAGTTTTTTTCTGCTCAGTGACTCGGCGCAAAACACCATTAATAAAGCGATGACCATCGTCTCCACTGTAGCGTTTGGCTAGCTCCACAGCTTCATTGATGGCAATACTGTCTGGAACTCCTAAGAACTTCATTTCTGCCACAGCGATTTGCAAGATATCGCGGTCAATTTGGGCGAGACGAGTTACTTGCCAATCTACTAAGGCAGCAGAAATGAGTTCATCTATAATGTGTCGATTTTCGTTGACGGTAATCACAAGCTCTTTGGCGTAATTCCGAACTCCCTTGTCCTGATTAGCTAACTGAATCAATACTGGGAAATCAAGTGCTGTACCCAACTGATTGATTGCTGTCTGGGTGCAGCCGATCGCTTCTTGAAGCATGGTTCTAGCAGTATTGAGGTCGGAGGCCCGAGTTTGGCTACTTAAGAGGCGATCGTTACTGCGTTGTAGTTCACCTGCGGCATTATCGAGGGTATCTTGTACTTCTGAGGTCAGAGTGCGTACTGCTCCTAGTAGCAACTTGGATACTAGTTGATCGTCTTCCAATTTCTCTAATTTCTTTGGGTTGACTGGCAATTGGCTGAGGCTTAAAAGCGCCAATTCACGAGCAATTTGCTGGGGTTTACGAGGTTGCATAAAACTGAGGGGTGATTGTGCGAGAACTGATTAACTAGGCAAGACAAACTTATAAGCCTATCAATTTTGGCACAGTTAAACAACAACATTACGCATTTGCTTGTGACTATGCCAGATTGATTTTAAGTTTCTTCAACGGGAATAACCTGCTGCTTGATTTCGTCGTGTTTCACTTCCAGTGTGGATTTGGGGAAAACCAAAGGCGTATTGGAGGCGACAATGCCACCTGATACAACTATTTTAAAGGCGTCTTCAATCGACATGGAGAGGTTCACCACCTCGTCTTCAGGAACGACTGCGTACCATCCGGTAGTCGGATTTTGGGTGGTGGGGATAAAAACACTTAGCACAGGGCGAGATATCTGGGTTTGGATATCACTGCTGATTGCACCAGTAACAAAAGCGATCGCCCAAATTCCTCGGCGAGGGTACTCTACCAAAATTACCCGGCGAAACTTGCCATTAGAATCTTTCAGTATTGTTTCTAAAAGCTGTTTGAGAGTTTTGTATACTTGTCCTGCTAAAGAAATTGCCTGTAATAATCGCTCACCAAAATCTAACAACCACCGCCCAGCTAGATTCCGAGCCATCAAGCCCATCAGTAATATACTTAGTAGTGGTACAGCTAATCCTACTAATAAATTAAATATATTTACTAAAAATGGGTTTAACCCATCAAAGGGATTCAATTGTTTGGGAATTTGGGTGAGGAAGTTGATTACCCAAGTCGCAATGGTAATTGTCAGCCAGATAGTGGTTGCTAAGGGAATTATTACCAACAAGCCAGCAATCAGGTCGTTTTTTAAGTCCTGTTTTAGGCGATCGATTACCAAGCCTCGATTCTCCTGTTTGAAGCTAGAGGAACTTTTGTTATTCGTATCCATACCAGCAGATTCGTCAAATTCCGAAGGCTTTAACTTTGGCAGATTCTACCGCAAGTAACTGTCTACAACACTAGCAAGTTACCTGCTGCTGGAAATCAGCTATTTTCCTATAAGCATACACATAGACATTAACCCATCCGATGGCGACTGGTTATTCTTAGAGGGTGTTAGTTTTCTTTAGAAAACTTGTAAATCATTGTTGCAAGTTTTTAGGTATCATTAATCTACCGCGCTGAATCAAAAGCTGCTCATGATTGTGAAAGTACTACAGGGTAAACTAATAAATTATTTTATCTGGTCAATCACTCACTTTTGAGCAGGGGTAGCTTTTATGAAAATATTTTGTTAAAAATATTAATTTATTAAGTATTTCTAATAAATAAATTATCCATCTTGTGGGGTGAGTATCCTGCCCGCCCTGAATATAGAACCCACTATAAAGTTTGGAATTTTCATCTAGTCTTGAATCATCAAAAGCAAGATCCCCGACAACTTTTACGAAGTCAGGGATCTGTGTAATACATCTGTGGTACGCTATGATTTTGTGATCGCTATACAGGAAATCTCCACCTCTCTTCACGCCGCATCAACCTGTGTAGTTTCAGAATCCGCGCACTGCACCTGTTGCGTACTCTCTTGTAGCAAAATTGCTGTTGTATCTAAATTAGGTTTTGGTAGATACTTCATTTCCCAAACTTTGAGCAAAATCAGGTATTCGTAGAATGCCTGCAATGTACACCAAGCGACTCCGGCGCGTCCATCTAAACATCCGCCTAAGATAAAATACATATATATAAACCGTAGCAACGGCCTGGCGGGCAAACGCAAAGACAAATCTTTCAGGGCACGCCGTCTTTTGACTTCTGATTTGCCAAAGAATAAATCTTGCCAGTTAACCTTGCCCTGTTCTAGCTGATACAATGTTTCTTGAGCTTCATCCGTAGAATAACGGTTGTGCTTATCAATCCAGCGGCTCAAACCTTTGCTACAAGTGTAGTGTGGGTATGTTTCTTTTAAAAAGCTAGTTGCACCCTCACAAACTTCTCGCTCAGTATGACCGTAGTCCGTAAACCAGACTTTCCCGTGGCGGAAGAGTCGCATTTGGTAACGGGGATACTGTGTGCTGTAGCGAATCCAACGATTCATGAACATGACGCGTTCAGCCACGTAGTAACCGATGTAGTCTGGGTTCTGACTTGCCTTTTCGCATTCCGCAAACAGTTCTGGTGTCATGCGCTCGTCAGCTTCGAGAATGTAAACCCATTGATGCTTTGGGGGGATAGACTCTAACATCCAGGTGCGTTGGCGTCCGTGGCTTTCAAAAGCGTGTTGGACAACGCGGATGGGATAGCGACTGGCGATTTCCACAGTGCGATCGCTACTGCATGAATCCACAACAATGATGTCATCTGATAACATCGCCGATTCGATACAAGCAGCAATATCTAGTTCTTCGTTATATGTCAGTATGTAAATTGAGAACATTACTCAAGTTTTATAGCGATTTTACTCAGTGATAATTGCCTTTTTATGGTTATTAACTATTAGGCGCATGGCAGTATTAGCCGTAAATAATTTTTGAATACGTCCTACTGCCATGCCAATAGTGGATTAGCGTGCGGCAGCTCTAGGTTTACCACCTTGTACAGCACCCCTACCTCTTAAGCCTGTCCAGCCGATGATAATGTAACCAATGGACAATAGCAAACTGCTAATACCAATCCGCAGTCCAGACTTCCAAGCAGTATCTTTAGCTTGTTGCAGTGTTTCGTCTCGGCGCTGGCGAACTTGGCTCAGTTGTTGAGTTTGCAGCGTTTGAATATCTGTTTGTTGTTCGATAGCTTTATCAAGTGCTTGGGGATCTGTTTTAGCCTTCTTCAGTAACTCTTTGATATTTGCGGGAATTTGAGAGCTTTCAATTGCTTGCTTATATTTTTGGTCATCTTTGAGTATTTCACTAAACTGAGCTTTAGTTTGGTTTCGCAGCTGCTGTAGTTGCGCTTTTCCTTGCTCAGTATTCAGTTGTGCTTGCAATTGCGATAACCGAGTGTTCAGCTGATTTTCTGCCTGATCTGCTTCTTGGGTGATTCGGTTGAGTGTTTGAGCCTTGGCTTGATTGACGTTATTTAGGTGCAGGGGAAAAATCAGCAAGAACATCAACCCTAAAATACTGGAGATGATCGCAGCGGGAAATCTTAAATCGATACCTTGGGGGCGATCGCTTGCTGCATCAGCATTCTCAATCCAATAGGCAGCAAACAGAAGCCCCAAACCGACTAGAGGAACAATTCCTCGATCGACGAGGGCTGTTCCCAAATTGATTTGCCATACGCGATCGGTGGGTTGAAAGGGTAACAACAGAATCAAAAAGTCAACGAAAAAGGACAAAATGCAGATTATTCCAACTACCTTAAGTGTGAGAGCAGTACTCACGGAAGTAAAACGGTTAACCATAGTTTTTCAAACTGGTGGTGAATACGAGTGATTTTCATATTTCAAGCTACTTGAATATTGTGCCCATGACTATGACTATTGTGTAAAAACACAAAGCAGATTCAATATTGCTAAAGGCTATCTGCCTCTTGGTTTTTAACTAGACCAGAGTAACATTTGTTATCTACAGTGTCTTCAGAAAATTCCTGGTATTTTAAGATACGAAGTCGATGCGCAGCTAGATAAACAGACTGATTAATTACCCAATCTCCCCGATCGCAGTTCTCAATCGGTCGTAATAAAGACCTTTTATAGGGGATTACAGATGTGCGTTGGTGTTAACTTAAATCAAAACCTTTGCAATCAGGTTGTATCAACTTCTCGCCCGATTTGAGCAAAGAAGTAATTATTACTGAGATTATATGCTACCAAAAGTAATTAAATTTATATTTAGACAAGATTTTTGTGAGTATCTTGCTTGCTATACTGACATTAGTTTTCTTTTGGATGAAGTACAAAGCTACGGGTTTTGAGGCAGGAGGTAGAAACTCTTTATATTTGATGTGTGAGTCCTGCATTTTGTACCTCAGTTACTTACAAACTCCTGTATTTATACTCTTTTTTGCTAATTCCTAAAAAAATGAGCAAATCGGAAATAATAACTAACAATCAGGTGTGAACTTTACTGAAATCAGTTCGTCGATGATTTTTGTTAGTAAAAAGAGTGAATTTGAAGGAGTCAGACTCTGAAAGGCTTTGAATTCAAAGGTGTTGAAAAACTTATTGGCCCAATAGCCGCGCTTCTCGGTTTTGTGTATTTATTGCAATGGTATATTGGAGACTTGCGATCGCCTTCCGATCCCATCTTTGAAAGTAAACAGCCGCCTTTGGTCATGAAACAGGGCGATCCCTACATCCGCGCTTTAATGCGAACTATCTCGGCAAGTGAGGCTAGTGGAAACCGTCCCTATTCGCTGTTGTATGGGGGACAGCAAGTCAACGACCTCAGCCGACATCCTGAGATATGCGTCACAATTATTACAGGCCCCAACATAGGTAATTGTTCTACCGCTGCTGGCAGATATCAAATTATCAACATTACTTGGTATCGTTTAGCCCCTCGTTATCACCCAAAGCCGATGCGGATGATGTTTTGGACTGCTTATAGTTTTGAAGCAGAATATCAAGATGTAGTAGTTTACCGTTGGTTAAATGATTCTAATGTTTGGGGAGCTGATATTTCGCAACTGTTGCGTCAGGGAAAGTTAAATGATGTTTTGCGGCGACTATCTCCCACTTGGACAAGTTTGGGATATGGCATAGAAACTAATTCTGTTAGTAACTCTTTGCCTAAGGTTTATCAAAAAATGTTGCAAGAAGAATTGACCGCAGCTAAACAACCAACAGCCCCGAATTTGCCACCATCCCCAACTCCTTCTAGTAAGGCAGTAAAGAAGTAGTGAGGTTATCTTAATTTTTAATTTGCTGCGGACAAAAAACTTTTGATATTATCCACAAATGCCAAGGTATTTTCAAAGTGGATATTGTGTCCAGCATTACTAATTATTTTTATCTGAGCAAATTCACATATTTTAGCCATTTCTGTATTAATAGATATAAATTTTTGATCGTATTCACCGACTAGTAAAAGCATGGGAGTTGTATTGCATTGTAGCTTTTCCCATAAAGAAGGTTGACATCCAGTACCGATAAAGCGCAGTGATTTATCTAATTCCTGTGGATTATTTTGCAACCGACTTTCTACCATGCGATCGTATTCAGGGTGACTTTTTATATAACCAAAAATCGGTTGATTATACCAATTTGATAGAAAAGCAGTATAATCACTTTTTTTCCAGATTTTTGTTAATTTTCTACCTATTTGTGTATCAATTTTAATCCGTTCTAATTGTTCTGCTGCTGTTGGTAAACCTGGAGAAGCTGACTCAAGCACAACTTTATGAAAACGTTCTGGAAAATGCAGGGTTAGGTATAAAGCCAATCTACCACCCATTGAATAACCAACTAAAAAGCATTTAGCAATTTTTAACTCATCCAGTAAGTTGATTAAAGCATGAGCAGTGTTTGCTATTGTATAGTATTCCTCCTCACCCAAAACTTGAGTTTTGCCGTGTCCTGGAAGATCAAGTGTTAAATAAGAAAATTCGTTAACTAGTAATTTTATAGCTTCATTAAATTCATCAATGTTACCCATGAAGCCATGCAAAAACAGAATTAGTGGTTTATCTAAACTGCCAGTTAAAGAATAATGAAATTGATAATTTTTTAGAATCATAGTCTAGCTAAAAACCATCGTAATTGCACAACATATTATTTTATAAAAGAAGCTTTTACCTCCTTCACTCCTAGAAAAAGTGAACAAAAGAAAGTTTATAAAAATAGGTTGTCTACCAGTTCGCAATCTGATGTTGCTAGAGTGAATATCACAATGCACTATTAAATTTTGATGTATCGCTGCTAGTGCATCAGCAATTTGGCAAATGCATTTTACATTATTTTTCTAATTTTTAAGGTAAAAATCGATCTAAAGCAGCCTTTAACTGTTTAATTTCAACGTCAATATTACCCTCTTGTGCGGCTCTACCAATACACTCAGTCAAATGTTCATCCAAAACAATTCGCGCTACCCGATCCAATGCGCCCCGGACTGCGGCAATTTGCAGTAGAACATCAGGACAAGGGCTACTTTGCTGCACCATTGACTTAATACCTCGAACATGTCCTTCTATACGCGATAATCGATTGACAATTCGCCGTAAAGACTCTTCGCTATGGATATGAGGATGAGCTGACTCTCCAGTTCCATGAGTAGGATCTGTATGCTCGTGGTCTGTATCGTGATGGTGGGAATGTTCTACTTGCTGGGATGTTGGCAAGGATTCCTTACCTAATCGGTTTGATCCATTCATGGGCTATCAAAAGACTTGTATTACTAAAATCCTAGTCTAGTACTCGACCAACCCAAAATTTATGAGTGGGGAGTCGGGAATAAGGAAGGGTTAGAATTTCATTCATTTAGTTTAGAGACTTATTAATGAAGTTAAAATACTCATTCACGAGTATCAAAGACTCATTTCTCTAGTTTAAAGACTCCCTCATCCCCCCACTCCCCCTAACTTTACTACTGACGATTGGCTTTTTCTTGAGGAATAATCTCCGTTACTACCCTACCGCTAGAACTGCCACCTTTGACAAGAATATTTTCTGTTTGCAGATTACCAACTGCTGTTTCACCCACAAAATTTAATGGTGGGTCAATTTGTCGATAAACAACATTTCCCTGAGCTTCAACTAATTTATTGTCTAAATACCAAGTTAGTGTATTGGATCTTAGAGACTGGCGACGCTGACCAACGGCGTTAACGTTACCTGTTAAATAAACGGTTTTTTGTGGTATTTTCATTTCACCTTGGTTAGCTGTCACTGTAACGTTTTCGGCACGCTGGAACATTCGCGTTGGCGAGTTTGTGGTGACAGTTTCTGCGTTCATGTTCCAGGTCATAGAGTTACTAGCTATTTGCAGTGGTGGATCTAGTAATTCTAGTTGAGCATTTTTTTGGACAATGGCAATTTTTGTTTTTAAGTTGACTTCGGCAGAATTTCCCTTACCGCGATCGCTAATTTTATTATCTTTATAGCGATCAATTTCTATGGGGCGATCGCCAATCAGTTTTTCTTCTTTAATATTCCAGATTAAATGTTCAGTTCTCACTTGCATCTGGGGATCGATAGAATTTGCTACTACTCCTCCAGAAAATTCCATCCGCTGTTCGCGGGTTTTAACTCGCACCTCCTGTGCTACTGCTTGTAGTTTTTTATGGGTACCGTTAATCTTGTTACGAACAATCAACAAATCTTCTTTAGGACGCCATTCTAATTCATTACCTTGCAACACAATCCCATTACTAGGATCTATGGCAAATATCTTACCTTTTAGAAACAACTGTTTCCCATCTTGTTCAATGTCTGCTACATCTGCCTTGATTTGATAAACAACTTTGCCATCTTGATATAGTTCACCATAAGGACTTTCAGCCTGACCAATTTGTTTTTCTTTAGTATATTTTGCGGTTTTAGCCCTGACTTTCCAAATTGGTCTTCCCACTTCATCTGCTTGTTCTAGGGTGACATCAAAGAAAGTCAAATTGCTATCTGGATTAGATGAAGCCGCAGTATTTTGTTGGGAAGCTGGCGGGGATTTGCCCCCGCAGCCGACTAAACCAAATATTAATAAAAGTAAAATAAGAAACGAGGGAGTGGAGGAGAAATTTTGAATTTTTCTCTTTCCCCATCTCCCTCTTTTATGAAATTGATACGCCATTATTCTTGGATTTCTAGGTGTCCGTCACTAGTTCTGGGGTCTTCCAAAAAACCGATACCAGATAACGGTCGGTATGGATAGCTTTGGCGAGGGGTTTTTTGAATATCTTCTTTGATAGCTTCTAAATCAATGTAGCGATCGCTCACATTAATTAAGCTGTCGCTGGTCATCGAACGCAAGCTCACAACTTCTACCCGCACGCCACGATAGCTAACTGAATTTACCGCATAAGCCAAATCCCCATCACCGCTAACTAAAACTGCGGTATCATAAGAATCTACTAGTGCCATCATGTCTACTGCTATTTCTACATCCAGGTTAGCTTTTTTAGAGCCATCTGGTAGTTGGACTAAATCTTTAGCAATGACTCGATAGCCATTGCGACGCATCCACAGCAGAAACCCCTGTTGCTTCTCGTTTGTCCGATCTACACCAGTGTAGAAAAAAGAACGGAGTAATCTAGAACCTCCTGTTAATCGACATAATAACTTCGTGTAATCAATTTCAATCCCTAGTTGCAGTGCAGCGTAAAATAAATTTGAGCCATCAATAAATATGGCGACCCTACCCCGATTCTCCAAAACTTGTTCTGGCGTAAATATTGAATCGTTTTCCAAATTATTCAACATCATTGTGATACCTCAATTTTTATCCCTGTTATTTTTGATACAAATTACCAACTTTTAGATGCTAGTCACAGCGGCTTATGATAATGTTCTGCGGCTAATTTAAATTCAGCCACGATAAATTTTGTGAGAAAATAAAAAATTGAACAAAATCAGAGTTTGATAAGGACTAATCGTTTTTCGGGGATTCTATTCGCTTAAAAATCGGTTGGGGTGTACCCAACTGTTGTTTGCTCGATAGTAGCCCCCATTTAGCATGGATAGCAAAAGGAGCGGTAACTGAACTTTGTTTTTGATCGTTAAAATTTATTCTGAAGCCTAGCTGCTGATAAATATCGCTACTAATGTTCGGAATAATTGGGGATAGCAGATAAGCTGCTAGTCTAACTGATTCTAGAACTGCGTAGAGAACCTTTTCCACCGACTCCTGCTGTCCCTGTTTATATAATGACCAAGGAGCTTGTTCATCAATAAATTTATTACTGACTTGCACCAGTGAAAGAATAGCCTCACAGGCTTGACTGAAAGCTAGCTCCTGGTATGCTTGTTTCACCTGTTCCCCTAGACGTAAACCAATGGCTTTCAAAGGATTTTCGTCAGGAATCGCTTCATTGCCGATTGATGGTACTTTATTCTCAGCACAGTATTTTTTCACCATGCTCAAAGTGCGATTGAGCAAATTGCCTAATTTATCTGCTAAATCTGCATTCAGAGAATTAATGAACCTAACTTCATTAAAATCTCCATCCTTGCCAAATTCGATTTCCTTAAGGAAGTAATAACGAACGGCATCACTACCATAGCTCTTAACTAATGCCACAGGATCAAGGGTGTTACCCAGACTTTTGCCCATCTTTAGACCATCTTTAGTCAAAAAGCCATGCCCAAATACTCTCTCTGGCAAGGGTAAGCCAGCTGATAACAGCATTGCTGGCCAGTAAACTGCATGAAAGCGCAGAATATCTTTACCAATTAGGTGCAGATTCATCGGCCACCATGTTTCTAAAGCATTTGCTAAAGTTGGTTCTGCATCTGGTTCAAGTAATGCTGTGACATAACCTAGCAGCGCATCAAACCAGACATAGAGGGTGTGCTTAGGATCGACTGGTACGGGAAAACCCCAATCTAAATTCACTCGTGAAATGGAAAAGTCTTGCAGTCCTTGATTGACAAAGCTGAGAACTTCGTTGCGCCGACTTTCTGGTTGAATAAAATCCGGTTTAGATTGATAAAATTCTGTCAGCTTAGTTTGATATTTGGATAAGCGGAAAAAATAGTTTTGTTCGTCTCGCCACTCCACTTCTTTATTAGTATGAATTGGGCAACGGTGTCCTTCTAGCAGATCCCGTTCTTCTTTGAATTCTTCGCAGGATACGCAGTACCATCCTTGTTGTTGTCCTTGGTAGATATCACCAGATTCCCAGACTCGCTCAAAGAATTCTTTAACGATCGCTTCATGACGAGGTGCAGTAGTCCGACTAAAGCGATCGTATTGAATGTCTAATAATTGCCATAAACTCATGAAACTAGGGACAATTTCATCGCAAAACTCTTGTGGTGCTTTCCCTAAACTTTCTGCTGAGCGCTGAATTTTTTGCCCATGTTCATCTGTACCTGTAATTAGTAATACCCGATGCCCTAGTAACCTGTGAAATCGTGCTACTACGTCGGCTGCGATCGTCGTATAAGCACTGCCTATATGAGGGACATCGTTTACATAATATAAGGGTGTAGTCAGCGCAAATGTCAATTCTGTTTTATTCACTAGATTCATGCAAAATAAAAATTAACTTATTAGCTTTTGGCGGCAAAACCACGCAATTATACAATATAACTCCTATTTTTTCCAATAAAGTCTTCATCATAGCAAATTTATTAGGTGAAAAATTATTTGGTAATATGCATCAATTAAACTCATTTTTACCTAAAAAATGGAAATTAACTAATCATAATTTTTTTGAATAGTTTCTATTAGATATTCTTGTGTTCAAGAATACATAATTGAGAACCCAGAAAATCTAGTTACTTTTGGAGATTAGATATTTCTATCTTAAGACGGTCATGACAATAGTAAAGAAATGTAAAACTAAAATTAAGACAAATTGCCATATTTACCGGAAAATATATTGATTAGGTATGAGTGGAAATAGCCCCCTAGAGATTTCTCGCGCTTTGGTGGCGGCATTCTCAACGCAAATGTTCCGCTATTACGAAGACCGTATTCCCCAGGATGCCAGCGTCTTAGTAGTCAGCAATCATCGCAGCTTTATGGATGCACTGATTTTAATGGCGGCATTATCGAGTCCAATTCGCTTTGCTTGCCATCACTACATGGGACAAGTCCCAGTTATGCGGGAGATTGTCATCGGTCAATTGGGGTGTTTTCCTTTGGAAGAAACTCAAAACCGCCTGCAAAGCTTTTTTTTGCAGTCGCAGGTGCTATTGCAGTCCAAGCAGATGGTGGGAGTATTTCCAGAAGGGACTGCACCAATGGTGAAATTTACTCAGCCAAACCAGGTGGGTGAGTTTCAGCGGGGATTTGCCCATTTGGCATTACGAGCGAATGTGCAGGATTTAGCTATTTTGCCGATCGCGATCGCCTCCTTAGAAGAGGTAAACACCAATGGCTTCCCTTTAAGGCTTTTGAGTGTATTCGACCCTTCAGAACCTTTATTTAATCAAAGTGGTTGGCATCCTTTGGTAATTTATCGTCGGGTTGCAGTGTTAATCGGTCGTCCTTATTGGATTACGCCCCAACATCATAAAAAATATCATGGCAAACAAGCCAGAACTGTTGTGGCTGAACTGACGGAACACTGTCACGGCGAAATTAGCAATTTACTGCGTCAAGGTTGCTATTAAAGCGATTCGATTTGGGATTTTGGATTGTCTCCACGACTTTCAGTAGCTTGTTCCGAGACTTTTTTGTTTTTGCTCAAAAATACCGAAGCTCGTAAAAGCAACAATCAGCAGTCCAAAAGTTTTATACCATTGACTAATGACTAATGACTAATGACTAATGACTAATGACTATCACAGAAGTTGAGCTAAACCCCTGTTTTCTAACTCCTAAACGAGTACAGCCAGAGTATCCGTTATTGGTATATTTACCAGGAATGGATGGAACTGGTCAACTATTGCGATCGCAAACCGCAGGATTAGAAACTGGCTTTGATGTGCGCTCTTTGGCGCTCCCCCGGAAAGACCTTAACACTTGGGATGTCCTAACTAAGAGTGTATTGGACTTGATCGATGCTGAATTAGAAAAAAGCTCTCACAGACCAGTTTACTTGTGTGGTGAATCCTTTGGTGGTTGCTTGGCAATGAAAGTGGCAATCCAAGCACCCGATTTATTTAAGCGAATTATCCTAATTAACCCAGCTTCGTCCTTTTGTCTTCGCCCTTGGTTAAGTTGGGCATCCCAGCTAACTTACTTAGTGCCATCAGGATTGTATGATGTTGGCGCACTGGGGTTATTGCCATTTTTAGCATCTTTGTCACGCATTTCTCAGAGCGATCGCCACGATTTGTTGAAAACTATGCGTTCTGTCCCGGAAGAAACTGTTCTTTGGCGGTTGTCTTTACTGCGAGAGTTTCATGTTGATGAGGAAAAGTTAAGGCGTTTAACTCAACCAGTTTTGTTGATTGCTGGTGCTAGCGATCGCCTTTTGCCTTCTGTAACTGAAGTGAACCGGATAGGGAACATCTTACCAAATAACAAAATTGTAGTGTTGCCCAATTGTGGACACGCTTGCTTGCTAGAGCAAGATATTAATCTCTATGAAATTCTTAAGGATAACGACTTTTTAGAAAGTCAAGTTGATATGGAAACGGGGCTAGAGACGAGAGGATAGGGTAATTAACTTACTATATATCCCCCATCTAACTTTCAGCTTCTTTAAGCCACTCTTGATAACCACAAACAAGCAAACGCTGTTTCACCTTGTCAATAGTTTCAGCCTTTGGCACATCAGTTGTTACTACACGATACACATCATTGAGAACAACTGCATAATGTCTTCCTGTGTAGTGAACTACAATTTCTGCTAAGTTTCGATCTGACATTTGATCATAAAGCAATGCCAACAGTGGTAAATAGTCTTGTGTTTCTATCCCATTGGGAAAAGCACACTGAATCAGCTTATAGGTACTTAAAAGATAAGGTGCAATAGTAATTTGCATAATTAATTTTATCTTAAAGGGCGAGGCAGATGGATATACACATTCAACTTTACACCCGGAGAAAGTGCTGCTCTGACCGTAGCATCTGCTGTCATTGTCACAATTCCTAACTGATCCCCTGTTCCTAGAATAATGAGATCATTTGTCCCCAAACTCCTAGTTGGCTGTAAGTTTAGGGCTACAGTTGAAGGATTGTCAGGTATGATGTTTAATCTTTGTAGAAATCTACTTTATTTCGCCTGTTCTGATACTCCGCCTGACCATTGAATAATATCAGTAACTTCTTTCAACGCTGTTTGAGTAATTAACATTTGTTGCCCTTGTACATATTGTCGTAATTCATAGCGCACAGGTGAGCCTTCAGAAATAAACGCAAACACAGTGCCTGTATCTAGATTGACCATTTCAACGCCATACTCAACGCGATTCTTTTATGGGAGTTAGGTCACTTTCGGTAAAAGCGTCACAGTAATTGTTGATCTATAACTTGTACTTGTCGGGAGATGTCAAGCCCCTCAAACTTCGATACAACCAAAGAGAGAGGCTTTACAAGATGGTGTCAAGCAATGGCAGATAAACCCCAAGAAATAGAAGTGAATAAATTAGTTAATTCACCCAGAAAAACTTCTGAAGTAAGAATTCCGGCTCAATCATCAATAGAAAATGAACCGTCTATAGTAGAGTCTTTGATTAAAACTGTTACTGAGACTGGCCAAGCAGTTTTAGACACAGCAATGGGGGTGGGAGAAGCGACAGCGAAAGAAACACACAAGTTCATTGAGCAAACAACTCAAACCAGCGGTCAGGTTGTAAATCGCCTCAGCGAAAATTGGCTGATTAGAAAACTATCTGGAGTATTAAATCTCAATTGGCTGATTAGCGATACTAACCTTGTTGATTTGGAACAAGCAGAAGCGGCAGTAAACAAGCTCAAGAAACAGTATCCAAATGAATCACCCAGTCAGCTTGCTCACCGAATCATGGTGGAAAAAGCAACTAAAGCAGCCACAGTTGGACTAGCTACTAGTTTTTTGCCAGGAATAGCAGTGGCATTGTTGGCAATTGATTTAACAGCCACAACAAAATTGCAGTCAGAAATGCTTTATCAAATTGCATCTGTCTACGGGCTAGATTTAAAAGATTCTGCCCGTAAAGGTGAAATTTTGGCAATTTTTGGGTTGGCTTTGGGTGGAGGACGTTTGTTGAAAGCTGCGGGATTAGGGTTGCTGCGAAATTTGCCCTTGGCGGGTGCAGTGATTGGAGCTAGTTCAAATGCGACGATGATCTATTCATTGGGGTATGCTGCTTGTCGATTTTACGAAACCAAGCTGGATGAATCTACTTCCTTGGCATCGCCACAGACATTGGCAACATTAAAAGCCGAAAGTGAAAAGTATCTAGAAAGTGCCATCGCTCAACAAGCTCTCATGGATCAAATCTTAGTTCACATGATCCTAGCTAGTCATCCAGAAAAGACTTGGCAAGAAATTTTACCAGAATTAAAAGCTCTAAACCTCACTCCTACTTCGTTAGATGCCATTGCCCAAAATATCAAATCGCCCAAGCCAATAGATGTATTGCTCAATCAACTGAATCGTGATTTTGCCATACCTTTGTTGGCTCAATGTTACAAAATTGCCCAGCTTGACAATCTGATTACAGCACCTGAGCAAAAAATAATAGCAGCGATCGCCAGCAAATTTGACATTGACACAAATAAAATTGGGACATAGGGCATAGGGCATGGGACAGGAGGTAAAAGAGTAGAGTTCATAGCTTCATTAACGAATATCAAAAACTCGTTAATGGAGTTCTGAGGTGGATTAATGAGGATCAAAGACTCATTAATGGAGTTCTGAGGTGGATTAATGAGGATCAAAGACTCATTAATGGAGTTCTGAGGTGGATTAATGAGGATCAAAGACTCATTAATGGAGTTCTGAGGTGGATTAATGAGGATCAAAGACTCATTAATGGAGTTCTGAGGTGGATTGACGAGGATCAAAGACTCGTTAACGAGTGCTATTTATACTAATTCGTTAACTTATACTTACTGACCCCTGCTCCCCCATGCCCAATGCCCACTCCCCTCACCATGAAACCAGAATTTTGAGCAATACTGGTACAAGAAGGAATATTTACACAAAATCCCAAAATGACAATTCAACCTAGTGATAAGCCTTTACTAGAGTGGGCAGGCGATAGTTTGGCAATTGGATTATTTGAAGATGCAGTAGAGTTAACCGGAGAACTAGCTACTTTAGATCAAAAGTTTTCTGGGGTCTTAAAAGAACTGATTGCCGAAGAAGAATTTAAAGGTAAAGCCAATAGCACTATTTTCACCCGTGTAAATGCTGGTAGCCCAGTGCGGAAATTGATTTTAGTAGGTTTAGGCAAACCAGAAGCGTTAAAACTAGATACTCTGCGCCGTGCTGCTGCGGCTGTAGCCAGGGTAGGAAAAAAGCAAAAAAGCAAAATTCTTGGATTTAGTTTTCCATTGTGGAACAACGATCCAGCCGCGAGTGCTCAAGCGATCGCAGAAGGTGTGGAATTAGCACTTTATCAAGATATTCGTTTTAAATCAGAACCAGAAGATAAAGGTTCACAAATAGAAAGTGTAGATTTACTAGGTTTCGGTGGACAAGAAACTGCCATCACCCGCGCCAATCAAATTGTTTCTGGGGTAAATTTGGCACGGCAATTAGTGGCAGCACCAGCCAACGCAGTAACACCAATTACTTTAGCGGAAACTGCTCAAGCGATCGCCAAGGATTATGGTTTACAACTAGAAATTCTGGAACGAGAAGACTGTGAAAAGTTAGGCATGGGTGCATTTTTGGGAGTAGCCCAAGCTTCCGATTTGCCACCGAAATTCATTCACCTAACTTATAAGCCAGAAGGTACACCCAAAAAGAAATTAGCAATTATTGGCAAAGGTGTAACCTTCGACTCCGGCGGACTCAACATTAAAGGTGCTGGTAGCGGCATCGAAACCATGAAGATGGATATGGGGGGTGCAGCTGCTACCTTGGGGGCAGCAAAAGCAATTGCTCAAATTAAGCCAGATGTTGAAGTTCACTTTATTTCGGCGGCGGCTGAAAACATGATTAGCGGTCACGCCATGCACCCTGGAGACATTCTCACAGCATCAAACGGCAAAACAATTGAAGTGAACAACACCGACGCTGAAGGACGTTTGACCCTCGCAGATGCCTTGGTGTATGCCGACAAATTGGGCTTAGATGCGATCGTTGATTTAGCCACCCTGACTGGTGCCAACGTCATTGCCTTGGGTGACGATATTGCTGGTTTGTACACTCCTGATGATGCTGTAGCCTCCCAGCTTGAAAAAGCTGCCCAAACTTCAGGAGAAAAGATTTGGCGGATGCCAATGGAAGAAAAATATTTTGAAGGGTTAAAGTCTGGTATTGCGGACATGAAAAATACAGGCCCGCGTCCGGGTGGTGCAATTACTGCTGCCCTTTTCCTCAAGGAATTCGTTAAACAAACCCCTTGGGCGCACATAGATATTGCTGGCCCAGTGTGGACAGATAAAGAAAATGGCTACAACGGGGCAGGGGCAACCGGTTACGGCGTTCGGACGCTAGTTGATTGGATTCTGGGAAGTGGGGAGTAAGAATTTTAGATTTTAGATTTTGGATTTTAGATTGAAATTTAATCCAAAATCTAAAATTCAAAATCCAAAATTGAATTGCCCTATGCCCAATGCCCCATGCCCAATACCCAACAATTCGTGCTATCTTGAGCTTGCCAGCAAAAATTGTTGCAATAGTAACAGAATTAATTTGGCGGTCAGAAAGTTAAGCTTTTTCGGCAAAGCCATCTGGTAAAATTTGTAAGGTTTCTAGAAGCTGTGAGCAATGGGATCGACTCGTGTACGGATCGCAATTGACGCAATGGGAGGGGATCATGCACCCGGTGAAATCGTTGCTGGCGCATTGCGAGCAAGAGAAGAATTGGGTGTAGATATATTTTTGGTTGGCGATGCCCAACAAATAGAAGCTACCTTGCCATCAAAAACAAGTTTAGGGCAGGTAGAGATCGTGAATGCTGAGGAAGCGATCGCTATGGATGAGGAGCCTTTAAATGCAGTTAGACGCAAACGCAAGGCTTCTATCAATGTGGCGATGGATTTAGTCAAGCAACAAAAGGCAGATGCCGTATTTTCTGCGGGTCATTCTGGGGCAGCTATGGCATCAGCTTTGCTGCGCTTAGGACGATTGCCAGGAATCGATCGCCCAGCCATCGGGACAGTTTTTCCCACAATTATTGCTGGTAAGCCAGTGCTAGTACTTGATGTTGGCGCAAATGTAGATTGCCGTCCCAAGTTTTTAGAGCAGTTTGGCGTTATGGGATCGGCTTACAGTCAGTATGTCTTGGGTACAACTGAACCGAAGGTGGGTTTGCTGAATATCGGTGAAGAAGACTCTAAAGGCAATGATGCAGCCGTCCGCGCCCACCAACTGCTACGGGAAAATTCCCAAATTAATTTTATTGGCAATGCTGAAGGGCGTGATGTACTTTCCGGTCACTTTGATGTGATTGTCTGCGATGGCTTTGTGGGCAATGTATTATTAAAATTTGCCGAAGCTGTCGGAGAAGTGATTCTGCAAATTCTGCGGGAAGAATTACCCCAAGGATTGCACGGTCAAATCGGTTCAGCACTCTTAAAACCCAACTTGAAGCGGATTAAGCAGCGAATGGATCACGCAGAACATGGTGGTGCTTTACTGCTAGGCGTGGCAGGAGTCTGTTTTATCGGTCACGGTAGCTCCCAAGCACCTTCAATTTTTAATGCAATTCGCATGGCAAAAGAAGCCGTTGACAATCAGGTGATACAACGAATTCAGTCCCAATATATCCTAGAGCGCGAGAGCGGTTAGTCATTGGTCATTAGTCATTAGTCATTGGTCATTAGTCATTAGTCATTAGTCATTTGTAAAGGACAACTGACAAGAGACAAAGGACAACTGACAAATGACAAAAGACAAAGGACAAAGGACAAAAGACAAAAAGCTGATAGCTTGGGAGATTAGGAGTGCAAAACTTAGGCGTAGCAATTACTGGAAGCGGCTCGGCAGTACCAGCAACTTCCCTACACAACCAGACATTGAGCGAACTAGTTGAAACATCAGATGAGTGGATCGCTACAAGAACGGGGATTCGTCAACGTCGATTAGCTCTCCCATCTGAGTCCTTGAGTGTACTCGCTACTGCCGCCAGCAGTCAGGCGATCGCCGCTTCAGGAATTAAAGCAGAAGACCTAGACCTGATTCTGCTGGCGACTTCCACCCCTGATGATTTGTTTGGTAGTGCTTGTCAAGTACAGGCTAAATTGGGAGCTACCAACGCAGTAGCCTTTGACTTGACCGCTGCTTGTTCCGGCTTTGTGTTTGGTTTGGTTACAGCAGCCCAATACATTAGAACTGGTGTCTATAGAAATGTATTATTAATAGGGGCAGATATCCTCTCTCGCTGGGTAAATTGGGAAGATCGGCGGACTTGTGTATTATTTGGTGATGGTGCCGGGGCAGTGGTATTACAAGCTGCCAAAAGCGATCGCTTATTAGGATTTGCACTTAAAAGTGATGGTACTCAAAACCATTACCTCAACCTTGCTTATGCAGGTACTTCCCAAGAACTGCTGACTGATATAAATATCACCAAAGGCACTTACCAACCGATTACGATGAACGGCAAAGAAGTCTACCGCTTTGCTGTCCAAAAAGTGCCAGAAATAATTGATAAAGCCTTGTTTCAAGCCAACATCAGCGTTGACCAGATAGATTGGCTGATATTGCATCAAGCCAATCAGCGGATTATCGATGCCGTTGCTCAACGCCTGAATATCCCAGAACATAAAGTTATCAGTAATCTCGCCCAGTATGGCAATACCTCAGCTGCTTCCATCCCCTTAGCTTTAGATGAAGCAGTACGACAATGTAAAATTAAACCCAATGACATCGTTGCTACATCCGGCTTTGGTGCCGGTCTTACCTGGGGCGCAGCAATTTTTCAATGGGGAAGATAAATATTTTGTCCACCCTGCGGGAAGCCCTTCTCTACGAGAGGCTGCGCCAACGGGTTCAGCACGCTCATAGGGGAAACCCCCAAGACCGCGCTGCTTCACCGCTGGCGCGTCTATGTCATTAGTCATTTGTCCTTTGTTAATGACCAATGACAAATGACCAATGACAAATGACCAATGACCAGTGACTATTGACAAATGACAAAAACTGCATGGGTGTTTCCCGGACAAGGTTCCCAAACGCTGGGAATGGGAATGGACTTATTAGATATACCGTTCGCTAAAGACAAGTTTGCCAAAGCTGAGGATATTTTGGGCTGGTCTGTAACTGAAATTTGTCAAACTCAAGAAGAGAAGTTATCACAGACGCTGTATACTCAGCCAAGTCTTTATGTGGTCGAAAGCATTCTTGCTGATCTGCTTCGAGAACGAGGACACCAGCCAGATTTAGTTGCTGGTCACAGTTTGGGAGAATATACTGCTCTTTATATAGCGGGTGTCTTTGAGTGGTCAGCCGGTTTATATCTGGTGAAGCGTCGTGCAGAACTTATGGATAGTTCCATTAATGGGATGATGGCAGCTTTGATGAACTTTGACCGCGAACAGTTAGAAAAAGTCATTTCTCAAACGGCTGATGTGGTGATAGCAAATGATAATAGTTCGGCTCAGGTGGTAATTTCAGGTACGACTGAGGCCGTACAAGCGGTGATGACTCAAGTTAAAGCAAAGCGTGCGATTCCCTTAAAAGTTTCTGGAGCATTTCATTCACATTTAATAGCACCAGCAGCTGCGGAATTCCAAGACATTTTAGAATCTGTGGAATTTCAACCCGCGATTGTGCCAGTACTGTCTAATGTAGAACCAATTCCCTCTATTGATGCCGAGATTTTAAAGGAACGCCTGAATAAACAAATGACTGATTCTGTAAGATGGCGAGAAATTTGTTTGCAATTACCAGCTAATGGTATCGAGCGAGTAATGGAAATTGGCCCTGGTAAAGTCCTAACTGGCTTGATTAAACGTAATAGCCCTGATTTAATTTTACAAAACATCCAGAGGGCTAGTGATTTGCCTGTTTAATTTTTTAGCTTCTATTAGGTAGGGTTGAGACACGAGAATCATTACTTGCAGTGCTATCTAGACCAGACAGATGTATATGCTACAGCGGTAGCTGAATTACAAATTCAGTACCCTCACCTGGTCTAGAGTCTACCTCGATCACTCCTCCATGTTTTTCTGCAACAATCTGACGAGCGATCGCTAATCCTAATCCCGTGCCTTTACCCACACCTTTGGTAGTAAATAAATGATCAAAAATCTTATGTTTGACTTCAGATGTCATCCCATTTGCATTATCAGCAATGGTAATTTTCACGCCTTCATTTTCTACTGAGGTTTTAATTATAAGTCGGTTCGGATTGGTCTTTATTTCTTCCAAGCTCCGCCCCATATTCGATTCTTCTAACGCCTCAATAGCATTTGCCAAAATATTCATAAAGACCTGATTCAATTGTCCGGGAAAACAATTAATTTTAGGTAAATTACCATACTCAGTTATCACTTCAATTGCTGGACGTTGTTCATTAGCTTTCAGGCGATGTTTAAGAATCAAAATCGTACTATCGATACCTTCATGGATATTAAACGGTACTTTGTAATCCTTATCAGCACGGGAGAAAGTGCGGAGACTGGTGCTAATATTTTTCAGGCGATCGCACGCCATCACCATTGAATCAATAATCTTGGGTAAGTCTTCTAAGCTATAATCCAAATCAATATCTTCGGCATGATCGGTAATTTCATCACCTGGATTGGGGAAACTTTCTTGATAGAGTTTCAAATGTTCAACAATATCTGCAAGGCTAGGTTTTGCCTGTTGAAGACTAGCATAAATAAAGCCCAAAGGATTATTCATTTCATGGGCTACCCCGGCAACTAAGTTACCCAATGCAGACATTTTCTCACTTTGGACAACTTGTAATTGGGCTTTTTGTAAGTCTTGTAATGCTTGCCCGGCTTGTTGATAAAGTTGAGCATTTTCTAAAGATATTGCTGCTTGAGAAGAAAGGAGATTAATAACGCTGAGGCGATCGCTGGTAAACACTCCTGGAGTCAGTTTATTTTCTAAGTAAATAATCCCTACTAAATGTCCTTGATTAATAATCGGTGTACATAATACACTTTGGGGTTTTATTCGGTACATATATTCCCCAATTACACCAGGAATATCTGTTTGCAAGTTATTGATCGCAACTGTTTGTTGGGTATTTTTAACGTAATTGATAATATTTACAGGAATATCTTGACAAGTATCGAGTGCTTGTGAATTTAGAATGGTTTGGATGTCAATATGAGAATTTAATCCATGATTAATAAAGGTAATTGCCCTAACTTGCCAAGTATCTCCTTGAGGAAGAATTAGTACAGATTTTTTCGCGCCAGAGTTTTCTAGGATAATGCGGGTGAGACTGGTAATGAGTTGATCTATTTCCAGAGAACTGGAGATAGCTTGAGCGGCTTTGAGGACAGAGGTAAAATCCAGAACATTGGAAATACCAGTACTGTCTATTGAAGTGTGAGGTGACGAGGAAGTTCCATGCAAGGCAATAGTTTCTAAGGGGTTGAAGTTAATTCGTTGCTGTTGCAGAATGGGTTGGAGCAGTTTAGGATAGCGTTTTTGTAAGTCATCAGTTTTGGCTTTTGCTCCCCAGCGAGCATAGCAGTAGTATGCTTCTTGCATATATGCTTGGGCGACTTTTTCTTTACCCCAGTCAAGGTAGAATTTGGCTGCGAGTTCGTTGCTTAGTCCTTCTTCTTGGATGTAGCCGTTTTCTTGAGCAAGAGAAATGGCGCGATCGTAATATTCCATCGCCTTGAGTTTATCTCCTATTACCCGCGCTGTTTCTGCCTCAACTAAGTCATACTTATGCTGAAAATTAACAGGAGCATAGCCAGCCCAGTAGTGCATGAGTTTTTGGTTGGTAACTACCTGATTTAGCCAACATTCTTGTTGCTTCCGAATTGTCGAAGGCAGTAGCGTTTCATTATGGCAGCTAAAATACGTTGCAAGTAAGCACAAAGAGTAGTAAAAGTTATGTCCCACAACTAACAGTAGACCAAAGGCTCCATCCATATACTCGGTGGCTTTTTCTGCATTGGTTGCAGCCTGTTCATACTGACCAAAGGTATAAAGGATAGCTGTTTTGGCAACATAAATGGCAAATAGTGACTGATGATTGTGGCTGTTGTGAAGATACGGCAGCATTTCTGTCTCATCAAAATCAATACCAGTTAGGTAATATTGGTGAGAGGATCGTCCAAGTAAGTTTAAGGTGACTTGCCTCCAAATCTGGGCATAATCAACACAATGTTTTTGTTTGAGTTTTAAAAGTAGATCAATATATTTTCCTTGCCTTTCTTCAACAGCATCTAGAGTTTCTCCAATTAAAAATAAATGCGTACACTCAGCCATTATTGAATAGCTAGCGTATTCGATATCTCCAACTTCTAGTCCACACTGTATACTTTCCCGTAAAAATGTGAGTGTATTTCGACCATGCTCTTTGCAAGCACAGACAAAAACACCAAAAAGCATATAAATTTTTGGACTGAGTTGTTTACTCTGGTATTGCTCTAGTAGCTTTAAAGATATCTGACCAGAGTGATAAGCGGTATCGACATCTCCGTTTACAGCACAAAGAAATATACTATAACTTCCATAGGCAAAAGCAGCCAAGGATGAATGTCCCTGTTCAAGACAAAGATGGAGCATTGTCAGTGCTACTAACGGAAACATATCCGGTTTGACATGATGAACAGGAGGTGTAATGCTAATCAGCAACCGCAGTGCAGCCAGAGATTCCAGATTAGTCATTTCTGGAATATTGGCTAAGTTTGCTAAAGTTGGTAGTTTCTGCTGTTCTACATCAGGTGAGATCAACGAAATTCTTAACTGTTCCAGTGCTTTTAATCCTGTTTCAATAGCTTTAACTTGCTGATCTTGGGCAATATAAATTTGAACTTTCAGTTCATAAGCTTTAATTGTGTCCAACATCTGCGTCGTTTGCTGTAAGATCAGGTCTGTTAGTTTGATAGCCTGTTCAAAGTTGGTGTTTAAGTATTCTGCTTTTGCTGCATCTTCAGACAGCGCCAGGGTGAGATCGTACTGACTTTGCCACCTATCTGCTGTTAGCAGTTCCATTCCTAGCGTTAGATACTCAATCGCAGCAGTGTAGGCAGTAGCAGCCATAGCTTTCCGTCCAGCTAACAGATTTAACTGAGCTAGTTGATCTCGTTCAGTTTGTTGAGTAATTAACCTCAACCCCAGGTTCAATTGACTAACAATTTGAAAGATTTTCTCTTCTTGCTCGCTTGCAGAAATGTTATTTAACAGTAACTGACCCAGTTTTAAGTGAGTAGTCTGTTTCTGATTTTCTGTAATCAAAGAATAAGCAGCTTGTTGGACGCGATCATGTAAAAATTTATAGGTGGGGACTTGGAAATTGGAATTGAAAGGCTTTGAATCAGAATCCTGTCCACTGTGTTGAAAGAATTTATAAATATCACCAGTAGTTAAAAGTAACCCTTCTTCTAAAGCTTTCCACAAATCAGCAGCCGTTTCGATTTCTGATGATTCCGAAACAATTGCCAAAGTTGCTAAATCAAACTGATTGCCAATAGAAGCAGCTAACTGCAAGATGTTTTGAGTTGATTGCGGCAGTCTTTGTAGTTGAAGTACCATAAAGGCAACAACATCGTCTGTAACCGCTTGCTGATTCACTTGTGCAATGTCGCATTCCCAACAGCCTGACTCAAAGTTGAATTTAATCAGTCTATCTTGATGTAATGCTTTGATAAACTGTGTAGCAAAAAATGGATTGCCTTGAGTTTTCTGAGATACCAGTCGGGAAAGAGGCAACGCTAAATTCTCAGAACACTTAAGTGTGTCAGCAACTAACTGATTCACTTGTCTTTGACTTAGTGGTGCTAATGTAATCGTCTTAATCGTTGCTTGTGTTTTTTCAATTTCACTCAAAGTCAACATTAACGGATGTGCTCTTTTGACTTCGTTATTACGGTATGCACCAATTAAAAAAAGATGTCCTGTATCAGCCATTAATAACTGTATTAACTTCAGCGATGCTGAATCTGCCCATTGTAAATCATCTAAAAACATCACTAATGGATGTTCGGCAATGGTAAAGACTTGGGTAAACTTTTGGAATAATAAATTAAATCTAATTTGTGCTGCATTTCCTGATAATTCTGAAGCCGATGGTTGTTGACCAATAATTCTTGATAATTCAGGAATAACTTCAATAATTACCTGTCCATTTTCACCCACAGCCTCTAATATTTTGCTTTTCCACTGCTGGATTTTGGTATTACTTTCTGTTAATAGTTGCTCCATTAAATCTCGAAATGCTTGCAGCAATGCACTTAAAGGAGTATTCCGTTGAAATTGGTCAAATTTTCCTTTGATAAAATAACCGCGTTGTCTAACAATCGGTTTATGAACTTCATTAATAACCGCAGTTTTACCAATACCAGAAAAACCAGCTATCAACATCATTTCTGTCGCACCAAGGCTAACTCTTTCAAATGCTTGGAGTAGGGTCTCTATTTCGTTTTCGCGTCCATAAAGTTTGTCGGGGATAATAAAGCGATCGCACACATCTGTTTGTGCAATTGGAAAACTTTCAATTTTACCAGTTGATTGAAGTTGAGTTAAACAAGTTTCTAAATCATATTTCAGTCCTAATGCACTCTGATAGCGTTCTTCAGCATTCTTCGCCATCAATTTCATCACGATATCTGAAATCGATTTAGGAATATTGAATAGCTCCAAAGGAGCAGGAAGTTTTGCAATATGACAATGCACTAACTCCATCATATCCTTGGATTGAAAGGGTAACTCTCCTGTGAGTAATTCGTAGAAAGTGATACCCAGTGAATAAAAATCAGTCCGATAATCAATCCCCCGATTCATTCTTCCTGTTTGTTCCGGAGAAATATAAGCTAGTGTCCCTTCTAAAACATTGGGACTGATGAGCGTTTGAGTTTCCCGTGGTAGCAAGGATGCAATACTAAAGTCAATTAATTTAATTTGTTTTGTTTGTGGATTAATTAAAATATTCGCGGGTTTAATATCTTTATGAATAATGCGCGAACGGTACAGTATATCTAAGGTATTGCATAGGGCGATCGCTATTTCTAAAAATTCTTGCACAGAGGTGATATGTCGCCTCTCTACAGAGGTGAAATAATCTTTAAGAGAAATCCCTCCAAAATCTTCCATCACTAACGCATAGCTATTTTGATACGCTTGGAGGCTGTAAGTTTGAATTATCAGAGGTGAGTTGAGATTTTTAGCTATAGTGTATTGATTACGAAACGATAAGAGTTCGCTGAAACTCGGATAAGGATTTTTCAGTAATTTAATCACTACAGGTTTTTGATCGGTTTCTCGATAACCCCGATAAACCATCGTTCGAGAACCGTTATAGAGTTGTTCGCTAACCTTGTATCCAGTAATACTGACTGTAGTGAGAGACATACCGCTAAATCCTAAAGATTTCCAGATTTAGTGTTCCCAGATGAGTGAAGCAATTCATCTCTATAGCTTTTTTGCGTTTGATCTGGGTGTTGCGATCGCGTATGCTAAATTCAGTTTGATTTGCATTATCTTCTGTGGATAAAAACCGCGAACCGTCGATCAGTCTGGCACTTTACTACGCCTTTAAATGGTCAGTCGTCAGCCCCATGCTTCACGCTTACTTTCGGGGCCAGATTTATGGTGCGGAAAATGTCCCCAACTCAGGCCCGCTACTAGTAGTGAGTAATCACGCTAGTTACTTCGATCCGCCGATTGTCTCTAATTGTGTACGTCGTCCAGTGGCGTACATGGCTAAGGAAGAGTTATTTAATATCCCCATTTTGGCGCAAGCGATTAAATTGTATGGTGCTTACCCGGTGAGTCGGGGAAATGCCGATCGCAATGCCATCCGTTCCGCCCTAGAATATCTCGATAAAGGTTGGGCTGTCGGTGTTTTCTTGCAAGGTACTCGCACCCCAGATGGTCGAATTACAGACCCCAAAAGAGGCGCATTGTTGCTGGCGGCGAAAGCAAAAGCCCCAATATTGCCGGTGAGTGTCTGGGGTACTGAGAAGATTTTACAAAAAGGAGCGTCCCTACCTCGCGCAGTTCCGATCACAGTCAGAATTGGTAACTTGATTGATGCTCCTAATTCCAGTAATAAAGAGGAATTGGAGAATCTAACACAAAAGTGTGCCACAGTCATAAACGAAATGCATGATTTAGGAAGATGAGTTAGACACGCAAGAGATGTATGCTTTAGTAAAGTAGCGATCGCTATTAGTTTGATCTAATCTTAAAATCAATTCATTCTAGGAATCAACTAAGGAACTTCTAACAAATAAATCATCCATCTTCCGGGGTGGATAATTTTATCATACTAGACAACTAGCTTTTTTATATCTTAACTATGAATCACGAATTACGTAGCTTGCTTCTCGCCTTCTCTACGAGACGCTATGCGAATGGCGAGTATTAAGAATTATTATGAGCGGTTTTGAAACCAAGAGTTTTTGGGAGCGACTAAATAATCTGGCATTAGTTCGATTTTTGCTTTTAGTTGCTTCTGGCTGGGCAATTGTACAACTTTTAGCTTATTTTGAATCGGTCATTGTTATTTTTACATTTGCGGCAATTTTAGCTTTTTTGCTCAGTTATCCTGTACAAGGGCTGCGGCGTTTTTTGCCCCACAGTATAGCTGTTGGTGTCGTTTTCTTACTCAGTATTGTAATTATAGGCGGTGTAATAATTACTGTGAGCTTAACAGTCTTATCTCAAGGACAACAATTAATTGATAGTATCACTGCATTTTTAAATTCTTTAGTGCCTTTATTAGAGGGACTAGAAGGTTTGTTAAAAAACCGTAATTTCCAGATAGATTTAAGTTTTATTGAAGAACAATTGCGAAATCAGGCTGTATCAGCTCTTGTTAATAGTTTAGCCATTTTACAAGGGTTTATGACGAACTTTGTAACTTTTATATTGATTGCAGTTGTGGCTTTTTTCATGCTATTGGATGGAGAAAACTTGTGGAATTTTATTTTGAAAATAGTACCAAAACAGCGCCGTAATAGATTTACAAATATAATTAGAAAGTCTTTTTTAGGATTTTTTAGAGGTCAATTGCTATTAAGCGCATTTTTAACAATTTCAACATTCCTAGTATTTTTACTATTAAATGTACCTTTTGCTTTAATATTGTCAATAATAATCGGGATTGTTGATATAATTCCTGGCATAGGCGCGACATTAGCAGTAAGTACAGTTACTCTATTTGTGTTGTCTCAAGGTGTTTGGTTAGCAGTAAAAGTATTAATAGCTTGTATTGTTCTCCAGCAAATACAAGACAATTTGATTGCGCCTAGAATTATGCAGGGCGCACTGAATCTTAATCCTGTAGTGGTATTTTTTGCTTTACTAGTAGGGGCTAAAGTTGCAGGATTATTAGGTGTTTTTATATCTATTCCCATCGCTGGAGTAATTGTGTCTTTATTTGAAATTGATGAAATGAAATCAGAAGTTTAATTATTAGTCATTTGTCAGGAACTGGGAACTAGGGAATAATGTAAAAATAGCCATTTACAAATAAACATTGGGAAGTAATGTCGGATTTAAGAGCGGAATTAATAGAAATTTTGGATGAGGCAGAGTGGGAGTGGCTAATTCCTCATGTACAACGAGATGCAGTAATTTTGGTGAACCTTGAGCTAAACTTGGTGGATGTTGGAGTAGCGATCGCCAGCGATAACATTCCATCAGTGGAACAGTGGATTGATAAACAATTGATTACCAAACCCACGACAGTACAGGTGGGAGAATGGAATAGCGATCGCAGTAAGCGATTTAATACTCTCATCGTTCAACCTTACGTTCTGGCCCAAGAAATAGTTGCTGCCTAATTCGTTTATGTGTTGTTTTTGGTGAGAGTTGGTATTGGGGTATTTTCTCAAAAAAGATGGTTTAATGTGCCAGTTATTACTTTGCTATTGCCACGGACTAGCTGGTTGATTGAATTAAAGGAAAATTTTCTCCTTTAAGATTTATCCATCTAGGAGCTAGAATTGTTACCATAATTTCAGATTAGATGTTGAAACCTTGATCCAATCTGAAACCTTAGAATTATTAGAATGGCATCGCCTTTGCCAGCACCTTGCTACCTTTGCGGCAACTAAGCTGGGGGCGACAGCTGCGCGTCATCTGAAAATACCTGATTCTCAGACCCAAAGCCAAGAGTTGTTAGAGCAAACCAAAGAAGTCTACCAACTGGAAACTCGCCTGACCACAGGACTGTCATTTGAGGGAATTCAAGATATTGGCGATTCCTTAGAACGGGCAGAACGTAGTGGAGTTTTGGCAGGAGATGAACTGTTAGCGATCGCCACCACCCTCGCTGGTGCCAGAAATTTGCGCCGTGTGATCGACAATCAAGAAGATTTGCCGATATTGACTGATTTGGTTGCCGATTTGCGGACTTATCCCGACCTAGAACAGGAAATTCATCGCTGTATTGATGAACGGGCCCAGGTAACTGACCGCGCGAGTCAAAAACTGGGAGAAATTCGTACAGACTTACGGCGATTACGCAGCCAAATTACTCAAAAGCTGCAAAATATCTTACAGGCAAAATCTGGCGCAGTTCAAGAACAGCTGATTACGCAACGGAGCGATCGCTTTGTTATCCCTGTCAAAGCACCCCAAAAAGATGCCATCCCCGGTATAGTTCACGATACCTCTACCAGTGGTGCCACCCTGTATGTGGAACCGAATTCAGTAGTACCTCTAGGCAACCAACTGCGGCAGATAATTAGAAGAGAGCAAGCCGAAGAAGAAACGATTCGCCGCATTTTGACAGAACTTGTAGCCGCAGTCAAACCAGATTTAGAGAGGTTGTTAGCGATCGCTACCACTTTGGATCTGGCAACCGCTAGATCGCGATATAGTTATTGGCTAGGAGCGAACCCCCCACGATTTATCCAGCGTGAAGACAGGGAAATCATTACCTTGCGGAACTTACGACATCCTCTGTTAGTGTGGCAACAACAGCACGAACAAGGGCAACCAGTAGTTCCTGTAGATTTACTGATTAATCCCCAAATTCGGGTAGTGACAATTACTGGGCCAAATACTGGCGGTAAAACTGTAACCTTAAAAACCTTGGGGTTAGCAGCATTAATGGCCAAAGTGGGTTTGTTTGTCCCCGCCCGCGAACCAGTGGAAATACCTTGGTTTGATAAAGTGCTGGCAGATATTGGCGATGAACAATCCTTACAGCAAAGTTTATCCACATTCTCTGGACACATCCGCCGGATTAGTCGGATTTTGGAAGCATTGGGAAATGGGGATAAGGAAATACCCAATCCCCAATCACTCGTATTACTTGATGAAGTCGGCGCTGGAACCGATCCAGTAGAAGGTAGCGCCTTAGCGATCGCTTTGTTGCAATATCTCGCCAACCATTCCCAGCTAACTATTGCCACCACTCACTTCGGGGAATTAAAAGCCCTGAAATATGAAGACGATCGGTTTGAAAATGCCTCTGTAGAATTTGACGAAAGTACTCTCTCACCTACTTACCGTCTCCTGTGGGGCATACCTGGACGTTCTAATGCCCTAACCATTGCCCTGCGCTTGGGATTAAAACCAGAAGTGGTAGAAGAGGCAAAAACCCAAGTGGGAGAAGCCACAGATGAAGTTAACCAGGTGATTGCTGGCTTAGAAGCGCAACGCCGCCGTCAAGAAACCAAAGCTGCGGAAGCCCAAGTTTTGTTGCAGCAAGCGGAACGTTTATATAAAGAAGTATCTGCAAAAGCCGCAAGTTTGGAGGAGAGGGAAAGCAGTTTGCGAGCTTCACAGGAAATCGCAGTGCAACAAGCGATCGCTCAAGCAAAAGGTGAAATTGCCCAAGTAATCCGCCGTTTGCAGAAAGGTACGCCCACAGCCCAAGAGGCACAGCAAGCCACCAATGCTTTGAATCAAATTGGCCAGCAATATCAACCAGTAACGCCAGCAAAACCAAAAGTTGGGTTTATGCCCAAAGTAGGCGATCGCATCCGTGTTCCCAAACTGGGACAGACAGCGGAAGTGATCGCCGCCCCTGATCAAGATGGCGAATTAAGCGTTCGCTTTGGGCTAATGAAGATGACTGTGAAGTTGGAAGACGTAGAATCTCTAGATGGTCAAAAAGCCGAACCAGTTGTCAAACCCAAACCAGCCCCAGCAGCAGTAGCCCCGCCACCGCAAAATGTCCCAGAAATTCGGACTTCCCGAAATACCATCGATTTGCGTGGTAAACGCGTGGCTGATGCTGAATACATTTTAGACAAAGCCATTTCGGAAGCTACAGGCCCAATCTGGATTATTCACGGCTATGGCACTGGTAAACTACGACAAGGAGTTCACGCTTTTTTGCAACACCATTCCAGAGTGAACAACTACGAACCAGCAGAACAAGCAGATGGCGGCACTGGTGTTACCGTTGTTCATCTAAAATAAAGTAGCAATAGTAACCATATAGCTGTTCTCAATTGCATGGAATACAGACCACTGGGCACAGGAATGCTGTGCCCTCACCATCTGTTGCATTCAAACGAAAACTGCTATATTTCATCACCCAAAGTTAGGATGAAGCAGAAGTAACAGAATAAAAACAGTATGAAGACTAAGATTTTACCTTTCATTGCAGCTTTTAGTTTTTTTACTAATAGCCCAGCTTGTGAACACCAAGCGTATTGCCATTAATAAATAGAAGGAAATTTGCGATGTTACTTGAACTCAATCAACTAATTGTTAGAGCCGGTCATCAGTTGTTGATTAAAGATGTCTCTTGGTCGGCATACAAGCGCATTTTAGCAGAATTGGGAGACAATCGCAGCTCTCGGATAGGTTACAGTCAAGGGGTGCTGGAAATAATGGCTCCATTACCAGAGCATGAAGTAGCTAAAGTTATTATTGGGGACTTGCTAAAAGTTTTATTAGAAGAACTCGATCTGGAATTTTGGAGTTTAGGTTCTACAACTTTTGATAAGGAAAGTATGGATGCTGGAGTAGAACCCGATGATTGTTTCTATATCCAAAATGAAGCTAAAATTAGGGGCAAAGATAAAATAAATTTAGAAACTGACCCGCCTCCAGATTTGGCTATTGAAATTGATATTACCTCCCGCACTCGTTTCAATAATTATCAAGCGTTGAGAGTACCGGAACTGTGGCGATGGAATGGAAGAAAGCTGGAAATAAACGTGCTTTTTGATGGTAAATATATAGAATCAAATACCAGTTCTATTTTCCCCAACTTCTCAATCTCCCAAGTAATTCCAGAATATTTGATACTGAGTAAAACCAATGGCAGAAATGCGACAATGAAAGCATTTCGTGCGTGGCTAAGACAGGAAATTAGTAGCTACATTTAATTGAAATTATCAGAAATGGCTACTCAAAAAGGTTGGTTGTGGCTAGTGGGATAAAAGTATTGTTAAACTGCGTCCACGTTGAAAACCGTAGTTCTGTATGAATAGAAAAACCCTCATCCCCCAGCCCCTTCTCCCAATATTGGGAGAAGGGGAGCCGGAAAGAAGTCCCTCTCCCTACTTGGGAGAGGGATTTAGGGTGAGGGCAAAAACTACGGTTCTCAACATAGATGAGGTTTAGCTGCTTCTTCAACACAACGTCAATGTCTTTTATTATTCCCTGTCACGCATTTATGATTTGATCACCCAAAGTTAGGATGAGGATAATGAAATCTGCGGCAATAATTGGCGGTTTCTACGTAATTTCCATACCATCAGACAAGATGAGCTAACTAGCAAGAAACATGAGATTCTTGGTTCTGGAACTTTGGTGATTACTAACGAGAGGTCATTGGTATAGCCATCATTCACGCGCCCGCGAACATATTGGTTCCTTATTGAATGTACTATCAGATTGATTTGAATCAGAACAAGACAAAATTAGGAAGTTTTCTACCTATGGTAGTCTAATTTAATTAATTGCTTTTTATACAGGATTAAAGCTACACTTAAAGCCAGTAAAATTCCACCCGCACCTTGATGTTCGGGAACAGAAGTAGAGGGTGAGCTAAATCCATACTTTGCCAAAATTTCTTGCCCTTTTTGTGACAGGATATACTCGGCTAATTTTTTCCCATCGGGATCGGCGTTTTTCAGTGTAGCCAATCCATAATCAGCTTTGGTTGCTAAATAGTCTGGTAGTTCTACTATTTGCAGATTCTCACCACCTTTTGTTGCTTGGGCAGTCTGACCACTCGTGTAATAAGCTAAAAATATATCTGCCTGCTTTTTTTCTTCTAGAAAGTAGACTAAATTATTTTTGCCATTAGGAACTATAGGAGCATTAGGATTACCACCTACTAATTGCAAAGCTTTATTCTTCAGAATTTGAGAACTACCAGGTTTAACCCGATCGGACTTGTCAAATATCTGCCATGCATAGTTACCAGATGGATCTGCTATAGGGGTTGAGGTTCCCACCTTGATTTCGGGTTTTAGCAAAAAATCCAACAAATTATCTGATGTGATACCAAGTCCCGATCTCACAATAGCAGTCATGCGGTTGCTAGTGAAGTTTACTACAGGTTCACTCAAACCTTCTTCAAACAATGTTTGAGGGTTCTCAATATCTGCACTGGCAAAAACATCTGCGGATTTTCCAGTTTTGGAAAATTCTTGTTCTATAAATTCCCGTGTTAAACCAGACGGACCAAATCGCGTTTCTACTGGAATTCCATATTTTTCGTTAAAAGATTCAGCTACTTCTGTGAGACTATCGCGCAAACTACCAGCACCGTATAGCTTAACTGCAAATGCCTGAGTTGGCAAAGTCACACCGACAGCACAAGCTATCAGTGAAAAGGCAAAAAAATGCTTTTTCATAGTTGTTATATTATTGCGTTGCTATTTCTACTGGGTGAATGATCTGCAATCCATGCTTCAGTGTGGGTTTTGGTAAATATATAAAGTATTGCCTCTGCTCATTAACTTTATAAATGAGTTCTGATATGTGCGTGGTTTGCGGTTAGAGTTATAGTACCAACTAAGTTGTAATAAATCAATCACCCAACATCTCCAAATGCTGACTTTATCAAATTTTTAAGTTTGTCATCAGTTTTATTCATGGAGGCGTCAATCGTCCTGATGTTGCCCAGCCTATACTGAAATTACAGGCTGCACACAGATAATGTCCAGCAGTAAAAAGTGCCTTTAGCAAACAGGTAAAATATTTGTATAGTAATTATGTATAGATTAAGACCAAGTAATAAATATCAAGAAATTTCAAAATTCCAAACCACAAACAAATTAGGAGGTATTCTACATAATTACTTAGCGATCGTTAGCGGTTAGCATTTTTAACATTATTTATACTTCGATACGGAGCTAACAGCGAAAGTAGGATAAACCTTAATTAGAATTGATAATTTTTTACTTTGTCGAAAATAAATTTTCATCTAGAGTAAGACAAAGATACTTACTGTTTACCACATAAAAAAGCTAACTGAAGCCTCTGGCTCATAGCTATGGGAAACCAAGCTTGATTCTTAAGAGTCTGGTTTCAAAATGGGTAACAGCAACATCCCCTATCAGCTCGATCACCTATGCTAAAAGTTATGCACTCGGCCGCCAACTCAGCCACTCCAAATTCCCAGTGGGAGGATTTAATCAAGCTTCCAGCCCCAAACACAGTTCAATGGGACAATATCAAAACCCAATTAGACTTGGTGCTGTTGGCGCTAGAAACCTTAACTGGGATTGGTTCAGAGGCAATGCTTTCGGCGGCAACCGATCTGAATTTAGAGTCAAGAGTGCCAGACCGCGTAGCTTTATGGCGATTGCGCCAATCAAATCCTCTACGCAAAGGTCAAGGAGGGCGAAAAAAGCTAGATGTCGAAGAAGCGCGATCGCTTGTTTTGATCATCTGCTACTTAGCCAAACAGCACCAGGAATTGATTCGCCGCGCTGTCGGTCTGTTAGAACAAATGGCAGAAAATAACCGAGAACCTCACCAGGCTGCTTTACTTGGAGACTATATTGATGCTTTTTGCAACACCTACCAAGAGCGGATGGAAGAGGACGAGAAAATCTCAACGGATTTACTAACCAACCTGGCTCTAAAACTGCTTGTAGATTTACTTTTTTACAGCGCTCCTGGTGGGCATCGCCGTCTCTGGCTAGCACTTATAGACCGTTCAACAAAATTTTAAATTTTAGATTTGAAATTCTTCAACCAAAATTCGTTTTGAAAAGTTTGCTAGGTCAGGAAACTCTTTTGATGGTCATTAGCTCTTGGGCGATGCACTATCAGCAATGCTTCCTCCTTGCACGCCAGTTTGAATAACGCAAGGAACCTGACAAATTTCTGAGTGGAAAAATCCACCGTTCCAACTTTTCTTTGCAAGCAACTGGCTCAATTTTTGCAAAATCCCAATATAGTCTTCTTCGCAGTTCCTGTCATGCCTCTATCAAATTCTGTTATTCGTTGCTACACACCACCGACTTGTACGCTAGAAGTATTCGCGCAAAGCTCATCTCTGTCTCGTTGGATGGGAAAAACTGTCCTCAAACATCTGAGTTTTGAGCTGCGTTTTGACGATCCTCGACTACCAGAAGAACACAGAGTTCCAATTCGGGGCGATCGCGAGCAACTCGAAGCTTTATGTGATGCTGTCACCAACTATGTACAGCAATTCCTCCAACAGTCTCCAGAAAGCTTTTGGGTCAGTTTCTCCAGAACCCAAGAGTCAAGCACAGCACTGGATGAGCCGGAATTAAAGTCTTCAACAAAAACATTAAATGCCTTTAGTACCCAGATTTCAGGGGCAAATATCTACTTAGAACCAAGCAGCTATTTAACTCACAACTTATTTCTCGGTTCTCTTGCCAACCATTCATCTGGCCCAGTAATTCAACTCAGTTTGCTGCAACTATTCGATTTGGCAAGTGCTTTAGATGAATACTCAGCTGATGTCATGGCACTTCCAACTCTCAACAGCACAAGTTCGACTCTGAGATTCCCTGCTTGGGCACCTGTTGCCGCAGTCTTAGTATTAGGTATAGGTTTTTTACCAGTTACTTGGCAATATGCTAACAATATTAGAGAAAAGCAACAGCAGACAGCCAAAACATCAGATTCAACAGCAGTAAAGACTGCTTTAGAACCTTCATCCTCATTAAACTTTCCCACGCCTGAACCTGGGCTAACCTCTCCATCAAATAATTTGCTAGGTTCTACTCCTCCACTTTCCACATCCACTTTACCCCAAGCACCTCTAAGTGCCCCTAGTTCTAGTAGTTTCTCTGCACCGCCACCAAATACATTGACAATACCTCAAGGGACGACTGCAACCCTTCCTAGTAATCGAGCGATTCCACCATCCAGCAAAATCCCAGGTCAGGAAATTGCCATATTACCAAATCTGGGACAGAATCCAACCGGGTCAAGTTCCCAAGCAGGTACTATCCCTAAACTGCGGAATTTGCCACCCAGACTATCTTCTAACACAAGCAGCTTACCAACTAATATCTCACCAGTCCTCCCTCCATCTCTTGACACCATACCCAATAACAATCCTGTCAATACCCCAACCCAACCCTCCCCATTAACCTCACAACAGCTAGACGAAAGAATCCGTTCCTTACAGCAATCTTCTGCTGGAGAAAAACCTGCTTCACAACCTCCCTCCTCTAGGAATGCGGAGAATAATCCCTTTATCGATCAATTAGGGGACGGACGCAAACCTCCTACATCCAGAGAAGTAGCTACTGGCACATTATTTGATACACCTCAAATAGCAGAAGCTAGAGAGTACCTAACAAAGCGCTGGCAACCACCTACTGGACTGGGACAAACATTAGAGTACAGTTTGATAGTTGGTGTTGACGGCACAATTGAACGAATTTTCCCACTTAATAAGGCAGCAAGAGAATTCGTTGATAACGCTGGGATGCCTGAGGTTGGTAAACCTTTTGTTTCCGCCAATAAAAATGGACAAAATGTCAGAATTCGAGTTGTTCTCAGTCCTGATGGCAAGGTACAGACTTTTCCAGATCAATAAGTAAACTCATCCTTTTAATGCCACTTGTAAAACTGGTACAAATCTTGTGCCAGTTTCTACTTACTACAATTGCTCTTGAGCTTACCTGTTTAAGTCCAGTTATGAAACTGGTCTTACTATTGATACCAGTAAACCTACCAATAAATATAATTACTGTTAACACCAATTCTCCAAAACTAAACTATAGATACAAGTTTGGAAACCTAAATGAATTACGCTTCTTAATTACAAATCAAGAATTGATATTAATAAGTCATATCAAAGGTAGGAAATATGCAAACAATTGGTACCCAAAAAGACAGTGCAGCTTGGGTTATTCAAACTTGGGCAGCTTTTGTGATTTCTATTTCTATGACCACCTTCGGCATTGTAAACTTACCTGTAAATGGCTGGGTGAAAGGCTTTATGGGTATGGGTATGGCTTTCTCTGTTGGCTCAACTTTTACTTTGGCAAAAACTACTAGAGATTTGCATGAAACTAGAAGATTAACTGCTAGGTTAGACGAGGCAAAAGTAGAAAAATTACTTTCACAACACGATCCTTTAAATTTAAAATGAAGAAAGTTAGCCCTTATAAGGAATTCTAAATTCCAAATTATCCCTGGATCAGAAATTAACTACATAACGAAAAACAAAAGGACTGGATATACCAGTCCTTTCTTATATTGATTTAACGTTTTTATCTTAATAACGGGATTTTTTGGTCTTCAATTTTTGCTTTTTACGCCGACGTTCGCTAGCAACAACTGCCTGTTCTACCGGATAACCCACTAAAGGAATTACCTGATATTTGCGTTCTTCTTCTAGCTTTTTCAGTTCAGTGTAATCAACCCAGTGAATACAATCAACCGGACAAGTGTCAATTGCCTCTTGGATAATTTCCTCACCGTCCCCATCTTGCCGAACTACGCGCGATCGCCCGTAATCTGGTTCAATGTAAAAGGTGTTACGCGCAACATGAGCGCAATGCTTGCAACCAATGCAGGTGATTTCGTCAACATAAACACCATTTTGGCGCAATACACCGCCCAATTCTGGTTCTAAACCAGAACGTTCTGGGGCATCCCGTAAAAAACCCCCTAATTCTGGTTCCAAACCGGAACGATTCTCTTCTTCTTGTTCTTCCAGCGACGGCAGAAAATCACCCATTACGCACTCCAGCGCTGTACTACCAGGCGAATTGAACCATCTTCATTTTTTTGTTGTTCAGAGACTTGAAAACCAACACGAGCAGTTTCTTTCACAACTGTTTGATAAGCATAGCGCTGTGTTACCTGGCGCAAAAATCCATCTACAGACAGACCTAGCTGCCAATATTGTAAGTCAGCCACCAGTTCATATTCTTTGCCATTCCATCTAAAACCGATGTCATAGCCATTTTCCTGCTCAATACTAATTTCCGCAGGATGGGTTTGACCGCGATAGCCACGGACTTCGCGTGGGCCGGGTTTCCAGTCTACGCCCAATTCAGTCAAAGCATCTTTCAAAGAATCAAGGTTACGGATTTGAGTCTTAATTTGGCTAAAGTGTGACATGGTGGTTGTGAATTAATAACATTAAACTACTGTGAAAACTTACCAATCGCTGTAAGTGGTGTGTGTATTCGCCACATTAGATTGCTGCACCTTAGCGGCGAAATATTCTGAGGTTGGCTCATGACTAAGTACTTGCCCCAGCTGCGCCTCTATTGCTGCTGTAACCTCAGCGCAAGAAGCACCCACAATGCCAGTGACTTTCTCTTGTACCCGACCGTCTGGATAAATTATGAACTCTAATGTCTCCATTCTTTTGGCCAACCAGGATAAGTACGCTTAAATTTTACTGCCTTGGCAGAAGGCTACAAATATAGCCGTAGGAACATTTTTAGATACAAACTTGCCATTTCTTAACTAATGTTCCATGTTTCAACATATATGTCTCAGAATCTTTACAAAACTTATTATTATTATAAGCACACACATCAGTATTTAGTTAGTTTCTCTTAACCTCATTGATTAGTCAAGGTAACAACTGGAGCTAGCTAAGTAAGCTGCAAAAGTCCTAAAAATAAGCATTAGAGGTAGTATGGCCAGCAAGATAGTTCACAAAAATATAAAATTTCTTGAAAAACTTTATTCTTACGATTCCATTTAGCTTATTATATTAGGATTTTCCAGAGCGTAGTGTCAGACCTACAGCAAGATCGTGAGGTATACTTACGTAGCCATTAGTGACTTTAGGTAGCATTGGGTGTAAAGAGATTTTTAAACTGTGATCGCTATTTTCTACCATTGGTGAGATTTGACAACCTCGACTCTAAACAGTTAAATATGTACAAGTTTGCCCCAGCTTGGGAGAAAGAGCAAATAGTCTTTGGTGCTGCGCGGCCTGGATATACTGACAAGAAGGTTCAAGATTGGATAGAATTCATAAAGCGCCAAGATATCAAGCGTGTTTGCTGTCTTCTTGCTGAACAACAGCTAGCTTCTTACTCCGATCTTTTAAACATATACAAACAGGAATTTGGGAATCAACTAGTTTGTTGGGCACCAATTATAGATTTCCATTTATCTGATTTAGAACCCCTCACACAGAAAATACTTCCTTTCTTAATAGAAGCTGATAAACAAAATGAGAAAGTAGTTGTACATTGTTCTGGTGGAATTGGACGTACTGGACATGTGTTAGCGGCATGGCTAGTTAGTGTCCGAGGATTATCAAATCAAGCTGCAATAAATGCTGTCAAGAGAACAGGTAGAAATCCTTATGAAGCTGTGATCGCTGCTGTGTTTAGAGGTAGAAATCCCTTGACAGTTGTAAAAGAACTTGATGTGCTTCTGAATGATTGCCGTCTGGTACTGCATAAAACATTTTAAGTTTACTATTATCCTGTTTAATCAGTATATTTACAAGGTAAATTCTATGGCAATGGTTCTAGATCAAGTAGTTCCTTTTGGGAGGTCAATGGATGAATATATAAAAATATTCAATTTAACAAATGCAGATTTAAATAAAAGAATCATTGGGATTGGGGATGGGCCAGCAAGCTTTAATGCAGAAATGACGCGTCACGGTAAAAGTGTGGTTTCTATTGATCCACTGTACCAATTTTCCAGTGATGAAATATTGAAAAGATTTAATGAAGTGGTAGATAACATCATTAATCAAGTTAAGGCTACATCAAATGATTGGGTATGGAGCTATCATAAATCCCCGGATGATTTGCGGCACAATCGAGTCAAAGTTATTCGAGAATTTTTGTCTGATTATGAGACTGGCAAAAAGAGCAACAGATACAGAGTCGGTGAATTGCCAAAATTGGCTTATGATAATCAAAAGTTTGATATAGCTCTTTGTTCGCATTTATTATTTTTATATTCAGACCATCTCGATTACGATTTTCATCTAAATTCAGTAGGTGAGATGTTGCGTATTGCTAAAGAAGTTAGAATATTTCCCCTGATAACTTTAATGTGGAAACATTCACAACATTTAGATGAAATAGTTAAATATTACACTTCAAAGGGTTATAACATAGATATTCAAAAGGTTGAATACGAACTACAGCCTGGTGGAGATAAAATGTTAAAGATAACCAGAGATGTTAATATAATTCGTAATTCGTAATTTTTAAATGCTTATAAAGTATACATCAGAGCCATTGTAAGACAACTAATATTTACGCACTATAATCAAACTGACCGCATTACACAAAGAAACAAATTTTAGCTTCTATATTATTTTTTTATAATTTTAGTGCTGCGATCGCTCTCAAAACTACCAGATGCGATGTCTACGACGGGCTACGCCTACGCACTTTTCTCTTAACTGGGTTTATCAGACTCAAACGGATTCCACAAGTGAAATTGTGGAATCCAACAGAAATCATCTGTATTTCTTGTTATCAAAGTTAGTCCATACACCAAAGCAGTGCCGGCAATAATTGCATCACCTAAAGTCATTCGTTTCTGTTGTCGCAGAATTACCGCTTGATTTAACACATCTTCAGAGATTGGTAAAACCTGAGCAACTTGAAAAAACTCCTCAAAATACTGGCGTTGTTCCTCTTTAAGCAGATGATAGCCTAACACTTCCAAATAACTGAGTGCTGATACTGCAGGTGCATATTCAGCAATTAACTCTCTCAATTGGACGTTTTCTGGTTGAGCAGAATATATAATAATATTGCTATCAAGCAGCACGTTTTATCGTCCCGGAAGTGAACGGTCTTGACGAGTTTCTTGCTGCCAAATAACGGGATCAACATCAGTCAAAGCTTGACTCACAGCAAGTTTTTCTAATATTTCAGCCATTCTTCTTCCCCGTGCTTGTTTATCAATGACTGATTCATTTTCCAGCAATGTAACATGAACCGTGATTTGTTGCTCTCCCAATAAAGGTACATCATCAATCCACTCTAAACGACTTCCTTTCAACCAAGCTCTGAATATTTTTAACATTATTTCACTCTCTATTTTCTATCTATCTTGGTATCGCTCTCAAAACTACAATATACAATAAGCGATCGCTAGATTCTCTATCTTGATGTGCATAAAGGTAGCCTATCGTAAATATCATTAGCATCTGCGTTTTTAGACCTATTAAGCTAGCATCATTTCTGGGACGGAATCAGGGGATGTTGGCTCAAAATGTAACACCATAATTTGCTCTGGGCGTAAACCGACAGATTCATAAGTGCGTCCATTGCGTAGGCGTAGCCCGCCGCAGGCATCGCTAAATTCAACTTCAAATGCAGCACCACCAGCTAATAATTCTACGACTGTGCCAACTTGACCACGGTACAGGTTTTATTCAGGCAGATCAGCTGTCAGTGCTACTACATCCAGCAACTTGATTGTATTTTTAGTCATCTTCTACAACTTCCAAATATTTACAGCAGATAGCAGGTTGTTAATCTTGGGATATTAAAACCTTCTTCGATAATCCAACCACTGCGAATGGTTGCACTTCTATTTTGCCATTCCAACGTGAAATCTAGAGTGTAGCTTTGTCCAAATTCATCGCGTCGTCCCAAGCGAACTTGATGAGTTTTAACTATTTCTAAAAGAATATGGCATAAATTCTTCAGCAAGACGCTTCATCGCTTTCGTGCAGGCAAGGAACCCCTGAAATCTCCGCCGTCCCAATCAAATCCATCAAGCCAGCCATCATCTTCAGCATCCCACAACAACATATATGCAAGTAACAAGGTATTGATAAATCGCTCTACAGGAATTTCCCAATGTCTAGCCATCTTGTCTAATTGCACTTTTGTTATTGAATTCGATGATGCAAAACACTGCAACACATCATCGTGGCTACAAGACCATCCAGAAATGAATTTATCAAAATAAGGTTTATATTTCTCTGTTGGATGAGGTTTCTTAAAGTTAGTAAAGCGAACTTCTTTAAAGAAGTCTAGTTTTAGACCAGCAACAAGCCCATCAGAATCTTTACCATCAATATAGTAATAAAGTGAAGTACCTTGACCATTAAAACTGCGAGCAGCACGAATAATTCTAGGAGTGACGAAATCATCTCCCTCGAAATCTGCAAGAACATCCTTTATTGCCATATAGACCGTATTCAGTACTCAAGTATTATTCTTAGGGTTCCCCAACTAGAACAAAACGTTACATTATGACATGAACAATATTTATAAAAAGGATACGGTTCGGTTTATTTACCTGATTATCACTTGGCGATGCCCAAGCTGCTTAGAATAGTAGTGATAGAAAGGATTGTAATTATGAACGTCGTCATTCCTAACGAAATATTAACCGCAACTCGGATGACTGAGGGCGAAATGAAGCAGGAAATTGCAGTCATGCTCTTTCAAAAAGATAAGTTAACCCTTGCTCAAGCCAGCCGATTTGCAGGGATAAACCGTATAGCATTTCAGCATCTACTCGCAAGTCGTCAAATTTCAGTGCATTATGGGGTCGAGGATTTTGAACAAGATATAGAAAACTTGCGGGCGATGGGTAGACTGTGATCGTTGTCAGTGATACTTCGCCCATTAATAACCTCGCCGCCATTAACCATCTTCATTTACTACAACAGCTTTATGGAACAGTCCTAATTCCTGAAGCTGTCTACCGAGAACTAACTGATCCCAACTTTCCAGTTGCAGGTGCAATTGAAGTCCAAACTTTTATCTGGATTCAAACTCGTCCAGTTCAAGATCGTATACTGGTTGAAGCACTCAGCAATGAGCTGGATATTGGTGAAGTTGAAGCGATCGCTCTAGCGCTGGAAATGAAAGCAGATCAAGTTTTGATTGATGAACGTCGTGGTCGCATGGTTGCAGCTAGGCTAAATCTTGGTTACACAGGGATTTTAGGAATCTTAGTTGAAGCTAAAAGTCAAAGGCTGATTTCTGCTGTGAAACCTTTGTTAGATGCTCTGATTAACCAAGCAGGATTCTGGATAGCGGAACCTTTATACAAGAGGGTTTTGCAGCTTGTTGATGAAAATTAAATACGGCATAGACTTTCTAACTGAGCAGCAGTAGGCATTCTGAAAATTTTTCACCTATTAACCATTCTAGCAAGTGTTTGCGGTTAATTTGTCAGTGATACTTCGCCCATTAATAACCTCGCCGCCACTCTACTGAGTTTCTTGTTACTCTAATTCAAATTTATGCCAGAGTCTATTGACTTCTGGTAATTATATTGAGAAGCTAATAGTTAGTTTTACTAATTAAAACTGGTGCATCAAATTTGTGACAATACTGACGGGAAAAATAAATCGATCGCAACCTCAAGAAGAACCAAAACCGTTGATTTTGGAAACTCAGGGACTCACACGCCGTTTTGGGAAGTTAACCGCAGTTAATAACCTGAACATATCTGTGGAACAGGGCGAAGTGTTTGGACTGCTTGGCCCCAATGGCGCAGGGAAAAGTACAGTTATTAAAATGTTGACAACGTTACTGCCTATCAGTGCAGGGAAAGCAACCTTAGCTGGCTATGATGTGGCTCGTGAATCTAATCCTGTGAGACGGGCTATCGGTTATGTCCCCCAGGCGCTCTCTGCTGATGGTAGTCTCACGGGTTACGAAAATCTCTTAATCTTCGCCAAGCTGTATGGAATACCTGCCAAAGGACGCGATCGCCGCATCTATGAAATTCTAGAGTACATGGGTTTGCAAGATGCCGCGAAACGCTTGGTACGAAACTACTCTGGTGGGATGATCCGCAAGCTGGAAATTGGCATATCAGTTCTACATCAACCCCAAATTCTGTTTCTTGATGAGCCGACTGTTGGATTAGATCCCATCGCTCGAACTCAAGTATGGCAGCTTGTACTACAACTGTGTGCTGATTACGGCACAACTATATTTTTAACAACCCACTTTTTAGAAGAAGCAGACAGCTTATGTAACCGAGTGGCAATTATGCAGCAAGGTGAAGTCGTTACCACAGGTAGACCAAGCGACTTAAAAGCTTCTTTAGATAACCCAAATGCAACTTTGGATGATGTCTTTATTCACTATACAGGCGACCAGTTAACATCAGGAGTGACTATTTGGACTTCATTTCTGCTGGCATTTTGGCTCAGAGTATTTTGTTTGTGGCAATTTTTAGCGGTGGGATGACGCTAATCTGGGAGCGAGATTTAGGGATTGTACATAAATTTCTCGCTAGTCCCACACCCCGTGTAGCGATGGTGTTAGGTAAAGCTCTAGCCTGTGGGGTGCGATGCTTATCTCAGGTAGTATTCATTTACGGATTGACATTTCTATTGGGTGTCAAACTAAATCTTCATCCTTTAGCTATTCTCCAAGTACTAGTGATAGTCATGCTGGGTGCGGGAACATTTTGTATTTTTTCATTAATCATTGGCTGTTTGGTAAAAAGCCGAGAAAGGATGACGGGTATTGGACAATTGATAACCATGCCGTTATTTTTTGCTAGCAATGCCATCTATCCGATTTCGTTGATGCCGAGTTGGTTAAAGTTCATTTCCCATTTAAATCCCTTGACTTATGAGGTTGATGCCTTACGTGGCACCATGCTGTTAAATGGTACTAGCATCTATGGCTTTGGTCTGGATTGTACAATTCTCTTATTAACATTAATAATTTTGGCGATCATTGGTGGAAAACTTTATCCACTGGTGGCCATGTAATCAGGAGAACAACAAGCCCATGACCTTGGATAAACCTAATCAAGGTGCAACTTCCGAAGAATGTGCCGCTAGAGTAATGGAGACAGTTCCATTAGTGATGCGGTTTATCCGAGCGGATATGCGTGCCCATAGTGCCGCCTTTTTATCTATACCTCAGTTGCGATCGCTGGCATTTATCAACCGTAATCCTGGTGCTTCATTATCTGACCTTGCAGAGCATTTAGGTGTCACCTCTGCTACGGCATCAGCAACCATAGAACGCTTGGTACAACGCGACTTCGTGCAACGGATCGCTCATCCTCAAGAGCGGCGGCGGGTGCTGCTCAATTTAACTGAAGATGGAAAGCACCATCTAAAGCAATCCCAAGATCAAACTCGCGCTCATATTACCGACTTGCTGAAAGGTCTTACAGAAGACCAAATTTCCAATATTGAAGAAGGCTTAACTCTACTAAAAAATGTCTTCGAGAAAACAGAACTCAAAGCCCCATAACTCTGAGGTTGCACAGCACGATCCCTTTGCAGCTTTTAAGTTTCGAGACTATCGGCTATTTACCATTGGACGGCTGGTACTGTCCGTGGGATCGCAAATGCAAACTGTAGCTATCGGCTGGGAACTCTATGAGCGGACTAACTCAGCGATAATTCTAGGTGGTGTGGGACTGGCGCAAGTCTTGCCAATGATTGCTCTCACCTTGATTACCGGACATGTGGCTGATCGCCGCGAGCGCAAACTCATCATGTTACTGTCAGTGATGCTGCTAGCTCTCTGTTCGCTAGCTTTGGCAGTGCTTTCTTATACTAAAGGTGCAATTTTTCTAATTTACGCCTGCTTGGTATTAACAGGTGTCGCTAGAGCATTCCTCAGACCAGCGAGTGATGCTCTGATGTGGCAGTTGATACCTGTGAGTGCGTTTACCAATGCAGCAACTTGGAATAGTAGTAGCTTTCAGTTAGCCGCAGTCATCGGCCCAGCCTTTGGAGGATTTGGGATTGCGCTGTTGGGAAGTGCTACAGGAGTGTATATAGCAGCAGCGATCGCCGCGTTGCTGTGTTTTATTTTAACAGTACCGATTAAAGAGCAAAAAGCCATCCGCACAACTGAGCCAATCTCACTCAAAGCACTTGCAGCTGGTGCTAAATTTGTTTGGCAGAATCAGTTAATTTTAGCAGCGATCACATTAGATATGTTTGCTGTATTGTTGGGTGGTGCGATCGCGTTGCTACCCATCTTTGCCAAAGATATTTTACATGTGGGGCCAGTGGAATTAGGATACCTACAAGCAGCCCACTCCATCGGTGCTTTGACTATGGCGATTACCCTGGCGTATTTACCACCACTACGCAAAGCAGGCCCAGCCTTATTATGGTCAGTGGTTGGCTTTGGGGTTGTCACAATTATCTTTGGACTTTCTCGTTCTTTTTGGCTGTCTATGTTGATGCTGACCCTTGGTGGCGCACTAGATAGTATTAGTGTTGTGATTCGCCATACATTAGTTCAAATCAGAACACCGGATCATTTGCGTGGTCGGGTTGCTGCTATCAATAGCGTGTTTATTAGTGCCTCGAATGAGTTGGGGGGCTTTGAATCAGGCTTGACTGCTGCATTGTTTGGCCCGGTGATTTCGGTTGTGGGTGGTGGAATTGGTACAATTGTAGTAGTGATTGCTACAGCTATGATTTGGCCGGGAATTCGGAAGTTAGGGGCTTTGCAGGAGTATAAATAGAAGTACTAATCTATAAAATCTAACTATATGTATGGTGTGTTAGGACGGAATCCGTAACGCACCAAAAATCTCGCAAGGTGCGTTACGCTTTGCTAACACACCCTGCGTATATTTCAAAAATCAAATATGAGTCCTATATCAGCAAAATAACGCCTTCAAAAGGTAGGATTGTTTCAATATAAAAAAGAAAATGGTAGTATCAGATGATCAAGTCATAGCTACTACCATTTATTCCATAGATAACATTTGTCTTACCCCAGCAATAGATAACAATCACAATATCTTAGCTTTTGCATAAGGTAGGATTTTTGTTTAGCGATTGCACATCGCGTCATTAAAAGGTAGAAAAACCCATATTTTTGGGATAATGTCTAACTTCAATTCGCCCTGAAATTTATGCCATTGGCACTAAGTAATTGGGAAACCGCCGCTACCTGTACCAAAAATTGGTATATTGCCTTCTTGTGGAATACCATACTTAGCAAAGTCGAAACTGCCTTCAGTGGGAATTCCAGAGCTACCCAAACTTAAGCTGCCTTCTTGTGGAATACCATACTTAGCAAAGTCGAAACTGCCTTTATTGGGAATACCATAGTTAGCGGAATCGAAGCTGCCTTCTTTTGGAATCCCATACTTATCAAAATCGAAGCTATCAGCCGTTGGGATGCCAAAAGCGCCTCCAGGTGCGAAAGGATCGCTGAGGTTGCTAGCCTGACCACCACCATTAACAGGGTTACCAAAAACAGAATTTGCATCAGATGCCATTAGAGTTAATCCTCCTATTAGGACATAAATTTTGCTTCATTAATAAATGTCAAAAAAGCTCAATTAAGCTTTATTTGTAACTTTTTTATTGTTTTTTTAAGTGTTAATATTTAGATTTTTCAACTGAATTACAGAGTGTATTTATGAAATTTACTTACTAAAAAAACCTGCGTTTATTGTAGGTTATGTCACTAAATATAAAAAAAATAACTTATTTTTACAATGAAAAATCTTTAGATGCTTGTGTCAAATCTTTAGATACTTTTACTACTAAAATTTGCAGGGTAAGATCATTTAAATTGGTATGAATCGGACTTGACAGATGGGCATCATGAGTAAAAATACAGAAATGCTGTTTTAGAGGTTGTTTAAAAAGTTGTAAAGTATACTCCTATGCAGAAAAAAGCTACGCGTAGCAGAAGGACGCATACTCCTACTGAAAAGCAAGCTACGCGTAGCGTCTCATAGAGAAGGTAGTTCAATAATTTTCATAATGGCTACAATTGTTACCCAAAATCAACTTCAAGAGTTGCTTCCAGACGAGCGCACACATATTTACGCTGTCGATTGGGATGTAGAAGATTCTGACAGGTGACAAAATAGACTGGAAACAACTTCTAGCAAAGCGTTGCAGGAGTTCTCTATTGATTTACTTGAGTAATAAATAACAGTCTGCAATATTTGACAAACTGTCATTTAGACGCAAAATTTATGCTTCCAGGATTTTAGAGCTTTTTTAACTCGAAGTTATATACAAATGTTCTCAAGTAAGTTATTATTCTCATGATGATTTGATAGTAATTATAGTTAATAAGTTTATTCATGCTTTTTCCCTTTTTGATCATGTTCCGAGAGGGCGTTGAAGCTGCACTTGTCGTGGGTATCATTGCCAGTTATCTCAAGCAAACTGGTCGTACCCATTTGATGAAGTCAGTCTGGATCGGAATTGTACTAGCGACTTTTGTATGTCTAGCAGCTGCGATCTTCTTGCAAATATCTAGTCAAGATTTTCCCCAACAAGAACAGGAATTATTTGCAGCTGTAATTTCCATCGTCGCAGTTGGGGTTCTTACCTGGATGGTTTTCTGGATGCGCCGTGCTGCTCGTTCGATTAAAGGTGAGTTACAGTCCCAAGTTGAAGCTGCGATTCAATCGGGTGATAAGGGAGGTATAGCACTAGTGGGGATGGCATTCTTTGCAGTACTGCGGGAAGGTCTGGAAACAGTAGTGTTTCTGCTGGCCACGTTTCAGCAAAATTTGGGAATTCAAGCTCCTGTGGGGGCATTGTTTGGATATGCAGCCGCAGTAGCCGTCGGTGTAGGCATCTATCAGGGTGGTATCCGCATCAACTTGAGGCGATTTTTTAAATGGACAGGAGCCTTCATTATATTAGTTGCCGCTGGACTCTTAGCCAGTGGGGTGAGAGCCTTTCATGAAGCGGGAGTGTGGAATTCATTGCAAACAGTGGTATTTGATGCTAGTGGGATACTTCCCAATAACGGGTTTGTTGGTTCACTTTTGGCAGGATTTTTTGGCTACAACGATGCCCCTACTGTAAGTGAGGTGATCGTTTATTTTGGCTACCTAATTCCTACCATGCTGCTGTTCTTGTTAGGCGGTAACGCTGGACAGAAGACTACCACAAGTCATTCCTAGCAACTTCAATAATTTTTAGGAAAATACAACAATGAAAAATTTTTTAAAGCACTCAACAATTATCTGTCTGATTGCCTTGACAGTAGCTGCCTGTGAATCCAAGAAATCAAGCGATACTTCTGGGAATAATTCTCCAGAAGCTAAAACTGTAGCTAGCGATACCTCTGCTACCAATTCTACGGAAACTGCTTTGACTGTGACAGATAAAGGTTGCGAACCCAATCAGCTAACAGTAGCATCTGGGCAAAACAACTTTGTGGTTACTAATAAAAGCAGCCAACCTCTAGAGTGGGAAATTTTGTCTGGGGTGAAAGTCGTAGAGGAACGAGAAAATATTGCTCCTGGCTTTGTTCAGAAAGTCAAAATCAATCTAGAACCAGGTGAGTATGATATGGGTTGCGGTTTACGCAGCAATCCCAAAGGAAAACTCAGTGTAAAACCTGGACAAGGAGATTCTCAAGCCAAGGGGACTGTAGATCAAGGTCAATTAGTTGGTGCGATCGCAGAATATAAAGTCTACGTCACTAAAGAAACTGACCAACTAGTGGCAGACAACAAGACCTTCACGGATGCTGTGATTGCTGGAGACGTTGCCAAAGCCCAGAAACTCTATCCGTCTACTCATGCCCACTGGGAACGCGCAGAACCGATAGCGGAACTTTTCTCCGACCTCGATAAAACGATGGATTCCCGTGCTGATGACTTTGCTAAAAAAGAGGCCGACCCAGAATTCACTGGATACCATCGCATAGAGAAAGCTTTATTCCAAGACAAAACTACAAAAGGCATGAAACCCTTTTCCGAAAAGCTACAGAAAGATGGACTAGAGCTACAAAAGCGCATTGCTACCTTGACCATTGAACCGAAAAATATGGTTGGCGGTGCTGCTGGCTTAATTGAAGAAGTGGCTGCTACCAAAATTTCTGGGGAAGAAGACCGCTACAGCCATACTGACCTCTGGGACTTCAGCGCTAATGTGGATGGTTCGCAAAAGATTGTGGAGTTATTGCGCCCCGTCATTCAAAAAGCCAACCCAGATTTATTAGCGCGTGTGGATGCAAATTTCACCAAAGTTGACCAAAAACTTGCCAAATACAAAACCCCTGATGGTGGTTTTGCTACCTACGATAAGGTAAGTGAAGCAGACAAGAAAGACATGAAAACAGCGATCGCTGCCCTTTCTGAAGATTTGTCTCAGTTGCGCGGCACTTTGGGCGTTAACTAATTGATGAAGAATTCCTAGAGGAGTAAATTATGTCCATTACAAAGCAACCAAGTTTACGCATTACTCCCCGCATCAGCCGTCGTGACTTGTTAATCGGCATGGCAGCAGCAGGTGGAATAGCAGCTTTGACGACTTTGGGTTATCGGACTCTTCTGGGAACACCTCTTGACCCATCTGAAGAGGTCGTGCCGTTCTTTGGGCTTCACCAAGCAGGTATTCTTACCCCTACTCCTGCTGCGGGTTTGATGGTTGCATTTGATACAACTGCTACAAAGAAGGCAGATTTAGTGCGGTTGTTCAAAACTTTAACTGAGCGCATCCAGTTTCTGATGGCAGGGGGAACACCCAAGCCGCGCGACCCCAAATTTCCACCCAGTGATTCCGGGATTATGGGTCCAGAGATTGCTCCTAATAACCTGACAATCACCCTAGCTGTGGGTAACTCACTGTTCGACAACCGCTTTGGACTCGCCAACTTGAAACCAAAGCGGTTAGATACTATGGCCAATTTTCATAATGACCAGCTTGACCCAGATTTATGTCATGGGGATATACTGTTACAATTCTGTGCGAATACTGAGGAATCGAATCTCCACGCTTTACGCGACATTATTAAGAACTTGCCTGACTTGCTCACTTTGCGTTGGCAAATAACTGGGTTTCTGCCGCCGAATACCCACAAAAAACAAGGCAAATCTACAGTGCGTAACCTGCTTGGTTTTAAAGATGGGACGGCAAATCTAAATGCTAGTGACGAAAAGTTGATGAACCGGATTGTCTGGGTACAGCCAAACAGTGGTGAACCCGCTTGGACAGTAGGGGGAAGTTATCAAGTGGTGCGGGTAATCCGCAATTTAGTCGAACGCTGGGATCGTACACCACTACAGGAGCAAGAGACAATTATTGGCCGAAACAAGGAAATTGGCGCACCCTTGGGGATGAAGCACGAGAAAGATATTCCCAATTATGATCAAGACCCTAAAGGTCAACAAATCCCCCTAAATGCTCATATCCGCCTTGCTAATCCTCGCAAATCAGAGTCGAGTTTGATTCTGCGGCGTGGTTTCAATTATTCACGCGGGTTTGACAAATCTGGACAGTTAGATATGGGTTTATTGTTTGTCTGTTTTCAAGCTGATTTAGAGAAGGGCTTTGTAACAGTACAAAATCGCCTGATTGGGGAACCTTTGGAAGAATATATTCGCCCTATTGGTGGTGGATATTTCTTCGCTTTACCTGGTGTCAAAGCTGAAGGAGGTTATCTCGGTCAGTCATTTCTAGAAGCATCAACGGTGTAGATTGATGTTTAATTTTTAATTTTTTGACGGTGATTAGCAGCTTGTAATAGCAGAGATTCTGCAAAAGCGATCGCATCACTTGCAGATTTACCACCAGCTAATTGCGCTAGTTCTTCCCGGCGAGTAGTTAAATTATCTAAGGTAGTAACTCGCACAACGGTACGCTGTTCAGTATTGCCATTGTTAGCTTTTTTACCTTTCCCTTGATTGATAGTTTGCTTATCTACACGGAAATGCCGATCGGCCATGGCCGCAACTAAAGGCTGGTGGGTAACACACAATACTTGGTTGCGTTGACTTAGCTGGTGTAATTTTTCCGCGATCGCTTGGGCTACTCTTCCCGAAACCCCGACATCAATTTCATCAAATACCATTGTCCCAGCCACATCAACCTGAGAAAAACAAGCTTTCAGCGCTAGTAAAAAGCGGCTCATTTCCCCGCCAGAAGCAATTTCCGTTAAAGGTTGCAGTGGTTCTCCAGGGTTAGAACTAAATGTAAAGGTAATTTTATCTGCTCCCATCGCAGTTGGGAAAGCTGGTAATATTTCAACCAGAAACTTTACCTTTTCCATCGCTAGGGGCTTGAGTTCAGCTATCAAACGTGCTTCTAAATTAGCAGCCGCCTTACTCCGCAATTGAGTTAGCTGATTACTTGCTTGGGTAAGTTTCTCAAAACACGCCTTTTCGTGCTGTTCCAGACTTTCGATAGATTGTTCGCTGTCGTTAAGTTGGGCTAATTCTGCTTGGATACGTTGGTAATAAGCGATCGCTTCTGTAAGTGTCGGCCCATACTTGCGGCAAATTTGCTTTAACTCCCGAATTCGTTCTTCCACCTCTTCCAACCGTTGCGGATCGGCTTCCAAACCATCTCCATAAGCATTAATCTGCCTTCCCACTTCCATTACCGCAGCTTGCGCGTCCCGCACCAATTCTAATAGATGTTGTAGTTGGGTATCGTATTCCACCATGTCATTTAATGTCGCCTCACTGTCTCCCAATAAATCTGCGGCGGCGGGAGTTTCATGATCATTTTGATACAAAGCCTGATAAACTTTGTAACTCATTTGTTGTAAATCGACGACATGATTCAGGCGTTCCCGTTCTTGTCCCAACTGTTCCAATTCATTAGGCTCACTGAGATTGGCTGCTCCCAGTTCTTGCACTTGATAAGTCAGCAAGTCGAGTTGTTGCAACCGTTCCCGTTCTGATGTCCGACGTTTTTCTAGTGCTAAATGCGCCTGTTGGTAACTACTAAAGCTCGTGGCGACTTTATGACGCTGCTGCATCAAGGAGTCGCCGCCATACAAATCTAACCAGTCACGGACTTGGGCAGATTGTCCAACTTGTACCGTTTGACCTTGGGCGGTAATTTCCACCAAGCGATCGCGCATTCCTACCATAATCTGCCGATTTACCAACACTCCATTCACCCGCGATCGACTACGGACATTACTAGCAGTGGCTGTGATTTCTCGGCTAATGACTACAGAATTCTCATCAAGCAAATCTATTTCTTGTTCGGTCAACCAAGCCGCTAGGGGGGCGTTTGAGGTGAAAGTAGCTTCTACCATCGCCCGATTTGTCCCCGTGCGAATGACTCGACTAGAGACTTTACCGCCCAAAGCGGCATCAATGGCATCCAAGATAATAGATTTTCCAGCGCCGGTTTCACCTGTTAACACATTTAGTCCCGCGCCAAATTCCAATTCCAATTGGTCAATTAGGGCAAAGTTTTCGATTCGCAGGCAAAGCAACATCAAGCCAAATTCTCCATGAGGGCAGATGCCAGATACTTCTAACTTACAAGACAATAAAAATATGATCTTTCAGCAACTAGCAATACCTACTACTATTGAATTAGTATGCCCGTTTAAGTGTAGCAGACCTATTAGTACTAAGGAATAGGTGGAGGCGGGAAAGATGAGGAAGAAATAACCAATGCCCAATACTTCAACTTACCTCGGCTCCGCTCGGCACGAGTCGCTCAGTACAAGTGCCCCATTCCAAATTCCCAATTTCTAAACATATTGTTACAATACTTAATGTGATCGTTCTGACTGGTGGCTTTCTTCATGATTGTTAAGACACTTCCCCCTAGTTCCCGACCGATTCAGGAGGACAGTCGCAACGGCACAAATCGCCGAGGCGACGAACTGGACGTTATTGATGTAGTACCAGAAGATGGTACACCAAGCTTAGTTGTACGCTCGCCAAGACTTTTAGCAGCTCAAAAAGCGAGGACAACAGCGCAACCTGAAACGCTTTACGATCCCGTGGGCATAGCGGCGCATTACCAAAATAGAAAAGTGCAAGTTTTACGGCGGATTTTTGCCGTATTGGGGCCGACTCTATCCTTTGTTTTTGGATTGTGGTCGGATAGTAAACGGGGAATTGTCGTCAAAAATGACCGCCGCCGAGCCACTCAGCTACGAGTATTGCTAACCCAATTAGGGCCTGCTTACATCAAAATTGGACAAGCTTTGTCCACCAGACCGGATCTAGTTCCTCCCGTATACCTAGAAGAATTAACTAAACTACAAGACCAATTACCGCCTTTTGCCAACGAAATTGCTTACCAGTTTATCAAAGAAGAATTAGGCGCACCTCCAGAAGAGGTTTACGCCGAACTCTCGGCCCAGCCAATTGCTGCGGCTTCATTGGGGCAAGTGTATAAAGGTAAGCTAAAAACTGGCGAAGAAGTCGCCGTTAAAGTTCAACGCCCCGACTTAAGAGAGGGGATTACCATTGACTTGTATATCTTGCGTAACCTGGCCGCTTGGGTACAGAAAAAGGTTAAACGGGTAAGAAGTGACTTAGTTGGGATTCTCGATGAATTAGGCGATCGCATCTTTGAAGAGATGGACTACATCCACGAGGGTGAAAATGCCGAGCGATTTTTCGAGTTATACGGTCATATAAAAGACGTATATGTACCGAAAATTTACTGGGAATACACCAATCGCCGCGTCTTGACGATGGAGTGGATTAACGGCACTAAATTAACCCAGACAGAAGAAATTAGCGCCCAAGGGATAGATGCTCGTTACCTAATTGAAGTGGGTGTGCAGTGTTCCTTACGCCAGCTGCTAGAACATGGATTTTTCCACGCCGATCCTCACCCTGGTAATTTGTTAGCAACAACTGATGGCAAATTGGCTTATCTCGACTTTGGGATGATGAGCGAGATTAAGCCACCACAGCGTTATGGATTGATTGAAGCGATCGTCCACGTTGTCAACCGCGACTTTGAAGGATTAGCAAAAGACTACGTTAAGTTAGATTTTTTATCACCAGAAACCGATTTAACACCAATTATCCCAGCTTTTGCCAGAGTTTTTGCTGATGCCCAAGGAGCCAGTGTTGCCGAACTCAACATTAAAAGCATCACCGATGAACTATCAGCTTTGATGTATGAGTATCCTTTCCGTGTACCACCCTATTACGCCTTAATTATTCGCTCCCTTGTGACGCTCGAAGGTATTGCAATATATATAGATCCAAACTTTAAAGTTCTCAGCGAAGCTTATCCCTACGTTTCTAAACGCCTGTTAACAGACCCAGCACCGCAATTAAGAGCATCATTGCAAGATTTGTTATTTAAAGATGGCAGATTTCGCTGGAATCGCTTAGAAAACTTGTTAAAAAATGCGCGTAATAGTCAAGACTACGACTTTAATTTAGTGCTGAATCAGGGGATAGAATTTCTGTCATCTGAACGCGGTGCTTTTATTCGTGACAAGCTAGTAGATGAATCTGTTAACGGACTCGATGCTTTAGGTAAAAATATTTTGCATAACTTTACCTCCTTGTTGCGAGAACGGGTAGGATTGACAGCAGTTAATAAAACTCCAGCAGCTACAGTTGAGCAACAACAAACCTTGGAGCATATCAAACGTATATTAGGTATTCTCCAAGAAACAAGAGGCTTTGATCCAGTGCAACTTACATCCCAAATTGCCCAGTTATTGGTAAATTCTGATGTACAACGTTTAGGTCAACAAATTGCCAACCGCTTCACACAGAAAGCTGTAGCCAGGTTAATTCGGCAATTATTGGCATCTTAGTAAAAGTTATGAGTTAAAAACTTTATTTAACTCATAAACCATTCATTCTAGCAACTATATAACCCAACTTTTCTAGCTTTTCTAAGACCTTAGTTGCACTTTGAGCAACGCTTTCCTGGTTAGTTTTGCATTCGACTTCAGGACAGAGTGGTATTTCATAAGGATCGTCAATACCAGTAAAGTGCTTAATTTTGCCAGCTCTTGCTTTTTTATATAACCCTTTTACGTCTCGCTGTTCACAAACTTCTAATGATGCATTAACGTACACTTCAATGAAATATGGAATACTTTGGCGCACTTCTTCCCGAATTTCACGGTACGGTGAAATAGCTGAAACCAATACAATCACATTATTTCTGGCAAGAAGTTGAGCTACAAAACCAATGCGCCGAATATTCTCTTCTCGATCAGCTTTACTAAAACCCAGCCCTTTGCATAGGTTTTGACGTATCGCATCACCATCCAGAACTTCAACCCTGTATCCTTGTATCCGCAGTTCCTTCTCCACGAATTGACAGATAGTAGTTTTACCTGCACCACTGAGACCAGTGAACCATACTGTCACACCACACTCTTGTTGTCTCATCCTACTTTCGTCGTACATTTTAAATGGCACACCAAAAAAGCTTTTTTAGGTAATTGTGGGTCAAATAGTAATTTTATTTTTATAATCCTTTTTTAGCAGGAATTTCAGCCATTGCAAGGCAGCCCGTGTCAGCTTTGCTACTCTTACCTCTACTGATTTCGAGTGAAGGAATCGCATAATTATACGTATTTAGCTCTAAATATTTAATACAAAATATAGCGATTTATACGACGGGCTACACTTACGCATTTTCTGAACCCTAACAACGCAATTCGCCGCTATAGTAACAAAACTTGCTGTTCCAGTTCTCAATTTATTGAAGTTTTAACTAATTTTTACATTCAGTATATATACAGTTTATTTTGACTAAAACAGTCCTTATTATAACAGTAGATTACCAAATAAGATTTACCACTAGGACATTATAAAAAACTAAGTTCAAAATATCTGCAAAGTTATATCCAGTGCAGCTTTATGGCGGCACAACCCATTATCTGGGGGCGATTCCTTTAGGTGCTGTTTCTGGTACAGGCTTGTTTATTGACAATGATGGCACGCCTAGTAGTCTGTTTCATTAATTTTGAGAGATTCGTAGTGAGCGATTTATCGGTCAATTTTAAGGGTTTTAGTCCTGACTACAAACTTTCACAACTCATCAAAACTAATGACATCAATCACTAGTACACTTTGGCATAAATTTGTTCACCTTTAACCAGTTGCTCTGAGCAACTTGTCTGCTTAATTAAGGTGATAGCTGGATTTACGCCGTGCTTTACTAGTAGTTTGTACCAGTAATTTTCGGGGTTCGTAGTTGGTGATTTACCGCTCAATTTTAACAGATGGAGCAACTGAGTATATTTTGTATTTAACTAAGTCTAAAGTTCCTCAACAAAACTTGAAATTTAATTCAACTGATTTATGTTGTCCACTTTTCCCACTACTGCCCCAGAAGAGAATAACTTAATTCAATGTGATGCCGACCAGGGATTTATCTCCTGGCTGAGTCAAGCCGGAGGCTCAGTTGCCATCACCACCTACCAAGCTGGAAAACTAGCACTAGTAGGCTGGAATGGGGAACAGATAACTATGCTGTTACGCCAATTTTCCAAACCAATGGGATTGGCAGTGAATGGTTCACGACTGGCACTGGCTACCCATCACGAAGTCTGTTTATTAGCCAATGCCTCCGCACTAGCTTATGAGTTTTTAGAAGACCAGCCCGGACGCTACGATGCCCTCTACCTGCCACGGATGACATATTTCACAGGCGACCTCAATATTCACGACCTGGAATTTGGCAGAGAAGGGTTGTGGATTGTCAATACCCGCTTTTCGTGTCTTTCTGCCTTGAGTCCAGACTTTAGCTTTGTACCGCGCTGGCATCCCAAATTTATTTCCCAAGTAGTGCCAGAAGACCGTTGTCACCTTAATGGGTTAGCGATGGTGGATGGCAAACCCAAGTATGTGACTGCTCTCGGTGCGACAGATACCGTCGGGGGATGGCGAGCGAGTAAAGCTAACGGTGGAGTCGTTGTGGAAGTAGAGAGCAATGAAATTATTTTAGATGGATTATCAATGCCCCATTCCCCAATTTGGCATGACGGGTTTTTGTGGTTACTCAACTCTGGTGCTGGGGAAGTATGGCGCATTCATCCCGAATCAGGAGACAAACAAGTAGTCTGTGTACTCCCTGGATTTCTGCGGGGGTTGTGCTGCGTCGGGTATTACGCTCTAGTCGGACTATGCCAGATTCGGGAACGGCATATTTTCGGAGGGTTGCCCATAACCCAACGGTTTGAGAAGTTGCTCTGTGGCGTGGCAGTCGTGGATTTGCGAAATGGACAGCAGATGGGGATGCTGAAGTTCACCACAGGCTGTCAAGAACTTTATGATGTACAGTTTCTTGCTGGTGTACAGCGTCCGATGGTTTTGAATCAAGAACGAAAAGAAATCCGCCAAGCATTTACTGCACCAGAGTTGAATTATTGGCTGCGACCGAGTGCAGTGATTCCTAATGACTAAGGAATCTGTTTAATCAGAGCGTAATTGTTGAAATAAAATTTTTAGTTTTTTTCAGAGGTTTTTTGATGACTGAATTCCAAGTCAATACTTACACCATCGGCAATCAATCTAACTCCACAGTAGCGATAGATGCAGATGGGGACTTTGTCATTTCCTGGATTAGCTCTGGTCAAGACGGGTCTGGCGATGGGATATATGCCCAACGCTACAACAGTGCCGGGGTGGCTGTTGGAAGCGAATTCAAAGTCAATACCTACACCACCAGCACTCAAAATAACCCCACAGTAGCGATGGATTCAGGTGGGGACTTTGTCATTTCCTGGACTAGCAATGGTCAGGACGGGGATGGTTATGGGATATATGCCCAACGCTACAACAGTGCTGGGGTCGCTCAAGGGGGCGAATTTAAGGTCAATACCTACACCACCAGTACTCAAAATAACCCCACAGTAGCGATGGATTCAGGTGGAGACTTTATTATCTCCTGGCAAAGCTATGGTCAGGACGGTCCTGCATTTGGGATATATGCCCAACGCTACAACAGTGCTGGGGTGGCTGTTGGAAGCGAATTCAAAGTTAATACCACCAGCGGCTATCAAAATAACCCCACAGTAGCGATGGATGCAGTAGGGGACTTTGTTATCTCCTGGCAAAGCTATTATCAGGATGGGGATGGTTATGGGATATATGCCCAACGCTACAACAGTGCCGGGGTGGCTGTTGGGGACGAATTTAAGGTCAATACCTACACCAGCAGCTTTCAATATAACCCCACAGTAGCGATGGATTCAGGTGGGGACTTTGTTATCTCCTGGCAAAGCTATGGTCAGGACGGGTCTGACAATGGGATATATGCTCAACGCTACAACAGTGCTGGGGTGACTCAGGGGGGCGAATTCAAAGTTAATACCTACACCACCAACAGTCAATCTAACCCCACAGTAGCGATAGATGCAGATGGAAACTTTGTCATTTCCTGGACTAGCAATGGTCAGGACGGGTCTAGCAGTGGGATATATGCCCAACGCTACAACAGTACTGGGGTGGCTCAAGGGGGCGAATTCAAAGTTAATACCTACACCACCAACAGTCAATCTAACCCTACAGTAGCGATGGATGCAGGGGGAGACTTTGTCATTTCCTGGACTAGCGATGGTCAAGACGGGTCTAGCAATGGGATATATGCACAACTAAACACCAACAGTGGGGTTCCTCCAACAATTACCTCTGATTCTACCTCTGCCCTGACATACACTGAGAACGCCACTACAGCTATCGACTCAGGCATTACCGTCAGCGACACAGACTCCCCCAACCTGGCTAGTGCCACCGTCAGGATTAACAGTGGTTTTGCCTCTGCTGAAGACATCCTCGCCTTCACCAACCAAAATGGGATTACCGGCAGCTACAACAGCAGTACAGGAGTCTTAACCTTAATCGGAAGTGCCACAGTTACTAATTATCAAACTGCACTGCGTTCCATTACTTATACCAACAGCAGTGATAACCCCAGTACTACACCTCGTACCGTCAGCTTTCTAGTTAATGATGGTACGGCTAATAGTACTGCCGTTACCCGCAATATTAATATTACGTCGGTAAATGATGTAGCCATCGCTACTGTCACCAATTCTGCCTTATCATATACAGAGAACGCAACTACAGTACTTGATTCAGGCATCACCGTCAGCGATGTAGACTCCCCCAACCTGGTTAGTGCCACCATCAGCATTACCAGTGGTTTTGCCTCTGCTGAAGACATCCTCGCCTTCACCAACCAAAATGGGATTACCGGCAGCTACAACAGTAGTACAGGAGTCTTAACCTTAATCGGCAGTGCCACCGTTGCTAACTATCAAACTGCACTGCGTTCCATTACTTATACCAACAGCAGTGATAATCCTAGTCTCACACCTCGTACCGTCAGCTTTCTAGTTAATGATGGGACTGCTAATAGTACTGCCGTTACCCGCAATATTAATATTACGGCGGTAAATGATGCACCTGTTGCTACTGTCACCAACTCTGCCCTGACATACACTGAGAACGCCACTACAGCTATCGACTCAGGTATCACCATTAGCGACGTCGACTCCGCCAACCTGGCTAGTGCCACCGTCAGCATTAGCAGTGGTTTTGTCTCTGCTCAAGATACTCTCGCCTTCATCAACCAAAATGGGATTACCGGCAGCTACAACAGCAGTACAGGCGTTCTAACCTTAACTGGCAGTGCCACCGTTGCAAATTATCAAACTGCACTGCGTTCCATTACTTATACCAACAGCAGTGATAACCCCAGCACTACACCTCGTACTGTCAGCTTTCTAGTTAATGATGGTACGGCTAATAGTACTGCTGTTACTCGGAATATTAATATTACGGCAGTGAATGATGCTCCTGTTGCCGTTAACGACAGCTTTATCACAAGCAAAAACACACCCGTTATTATTAGCGCTACTACTCTGTTAAGCAATGATACAGATGTCGATGTTAGTGACGTATTGAGCATTAGTGGCTTCACCCAACCTAGCCAAGGAAGCTTAGTTAACAACAACAATGGTACTTACACTTATACGCCTGGCCAAAACTATTATGGCTCTGACGGCTTTACTTACACCATAAGTGATGGGCATGGAGGCAGTAGTACTGCAACTGTCAACTTGACCATTAGTCAAATCACTCCTCCGATTAATGGCACTTCAGGTGCAGACACCCTGACTGGTACGATGAATATGGATATCATCTCAGGATTACAGGGCAATGACACGCTCCAAGGACTAGGTGATAACGACACTCTTGATGGCGGTGATGGAAATGATTCCTTAGATGGTGGTGCAGGATCTGATAGTCTCATCGGTGGTAAGGGCAATGATAGTTACATCGTAGACAACCTGAGCGATTCGATTACTGAAGGCTTAAATGCAGGCACAGATTTAGTCAAGTCTTCGGTGAGTTGGGTGTTGGGAAATAACCTAGAGAACTTGACCCTGACTGGAACCGAGGCAATCAATGGTACTGGTAACAGTCTTAATAATATCTTGATTGGAAATTCTGTTGCTAACATCTTGAGTGGAGAAAGTGGTAACGATAACCTCTTTGGTGATTCAGGTAATGACACCTTGTTGGGCGGTGCGGGCAATGACACCTTAGATGGAGGGTTGGGAGCTGATAGTCTTGATGGTGGAATCGGTAATGACACTTACATCGTAGATCAGATGAACGATATTATTATCGAAGGCTTAAATGCGGGTACAGATTTAGTTAAGTCTTCGGTGAATTGGGTGTTGGCAGATAACCTGGAGAACTTGACCCTGACTGGAAGTGGGGCAATCAATGGTACTGGTAACAGCCTTAAGAACATCCTGACGGGAAATACTGGCGCTAACATCTTAAGCGGAGAAGATGGCAATGATAGCCTAATTGGTGGTGCAGGCAATGACACCTTGTTGGGCGGTGCAGGTAATGACACCTTGGATGGAGGTTTAGGATCTGATAGCCTTGTTGGTGGAGCCGGCAATGACATTTACATTGTAGATAACGTGAACGATGTTATTAGCGAAGGCTTAAATGCAGGCACAGATTTAGTTAAGTCTTCGGTGAATTGTGTGTTGGGAAATAACCTGGAGAACTTGACCCTGACTGGAAGCGGAGCAATCAATGGTACTGGTAATAGTCTTAATAACATCCTGATTGGAAATACTGGCGCTAACATTTTGAACGCAGGAGATGGCAATGATAGCCTCTTTGGTAACTCAGGTAATGACAGCTTGTTAGGCGGTGCAGGCGATGACACCTTGAATGGAGGTGCAGGGATTGACAGTCTTGTTGGTGGAGTCGGTAATGATACTTATATCGTAGACAACCTGAACGATAGTATTATTGAAGCCTTAGATGCAGGCACAGATTTAGTCAATTCTTCGGTTACTTGGGTGTTGGGAAATAACTTGGAGAACTTGACTCTGACTGGAAGTGGGTTAATCAATGGTACTGGTAATAGCCTTGATAACATTTTGGCAGGAAATAATGCCGCTAATATCTTGAGCGGAGGAGATGGCAATGATAGCCTCTTTGGTAACTCAGGTAATGACACCTTGTTAGGTGGTGCAGGTGATGATTTACTTGCTGGTGGAGTTGGTCGAGATGTATTGACTGGTGGAACTGGACAAGATAGTTTTGATCTGGCTGGTAGCCGTAGTGGAGGCTATGATACGATCGCTGATTTTACTGTTGGAGATGATACTATCTTCGTTTCCAAGACAGAATTCGCACTTAGCCAATCTCAGAATACTAGGCTTAATGCCAGCTTGTTCAGACTTGGTACCAGTGCGACAACAGCAAGCGATCGCTTTATCTACGATCAAACTACAGGTAATTTTTTCTTTGACGCAGATGGGATTGGTAAGGCTGCACAAGTTCAAATTGCTCAGTTCTCGAATCAGGCAGTGCTTAGTAGTGCAAATATTACTGTCATTGTCTAATGAAAGCTAACTATAGCAAGCATCTAAAGATTACCCAGTAAGAGACAGATCAACTCTTACTGGATAATCTGTCATAACATACACACTTGAGTGCAACACAACTGCAAACTTTTAACTTTCCTCTTGGGAATAACCGTTTTTCTCGCGTTTAAGGCTTTCTTCTAAGGCTTGAATTTGTTCGCGTCTGGCTTCCAACTCTAAGGAACGCCTTGCTAAGTCTTGGTTTTGCAACGTCAGGGATTGTCGCCAATGTTCTGCTCGCTCGGCTTCGTGCTGCAAAAATTCTGGAGTAATGCCGATGGTGAGGTAGCTTTCTACCAGATGCAGTACCCAGTTGGTGGCGTCTTCTATTCTTTCAATGTCGCCTGTAGGAGAAAGTTCCACTAGAACAAGCAAGTTCTCACTCATGATCTTTCCCTTTCCAAGCAGAATGAAAGCCTCTTCGGGAATTATTGCCCACAAGTTATCAGCTTCTTGACGCGCCAATAAGCGTAACTGGTGCTGGTCTAAAAAATCGTTTTTACGCACCTGGGCTAGATATAGCATGAGGGTCGCTTCGCTCCAATTAAAAATTAAAAATTAAAAATTAAAAAATTTAATATAATAATAAGTCCCAGAATTGATATTTGGATCTTGTTAATTGGTAATGGGTAATTAGGAATTATTGAGACTCCCATTACCCATTACAGTTATCCTAAGACATGCAAAAGATACCTACGGCAACGCCTTCAAGCGATCGCGCAAAATTTCAGTTTGCTTCTGTGCTTCTGCTAAGGCATCCCGCGCTCCCTGTACAACGTCGGCTCTAGCTCTATCTACAAAACTAGGATTGTTTAATCTGGTACTCAGGGATTGAACTTCGGCTTCAGCTTTACTCAGGCTTTTCTCTAGTTTGGCACGCACAGCTTCAATATCCACCACACCGCTAAGAGGAATTAGCACTTGTATTGTACCAATCACACCAGCGATCGCATTTTCTGGTTTTTGTGGTTGTTCTAATTCTCTCTGCGAGAAAATGCGTCTCCATAACCTAAGTCTTGCTTGAGCAGTGAGTAAATTTTGGCTAACAAACCACGCTGTGTAACCAAAACCAACTAGTTCAAAGAAAGTTCCGACGATGGGAGTCTCATCAATCGCATACCCCACAGCTAAACCCACTCTACCAAAGACAATGGCCACGATAATTAAGCCAATTGTCTTCAAACCCCTCTGAGGTTTTCTCGTAGCAACACTTTGGTTTTCTTGCTTGTCAGTAATGGTTAAAGTCTCAACCTTCGCCAAATCTTTAATGTAATCTTGTCCAGCAGTGAGAATTTCCCGCTCCTTCTCGCTTTCAGTTTGCAAATTCGCTATCACTTTTACCCCTGGTTTAATATCCGCCTCAGCCCGCAAATTCCGAATTGTGCGGATAGTAGCAATCAGTAATTCAAACTGTTCCTCTAAAGATTGATCAATTAGATTTGCATCTACCTGGGGATAGATTTGTAACGGTAAGGTTTGCGGGGAATCTGCTGGTTGTTGGGTGAGAGTTTGCCAAATTTCCTCGGTAATATGAGGCATGAAGGGATGAAGCAGTTTCATAATCCCTTCCAATATGTAGCCGAGGGTTTGCTGTGCTACCCGCCGCGATACTGGATCGGCATCTGCTTGTAATCTGGATTTCACTAGTTCAATATACTGATCGCAGAAATCACCCCAGATGAATTCGTAGAGTCCTTTCGCTGCTTCCCCTAAACCGTAATTATCGATGTAATTGGTGGTTTGTTTGATAACTTGATGATAGCGCGAGATAATCCAGCGATCGCTCAATTCGGTAGCGACTGGGTTCCCCAATTGTTGCGGTGTCTGTCCATCCAAATTCATGATCACAAACCGGGCTGCATTCCACAACTTGTTAGTAAAGTTGCGGGATGCCTCTACAGAAGCCGATTCATCCTTTTTGCGATCGTACTCCAATCGGATATTTTGTCCAGCGCCAGCCACTTCCCTAATTAAGGTGTAGCGCAGGGCATCAGTACCATATTTGTCAATTAATAACAACGGGTCAATGCCATTACCTTTGGTTTTAGACATCTTCTGACCTTTTTCATCCAGCACCAAGCCGTGGATGTAAACCGTTTGGAAAGGCATTTGCCCCGTAAAATGCCCAGCCATCATTGTCATTCTAGCTACCCAGAAAAAGATGATGTCAAAGCCTGTCACTAAAGTGGTAGTTGGGTAGTAAGTTGCTAAATCGTGAGTTTGTTCCGGCCAGCCCAAAGTCGAAAATGGCCAGAGTCCAGAAGAAAACCAAGTATCTAGCACATCTGGGTCTTGTTCAAGCTGGACATTTTCACCAAATTGTGCTTTAGCTTTTTCCCAAGCTTCAGTTTCCGATTTCGCTACCACAAACGGCGTGTTATCGGTAATTTGCCCATCCGTTTCACTGATAGCATACCAAGCAGGAATTTGGTGTCCCCACCATAATTGGCGAGAGATGCACCAATCAGTGAGTTTTACTAGCCAATCACGATAGACCTTAGTCCAGCGTTGGGGGACAAACTCTGGGGAAGTTTGCTGGTCGAGGAATTCGAGAGTTTGGTCAGCTAGGGGGCGAATTTTGACAAACCACTGAGTTGAAAGGAGGGGTTCAATGGGTACTTTACCGCGATCGCTGTAGGGAACGGTATGCTTATAATCTTCTATCTTTACCAAAAAGCCATCTGCTTCTAGGCGAGAAACCACATTTTTTCTAGCAACAAAGCGGTCTTGTCCTTGAAACTCCCCAGCGTTGGCGTTGAGAGTGCCGTCTTTATTCATAATGTTGATCAACGGCAGATTGTGACGCTTACCCATGTCAAAATCGTTCGGGTCATGGGCGGGAGTCACCTTTACGCAACCCGTGCCGAAAGCAGGGTCAACAAATTCATCGCCAATGATCGGAATTTCTCGTTGTACAATGGGCAGAGTTAGAGTTTTGCCGATGAGATGTTTGTAGCGATCGTCATTGGGATTAACCGCTACTGCCGTATCGCCCAGCATCGTTTCTGGTCGTGTTGTCGCCACCTCTACAAAACCAGAACCATCAGTGAGGGGATAGCGCAAGTGCCAGAGATTTCCATTAACCTCTTGATTTTCCACTTCCACATCAGACACAGCCGACTGAGAAGCGGGACACCAGTTAACTAAATATTCACCACGATAAATTAAGCCTTCCTCGTAGAGGCGAGTAAATGCCTCGACAACAGCTTTAGATAAACCCTCATCCAGGGTAAACCTTTCCCGTGACCAGTCCACCGAGACACCCAAACGTCGTAGCTGATTTAGAATCGTTCCCTCAGACTCCGCCTTCCATTGCCAAGCGCGTTCTAAGAATTTCTCGCGCCCCAATTCGTAGCGAGTTTTTCCCTCTGTCTTGAGTTGCTTTTCCAGCATACTATGCACAGCAATGCTGGCGTGGTCAGTTCCGGGTAGCCACAGGGTATTGCGCCCCTGCATCCGGTGGTAGCGCACGAGGGTATCAATCAACGCACTTTCAAAAGCGTGACCCATGTGCAAACTGCCAGTGACATTCGGCGGTGGAATCACGATGCAGTAGGGTTCGCCGCCTTTGTTGGGGTCAGCTTTGTAAACTTGGTTGTCTTCCCAGAATTTTTGCCACTTGGCTTCAGTGGAAAAAGGGTCGTAGAGACTGGGGAGATTAGGAATGGTTGCGGTCATGCTGGGCAAACTAAGTATGGAAGGACTCTAATAAATTTTGCCACAGGGTTGGGGAGGGATTTTGGTTAACGAACCGCAAAGGACGCAAAGTACGCAAAGGAAGAGGAGGAAAGTAAGATGAGGCAACCAAGTCCTCAGTTAGAAAACTTAGCTTATAGGGTGATTGGGGCGGCGATTGAGGTACATCAGGTATTAGGAGCGGGGTTTTTAGAGGAGGTTTATCACAAGGCGCTCAGAGAAGAATTTCTTATTCGCGGAATACCTTATGAGTTTGAGCATCCAGCAAAAGTACACTACAAAGGTCGTTCAGTAGGCGAGGGCAAATTAGATTTTTTGGTTGGAGACTCTCTAATTGTTGAATTGAAAGCTGTCCAAAACTTAACCCCCATTCACGAAGCCCAAGTCCTCTCCTACCTTAAAATGACTCATTACCCTCTAGCCCTTCTCATCAACTTTAACGTCCCTCTCCTCAAAGATGGCATCAAACGCATCATACTCTCTTCTTAATCTTCTTTGCGCTCTTTGCGTCCTTTGCGGTTCGTTAACCAAAATCCATGAAACAACCCATATCTCCTTCCCCTTGGACTTTCATCCCCACCCTATATTTCACCTCCGGTATCCCTTACGTCATCATCAACACAGTTTCCGTAATCTTTTACAAAAAACTTGGAATAGATAATACTCAAATCACCTTGTGGACAAGTTTTCTCTATCTACCTTGGGTTATCAAAATGTTTTGGGGCCCAATTGTAGATATTTACTCTACCAAACGCAAATGGATACTTTATACCCAATTTGCCATGTTCTGCTGCTTGGGTTTGATAGCCTTCTCCTTACAACTGCCAAATTTCTTTTTCATCTCGCTGGCAACATTAACAATAGGAGCATTTATTTCTGCAACTTATGACATTGCCACAGATGGCTTCTACCTCCTCGCCTTATCTCCAGAACAACAAGCCTTTTTTGTTGGCATTCGCTCACTGTTTTATAGAATGGCTGTCATTTTTGGCTCTGGAATATTAGTAGTCTTAGCAGGTCAGCTTGAAGTATCTCTTAATAACATTCCTTTAAGTTGGACTATAGCTATTGGCTTCTCAGCTTTAATTTTAGCAATCCTATTTATTTTCCATTGCTTAATTTTACCCTTACCTGAATCAGATAATCAACGACAAATCCAAATTAAGGAAAATATACCTTTTTGGTCAATAATTAGCTCATATTTTACTCAAGGTAAAATTATAAATATTTTAGCATTTATCTTACTTTACAGACTTGGCGAAGCAATGCTTGTCAAGATAGCCTCTTTATTTTTATTGGATAAACCAGAAGTAGGGGGCTTGGGGCTATCAACATCAGATGTCGGATTAGTCTACGGTACATTTGGGGTAATATCCCTAATTTTGGGAGGAATTTTAGGAGGCTTACTAATTTCTAAATATGGATTAAAAAAATGTCTATTCCCTATGGCTTTAGCATTGAATTTACCTGATGTATTTTATGTATATATGGCTTCCACTAAACCTTCACTAACATTAGTGTATCCCTTGGTTTCCTTAGAGCAATTTGGTTATGGTTTTGGATTTACAGCTTTTAGTGTTTATTTAATGTATATTTGCCAAGGCGAATATAAAACTTCTCATTTTGCTATTTCCACTGGCATCATGGCTTTAGGAATGATGCTACCAGGTTTAATTAGTGGTTATCTGCAAAAAGCTTTTGGTTATCCATTATTTTTTATATTGGTTTGTTTGCTGACCATTCCGGGGATGATTGCTCTATTTTTTATTCCTTTAAAAGAAGAACCGAAGCGTCAAAATAATTAACATTATTGCAAGCCATGAGTTATGTTTTAGGAATAGATGGCGGCGGTAGCAAGACTGTTTGCATACTAATGGATGATTCGTGTCAAGTGCTAGGTCGTGGTGAAGCAGGCCCATCTAATTATCAGAGTATAGGTATTGAAGTCACTCTACAATCTATTCAATCAGCAATTTACAATGCGGTTGAGGCAGCAATAATTACAAATACCCTGAACATTAATGCGATATGCCTGGGTTTAGCAGGTGTAGGTCGTGCAGCAGATATCGAAGTAGTAAAAGGTTTGGTTAAAGAGTTACAGAATAACAAATTGCCTATTAATTGGGCATTACAGCCAGCGAATATTGTAATTTGTAACGATGCTTTAATTGCTTTAGTTGGTGGAATTGGTCAGCCTGTAGGAATTGTGGTTGCAGTAGGTACTGGTTCGATAGTTTTCGGGCGAAATCATCAGGGAAACACTAAGCGAGTCGGCGGCTGGGGGTATATTTTAGGAGATGAAGGTAGCGCTTATAAAATTGCGATCGCAGGCATGAATGCAGCATTAAAATCTTATGATGGACGGGAAATATCAACAAGTTTGGTAGAGGCTTTCAAACAGCATCTTAATTTGGAAAGTATAGAAGATTTAATAGAAGTAGTTTATCGGCGAGGATGGGGAGTTAAACAGATAGCGGCTTTAGCACCAATTGTAGATTTGGCAGCAGCGTCAGGTGATATAGTAGCGAATATCATAATTGATGATGCTGTAAAAGAGTTAGTAAAAGCTACATCTACACTAATTGATGCAATTTTTAGTGCCGACTCAGTTTTAGAAGTAGTCACAACAGGAAGTGTGTGGCGGGGTAGATCCAACTTCCATGAGAGATTTGCAGCGTCTCTTGTTAAGAAGTTTCCTGAAGTAAACGTGATTTTTCCGAGGTATGAGCCTGCTTATGGTGCTGGTTTGTTGGCGTTGCAGACAACTCAAATTTGACGGGTTACTAACTGTTAAGGAAAGAAAGCAATAATAGGAGTTTTCAGTTTGCAAATATGCGCCCCAAGAAAGTTATTATTTCAGACCAAGCTGCGGTGGTAGCACTAGAATCATAACGATAACCGTCGTCGCGCATGAATGTATGTTCTGCTTCATACAAGAAAACTTGGTGAGGTATGTTAGCATTTTCAATTGCTTTTATTATGGTCTGGCGATCGCTCTCTGGTATATGAGGGTCAAGAGTACCAAACACCATTAGCATCTCACCTTTAATTTCACTTACCCTCTGGATTGTATCAGCTACCTCTTTACCCAGTTTACCACTGGGAATCCCAGTAGGGTAACAGCAGACACAAGCCCGAATTTCGCTTTGAAATGCGGCGCGGAAGGCTAAATGTCCACCAATACAAAAGCCTAGAGTGCCTATTTTATTTGGAGAAACCGCACTCTCTGTTTTCAGAAATTCAATCACAGCAAGGCAATCGGCATCATAATCAGCTACGGAGGTTCGACGAGCATCGTCATTACCCCGCATCCGTCCCAGATCGTCTGGCTCAATTACTAAACCAACTGGCTCTATTCGGTGAAAAATTTCTGGAGCTACTACTACATAGCCGTATCCTGCTAAGTAGTTAGCTAGACGAATCATTGCATCACCTAACTGATAAATATCACTGTAGAAGACAATACCAGGGTATTTTCCTGCTGCTTTGGGAGCCGCAACATAAACACGCATTAAGCTGCCATCTACTCTTAACTCAACATTGCCCTTAGTGATTTGCACTTTTTTGTCTCCGCGTTACGCTTGCTGTCATTAGCTTCTACACTGTAGTGCCGCAGCATCCGGTTACTTTGAACCCACAATTTGGCGTTCTTTTACCATCACTGCGATCGCAGTGCGATCGCTTAATACACCCGTTACCTTAGCGACGGTAAGCTAGTTAGAACTCAATTTGGGTTAAGCATTTCTTCCTTCTCTTACTTTGCGTCCTTGGCGGTTCGTTAAAAAATTGACAGTATTTTACTGTTACACAGACAAAGCCTGCGGTAGCAAGCTATATTTTAATTCCTAAATGTGATAGGTGTTAAGGCGCTCCCATTTTAATAACAGTAAGTGAATATTCTACTTAAATAGGTATAAAATAAGTGACAAAAGACGGTCAGATAAAAATTGAAGAGATTGACGATAGATCACCATATTTACCAACCGTTATAGAACTATGGGGTCTCAATAGGACAACCCTTGGCTTTTTTCCTAAAGGTGCTTTTGCAGAACGGGCAAAGAATCGCCAGATACTTGTAGCTCTTGATCCTCAAGCAGGGTGCATTGGCTATTTGTTATATCGACATTCGTATGATCGCATCACAATCGTTCATCTTTGCGTTGATAGGGAGCATCAAAACAAAAAAGTGGCAAGATTACTTGTCAATCACCTCAAACAAATGACTCAAGAAAAATATACAGGTATTGGCTTAAACTGCCGTCGTGATTATGACTTAGCAAGTATGTGGTCAAAATTAGGTTTCGTTCCTCAATATGAAAAAGAAGGAAAGAGTAAAGATAAGAAGTTGCTAACTTTTTGGTGGTTTGATCACGGGCATCAAAACCTATTTTCTAATAATCACATTTATAAACTTGAGTCAAAGCTATGCGTTGTTATCGATGCCAATATCTTTTTTAATTTATATAGAGATGAAGATAGCAGTAATGAAGAATCTAGATTACTATTGGCTGATTGGTTAGAGCCAGAGTTAGAATTATGCATTACCGATGAAATTTTTAATTATATAAGTCTAGTTAATGATGATAAGGAAAGAGAATCACAAAGACAACTAGCAAGACGTTTTATCAGCTTGCCATGTATAAGTAAAAGTTTAGATGAAATATGCCAAAATATCCAAAATTTGATATATCCAAAAAATATAATTTTTTCTGAACTTGATGTACGTCATTTAGCCCGAGCTATAGCCTCCGAGTCTCATGTATTCATAAGCAATAAAAAAGAACTGTTAGATATTGCAGATGAAATCTATGATAGATTTAGGCTCTCTATTCTTACCCTTAATGAACTACTTATTCAATTAGACGAGCTTCGCAATAAGCCTGATTATCAGCCTGTACGTTTGGCTGGTACTCTCCTAAAGCAAGTACCAGTTCAAAGGGGACAAGAAGATTTGTTGACCAATTATTTTACTTGTATAAATCAAGGTGAAACGAAAACTGCATTTCAACAGCAGTTACGTCGGTTTCTCGCTGAATTAGACAAGTTTGATTGTTATATAGTTGTCGAAGGAGAAAATCAACCACTTGCTTTATTTGTGTATGGTAAACATAAAAAAAATGAGCTAGAAGTTCCACTTCTCCGAGTTGGTAATAATCACTTATCAGCTACACTGGTACGGCACTTGATTTTTCAATCAATATTACATTCTGCTAATGAACATCGGCAATTTACTAGAATTACTGATTTAACTTTAGACGAAACTGTTATTACAGCTATTCAGGAAGATAATTTTATCCGAGTTAATAACGGATGGATAAAGGTAAACTTAGCAGTTGCTGAAACTGCATCTCAGTTATCAATACGCCTCGCTACTTTAGCGTCTAATTTAGGGCAAGAATATAATTTTTGCATTCAAATTGCTGATAGTCTCAATACAAAAAATTTAATTACAGATGTTCAAGCATCAGCAAATATTGAACGATTCCTTTTTCCAGGAAAAATTATTGATGCTCAAATACCCAATTTTATCATTCCCATTCAACCCAGATGGGCAAAAGATTTATTTGATTCAGATTTGGCTAGGCAAACTCTATTTGGCTCAAAAATAGAACTTGCTTTTAACCGTGAAGCTGTTTACTATCGATCAGTTAGGAATTCAAGAGGATTAAAAGCTCCATCTCGAATTATTTGGTATGTGAGCCAGGATGATTATAAGTCTTACTGTGGAATAAGCTCTGTTCGAGCCTGCTCCTTTGTAGATGAGATTATCATCGATCAACCTAAAAATCTTTATCAACGTTTTCAAAGGCTAGGAGTTTATAAGTTGGCTGATATTATGAATGTAAATCAAGATAAAAATGGCAATATTATGGCAGTTCGGTTCAGTAATACCGAGCTATTTAAATATCCTATAAATTTAAAGCAAGTTCAAAAAATTATCAATAAAAAAGAATCATTCCAGTCAGCTTATAAAATTAGCAACGATTCTTTTAAAAAGTTATATAATCTAGGATATACCAATAAGATATAGATAAATTTTCATGCCTAGTAACATCCTTTTATTGTCAATCAAACCTAAATATGCAGAAAAAATATTTTCTGGAAAGAAACAAGTAGAACTCCGTCGTGTTCGCTCTCGATTAAATATGGATGACTTAGTTTTAGTCTATGTCTCATCTCCCAAAAAAGCTTTAGTAGGTTCATTTGAAGTAAAGTATATTACTCAAATGGAAATTAAAAAATTACCGAAAGACTTAAATGAATTTTGGAATCAGGTCAAAAATATAGCGGGAATTAGTTCTAAAGAATTTCAAAGTTATTATGATGGTGCTTCAGTAATGGTTGGTATTTTTGTGAAAAACATAAAAACTTTACCAGATCCTATTGAGTTAACACAACTAAGAGAGAAAATACCAAAGTTTCGACCTCCGCAAAGTTATCGTTACTTAAAGGAAAGTGAGTTCAAAATGTTTGAGTCTATGATGCAAGGGATAACAATAAGTTCTTCGTGTAAATAAATATATTTTGATTACAAATAAATTATTTACAAAATAATCTAAAGTTGATTACTAATCATGCTAGCTGACAATAAATCTGAATTTGTGAGTTTGTTTCAGGAATTCATAATCTCATATCCCTACACACTATCTGGGATAAGTCATACAAACTCATATACTCAGCAGCGTCAGCAGAGACGTCGTAATTTTGAAGCGATTGCAGCAGCAACAGACTCTGGAGAAAACGTGACAGAATCATTGTTACTACCTCTGTTGCTACCTTATGATAACAATACCAAAAATCCTCAAAGCGGCACTTGGATTCATGTTGCTTCGTCTGTGACGAAAGATATAAAAGAATTGTTTGAGGGAGCAAAGTGGGAAAAACCCGAAGACTGGCGACAAATTTATCTTGCAATTTGGAATTTTGTTCGTTGCTGCAATGATAATCCAGAGCAATTATCAGCAGCTTGTAAAGAATTTTCACAGATACCCTATTCTAAGGATTTGCAAACCGAAATACTCACGCCTGTGCTTAACAGCCTTCGACCAGATGAATTTCTTTTGCTCAACAATAAATTGCTGCAAGTAATCAACTATTTTGCGAATACAGACTATAAACCAAGGCTGACAGATTATCCAGCAGCCAACAGTACAGGACACAAACTGATTAAAGAATTTGCTAAAGTGATGCGCCAACCAGGTGTACCAGCTTTGCGAGATGATGACTTGTTTGATATGTTCTCTCACTGGCTGGTAGCGGTGAAGAAATATGACTTCAGCAATTACAACCTCAAAAATACCACTTACTGGAGTAAAGAAATTAAGTCCCCAGAATATACTTTGTCTCAACTTACTGAAGAAATAGGTCTTAACGAAACAATAATAGAAAGCTGGATACGCACAATTAATCGTAAAGGTCAAGCAATTTTATATGGTTCACCTGGAACAGGAAAAACTTATATTGCTGAAAAACTTGCTCAACACTTAATCGGTGGTGGTGATGGTTTCTCGGAACTGGTGCAATTCCATCCAGCATACTCTTATGAAGATTTCATTCAAGGCATTCGTCCTCAAAGCCAAAATGGAATATTAGCATATCCACTTGTTCCAGGAAGATTTTTAGAATTTTGCAAAAAAGCCGAGTCTCGTGAAAATACTTGTGTTTTAATTATCGATGAAATAAACCGCGCTAATCTCGCACAAGTTTTTGGCGAACTAATGTACTTACTTGAGTACCGAGATAGAGAAATTCCATTAACTAGCGGTAACAGGTTTCGCATCCCGAAAAATGTCCGCATTATTGGGACAATGAATACAGCAGATAGGTCTATTGCCAATATAGATCATGCGCTACGCCGCCGCTTTGCATTTATTGAACTTCGTCCAAACTATGATGTGCTGCGACGGTATCACCTGAAAACAGGTTTTGCAGTAGAGGGATTAATTAACATTTTAGAGCAATTAAATCAGGCGATCGCAGATAAAAACTACGAAATTGGTATTTCATTCTTTTTAACAGACAACTTACGTGAAGATATAGAAGATATATGGTACATGGAAATTGAGCCATATTTAGAAGAGTACTTTTTTAACCAGCTAGAAAAAGTAGATAAGTTTCGCTGGGATAAAATCAATAATCAACTATGGATATAAACCCAGCACAACCAATAATTCTTGAAATTACAGAATACGAAAATAAATTATTTCCACTTGATAAAATACCGGATTCCGCCGGGGTCGAGTTATATGAGAAATACAAAACACAAGTAGATATAGAATTTCCTAACTATACAACGAGACAACATTGGAAACTCAAAGCTAAAGGATGGGTAGGTTACATTCCTGTAACTCCTGAATTGCATTTAAAAATAAATCCGAAAGTGCCTATCCAAAACCTCTTCGGAATGCTGGAGTATGCGTACAATTTAAAAGGGTTTCGCTTTCTAGAAGGGCTGATGGATTGTGAATCTCTAGAAGACTTTTATAATAATCTGGCTCAGATATTATCCCATAAAGTTTTAGAGCGATGCCGCAAAGGATTATATTGTACTTATTTGTCTAAAACACAGCAGCTTTCTTATGTGCGGGGAAGGCTAGATGTGCGACAGATAATTCAAAAGCCGTGGAATGTTAAACTTAAATGCGATTATGAAGAACATACGGCTGATCTTAAAGAAAATCAAATCCTAGCATGGACACTTTATATCATTGGTCGTAGCAGTTTATGTTCAGAAAGAGTATCACCAACAGTACGAAAAGCTTATCACGCTCTACAAGGATTAGTAACGGTGCAACCTTGTAGCGCAGAAGATTGTATCGCCAGACAGTATAATCGTCTCAATGCAGACTATCAACTATTACATGATTTATGGCGATTCTTTTTAGAAAATAGTAGCCCCAGTCATGAAAAGGGAAATTACAAAACCCTACCCTTTCTCGTTGATATGGCATATTTATATGAACTTTTTGTTGCGGAATGGCTTAAGAAAAACACGCCACAAGGTTATTTTTTCAAACAGCAACATCCAATACAAATTAGTCAGAATCGGCACTTCAGTATAGATATATTACTGTGTGATACTACTGGCAAAACAATAGCGGTTTTAGATACAAAGTATAAATCCCCTGAATTGGCAGGATATACAGATATTCATCAAATGATCAGCTACGCCAACACAACAAAATGCAAGGAAGCCTTTTTGATATATCCCAAAGAATTGACACAGCCACTAGATATTAAAAGCGATCAAATCCGAGTCCGCAGCCTCACCTTTTCCCTAGATGATAATCTTGATCGCGCAGGTCAAACCTTCTTAAAAAACCTTTTTCTTTTCTCCTAATCTTCTCTGAACTCAATACAGTTGAGTTCAGAATTTATTCTCTCTGTGTCCTCAGTGTCTCTACGGTAGCCTGCGGCAAGCTGCTTTGCGTCTACGTTAAAAAAATAAAGAGTTTCAGCCTTAACCCAACCGTATCGCCTCAGAATTCATACCAATAATTAATAAAGGGGACAGATGACATTCGCTTGCTGCGAAGCACCCATCCCCGAATAGCTGCCCAGATCATGAACCTGGAATCTATAGTCCGGTATCTAATCATCCCAGTATCGGCCGAGATATGTTGATTGTCACTGGGATAGATACTGATTTACGAAATACTTACGAAAAGATTGTTACACAATTACTCTTGTTCACCCTTACTTCCGCCTCCCATAGCCAACAGCGCCGTTCCATAAGCAGCTTCTGTATACACTGACGTGACTACAGGAATCTGCAAATTACGCGCCCTAATCGCAGTCCAAGTGTCATTCGCCGCGCCACCTCCAGCAGTATAAACACGGCTCAATTTGTCTGCGCCCATTTGCTGTAATAATTCATACCCTCGCGATTCTATGCGGGCAATACTTTCTAACAACCCATGCAAAAATTCCACTGGATTATCTGGGCGTGGTTCCAAACGTGGAGGTAAATTGGGATCATTAATCGGAAAGCGATCGCCTACCTTCAATAACGGATAATAATCTAACTCGCTAGCTTTTGATGCATCAATCTCCCAGCTAAGGCTTTCTAACTCAGCGTTTGTGAAAAATTGCTTGAGTACTGCACCTCCAGTATTAGAAGCACCACCAGTCAGCCACAAATTACCCAGGCGATGGCTGTAAATCCCATATCTGGCATCTTCTACACGGGTACGACTTAACAACTTTAGTACCAATGTTGAACCAAGGGAAGTCACGGCTTCACCAGGTAATTTTGCCCCACTGGCGAGAAAAGCGGCAATACTATCAGTTGTGCCTGCACACACCAGACAATCACGGCGTAAACCGAACTTATCGGCAATTTCAGGGCGCAATTCGGCAATCGGAGTACCAGGGGTTAAAACTTTGGGTAGCTGAATCGGTATTTGCAGCTTTTCTAGCCATTCTGGGTATTTCAACTTTTCTACGTCATAACCCAGCTTTAAAGCATTATGGTAATCGCTAATCCCTAAATACCCATGTAGGAGAAACGCCAGCCAATCAGCTTGATGCAGGAAATATCTAGCTTCGCTAAAAGAAGGCAATTGCCTCATCCACAAGAGTTTGGCCAGGCTGGAGGTGGCACTCAACACGGTATGATTGGGGGGTGCTATGCTCCTCAAATGCTCTAGCAACAATGATCCCCGCGCATCGTTATATAGCAATGGTGCATCTGTTGGGTTGCCAACAGCATCGACCAGCAAGACGGTAGAAGAAGTACCATTAATTGCGATCGCTTTAATTTCTCGCCGCAATTGATCGGGTATTTGTTCTACCAACGCAAACAAAGCCTCCTGCCAAATTTTTGGCGTAACGTCATCTGGTGAGCCGTGGAAGGGATATCGTACCTCTGCTTGAATACAAGAGGCTTCCTCGTCAATCACCACACCGCGTCCGCCAGATGTGCCGAAGTCGATACCCAGATATAAATTCATAATTTTTATAAATTTTTTTAATGGAGAATAACTAACGACTACTGACTAATAACTGCTTTTGTTGCATCTTGTAACAAGATATTCCACAATCTTGGCAAAACAAGGAAAAGTAGTAAACGAACTGTTCAAAATCTATTCAGGTTAGGAGGTTTTCAGCCATGCCTATTTTAGATACTCTGTACATCGCTCAGATATCTTCCATCTCAGATACTCAAGTCTACATCGCTCTAGTTGTAGCCTTGATCCCAGGAGTTCTAGCTTGGCGATTAGCCACAGAACTTTACAAATAACGCTCCGATGTGACACAGTTAAAAAGCTAATAATCCTGGCAGTACGGGGTGCAATTTTTAGAAGCTTGTGGTTTCATGCCATAAGTAGCTCGAAACCTTGCACTTACGTAAGCCAGGTTATTTTTTAACTGGTGCAACACTTGTAGCTATTTCAAAAAAATGAAGTAATATGACAGCTAAATCAAGCATTCAGGAATGCTGAGTGCTAATTCAGTTCCAAGTATCGAGTGCTGAGTGCTGAGTGGATTTCCAACTCAGCACGGGCTAAACCCCGGCTACCGCTAACAAAACTCATAACTCAGCACTCTTGATAGTGCTTCCCTTCACTAAGCGAGGTTATCTTTTAGCATCATGAACGCGATTCAACCGTCTAGACCACCGTCACAACCTATACAAAAACGCCGGGTCACTCCTCGAGCAAAGCGGCATCTTCGTCAACGTTCTTACCAGGTGATGGCACTGGAAAGCACAGCCAAAATAGCAGTTAATATTGTGATTACAGCCGTTGCAGCATCTGCCTTAACACAACTCTTGCCTTATCATTGGTTACAGCAGGAAAAGTTGCGAGAAATGAGTACTGAAGTCAAGCTGATGGAAGGACATGTCAATGGGTTGCAGGCAGAATTTAGCCGTAACTTCGATCCGCAACAAGCTAAAAGTATTAGGCAACAACAAGGATACCGATTTGATCCCAGCCAGCGTCAGATTGTGTTGATGAATCAAGATCGCCGACAAGATGAACAAACAGACTCATCACCCTAAGATAAATGGCTAATTTAGGATTATTTAGGTTTATTGTGATTTAGGCTACCTAAAAACCGGGTGTTAATTTATATTATTGCTAAATGGTTAATAGCTTATTTTTGAATAGCTATGTAGTTCTCATCTATTAGTCATTAGCGATACAGCGTCACTAAACTCTAATTCAAAATTAATCAATTATTTTGAATTTTGAATCCCCCAGAAGAACTAATCTACCAACTAGGACGCTGATTCAGATAGCAGTTCGTTTAACCAGTTTTCGAGTTGTAAACGCAAGCGACAACTAGTAATATTTTTATTGTTGTCAAGAGAGAGTAGTTTAGTAAGGGCGCGACGATAATCAGCGATCGCACAATTCCAGTCACCCCAAAGATGGTAAGTCCTGCCGCGTTCAGCCCAGATATGATTTTCTAGTTGACCGAAAAGCAGTGCTACCTCAAAATTCTCAATTGCCTTTTCATATTGTCCCAAATCACGCCAGGTAATGCCTCTGTTAATCCACGCTTTAACATGGCGAGGATTCAAATCAATCGCTTGATCGTAGTCGGCAAGTGCTGCTGCTAATTCTCCACAAGCTGCGTAGTAATTTGCTCGATTGTTATAAGCACTAGCCAAATAGGGATTAAGTTTGAGGGCGGTGTTATAGTCGTAAAGCGCTTTTTGCCTTTCACCACTTTGAAAATAAATTAGCCCCCGGTTGTTGTAATCAACGGCATTGTGGGGGTGGCGGCAGATTAGTTGGCTTAAAAGTGCGATCGCTTCAGTATAATCTCCTTGTTGAGCCAACTTTAAAGCAAAAGAGCGTAAGTAGCTATCCTCGAAAATAGATTCGCTGCGATCGCTTTTCCTTCGATCTGGAACTTTATTTGTAGTATTGAGAACATACTTGTATTGTTTACTTTGCTGGTCATCGTCAGCTAAAAATGAGTGAATATTCATCTTTTCCTACATTAAATCCATGCTTTGTGAAATAAAATTCTAGTTTTTTCCCTCTGGTGGTTTTACCATTGGGTCTACTTTTAAAGTATTTCTGGTTGCTGGAAAGCCATCTCAAGACTGAATTTAAACTACTCACACCAGTAGAAATCTATGCCTTAAATAAACAATTGCTCCTCAAACCTAATCATGGATACTCGATCCCGAAGGTGAATTCCAGAAATAGCAGATGTCAATCTCAAAGACTAGTCAAGTAGTGAGAGCGACAAATTGGTAGAATGCCAACAAGCCGTTATTAGAGAGGGGATGAGGAAGCAGGGGAATCAAGGGGAGAATAATTAACACCCAATGCCCAATGCTCATTCCCCATTCCCTAGATTCAATTTTTAAGTTTTGAGAAATTTCCCGATGACAACTGCAATTTCCTATCCCAATGCCCCTGATTTAGCAACCGATGATTACATTGTTATTGGCTTGGCAACCTGCTTCGTCAAAGAAGATGGAGAAGTTTATCAAATCGAAGTTATCGAGCCGATTCCCTCTGCGGCTTTGGAAGCGCTTTTAAAGGGCATTCCTACCTCCTATAAGCTGGCTCATGCCACAACTTTGGGATCTGTGTTGGATGGCGATTCACAACTGCTGCCAGATGGCTTCCCAGAGTCGGCTCAGTTTGGAGAGGAATTTGTGCCACGGGCATTTGCAGCAGCTCGTACCTACAAGCGTCGTGAATCTGCAAAATCTTTAATTCCCTTGGGTACAAACTACACTGAATTTAAATATTCCATTGAGCGCAAGCGAGTGTTAAACGCCGCTAGAGTTGTCACCAAAGAAGACAATATTAAACAGCATTCTCACACTCACAAAGTTCTTTAAGTAATTATGCTAAAACTTTACGGCGGCGCTCGTAGTCGAGCGTCAATTGTTCACTGGTATTTAGAAGAATTAGAAATTCCCTACGAATTCGTTAAGCTTGATATGCAGGCGGGTGAACATCTCAAGCCTGAATATTTGGCAATTAACCCATTTGGTAAAGTTCCAGCAATTGTTGATGGGGATTTTCAGCTTTGGGAATCTGGGGCAATTTTGCTGTATCTTGCCGATAAGTACAGTAAAACTCCACTTTCACCAGAGGAACGTTCTGTATTTTCTCAATGGGTGTTGTTTGCGAATGCTACCCTTAGCCCAGGGATTTTTGGAGAGGAGAATAGGGAACGGGAAATGCCCCGCTTGTTGACTCCATTAGATGAAATTTTCAGTAGGCAATCTTTTTTACATGGTAATGAATTCACTATTGCTGATGTGGCAGTGGGGTCTGTTCTGAATTATATTCCTATGATACTGAAGCTAGACCTCAGCGCCTATCCAGCAGTGTTGAACTATATGAAGCAGTTATCTAAGCGTCCGGCATTTCAAAGAAGTATTGGTTCTATGGCTTGATTATAGTAGAGGCGCGCAGCTGTGCATAGAATTTAGCTTTAGCGCGCGTTCTTGAGTCGCCCTCATCCCCTAACCCCTTCTCCCTACTGGGAGAAGGGGAACCGGAAAATTTACTTCCCTCTGCCAAAAACGTAGTTTGGAGAGGCAATGCCCACCATGCAAATCTTTTAACGATAATTTGTAAATTGCAAAGCAACTGGGTAGTCTTCTTGTTTTAGCCGCTGCATGACAACTTGCAAGTCATCTTTAGATTTGGCAGAAACCCGCACAGCATCCCCTTGAATTGAAGCTTGTACCTTTTTGAATTCGTCCCGAATCAATTTGGAAATTTGTTTGGCGATTTCCTGACTGATGCCTTTTTTGAGTTTGATTTCTTGACGCACGCGATTACCACTGGCTGATTCAACCTTGCCAAAATCAAAGATTTTTTGGGAGAGGTTACGCTTGGCGGCTTTTTCTCGCAGAATGGTGTGTACAGAATCTAAGGTAAACTCGCTGTCAGTACTAACGTTAATGCTTTCTTCAACTAACTCGACAGTAGTTTCAGTGTCTTTGAGGTCGTAACGACCTTTGATGTCTCGTATAACTTGATCGACAGCGTTAACCAACTCTTGTCGGTCAAAGTCGCTCACAATGTCAAAGGAAAAAGTAGAAGCCATAAAATATTTTGGATTTTAGATTTTGGACTTCGACTTCGCTCAGTCGAACGATTTTGGATTGGGTATTGAGTATTGGGAAAACTCTTCCCCAGTCCCTATGCCCCAATTAACTAGTAGCTTGAATGATGCTCAAAAAGATGAGAGTGGCAGAGCTAGAAATGCCAATGGCAAACATCAGCGATCGCAAAAGGGGTATATTCAAAATATAAAAAATCGAGTATAGGAAACGGCCCACCACAAAGGCGATCGCGGCTACTTGGGCTGTAAAAGAATTTACACTAGTTACATAAGCCATCAATGCGGCTGCGGCAAATATCATAAAGGCTTCAAAGGTGTTCTGATGTGCCCAAGTAGCCCGTTGGGCATAAGGCGGCAATTTATCAAACATGGCGCGAGGAGTAGAAAACATTTCAGATCCAATACGCGCACGGGCATAAGCTACTACCAAAAATGGCACATAAATTAGAACGGCAGCAGCAGCGATCGAGTACAAAAAAATTATCATTACTTATTAGTCGTTGGTTATTAGTCATCAGTCATCAGTCATCAGTCATTAGTCAAATACAAATGACAAAAGACAAATGACAAATGACTAATCAAAGTAGAAAAGCGTCACCACTTTTCTTTGTTCTTCTGCATCTTGACAGGTTTGCAACAGGGTGCCACTGTCGTGAAAAGCAAAGCAGATTAGTTGCTGGCAACGGGAGACAATCTCCTTGTTGCACAAGTAACTAGCTTCCGCCAGAGACAGATTATCATTACTGGGATTTTCGACTAGATGCATTACCTGTTCTAGTTGCTGGCGCGATTCCAAAGGCTGGCGTTCCAGGCTTTGGGGTAGAATCACCGTCAACAAATTTGCATCAGCCCGCGTTGCTCCCTTGATAGCAGCTGAATTTGTACCTGTAGCACCAGAAGTGATGATTCGATTACCCGATAAAACTAGGGCATAAGTCATCATTTCAATAAGATTCTGATGCGTAATCGGCACGTGACGAGAACCCAGCAAGGCAATTCTTTTAGAACCTGTTTGCTGGATTGTCGCCAGTTCTTGCGCTAATGTATCGAGTTTAATAAGGTCTGTTGATTGGCTCAAAGATGGAGATAATCAGACTAAACGACCCAGATATTTTACCAAACAGCGTGTAGATGCGAGGAAAACTTGAGTTAGACATTACTACTAATTTTCAATTGTTTGGTTCAGTAACTCCATTACTTGGTAACACCAAGCTAGCCAATGCGTTTCATAACTAATGCCATTTAGAAGAGTTAAATACTGAAATTTGCCTGTTTCTGGCAGTTCTTGCGGATTTTGAAAGTAACGCTGTTCTAAGTCTTTATACGTAGACAATTTTTTTTGATGGGCGTTTTGGTGATTTTCTAGCTCTGCCAAGATAATTTGCTTAGGAACAATATGACCAGCAAAAATTTTAACTAGCAAATCATCTTTAATTGGTGTGGGTTCACAAGGTTGAGCAATCCACTCTTTGAGGTGCTGTTCTCCCATGTCTGTAACCCTGTAGAGCCTTTTATCTGGCCGTCCTGATTGAAGAATCGACTCGGAACTGATCGATCCTCGATCTTCTAGCTTCGACAACTCCCGATAAATCTGCTGGTGACTTGCTGACCAGAAAAAGCCTACAGAGCCATCGAATCTTTTTGCTAAATCATACCCACTACAGGGTACGTCAACCAGAGCCGCTAATATTGCGTGCGCTAATGCCATAATTTTGAATTCACTACTTGACTTATGCAACTAATTGCATAAGATAAGTTAATATGCAATTAATTGCATATTAACTTAAGAATAAGGAGTGGTATATGCCTCAAGTCATACCGGGACGATTTACAGCCGAAATTGATCAACCCTTTGTTGTGTTTCTGATTGGGATGCGAATTAATAAATTATTCGCTTTTTCCAAATGGATTCCTACAGCTATGGCAATGTCGCCCATGCTACGAAGCCTTAATCAGAATCCCGAAAAAGGGTTTTTAGGGGGAGAAACTTTTGTTTACTGGCGAGGAGTGGGATTGATTCAATACTGGCGCTCGTTCGAGGATTTGGAGCGTTTTGCTAGAAATCCAGCCGATGCACATCTAAAAGCTTGGCAAAGGTTTAATCAAGGTATTGGTGCTGATGGCAGTGTCGGCATTTGGCACGAAACCTATTTAATTGAACCGGGAAGATATGAGGCGGTTTACGGAAATATGCCTATCTTTGGATTACCTGCTGCAACTAAGCATATCCCAGCTATGGGGCGGAAGGAAACAGCCCGCCGTCGCCTGGGAGGTGACGGCGAACCAGCTGTACCATCACCAGCTATACAGCCTCCTAACTGATAACTGAGCATTGATGCTCTTAATAGTTTGAGTTGATGAATCTAAGACAATGCCCCTGCCGGAGTTAAATCTAGTTTGGATAACAAGCGGTCAATGTCAAAATGCTGGGACATCAACTGGCGAATATACTGAACCTTAATCGGCTCGTGGACACGGACTTGACCAAAAGTGCGGTCAACAATTTCTACAGTGGTGAGGGTATCTAAATCAACAGACAAAATGGGTATTTCTAGTTCTTCAGCGCGACTGAGAATGAACGGTGGGGGTGGTAGTTGCCCGGTGAGAATTAAACATTGGGTAGAAGTTTCCAAAGCCGCTTGCTGAATTTCCACCCGATCGCCTCCTGTCACCACTGCCATATTTCGGCGTTTGCGGAAATATTTCACAGCGGAGTTGACATTCATCGCTCCAATTGCCAGACTTTCTACCAACAAATCCATGCGATCGTTGCGACAGAGAACATCAGCCTTTAACTGCTTGACTAGTTCGCCAACACTGACGCTGCGGAGTAAATCGCTATTCGGCAGCATTGCTAGTACTGGAATCCCTTGCTGTTCCAAAAATGGGCGCAAGAGAGTGTCAACTGCTTCTAGTTGGGTGACAGGAATATCATTGATCGCAGCTCCAACCAAGCGATCGCCCAGACGCTGTTTTGCAGCCAATAGCGCCTCAACCGAAAGCAAGGATTTATAGCGGCTTACTAACAGCACACCAGCATCCAATACTTCAGCCATTTGCAGCAAAGACAAGTCAAACAAATTGCCTTCGGACAAATTACCAGGCCCCTCCAGTAACACTAAATCTCCTTGAGACTTATGTAAATATTGCTGTATTAGGGACTGCTGATAATCGGTTTTGTCTTCCCCACGCAAGCGCTTTTGCACATTTGGTTCATCCAAAGCCAGCATTGTAGGTGCAACGCGGTTTTCCGGCAAATTGAGGCTAAGAGCGATGAACTGGACATCTTCCTCAATTACGGTTCCACTAGACGAATTGAAAGACGTACCGAGTGGTTTACCGTAGCTAATATCCAGACCTTTTTGCTGTAGCTGATGAGACAAACCCAGAACAGTTGCAGATTTACCGCTGTAATTCTCGGTCGATCCAATCAGCAAATATTTAGGGAATTTTGGCACACATGCACTCCTAATTTCAAAAGTCAGAAGAACCCAGCTAGGTGTTTCCTAATTCTAGTTCCTTCTGGCAAAAGCCTCTCGCTCTCACAAATTAAGCTTTCCCAGAATTACCTTCTGATTGAACAAACAGGGGCAGGAGAAAGGTTTTCTTTCCTTGTGTCGGCTTTGCTAACTTGTAAGCCTACTCTTGAAGATTTGTGATTACCAACAAATATCATTGCTATAGCGCTTCTAGATATCTTGCAGCATTCTCGATTAACACCATAGCCCGCCCAGAAACACTGCTATCTGTGTTGTCCGTATTTTTAGCGCAAAATTGCGTTTATCAGATATCAATTTAAAGTAAATATAAACTTGTCAATAGTAATATTGAGTAGTTTTTTAATTTATGACTAATCTTATTGACTTACATTATTCTCTTATGGCAGTATAAACAAAATATAAGTATTTCATCTGAAAAAGCCAGAAACTTTATAGATTATAAAGAAAATTTAGTGAGCTTTGAAAATTGCATTATTCGCAAAGCTGAAATCTACTTATGTAATTGATTACGATGACTGGAGTAAAGAGATTTAAAAAATTATATATTGTTCGTTTGCCTCAAAAAACTTGAATATTTTTATTTGAGATTGCAATATATTTTTGATGCATCTATTTTCAAGTCATTAAAGTTAATAACTCTTTTATAAATAAATAACTATTAGAAAACAGGTAAGAACTGAAATGAATACTATAGAAATTAATTCTGTAAAAAATCAATTTATAATTAATCTTTGTCAAGAACTCCAAGATAGTTTAGTTCAAGGTTGGCAAAATTTTAATACAAGTGAAAACGTCAAGATATTTAGTGGTTTTTTTGAATTTATTTTCAGAGCTGGATTTGACGAAAGCCAGTATAGGAGAGTAATACCTAATCCGGCTTATGACAATGCTGCTAGATTAATTGGCAAGCCTTTTTTGGAAGCTGCCAGAAAATATGAAATTCATTTCGATGAAATTTTTCCTGGAAGCTTTTCGGAATCACAAGAAGCAGAAAAGGAAGGTTTTGAAGTTCGCATATTTAAGCTAAAAGCTTTTTACCAAAATAAACCTTTATGCCTATTCTTACTCAAGTTTCCTCATTATCATGAAAAATTTGGCTTTCCACTATCACCAGAATTAGAAATTTTAGAGTTGTATTGATTGCAGGGCAGACCTAACGTCAAGGGAGATAATCAAGGGATAGGGGAATGATTTAGCTTGTCTCCCCCTCCTCTTGTCCTAGAATTCTGAATCTGAGCCAACTAAAAAGCTGCGATCGCAGATGAAAAGCCTTCATAACTTTCCTCACAAACCCAACACCTGCATTGATTTTTCAAGTACTTCTTTGGGGCGAAATGGTTTAGTTAGATACAAGTCTGCACCAACTTCAATTCCTTTTTGTTTATCAAATTCCTGTCCTTTAGCTGTCAAGATGACAATGTATATGTCAGCCATTTGTAGGTCGTTTTTTACAATATGGCAGACTTGCAGACCATTCATTTTCGGCATCATCACATCAAGAAAAACCAGGTTTGGTTTTTCAGTTTTGATGGTTTCGAGAGCTTCTTCTCCATTTCTAGCAGTTAGAAGTTCAACACCCTCATCTTCTAATGCTTCTAAGGCTTGTTCCATCAAAATCAAGATATTAGGTTCATCGTCAACAATTAGAATTTTCTGGGTCATAGGGATTGGTGATTGGAAATTGGAAATTGGGCATTGGGGATTAGATATTAGGGTTAAACTAATTTTTTACCAATCCCCAGTCACAGCGACTATTGTTCGGACAGCATAATAAAAAATACATTTTCCAACTGCTTCTCAAACCGTAGGGTTTTCACCAAATCGGCTTCTTGAGAGAAGATAGAATCAATGATGATCATGTCAGGTTTGGCTGACAGGGCTTTATAAATGCATTCTTGCGGATCGGAAGCTTCAATCACGTTGTATCCCTGAGTTTGCAGTACATCTGCTAGGGTTTTTAAGGCTGACGCATTTTTATCTACAACCAATACCTTTTTACTAGAAGTGCCTTGGTAAAGCAGTGAGCCAATTTCGTTGAGGAGTTTTTCTGTGTCAATGGGCTTGGTGAGATAGCGATCAATCCCAATATGGTAGCCCCGTTCTTTGTTTTCAATAATTGACAGAATAATAATCGGAATGTCTGCGGTTTGAGGATCGTTTTTGAGAACGGCTGCCACATCGAAGCCGTTGATTTGGGGCATCATCACGTCTAAGAGGATCAGATCAGGGCGAGATATTTTGATTTGATGAATTGCATCCATGCCGTCCTTTCCTTCGCGAACATTGTAGCCTTCGTTTTCCAGTTGTTGGCGGAGCAATTCCCGAATGTTAGCATCATCATCTACAACCAAAATGGTTTTACGGTTTTGGTTCAGCACAGCATTTTTGGTGATGACGTGTTCTTTGAGTTGTTTGACTAGCGTATCCAAATTCAGATTAGCAGTGTTTTTTTGGCCGCTGGCGTAGGTGGGAATGATAAACGAGAATATGCTGCCGTTACCTGGTTCACTCTCAACCCAGATTCTACCGCCGTGATGATCGACGATTTGTTTACAGATGGGCAGTCCTAACCCTGTGCCTTTGGGTTTGTCGGTGAGGGTGTCGCCAACTTGGCGGAATTTCTCGAATACTTTCGGCTGGTCTTCAGGCGCAATCCCAATGCCTGTATCAATGACGCTGATGCAAACACCGTCGTTTTCTTGTTTGACGCGGCAGGTGACACAACCAGATTCGGTAAACTTAACGGCATTGGAAATCAGGTTGATTAAAACTTGCAGCAAACGATTGCGATCGCCTACTATCTGAGGCAGTCCAGGTTCAATCTCGCACACCAACTGCAAGCCATTGGTTTCAAATAACCCGGCGGTAGAATTGCTTGCCCAATCCAGTAATTCGCAAGGATCAATCGGCTGCATCTGCCATTCCACTTTACCTGCTTCCATCTTAGCGATATCCAGGACATCGTTAATCAAAGACGTGAGCCGTTCTGCTTCCGACACAATAATGTTGAGATTGTCAGCCACCCGCTTAATCGTTTTCTGAAGTTTGCGGTCTTCGGTAGAAATCATTGGGAAGACATCGGTTTCCAGCTTTTCTTGAATGATCGACGCAAAACCGAGGACAGAAGTCAGTGGCGTCCGCAGCTCATGGGAAACTGTTGAAATGAAATCGGTCTTCATCTGGTCGATTTCCTTTTCTGCCGTCACATCTCGAATCAGCAGTGCCGAACCAAAGCAGGCAGCGAGTTCTGAATCTGCTGTCTTTTTGAAAATGGCGGTTGCCACTGCTTGACCAATGCGTTCTTTGGTGAGTGCAACTTCGGCAGAGAACACCTCTTGGGGATGGGACTGAGTTCGTGCAACTAGGTCTGCTAAACCAGATATCGGCAATTCTCGGTAGTGACCATTGAGGGCGGTAGCTGTCAATTCATACATGGCTAAAAAGGCAGGATTGAAGTGGGTGATTTGTCCTGCGGTGTCTGCCACTAACAAACCATCTGCTAAGTTATCTAAAATGGCATTTAATCCCTGTGCTTCTGCTAGGGTATTTTGCAGGGCAGCCGTCCGCTCTTCAACTCTGGCTTCCAGTTCTTTATTCAGTTGCCGCAGAGCGATTTCTGCTTGTTTGCGGGCAGTGATATCGGTATTAATTTCCAGCACCGCACAGGGCTGACCAGAGATGTCCCGTTGCAACGTCCATCGGCTCTGCACGGTAATCAGTTTGCCTTCATGGGTGAGGTGTTGCACTTCTCCTTCCCAATTGCCTTGCTCTAATAACTCTGCTATAATCTCTTGTTTTGGTTTTGGAAAGGTTTTTTTGATAAATGCGTGAATATATTGGCCTTTTACTTCCTCACGCGTCCAGCCATAGAGCCTTTCGGCACCTTGATTCCAGTACAAGATTTTCTCGCTCATGTCGCGCACAATGATAGCATCGCTAGAATAATTCAACATATCCAATAAACGTTGATTTTCAGCTTCTGTCTGCTTGCGATCGTGAATATCAGTACAGGTGCCAATCCATTCCCGAATGCTGCCGTCTTCTTCCAGGACGGGGGCACCACAGACAGAAAAGTCGCGGTATGTGCCATCCTTACCGCGCAGCCGATATTCGGTTTGGTAGATACCTCGGTTTGCCACAGCAGCATTCCAAACTTCTGTGGATCTAGCGCGGTCATCGGGGTGAATTGGATCAATCCAGCCCCAACCCTCAACTTCAGCTTTGCTCTGCCCCGTATAGTCCATCCAGGTGAGCATTTCACTGCTGATTCCCAGTCCTTCCGGGGTAGCTGCCCAGACGATCTGTGAAGTTGCAGTTACTAACGAGCGATATCGTTCTTTAAGACGCTGATTTTCGGCTTCTACCAGCTTGCGATCCTGAATATCGGTGCAGGTGCCAATCCATTCCCGGACGCTACCATCATCTTCGATGACGGGGGCACCCCAGACCCAAAAGTAGCGATAGTTGCCATCCTTGCCACGAATTCGATATTCAATTTGATACATGCTCAGGTTTGCTACGGCAACACCCCAGGCTTCTCCGGTATAGCCACGATCATCGGGATGTACAGCATCAATCCAGCCCCCATTTTCCGCTTCAGCTAAACTTTGACCTGTGTAGGCGATCCAGTCTGTCAATTCAAAGCAAATTCCTTCTGGTGTGCTGACCCAGATAATTTGCGTGTTAGTTTTGACCAGAGAGCGGTATCGTGCTTCGCTCTTTTTCAAGATTTTTTCGGAGTGTTGACGTTCCTGCTGGACACGCCTGAGGTCGCTAATGTCTTCCACACTTGACCAGATCAGTTGCTCTCCATCTTTCTCAATCATCAGTCCAGAGACCCTGACCGGAACTAGATGCCCGTCTTTGTGGATGAACTCCTTCTCTTCAGGCCCGTAGCGACCAGTCCGTTCTAAATTCTCTAGCACGGCTTGCTCGGCGACACAGTTTTCCGGAGTAATTTGCCAGTAGCTGAGATTGAGGGTTTCTGAAACAGTACGCCCTAAAATGGCAGCATAGGCAGGGTTGATGTTAATTAGTGTCCCATCTGTTCGGCATAGTGCTAGCCCGACGGGACATTGTTCAAATAGCTGACTGTTGTATTCATCAAGTTGCTTAAACATGGTTAAGGTTTCTTTAGTGGCGTATTTGGGTAGGGTTAAAACAACAGAACCAAGACAACAAAGTGGCGTAAAGCTTTAACGAAATTGGGTGGCGTTGAAACATCTGGTAAATTTGATCAGGTGATGCACCTTCCACATCTGGACTGTGCTGTGAAAGTCGCTGGATCAGTTGAGTATGGCGGCTCAACAAATCCGTAGGTTTGAGCATTGGAGCTGTTGATGGAATGAAGCCGTCGGCATCGGGAGTGGGAGATGATTCGGTTGTGTGAATTGGCGAGGCAGAGGTGCAATTGTGTTCTTCAGTAGCATCTACAAATGCACAATTTAACGGGATCTGAATCCAGAATTCTGTCCCTTCACCTGGTTGAGAACGACACTTGAGCATTCCCCCATGTCTGTCCACAACAATTTGGTAGCTGATTGCCATGCCTAGCCCGGTTCCTTTACCAACATCTTTCGTGGTGAAGAAGGGATCGTAAATACGGCGAATTACCTCTTCCTTCATGCCTGGGCCATTGTCAGCAATGCGAATCACAACCCACTGTTGGTCAAGGGCTTTGGTACGAATAGTGATTTGGGGATTGGGGTTTGGGGATTGGGGACTACTTCTAACTTCTGAATTTTCCATACTTTCTTCCAAAGCATCAATGGCATTTGCCAGGATGTTCATAAACACCTGATTCAACTGTCCGGGATAGCATTCAATCAGGGGAAGTTTTGCATAGTCTTTAACGATTTCAATTGCTGGACGATGAACATCGGCTTTCACGCGATGGTGAAGAATCATTAGCGTTCCGTCGATGCCATCGTGGATGTTGACGGCTTTCATTTCAGCTTCGTCATGGCGGGAGAAGTTTTTTAGGGATTGGACAATTTCGACGATGCGACCTGTGCCCAGTTTCATCGAATCTAGCAGTTTGGGGAAATCCTGCATGATAAATTCCAGGTCTATATTGTCTAACTCTGATTCCAATTCTGGAGGAGCAACAGGTAGGAATTTCTGATATTTTTCCAACAGGTGCAACAAGTCTTGGGCGTATTCGGCAACATACTTTAAATTGCCGCAAATAAAGTTAACCGGGTTGTTGATTTCATGGGCAACTCCGGCAATGAGTTGCCCTAAACTTGACATTTTTTCGCTTTGGATCAACTGAGTTTGGGCCAATTGCAACTCATGGAGAGCTTGCTGAAGCCTCTGTGTCTGAGCTTTTGCCTGGACGGCTGCTTGAGTGCTTTGCTCGTAAAGCACAGCTTTGTCAATAGCGATCGCTGTTTGAGAGGCAAAGATACTCACAAGTTTCAAGTGTTCAGCCTTGTATGAGTCAGTTTTGGCCGTTCCAATAGCGATCGCTCCCAGTACCCGCTCCTTAGCTCGCAACGGTACACAAATCATTGCGCTAACGTTTTTTTGCCCCTCTAATCGCGGATCGGCTTGCACATCATTGACCAGTTCTGCCCGGTTGGATTGCACAATGTTGCCAATAATTCCCTTACCCGGTTGCGGCTGACTGCGATCAAAAAACACTCCAAATTCGGCAATGATTTCAAACGCGGTTGCATCTGAACTCAAAAGCAGAATCATCCCCGCAGACGATTCAATTAATTGACCTAATTCTTGAAGCACAAGTTGAGCGATCTGTCGCGTATCTAAACTTGTTGTCAGTTGAGTCGAGATATCGTCAAACAAATCAATTTCTTGGTATCGCTCCAGCAATTCTTTGGCAAGTACTTTCTTCTCAGCTTCCTGCTTTGCCAGAAACGAGAGCAAAGTCGCAAGTAGAGTTGCTTGTTCTTCCCCAACAACCCAACCGATGATTTCTCCTGAAACCTCGATTGGATATCGGTTTTCCACAGTTTGCTCTCCAATGCTAATCAGCTTCGTGCCGTCTACCAGTTCAACATCAATCGCGATGTTGAACTGGTAGATTAAGTTATGAAGGAGAGATGGCAACTCTTTTTTGTTAAGCATCTTTCTGAGGCTAACTGCGGACATGAAACACCTCATCTAGAGCAGGTTGCAAATTTCTAGCAATCAGTGTACATGTGTTTGCGTAGCGCCTCGCAGAGAAACTTACACTGTATTCCAACCTTCTGCCTCCTGCCTCACTTCGACTCCCTTCTCTACGAGAGGCTGCGCCAACGACTAGCAAGAGGGCAAGTCGCTCAGTGACCACCTGCCTCCTGCCTTGTTCAGCGCAGCTATCCATACCCTTTTGCATAAGCAAGCTACGCCTGGCGTCTTCAGAAAAGAGAGGAATTCTCATAAAAATCTAGGGATATAATAATTTACTAATTAAGACTAGTTTTCCCAAAAACATTAGCGATATAACAGCGAAGTGGAACGGTAGCAAATACCTTTAAACTCTTTACCAGAGGCATTTTTCCGTTCTTATAACTCGCTTACTGTTTGATAAGTTCTAGAACAACTATAAACAAAAAAAGATTAATTAGATCAAACCATAGATTGAAATCTATGGTAAATTAATGTCTCTTGTTGCTACTCCTCATAAATTGGGAATTAGCTTTTGAGTATATAGGTGAACGCATTTCTAAGAGTAGAATAATCACCTTGAGTGTACCAAAAGAAGCTGCGATCGCAGCTTCTTTTGGTAATTTTAAAAAGTATTTAGGTAAGCGCTAGTTTTAGTTAGATCCGAGAGTCGCGAAAACGAAGTCTGAGTAATCGCAGCCAGCGCAACCACATTTGTGCAGGTTGTTCAAAGAAGGTGAAAATATCACCGAAACCTAAATTAGTTTTGTGATGATGTAACCAGTGTCTCTCAGGAGTGGTAATAAATAGAATTTGACATAAGATATTTACAGGCTTTGGAGTTTGCCAACCCAGTACACTTATGTGTCTCCACCATACATGAAACTGACCAAGCAGTAATCCAGAGATAACGCCAATGGGAGAGAAAAGCCACAAGACTACTGCTATAAGTACATAAGGTAAAGCTCCCAAGATACCATCTAAAAGAACCTGGGGATTAAAAGTCAAAATAGCATAGTGGCGGAAGTCCTTTTTCCAGGAGTGATGCGTTTTTAAATGAAGGCTACCAAAAACGTGCTCGGGTACATGGTAAAAGAATGTAGATAGAAAATCGCTAAAAAACAGTAATAACCAAGCAACAGCGATAGCCTCAAGCATTTGTACTCCTCAAGAATAGTTAAAAAAACACCACAGAAAATATGCAAAGCAAATGTCATGCTGTGGGCGTAGACACCTAGTTTTCCGCTATTCAAGCAGCCATTTGTGCGTTTCATGTGTCTACGCTCCAGGTAATTAGGTCAGTTGCAGTTTTATGAATTTCCGATCCTTAATGCAGTAAACAGCAACTCGTAAAAACCTCCAATTTAACTTTTAGCTCTGGGTTAATGGTAGTAATACATCTAAAATCCGATAGAAATACAGTATTTTATTATAGTTACTACACAATCTTCTTACTAAGGCATACAGCCTAAGCAAAGGTTGAGTTAAAGTTAGTACAAATTTAGGTTAAGGCTTTCTTCAAGATTGTTAATTCTAAATTCATTGCAATTAGGCTTCAATTATGAATATAATTAGAATTATATAAATAGGTATTCTGCCAACATTCATTGAGTTATCGAAGTGAGAAAAGCAGTTTTATAGTTTAACTGAAAAGCTGTAAAATTGGAACATCTATAATTAATTAGATGCTATAAATGTTTTTTATTAATAGAGTAACAATGTAGCTCTCAATTTGCATTTTCAATGATGAATGAACATTGAAAATACAGGGATAATTTTATAATTTATCTTTTTTGCCAAGTGCATTTAAATTCGCCTATTTTGCTGCACCATTCGCTTGTTCTCGTTGTAGACACTGGCAACTTTGTGCGTCACCTTTCTCCTATGCTCGCTCCTGCGCCTAGCAAGCTACACGCAGCAAACGGGTGGGTATGAGACTTGTGCCTAAGCTAAAAAGAATTAAAAGTTAAACTACAGAGTACCAAATCTTGATTCTTCCTTTATCATTTATAGACAAGTTAGAGCTAATTTGTAAACTAGAGTAAAGTCTTTGTCTCGTCAGGGTTTCAGGAATTTGAGCCAATCAAGCGTTGATTCTCTGAAAGTCATACCCAGCAATAAATTGGGTATCCTTAAGATTTTCTTTACGAATCAGTTCTTAGTAAATCAGTAAAGTACACTTGCAATATTTATTTACAACGTGTCCTATTAAAAAGGTATCTCAGGATATCCAAAATTTAGGTTACTTTCCAGTTGGAAGGTAAAATCAGAATTTGAAGTTATGATTACACGATTTATCTGTTTCAGCATGAACAAAAAATGGGCGGTCAAGCGAATCACTATAAATCTGGCATCAAACGAAGCCAAAAAACTTGAAAAATATTGTGAACAGACAGGTAGACCAGCAACGGATGTAATTAGAGAGATCATTAGAGCCTTGCCACTGACGAAATAAAAGTAGATTTACTAACTATTTCACCTTAGTTCATTTTCAAGATATAAGCATTAAAATTTGGTTTAATTGGAGGTTTTAAATTGAATTTACAGAATTTGAGACGTAAGCGTCGTATTCAAAGAAATCATATTGCTTGCGCTATTTTAGTCTGGCTTAGGCTCAAAGATTTAGCTTATAAAACAGGTCAAACAATCTATCAAATTAAGCATGGATTGCTATCAAATTATTTAGTTCAGCAACTAAAACGTTCGAATGTTCCCATGTTTATCGCCTAGTTGTTTGGCGCGCGGCGCGGTTACACCGCGCCATTGCTTGTGACAGTTGCGTAAGTCCTGTATAATATCAATACGCTTGGGTACATAACTGGCTCTCCTTTCCTCAGCGCCCTGCCGATAAACTTGTTCAATAAAACACTTTGATAGCCTAAAACGATGAAAGCATCTGCTAATTTCGACTTTGAAGACGATAAATTTAATGCACCGCCTTCTCAAGTCCTTCCCTGGTGTCAGATGATTAATCCTCGATATGGCACAGATGGTATGCAATCCCACGGTTTGGCAATTAAGCTGGATAATGCCAATGCTGTCGGCTTTGTGCCAGATGATAATTGGCAGCAAGTAGAGCATGAATTTACCTCTGGAGTCGAAACGGTCTTTATTACCACTACTCCACGCGTGGTTATAGTGCGTCGGGGACCATTGTCTGTCAAAGATCGGGAAAGCGGTCTAAAACTGGGTACGCTCAAAGAGAATTATGATGCTTTTTTAGCCGACAAACTTAAATTTAAAACCTTTACTCGCTATCTAATTTTTATAGTGGGAGAGAATAAAAAGTTTTTACATGAATTCCCATTACAACTAACACTTAATGGTGCTGCCGGAGCAAGTTTCAGCAAAACCTACTGCGAATATCAACAAGGTAAAGTAGTTAGTGGATTCGTTGCTGAACTAGAAAAAGCTTATGCTGTTTATCGCAAGCAACCTTTGACACCAAAAGGGCCATTGTTCCATGCTCACGGGATTTTTTGTCCCATCATTGAGTGTGAAGAAAGAGGTATTGAACCAAATACAGTTTTGGTAGCTTCAACTGTGGACTATAAACATCCTACCGTAGGGACTTTAACGCAATATTTAATTGCTTCCGATGCTCTTGAGTCTGCAATGATTTGTAAGACTTTTGAAGAATACAAAGATTTTGGCAAGGAACCTGTAAAATCAGAAATCCCTAAATTGGCAATGGCAGGAGTTTCCAACTCTTACGTTTATGCTGATGAGGATGATTTTGCTTATCCGCCGTATTAGCTGAGGAGTGGGGAGTGGGCAATGGAGATGAGGGAGCAGAGGAGAATAATTAATAACTAATGCCCAATGCCCCATGTCCCATGCCCAATATCTATTCTTTGAGCAGCAAATAATATAGTGAACCATTACCGCCTGTGACACCAGCGCGATCGCCTGCTAGTTTACCAGATCCCATAAAATAATCTACCCGGCCCGGGCCTTTGATGGCGCTTCCTGTATCTTGGTCAAGTACAAAGCGGCTAACAGTACGATTCTCTAGTTTGCCACTACTGGCAGGATAGGGAAATGAATTGTAAATCAGCGCTAGCGCTCCCGGAGGCATGAGAGACTTATCTGTAGCAATGGAACGTTCTGCTGTCACTGGTACATGAATACTGCCTGTAGCTCCGGTACCACCAGTTTCTTGGAAGAAAATAAATCGTTTCCAGCGCGGTAGATAATTGCTCAACTCCTGGGGTTTTTGCCGGAAATAAGCAGTCATCCGTGGCATTGTCAATCCATTTAGTGGAAGTTTGCCATCTTTGGCTAGTTCTTTGCCGATACTAGTCCAAGGGTAATCAGTTCCACCGGCATAGCCAACTGACGTTGTTTTGCCATTGGTTAATTTAATTTGGGCAGAACCTTGGATATGTACCATGTATGCGTCTAGGCGATCGCGAAACCAAAGCAGTTCTAAACCCCGTAACTTGCTCTTATTCCCTTTTAAACCATCTTTCCCTTCCAAATCAATTCGTTTTGGGTGGGGTTTAGGCCATTGGCTGAAATTAGGTGGTAGCCGATAAAGAGGATATTTATATATTGAAGTCCTGACACGGCTAGCGGTATAAACAGGTTCGTAGTAAGCAGTGAACTTAACAGTACCCTTGCCATCGTTGCCCACAGACTGGTAGAAGACAAACTCCTGGCGGACAGCAGCTTGTAGTTGCGCTGCTGACATAGAACTGACAACCAGTTCGCGGAAACGTAGCAAACTCCGGCGGACCCGATCAAGGGTAATTTCCCGAACTGGATAATTTTGATATGCTGCGATCGCATCACCCTTTGTTAGGTAAAGCAGACTGTTGTCAATAGAAGCTAACAACGCTTTGCGATCGCCTATTCTACCTCTTTGACCCCAAATTTGCTCATCCCAACCCAAGCAAGTCGGCCGGACTGTACAATCGGTTCCGATAGTGATTGGTTTTAGCGGCGGCGTGATCTCAGGAGTGATTGGTATTGGTATAGGTGGAAGATCGGGAGCAGTCGGTATTGGCAACGGCAGTAAGTTAGGAACCTGAGCAACAGCCGACCAGAGAGGATTCACAAGGGCAATTCCTAAACTCAAGGAAAGCAAAGCAAGGGTTTTTCTCATCATTTAGTTGAATCTTTCAACACTGGAACTGAAAATAGGTTCTACCCGGATTGCGATAATCCGAGAAGGGCGTACTACCATATATTCCCCTTGAATATTTTTGATCGGAACGCTAATGAAGTCATTAGAAGCAGATTTTGGCACAAGTTCGCCGCTATACCATTTCTGAAACTCTTGAATAGTAGGAAAACGTACTTCTTCTCGGTGGCCGCTTTCCAGTAGGAGGTATACGGCATATTCATTTGCAGTTCTAGCCATAAAGTTGAATCATTTAAAAAAACATTCAACCCATTGTTAACCACGTAACCCCCGAATGAAAAGGGTAAGCATACGGGAGGTTGCAGCAGGGAAGCAGGGGAAAAGTGAAGTTGCAGTCAGTTTTTCCCCTCTGCCCCTTTGCCTCTTATGCCCAATACCCAATGCCCAATGCCCAATGACTCTTCACTCTAGACGCCTAATCCTTTAAGCAGTTCCTTAAAAAGTGTAAGTTTACATTAGCTCTTGCATAACTCTCTAATCAACTTCTGATAAATCATTGGCATTGTTGAAAAACAGTTATTCAGGAGGCAAAAATTATGAAACTTTACTATCGTGGTCTGAGCTACGAATGCGACCCAAACAAAGTTGGCAGCAAAAAAACAGAACAGCCATTTCGACCAGTTCCTCAAATTGGGCCAGCTTATAATCTGATGTACCGTGGTGTTAACTATCGTGTCGATCCAAATTCCAAATCGGCTAAAGTTCCTCTACCAATAGCTGATAAATTGAGCTTTCGAGGAATCACCTACTTTGTAAATAAAACTCCACTAGGAGAAGTTAGCGTAGTCTCTCAACCAACAACAAATTCAAAAGTTGGGGTACTGCCGATTTCTGAGGAATTAAAGCTTCAACAATAATATGGCTGCAAGCTGATCTGGAGTCTAAAGAGTTATAAACTGGTAGTAGAATTCTCAGAAAACCTTAAAATTTCAGCACTACCTACTTTCTGTCTCAACAAACCTTGCCAAAGCTGGTAATTGTGTCAAGATTAATTTCAGGACTTAAGGCTTGTGACACAATGTTAGGACAATTATTAGACGGACGTTACCAAGTCCTCCAGATATTAGGTGGAGGTGGATTCGGTTAAACCTACATAGCCCAAGATACTCATCAGACAATCAACAAATTGATTTTAAGAATAAAACAATGTTTCTACTAGAGAAACCTACTTTACTACAAGAGCTTACTGTTAAATCCGAACGCTCTGATATTAACTCAAATAATTTACTGAACCAAGAATATCAAATTATCAGCGACAAGTTTTTGGTAGAATGCGAACGTGAGTTGGCTAATTTAATTGGCCCAATAGCTAAGTTTCTAGTTCAAAAAGCTATTAAATCTTCTGGACAAATTTCTCGTGCAGAATTTGTGAAAATTTTAGCATCACAAATTCCTGAGCCTCAAAAAGCTTTACAATTTCAGCAACGCTTACTTTCTTGAATTTCCCACTTACAGGATTAGGTCTAATTAACTTAATCCCAAATATAAAATAGTGTCAGCTTTGATTATTCAGCATCTCCAGAGCTATTTTTAAGCTAGCTTTCATCCGATTAAATGCTTCTGCTAACCCGCCAATTTCATCATTAGAGCTTTCTTCAAAATCAGCGTTCATATCACCAACACTAACTTTTTGAGCTATTTTTTCTATTCTTCTAATGCGCTGAATTACATATTTTTTGATTAAGAAGTTAATTAAGAAAACTACGATCGCAAAGATAGTAATTAAAAATACCATTATCAATGTCCAAGTCCGTTTGGCATTGGCAAAAATCTCTTCAGAAGGAACAGAGATTATTTGGGCAGAAACAATCTGATTCAGTTTCCAGCCAAAACCATTTTCCGATCCATAAGTTAGCAGCTGACTCTTAGGAGCCTGCTCTGGTGTAGTATGACATCGCAGACATTGCTGCTGTGTAATCTTGAGTGGTTGGGCAAAATAAAATACTTCGCCTTCTGATAAGGTGCGAAAGCCAGTAATTTGTAGAGTCTTGGGTTCGTTCCGAAAACGCTCTACAAGTTGAGTTTCAAAACTATCGGCTTTATCTGCTAAATTAGTTGGATTAAGTGTTGCATCTTTATGAAAAAAGTTTTTATATTCCGGCTTTTTACGAAAATTCTCAAAAACCTCTTTAGAGGAAAAAGTTGGTACTACTTCAGGCATGAATGTTGGGTTAGTATCTAATCTAGGTTCCAATAGAGGAACTATACGATTTTGTGTATAATCTCTAACTGCGTTCACCATTTGGATGAGAGTCTGTGCTTGAGAAGCCACTTCATTTTGCGCTCTCCCTTGAAGTACACTGGATAAGGCAAAGCCACTTCCCACAATACTGACTATGAAAACTAATATTAAAAGTAAGTTAAATTTAGCACCTATTTTTAAGTTTTTTAACGTAATGTTGTTTAACATGACCTAAGCAACGAAGGTGATATCTGAGTTTGTCTAAGATTTATTTATACCTGTTAGAAAGCATCTCAACACTATTTAAATAAATATTAATTTTTTGCTGCAATGTAACCTATTTAGGCAGCAGTCAAACTTATCTAAATTAGTCTTGAAAGCCAAGTTATTTCCTTAACCATAATTAGTGATGTTTGTGCGATTTCCCCGTCGTTTCTTTCTGTTTAATCTGCTAGGTTTGACATTTGCTGCCTGCCAACCACGAAAGGAGTTTGAGGGCACATTAACTATTGGTGCGATCAACTATGGTGGAGGCGAACAGATTATTAATCAATATGCTAAATTTAATAGTTACTTAGGCGAAAAAACGAACTCATATATTCAGCTAGAGCCTGTTTTTAATGAAAATAGAGCGGTTGAGCGTCTTGAGGCTCGTGCTTGGTCATTGGTATTTGCTCCACCTGGTTTAGCGGCTATTGCGATCGCACGTCACCAATATGTTCCCCTATTTCCTTTAATAGGTATTAGTAATTTGCGTTCCATCTTTGTTGTTCGCAAAGATAATCCGATAACCGACTTGAAACAGCTACAAGGTAAAACAGTGGCTTTAGGACAGCTAGGTTCAGCAACAGGATATTATTTTCCTCTTTACAATCTTTATGGTACAACACTGGCTGACATAGTATTTGCACCCACACCCAAAGCCGCGCTAGAATTAGTGGCTCAAGGAAAAGCGATCGCCTGTGCCGTCTCAGAGGCGGAATTAAGTCTCTACAGTTCACAGTTGGGCCCAACTGAATTTCGCATATTATTTAAAGACCCTCACTATGTACCATTAGGTGTGGTCTTGATTGGGCCGAATATAGAACGTAACCGTCAAGAGTTCATCCGCAAAGTGATGAGTGATTCACCTTCTGGTTTAGCTCAAGAAGTGGGATACGTACCCAATGGACAAGTACCAGATTACAAATACATGATTTCTGTGGTCGATCGGTTAAGCTCAATTAGTTCCAAGCTGCAAAATAAACCTGTTCGTTTATTTTAATTAAAGCAATAACAATACTTTCAGCCTTTACTTTCTCTAAAATGCTCATCTAATGCTCAAATACACTACTTTCAGTATTTAAGCATAGTTAATACGTGTTAAACTATACCTATTAATCCATTCACAAAAAAGACCCTTTAAAGGGTCTTGCAGTACTGATTAAAGAATTAACTTATTTACTCAATAATCCAAGTGCTGACTCTAGATACATTTTTGCTTTATGCAAAGCTAGCAGTTTTTTTTGAGTTTACCTATCTGGATAATTCATAATTTTCCCTTCCATTGTGATTTTGATCAGTGCAACTTGCTCATCTGTGGAGCGTTCATCAGAAATAATCCCAAAAAACTCACGAATATTTAGGATTGTTATAGTTTGGTTTTTGGTAAGTAAGTATTATCTTGTATTATCTTGCTCAAAAAAATAATTTGAATCGTGCTAGCTGGTTTTTAATCGTCTCTGTCAGGATTTTATTCAGTTCTGTAGTGTCTTGGAATTGCAAAATTTGCTGTGTCGGTAAGTCGAAGGGAAATTCACCTTCAAAATCTGGGCGTTGCATTTGCGCTAATAGAATCTGTTCAGACCGCTTACTTTGAATGGCGTAGCCAATCTCAATACAGACATTCGGACTGGGAATTAATTGGGAGGTTTCTTTACCATCAATACTAGCAATAGGTGTGGTGTCAGCTATAAATAACAAACTCTTACGGATTTTCCGCATGATTGTGCGGTTAATTCGGAAAGTAGCACCGCTAGGACGAGAGGATTCTACTAATGTTAGGGGAAGACGTGATCGCAAATTTAAATTGTCCAAACTTTTTCGCAGTTCTTCTTTAAGAATATTCGTCGCTGCAACATACTCAGTTTGATAGGATAAAAAAATCGTTGGTTCTAACTGAGCCAACACCGCCTGCTTGGTGAAATAAATTTCATGACTAATTAAGTCAATGTTAGAGACGCAATAGCCACCACTACCTTCAATATAAAATTCAATATTTTCCCCTTCCAGATAGCGCCCAAACCAAGTTGATGTCTTAACTTCGTCACTGTCTTCCAAAAAGTCTGCTCGCAATGCTGATTTCAGCAGGCTTTTTTTGCTTAAACGAATGTCTGGCGGACGTTTTTCCAGTTCTGGAATCGGCTCATAATCCTGTAGATACCACGCTCTGAGCGCAATTATTGACATAAGGCGCTATTTCAACTGTTTCTCGCTATTCAACTTCGTATAATCTTACACCCAGAGGAGGCCTTATTTTAGACTTCTCTTTAAACACAACAACACCCAAACCTCTACTCACTGAACTATCTCCTCTTTTTGTTTATCCTAGCCAGGGATGTACTAACTTTCATTGCTTTTGTAAACAAGTAATGAAAATCAGCCACAGTACCCCCTAATTTTCCATATTTGAGGGAATAACAGTTTTCGCGTTGGGTGTTGCTGTATTTTGACGAGACAGATGTAAGTTAAACAGCGTCTTATACCTCTTACTAACATTTCAAATGCAGCTGTTATATCTGCCAATAAAGCTTGTTTTCTAGCTTCAACTATCAGATTATCATTTGTGGATGCGAGGAATTTATTTTGCAACTAAACTTTACTTTTTAATGATTTTTAATCAAATTCAATATATTGCAGACTCTGGATAATTGAGAGATATTTTGTTTAGTCTATTGTTAAGAAAATTATCATCGACCTTTTGGATGAATTTAAAAATTACTGAGTCAATTTTTAAGTTTTGAAACTAACAATTGAGCATTGGTCAATAGCCAATAGTGATTTTTCGCCTGCTGCGTTCTCGTCCCCTACTCTCTATTGCTAGTTAACTATTTTGCCTGGAGGCTTGATGGGAATCTCAATCCAGAACTCTGTACCTTTGCCAAATTCTGAAATACACTCCATTATTCCCCCATGTTTTTCGACAATAATCTGATAGCTGATTGCTAGTCCCAATCCTGTCCCCTTACCTACAGGCTTGGTAGTGTAAAACGGGTCAAAAATTCGCTTTTTCACGTCTTCATTCATTCCGGGACCGTTGTCAGTAATCCGAATTAACAGACGAGAGTTGTCTGCTGAGACTTTAGTGGAAATCTCGATAGTTGGAATTGGGCATGAATTCTTCTCCTTGTCACCCTGACTTTGCCACTCTCTACTTCCTACTTCCAGAGCATCTATGGCATTGCTGAAAATATTCATGAATACCTGATTCATTTGACCGGCATAGCATTCTACCAGTGGGATGTTGCCATAATCTTTAATTATCTCAATGCGTGGAAATTCAGGATTTCCTTTCAGCCGATGCTGTAAAATTAATAATGTGTTGTCAATTCCTTCATGCAGGTCAACACGCTTGTTTTCAGACTCATCCAAACGAGAAAAATTGCGTAACGACAGCACTATTGAGCGGATGCGCTCGGTTCCTACTTGCATTGATGTCATGATTTTTGGGAGGTCTTCTACCAAAAATTCATAATCGATCGCTTCGATCGCGGCCTTAATTTCACTATTCGGATGGGGATAGTGTAGCTGATAGAGACGTAAAATTTCTAGCAGTTGTTCGGTGTAGTCACTGGCGTGGCACAGATTCCCGTAAATAAAGTTAACGGGGTTGTTGATTTCGTGGGCGACACCCGCCACCAACTGTCCTAAGCCGGACATTTTTTCGGTCTGAATCAATCTTGTCTGTGTTTCTTGGAGTTCATGTAGGGTATGCTCTAACTGAGCAGCTTGATTTCTGGCTTCAGTTTCGGCCTCAGAGGTTTGTTCGTAGAGTTGTGCTTGTTGAATAGCGATCGCAGCCTGATCTGCCACCTGCTGCAATAAATCAATTTCTGTATCCTGCCAATTTCTGGAAGCCTCACACTCATGGGCAATTAGTAAGCCCCATAGTTCCATACCCATATTAATCGGAACTATTAAGTTTGCTTGCACTTGCAGACTCTGCAAAAACTCTCGATGACAATCGCTTAAAGAAGCCGTTGAAACGTTGTTAATTGCCCGTACCCTACCCTGACAATATAAACGAGTATACTCATCAGGAAAGCATTCCGGTGGTGGATTCACTCCCAAAACTGACTGCCAATTGCCATTAATCTCTTCTACAATCACCGATTGAGTCTTTAGGTAGAAAATCAGCACTCGGTCTGAATTTAGTAGGGGGCGGACTTCCCGAACGATGGATTGCAGGGTTGCCTGCAAGTCCAAAGTGCGGCGAATATGCTCTGTAACTTGCTTGATTACTTTGGTAAACATTAATGATTTTTCGAGTTCAGCAGTTTGCTCTTGCACCCGCAGTTCTAAGGTGGTATTCAGGGATTGTACCTGTTTATACATTTGCTGCTGCTGAATTGCCATTGAGAAATGATCGTATAAAGCTTGCCCTAATAAGATGTCTTCCAACTTCCACTCAGGTGCTTGCCCTTTTTTCCGCTCTCGCCAAACCTCAAAAGAAAGCTGCGGTAAAAGTTGTCGCCGATTTTGTTCGCATCGTCCCGCCCACAAGATTTCCGTTTCAAATTCCGAGCGGAAAATACTTAATACACCAATAAATTTTTCGCGGTAATGTAGCGGAATCACCATGAGTCCGCGAATTTGAGTAGAACGGAATGCTAAAGCCAAAACTCGCAAACGTGGTTCTTTATAAAGGTCAGTAGTTGCCCAAATATTACCTTGTTGAAACTCAGCCATCCAGTTTTGCCAGATGGGATGCTGTTCGATAATACTGTTATCTAACTCATAGGAGAGTGTCGGTTGGTCGCCCCAGGTGTATAGTTCTTGACTCTCTGCAATGTAAAGCCTGCCACCTACTCCACAGAAAGCAGTAATAACTTCTTTTAGCGCTCCTTGTAATTGGATTGTTGGCAGTTTATGCAATAGTGTGGTGACTTGGTTAATAGTAGCTTCTCGCTTTTGCTTGGCCTGGGCTTCAGTGAGTAGATTACTTTGAGCGATCGCGATCGCTACCTGGTCAGCAACTTGCTGCAATACTTTTAGTTGCCGCTTCAAAATCTTTTGCGGTTCACTGTGGTGAGCTACCAACAATCCCCACAATTTAGGCTTTGCCAATGGTTCTTGTGGGTCGCAATTTAAAATTGGTACTACCAACGAGGACTGCACACCCATTGCTTTTAGGTATTGAATATGGCACCGGTCTGCTTGGCGATAGTAGATATTAGTTTCTAGACGTTTGCCAGTTTCTTTTGACTGTAGAGGTGATAGCCCGATCTTCTCATTTACCACATCGACAATCGAACGTTGCCCCGCTAACAAAAACATCTCTCTGGCGGCTTCTGGAATATCATCAGCTGGGAAGCGTTGACCCAATAAGGATGGCAGACGTTGCTCATGAATAGATTCTGCAATGACTTCACCACTACCATCAGCATCAAAGCGATACACTTTCACCCGATCTGCACCCAAAAATAAACGCACTTCGCTAACAGTAGTCGTTAATATCTCTTGAAGGTCGAGCGATCGCCTGATCTGTTTTGTCATCCGGTGCAGTAAACTTTCTCGATCGAAGGTTTTCTGCAACTCGTTTGGTTTATACCTACGTATCATTGCTTATAGACACCATTATAAAAGTATAATTTTTTATATCCTTGTCATTGATAAGAATTGTCAACTTACAATGCTTCGATTTTTATCCTATTTCAATAAATTCTTGCTATTAATGCATTGCTAATGGCATACATGTATTACAAATATTTTTGGAAATGGATTCGAGGATGTTTGAAAACTAACAGATATTTGTTTGTTCCCTGTAGCCCTTATAAAGTGGATTTAGGGATATGTAAAACCGCTGTATCATTAAATACTTTTAATATCTCATCTGAAGTCTAAAGTTAAGAAATTTTTAATCATTGACATTTACTAATTTTATATTCTCAATCATTAAACTATTCCAGTAATTTTACTTAATTTAGAGTTGGAATAATTTCTTGAAATTAAAAATATTTTTTTAACATTTTTGTCCATTAATTCAATTAATTAAAACTTTTTAAAAGCAATAACTAAATTATTAGTAATTTTTTTAATATTTTTGTCTGGGGAATTTTACTATTCCCCGTTTAATTGCTAACTTTATGTTGAATGTAACTATTTTGATTAAATTATTCGTAAATTACTGTTAAAGATAGTAAATTACGAATTTCTTCACGCACACTCATGAGAGTTTTACCGAGATAGTTTTGACCGCTTTTATTAGCACCACAGCCCCAAAAAGAATCGGTTGGGGAGTTTTCAACCAAAATCTCATCACCTGTCTTCAAGAGAACTTCTCTAATATCAGCATAAGTGAGAAACTTTTTGAGTACAGCTTCTCGCATAATTTGAGTTTTGACCAAATCCCAGTCTCGTCGGAGTTCGCGAGTACTACATCTTCCCAAAGTGGCAGCTTCTTCTGGGGTGGCGGCAGCATGGATGAGAGGTATAATTGCCGCATCTGTGCTGCCTACAAACTTTTGCGCTTGATAATAATGCTCAACCGTTGGCCAGTAAGCACCCTCGATATGGATTCCGTGGAGAGAAAAGTTAGAAAAACAGCCATAAGGCTGCCAAACCTTATAAAAGTAAATGGTCATTTGAAAATTGCTCTTTTATATATCAATTTCACTCTAGCTGAGTAGGTAAAGCCTTAACAAACTCTCTAGACGTAAACTAAAACATAAACTGTAAAACTTGAGATATTTGGTGAAATTAAATATACGTTACCCAGAACCCTTGTAGAGACGTAGTAGTGCTACGTCTCTACATTTTTTCTACCAAATGTCTCTTAAGTAGAGTAAGTGAAAGGGGTAAGTTCTTTTAGAATGGTATGAGATGCGTTAGTTTTATGTTCGTCGATTAACTAGGGTAGCGCTAGCTTGGTCAACAGGCATTAGCACAACTTCATTAATATTTACATGGGGCGATCGCGTCACACAGAAAAATATCACATCAGCCACATCATCTGCTGTTAGGGGTGTAACTCCCTGATAGACTTTGTTAGCGCGTTCAGTATTTCCGTGAAAGCGTACCTCGCTAAATTCCGTTTCTACCATACCAGGATCGACGGAAGTTACACGTACCCGCGTACCCAACAAGTCTTGTTTTAAACCTTCAGAAATGGCTCTGACAGCAGCTTTGGTAGCACAGTAAACATTGCCACCGGGATAGGTTTGATGTCCAGCGATGGAACCTAAATTTACCACATGACCGCGATCGCGACTTACCATTCCCGGAACGACATAGCGGGAGACGTAAAGTAAACCCTTAACGTTAGTATCAATCATGTCTTCCCAGTCTTGAAAGCTGCCTTCGTGCAACTTGTCTAAACCACGACTTAGACCAGCATTATTAATGAGAATGTCGATGTCAGACCAGGCAGAGGGTAGAGTCGCAATGGCAGATTCAACAGCATTGCGATCGCGCACATCTAGCTGTAATAAATGAATTTCAGTACTAAAATCTTTACTAAGAGTATCTGCTAGCTGCTGCAAACGTTCTAACCTTCGTGCTGCTAAAATCAGTTTTGTACTTGCACCAGCAAAGATTTTTGCACAAGCAGTACCAATACCACTACTTGCACCAGTAATCAAAATGATTTGATTTTGTAGGGATGTCATTAGGATAGTTAGGAGTGAGGAGTTAACAGTTATGAATTATGAATTAGCACAAGTTTCATCGTTCATAATTTATCATCAGTCGGTCTATAACTCCTAACTCCTATAAAAACGCGATTAATCGCGTTTTTACTACTTCTTCACTATTTGCAAGCGCTGAGTTACCATCGTCATTCCATTACCTCGCAGGATGACAGCAGAAACCCATTGGCTACCTGGGATAGATGGTGCTTGTCCTACTTTAAACAGTCCGCCAGATGTCAGTAATTCTAAATCGACGGGTGTAGGATTAAGAAATTTATCTGGTTGGATAGATTCTTCTAAGGCCGTTCCTAGTAAAAAATCATCACCAAGTGGCTGTTGAACGATCGCATCAAAACTATATTTCTGACCGACTTGCACTTGCTGGGGTAATTTAATATCAATTTGGGGCGGATTGCTACCAGAAGTAAGCAGGGTGCGTTCTGACAAAATATCTTGACGGACTATTTTTCCACCTTCAATGCGCTGACGTGATTTAATCGTGGCATTGAGAGCTAACTTATTACCGTTACCAGAGGGTAAGCCAGTTATCTTTGTTTCTGTTTCAGCAATAATTCCATTAGCTTCAGGTTTTGAAGATAGCAGTTTCGTGCTGTATTGCAATTTCGGATATCGTTGCCAAAGTGAAGTCAAAGACCTTTCCAGGGTTTGGAGGTTTAATCCATCCCCATGAGTGAAATTGGGGCTGTAAAATTGCAATACCCCTTTGACATCGCCTCGGCTAGCAGCGCTATCAATTTGTGTCAATAGGTTTGTCAGAGCGGCTGGTGCATTTTGGGGTGTTGTGGCTTGAGATAATTGCTGTGGTATCGTCGCCTGAGTACGTTGCCAACCACTTGTTAAACCAATGGTCAGTAGGAACGAAACTAGCCAGATATTTGCTGGAAATCTGAGTTGGTGTTTCACTAAGGCGGTAATAATGTTAGTCATGGGTAAGAGTTTACTGATTTGATTAGAGAAAGTAAGCAAATTGTTTTATCTTAGTTAAGCTAGACGCTAAACGGTAGAGGTTTGATGGCAAACGCACCGATACGATTATTAATAGCTGCCAGTGGGACTGGTGGACATTTGTTTCCAGCGATCGCCCTGGCCCAAAAACTTCCAGATTATCAAATAGAATGGCTGGGAGTACCCGATCGCCTAGAAACTCAACTTGTCCCCAAACAGTATCCCTTGAATACTATTGCAGTTGAAGGGTTTCAGCAAGGGTTTGGACTTTCCTCGATTCGCATTTTGGGTAAACTTGCCCTTTCGATTCTAGAAGTCAGACGAATTCTCAAACAGGGAAATTTTCAAGGGGTGTTTACCACAGGGGGTTACATTGCCGGGCCAGCCGTCATTGCGGCGCGTTCTCTCGGTTTACCCGTGATTTTCCACGAATCTAACGCCTTACCTGGTAAAGTAACTCGCTTTTTTGGCCCTTGGTGTAGTGCGGTAGCCTTGGGATTTGAAGTAGCTGCTAAGTATTTACCTCGTGCCCAAAATGTCTGTGTTGGTACTCCCGTAAGAGCGCAGTTTATTGATGGAGCAATTGATGCACCACTGGATTTAGCTATTCCTGATGGTGTTCCTTTAATTGTTGTTTTTGGAGGTAGCCAGGGTGCAGTTGCAATAAATAAGTTGGTGCGCGAATCTGCAAAAGCTTGGTTTGATGCTGGTATTTATGTAGTACATTTAACTGGCGATCGCGATCCGGAAGCAGATAGTCTCAAACATCCACAGTACATAGCCTTACCTTTTTACAACAATATGGCGGCGTTGTTGCAACGAGCAACTATTGCTATTAGTCGTTCTGGCGCAGGTAGTTTAACAGAATTGGCAGTGTGTGGAACGCCAGCGATTTTGATTCCTTACCCCTTTGCCGCAGAAGACCATCAATCTTACAATGCAGACGTATTTACAAAAGCGGGTGCAGCGTTAACGTTGAAGCAATCTGAGTTGACGACTGAAGCATTGCAAAGTAATGTGTTGAATTTATTGCAGTCACCGCAAGAGTTAGCAAAAATGAGGGAAAAAGCTTATGCGATCGCAGTTCCTGATAGTGCGGAAAAGTTGGCGCAGTTAGTGCGTGAGGTGATATAAACTTAAACAATTCAAAATTCACGCATTGAAAATAGTAAGAGACAATAGGAATTTATTTTCCAAGTTATGAATATTTTATTTAAGCAAAAAGTTTGTTTCACAATAGGTTGTGCTGGTTTATTACTTGTCAGTTTAGCCAGTTTTCATATATATGCTCAGCCAAAAACTAAACAGCTAGCTGAACAAGATTGGCCTTTTAATAATCAGCAAGAAAATTTTGTCCCACTTCAATCAAAGATTTCCTTTACTTCAAATAAAGTTACCGAGCCAATTAACTTAAGGTTTCAAAACCCTTTTATAAATCAACAAATATCTGAGAAAGTTTTAGGCAAGCAAAACTCTTTTTTATCTCAGGATAATCTATTAGCAGCATCTGCACCCTATCCCGTTGTCGATGAGTTTAAAAAATATAAATTTAGTATTAATGGCAGCCAGATTGTTACTTCAGCAAAACTACCAAGTAGTAAGGTTAACTTCAATCAAGGAGATTTATTAACCGTTCTCGTTAATACTAGAAAATATTTTCAAGATTATGCTTCAGAAGACCCAGATATTATGCGTACAGGAGTACTTGCTACTCAAGGAGTTACTGTAGCAGATGTCCTCAAAACTTTGGATTTCATGATTGCTGTTTTGAAGGAGGATATTGCTAATAATCGAGCTACTCGTTTACAAGACTCTAAATTTATCAATACCAATTTTCGAGTCATTAAATGGTCTGCCTACAACCCCAAAAGTAAACAGCAAAAACAATTACGAATTACTCAATATGCTGTATTTACCCACCCTGGTTCCCGCAAAAAAACCTCTGTTTTTAATATACCAATTTATAGCTTAAAAGACAACTCTAATAACGATAAGTTCTACACTCGATACACAAAGCAAGATGTTTTGTCTGGTATTTATGAACCAGGTGGTCGAGAATTTGGAAAAGTTACAACTCTTGCTTATCTAACCAGAAATGGCTTAGAAGAAGCAATTATGGAAGGAACAATTCTGATTAATTTTACAGATGGTTATAAGGCATTTTTTAATGTAGATAGAAACAATGGAATAGCTTATATCCGCGGATTAAAGGCAACAGCACAAAAGCGTTATTGGTATTTTAGAGAAGTTGATGCTATTAAAGGCTATGGATACAAAATAGATGCAAAAATTTCTATCAAACCTGGAGTGACTTTTGCTGGAGATGTTTTGAATATCGGTTTAGGTAAAGTTATTGTAATTGAGCATAATCAAGGTGGTCGTAAACATCTGCAAATGGGAGTCATCGCCGATACAGGCGGAGCATTTTTACCCAATCTTTATCAGCTCGATTTTTTGGCAGGTATTTTTCCGAATAAAAAAGAATTTGGGCAGAATATCAGCCAATTACCAGACTATGCCACAGCATATTTTTTAGTCAAGAAGTAATGCATTGACCTGATGTCAAAAATCTATGCACGGGTTAACAATTCTAAGTTATGACCATCAAAGTCATAGAAATAGAAGCCACGACCTTGATTCCAGTGGTTAATTTGTCCTTTATTCTGATGCATGGGGTCGCTAGTGTATTCAATACCTGCCTCTTTGACGCGTGCAAAAATTGCATCAAATTCTTCATCACTGACATGGAACGCATAATGATGTGGCTCAAACGCTTCAGCGTCAGCGAAGTCGAGCGTTAATGCATCATTTATATGCACAGCAGCGAAGTGACCAACGGGAAGCTCGACCTCTAAACCAAAAATTTTTGCAAAGAACCGCGCCGATGCCTCTTTGTCGTATACGGGCACTATGGTGTGATTTAGAGTAATTGTCATGTCACACCTCCCCTCCTAATTTTGGTAGTAATCCATATCAACTCTCTATTTAGAGTCGATTGCAACAATGTTCCTTTCTATTTTATCTATTCAGCGCTAACACCAGAGTAAATATATCGAAATTCTGTGTTCGCTGTATTTGGAACACCTGCAAACACTAAGATACAACGCTTAAATAAGCAAACCTAATGACTTACATCAGGTTTACTGAAGTAATAAAACTTGATTAAAAATTGTAAAGCAGTGTAAAGTAGTTTCACAGGCAAAGACAAAACCGCCTGATTCATAAATAACCGCAATCATAAAACCATGACAGCAACCTTACAACGTCGCGAAAGCGCCAACGTATGGGATAGATTCTGCGAATGGATCACCAGCACCAACAACCGGATCTACATCGGTTGGTTTGGTGTAGTAATGATCCCCACCTTGCTAGCAGCTACCGCTTGCTTCGTAATCGCTTTCATCGCCGCACCCCCAGTAGACATCGATGGTATCCGCGAACCTGTTGCAGGTTCCTTGATTTACGGAAACAACATCATCTCTGGTGCAGTAGTACCTTCCTCCAACGCTATCGGTTTGCACTTCTACCCAATTTGGGAAGCAGCTTCTCTTGATGAGTGGTTGTACAATGGCGGTCCTTACCAGTTGGTAATCTTCCACTTCCTGATTGGCATATTCTGCTACATGGGTCGTGAATGGGAACTATCCTACCGCTTAGGAATGCGTCCTTGGATTGCTATAGCCTACTCAGCACCAGTAGCAGCAGCAAGTGCAGTATTCTTGGTATACCCCATCGGACAAGGTTCATTCTCTGATGGTATGCCTTTAGGTATAAGCGGAACATTCAACTTCATGATCGTGTTCCAAGCAGAACACAACATCTTGATGCACCCCTTCCACCAATTAGGTGTAGCTGGTGTATTCGGTGGAAGCTTGTTCAGTGCAATGCACGGTTCTCTTGTAACTTCTTCTTTGGTTCGTGAAACCACCGAAACTGAATCCCTTAACTACGGTTACAAATTCGGTCAAGAAGAAGAAACCTACAACATCGTTGCAGCCCACGGCTACTTCGGTCGTCTAATCTTCCAATACGCTTCTTTCAACAACAGCCGTTCACTGCACTTCTTCCTCGCAGCATGGCCTGTAATCGGTATCTGGTTTACCGCCTTGGGTGTTAGCACAATGGCGTTCAACTTGAACGGTTTCAACTTCAACCAATCAATCATTGATTCTGAAGGTCGTGTGATTGCAACTTGGGCAGATGTAATCAACCGCGCTAACCTGGGTATGGAAGTAATGCACGAGCGTAACGCTCACAACTTCCCTCTAGATTTGGCTGCTGGTGATTTTGCTCCTGTAGCTCTTAGTGCTCCTGCTATCAACGGTTAATTCTGAAGTTTAGCTAAATGAGAAAGCGCCCTCTCGAAACAGAGGGCGCTTTCTTATTTGTATAGGTAAAAGATAGGCTATACGTCAAATATTCCAAGTGCCAAAGCATAAAAATTAACTTTTGCACAAACTCTAGTTAAAATACATAAGCCTCATCCTTTTTCTTTAAGATCATGGGCAACACTTTTGGTCATCTATTTCGTATAACTACTTTTGGTGAATCTCACGGCGGTGGTGTGGGGGTTGTGATTGATGGTTGTCCTCCGCAACTAGAAATTTCGGCGGAAGAAATTCAAGTAGAATTAGATAGAAGGCGTCCGGGACAAAGTAAAATTACTACACCTCGCAAAGAAGCCGATACCTGCGAAATTTTATCAGGTGTATTTGAAGGCAAAACACTAGGAACGCCTATAGGGATTTTGGTACGGAACAAAGACACTCGGTCGCAAGATTACGACGAGATGGCCGAGAAGTATCGCCCTTCTCATGCGGATGCAACTTATGATGCAAAATATGGCATTCGCAATTGGCAAGGCGGGGGTAGGTCGTCAGCGCGTGAGACAATTGGCAGAGTAGCAGCAGGTGCGATCGCTAAAAAAATTCTCCGTCAAGTTGCCAATATTGAAGTTATCGGTTATGTCAAGCGTATCAAGGACTTGGAAGGTGTAGTCGATCCAAATACTGTCACCTTAGAACAAGTGGAAAGCAACATCGTTCGCTGTCCTGATGCTGAATGTGGCGATCGCATGATTGAATTAATTGAGCAAGTTGGAAGACAAGGTGATTCTATCGGCGGTGTCGTAGAATGTGTGGCGCGTAATGTGCCGAAAGGTTTAGGCGAACCAGTATTTGATAAATTGGAAGCTGATATCGCTAAAGGTGTGATGTCTCTCCCGGCTAGCAAAGGCTTTGAAATCGGTTCCGGTTTTGGGGGGACGCTGTTAACCGGAATTGAGCATAATGACGAATATTATATTGATGAAAATGGTGAAATTCGCACTGTAACTAACCGTTCTGGTGGTATTCAGGGGGGAATTTCCAACGGGGAAAATATCATTTTACGAGTTGCATTTAAGCCGACGGCGACAATTAGAAAAGAGCAAAAAACAGTAACTCGTGAAGGTGAAGAAACGCTATTGGCTGCGAAAGGACGACACGATCCTTGTGTATTACCGCGTGCAGTTCCAATGGTTGAGGCGATGGTAGCACTTATATTGTGTGACCATTTATTGCGACATCATGGGCAGTGTAAGGTGTTGTAAAAATTACACTTTGACTTTCAGAAAATATTTATGCTTCAAGGGTGGGTTTCTGACTCGCCCTTTTTTACTGGTATTGCTATAGTAGCGGATAACACATTTTGCTACGTGCGATCGCATCTACTATCAATATGAGTAAAGAGTCTCCAAATCGCTTAAAACACTTTTCTGCTTTAAAGTCCAAGTACCAAGCAACTCAATATCAAGATTCATCACCCGCTAGTCTGTTATATCTCATACTGCGTAAAGTTGATTTAGATATTGAACTCAGTGAATTAGAATTTAATTGGTTACAAGAGCATCAGCTTTTTGAAACTATTGAAGTTATCTGGCTACAACAATTTAAAATGGGAGAATCCAAAAGACTAGAAGCTGAATTTTCTGATCTTAAAACTAAGTATAAAGTTGCCAAAAATTGGGAATCATCAGTAGGTAGTGTTTTGTATCCGATACTTTGGAAACTTGAATCAGAAAATACTTTAACTGATTTAGAAGTCAAACTATTGCAAGATAATAATCTTACTCAAACAGTTGCAATTGTTCAAGAAATAAAATGCTTTGCCGATCTAAAGGAGAAATATCAAGCTACCAAGTATCAAGATTCATCTCCTCATAGCCCACTATATAAAATACTACAAAAGCTAGACACGGAAGCAAGTTTAAGTGATTTTGAATATGAGTGGTTGCTAAATCATGAACTTTTTGAAGCTATAGAAATTTTTGAAAAACAAGAGTCTGTAAGACAGGCCAAAGTTACCCAGCTAAAGAATAAGTATCAAGCAAGCCAACACCCAGACACATCCTTATCAGGTCAACTATATCAAATACTACAAAAAATTGATGCGGACAAAAAAATAATTTACTCAGAAATTTACTGGCTAGAACAACAAGGACTTACTGAGACAATTGCTATTGCTAAAGAACTTGAACGCAAACGAGAATTTATTGCATTGAAGGCAAAGTATAAAGCTAGCCAATATCAAGATTCATCACCTACTAGTTATCTATATACGATTCTTAGAAAACTTGATTCAGAAACTCATTTAAATGAGCAGGATATTAATTATTTAAGACAGTCTCAACTACCTGGCACAATTGAAATTGCTAATGAAAAATATGCTTCTCTTTTGAAATCAAAGATAGTATCAGAAGTAGTTTTGAGCGATTTAGAAATTGACTGGCTGAGAACTAATGAATATGAAGATATCATTATTTTAGCCCAACACAAGCACTTTACTGCACTCAAAAGAAAATATAGATTGGCAGATCCTTCACTTCCGCTAGAGCCATTTTATGCAATCATGGTCAAGCTAGAGAAAAAAGAACGGCTAGATCCTAAGTTAGTTTTACAGCTTATGGAAGAGGATCTATTATCTCGTGGCGGGGAAATTGCTCTTGCGTATTACAGACTAGAGGCAGAGTTTTACGAACAAGAACTTAGCCGTACTGGACACAAGTGGAATATCCCCACAGCTAGCGGTTATTGGCGCAAAGCAGATGAACCTGAACAGGCTTTAAAGCTTACTAACCTGGACTTAAATAGAGTCAACGACAGTAATCTGAAATCAGCTATTTTAGTTACTAGAGGTGCAGCATTCAGAGATATGTATAACTTAGATGATGCAGAAACTTGTGCAAAAAAAGCTATGGAGTATCAGCCTGATAGTCATCAACCTTACACCTTAATGGGTGCTATATGTTATGACAAATATGACTATGAGCAAGGTAATTATTGGTTTGAACAAGCAATTCAGCGTGGGGCTGAGACTAAAGATATAGATGCTGAAATAAAACGAGTATTCAGGAGTACAAAAGACGAAAATAAACGACATGAAGCAGCAGAATATTTACTTAAAAAAGATTCAAAACGATATGCTTGGGCTAAATCTTATCTCAAAAAAACGTCAGACAATCGTAAATAAACTGGTTTGTATAAATGGATTTTATAACAATTTTAGGATTAGCTGCCGCCACAATAACCACAATCTCTTTTTTGCCACAGATGTTTAAAACATGGCAAACCAAATCAGCCAAAGATGTTTCTTTGGTGACGCTGATTACATTCATAAGTGGTGTTTTTTTGTGGCTAATCTATGGAATTTATTTACAATCCTTGCCAATTATTCTTGCTAACGCCATAACATTGATTTTTAACTTAATTATTCTATGGCTTAAAATTAAATATAGATAAACTTGCCTCTAACAAACACCTGTGACATCATCTGTATTTGACTCTGAACGCCTTCTATTTACACCTACTACCCCAGACACCAACGCTATCCCCATAATCTTCGCCTTTCCCAATGAGTACAGCGTAGGTATCACTAGCCTTGGCTATCAGGTAGTTTGGGCAACTTTTGCAATGCGTGATGATGTACAGGTGAGTCGCCTGTTTACAGATACTCACGAACAACTCCCCAGAACGCCGGAAATTGTGGGATTTTCTATTTCGTGGGAACTGGATTATGTGAATATTTTAAATTTGCTGGAATCTTTAGAAATTCCTATTCGAGGAACCTCTCGTGATGATTCTCATCCGATAATTTTTGGTGGTGGCCCAGTTCTTACTGCTAACCCCGAACCTTTTGCAGATTTTTTTGATGTCGTTTTACTGGGGGATGGCGAAACCCTGTTAGGGAATTTTATTGAGGCTTACAAAGAAGTAAGAAATGCCTCAAGACAAACTCAACTGAAAAGACTTGCACAAATACCAGGAATTTATGTACCCAGTTTGTATGAGGTGGAATATCACACAAGAGATGGTGAAGTAAAGTCTATTAAACCAATTTCTCCCGAAATTCCCGCAGTGGTGCAAAAGCAAACTTACAGAGGAAATACCCTATCGGCTTCTACTGTAGTCACCGAAAAAGCGGCATGGGAAAATATTTACATGGTGGAAGTGGTGAGAAGTTGTCCAGAAATGTGCCGCTTTTGTTTGGCGAGTTATCTCACACTGCCTTTTAGAACAGCCAGCCTGGAAGATTCATTAATTCCAGCGATCGCCAAAGGTTTAGAAGTCACAAACCGGCTAGGATTATTAGGGGCTTCGGTCACTCAACATCCAGAATTTGAGGCTTTGCTAGATTATATTAGTCAGCCAAAGTATGATGATGTCCGTCTCAGTATTGCCTCAGTCCGAACTAATACCGTAACAGTCCAGTTAGCAGAAACTTTGACGAAACGAGACACGCGATCGCTTACCATTGCAGTAGAAAGTGGTTCCGAGAAAATCCGCCAAATCGTCAACAAAAAGCTGCATAACGATGAAATCATCCAAGCAGCCATAAATGCCAAAGCTGGCGGATTAAAAAGCTTGAAACTCTACGGAATGGCTGGAATTCCTGGTGAAGAAGCAGAAGATTTAGAGCAAACCGTGGCGATGATGCGTAATATCAAAAAAGCTGCACCGGGATTGCGCTTAACATACGGTTGCAGCACCTTTGTACCTAAAGCACACACACCGTTTCAATGGTTTGGGGTGAATCGCCAAGCCGAAAAGCGGTTGCAGTTTTTGCAAAAACAGCTAAAACCCCAGGGGATAGAATTTCGCCCAGAAAGCTATAATTGGTCAATTATACAGGCTTTATTATCGAGAGGCGATCGCAGAGTGTCCCAGCTTCTCGAACTTACTCGTGACTTTGGCGATTCCTTGGGTAGCTACAAACGTGCTTTCAAGCAACTCAAAAGCCAAATCCCCGACTTAGATTTTTACGTCCACGCCGAATGGTCAACAGAACAAGTATTACCCTGGAGCCACTTGCAAGGGCCTCTGCCACAGTCTACACTACTAAAGCATTTGGCTGATGCTCAGAGTTACATCAATCCATCCCCAAAAGAATTACAGCCGTTGAATTCATAGCTGAAAACTTGATGCAAAACACAGCTGAGTATTACTGCGCTTATTGCGGCGAACCGAACTTAACTTTTATTGATTTGAGTGCTGGAGGACAGCAATCTTACGTTGAAGATTGTCAAGTTTGTTGTAACCCAAATATTTTGTATGTGCGGGTTGATGAAGATACCCTAGATATCGAAATTGATACCGAATCTGAAAGCTGAATTTTAGGTTTTTCTTTCCATGCTGCAATTTAAACATTCCTCAGTAATTAATACCTCACCAGAAGTAGTTTGGAAATTTCACGAAAGGCCAGATATTTTGCAACTGTTGAATCCACCTTGGCAGCCAGTCCAAGTGGTTCGTCGTGAGGGAGGGCTAAACGTGGGCGCTATCACCGAATTTCGCTTGTTTCTCGGCCCATTACCCTTAACTTGGTTAGCCCGTCATACTGAATGTGAAAAATATCGCCTGTTTACCGACGAACAGATATCTGGCCCCTTTGAATCTTGGGTACATCGACATGAATTTGAATCGGAAAATGGCAAAACCAGATTAACTGATGCTATTTCCTTCTCTATGCCTGGTGGAGGAGGAGTTGAATTTGTCAGTGGTTGGCTAGTGCAAGCGCAATTAGAAGCAATGTTTCGCTACCGCCACTATGTGACTAAACGAGAATGCGAGTAATTATGAGCATTCTCTTGTAGTAAGTGGCTCCTGATTTTTAGTTTACTAGGAGCCATACTTATTATTTTATCTTTATTAGTTTGGATAAGAAAAACCAATAAATTTTCTAATTTACATTAGATTTTTTGACAATATAAATACTATTTCGCTAATTTCAAAGTGTTTCCTGAAAAGCTTGAAAATCTCATCCTTAGAGTTGAGGTATAATCCTCAGTCTGAACTTTGGAGCGATCGCTTGCCAATGATCGCTTTCTAGCCTACATTAGTTTAGGATCTCAACAGCTACAGCATCATACACGAATTACTCCACTTCATTCCCTACTCTTGCCGCTAATTATGTTACCGTCTTTTTCCCAGACTTCGGCTGTTTAAAAAGCCCCATATTAAAAACACTAGTTCTTATAATTACTAAAGCTATCAGTACTATAACTTATATAATCCAACCACCATACCAAAAACAGTTGTTGGTGTGGCGGTTGTATGTGTAATAATAGTTAAAGTATCTTAATAGTTCTAAACATCTTCAAGTGTTGGCACTATCCAATGCAAAACATTTACCACTAATAAAGTTTTCTGGCTGGTGGTTAGTGCTTTTTGTGGTGACTATATTTTAGGAATTTTCACCTGAATACTAGGCGGAGTAAAAGCGTGATTCAATTAGAACAACCACCCAGTTATCAAACAAAACTGACTCCAGTTGTGAAAAGTAAATCTCAGTTTCAAGGACTTTTCATTGCTATTGTCATTGTTAGTGCATGGGTAATTAGCTTGAGTTTATTACTTGCCCTTGACATCTCAAAATTACAATTTTGGATGCTATTGCCTAGCATAGCTTGGCAAACATTTTTATATACGGGATTATTTATTACATCTCATGATGCTATGCATGGGGTAGTGTTTCCCCAAAACAGTAAAATTAATCATCTTGTTGGGACATTAACCTTATCTCTTTATGGTCTTTTACCATATAAAAATTTATTGAAAAAGCATTGGTTACACCACCAAAATCCAGCAACTCAAATAGACCCAGATTTTCATAATGGTGAACATAAAAACTTCTTTGCTTGGTATTTCCATTTTATGAAAGGTTACTGGAGTTGGGGACAAGTTATTGCTCTAACTCTTATCTATCAGTTTGCTAATCGCATCCTTCATATACCTCATGCTAATCTAATAAGTTTTTGGGTATTTCCTTCGCTTTTAAGTTCATTCCAATTATTTTATTTTGGTACTTTCCTGCCACATAGCGAACCAATCGCAGGGTATATTCAGCCTCATTGTGCCCAAACGATTAGCCGTCCAATTTGGTGGTCATTTATCACGTGCTATCATTTCGGCTATCACGAAGAACATCACGAGTATCCCCATGTTGCTTGGTGGCAGTTACCAGAAATTTACCAATCAAAATAGTTCTTGTTTATCTAATAAATAAGTGGACGTGAATAATTAAAGGTTTCTAGTCAGCGTTTCTAACCCTTAAAATAAGTCTGGGGCTGCTTAGTAAGAGCAAATTTCTTCTGCTTATGCCAATTAATAATTCTCGTCTTGTCACCTATAGCCCTGCTTATACAATTGTTCCTACTTACGAGTGCTTTAATCGGTGTAGTTACTGCAACTTTCGCAGCGAACCGGGTAAAAGTCCCTGGATGAGTCTTTCAGATGCAGACAGTATTTTAAAACCACTTCAAAGCGAAAAAGTCTGTGAAATTCTCATACTTAGCGGTGAAGTACATCCTCATTCGCCAAAGCGTCAGGCGTGGTTTGGGCGAATTTATGATTTATGTGAATTAGCGCTTTCAATGGGGTTTTTACCTCATACAAACGCGGGCCCACTGAGTTTTGAAGAAATGCAAAAGCTCAAGCGTGTGAATGTTTCGATGGGGCTGATGTTGGAACAGTTAACGCCAACATTGTTAAATAGTGTACATCGGCACGCACCGAGTAAATTACCAGAAGTTCGTTTACAGCAATTGCAATGGGCGGGAGAGTTACAGATTCCCTTTACAACTGGGTTACTGTTAGGAATTGGGGAAACAGTTGATGATTGGTGGGAAACATTAACAGCTATATCTCAACTGCATCAACGTTATCACCATATTCAAGAAGTTATCTTACAACCTCATAGTCCAGGATATCAGCAAACCTTTGATGCACCACCTTTTGACCCTGATCAGTTACCAGAAGTAATTGCTAAAGCACGTCAGATTTTACCGCCAGATATTACTATTCAAATTCCGCCGAATTTAGTTAAAGATGACCGATGGTTACTCGCTTGTATCGAAGCTGGTGCGCGAGATTTGGGCGGAATAGGGCCAAAAGATGAGGTGAATCCCGATTATCCTCATATACAGGAACAGGCATTAAGAGAAGTTTTACAGCCTGCGGGGTGGGAATTGATGCCCCGTTTGCCAGTTTATCCGCAGTTTGATGGCTGGTTGTCGGGGGAATTGCAAACAGCTGTGAGACAGTGGCGAAAGACTTTAACTCCGGCTTCTCTTTTACAAGGATAGGGGAGTAAGGATTTTCCCATTTCCTAGAGTTTCTTTGTTAATGAGTATTTGAACTCCATTAATGAGTATTTGAACTCCATTAAAGAGTCTTTAAGCTTCATTAATGAGTCTTTGAACTCCATTAAAGAGTCTTTGAGCTTCATTAATGAGTCTTTGAACTCCTTTAAAGAGTCTTTGAGCTTCATTAATGAGTCTTTGAACTCCTTTAAAGAGTCTTTGAGCTTCATTAATGAGTCTTTGAACTCCATTAATGAGTCTTTGATCTCCTTTAAAGAGTCTTTGAGCTTCATTAATGAGTCTTTGATACTAGTCAACGAGTATCAGAACTTCACTAATGAATTTTAGGGCTGCTGATTACCCAATCCCTAGTCCCCAGTCCCCAATCCCCGCGTAAACTTGCGTTATCATCGCACTAAACTAGTAAATTCTACCTATGGTTCAGGATTTTGCAACTTTGAAAAAAATATACAACGTTTTTGACCCATTTCGTCCCTTGCCCGCAGGAGATCCGGTTTATGTCGATTGTCAGGAAGTGCGAGGAGATGGCGACATTTTAGTAGAGGTGGGTAGAGAGATTTTGTACTCAGACAGAAAGACTTGTCAACTTTATGCTGGTCATCGTGGTGCAGGCAAATCAACAGAATTGCTGCGTCTTCAAAAATATTTAAATGAAGAAGGTTGTTTTGTTGTCTATTTTGCCGCCGATGAACAAGATATCGAGCCGGAAGATGCCCAATATACAGATATTCTCCTTGCTTGTACACGACGTTTATTAGAAGCATTAAAAGATAAGGGTGATTCTAAACCTTTGATGTCATGGTTGAAAAGCCGCTGGGATGATTTAAAAGATTTGCTACCTGACGTATCTTTAGAAGGTCTGGAGGTAGAGAAGGAAATTTCTCTTTTTGCCAAAATCACAGCCAAATTGAGAACCGAACCTAGTCTCCGCCACAAAATCCGCGAACGACTTAACCCCCACACCCAAACTTTGATTTTGGCTTTGAATCAATTTATTGAAGATGCAAAAAAACGCTTACCTTCGGAATATTCTCAATTGGTAGTCATCGCTGATAATCTAGATCGGATTGTACCCATACCCCAGGAAGATGGACGCAGCAATCACGAACATATTTTTTTAGACCGTAGCGAACAACTCAAAGCTTTAAATTGCCATCTAATTTATACAGTACCGATTTCATTGGTGTTCTCTAACCGCGCTACAGATTTACGAGATATCTATGGTAGCGATGCTCAAGTTTTACCAATGATTATGGTGCGAACTCCTAAAAATAAAAGTTATCAACGAGGAATTAATAAAGTCCAGGAATTGTTGCAAAAGCGGGTGAGTCAGATTGACCCTAACCTTTCTATCTCAGATATGTTTGAGCAGCCGGAAGCTTTACAGCAACTATGCTTAATGAGTGGAGGTCATGTGCGGAATTTGCTATTATTAATGAAGGAAGCAATTAAATATACTAATAATCTACCCATTACGACTAGAGCTTTACAACGGTCAATTAGCGAAACTAGAATTACCTACCGCAATACAGTTTATGCAGATGAATGGCAAGCACTAGCCAAAGTTTATCATTCTAAACGAATAGTAAATGATGAACAACACCGTAACTTATTATTCAATCGCTGTATTTTGGAATATCGCCACCGTGATAAAGAAGAACAAATTCAATGTTGGTATGATATTCATCCTTTAATTAAAGGAATTAAAGAATTTCAGGATGCTTTTGATAATTTGAACCTTAGTGAAACACAGCTTGATGAAACTGGAACTGACTGATTGGGATAAAGATTTACCACTGGAACCAGATGAAGAATATCAAGCCTTAGTCCGTACTCTGAACTTTACAGAAGGCTTTGGCTTGTTATTTGCTCGTTGTTATCCGGCTGAGGGTGAGCAGTTAATTGGCAAAGTTAAAAAAGAAATTACAAATAAAAATATTGAGGTTTTACCATTAAAGCAAGCTGTTACTAATTTATATGAAATCATAGATAAATTAGATAATAAAGAACAGATAGATATTTTAGTTATTACAGGTTTAGAGCATTCATTTTATGAATATGAAGAGTCTAAAAGATTGACAAACTGGAATAGTAGAGATATTTATTCATATAGTTGGAAGAGTGTACCGCCTGTTTTAATTAACCTGAATCAACAGCGAGAACGTTTTAGAGATAGCTTTAATATTTGTTTTGTTTTCTTCCTACCTCTATTTGCTATTAAATATTTTATCCAACGCGCCCCAGACTTCTTTGACTGGCGTTCGGGGTTGTTTGATTTTCCTATAGATGCAGAAACTCTTAAGCAGGAATCATCACGTATACTCCAGGATGGAGACTATGAAAAATATCTCACGCTAACACCAAAAGAAAGAACTCAAAAAATACTAGAAATTCAGGAATTGCTTGCAGAAAATCATCAAGTAACTAGTAGCCAAGCAGAATTACTGCTTGAGTTGGGAAATTTGCACTTTGCTGGACAAGATAATACAAAGGCGATCGCATCCTACGACCAAGCACTGAAAATTAAACCAGATAAACACGAAGCTTGGTACAATCGCGGCAATGCGCTAGATGATTTAGGACGCACTGAAGAAGCGATCGCCTCCTACGACCAAGCACTGAAATTTAAACCAGATGATCACCAAGCTTGGTACAATCGCGGCAATGCGCTAGGCAATTTAGGACGCATTGAAGAAGCGATCGCATGCTACGACAAAGCTGTGAAAATTAAACCAGATTTACACGAAGCTTGGTACAATCGGGGCATTACGCTAGATGAATTAGGACGCAATGAAGAAGCGATCGAATCCTACAACCAAGCACTGGAATTTAAACTAGATTACCACCAGACTTTGAACAATCGGGGCATTGCGCTACGCAAATTAGGACGCAATAAAGAAGCGATCGCATCCTACGACAAAGCACTAGAAATTAAACCTGATTATTCAAGGGCTTTATACAATAAAGCTTGCTGTTATGCCCTTCAAGGTAATATTGAACAGGCACTAGAAAACCTACAAAAAGCAATTGTTATAAGTCCTGATCAATGGCGTAAATTGGCAAAAACCGATTCAGGTTTTGATAGCATTCGGGAAGATGAGCGCTTTCAAGCTTTAATTCAATAACCGCTATAGAGACTAAACTAATGTAGCGATGATCGCCTTCACACTCTTACTGAAAATACTAATTTAAATTAAAAGCGATTATCTTGATAAAAATCATGTCACAACTCAAAATTGACTATCCAGAAACTTTACCAGATGCCTTACAGCAAACGCGAGAGCAGTTTGAACAAGAAGCTAAAATGGCAATGGTAGTTAAACTATTTGAAATGAAACGTATTTCTTCTGGTTTGGCTGCACAATTAGTAGGTATAGATAGGGTATCTTTTTTACTTAATTTACACCGTTATGGTGTAGCGATGATTGATTTAACAGAAGAGGAACTTATATCTGATTTAGCGAATGCTTGAAAATAATATATTTGAATCTTACTCCCCTTCCCTAGTAGGGAAGGGGTTGGGGGTTAGGTCTCTATTGGACTCAACTGAGAACCGCCATAGGCTCAAATAAATACCCACCGTGAACTAATTACTAACGCATCCCTCAAAGGAGAGAGATAGGAGCCGAAACCCTGTTGTAAAATAAACATATAAGGATTCGGGGGGCCATTTAACTGGTCATAAACGCCTATAGAAACTATTTTTGGAAATCTCCAAGGTCTGAAGTCCAGCCAGCTGAAGCAACTACAGCGGCTGTATCACCAGCGCATACCGGGCGATCGCATCACCACGCCTGAGTTTTCCCAGCGTATGGCAGCAATTAGCACAGAAGTCAATCAGCCTGTGTGCGCCTACATCAACCGTCGCGGACAAGTGATTCGTGTCGGCGTAGGTACACCGCGCCAAACGCAAATACCACCGATGGAATTACCCCGTTACGGTGCAGAACGACTCAGTGGTATTCGTTGTATTGCCACCCATCTGAAGCCAGAACCGCCCAACGAAGCGGCGCTCACGGCGATGGCACTACAACGCTTAGATGCCCTAGTTGTCCTAAATATTACCGGAACCGGATTTACACGGCGGGGAGGCGGTGCGACTGGGTATGTCAAAGAAGCTTATCTAGCTCATCTGACACCCCAAGAGTCTCGCACTCTGATTCCTAGTCCTGCTGCTGTCAAGGTAGAGGAAAGCCAATTCGGCTTCGCTCACAATAAACAAATCCAATCCCCAAGTTGGAATATATCGCCACCTCTGGATTTGGATGATCTGGCAGACCAGGATTTAGTAGACTTGGTAGAAAATCTGGAAGCGGAATTCCAGCGCGAATTTATCGCCCAGGAAGTAGATGCTGACCACGATCGCGTGCTGATTGTGGGGCTGATGACTAGTGAGATGACTCCCCTACAATTCCAAGATACCCTAGTGGAATTGGCACGGTTAGTTGATACTGCTGGAGGAGATGTATTACAAACAATACAACAAAAGCGATCGCGCATTCATCCCCAGACGGTAGTTGGCGAAGGTAAGGTGCAAGAAATTGCCCTAACTGCCCAAACACTAGGAGTCAACCTCGTTGTCTTCGACCGCGACCTCTCACCTTCCCAAGTCCGCAACTTAGAAATGCAAATTGGTATCCGGGTGGTTGACCGTACCGAAGTCATTTTGGATATCTTTGCCCAACGTGCTCAATCTGGTGCCGGTAAGTTGCAAGTAGAACTAGCACAGTTAGAATACATGCAACCGCGACTGGCTGGTAGAGGTCGCACCATGTCCCGATTGGGTGGTGGTATTGGGACTCGTGGCCCTGGTGAAACCAAACTGGAAACTGAACGCCGTGCTATTGGGCAGCGTATTTCCCGACTGCAAAAAGAAGTGAACCAGTTGCAAGCCCATCGTTCGCGGTTACGGCAACGACGACAGCATCGAGAAGTTCCTTCAGTGGCTTTGGTTGGATATACCAACGCTGGTAAGTCCACTTTGCTGAATGCTCTCACCAATGCAGAAGTTTATACAGCCGACCAGTTATTTGCCACTCTCGACCCCACCACCCGCCGCCTGGTGATTCCTTATGGCGAAACAAATGAACATCAGGAAATTCTGATTACAGACACAGTAGGGTTTATACACGAACTGCCTGCATCGTTAATGGATGCCTTCCGCGCCACTTTGGAGGAAGTCACAGAAGCCGATGCCCTACTACATTTAGTGGATTTGTCTCATCCCGCTTGGTTACGTCATATTCGCTCAGTCAGAGAAATTTTGGCACAAATGCCAATAACTCCTGGCCCAGCGCTAGTTGTTTTTAACAAGATTGATCAAGCCAATAGTGAGACGCTAGCTCTAGCTAGGGAAGAATTCCCCCTCGCGGTATTTATTTCTGCGAGTCAGCGCTTGGGATTAGAAACCCTACGTCAGCGCCTTGCCAAGCTGATTGAATACGCCGTTGATTCCCAGTAAATACCGAAAATAAATTTTGAATTTATAAAAACTAATGCCGTAGTTGTATTAACTACGGCATTAGTTTTGAGTATTTATACGGTTGTCTACTGTATTTAAGCTCTAATTAATAATGACTGTGGAATTTGCTAAATGACAATACCATGAAAAACGTGCTAAATCAGACAGACGCTAACAGCAAGAAAGCTGATGCTGACAAAGCTCAGACAGACGCTAACAACAAAAAAGCTGATGCTGACAAAGCTCAAAAAATAGCTGACAAAGCTCAGAAAACATTTTATTTAATACAATAAAATGTTTGATGTGGGCTTAGATTAAAACAGGATAGAGTCGCTAGAGCCAGTGACAAAGTTCTAAAATTAAGAAATATTAAATCAAGTTGAGGACATCATGGCTGCAAAAGTAGAAATTTACACCTGGAGGACTTGCCCATTTTGCATTCGTGCCAAAAGTTTGCTGAAAAATAAGGGAGTTGAATTTATCGAATACAGCATTGATGGAGATGAAGTAGCCAGAAATAAAATGGCTCAAAGAGCAAATGGAGGCCGTTCTTTACCGCAAATTTTCATCAATGATAATCATGTAGGTGGTTGTGATGATATCCACGCTTTAGACAGTCAAGGCAAACTGGATGAGCTACTAACTTCTAGCAATAGCCTGTAAGTTTAGAAGATATTGCGATCGCTAGCGACAAGCCGCTGCAAATTACACGGCAGTCCCTACAATTCTAGAAAAAGAACGCCCTGCCTTGTCTACGGGCTTCCTCACAAAAGCGATATCTGTCCACAAGACTTTACCCTCTAGGTTATACTCAGCAGTACATATGTACGTCAATTGGTGAGAGCATCAAGAGATAATAATTGAATAACCATTTAATTTCTTGGTGATTGAGGTATAAAGGGTGAAACTGGCTTTTATCATTGATCCCATCCATCTACTTGACCCGTGTCATGATACCAGTGTTGCCCTAATAGAAGCAGCCCAAATCCTGGGACATGAAGTTTGGGTGACTCAGGCAAATCTGCTGAGTGTGGTGGAGGGCAAAGCTTGGGCTGTCCTACAGCGAGTCGAACTTGTACCAGTGCAGTTGGTGGAGGGACGCTGGGTAGCGGCGAATCCTTGGTATAAGTTGAACGATTCCTCCTTAACTTCTTTAGAGACAATGGACGCCGTATTTATGCGGACAGATCCACCTGTCAATGATTCTTACCTATATGCCACCTATATTCTCGATTACATTGACCAAAATAAAACTCTGTTGATTAACAGTCCCAGTGGCATCCGAGGGGCAAATGAAAAAATGTACGCCCTCCAGTTTACTAAAGCGATTCCAGAAACGATTGTCAGTGCTGATAAGCAGTTTATCCGGCAATTTGTGGAAGCAAAAGGAGCAGGGGTTCTCAAACCGCTGGGTAATAAAGCTGGGGAAGGAATTTTGTTTTTGCAATCAAGCGATCGCAATTTTAACTCCATTGTTGAACTCAGTACCCTTCAAGGTAAAGTCCCAGTAATGGTACAAACTTATTTACCGGAGGCAAAAGAAGGAGATAAGCGGATTATTTTGCTCAATGGTGAACCAATTGGTGCGCTCAATCGCCTTTCTAGTGGAACTGATTTTCGCAATAACATGGCAACTGGTGGTACAGTCGCTCAAACCGAAATTACCCCAAGAGAGTATGAAATCTGTACTCAAGTCGCCGAACGCTTATGCCAAGACGGCTTAATTTTTGTGGGTCTTGACGTCATCGGTGGCTACCTAACTGAAGTTAACGTCACTAGTCCTACCGGAATTCGTGAGATTGATCGCCTAGATGGTACTCGCCTAGGTCATCAAGTTATTCAATGGATTGAACAGACATTAAAAATCCAAAAATAATTTACATTTATTTTTTGGTTGATGTCTTAGTCCCCAGTAAACAGACTTTCTTCGGACACTTCCGTGGCCGGGTTCAATCCGCTACTTTTTGAAAGTAAATATATTTACTTATGCGGAATATGAGTTTAATAGATGGTGACGGGTAGATGTATCAATGTCTAAGACGGGCTGTGACGCTCTTGCGTCGCTAACGCTACGCTATTGGTGATGCATCCTTAGTTGGGCAGGTATTTCTATTGTTTATCTTCTTAAAGCATAGCCGGACATGCAAGCCAGTAGACTCCTGCCCAAATTCATTCTATAAAGTAGTGTTGACGAGCTTTTTTACCAATTGACAAAATTGGGTACGGCAAAAGATTGCTTATCCCTGCCCTTGGTAAAACCCTGGCGGAAGTAGCAGATTTTATACAGCGTTCAGCCTGACCTGAGACTGCTAAGTTAATCTAAAATTCAAAATCTTTTAATTCCTTGGGGTACGTCGGTTTCTCAGAAAATCAGGTATATCTAATCCAGGTTTTTCTTTTGGTTCTGGTATTGGAGTTGGAGTTGGAGTTGAACTTGGAGTTGGAGTTGAGGTTGGGGGATTAACTACAGGTTGCTGTGTTGTTGGACGCTTTGAGGTATTAGGTGCTACTCGAACGTTAGCCACGCTTTGTTGTACCGCAGCTTGCACTTCACCTGTAAATCCGGTGGCAATTACAGTAATTCTTACCTCACCTTGAAGCCTGTCATCAATTACAGCCCCAAAAATAATATTGGCGTTGGGATCAACTACCTCATAGATTGCTTCTGCGGCTGCATTCACTTCATGCAGAGTGAGATCAGTCCCACCAGTAATATTAAATACAACTCCTCTAGCGCCTTCAATAGAACACTCTAGTAATGGTGAAGAAATAGCTGCGATCGCAGCTTCTCTAGCTCTAGATTTTCCAGAACTAACACCAATTCCCATCAATGCCGATCCCGCATCTGCCATCACAGCTCGAACATCAGCAAAGTCAACGTTTACCAAACCGGGGATCGTGATGATATCAGAAATACCTTGCACCCCCTGACGCAGCACATCATCTGCATAGCGAAAAGCTTCTTGCACAGGCGTTTGTTCGGGGATCACTTCCAGCAGTTTATTGTTGGGGATAATGATCAGTGTATCTACTCTACTTTTTAATCCTTCAATACCTTGTTCCGCTTGGCTGGTGCGGCGGCGTCCCTCAAAAACAAATGGACGTGTGACTACACCAACAGTAAGAGCGCCCATTTCTTTGGCCACTTCTGCCACGATTGGTGCTGCACCCGTCCCAGTACCACCCCCCATACCAGCAGTGATAAATACTAAATCTGCACCCTCTAAAGCTGTAGCAATTTCGTCCCGTGATTCCTCAGCTGCCTTTTGACCGATGGCAGGATTACCACCTGCTCCTAAACCTCGTGTTAGCTTCTGTCCGATTTGCAATCGACTTGGAGCGCCAGCTAAGGTAAGAGCTTGGGCATCAGTGTTAATTGACCAAAACTCTACCCCAGAGACATCAGACTCGATCATGCGGTTAACAGCATTGCCACCACCACCGCCGACACCAATCACTTTGATATTGGCGACCCGACCAGGAACAATCTCGCCAATTCGGCTGTTTTCCGGAGAAACTTTCTTATTATCGTGATTTGGCCCGAAATTCAGCCCAGAGTTATTAAAGGGATTGGTCGAGTTAACTGCCAGAGAGAACCCAGGCTGTCCCGTAGATTGGGAATTTTTATAGTTAAGTCCTTGGTTATTATCAAGTGTCATTGGATTTGTGAAAGGGTAGATAAACGACTTTTTCAGGTGTTATTCACCTAAGAGTCAACTTTAGTTTGACAATGCCACAATACTATGGCGTTGTTCTTTATTGTTTTCACTACTGCCAAGCCTAACAGAATTGGCAGTGCGAAAATTTGCTATGGGATAAGCTTTTAACACAGCCGATCGCACAGCCAATTCTAGAGAAGTATACCTATATTTATCTAAAACTGACTTGTATAACTTCAACCAGACATTAATTTCTTCATTATTCTCAGCAAGGGGCATAACTTGTAAAGACACATTACAGCCTATCTTCTCTGCCTCAATAATAATATTGTTAATAGGTTTCACCATTGGGGATGAGCGCAACTTTAGACACAAAATTTACCTTTTACTTACTTATCCTTAAGGTTAAACTAAGCAAGAATTTACTTGTCAGACTATACCTGATTAATTTGTTGTTTGGGTGGTCTCAATGGACACTTTATTGGAGCAATAGTCTATCCTACAAGAACCCTGACTAGTGCGGACAACAAATCAAGATTTCCTAAGAGATTTCGTCACCTAATAGGAATTACAGCACAGAGCAGTCCAAACTTATTGCCCAAAAGCAATGCTTACGCAACTTTGGGTGGCATTTTTAGTTACAGATTGAAACTTCGGTAACCTGTCTTTGGAAGTGTCCTCAACAGACCAAAGTCAGAGCCTTTTTGCCTCTGCACTTGAATGGCGGCGTAAACCGTTCTCATTAGTGCCCTCTGCTCACGAGTCTGAATCTGAATCTGAATTAAAAGCTCAAGCAACTTTCTCTTTTTTGCACTGGGTTTAGTCAAAGAATGTATGGACAGAAGGCGTTTTCACGCCATAGACCATCATTAGATTGTCTGACATCTTGCACCCTACTATTAGATGTTAGGGTAACAATTAAGGGTCTGTTACTCCCAATGGAGATTTTATAATTGATCTTCTCATTTTAATTAGAAGTTAATGCCGATTTTCGTGCGATTTGCTGGAAAACTGAAAATAATAAATATATTTATCAGCATAAAGCTTCTTAATTTACTAGGAGCTATCAAAATAATAAACATGCTAAATGCTTTTAGGGATTTTGGGAGTTAATTTTTGGTCTTTTTGGTTCATTTGTACTAATGGGAAATCGGGATTTTTTAGATCAATATACTCTATTTGACTGGAATTAAATTTTGTTGTTAAATGGCGCATTTGGGCGAGTACCTTAATTTGTTCAGATAACTGGGGGCCTGGCACACCGAGATGCACGTTTCCTAATTCTGTTTTCAAAATTAAATTTGTTGGATTTTGGCAATCAATTTCTATAACTTTCACGGGACTCTGGCTCACAGCTTCATGGAGTTGAGTCCAGTAAAGGCAGTATTGATTTGGCGAACCAATTACTCTGAGATTGGGTAATTTTTTAGTGGGATTCAGTGATGTATATTTTTCTAAAGGCATCCAGGCCCCACTTGCGTCTAGTAAGCCGATTGTTACTTTTTTGTTGCCACGTGTTTGAGTTACCGCTACAGGTACTCGTTCTTGGATTTCAATGATTAATCCAGGAGGAAATAGGCGGCGTCTGACGATCGCTTGAGCAATAGTTGGTTGTTTCTTCAAAGAGTTAGCGATCGCTGACGGTTCAATCCGCCACAAAGACTGAGGGTAAGACAGCACCAACAATGACTGAGTTGTTTGATCCGACAGCAATTTATTGCCTGATTTCATCACTATTTGTTTGGGAGCCTTTAGCATCCACACTGGTTGGACTGCCACCCACAACAATCCACCCGCCAAACCAGTAATGGCAAAGGTTCGCCAAATAGCTTGAATAATTCTCATCTGCCGCTGCCGACGCAATTTCTGACGACGCTGGGCTAGATGCGTGCGGGAAACTGATATTATGCCAGCCATTCACACCCCTTTTTGGTTGCAATCTAAATTCCTTGACAAGCTCATATCATTATTAATTTCAGTAAACACTGTTAGCATCTTTTAGCCGTTCTCCTCAAGACTTTTTTTATTTTTAGTAACACTTTACAGTAACTACGCAAGGATTATGGCGCTAGTCATTATTCCTATTAAAGTTTACGGTGTCCATTTTTAACTGACTGTAGTCTTTTTGACAAGTTATTTTTGAAGATTTTTACTTAAAAATTACAAAATATTAATTGAGATGTATGGGATTTTGCCTTCTTGACAAATAGAAGGTGAAATGATAAGCAAGTATTTCTGAATCTCTGTATACCTTGCTATAATTCATACTAGTTAGATTCATTAGCTATCCAAACTGAGGATCATGAAATTTTGTAGCTTTTTTTACTTACTTCCTAAGCCATATAATTTTGTGGCAGGCCAAACAGAAGCGAGAGATTGTCAAAACCTCAAGAGCAGGTGTAAAAAAGACAGATATGCTTAAAGACTGAGGGATCGAATGGTACGAATAAAAGATGAAATCCTTGCCAGACATGGGTGTAGGGGATAGGGTGTATGTTCGGAAAAATCAAGAAAAGTAAAAATAAGTACGAACATAAATAAATTTCTTTGCTACGCAACGCTGGCGCGAACGTCACTATACCCCACACCCTACACCCCACACCCAAAAGCTTTGCAGATAATGGGTTTGCATTATCTTAGTGCCATTCGCTATTAGGGTCAATTAATTCTCTAACATACTACTGACAGTAATCTGGCAACAAGTGCTGTCTTTTACAAGACACTACCATCTTGCGAGTTAATCCTGTGTCTACATCCTAGATCAGGATTAATTGTATAAAAAATCCAAACTAAACTGCATCTACATAAACCTCTACATACATGAAAACGACATTAAATTTGTCACGTTTTTATAAAGCATGTAACCCTAGCTACACGCTAAATATAAGTAACGTACTAGATCGGCAGTATTACATAGATTTTGCTGATGTACGTGGTTGCAAGATTGTCGAAGAATTGCAACGAACTATTGTTCGTATTTCTCCTGACGAGCCAACCTGTCAGTTATTTACGGGTCATATCGGCTGCGGTAAGTCAACGGAATTGCAGCGCCTCAAGACAGAACTAGAATTGGCAGGATTTCATGTGGTTTATTTTGAGTCCAGTCAAGACTTAGACATGGCAGATATTGATATCAGCGATATTTTGTTGAGTGTAGCCCGTCAAGTCAGTGCCAGTTTAGAAGGGATTAGTATCAAACTCAAACCTGGTTACTTTACCAATTTGTTTAAAGAAGTAGGCGATTTTTTGCAAAGCCCCATAGAGCTTTCTGGACAAGCAGAGTTGTCCTTGGGTATTGCCAAAATTACCGCGAAAACTAAAGATAGCACCCAGATGCGGAATCAACTGAGGCAATATCTGGAACCACGTACCAATAGTATTTTGCAGGCGATTAACGAAGAGATTTTAGAAAAGGCTGTTGAACAGCTAAAGCTAAGGGGTCAAAAAGGACTGGTAGTGATTGTAGATAATTTGGATCGAGTGGATATGCGTCCCTTAGCATCCGGGCGATCGCAACCAGAATATCTCTTCATTGACCGAGGCGAACAGTTACGCCGACTTAAATGCCACCTAGTTTACACAATTCCCCTAACGTTAATTTTCTCCAATGAGTATGAGACACTAAAAAATCGTCTGGGGGGAGGGATTGCACCAAAAGTACTGCCGATGGTATTAGTGCGGCAAAGAGATGGCAGTGACTACGAACCAGGGATGTCACTAGTGCGCCAGTTAGTTCTAGCTAGAGCTTTTCCAGAAGTTCCTTTGAATAGCAGACTTTTATTAATTACAGAATTATTCGATCACTCCCAAACATTGGATCGTCTATGTCGCGTTAGTGGTGGTCACATTCGTAACTTATTGGGCTTACTTTATAGCTGCCTGCAACGACAAGATCCGCCTTTTTCTAGGGACTGCTTAGAAGCCGTGATTAAGGACTACCGCGACGATCTGCTATTAGCTATTGATGAGTCCCAGTGGGAATTATTGTTTGAAGTAGTACAGCAACAGAGAGTTAAAGGTGAGTCTGACTATCAGAGCTTACTAAGAAGCATGTATCTGTTTGAATATCGCGATCCTGTAGGGCGCTGGTTTGGTATCAGTCCAGCCTTGGCAGAAACAGAAAAAGTTTTGGCTTGGCAACAAAACAAGTAACAGTCAATTGTCATTTGTCATTGGTCATTTATTAGTGAACTAATGACCAATGCCCCATATCCAATGCTTAATGCCCCATATCCAATGAATAATGACAAACAGCTACGCGTCTACACCAAAGAAAATCAGCATACTTTACAAAGATTGATTAGAGCGATCGCACTTTCTGAAGGTCAATTTGCTCTGATTTTAGTTCGATGCAACTATGGGCGATTACGTGAGCAAATGTTAGAAAATATTCGCTCGAATACCAAAGAAATTAATATCAGAGAAATCGTTCTCAATCCATCAACTACTTCTTTACACAGCACAATAATCTCAGACCTATCTTTAGATAATCCTGCCGTCCTTACAGACTCTTTACCGTCTGCTGTAATGATTTTCGGTATTGAGTCAACTACCGACCTAGAAAACTTACTTACAGGCATCAACCAAGCACGAGATATCTATGCTGCTACTTTTCCATTTCCAGTGGTATTGTGGCTACAAGATGATGTGGCATCATTGCTTTCAAGATTAGCGCCTGATTTCAAAAGCTGGGCTGCAACCACTATTAAATTTGAAATGGCCAAAGCAGATTTAATTGCTTTGATCTCTCAAGAGGAAGAATCTCTATTTGCCAAAGTTTTAGAAGCAGGTGCTGAAACGTTTTTATCTAATGCCTTCTTAGATTTAGATCCCAAATCCCAACACCGCCACGAAATAGAATCAGCCCGTAATGATTTGCTGCGCCTGTATGGCGTTAAATTAACACCAGGATTAGAAGCTAGTTTAGAATTTGTGTTGGGGCGAGATAAATACGCCAACGATCAAATTAATGGTGCTTTAGCCAATTATCAAAGAAGCCTAGCATTATGGCAGCAGGAAGCAAGCAGAGTAGCAGAGTGGGAGAGTAATTCTTCTTTGCCCCTCTCATCCCCTCAACCTATGCCCCCCTCATCTTTACTCAAGCAAGCAATAGTACTATTCCACTTGGGGCTTTGTTATCACCGAATGGCAGACTTATACCAGAATACTAGTAGCTATTGCGAACATGCTCTGTCGTGGTTTAAACAATGCTTGGAGCTATTGGAGGAGGTACAAAGAGAAGACTTAGTTGCTAAATTCATTTTGCCTGCTTGTGAAATGCTGCAACGTCTACAAGCCTGGGATGACTTAAAAGAATTAGCTCAAAAGTCATTACACTTACATAAAACTTATGGAACTCCCGCACAAGTTGCTCAAAATTATGGTTTTTTGGCAAATGTGGCGGCTTCAGAATCGAATTGGGTACTGGCTCATGAATTAGCAAATACAGCGCTTTCTATCTCCGAAGAAGTAACACAAGTTTCTCTGCGAGATGCTTTGCAAAGACGACGACAAGAAAGTTGGTATCTTCTGTTGCTAGCACGCACACAACGGCATTTGAGTGAGTGCGAGGAAGCTATCAATAACTTGGAATGGGCGAGGGTAGTTTGTGAGCTACAACATCAGCCATTACTTTACTTAGAGATTTTAGAGGAACTGCGATCGCTTTACTTTTTTGAGTGTCATAACTATACAGAAGCCTTTAAGCTGAAGCAAGAAAAAATTAAAATAGAACATCAGTATGGCTTTCGTGCCTTTATCGGAGCAAGTCAATTACAGCCACAACGCCCTAGAATTAACCCAGTACTAGAACCTCACAAAATACCGTTTATTCCTGAAGAAATTGCTCAAGAAATATCTGCTTCTGGACGGCAACAAGATCTCAATCGCTTAATTGAAAGAATTGCCCGCGCTGACTACAAACTCACAGTTATTTATGGACCATCTGGTGTAGGTAAAAGTTCAATTATCAAAGCTGGTTTAGTGCCAGCACTCAAGGGAAAAGTTATCGGTGAACGCATTCCTATACCGATTGTTTTATCTGTTTATACTGATTGGATAACAATCTTGAGCAGCAGTATCAACCAAGCGCTAGCATACACGGGAATATCGGTTAATATTGACTCTACACCCACCATAATACTAGAAAGAATCCGGTTAGCATGTGAGCGCAATTATACGATAGTTATCATATTAGATCAGTTTGAAGAATTTTTCTTTGTTAGTAATCCTTCTACACAAAGAATAGAATTCTATAAATTTTTTAGCGAATGTTTAAACATTTCTTATGTAAAAATCATTCTTTCATTACGAGAAGATTACTTGCATCATTTATTAGAGTTTGAACGTTTGAGTCAGAAAAATAGTACTGGCTTATATGATTTAGGAGTAATTAATAAAAATATTCTTGATAAGGATATTCGCTACTATTTAGGAAAATTCTCTAGCCAAGATGCCAAAGCCATAATTCACAGTCTTACTCAACGTTCACATTATGAACTAAGTGAGGAATTAATTAACCGATTAGTCCAGGATTTGACAGGAGAACTAGACGAAGTACATCCAATTGAATTACAAATAGTTGGTGCTCAACTACAAATAGAAAACATTACGACACTTGCAGAATATAAGCTTTGTGGTGGCTCGGCAAAATTGGTGGAACGCTGGTTGGGGGAAGTTATCAAAGACTGCGGTCAAGAGAACGAAGAGTTAAGTTGGAAATTATTATTTGAGTTAACAGATGAAAAGGGGACACGACCTTTAAAAACTAAAGCTGATTTAGCGGCTGCATTAGTTAATAATTATGATATAGATACGATATCAAGTTTTGACAAAGTTGGAGAACTGATCTTAGAAATATTGGTGGGTTCAGGATTGGTATTGCGAGTTAGAGAAGAGTTAGGCGATCGCTACCAGTTGGTTCACGATTATTTAGTTGAACCAATTCGCCAAAAGAACAACTATGGTATGCTCGCCGAATTAGAAAAAATCAAATTTGAAAAAACTAGAGCGGAAGCAGCCCAACAACTCAGTCAAAAGCAACTAAATTTGGTATTGCAACGACGACTGCGAGAAGCACGGATAGCAGGTGCAATCTTAGCAATTATGGGGGGAACAATAGCAGCGTTATGGTGGCAAGCCGACTTACAAAAAAGAGCAGCAGTTCGTCAAACTCTACGAGCTGAACGCAGTGAAACCAACTTGAAAATTAGTGGAATCGCTGCTGCTAGCGAAGCTTTGTTTGCCTCTAATAAAGAATTTGATGCCCTATTAGAAGGTTTGCGGGCTTGGAGAGGACTTAAACAAGCAGAGATCGTGCAGCCAGATACCCGAATGCGGGTAGTGACAGCCTTGCAACAAGCAGTTTATGGGGTAACCGAGGTTAACCGCTTGGAAGGGCACACTGATGTTGTCTGGGGAGTAACTTTCAGCCCGGATGGTCAGTTGCTAGCATCAGGTAGCCTAGATCGAACGGTGAAACTTTGGCGTCCTGACGGTACCTTACTCCAAACCCTCAAAGGTCACACTGATGCTGTCACCTGTGTAAGTTTTAGCCCTGATGGTCAAACCCTAGCGTCTGCCAGCCTCGACAAAACAGTGCAAATTTGGCACAAAAACCCAGTTACAGGTGAATTTGACCCCAAGCCATATAAAACCCTGAAAGGATACGGAGATTCGGTTGACAGCGTTAATTTCAGTCCTGATGGCGAATTGTTAGCTACTGCTAGTAAGGATACAACCGTAAAACTCTGGCGTAAAGACGGTAGCTTAGTAAAAATACTGAAAGGGCATCGAGGATGGGTTAACTGGGTAAACTTCAGTCCCGATGGTCAATTCATCGCTTCGGCCAGCGATGACAAGACAGTGAAAATCTGGCGACGGAACGGTAATCTTGTTACAAGTTTGCAGGGACATCAACAGGCTGTGATGATAGCTGTTTTCAGCCCGGACGGTAAATTCTTGGCCTCAGCTGGTCTAGATAAGACAGTGAAACTTTGGCAAAGGGAAAGTAACAGCACTAAAGACGGTTTTGACTTTCGTCCTTACAAAACTTTACGGCAGCATAGCAAAACAGTGTGGAGTTTGAGCTTTAGTTCCGATAGTAAAAAGTTAGCTTCTGCAGGTGATGACAAAACCATAAACCTCTGGAGTACTACTGGTACTTTACTCAAAACCTTCAAAGGACACAGCGATTATGTTGTCAGTTTAGCTTTCAGTCCAAATAACAAATTGCTAGCCTCAGGAAGTTACGACAAAAGCGTTAAACTATGGAGTTTAGACGCCCCAAGACCGTCTATTCTTCAAGGGCATCGGAAGCGAGTTTTGAGCATTGCTTGGAGTCCCGATGGCCGGATGCTAGCTTCTGGTAGTCGCGATCGCACTGTAAAACTTTGGCAACGATACACCAGTAGTGGCGAGGTTAAAACCCGACTTTACAAAACTTTAGTGGGGCATACAAATGAAGTTACTAGTGTCAGTTTTGACCCCAAAGGTGAAATGCTGGCTTCAGGAAGTTTTGACAAAACAGTGAAACTTTGGCGGTTGGACGGTACTTTAATCATGACTCTCCACGGGCATAGCAATAGTGTGATGAGCGTGAATTTCAGTCCTGATGGTCAGTTTTTGGCATCAGCTAGCAAAGATAAAACAGTGAAACTTTGGAACCGTGAGGGCAAGTTACTCAAAACCTTAGTGGGGCATCAGGATTCGGTAAATAGCGTAAACTTCAGCCATAATAGTCAAGTTTTAGCCTCTGCCAGTGATGACCAAACTGTTAAACTTTGGCAACAGGATGGTACATTGTTAAAAACTTTCTCGCCCCATGACAGCAGGGTGACAGGTGTCAGCTTTAGTCCAACTGATGAGTTACTGGCTTCTGCCAGCTGGGATAACACCGTGAAACTGTGGCGACGAGATGGGACGTTATTAAAAACCTTATTAAAAGGGTACAGCGATAGCGTCAATGCCGTGACTTTCAGTCCCAATGGTGAATTACTCGCTGCCGCCAGTTGGGACAGTACAGTGAAACTCTGGAGTCCTGAAGGCAAGTTAATTAAAAGTCTTAATGGACATCGCGCTGGAGTATTAAGTGTCAGTTTTAGCCCAGATGGTCAAACACTAGCATCAGCTAGTGATGACAACACGGTAATTCTGTGGAATTTACATCTTGATGATCTGCTTGTCCGTGGTTGCGATTGGGTGGGTGATTACCTTAAGCACAACCACAATCTTGAGGAGCGCGATCGCCTTCTTTGTGATGGCATAAACCGTACAAACCCTTTTTAATTACGAATTACGAATTATGAATTAGGTTGAAGCCTCAATGAGTAACCGCTCTTGATTTAGCGGTTGATGAGGCGATCAAAGTTGTTAATTCAGAGCTAGAAATAAATTTCGACCTAATCAACCCAAAGAGCGATCGCTCTCCAAGAGTTCATGGCTATTTTCTTCGGGAGCCTCTTGTGGCAAATTCGCTAAAAAGGCTTGTAGCCTCATACGCTCAATATAGGGCCAGCCTCCCTCAGACTCAATATCTTTCAGCAGTGAATAAAGTTGGCGACGGTTAACAGGCAAACTCTCTTGAAAAACCCCATCCCGGATCTCTCGGTGCAACTGCTCCAATTGTCGCAGCAAAGCCAAAAGAGCTACAGTATCGCCTTCAGAAGCTGTAGCTGCATCAGACACCACAGTTGCGATCGCTTGCAGTTTACCAGATAACTTCTCTGATTCAATATTTTTGTGATCGTTCATGCCATCCTTTGCGTATAAATGAGGTCAACTCAAATTTACCGGAGATTTTTAATTTTCCCTAGTTTGTTAGTTGTTTCCCTGTCACTGCATCTCCTCACTTGCCCTAGTTAGGGGTGAATATAACTAGATTTGTATCTTTATCAAAAGCAATTGCGATCGCTCCAAAAAGAGCGTAGTAACCTATAGCATAGGCTCTACAGAAGCTAGATGCGATCGGGACGAGACTTTCTTGGATTTTGAGAACTTTGATTTTGAGTTAAAAAAAATCGTATGATCTGGCTGATTTACCCATCCAAAAATGGGCTGTATGTAGTGGCGTCACATACATGATACAAAAAGACTTGGGCGACGACGCTTTTGCCATCAGCAAAAGCAAAGTGCGAAGCAAACACTCCTGTTCGCACTTTTCGAGGCAAACATTTATGCATCTCTGTATGAGGCTTACTCACCTGCCCAACTCTAACAAATGCCACCAACAGTAAAACTGCTGGTTTTTTGCTCCCCTAGTGACACACATCCAAAATGGATGCAGTGTGCTACTTAGTCTGGGGTTTACACTCCAAGCTCAAGAGAGCGACACGTTTAACTACGTTTAGCAGAGAAAAGTTTGAGCAGCGTCTGACAACTAGACACCCGAACACTTGCTTCAACTCTCTTAATCAGAGCAAAGCCGTGTCCGAACAAAAGTAGCTTTTCGCAGAGTAGCGGCTTCTCATCAGAGATCAAAGCTTCGATGCAGTTTTACAACTTAGATATTAATTTTTGAGATTGAGGTTGACCATGAGGTATCGCGCTTTAATTGTTGCATTCTTGGCTTTGTGCCTGGGGCTAATAACTGCTTGTAGTGATGCTCCTGCTACTAGCAGTAGAGATGTACTCACTTACGATCAAATTCGCGGCACTGGCTTGGCTAACAAATGCCCCCAACTAACAGAAACACGCCGTGGCTCTATTCCCATTGATTCTAGCCAGTCCTATGCCATCAAAGAACTTTGCTTGGAACCAACTAGCTTCTTCATCAAAGAAGAACCTGCTAATAAACGCCAAGAAGCAGAATTTGTTGCTGGCAAATTGTTGACCAGATACACTTCCACCATTGACCAGGTGCAAGGCAACCTAAAAATCAACTCAGATAATAGCCTCACCTTTGTGGAAACTGATGGTCTTGACTTCCAAGCCATCACTGTGCAACTTCCTGGTGGCGAGCGAGTACCTTTCCTCTTCACTATCAAAAACTTGGTTGCTCAAACCCAACCCAGTTTGACCAGTATTAACACCTCTACGGACTTTGAAGGCACTTTCAAAGTTCCTTCCTATCGTGGTGCTGCCTTCCTAGATCCCAAAGGTCGTGGTGTCGTCAGTGGCTACGATAATGCCGTGGCTCTCCCCGCCCAAGCAGATGATGAAGAGCTTACCCGCACTAACGTCAAGCGTGCTGAAAATCTTAATGGCAAGATTTCTCTGCAAATCGCTAAAATAGATGGCTCTAGTGGTGAAATTGCTGGTACTTTCGAGAGCGAACAGCCATCTGATACAGATTTAGGTGCTGGCGAACCTAAAGAAGTCAAGATTCGCGGTCTATTTTATGGACGGGTTGAACCGACTCGTGGCTAAATCCTCGAAAGTAAGGCAACTGACTGGCACTCAGAATGACAATTCTGTAAGTATCAGACTTGATCGCAAAAGTTAACCTATTTACCCTCTTTTTTCAAGAGGGTAGATAGATTTTCTACAAAAATTGGGAAAAGTGAAATCTGAGTAAAATTGGGGGCAAAATAGCCCTGGCAATTGGGAAAATTTTTATCCCTCAGTCTTATGGGTCATTTGATTCATCTGTTTAACCTTTTGCCTTTCATTAAAACACTATAGACTTAAGTACAAAAAAGGGTGAGATGCCCTTTTTTTATTGGGCTTGCGTAAATATACATAAGATTTTTTTAAATTATTAGTAATTTTTAATTATTGGATAAATTTTAGTTGAAAGAGTACGTAGTTTCACTGTAAATCTAACTTTTGCTTATCAAACAAAAGCTCAACTACTGTTGTTTTGTTTCTCTAAATTAACTTCATCATTAATTAATTCAAATTAAGTACAATCTCGGTTTGATATTTAGTGATTAATTTTATATTTTATTTCTATGTGGTTCTAAAAAAGCTACAGATCATACCAAAGATAAATAACCAACTAAATAGCGATTTCGCCCATTTAAATTTTGCTCGATTGTCAAGTAACCTATGGAGTTTTGATAGAAAATCTTTATTATCTACCATAGCAAATGCTTAGGAAATATAGCGCAATATTTCCTTTAATATCGTGCGATCGCAGCTGAATTTAAAAGCGAATAATTGATTCTTTATTTGCTCAATAAACCCGGTGCTATGCCTACCACAGTCACCACTGAACTAAAGCACGAAATTTGGCAGTTGTTGCGAGAATATCAGCAATCTCCGTCAGAAAATATCCGCAATCAACTGGTAAAACTCAATTTTGGACTGGTGAGAAAAGAAGCTCACTACTGGACAAATCAATGTCATGAAACCTACGATGATTTGCTCCAGGTTGGATGTTTGGGTTTAATCAGAGCTATTGAAAGATTTGAAATTTCCAAGGGACATGCCTTCAGTTCCTACGCTCTTCCCTATATTCGGGGTGAAATTCAACACTATCTCCGAGATAAAGGTGTCACCGTGCGAATTCCTCGGAGATGGTTAGCACTCCAACAGCAAGCAATAGGAGTATCACGTTCTTGGCGTGAAAAACACAATCGTCAACCAACCGACTCGGAATTAGCAGCGGCACTGGAAATTTCTCCAAATGAATGGCAAGAAATTAAATTAGCATGGGTCAATCGCGCTCCTTTGAGTCTTGATGTGCCAATCCAAGATGGAGAAGAAGGTTCTACCTGCTTGGGAGAATTGGTTCCAGATCCTCACTATCGCAGCTTTCAACTGGCACAAGAAGACCAACTTCGCTTACAACAAGCATTGGTTCAACTAGAGAAACGCACCCGCGACGTGTTGGAATGTGTGTTTTTGCAAGATTTGACCCAAAAACAAGTTGCAGAACATCTGGGCATCAGTGTAGTAACAGTTTCCCGTAGAGTCAAGAAAGGACTGGATTTGATGAAAGAGCTTATGGGTGTGGCAGAAGATTGACTGCTAGCAAACACCAAACCGCAGTTATACTGGGTAAGCAGTGCTAAAAATAACCCTTAAAATGTAAAAAATTAGGTTATAAAGGGAACATACTTTGCCTTTGATCCAAATTTTAGGCATGTTGATTTCCACTTTTCAATTTTCCAATGGCTTTTGAGAAAGGCTCATGGGCAGAACTTCAAAAATTACAATTGCAGCTATTCTAACTTTGGCGATCGCTGGATGTGCTTCTGAAGATACACAACAAGCTATCAATCCTGTGCCAATTCCCAAAATAGCAAAAAAGTCGCCACCAGCGGCTCAATCTTTTAAGAATCCAGTGATACCTGCCAAACAGGTTTCACAAGTTAATCTTGCATCTGTTAACTTGATTCAATCCACTAATGCTACAGAGCGGGCACGAGAACTTGTGGTATCAAAAGATCGAAGCGATCCTTTTACACAACTTTTCGGGCAGACTCTTCCCGGAATGGCTAAAACATCTGGAAGACCAGTTCCCGTGTTGCCTAAGCTACCTACTGCAACCATAGTAAAACTAAAACTTCCAACACGCAGCATTGCTTTAAATCCAAAGAAAAACAACGTTTCTTCTCTACCAAAAAAAGTCAATCCTATCTTGACTAAAAAAGTCAATCCTACCTTGACTTCAGTGTTGCCTAAAGTTTTGCCTCAAGTTGTCCCCAACCCCACTTTAGTCTCTGTATTGCCACCGCCAGCACAGCCTGAGTTAGCAAGGGCAGTGGTTGTGACTGGTGTAGTTTTAATTAGTAAAGAACCACAGGCAATTATCAAAGTACCCGATGAACCAACAAGTCGCTATGTACAGGCGGGACAACGATTAGCAAATGGCGTACTGATTAAACGCATTGAAATGAATCAGGGCTACAACCCCATCGTGATTTTGGAACAATATGGTATTGAAGTTGCCAAAATGGTAGGGGAAGGGGCTGTCAAATCAACGTCGTCAGCTGCATCTGCTACCGGCAATGCTATCTCAGTGACAACGCCCCCCCAAAATTCTTTTAATGTGGGAGCTTCATAAAGATGGAGACTAATGAAAAAGTTGAATTTGCTGGTTTGCCTTTAGCTGTTTATAGAGAAATAGCAGCTCATTTACGTCAAGTTGAAGGGGTGAAAGTGGATTTAATTCCCCAGTCATCCCAACAGTTTGATTATAATCAAAGTCAAATTGCTGGCTTGAGCCTCTCGTGGACACCAAACTCTAACTTAGAAAGTCGGCAACGAGTTAACCAGATTTTGGCTTACTATCAAAATCGCTATATTAACCCTATTTGATTTTTTGATTTGTGAGAACTGCAACCCGCAGAACCCCGACTTATTATAGAAGTCGGGGTTCTTGTTGTTCACGAATCATTCTGAAGTTCATTCTACAGAGCAGCGATCGCAGTAAGCATTATTTCACACAGGTTCATAAAGAATACTGTCTAACGGCCTCACAACATGCAGCAAGGTGAGGATTTCAAAAAGCAACGTTATGATAATTAATGCATTAATCGAGCTTGGGTCTAATAATAAATAAGTTGGCACAAATAAACCTTCAGAGTACGGAGACTATTAATCGCCTCTGTACAGCAGTCAAGAGCAATGGTTTTTGACTGTATATTTAGGTGCTGCGTCCAACCAAAATCAGCCGTTGTACAAATTTCCATAAGGATAATTCAAGTGACTAGGACTAATTCAGACTTTCTTTCTTCCAGCGATCCGGCGATCGCAGGGTTAATCAACGACGAACTACAGCGTCAGCAAGACCATTTGGAGTTGATTGCTAGTGAAAACTTTACCTCTGCCGCTGTACTGGCGGCTCAAGGTTCAGTACTGACAAATAAATATGCTGAGGGTTTACCTGGTAAACGCTACTATGGCGGTTGTGAATTTATCGACAAAATCGAGCAACTAGCGATCGACCGTGCTAAACAGATATTTGGTGCGGCTCATGCCAATGTCCAACCTCATTCTGGCGCACAAGCTAATTTTGCAGTATTTCTATCGCTGCTGGAACCAGGGGACAAAATTATGGGGATGGATTTGTCTCATGGGGGACATCTCACCCACGGTTCCCCTGTAAATTTTTCAGGTAAGTGGTTCCAAGTTAGCCACTACGGTGTAAGTCCACAAACAGAACAACTTGACTACGATCAAATTCGCGAGCTGGCGCTGAGGGAGCGTCCTAAGCTCTTGATTTGCGGTTATTCGGCTTATCCCCGTGTAATTGACTTTGAAAAGTTCCGTAGTATTGCTGATGAGATCGGCGCTTACTTACTTGCCGATATTGCTCACATTGCTGGTTTAGTTGCCAGTGGTCTTCATCCCGATCCCATTCCTCACTGTCACGTAGTAACAACAACTACTCATAAGACTCTACGCGGCCCTAGAGGTGGTTTAATCTTGACTGGCGACGCAGAACTAGGTAAAAAGCTAGATAAATCTGTTTTTCCTGGCAGCCAAGGCGGGCCATTGGAACACGTTATTGCTGCCAAGGCAGTAGCTTTTGGAGAAGCCCTCAAGCCTGAGTTTAAAACTTATTCTGCCCAAGTGATTGAAAATGCTCGTGCTTTGGCCGAACAACTGCAAAATCGTGGTTTAAAGTTAGTATCTAACGGTACTGACAATCATTTAATCTTAGTAGATTTACGCTCTGTGAGTCTAACTGGTAAGCAGGCAGATCAGCTAGTAAGTACTGTGAATATTACTGCTAACAAGAATACTATTCCCTTTGATCCGCAGTCGCCATTTGTTACCAGTGGTCTGAGGTTAGGTTCGCCAGCAATGACCACACGGGGCTTAGGAGTAGCAGAATTTACCGAGATTGGAAATATTATTAGCGATCGCCTGCTTTCTCCAGATTCCGAGGTAGTAACCCAAGATTGTCGGCAACGGGTAGCAGCATTGTGCGATCGCTTCCCCTTATATCCTCACCTGGAAATTCCTGTACCAGCACTAGCATAATTGGGTATGGGGCATTGGGCATGGGGCATTGGTCAATATGTTCTTCTTCCCCTGCTCTCTCCCCACTCCCTACTCCCCATTCCCCACTCCCTATTCCCAATCTAATGAGTGCAGAAATTATTTGTGTTGGTACTGAACTATTGCTAGGAGATATCCTCAACGGCAATGCTCAATTTTTGGCGCAACAATTAGCGCAGCTAGGTATTCCCCACTACTATCAAACAGTGGTTGGGGATAATCCAGAACGGTTGAAGCAAGTTATAGAAATTGCTATTTCCAGAGCCCAAATTCTCATTTTCACTGGTGGACTCGGCCCCACACCAGACGATCTAACTTGCGAAACCATCGCCGATTTTTTTAAAGTCCCGTTGGTAGAACGTTCTGACATTATCGAAGACATAATCCAGAAATTCGCCCAACGTGGTCGGGTTATGTCACCAAGTAACCGCAAGCAGGCTTTGATTCCCCAAGGTGCAGAAATTCTACCCAACCCTACTGGAACAGCACCCGGTATCATTTGGCAACCCCGTCCTGAAATCACGATTTTTACCTTTCCCGGTGTTCCCAGTGAAATGCATCCGATGTGGGAAGAAACAGCAGTCCCATTTCTCAAAAGTCAAGGTTGGGGTAAAGAAATTATTTACAGTCGGAGTTTAAAGTTTTGGGGTATTGGTGAATCTGTTTTAGCAGAAAAGGTTGCTTCCTATTTGAAATTGCCAAATCCCACAGTAGCGCCTTACGCAGGTAAGGGGGAAGTGAGATTGCGAGTTTCTGCAAAAGCAAATTCAGAAGCAGCCGCAGAAGAACTAATTGCGCCCATTGAGAAACAACTTAAAGAAATTGCCGGACTGGATTTTTACGGTGTTAATAATGATACTCTTTCTACCGTAGTCGGTGAGTTGTTGCGGGCATCAAAAGAAACACTTTCGGTGGCAGAATCTTGTACTGGTGGCGGTTTAGGGCAAATGTTGACTGAGATTTCTGGGAGTTCTGATTACTTTTGGGGTGGAGTAATTTCTTATGACAATTCGGTGAAGGTTGGGCTGCTGGGGGTTAACCCAGAAGATTTAGATAAATTTGGGGCGGTAAGTGGTACTGTTGCAGAGCAAATGGCAATTGGAGTCAAAACCCGCCTTGCAACAACTTGGGGACTGAGTATTACTGGAATTGCTGGCCCAACTGGAGGGACAGATACTAAGCCGGTGGGTTTAGTTTATATTGGTTTGGCTGGGCCAAAGGATGAAGTGGCAAGTTTTGAGTATCAATTTGGTGCAGTGCGAGGACGCGCTCTAATTCGTCATGTAAGTGCGAATGCAGCCTTAGATAATTTACGACGGAAGTTGTTGACGAAGTAGGTAACTTAAGAGCGCGGTATCCGCGTCTCTATCCTCCTAAAGATGACCTTATCAGGTTTTGCCATTACTGAGTAATAACATTCAGTGGTTGCAAGACAGTATTGATAAGCACGAATTGGTCAGAAGTAAAAATGACATTTACGTATTCATAGCTTCCAACTAACTTTTGATTGGGGATGGCAATATCTACTGCATAACCTTCGGGATTTTTGTAGCATTCTCCAATTGTTCCCAGTGTATTTTTAGGAATCATCTCGTCGGCAAAGTCTGGTTGTACTTCTACCAATGTTTTTATTTGATCGTAAAGTTTAGCTTTCATTGTTATCTTCCTTTCGTTGGTTTACTTGCAACGAGTTTGTGATTAGTCGGGGAATCTCTTTTCCATTTATTTTAAAAGCGATCGCACTTGTTTAAAAGGCAAGTTAAATCGGAGCGATCGCTGGCTTTGTGTTCGGTTATTTGATTGCAGCTAAATCACGATTTAACTTTTTGTTAATTGTTTCTAACACCTTAGCTTCTTCTGGCGTAATTACTCCATCTAGATGAGCAATTTTTTGACATTGCGCCAGTAGAGGTACAGCAAAATCACTATTAATTTGCTCAAGTAAAGTTTCTAAAGATGGTGGAGATTTGATATTAGCTGCGATCGCATCGATTGACTCAGGACTAAGGTTGACAGCTTGTAATTCTGGCAAAATATCTTCCCAAGATTTATCTGGATTACCTGCTAAGACAATGTGAACCAAAATCTGATCCATAATCTTTTCTTGAGAAATAGCGGCTTCAAGAAATTTTCCGCTCTCTAGTTGAGCATCGACTAATGTTGCTTCTAAAGTTAATGGATTCTGCTTTGCTTCATAAAACTGACAAGCCGCATAACCTAATGCGTAGATCATGACTGCATTTGAACTAGCACCAATGACGGCTCCCGCTACTGGCAGATTTCGGAGTAAACCCAAACCTGCTTTGATTGCTGTTTTTCCACCCAGCCCTAAACCAAAAATTGCTACTGCTTCTCCTCTGCGCTCGGAATCATTTAAATTCATTCCGTAGGCAGCAGCAATTTGATAGACTAACTCTACTGATAATGTAGATGTAGCAGCCCAATCTACCATAAACATTGCAGTTGCTTGTCCTGGTATAAGGCTACTAGCAAGCCCTGTTCCTCCTGCCAAAACAGCTTTTTCCAGCATAAGATGATGGGCAATTTGTGCTGGTTGTTCATTTGGGTGTTCTTGCTGTAGCTTTCTAACGGCAGCCTCGGCTTTAACTAAATCAACCTGTTGAATTAAAGGATTTAACCAATCTTGATTTAGAGATTTTATTGCTACTTCCAATTGGGGATTATTGCCAACAATTGCTAGTGCCTGCCCTACTATTTGTGTTGCCTGAAAAGCTGCACCTCCAATCGCACCCCCAATACCTACAGCCGCTCCTGCAACAGCTTGTCCAGCTAGAACAGCAGCACCTCCAACGACTCCGGCTGTTCCTGCTACTGTTCCAAGCAATGATCCCAAAAAAGATGGTTTTTTTACAGTTAATTGATTATCTGTTTTTGTTTTAGTAATGGCAATTGAAGATTCCACTTCAATATTTGTTTGAGGTGTTAATACAGTTGAATTTATTAGTGCTTCTAACTCAATTTCTTGTTGCCAATCGGGAAAATCTTCACCTGTTACTCTACCGTATATTTTGACATTATTAAAAGATTGGATACCTAAATTAATTAATCCATCACAAATAACTGGGACTACTAACTGTTGTGCTGGAATTTCAATTGATTCCAGCATTATCTGTAGACAATTTTGTTTGAAACTAGTTTTTGACGTAATTCTGGGTGAATTTAACCACTGACTTACCAGAGTGTTAATCGCATTTGTATCACCCTGCTTGGCAATTTCTAGAATATTTAGCTGTATCATACTTAGTATTGGTGAGAGTCTTAGCAATAACTTAGTTTAATTATTCCCACTCACTAGAATAAAAGTAACATTTGACACAGTGGAGCTCTAATCATCAGCTATCCTACACCTACCCATCAGCACAATTAATCACGGGATCGCTTGCTGTATTCTTCACAGTTTGTTACAAAAGTACAAAGAACTTCTAGAGACCCAAAACCACATGTTCGGCGGACTTACTGGTTTACAAGATCCTAAAGGCACAGACTGGGGAGAGCGAATGCTCAACACAGTCGCCAGCCAAACGATTCGCCACCTGTTTAGCACGAGCGAGTCAGTAGAAGTCTTTGTGCGCTGCTACCCCTCCAGCAAGCTGTTGCAAGGCAGCATTGATAGCTTCAAAATGAGCGGCCGTGGCTTGGTGATTCGGAAAGATTTCGCGGTTGAGGAAATGTCTTTTGAAACTGATGCGGTTGCCATTGACTTCGGCTCGGTTTTAAAGGGCAAACTCAGTCTGAAGCAACCCACTCAAGCGATCGCTCAAGTAATTTTATCAGAAGCGGGCATAAACCAAGCCTTTAATGCGGAACTGGTGAAAAAGCGTCTGCTTAACCTCACCGTACCATCACTGACGGCATTATCTGGCGGTGAACCAGTCTCCTTTACGGAAGTTCAGGTACAGCTATTGCCAGAGAATCGCTTACAACTTGTAGCAAAAGCAGATTTAAATAATGGCGAACTTGTACCCCTGAGTATGATCCTAGCTATAGGCATTGAAAGGCGGCGGCGAGTTTCTTTCAAAGATCCAAAAATCGAACTTGACCAAGTGCCAGAAGCACAACGGGAAATCTCGCAAACCTTGAGCGTGGCGCTAGTAGAAATTTTAGATAATATGGTCGATTTGGATCGTTTTGATCTTGATGGAGTGAAAATGCGGCTAAACCGATTAGAAACTGAAGGTAAAAAACTTATCTTCAGTGGATATGCTGAGATTGAACGTATTCCAAGTACTAATTAATATGATACTTTCACGCAAACAAGAGAAGTAAAGTTTTTTAACGTGAGTTCGTCGAACCGCTTCCTGCCTTGAACTTTAGTTCAAGTCTGTCCCTCTCCGACTGGGAGAGGGACAGTTTTACGCAGTAAAATCTCTTAGAGGTCTTTTGATTGCGCTAATCAGACGGACACTATATGAGCAGTCGAATTCACGTTTTTTTAGCATATTTGCGCGAAGCTCTAAAACAAAATTAAATACCGCCTAGATCGTTCTAGGCGGTATTGTAAATCTTTCGGTTTTTAAAAGAGTTGGAGTTAGGATTTATGGATTATAAATTGTAAGCAATTCTTATCCATCATTAATTACTCATCACTCTGAACTATCTATCGTCCCACCCCTACATATTGGAATCCAGCCCGTATCATTGCTTCGGGGTCGAGGAAGTTACGACCGTCGATGATAACGGGGTGGGCCATCAATTTTGCCATTTTCACATAGTCGAGAGTGCTGAACTGCTGCCATTCGGTGACAAGTACTAAGGCATCACAGCCGTCAGCGAGTCTTTCGGCATCGGTTTCTACTAGCACACCAGAAAGCCCATGACGTAGACCTGTTTGGGAAACAATGGGGTCGTAGGCTTTGACTTTGGCTCCCAGTCGGTTTAGCTGCTCAATTAGGTTGAGGGCTGGGGCGTCGCGCAAGTCGTCGGTATCGGGCTTGAAGGTCAGTCCGAGTAGTCCGACTGTTTTGCCTTTGAGAATTTTCAGAACTTGTTGGAGTTTTTCCAAAGCAATCAATCGCTGGCGTTCGTTGACACTGACAGCAGATTTCAGTAGCTGGGCTTCATAACCATAGTCATCAGCAGTGTGAATCAGTGCGGAGACATCTTTGGGGAAACAAGAGCCACCCCAACCAATACCAGCTTGTAAAAACTTGTTACCAATGCGGGAATCTAGACCGATACCTCTGGCTACTTGAGTAACATCAGCACCGACGCGATCGCAAATATTAGCAACTTCGTTAATAAAACTAATCTTAGTGGCTAAAAAGGCATTAGCGGCATATTTAATCATCTCCGCCGAACTGAGGTCTGTTGCCAAAATTGGCACAGGAGGAAGAGATTGATCGGCAGCGAACTTGCGTTCCACAATTGGGGCATACAGTTGTTGCATCAATGCTACTGCTCTTTGACTATTGCCCCCTAATACAATGCGATCGGGGTTGAAAGTGTCGTAAACTGCTGAACCTTCTCGTAAAAACTCTGGATTGCTGACTACATCAAACTCGGCTGCAAACTCAGATAATTTATTATCACTCGGCACTCCCCCTGCGGGTATCAGTGTTTTCTGCCGCTCTGCAACACCATCCAGAATAAGCATCCGCACCCAGTCACCTGAGCCAATGGGTACTGTAGATTTATTTACTATGACTTTATAACCACCGTTGAGATTTTCCCCAATCCCACGGGCTACAGCTTCAACATAACGAGTATCACTTTCACCAGTGGGTAAAGGTGGCGTTCCCACAGCAATAAATAGAATTTCTCCATGAGAAACTCCAGCAGCAAGATCGCTAGTAAAATGAATCTTCTCTGCTTGAATGGCTGACTGCATAATTTCTGAGAGTCCCGGCTCAAAAATTGGAGATTGCCCAGACTTCATTAACTTAACTTTTTCTTCGTTGTTGTCTACGCAAATGACATCATGTCCAATATGAGCCAAGCAAGCACCTGTAACTAAACCAACGTAACCAGTACCAATAACGCAAACACGCATTTTTTAACTCCTCACTTTTTTTGGCTTAATCTTCAAAAAGAAGTTCTCAATTTTACACTTACACATTTAGAAAATCTCAGTAACTAAATATACTAGCTACCGTTTTGGTCAGCCTGCATGAAAATTCACAGCGACGTTAGACGCCACTCAGGTGGTTGAATTATTGACATCGCTTTGAATGCGATCGCGAAAATCTTCTATTGTCAGTTTTAAACCCTCTTGCAGAGGAATGGTAGGTTCCCAATTTAACCAAGTTTTTGCCTTTGTGATATCAGGCTGGCGACGTCGGGGATCGTCCGAAGGTAGTGCCTCGAACTTAATCTGCGCGTCTGGATTGATCATATTTTGCACAGTTTGTGCCAATTGTAAAATCGTGTATTCACCAGGATTGCCCAGGTTGAGTGGGCCAATGTAGTCGCTATTCATTAGGCGGATGAATCCTTCTACCAAATCAGAAACGTAGCAGAAACTACGAGTTTGCGAACCATCACCGTACACAGTTAAAGGATTACCCTGCAAGGCTTGAACTATAAAGTTGCTCACCACTCGACCATCATTTTCTAACATTCTCGGCCCGTAGGTGTTGAATATCCGAACAACTCGAATATCAACTTTATTTTGCCTGTAGTAATCAAATGCTAGAGTTTCAGCAATTCTTTTACCTTCGTCGTAGCATGAACGTATTCCAATGGGATTGACGCTACCTCTATACTCTTCAGTTTGGGGATGAACTTCTGGATCTCCGTATACTTCACTAGTGGAAGCTAAGAAAAACCTCGCTTTCACACGTTTAGCTAGCCCCAACATATTCAGTGTTCCCATCACGTTAGTTTTAACGGTTTTAACTGGGTTGTACTGGTAATGTACTGGTGAAGCTGGACAAGCTAAATGATAAATTTGATCGACTTCTAACCGGATTGGTTCGGTTATATCGTGGCGGATCAATTCAAAGTACGGATGGCCTAACCATTTCAGAATGTTGCGTTTATGACCAGTGTAAAAATTATCTAAGCATATTATTTCATGCCCAGCAGCCATTAGTCGGTCGATGAGATGGGAACCAATAAACCCAGCACCGCCCGTAACCAAAATTCTCATAGTTTCCCAGTTACTTACAAATATTTTCAGTAGCTATTGCACTTACTTTTAGATTACCCACCTTAGGTACAAAAATACAAAATAAAAAAAAAATAACAAGGCTCAATCAAAAAGTATTGTTGAACTTACCTATTTTTTCACAGTTGTAGTTTTGTTATATTTTTACCTGTTTTCTTAAGAATTCAATTAGCAAAATAACAAAAATTGTTTAAAAATTGTTTGTTGTTCAGCCGATCTTTATCAAATCTTCAAAAATATCAAGTATTTTTACGGTTATTAAGGTTTTAGTTGGATACAACAAGTTAGTTGAGATCGGGTTGACACTCGCCATCCAAATATATGCAAATGTGCCGATTCATTTGTTGCAAAGATTTTTGGAAATGGGATGCCTCCCGCAAACTAAACCAAGCCAGCTTAAGTCGACTTACTTTAACTGTATTCTGCCTTACATCATACAGCAGATGTAATGCTGCTAACGGTGGTAGACATAATTAAATTTGTGGTTTGAGTGCGTTGCGGTTCTCCAAGCATGATAATTGAGCAGGTGAGTTGTCTGGCTAACTGGGTTGTGACATCGCTAATGGCTAACCCTCCAGGACTGGTACGATTACGTATAAAAGGTAAAACTACTAAATCATATAATCTTGCTGCCTGCAAAATTGCTTGGGCAACATTTTCGTGAGCGATGATTTGAATTTCTGGGGCATTGGCCAAAGCCAATTTAGATACCAATAGGGAGAGATGCGATCGCCTCCAAGCAATTTTACTAGAACTAGTGCGGCGATCGCACACATTCAGCACAGTAATGTGGCTCTGATTTGCCTCGGCTAGGATCTGGGCAAATTGTACAGGTTGTAATGTCGGTGCTGTTAAGTTTTCTATTGGTACTAAGATGCGCTGAATTTTTTTCGGTGATTCTACTAGACGTGTCACCGCTACTGGACAATGGGATGCCCAAAGCACACCATCAATCACATTCCCAAATAAACGCGCTCGTAACCCAGTCCGTTTACCCCAACCCATAACAATTAAATTAGCTTTTTGTTCGCGAGCCGCTCTGCTAATTCCTTGAGCAAAAGCATCATCAATTCGCAGCATCGGTTCTGCGGCTACGCCCAAGGCTCGACTTTGTGTCGTGGCTTTATTCAATAACCACTCACTCCGTTGTAGAGACGCTTCTAACTGGGGTGCATCCATGTGAGCAGCAGCAGTAGCGATCGCCAGGGGTATAATTTTGCCCTGAGACTGACGCGCTAATAACGCCGCCATTTCAATCAAATACTGCTGGGTCTGAGGATTATATACAGGCACGACTATAGTAAAAGCACTGTTTGTTTGTGATGCGTTCTCTTCAGGTAGAGGTGGTACTGGATCTTCGGCTGGCGGGGAATTCAAACCAACAGCTATTCGACTGGTCATCAACGGTCCCAAGGTTGATGTGACGAGCATTAAGACAATCACACTGTGTAATACTTCTAGTGGCAGCAACCCAGCCCGATATCCCACTAACGTTGCTGCTAACGTTGTACCAACTTGGGGAAGTGACAGCGACCACATCGTTAGAATTTCTTGCCATGTATAGTGGTAAACCAGTTTTGTCAACAAAGCTGCAATCAATTTACTGACAATCAAACCAACTACGATCGACAGTGTTAACTTGAGCGTGTTCAAATTGTTGGCAAAGGTGGGTAAATCTATCAGTAAACCAAGGTCTATAAAGAAAATGGGAATGAACAGCACACTGCCAATAAATACCACCTTTTCTTTGACAGGGCCTTCACCCACAGCTTCATTCACTGCCAAACCCGCTAAAAAAGCACCAACAATTTTTTCTACCCCAATTAATTGAGCGCCCATAGCTGCCAGAAACACAGAAAGCAACACAAACAAAAACTTGTTTCCTTCATCGTCTCCAGATCGCTTGAAAAATTCTTTGCCTGCCCAATCAAAGCCTGTAACAACAGCAACAGAGTAAATAGTTAACCAACCTGACAAGGTGAGTAGTTTAGCAAAGCTGAATACTCCAGCATGAACGACAGCTACACAAACGGCTAATATCAGTACTGCACCAATGTTTGTAAAAATCGTAGCTCCAATGGTGACAGTAACAGCTTCGTTGTTTACTACTCCCAAACGGCTGATTATGGGATATGCCAAAAGGGTATAGGAAGTGAATAAAGAGCCAATTAAGATTGAAGTATTCCAGCCATAGCCTAAAATCAGACCTAATAAGGTTCCCATCACTAGGGGTACACTAAAAGTCAAGCTAGCGAACCCAAAGGCACGACTTTTTCTCCGGCGAAACTGTTCTAGATCGACTTCTAGTCCGGCGACAAACAGCAAATAAATTAACCCAATGTCTGATAGTAGGTTAATCATCGGTGAGTCAGACTGAAAAAGATTCCAACCTGAAGGCCCAAGTACTAGCCCTGAGAAAACCAAACCCACTAATCCTGGTAATCTTAACCGCTCAAATATGATAGGTATAACTAAGATGACCGCCAGCAAAATAGCAAAGGGAACAATTGGTTCTTTGCCAAGAACTTGGGAAGTTGGTTCCAGAACAAGAACTTGTGATATTAATTCCATATATAGAAATTGAAGGGGCTATGGTAAAACAGCGATTACCTTGGGGGCGATCGCCCGATCAATATGAATAAATAGAGAAGCCACCTGACGAAAAATCAAAAATCTTAATTTACACTAACTAGGCAATTATTTAAGAATTAACTACCTACGGGTGGATTTGACTCAAAATGAACCGTAAGCGATCGTAGTCATCTTTAAGTAAAACACTTAAGCTACGTCCAGCTTTAATTAGCCATTCTCGGTCAGCTTTGCGTAGCTGGTATACATCTCGAATGGCAGCTGCGGTTAAAGACTCTATTGGCGCACCATTTATACAAAGGAGTGTGCGTAAAAAATCTAGTTCTTCAGTAAATTTAACGATAGCTTCTGGTTCACATCGATAAACAGCTTGATGAATTTGCGGGGGACGGGGTGGAAGATACTGATATACTCTTTGGTTATAACTTTGATTTTGCGAAGATAGTTCAAATCCAACGATCGCAGCTCGGAATTCTGTGCGAAGCATAGCAAATATTTGGGGTTGTTCCTCCCGTAAGTCTTGCAAGGACAACCCCAACGCTCTCGCCCGATGGACAGAATCTATCGGCATAGTCGTGGCATAATACACTACAGCATAAATTTGATTGCCAGATTCTTCATCTACAGAACAAACCCAACTACCAAAGGGTGGCATTGAGGGAAAGCTTAAATCTTCCGGCTCTAAACACTGAGCTAAAAATTCTGTACTGGTAGTTTCAATTACCTCTGCAATGTGGTTCGGATGGCGATCGCCAGTGGCAAACTGTGGTAGAGGGAGGCGCATAGTAATTTAGTCATTGGTCATTGGTGAGCCAGTGCGGTCTTCTCCCTTGGCGTTAGCCTCTCCCTTTGGGAGAAGGGGAGACGCCAAAGGCGATGGGGGTTTCCCCCATGAGCAACTGGCGAACCCGAAGGGTCATTAGTCATTAGTTTTTGCCAAATGACAACCGACAAATGACTAATGACTAATCTTATTTGGCTTTTTTACGTCCGGCGGTGGTTTCTACGAGTTCCAATTCGCTTAGGCGGAAGGTAACTAATTTATCCCAGTTACCACCCTCAAATAATACGGCTACTTTGCCATCAGTAAGTCGTTGCACGAGTCCTTCGTAGCGATAATAAGTATCTGCGGGATTCTTGACGCGAACAGTTGCTCCAGGCAGAATCATGTTTATAGCCTCGTTTGTTTCCTTTTAATAGCTTAATACTTGTCATTAGTCATTTGCCCTTGGAGAAGTGCAAATGACCAATGACAAATGACGAATCAATAATACTTCTGTCTTTGCCGGAAATTTGCTACCGATTCTACTATTCCCAAGGAAATGAAGTTGGTCAGCATCGCAGAACGCCCATAACTCATCCAAGGTAGGGGAATTCCTGCCACAGGCGCTAAACCTACAGTCATGCCAACGTTCACAATCACCTGAAACACAATCATCGACAAAACGCCAATAGCCAACAAGGAACCAAAGTTATCTTTGGCGGTTTGGGCAATATGTAGTAGGCGCAAGCAAATTAAGCAGAAAACAAATAGCACTACCAAACAACCAACAAAACCAAATTCTTCTCCCACTGCGGAGAAAATAAAGTCTGTATGCTGTTCGGGTACGAAATTCAGTTGCGTCATTGGCCCCTTGAACAGACCCCATCCCCATATTTCACCAGCACCAATAGCAATGCGAGATTGGATTAAATGATATCCAGCACCTAGTGGATCGTGATCGGGATTCATGAATACAGTTAGCCGGTCTTTTTGATACTCTTTTAAAACATGGTTCCAGGCGAAGACTCCTAATTCGCCACCCAGTATATTGAGAGTCCACGCACCGATAGCACCTAAACCAAATCGACGCCAAGGAAGAGTTTGCCAGCCCACAATAGCCATCACAACTGACCAAATTAGTCCTAATGGCCCAAAAGATAGTTCTTTGAATAAAACTATCGGCTCTGTTAAAGGCCAAGATATACTAAACAAAATGGCGGCTACCACCGGAGAAATCATCAGAATTAACCAGCCTGGGTTAGCATTTGCCCAGTAAAGCATTCCTAAGACGATCGCACCAAATACTAGTGATGTTGCTAAATCTGGCTGCAAAAATACTAATCCCCAAGGTATAGCAGTGATTGCTAGAACGCGGAAAATACCTTCGAGGCTAGAAGCAGTGCGCCTGTGTAGCAAAGCTGCTAAGGTGACGATCATGCCGATTTTGGCAAATTCTGAGGGTTGCACATTAAAGCCGGCGATACTAATCCACCGCTGTGCCCCTTTGGCGCTAGTACCAGCAATCATTACGGCGATTAAACTGAAGTTCGTCAGCGTGTATGTTACCCAGTGCCACTGCATCAACAGTTCGTAACGGATGCGAGATAAAAACAGGGCTATAAGCACGCCGATACCCGCTACCATCCAGTGCCACCACCAGTCAGTCACTGGCTGCTTAAGTTCCGTACTGAGAATCATCAGGCCGCCAAAGATACTGACAGCAATCGGCAAACAAAAAAGTAACCAATCTACATGCTGCCAGGGCTTAACCCAAGACTTCCAGCGAATTTTGGGGAGCGATCGTTTTAACAACATTGTGCCAGTTTAGACTTTAGCTTTAATTGTTGGGAATTGGGAATTGGGAATTGGGAATTAGGAATTGGTCAATATGTTATTCTTCCCTTGCTTCCCTACTCTTTAATACCCAGTCCCTAGTATTCCCAAGCTATAGCCCAGGAAGTAGATAGAAATTAAAATTTATAATTATGTCAGGGCAGCAACTGATACTTTACCAGCAATAGTAAGAGCGATCGCTGTTAATGCTTTTGCTGAAGCTGAATCTGGGTCGCCAACAACTATCGGCACACCGTTGTCGCCACCAACTCGTGTAGAAATCTCTAGCGGCACGCACCCCAACAGTGGCACTCCCAATTCAGCAGCTGTTTTGGAGCCACCACCGGAACCAAAGATGTCATATTGCTTATCTGGTTGATCGGGGGGAATAAAATAGCTCATATTTTCCACGATCCCCAATACCGGAACATTCATCTGCTGGAACATCCGCAATCCCTTGCGAGAATCTAACAGAGCTACAGTTTGTGGCGTGGTGACAATTACTGCCCCTGCCATCGGCACTGCTTGAGTTAAAGTTAACTGAGCATCTCCGGTTCCTGGTGGCATATCTACAATCAAATAATCCAGTTCTCCCCATTGCACTTGATAGAGAAACTGGCGAATTACACCATTGAGCATAGGCCCCCGCCAAATTACTGGTTGATCTCGGTCAATCAAAAAGCCCATTGAAACTAATTTGACGCCGTGATTAAAAGCAGGTTCCAGGATGTCCCCTGTTTCAGTGGAACGCACAGTAATTTGAGCATCAGACAAACCCAGCATGGTGGGGTCATTGGGGCCATAGATATCAGCATCTAGCAAGCCGACTTTCGCTCCTGTTTGGGCTAAAGCCACTGCGACATTTACCGCCACCGTACTTTTACCAACGCCACCTTTACCGCTGGAAACAGCAATGATATTTTTCACTCCAGAAATGCCAGTCCGGTCAGGTAAACTTTTTTGTTGCGGCGTTTCTGCCGTCACTTCTATGCTGACATCTGTAACGCCTGGGAGTTTTTTGACAGCTTTCTGACAGTCTTCGACAATAAATTCACGTAAAGGACAGGCAGGAGTGGTTAACACTAAAGTGAAACTAACCTTACCACCGTCAATTTTTACGTTGCGAATCATATTCAGTTCTACCAGACTTTTACGCAGTTCTGGGTCTTCCACTGGTCGCAAAACTTCTAGGACAGAGCGGGAATCAAGGACATCGTACATAAAAGTTCAAAATTCAAAATGAATAAATACACTTGTGGGGAACGTCTTAGCTATTAATTGGATGCTTTCTTAAGTAAGGTCAGCTTAGTGTTATCACTGTCACTGCCGTGATAAAACTTAACAAATTGCATTATTACCTAATAGAATCTTAACTTTCTTTGGGCATTGGGCATTGAAAAGAGGCAGAGGGGAAACTTTCTCCCTGCTCCCTTGCTTCATCCCCAGTACCTAAAAATCAAAACAACTATCATTAAGGGATTTTTTCTTAGCAGATACCCCTGGTAATGCCGTCTTTTCTACTGCCTCGACTAAAGATCGTGCAACTCTGTCTGCATAAGGACGGGATAAAGACCAAATCAAGGGCGATAACCAACCCCGTAGTGTTACAGAATAAGATAAACAAGTACCACAAACCGTTGACTCTACTTGGTAAGTTACCCGTTCTTCTATTCCAGGAATCGCCATCACTCGGATACTCAGCATCTCTCTAGGATTGACGCGTTCCACAAAAATTCTGATGGGAATTGGCGAAAAGCGTGTTACAGCTTGAAAAATTAATCCTGGTTTGGGTACTAATCCGTGGGGAACATTAGTACTCTTAAGTTGTGGATGCCAGGAAACATCTGTTAAGTCAACCACTTTTTGCCACAGTTCATCTACAGAAGCAGAACTAATCTCTCGATATGTCCACACCAGAGAAGCACAAAACCGACGACGTTTGCGGCGGATGAATTTGGATAACCAACCTTGCATTTTCCTAATCCTCCTCCCTAGATATTTTCTGGTAACTCTGGTATGGTGTGCAACTACAATCAACTGCTAAATTAAAACTTTCTCAAAAAGGCCCTAAACATAGCAAGCCTCGATTCGGTACAGACCCTAACAGCCGACATCAGCAATATGGCAAAAAAGTTCTGAGTATACCAGTCAAATCCTTGATACCTTAAGCTTAAGACTAAAATTTAGTCTTTATACCAGAATATTCCAATTAAGAATTTCAAAAAAAATTAATTCAATATACAAGCCTATACGCATTTGAGGGAAAATAACTCTAGTGATGCCCATCAATCGTATAAATGCTTAACCCAGTAAGAAAAAAGCGGGTTGGGCAAATAGAGCGAGATTGTTGGCGCGTGTTTCCCCCAAATTTTAAAATGAAAAATTTGTGGCTTTCTGGAAATTGTAATTTAGGTTCGGGAATCTATGTTGACCAACTCGCAAATACCAACTGTAGAAGCAGAATCATCCAAGTCTTTGCCAGCAGCTGATGCTCAGACTAGGGTCAGTCAGTTTATGAAACAACTGCAAGACGAAATTACCGAATCATTGGCAAAACTAGATGGTGTGGCTAAGTTTTATGAAGATAGTTGGGAACGCCCAGAAGGAGGTGGAGGGCGATCGCGCGTGCTGCGAGATGGTGCAATATTTGAACAAGCAGGTGTAAACTTTTCTGAAGTTCAGGGTTCCCATTTGCCACCCTCAATTTTAACCCAACGCCCGGAAGCAGCAGGGCATGGCTTTTATGCCACAGGCACTTCAATGGTATTACATCCTCGTAATCCTTATGTACCCACGGTTCATCTCAATTATCGCTACTTTGAAGCGGGGCCAGTGTGGTGGTTTGGTGGTGGTATTGACTTGACACCTTATTACCCTTTTGCTGAAGATGCGGCACATTTACACAAAACATTAAAGCAGGCTTGCGACCAACACCACTCAGAGTATTACCCGGTGTTTAAGAAGTGGTGTGATGAATATTTCTATCTGAAGCATCGGGATGAGACACGGGGTGTCGGTGGTCTATTTTTTGATTATCAAGATGGCCAGGGTACTTTATATCGCGGCCCAAATCCCAATGGGGAAGCGGCTATTTATAGCAACCAGGTGGGAACACCAGCAACTCGCAATTGGGAAGATTTGTTTGGCTTTGTACAAGGCTGTGGCAAAGCATTTTTACCAGCTTACGTACCGATTGTAGAACGGCGACATGGGATAGAGTATGGCGATCGCCAACGGAATTTTCAACTCTACCGCCGGGGACGGTATGTAGAATTTAACTTGGTTTATGACCGAGGCACCATTTTTGGTCTGCAAACTAACGGACGCACCGAATCAATTCTCATGTCTCTACCTCCCTTAGTGCGCTGGGAATATGGCTATCAACCAGAACCTAATTCCCCCGAAGCCGAGTTGTATGAAACTTTCCTTAAACCTCAAGATTGGATCAACTGGACACCCAAATAGTGCTGAGTGCTGAGTGCTGAGTTAGGAGTTATAAGATAAGTGATCTTCCCCTGCTGTCTCATTTCCCTCATCTCCCCACTCCCCACTCCTCACTATTTTGGTGAGTTAAACTATTAAAGTTAAGCACTTAGCCGAAAAAGGTGACAAATTTAGCTATAGCTTGTTAATCTCAAGTGACAGCATTAGAAAATTCTGTCACCAGTTAATCTTAAAAGGAATGCCACGGGGAGGGCTTTAGTGATTCATATAGACCAAAAAACTTATACAACCCAAGACGGAAACACTGTTATCGTCCTGACACCATCAGGCCGTCTGGATATCACCACTGCTTGGCAATTTCGCCTGAAGTTACAAGAGTGTATTTCCAAACTCAGTCGCCATGTAGTTGTAAATCTGGCTCAGGTAAATTTTATTGATAGTTCTGGTCTTACATCTTTGGTAGCTGGAATGCGTGATGCTGATAAAGTCAAGGGCAGTTTCCGCATCTGTAATGTACATCCAGAAGCCAAACTCGTGTTTGAAGTGACGATGATGGATACTGTTTTTGAAATCTTTGAAACAGAGGAAGAAGCTTTAGAAGGTGTACCTCGTAGCATTGCTAGCTAAAAAAGAGTTAAGAGTTAATTGAAAATTTCTGATAGATAACTCATAACTTTATCTTATTGAATACTGATTTCGCTTGGTGTAGCGATAAGGCCCCATAATCGCTCCCCAAGTTGCCTTTCCAGTTGCGGGATCAATTCCTTTGTCGTAGCTGTGAAATTCTGTCGCTGTAGCTGCAAAACCTAAAGAAACATAGATGCTATTGCCAAGATAAGTAAAGCTACAACGAGTCTCTGGTAGTGGGGTAGCGGTAAACTTATAGCGATCTGGGGCTAGTTTCTCCTGAGTAACTGCGAGGATACAACCTGGTAGTAAATCTAATTGTTCAGATGTCAGTGTGTTTAGTAAAGCAGGGTTATTACCTGCGCCTTTTAATGCACCTGGATCTTGAGGCATATAATATTGTACTTCCACAGTTGCGTCAGAGTCGCTGCTTTGACGCAACCGGATAATTCGTTGGCGGTAAGGTTGATCTAGGGTAATAACGTTAGCCTGTTCAGCAAATAAGGTGATGCTATCTTCTGCGAACAGATTAACTGGTCTTTGCCACAGACACAGGTGGACATACCAAACTGGTTCTGCTATGGCTTGTTCTTGATTATCAAATTCACCAGCTAGGTATTCACCTAAAGCAATTAACTGTGGCGAGAAGTTCATAATTACAATAAATAAATCATCAAAGATAATAATTTTTGGCTATTTTTTAGGAGAAAAGGTCTTATTTGCTGTAGCTGCCAGCTTATAAAATACTTCTGATGTGTATATATTGTAAATGAAACCGTCACCTGTTAAAAGCTCAACTTGGCAAAGTAGCCTTTAAGCGAGAAAATAAAGATACGTCGCCCTTAACATTTCTTTTTTCTTTGTGAATAACGTCCGTACAGTCTCTGATACAAAGCGAACTTTCTATAATCTTCACACCCGTCCGATCAACACTATTTATCGTCGGGTAGTAGAAGAATTGATGGTGGAAATACATCTACTGTCAGTAAATATCGATTTTAGCTACAATCCAATTTATGCCTTGGGTGTCGTCACTACTTTTGACCGCTTCATGGAAGGCTATCAACCAGAACGGGATCAAGAATCAATTTTTAACGCCTTATGTCAGGCTATAGAACAAGATCCGCAACACTATCGACAGGATGCCCAGAGATTACAAACCGTAGCTAAAGGTTTGCCAGTTAAGGATTTAATTGGGTGGCTGGGCCAAACTACTTACTTAGATCGAGATGCTGACTTGCAAGCACACCTGCAAGCGATCGCCAACAATCCTAACTTTAAATACAACCGATTGTTCGCAATTGGTGTATTTTCATTATTAGAACAGTCAGATCCCGAATTAGTCAAAGACGAAAAGCAACTCACTGAGGCGCTGAAAGCGATCGCTGCTGGCTTGCACCTCTCCGATGACAAACTCAACAAGGATTTGGAGCTATACCGTTCTAACCTAGACAAAATGGCGCAAGCGCTAGTGGTGATGGCAGATATCCTCTCAGCCGATCGCAAAAAACGCGAGCAACGTAAACAACAATCAACTACCCCAGTTGCTCCCCCAAGTTCCAATGAATAGTTAGAATTTGGCAGTGATGAATTAGGAGTTATGAGTGAGGAATTGTTAATAACTCCTAACTCCTAACTCTTAAGTTTAGACACCCAATATTTTGTAGATTAAGCTGTTAATTATAGTCAGCGTAAATGCCCCAATAACAGCACTCCAAATCCCGTAACGCAAGCGAAAGCCCTCTACTAACCAAGCAGCAATACTAAAACAAACCACGGCAATCATAAATGTGAAAATGCCAGATAATAAGTCCAATGTTAGTAGATTTGGTACTGCAAAAATGAGGCTTAAAATCGGTCTGACTATTGCCATCACAATACCAAGCACTGCGGCAGAAAGAAACGCTTTACCAGGAGTATCAATTTCAACTCCCAAAGGCAACTTACTAATTATCAACAAGCTGATAGCTGTTACGATCCAAACAATTAAAAGCGTCACGATATTCATGCCACAACCCCTGATATTAATTAGTAATTTGTAATTAGGACACACTGAAAAACGCTTGATATAAGCGCTTTTCAATCTGTTAACCTATTTGGACATCCTTCCCCAATTTGGTATGAAATGTGGATGGTAATTGGTGATAAATTGCTCAGTCTATAGGTGGAAAAATCTTTAAAGCTCAACCAATTATTTGTAAATTAGCAGCTTTTTTTTCTCTAGCCAAGATTTATTCTAGATATCTTTAGGTTTGGGAAAAGACTTGAAGGGAAAATGGGGGGTGATGAGTGAGGGATAAGGGGACAAAGGAGACAAGGAGAATAACCCATGCCCAATGCCCCTTACCCCTTATCCCCAAAGGGGACCCCACCATCCCCAATTCCCCATTCTCCGATCTCATCTTTTAAGAGGAGGTTGGGTTTTTTTGGGTGCTACAGGTGCTTGAGGCGCTGGTGAGTTAGGAACTATGGGAGAAATACCAGGATTGATGCCTTGCCCAGTTGGAGGCTGAGTGATGCTAGGAAAGGGTACAGAATTAGGTGCTAAGGGGAGTTTTGGGGTAATATTTCCTTCGGAATTGATGCCTGGAACTGGTGCAGCACCAGGATTGATTGGGAAAGAGGGGATAGTAGGCGGGTTAGGTGAGTTTATGGATGGTTGAGATGAGCCAGGAATAATTCCCAAAGAAACGCGATCGCCCCCTACTTGTCGTAGCAAATCTAATGTCTCAATCACATCGTTGTAAGTTGCTGTGCGCGAAGCATTCAGCACGACAATGGCATTAGGGTTTGCTTGGAGATACTGTTTTAAACTCTGTCTCAAATCTTGCTGTTTTACAGGCTGTTTTTCTATGTAAGTATTGCCCACAGCATCGATGGTCACAATCACACTTCCACTCTGTGACGTGATTCCAGAGATTGTACTGGGGCTGGCTTTAGGCAAATCAACATTTATTGCCTGTTGCCGTGTAAATTGTAAAGCCGCTAATAAAAAAAATGTCAGGATACAAAAAACGACATCAATTAAAGGGATGATTTGAATTTGGACTTCTTCAATTGGAGTATGTAGATTAACTTTCATGTCTCACTCTCAAGCATGGTTCAGGGGTAGAATTATTGACTATTAATTAGGTGTATTCGGGGGTTCGGGAGGTTCAGAAACTCTAGTCTTTCCTGGTTTGCGCGGTGGAGTGAAATTTTCTGGCACAATTGCTGATGTCCTATTGCTAAAGTCAGGAGGAGACTGGCGATAGAGCAATTCCATCTCATTCCCTGCCTTGCGAAAAACTTTAACTTGGTTGACTACAAAACTTTGAAATAGGCGGTAAAATACCAAACTAATGATGGCAACTATTAGCCCACTTGCCGTACTAATTAAGGATTCACCAATACCAGTAGTCACCCCAGCGGTAGATTCAGTTCCCAAATCGCCAATCCGAATTGAACGCAGAGAGTGGATTAAACCCAAAACCGTGCCCAACAATCCTAGCAACGGCGCTAGGGCAATTACGGCTTCTAAAAGTTTTTCGCCCCTTCGCATCCCAGCTAATTCGTCTTCTGCCGTAGCCTCCAGTGCTAGTCGAAAGGTTTCCGCATCACTTTTGGCAAAACGTAGAGGGGCGTAGAGAAAACGCCCGACAGGCTGATGGCTTGCTTGTTTTGCGATGTCCGCAGCTACTTCCCAATTATCCTGAGCAGCATCCAAGATGCGATCGACTATTTGCTTTTCCTGAGTCAAAATTCGCAACCAGAACCACAAACGCTCGAAAATCACACTCAAAGCCAGAATCGACAGAACAAGCATTGGCCACATCGCTGGCCCACCCTTATAAAACAAATCTAAAATATCCACTGTTTAAGTTTCCTCCCTCCACGACTAAAGCAAATGTGTTAAGGCATTTTAATTCTAGAGATTAATGCAAAATGAGGGACTTCCAAAATATAAATTTCTCGAAAATCTAAAAAAACAGTGCAAGGATGACGTATTTAACTGAGACTGCTGTACAAACTTGTTGCTGGGTAGGCAATTGAATGATAGACCGATAATTTTTGGCATACTTTTGCTAGACTTCCTTGTAATACCAATTTTAAAAAAGAAGGCAATACATAGATAAGACCCCACCCAACCGTCGCCAAAGCTTCAGGGAGGGTGCGCATCAGTGAGGATGGGGCGTTGATCGCAAATATTTTTTGAATTGATATAACCTGAATCACCACAGGATATTTTCACGTAAAGGAGAACAAATTTTGGCAGCAGTCCGAGTCCGCCAGCATGTTAATCCACTTGGTAAAAAGTATCAAACACCAGCAAGTCCCCTTGACTGGGAAAAAATTTATGCCAAGCCAAATCAACCACTACATTTAGATATTGGCTGTGCGAAGGGACTGTTTTTGTTGAATATGTCCAAGATAGAACCTAACTGGAATTTTCTCGGCTTGGAAATTCGGGAACCGCTGGTGGTGGAGGCGAATAAGTTACGTTCTGAATTAGGTTTAACAAACCTGCACTATTTATTTTGCAATGTGAATAACTCACTGCACTCGCTTTTATCTTCCCTCCCTCCAGGAAGTTTACAACGCGTTACAATTCAATTCCCCGATCCTTGGTTTAAAACGCGCCACGCTAAACGTCGTGTAGTCCAACCAGAACTAGTGGCAGACTTAGCTAATTATCTCGCGGTTGGAGGATTGGTATTTCTGCAATCAGATATGGAATTTGTTGCTGTGGAAATGCGCGATCGCTTTGCTGTTCACCCAGCTTTTGAGAAAATTGGTACAGGAGAATGGTTGGCTGAAAACCCCCTACCAATGCCCACAGAACGTGAAATAGGTACACAAAAAAAGGGTGAGCCTGTTTATCGGGCTTTATTTGAAAGGGTGAGAAGTAGTGACTAAAGATGTTAGTAATATCAACTCTGTCTTGCAAGCATTGAGAAATATATGCCTAAACTTTGAGTAAAGGGAGTGTGACGGTAAAGGTTGTACCGACTCCAACTTGACTATTAATTACAATTTCGCCCCCGTGTGCATCAACACATTTTAAACAATTCTGTATATGTGTAGCTATATTAAGTTTAGGAACAAGTTAAGAGTTAGGAGTTTGAAGTTATTATTCATCCAATGCCCAATGCCCCTTTAATCAAATCCAAGAGTTGAACCACATTCGCAGCTTATAACCGTCACGAGAGAGGGGTAAACCCAAATAAATGGGCATCCAGAAAATAAAAGCAGCCAGAATAATAAAAGTAATGGTGACACCTAGCGCCCGGAGTTGTTGATAATAACTGCAAAGACATCGATCGACAAACCAAGCGATCGCTAAAAATACAAACACCAATGCACACATATAGTGATAAATAAAAACGCACCTATTAACCTTCACCCAAGGTAATAAGTTAGCAGCATAATTGATAACTATATATAAAGCAATCCAAGTATCAACATTAGGAGTTGCTTTAAGAGAAAAACGCTTTTCCTTCACCCAAGGAATTACGATTTGCGAAACCAGCATTCCCACTAAAAACAACATAGCAGCAACACCGAACCACCACAAAAATGGATTGCCCATTGCGTGGACATCATAAATAACTTTTCCAGCGCTGGCAGGCAAAGGCGGGTCCATCACAGGTAACGGATCGGTGATCCTTTCAGCCGTTTGATAATAATATGCCATTGGTCGAGTCATCAAAGGCCATTTGTACCAGGCAGCACAGTAAGGATGCACATTAGGACTGTTGCCACCTAAATGTAAGTGAAACTTTAAAATTTGCTGATGTACTGCAATAAATCCATAAGTTTTATCTAGTTGAAGGTGAGGAATCCAGATGATGCTATAGATAAAAGCTGGGATAATTCCTAGATAAAACAGCATCTGAAAAATATTGAGCTGAGTCAAGTTTTGTAGTGGTGTCTGAGATGAGGGGGATGAGGGAGAATAAGTACTAATCCCTGACTCCTGACTCCTGATTTCTGCCTCCTGACTCCTGACTTCTGCCTCCTGCCTCCTGCCTCCTGCCTCCTTCAATGAAGAGGATGTAAAAAAGAGTTTGAGGTTAGGAAAAGAATATGTTAAATGAATTACCCAAGCTGCTACCCAAATCAGATAAGCACCTGATAGGAACCATAAACCATTCCACTTAGTACCGACTGAGGCACCAAAACCAATGCCAGCAAAAACTAACCAAAAAGAACGTCGCCGATTTTGGTTATCTAATGCCAATAATAAAAACCAGTGCCCTAACAAACCAAAAATGACGATATAAATATTACTTAGAGCATACCGAGACTCAACTAAAAAAATACCATCACAAGCTGTGAATAATCCTGCAAGTATTGCAAAGGTACGACGATAACTTAACTGATAAGCGATCGCAGCCACAACTACAGGAATAAATGAGCCGGTGAGGGCATTTAACCAACGATAAGTCCAAGGCGATCGCAATGAACCTGTCAGCCCATTTACCGTATCGTGCCAAAAAGGAATGTGACTGCCAATCCAAATGCCGATGCCAATAATATATTGACTCAGCGGCGGATGAGCATTAAAAAATGGCGTATGCGTAAGATAATTATTACCAAATTTAGCAAAGTAAACTTCATCAAATACCAGAGTGTTGAATCGCTCCAGTCCCCAAAACCGTAAGGCAAGTGAGAAAAGAAATACACTCACCATCCCAATTCGGAACCACTTTTTATTCATTAGTTATTAAACTAAATCGCCATTCTGCAAAATACTAAGATACTTATGGTTGATAAGTCAAAAGTTTTGTAGACAATTACACAAACAAAATATGGCGATCGCTATGCTATGGGCAGTTATCCAGAAGTTCAACTACCGTTGGTTATGCGATGCCTGCGGCGGTAAACTACGCAAATTCTGAATCTTTCCGCAGTTCTTCAGATCGGAACCCTAACACAATCCGATCCTTTGTGATACCTGCCTTTACTAATTCTGTTGCTACCCCCTCTTCACTGCCATCACGTTGAATCCAAATTTTGCCATCAATAATATCAATGTGAATCAGACAGCCGTGAACACGACGTGTTGCAGTTGGAGAGAGTTCTGGGACTGGTTCTCGACCAAGAATCATCACCAAATATCGATCCTGTTCTTGATCAAAAATAGTTTCATGCTGAATATCACCGTAAGAGTAAGGAATTTTCGTGTGTTCAATAGATGAAAAGGATTGTCGGTAATCGTCCAGGCATCTTTATCAGCGCATTCTTCAAGTTCTCGTGGTAGCAATCTCTAGCTGGCATACATTACTCGTATTACGAATTACGAATTACTACCCTCGACTTTTGCCACTTCCAGCATTGTCTTTAAAACCGAATCTGGATTCAGGCTAATCGAGTCAATTCCTTGTTCAACTAAAAACTGGGCAAATTCTGGATAGTCGCTGGGTGCTTGCCCACAAATGCCGATTTTGCGATCGCATTTTTTCGCCGCTTCTATCGCCATTTTTACCATTCGCTTTACACCCTGACTGCGTTCATCAAATAACCGCGCCACTAACGCCGAATCTCTATCTATCCCCAGTGTCAACTGAGTTAGGTCGTTGGAACCAATTGAGAAGCCGTCAAATACCTCAGCAAACTCCTCAGCCATAATCACATTATTCGGCAACTCGCACATTACATAAACCTGCAAGTCGTTAACACCTTGCTTTAAACCATTTTTTGCCATCTCTGCCAAAACCAAACGCCCTTCGTCGGGAGTGCGACAAAAGGGAATCATCGGGATAACATTTGTCAAACCCATTTCTTCCCTTACCCGCTTGATGGCATGACATTCTAGGGCAAAAGCTTCTCTGTAACCTTCATCATAGTAACGCGCCGCCCCCCGCCAACCGAGCATTGGGTTTTCTTCATGGGGTTCAAACTGTCGCCCACCTAATAAATTGGCATATTCATTACTTTTGAAATCTGACATTCGCACAATCACTGGTTTGGGATAAAATGCCGCCGCAATTCTACCTATACCTTGGGCTAATTTATCTACAAAATACTGGGGTTTATCCTCGTAAAGTGCGGTAATATCTGCAATTTTAGCTTTCACAAATTCATCTTTTAATAAGTCATAGTGAATTAACGCCATTGGATGAATTTGAATTTGGTTAGCGATGATAAATTCTGTCCGCGCTAAACCTACGCCATCGTTGGGAATTGCAGATAAACTTAATGCTTCTTGAGGATTACCTACATTCATTAAAATTTGAGTGCGGGTGCGGGGTAAGTTTTCTAAAGGAACTTCTTCCACTTCAAAAGGTAATAAACCTGGATAAACTTTTCCCTCTTCCCCTTCAGCGCAAGAAATTGTTACCTCTTGACCAGGTTTTAAAATTTCTGTAGCATTGCCGCATCCCACAATCGCAGGTACACCCAATTCTCGCGCAATAATTGCTGCATGACACGTGCGCCCCCCAGAATTGGTGACAATTGCACTGGCACGTTTCATAATTGGTTCCCAATCGGGATCGGTTCTCTCTGTCACCAAAACTTCCCCAACTTGAAACTGTTCTAGTTTCTGAACATCTAAAATTAGGCGTGCTTTTCCCTGACCAATTGCTTCCCCAATCGCACGTCCCGTAACCAGAGGGATTGGGGATTGGGAATCAGGGAGTGAGGAGTGGGAATTTTCCCCATTCCCGATTCCCCATTCTCTATTTCCCAATACCAACCGATAACTTCGCAACACATTTCCCGTCTTCTGTGACTGAACGGTTTCGGGGCGCGCTTGCACAATAAAAAGTTGGTTCGTAATCCCATCTTTTGCCCACTCGATATCCATTGGAGTGAAAATGTCGTGGACTTGGGAATAATGGTCTTCAATTAAACATGCCCAACTTGCTAGTTGTAAAATCTCTTCATCACTCAGAGCGAATTTACCTCTTTCGCTGGGCGAAACCGAAACATTTTTCGTAAATTTTGAGCCGTCATCATAAATCATTTTCAGTTCTTTGCTGCCCAATTTTTTATCGATAATTGGGCAAAAACCAGCTTTTAAAGTTGGTTTAAAAACATAATATTCATCGGGATTTACAGACCCCTGGACAACATTTTCACCTAAACCATAGGCGGCTGTAATTAGTGCCGCATCCTTAAAGCCGGTTTCTGTATCAATGGAGAACATCACCCCAGAGGTTGCTAAGTCAGAGCGCACCATTTTTTGCACACCCACAGCTAGAGCAATGCTAAAGTGGTCAAACCCCTTGGCATGACGATAAGAAATAGCGCGATCCGTAAATAGAGAAGCAAAGCATTTATGACAAGCTGCTAAAACTCCTTCGACACCGACAACATTGAGGTAAGTTTCCTGCTGTCCAGCAAAACTAGCATCAGGAAGGTCTTCAGCAGTGGCGCTGGAACGGACTGCCACATCTGTGTCTGTATGGTATTGTTCACAGAGACTATGGTATGCTGTGCCGATCGCCTCGCGCAATTCTAGAGAAAATGGTGTGTGGATTAATAGCGATCGCGCTTTTTTTCCGCGTTCTCGTAAATTTTTGACATCTTCAACATCCAAGTCAGCAAAAAGTTTACGTAGTTTTGCTTCTAACCCTGCTGATTGAATGAAATGACGATAAGCGTAAGCAGTAGTAGCAAATCCTGTGGGAACGTTAATGCCTTTGGGTGTTAACTGTTGAATCATTTCCCCTAGTGAGGCATTTTTACCACCAACTACTGGTATATCAGCAATACCAATTTCATCAAACCAAAGAATAAGCGATCGTTCTTGGGCAAATAGAGACAAAGTGCTTTTAGATACTAAAGTCATAAATATTACCTTTTAAGTTTATACTCAACTTGTAAGTGCATAACTGCTACTATGCGTAGCTTGATATTTGGCGATGAAATACAAAATTATCAGCAAGAACAATTAATAATTATTCAGTTTAATAACTCGATCAAAATACCGGATGTAATACATGATGGCGCAGCTAGAACGACTCCTAAAAATGGCAGAAGATGAACTAACTGAATACAGCACTGATGCCCGCAAAATAGAAAAACTACGCCGTAAAATAAGTTTAACAATGTCGCTAACAGAACAGCAGCAAGTCAAAGAGGCATTACTTGCTACGATGAAATCTAATATAATTACCCAAGTGATAGAAGAACAAAGACAAGCAGTAGCCTTACCATTTTGGGGAATTGCTGGATTGGGTTTGTTACTAGGAATTTCTTTAAATCAACCCATAGGCTTGTTAGCGTCTGTAGTTGGAACTGTATTAGCTTACAGAATTCAGAATTGGGGTTGGAAATTGCAGGCAAATCGTTTATTGCTACAAACATTGTCAGATATTGAAATGCGTATTACTCAACCCACTAAGTAACAATAAAGATGTATTTTATCTGTAAAATACTTTTATGTACTTGTATAAATATACTCAATAAGTAGTTAATCACATAATTTACATCTTGTAAGCACTTAACAATTCCTTTGGGATTACCATAGCAAAAAAATTAGATATTGGATTTAAGATTCTGACTTTTCCCGTTAAGTCTCTTTTGCAAGCTTGCCAACCCTCATCAGAGGCCGTGCAATTTTAACCAGCCTCGCCACAGTACCTGGATACCAATAGTAAAGAAGAGAAATTTAAAACTGATTCACCTATTTTTTACACGATCTCAAAGATCATCAGCAAAAATTTTAGTCATCTAATATTGGTTTTCCTTTCTATAATCAACTAACGAGATCGGCGATCGCCTCTGAAGCAGGGACTACAGCTTCAGGCTGATAGCGGATGCCAGCTTGCTTGAAGCGATGTAAAACTTCACCCAAGCGATCGCAGTCTGCAATCAAACTGATCCTGACATAACCCTCACCTGCAACCCCAAAGGCATTACCTGGAGTAACCACAACGCCTGTTTGTTGCAACACGTTCAGGGCAAAATCTGTGGAACCAACATCAACGGGACACTTCACCCAAAGATACATAGTCGCCTTAGTTTTAGGGATATCCCAACCCAACTCTCCTAACCCGTGAATGAGGAAATCGCGGCGGGTACGGTAGCGTTGTTGTACCTCATGTAAATACACATCTGGCAGTTGCAAAGCTGTTTCGGCTGCTGTTTGTAATGCGGCAAAAATGCCGTAATCCAAGTTAGTTTTCAACGTCCGCAAACCTTGAATTACATGGCGGTTGCCCACGACAAACCCAACGCGCCAACCAGCCATATTGTAGGTTTTAGATAAGGTGTGAAATTCCACACCAATATCTTTTGCGCCGGGAATTTCTAGCAAGCTAGTGGGTTGATAACCATCAAAAGCTAACTCGGCATAACACAAATCATGCACCAGCAAAATTTCATATTTGCGGGCGAAGGCGACGATTTCTTCAAAAAATTCGCGGGGGGCGGTAGCGGCGGTAGGATTGCTGGGATAGTTGAAATAGAGTATCTTGGCTTGTCTAGCAACCTCGTCAGGAATCGCAGCTAAATCAATTAACCAGTCATTTTCGGGTTTAAGAATCAAGCTGTGGATTTTCCCACCAGCGATCGCCGGGCCGCGAAAATGTGCCGGATAAGCAGGGGAAGGAACCAGAACTAAATCACCAGGGTTAACGTAAGCGAGTGCTAAATGGGTTAATCCTTCTTTAGAACCGAGAAGTGGCAAGGCTTCGCTATCAGGATCGAGAACCACATCATAACGGCGATGATACCAGTTGGTGATGGCACGGCGGAAACTAGCTGTGCCCTCAAAGGGTGGATAACCGTGATTGGCAGGATCTTTTAAAGCTGCGATCGCCGCTTCTACTACTGGTGCTGGCGTTGCACCATCGGGGTTTCCCATACCCAAGTCAATTAAATCTAACCCTTGTTCCCGTGCTTTAGCTTTCAGTTCATCTAAACGGGCAAATACATAAGGTGGTAATTTTTGTATACGTTCTGCTGGGACAATCCAATTTAAACTCATAAAACCTCGTCACTCATTCCCTTGGGCGAAACTCGATTTGTAGTGTCTTTACTATCTATCGGTGCAGTGGTAGAAACCATTGCTGCCATCAGCTGTTCCAACGCGACTTTAAACGGTAGTCGATGGATGTCAGAATTAGGAACTAGAGCAATTTCAGCGGCTGTTTGCAATTCGCCTAATGTAATATTGCCCAATCCCAAATCACTTAATTTTTGGGGTAGTCCAATTTCTGTGTAGAACTTTAACAACTGTTGCCGTGCCGATGCAGCAAGTTGATTGCCTTGTAGCATTTCTTCTAAACGCAGTTGCACCAAAATCCCAAAAGCAACTTTTTCGCCATGAATACTGCCATGTCCTGAAATATGAGTTAAACCGTTATGCACGGCATGGGCGGCAACTGTGCGACACTGTGCCCCCCCAAGTCCCCCAACTACTCCAGCTAATAAAACAGTGGCATCTACCACTTCTCGCCAAACCTCACAACCTGGTTCATCGAGGGCGGCGGCTGACTTTTGCAACAAGATATCTCGCAAAACTCGTGCTTGTTGCACCGCAGCAATAATTAAAGTATCTTGCAAGTGTCCACTGCTAACTGAGGCTTCGTACCACTTAGCGATCGCATCACCAATTCCAGCTACTAAGGTACGTTGTGGTGCAGTTTTAATCAAGTCATAATCGAGTATCAATAAATCGGGACAACGAGATAGCCCCACATCATAAAGAAAAGCCCCATCTTCCGAATAAACATTTGATAAGGCACTCCAAGCTGCACAAGTAGCCCCGGAAGTGGGAATTGTCACCACTGGTAGATGTAACTGCTGCGCGACTAATTTCGCTGTATCTAAGGCTTTGCCGCCACCAACACCGATAATTACATCAGCTTTATGTTCTTTTGCCTTCTTCTGTAAAGATTTCAGACTAGCTTCGCAGCAATCTGCACCATAAGAAGCTTGGACAGTATGTAACTGTTGCGCTTCTAAAACTGGTTGTAAATTTTGTTGGCTGATGGCGAGAGTAGACTTACCTGCCACAATTAAGGGACGACTTCCCAAACAGGCAATCTCTGCTGCGGCTGTTTGCAACACCCCAGATCCACGGATTACTTTTGCAGGGGAAACTGTGAGCGTAAATAATGAACTAGAGGTTTGAGTAGACAAAGAAGGTTGAGTAGAAAAATTATTGGGCATATAATCTCGTTTGCCAAAACCTTGATATTTCTTAATCAAATAGACTGGTGATCAAAGATACTTGTTGCCAAGCTGGTTTTTGGATGGCTCCAACCTTCCACTCGGCTTATCTAGATTTTAGCCAAACAATTAAATACACAAGTCCTGTTGCCGACTAATTGGGTAGTTTGACGACATTGCTTGAATCTATAAATACCCATTGACCTGAAATTCCGAACTATCAAAGTTTTGAATAACCGTATAATTAATTAACATTACCATTGTCAGATTCTCAAGAAAAGCAATCGAGAATTGATAATGTGTAGGCGAGTGTGCTATTTTATGCAATTTTTAGCTACAGATATATATGTAAAGTATAAAAATATATGCCCCTACAACTCCTTGATTTGCTGCAAAGAATTTTGAAAATGGCAACAGGGGCAATTAGGACAACAACTGACAAATTACAACTCTTAGTACCCATTACCCCACGCTAATTAACTTTTTCCCACAGTATAACCACTAAAGTGTGAACATCTTAATCTAAAAATAACCATTAATGTATCAGTAAATACAAAATAATTTTTGTCATCCTGGTAACTGGTAAATTAATTTTTTCTCTGAGCATGGGGCATGGGGCATGGGGGAATGGCACTAAGAAAAGCTCTAAGCTATGTGGAGTATGGGCTACAGCTTTAATGCCAACTCTCGTAGTAATGGCATAAGTCAGGCGAACGCCGATGGAGGGATAATGTAGAGTTATCTAAAAAATTGTTGGAGGTAGAAAAAGCTTACTTGTTCATTCCATACTTTTCTCGTTCATTCCATACTTTACTTTTTTGAGACGTGCAAGCGAATAGGATAATTAACTGTGACACTACGAGTACAAATTCTCAAGGATAAATTTAATTCATCTCTGGGTTCAAATAATTCGCCAACAAAGTCCCAATATTCGTGAACCACTTTGTCTTTTCCATATCCCGTGAAAAGTCAGATTCCTATTTCTCACCCCAGGCAATGTGTTTCTTGAAAGTTACTTGCTGTGAAACGCGAAGAGCGGCTTTAATTAAATCGGCTGCTTTTTCGCCGATCATAATTGTCGGCGCGTTCGTATGTCCTGTGATTAAAGTTGGCATAATTGAGGCATCGACGACACGCAACCCCTTAACCCCATGTACCTGTAGTTCGGGGTCTACAACCGCCATTGGGTCAGTTCCCATTTTGCAGGTGCCGATAGGATGATACACAGTACTGCAAACTTCTCGGATGTATGCAACGAGTGCTTCATCGCTAGTCACATCGGCACCAGGCGCAACTTCTCTGCCTCGAAACTCATCAAAGGCACTAGTATGAAACAATTTGCGTATTAATTTAATTCCGTCAACTAGCTTTTGCACATCGGATTGACTTTGCAGATAGTTCAGATGAATCATTGGTGTATCTTTGGGATTAGATGATAGCGAAGCGCTGCTGCCTTCGGCAGGACGCAAACTGATACTGCCAATGTTTTGGGGATGAGTCAAAACGATTATACCCGTGAAACCGAAACCAGAGTTGGGATAGCCAGGAGGTACCCTCAAAATGGGACCGAAGATTATCTCTAAATCTGGCGCAGTGTCTAGATGACCCTCGCTATGCAAAAACAATCCAGTTTGACTGATCCCATTACTGTGTAAATCCTGAGTTGCCTCGTATGGCACAGGAACGCAAATGTGGTCTTGGAGGTTTTGTCCGACACCTGGTAAATCAACAACGACCGGAATTCCCATTGCTTGCAGGTACTTTGCATCGCCAATACCGGAAAGCATCAGCAGTTTGGGTGAATCGAACGCGCCAGCACTTAAAATCACCTCTTTGTTGACCCTGACTTGGTGCAGTATGCTTTCGTGCAGATATTCCACCCCAACAGTGCAAGTTCCCTCAAAAAGCAACCGAGTCACTAACGCTCCAGTCATTGTTGTCAAATTGGGACGCTTGAGAATTGGCACCAGGAATGCAGCAGCAGTACTGTGTCGTTTACCATCCTTGATAGTTACCTGAAAAGGTCCCGCACCTGACTGCTGCATTCCGTTGAAATCAGGGTTTTCGTCATAACCCATTGTCACACATGCATCTACAAATCGTTGGGATATTGCAGATGGGGAAATGACATCGGTCACGCTCAACTCGCCATCTACACCGTGGTATTCGGAAATACCTCGTTGTTGGTTCTCAGATTTTTTGAAATAGGGCAATATATCAAGGTACGACCAACCGGGATTCCCCAATTCCCTCCAGTGGTTATAATCGAGATAATTGCCTCGAATATAAGTCATAAAATTAATCGAACTGCTGCCGCCCAAGACTTTGCCACGGGGACAAAAGATTTTGCGGTTATTGAGGTAGGGTTCTGGTTCAGAGAAATAGCCCCAGTCCACCTCGGAGCCTGGTAGGTTTGTACATTCCGACGGGATTTGAATCTCCGGTTTTGTATCCTCTTTGCCTGCTTCTAGTAACAACACAGTGGTTTCAGGTTCTTCTGTCAGACGGTTGGCGACAACGCAGCCTGCCGAACCTGCACCAATCACAATGTAGTCATATTGGTTTTTAATTACCATTCCCCGGAATCAAGAACGTTTTGCTGTGTAATATCATTTACCCAATACCACAATTACTCCCGACTTTCAAGAGCAGCTTTGAGAGCGTGTGTTGCTTAACCTCTGATGTAATACCAATTCAAAGTCACGGCAATCGCCAGCACTGGTGCGATCGCCTGAATCATGCTATTACTACGGGAGAGGGAATTAAAGCTATAGTCCTTATTCCGCAAACCTTATAGCTTTTCTTAGTGCCATTCGGGTATGGGGCATTAATTATTCTTCTCCTCCGCTCTCCCTGCTCCCTGCCTCTTAAGCGGTGGGTTTTGGCAATTGGGCGAAATTGTCTGTGTAAATTTTGACTGTTACCGGGGAATTTTGATGAGAAACGAGCGATCGCTTGACCTCACCCAAGTAAACTGGGACAGAAATCCCTGTTTCTCGGTGGATAATGGTACGGGCGCGAACTGTCAAATTTTCGTCTTCTCGTGTACCTGAGCGACCATAAGAAAAGAGATTACTAGCTGCTTGACGTAAAGTTGCTTCTAACTGTGTGGGTGTAATTTTGGGTGATGTGGCAATCACTGCTTGTGTTGAGCCATTGTCATAAACTAGAGTGTACCGGACTGCTCCGGGAATCACAGTCCGACTCAAGGGGACTATTGAGAGTCCAAATAAACCAGCAGTCACCACCAGCATAAAGCCAGTCGTACCCACCAACCGAAAGCGGATGCCCCATTTAAGAATAAAAGCCAAAAATGTCAAGGCAGCAAATACCAATGTAGCTATACCTGACCATTGGGTGTACTGAAGAAAGTTAGCTGTTGTGAGCATAAGGTTGGTTATGGAGGCGTCTTTTTTTCGTTACCGACACACCTATTTTACCGAGAGCTTACACCGATTATCTGTGAGGGTTATCGGTCATAATAAAGTTTCAGCTTGTGTTTAGCCTAAGTTTAGCGGTGAATGCAGCCAACCTCAGAACAATTGAAACAGTTATACAGAGTCTTGACTTGGCTAACGCGAATGTATCTCCCGGTTTACCTAGTTAGCTTAGATGAGCGAACAGATAACATCGTAGTAATAGCAGGTGAAGAGACAGTTGTAGTAATTAATCCAGAAGAAGAGGTTGATTATGAATAAGCCTAACTTTAGACAAATGACACACAAGCAATTGCGAGATTATATCTTACAAAATCGTGGCGATACAGAAGCAATTCACGCCCTAGCATTACATGTTCAGTCTAATGGCAAACGTCTTAATTCAGTAGATGAGCTACAACAAATCATCCAAGAAAAACGTAGCCAAGGCTTAGAGCCATAGCTAAAAAACACATCATCACTCCGTTAGGGAGTAATGCGATTTTGTTAAGTTGTAGCTAATCAATCTGGGAAATAAATTCCTTAACCAACTTTCCCCGCCTCCCTAGTTTTCCTAGAACAGTATTGGTTCACCAGAGACGATATGGGAATTTTTAGATGTCTGCAACCTAGTTTGAATACGATCAATTATTGCTAGCCAATCAGCATCTCTGTTCCATTCAGAGTGAATCCTGGTTTTAGTTGCTGCGTCGTAGAGGTTACAAAAAACCACATTCTCTTCTCCAGCAGTTGCAGCGATAATCAGAGGCTTGGAAAAATCCGGGATTAGCGATACAGCTAAAAGAAAACTTTTAGCAAAGTTCGTTTCTATTCCAGTCCTAACAATATAAATTTCATCCGCTCTAACAACAATGTCTAACTTAATGTTGTCCTTTTTTCTAAATTATTTCGTCGTTAATTTAATATCTGATAGATAACCAGTCAGCTCTTTTTGCTGCACAGGAATAGTCATTTTATTATTAATATCATAATTGTACCATAGGTAGGATTCCCCGCTTAATTCTCCTTTTTTTACATATAAATAAATAGGTTCTTGTGGGTTACAAAGACCTAGTTTAATTTCAGCAATCATGTTTTATGTTCCTTTATCAAAGATAAAATTTTTTCAGAGATTGCGTCAAATTGAATCTTTTTAAGATAGTGTTTAACTGAATAAAAATAATAAATATACAAAAGGGCATCTACAAGAGATGCCCGTCATGCAGGAAAACCCCAAAAGGGATGTCCCTACACCTTCCCAACAATCAGCAACAGTGACTAATTAGGTATTAGTCACACTCACAGACGTGAATATAGCAATCTTATTAACTTAAAACTCTCAATGTCCCCAGTGCATACACTGAAAAAACTAATAGCTAATTTTGATGAGATGCAAGCCTGTTTTTTTCGTAATTACGATGTACTACTCCAGAAATGGCAGCCAAAATTAGCCATGAAAGCGCATTCAAACGAAAATCGAAGAGGGTTACATCTACTGTATTTAATAAAATCCACCCAACAAAAGCTAGAAGATAACTGAAAAATATCAATCTGTCTCCTGTATTTAGATATTTTGACTTTTGCAGTAATTGGACACCTGTAATCAAAATCCAAGCGAGTAAGCCACAAAATAAAAAAGCACTGGGAAAACCAGTTTCAGCAGATAACATCAAAAACAAGTTATGGGGATGACCCAAGGGAATCTGCATCTTTGCTCTGTAAAGCGCACTAAAACTACGTAATCCCCAGCCAGTCCAAGGATGTTGTTGAGCTAAAGACCAGGCAAACTCCCATTGAGTTGTTCGCATTAAAGCGACTGGTCTATCTGGATACATATCGTCATTTAACCTTGCCCAAAAGAATGCAGGAACTACCAAGCGAAAAATGTGAGCGACTGATGAGGGAGCAAAAGCTGCCAAAAGCACACTAGAGACGATCGCAGCAACGCTACCTACAAGAATGCGCCAACCTTGGTAGAGTGCATAAGCTAAACAGGCAAAAATAGCGATCGCCCATCCATTGCGTGAGTTGGTGAAAATCAAGGTAATAAAATTCACAATCACCGCCACTGTTAGGAAGAGAAAGGGAACTGGGGAGTGGGGCGCAGTAAGTCTTTCCCCTCTGTCCCTCTGCCTGTCTGCCCCTCTGCCTCCTATGCCCAATCCCCAATACCTCATCCCTAATCGCCATTGTTCTAGCCATAACCCTAGACCAAGGATGAAAACTATTACTAGATAAGCTGCGAAGGTGTTAGCGTGCAAGAAAAGTGAAGCGATACGACCTGGTGGGTTTCCGCCTGGTCTGATTGTCCAACTAAACACAACCCACACAAACTGGAACTTGAAACTCCAGCCTAAAAATAACTGTCCCAAGCCCATAATTGCTACTGGCATGGAACCGACTACCAAAACCCAAGCCATTTGCCGCAATTGGGTAAATGTTTGAATCAGAGCGCTATGGGCAGCGAAAAGTAAAAAGAATGGTAATAAATTAAATAAGCCGAGGAAAGCTGCTGTTTTGTCTTGGGCAAACCCAGCACTTACGATCAGTAATACACTCAATAGGGCAAATCCCCAGTTGAGGGGGCGGCGATTAATTTTGCGGGATTGTTTCAGCCAAGTTATTAATGAGACAAAACCTACAGTCACAGCCCCTACTAAAGGACTCAATGGGAAGATTAACAATGCCCATAGAGAGTAGTTCCAAGAAGATTGCCAACGAGACTTGAAATAGTCAAAAACCTTGTTCAAGCTGGCTCCCAACATTCCTCACGAGTGAGGCGAATTTGAGCTAAGGCGAAGATTGTGGGAATGATTCGACCATAGTTAGTAGCGATCGCTCTCCAGCCTAAATCCGCAAAAAACCAAGTCCACATCATTGGGCCGATCGCGGCAAACATCGTGCGGGCTACCCCATAACGAGCTGCACTGACTGTCATACTCCGTTGCGCCATTTGCATCGTTACATAACTTTGAAATTGGGTTGCAGCTGCTTCTGAGCCTGTAATTGCCGCTTGTTTGGCTACTTCATAAGTAGCAAAGTGGATGGCAAATTGACGGGCAATTTGCTTAAGTACAAGTGGCTGGAGAAGAGAAGTAACTGCCAGCGCACTACCGCCTTTAAAAAGTAATCCTAAGGGATCGCGTTGCAATAAAAGTGGTAGGGGTTGTTTTAGTTCTGATTTCAGCAGCTGACGCTGCACCTGTATAGTCAATTTTTGCTTTTCCTGTTCCGGCAATTTTTTCCACACCTGTCCTAACAGATGCAAAAATACTTCTGCTTCTAAATCAATGGTTGCCAGCTGATGAGAATAGGGAATTTTTAGATACTTACATACTTGAACTAACGCTTGTCGGTAAGTTACCTGGCTTGTGCGTCCCCGTAATACTGTCATCCCATCTGCCGCCAAAAAACGAAAGCGGCCCTCTAGTGCATCTAACCAAGCTTTGCGGTCTTGGCTTTGTACTTCGATGGGTTCGGGTGTGTGTACATAGTCTAAGGGATTGAACTTACGACTAAATAGAATTGCCGTTAAGTCTTGCAACTCTTCTTCGGTCGCTAACTCTAGCGCCGCCCTCATTTCATCCAATTTCCCTTCCTCCCTTCCGTGCAGCTTTCTGTACCTTATTCTACTATTAGCTTTCAGCAGTCATTAGTAGTAATTTTGTCCTTTGATAATAACCAATAACTAATGACCAATAATTAACTAGGGACTATTGACTCATGACTGATATTGCAGTGATTGGTGCCGGAATTGCCGGTTTAGTCTGCGCCCAGCAGTTAAGTCAAGCTGGATATTCGGTGGTAGTGGTGGAAAAGTCGCGTGGTTTGGGAGGGAGACTAGCTACACGCCGCTTGCATGGAACTTTGGCAGATCATGGGGCTTGTTACCTGAAGCCAAAGGGTGAATTATTGGAACGTTTTGTGGAGATATTGCGATCGCGCCATATACTCGAAGTTTGGACAGATGAGGTTTACGAACTCACAACAGGTGTTCCTTTATCTGAACCCAATAACCGCAGTCCGCGTTATGTTGCGCCTGGGGGAATGAGTGCGATCGCTAAATCCCTCACCCCAGGTTTAGAAATATTACTGAATCAGCGTGTCATCTCTATTACTCCAACTACCGAAAATAGCTGGCGTCTGACTCTGGAATCTAGTAAGGAAGAATTAACTGCAAAAGCTATAGTTGTCGCTATTCCTGCACCTCAAGCTGTGATGTTATTGGAACCTTTGGGTGAGAGTGTATTGGATGCAGTTTTTCTTGATAACTTGCGTTCTGTAGAATTTTATCCTTCGATTAGTGCGATCGCTGGATATCCTTCTACATCTCAACCCCTTCCTCAGTGGAAAGCCCTAACTTTTGTGGATGATGCTGATTTAGCATGGATTGGTTTAGACAGTAGCAAGCGTCCTAACCCTCAACAACCACATTTTGTGGTGCAAAGTAGCGCTGATTTTGCCCAACGTCATCTCGAATCACAGGATTTACAACCTGTCGGACAATATATGTTGCAACGAGCAGCTGAATCTTTGTCCCTTCCTTGGCTGAATACTCCCGAATGGATGCAAGTACATCGTTGGCGTTATGCCTTTCCTAGCCGTCCTTGGCACGAAGCTTTTTTGTCTGCTGGAACTGCCTTACCTTTAGTTTGCTGTGGTGATTGGTGTGGCGGCAATCTTGTAGAAGGTGCGATGCTTTCTGGATTAGCTGCGGCTGATGAAATTAACAATCAGTTGTGTCATCTTTCTTTCGATAATGTGAACTTTTTAAACGTTTTTGCTCGTTCATTTCATCTGTCGCTAGACTGATTCTGCACTATAGTGAGTCGTCACTTTTCTGACTGACTAAATCAAAGTGCAACAAATAAGTTTTTTAGATGAAATAGCAAATTTTGCCTCAAGCCTAAAAAGTGATGTCAATTACTCAAAAAGCTTAACTTCATTCAAAACTTGTTCCTAATTCAAGTTAGTTTATTACTGTTAACCTTGATCCCCTAGCTTTGATACTGCGTTTTATGTAGATTTCTGCCTTTTTGGCAGAAATTTGAAATCATTAAGATTATAAATATAAAATGTCGGTAGTTTACCAGATTGTTGGACGCTATTTTAATAAGTGATACTGTAAAACAGTATAAAGTTTAACTAAAATAAGCAAAGCCAAATGTCTGATATTGTACCAAGATAAGAGGCTAGTTTCAGGGTTGATTGCATCTATCAGTTAAAAGTAATTTGACTGGTTGTCATCAGGACATGGCCATCTAAAAAAGTTATTTTCTCAACCAAGCATTGACTTGATTAAAAAAGGGTTTAAAACCATGAAAACGGTAGTCAATTTAACACAACAGTCAATAGTGGAAGAAATTGAAAGTATTTTGAATACATATCCATCCGATCCATATCAACAAGCCTTTGCGATTCCTGATTTACGCCAAGAGCTAATTACTTTCGTCCTCAACCGCATTCCCTCCTTTTACAGCGTCATGTCTGACGAACAGATTCCACCGGAGGCTGAACAAAGAAGCTTGGCTTATTACAAATTGCCTCGTAAACCCTTAGAGCAGCAGCTACATTTACAGAATTTGATTCACCAAGGCATTTGTCTAATCGTTCAAGAAAAGTCAGATTGGATTAGCCATCGTGTTTGTGAAACAGTTGAACCAACTTGTGAACCTTCCCACTGGTTTGGTTAATAGTTCTAATAAGATTTGGCTCTCTGCTGAAATATAATTATGTCCACAGTTAAATTTTGAATATTGAGCCAATCCCACGACTAAAGTAAGTGTAAAAGACATGGGATTGGTTCGATATCTTTTGTCAAAGTGCAACTCTTCTTTGATGGTTGGCACTATACGTAGAATTAGGGATGAGGATTAGAATAATTCTTCCCCAGTCCCCAATCTCCAATTTCTAATCCCCAGTACCTTTTTTAGTCAATTATTTGGATAAAGGATTCAGTATATTCCTCTTGAGGTGTAAACTTTGACAATTACTAAGTTCAAAGGACATTCCCAGGATATGAGAAAAATAACTGCTTTAATGCTGCTAAGTATTACTGTGACTGTTGGGATAGGGACATTAACACCTAAAGTCACTAACGCCCAATTATTTTACCCACCAGCAAGCGATCGCCATTCATTAATGGTAATCGGTCAAGGCGTAGTGAGAGTGCCAGCAGATACAGCGGATATTGAATTGGTATTCAGTAGCGGAGGTAGCAATGATGAGTTACAAACGCAACCATCATCTCTACCCCAAACCCGCCGCATATCCTCACCGACTCTACTTTTTAATTACAAAACAGCAGCAGAACCTTTACCAAGCAAAAAATCCCTAACTAAAGCAACTCTTCAGCCTGTAGTTAATAGCCTGGTTGCCAAAGGAATTAGTGCTGATAAAATTCAAGTGCAAATTAACCCTAATTCCAGTGAAAATAACGCCAAGATATTAGTGAGACTAGAAAAACCAACGCGCGATCGCGTCCAGGAAATTGTTGGTACAGCGAACAAGTCCACGAGCCAAATTGAAAACCTTTCTGTCAAAAGTGTGGGTGTTGAATATGCAGTAAATGACTGTCAGGCTTTGCAAAGTTCAGTTTATCAATCAGCGATGAAAGATGCTCAAAGCCGCGCTCAGGCTTTAGCAACTGCGATGGAAGTTAAACTTAGTACTCCTTCTGTAGCCGAGCCATTTTACACATTATTTTATCCCTCATGTAGTTCTAAAACTGGAGTTCCTTTACCGTCATTTGCTAGCTTTTTATTATCACCAGTTTATAATCCAGATGCACCGGCAGAAGTTGAAATGAAAAAGGATATTTTTGTGACATATACAACGAAATAAACATTTATATTTAGTGCGGTTGCACTTTGATTTAGTCCAAATCGGAAGTGCGATCGCTTAACTATTTTCCCTCTGAGTCGAATCAATAAGGATAGGTGCGATCACTTAACTATTTTGCCTCTGAGTTGAATCAATAAGGATAGATGCATTGGCGCTTTTTATTAACTTCATATTTTGCAATTTCTTCTATAAAGTTTCATGTTTTTGTCTTGATATAAGCCAAAACTTACTTAGGTAAAATTCTAGTACTTAGAACTATATACTTGAATATTTTGATATAACTTTATCGGAAATTTTTACGGCTTTTACTACTGACAAATAAATTCTTACCCTCATAATCTGTATCTAAAGGATTACAAAGAATGTAATCCAATAGAAGAGGTAAATCATGGCTAACGGGGATCATATCTACGTCAGTCTTTGGACTAATGGCAATCCTTTTACTCATCATGGAATTGATTGTGGTGATGGAACTGTCATTCATTATGATGGGCAAAGAATTTGTTTAGTTTCTAAGAATGCATTTGCCGAAGGGAAGACAATTCATATAAAGGAATATGGAAAGTGTGATGCAGATGAAATTATAGTCCAAAGGGCAAAAACCAGATTACGTGAGGACAAATATTGTCCTGCTTCTAACAACTGTGAGCATTTTGCCTTTTATTGCAAAACAGGGAAGCATAAAAGTGACCAAGTGAATAAGGTTGCAGCCGTTGGAGGAGGTGTAGTGGCTGGGGGTGCTATTAGTTTTGGTACAAAGGTTGCAATTAAGGCAGCAGTGGAAACTGCAAAGAACTCTATAAACCCGATATCAAAAGTTTTAATAAATGTAGGAATTAAACAAGCTCCTACGGTTGCTGGTCGTGTTGCAGGGGGTATAGCAGGTGTAGGAGGTTTAGTAAGTGGTGTAGCGACTGATTTGGTAGTTAGTAAAGTTTTAGAAGATGATGAAAACTTATCTGAACATGAACGTGAAGCTAGAAAAAATGGTAGAGATGCAGGAAAAATCGGAGCAATAGCTGGAGGATTGGCCGGAGGCCCTGCTGCTGCTATGGTAGGAGGAGGTGCTGCTATTGCTGTTGGCGTTGCTGCTCCTGCTGTATTAGGAATAGGGGTTGCTTTAGGAGTCTATCACTTCGGGAAAAAAAACAAAAAATAGTAAGGTAATTCAAGGTGCGTTACATTATGTTGACGCACCCTATAGTTTTAATATGCACGTTAACAAATGAATTATATAAATCACTAATAATACTCAACTACGGCAGCAATAGCAGCAGCAACTTCCTCCATACTTTCTCAGTAATTTTTATAAGAATTCCTAATTTATATTTATTTTACTGCACAGCTATAACATACGTATTGATAATCAAAATAAAATATTCACTAGAGTCTAGACTAGATTGCTAATTTCAAACTCCAGTATTGATAAAAACTCCAGAAATGTTTGTGGCAAATCTGGAGTCAGGAAAGATACGCATTTACCTATACCAAATTTTCACCCTGAGAAAATCCTACGTCATCAGGGTATACACTCAAATGTAGATAAAAGTGTTTGAGGATTCTCGTTACACTCCTTCTGTATTGGAAGTAACGCAAAACAGCCCCAGACAAACTAAGGCTGTTTTGCGAGAGTTGTTTGATAGGAGGGGTACATCAATAAGTGATGCCCGTGTTAAATATAGATAATTCAGTATGCATCCTTATTCAGCCATGTTTTGCCATATTAGAATGATTGGGAAAACTTTTATGGCTTTATTCCAAAAAGAAACTCCAGATGCACTTAAGGCATTCTGGAGCAGTAACAGGTTTCTAACATCAATTAATTTTTACCTATGCGATCGCCCAATGTCGTTAGGGTATATACTCAAATGTGTTTTATGTCTACTCATCCGCAAATAGACCAGCAAATTACCTTCGTTTACACCCATAATCTCAATGCAGCTACAGAATTCTACGAACAAAAGCTAGGTTTTGAGTTGTGGCTTGACCAAGTAACCTGTCGAATTTATACTGTTAGTGGTTCTGGATACTTAGGATTGTGCCAAGCAAGCGAAACATCGGCTCCTCCAACCGACAAGCAATCAAGTATTATTTTTACCCTAGTAACACAGCAGGTGGATGAATGGTTTAAATATCTCAAAGAACGTGGCGTCGAATTTAAAAAGCCACCGACACTAAATGAAAAGTACAACATTTATCATTGCTTTTTCCGCGATCCTGATGGTTATTTGATTGAAATTCAACGTTTCGAGACTAACGACAAGAAAAAAGACATAACCAAATAAGTTATGTCTAACATTTAATTTACAGGGCAGGATTTTTACAGGCTAGAACTTCTTGATTTACTCGGGTACATGATACCGACTAATGTTGTATGAACATTATCGATAGGAATATACCTTTTCTTCTATAGATTTATCGGGATAAAATGCGGAATTTATGCTGCCACTGGAAAATATTTACATTTCTTTACAATTTTCGCTTAGTTGTACCCAGCCTTAGTATTACTTTTGACTTTTATATAATGTTTGCGTCAGTCCTAATAATAAGTATTTAACCGGACTTTAAAATGTATAACAGAAATTAGAATAAAATACATAGTCGCCAGTATATTATGTTCTTAGCAATAAGAGATTTTTAAGTATCTATTTACTAATTATGCTACTTTTATAATGATTATTTTTAAGTTAAAAAATGCTGAATATATCGGTTCAATAAATATTTTATTATGGTGAATACATGATAACCGAAAAAATCAAATTGTTACGCAGAGCACTACAATTTAAAGGTTCAGTGACGAAAGCAATTTTCAAACATATTTTATGGTGTGGAGCTTTCGGATTTTTAATTTCTCTGCTTTACCATTTTGACAAACCTGTATCCCAACCTATTTTAGGAAGTGTTATTCCTAGTATTGTTTTAGGTTTGTTACTTGTCTTTCGTACAAATACTGCTTATGAGCGATTTTGGGAAGGGAGAAAATGCTGGGGATCTATAGTAAATAACGTCCGAAATCTAGCGCGGCAAATTTGGGTATCAGTTGATGAAATTTCACCAGAAGATAAAGACAAGAAAATTACAGCATTAAACTTATTAGCAGCTTTTGCTGTAACAACTAAATTACATTTACGAGGAGAAACTGTCAATAGCGAGTTAGAAGATTTAATGCCATCTACTAAGTATATAAAACTGAAGATTATGAATAATCCCCCCATAGAGGTTGCCTTTTGGATAGGAGATTATTTACAGGAACAGTATAATCGTAATTGCCTTAATAGCTACCAACTAACATCTATGCAAGAATTATTGAATAATCTTGTGGATAATTTAGGTGCTTGCGAACGTATTTTAAAAACGCCTATGCCGCTTGCTTATGCTATTCATTTGAAGCAATTGCTAATACTATATTGCTTTCTGCTACCATTTCAAATAGTAGAACAACTTGGTTGGTGGACAGGTTTAATTTCTGCTTTGGTTGGGTTCACTGTCTTTGGCATTGAAGCCATTGGCTTAGAGATAGAAAACCCCTTTGGTTATGACGCTAATGATTTACCATTAGATGCAATTTGCGAGACAATGAAGCGTAATATTGACGATTTAATTACTTTGATTCCCAATACGCGATCGCATAAGCAAGATAGTATAACCAATTGAAAAAAGTTGAGGAGATTGATTAATAAAAAATAATATGCAGCAGTTTGCAACAAGTAAGTGAGGTGAAAAATGCAAGACTCACGCATCAGATACAATAGAAAATATCTTTTCACAATCGCCGAATTGCCATCTCTAAACCTTCACATACGCGAGTCAGAAAATCTAAATCCAAAGTAGCGATCGCATCACTAGCTTTGTGATAATGTGGATTTCGCAAGAATGCCGTATCTGTCACCATCATTGCTGGATAACCCAAATCCCAGAAAGGTGCATGATCGCTAAGTCTGGTTTGAGGAACTATTAAACCTCGATTCGGCACGGGTAGCCATTGACTAGGTACGCCAACTTTGCGAATATTACGGCTCATCCCAATTAAGTCAGGCAATGTCCGCAAATTACCAATTAAAGCAATAAAATCACCTGTATCTGGGTAAAAGCGTTCTAGAGGAGGGGGGTAACTTTGAGAACCAGGTGTAGAATCCTTATAGCCCAGCATTTCTAAGGAGATCATCAAGCGTAACTGTTGCTTTTGTTGATGCAACAGGGCTGCATAGTCAGCACTACCCAATAAGCCGTATTCTTCCATATCGAAAGCAATCAGCCTTAAGGGATATTTGACAGGTTCAGCAGCAAACTTTCTCGCCAATTCCAGCAACACCGCCACACCTGTAGCATTATCATCAGCCGCAGGTGTTCCCGGAACGCCATCATAATGAGCGCCAATTAAAATTGGTAGTAAATCCTTTTTTTGCCCTCTCGCTTGGGAAGGTAAATTTAATATCAAGTTATTACAAACTTTGCCTCTGACTTTAAAGGTGTGGATTTCCACACTCCCGCATTGGGAAAATTGCTGACGGATGTATTCTTGGACAAAAAAATGCCCAGCCGTTGCCATGTAAGGATCGCGTTCTCGCGCTATCTCACTCAGGGAAGTCTGTAATCGCTCTGTTAAATTCAAATCTTTAAAGTAGTAGCAATAATATGAGAATTTTCAGGTACTCAAAAAAGCAGAGCAAGCATTACTAAGGTGAATTTACCAATTTTTTGCAGATACCGTAAACAGAATTAGGCGGATAACAAGAATTGAGGCTGCTTGGGCACACCAACCATCTCAATGCTATCCTAGTCTTGCAACTATCTCCTCTAGCTGCACTTCTTAGCTTACTGCCTTAATAATGAGTATTATACATTGAGGTGTTTTTATCTTGTAGCACAAAGCTAGAGGTAGTTCTGCCCAATCATAATAAATATATAAGACACTTTAGGAGAAGAGTAACGCATGGGCAAGGTAGTCGGCATCGACTTGGGTACAACCAACTCAGTAGTCGCCGTTATGGAGGGTGGCAAGCCGGTGGTGATTGCCAATGCAGAAGGAATGCGAACAACCCCCTCCGTAGTTGGCTTCAGCAAAGAAGGTGAAAGGGTGGTTGGGCAAATGGCACGGCGACAAACCGTCCTCAATCCCCAAAATACCTTTTTTGCAGTTAAACGCTTCATTGGGCGGAAGTATGGCGAACTTAATGCAGATTCCAAGCGTGTACCCTACACCATCCGCAAAGACGAAGTAGGTAATATTAAAATTGCCTGTCCCCGTCTCAATAAAGATTTCGCCCCAGAAGAAATTTCGGCAATGGTGCTGAAGAAATTGGCAGACGATGCTAGCCGCTATTTGGGTGAACCAGTCACAGGGGCAGTGATTACAGTACCCGCCTATTTTAACGATTCTCAGCGGCAGGCAACCCGCGATGCTGGTAGAATTGCTGGCTTAGAGGTGCTACGAATTCTTAATGAACCGACGGCGGCATCTTTGGCTTATGGATTAGATCGGGGTGACACGGAAACTATCTTAGTATTTGACTTGGGTGGTGGCACTTTTGACGTGTCGATTTTAGAAGTAGGCGATGGGATATTTGAAGTCAAGGCTACCAGTGGCGATACGCAACTTGGTGGGAACGACTTTGACAAAATAATAGTAGATTGGTTAGCAGAGCAATTTCTGGAAACAGAAGAGGTAGACTTAAGACGCGATCGCCAAGCTTTGCAACGTCTGATGGAAGCTGCGGAAAAAGCCAAAATTGAGCTTTCTGCTGTCAGCGTCACCGATATTAACTTACCCTTCATCACCGCCACTGAAGATGGCCCCAAACATCTCGAAACTCGTTTAACTCGTTCCCAGTTTGAAGGCTTGTGTGGTGATTTGGTGGGAAGATTGCGGACACCAGTGAAACGAGCGCTCAAAGATGCCGGACTTTCACCTAGAGACATTGAAGAAGTTGTGTTAGTTGGCGGTTCTACACGAATGCCAATGGTGAAGCAGCTAGTGCGGGACTTGATTGGTACAGAACCCAACGAAAACGTCAATCCCGATGAAGTCGTGGGAGTGGGTGCAGCAATTCAAGCAGGCATTCTCGCAGGCGAACTCAAAGATGTACTGCTTTTGGATGTCACACCCCTTTCTATGGGATTGGAAACCATCGGCGGCGTGATGAAAAAACTTATTCCTCGCAACACGACGATTCCAGTCCGCCGTTCTGATATTTTTTCCACGTCTGAAAATAACCAAAATACTGTGGAAATTCACGTAGTCCAGGGCGAACGGGAAATGGCAGCAAACAACAAGTCTTTAGGACGGTTCAAGCTGTATGGTATCCCACCAGCGCCACGAGGAATTCCTCAAGTTCAGGTGTCATTTGATATTGATGCTAATGGTATTTTACAGGTAACAGCCCTAGATAGAACCACTGGGCGAGAGCAAAGTATCACCATTCAAGGCGCTTCCACTTTGAACGAGTCGGAAGTGAATCGGATGATTCAGGACGCTCAAAAATATGCCGATGTCGATCGCGAACGTAAAGAGAGGATAGAAAAGCGGACTCGTTCTGAGGCGTTGATTTTCCAAGCAGAACGACAACTGAGGGAAGTCGCGCTGGAATTCGGTATGCAATTTGCCCGCAGCCGCCGCCAAAGAATTGATAATATTTGCCGACAACTAAAGGAAAGTCTTCAGGAAAATAGCGATCGCGGTATCGATCAAGCCTACGCGGACTTGCAAGATGCTCTCTATGAGCTAAATCGGGAAGTCCGCCAGACTTATGCTGAAGATGAAGACGATGACTTGTTTGGTACTATCCGCGACATCTTTACTGGCGGTGATAAAGAACGAGAACGCGAATCTCCCAGAGATACATATCGAGAACGTGACTCATACAGTAAAGACTATGGCAAAGATTACGGCAGAGACTATGGCAGAGATTATAGCCGCGATAATCGTTCTTCCTCTTATGAAAGTCGTCCTCCACGCAAATCTCGCCCCAGCTACCAAGATAACTGGGATGATGAAGAAGACAATGATTGGTTGTAGTACTTTTAATAAAAGTTAGGAGTGAGAAGTGAGGAGTTAAAAATTAAATCTTTCAACTCATAACTCCTAACTCCTAATTCCTCTCTCTTAACTCATAATTAATCCAAAATCTAAAATCTAAAATCTAAAATTTAAATAACTGACTATGCAAAATTTGCCGAACTTTCGCGATTACTACGAGATTTTAGGAGTATCTAAAGATGCCTCTGGTGAGGAAATTAAAAAGGTTTATCGGCGGTTAGCAAGGCAATATCACCCCGATCTGAATCCGGGTAACAAAGAATCTGAGGAAAAATTTAAGGATATCGGCGAGGCTTATGAAGTTCTTTCCGATCCAGCCAAGCGATCGCAGTACGACCAGTTTAGCCGCTACTGGAAGCAAAAAGGCTTTGCGGGTAACAAACAGACACCAAAGGCTAAAACTTGGCAGAGTAGCCAAGCCGATCGCAACGGTAATCAGGACGTAGATCCCAGCCAATTCTCCGACTTTGAAAGCTTTATTAATCAAGTTATCGGTGTCAAAAATAAGAGTGCGGCAAATAACTCCAGTAATGGCAATAATAGCGATCCGTTTCGTACTCCCAGAACAAAAGTTGCCTACACCGTTAACACTCCACCTCGCACAACCCGTCGAGATATAGAAGCCAGATTAACCCTTCCACTAGAAAAAGCTTATCAAGGTGGTAATGAACGCATTCGTTTGGAAGATGGGCGATCGCTAGAAGTTAATATGCCTCCAGGGATGGTAACAGGTCAAACCATCCGTTTGCGGAACCAAGGCGTTGGTGGTGGCGATCTATACTTAAAAATTACCGTTGAACCTCATCGATTATTTAAGCTAGAAGGTTTAAATATCGTTTGCCAAGTACCTGTTACTCCTAGCGAGGCAGTTTTAGGAGGACAGGTAGAAGCACCGACTCTTGATGGGCCTGTAAAAATGACTACCCCTCCTGGAGTTAGGTCTGGTCAAAAATTTCGACTAGGCAATAAAGGCTATCCCAGTGATGACGGCAAACGTGGCGATCAACTAGTAGAAATTCAAATAGTTACACCGAAAAATATTAGTCAAGAAGAACAAGAACTTTACGAAAAGTTACGGCAAATTGAAACCTTTAAACCCCGTGCTGATTTAATACGTTAGGGATGAAGTAGTGTATTAATCCATGACTGACATCAGTAATTGAGTACCTAAGTAATCTATAGTTGTGATTTAAGCAAGATATCACTCAAGATCAATGGCGGCAAGTAACCTTGAACTCAGCATATAAAATGAGGAAATTGCACTTTGACCGCAAAACAGCTACCCATAACTTCAGAAACGACCAACGAACTTGAAAGCAAGAATATATGGTGGTGTAATTGATGAACTAACACCGGAGGATGCAGGATCAGTACTTATCCCTGATGCACCTTTTCCAGAACAGGAAAGAATTGGGCGATTAATAGTTAGAGTTTATGAGCTTAGAGATGAAGTCAATGCTGTTGAAGATCAAGCGATCGCACAATTAGAGGCTATTATCTCAAGTTGACCTAAAATAGGTCAAATCTACCTTATCTCCAGTGCATGTCACCAGAAATTAAATTTCGTCACTACTTTGTTGACGAAGCAGGTGATCTTACATTCTTCGATAAAAAGGGGCGCATCATCGTAGGTCAACCTGGAGCATCTAAATTTTTTATGTTTGGTGTTGCTCAAATTTCTGATCCAGAACAAGTTTCCTGGGAACTAGAATGCACTCCGCGCAAGCTTGATGACGCATCTTCGCTTCAAAAATATTCCCTCCATGCAACCTGAAGCGAAAAAGACTGCGATTACCTTTCACGCTAAGGACGACCATCCCGAAATTCGTGAAAAGGTTTTTGAACTGATGCAGTCTTTCGATATTAAAGTTCTCATTGCAATTCGGAGTAAAGCTGATATGGCAGAATCAGCAAAAGCAAACTTTAAGAGCTTAGGTACAAAGCTTCAGCAGAACACAATTTATGACGATCTCATAACACGGGTGTTCAAAAATCTGTTACATAAAGCAGATGTTATCAATATTGCTATTGCTAGACGCGGTAAGGCAGTACGCGAAGAAGCACTAGAACAAGCCATCAACCAAGCTCAGAAAAACTTTGAGTCTCAATGGAAAATTAGCTCAAATAGTTCGATTATCATTGAGCCTACTTATCCATCTGAGGTTACTGGTTTACAAGTCATCGACTATTACCTGTGGGCTGTACAGCGATGCTATGAAGGCGACGATGACCAGTTTTTTCTGCCCCTTGCCAAGAAATATAGACTGATTATGGACTTAAACGATAATCGCAACAAACTTTATGGAGAGTGGTATGGCGATCGCAACCCATTAACTCTTGAAAAGCTAAAAGGGGCTAGGTCTAAGTAGAATTACTACTTGGACACACGGCATGAAGCCGACGTTCGCCCCTCTAAATACTATTGTACAGTATATAAATACAACCATTCAAGTCCTCACCTATAAAAGGTTTGGGCATGATGCCAGAATCTCATCAGCCATTTTTGCCTCTGTGGAATGGGCAGAGGTTTACAATACTAGAAAAAACTTGATTGCAAGGTGACTCAAACAGCCGTGAATCAAAATGGGGCAATGCCACAAAGCAGCGAACCAACTTATTACTCTCTGCTAGGACTGCATCCCTGGGCATCGGGAATTGACATTCGTCGCGCTTATCGGCAACTGAGCAAACTTTATCATCCTGATACTACAGACTTGCCGACTGCGATCGCCACTCCCAAATTTCAGCAAATCAACGAAGCCTACGCCACCCTTAGCCATCCAGAACGGCGCTTCGGCTACGATTTAAAAATTGGCTATTCCCGCTTTGGAGTGATTCAACCACCCCCTGATTTGAATCATCCCGTCTCGCGTTCTCATGACTGGTCAAAATCAGCTTACCTTGATGCGAGCGATCGCCCCTTATCATCTGGCGAAATATTTGCTTTATTTATGCTGGTGTTAACATTTGTAGGTTGTCTGTTATTAGCAGTTGCTATTGGCTTAACTCGTGGCGAGGCTGCGATCCATTCCCATAAGCTGCAATCATCTGCATTTGTACAACAGCAGATTACCTATATGTCGCAACTAATTACCTATCTGATAATTAAAAATTAAACAATTCCCCGATCCAAAATCATTCGACTGAGACGTTAGGCAAGCGCTCAGTTGGGCCGCACTCACAACGAAGTACCAAAATCCAAAATCTAAAATTACTATGGCTCTTCTTCCTTCTGATACTCCGCTATATAATCATCCCCTGCCACAAATTGAGCAGTGGCTAAAAGACCAAGGCTGTCAACAAGACGAAACACAAAGGCATTGCTGGCGCGTACAGCGACCTAGTTGGCAAGCTGAATTATGGCTCGATGTTGAACAAATTGTAGTGCGATATGTTCAATCTGGGGAAAATGGACAAGATGTCCAACGCTCATTCAAGTATTCTCTTAGTCGGGATGATGTAGAACAAGCTGTGTTTTCTGGGCCATAAGGAAGTGCTAATGTATTATGGGACTTACGCAACAATCCCCAAAAAGCTTAATTTATCGAACCGCCTGATCTGCAATATGCTTCCACCAACGCGTAGCGTCTCGTAGAGAAGAATCGTAGAGTGTGCGTAAGTCCTATATTAGATTAAACCAAAAAGTCGGGGTTCTAGCTGGTAGAGCTTCCAATAAGTCCGTTACAGGGTTGCTGCCCTATAGCAAGAATTATGTATCAGATTTTGTTACCAATGCTTTAGGAGTAAGTTGACTACAAATTTCCAGCAGTCGAGCAACAGCACGCGCAGCTGAAAACTTTTCTGCAACGTATTGGCTGGACTGAAAACCCCGGTTAATTGCTTCATCTGGATTATCTAAGCAGTATCGCATACATTTGGCTAATTCTTCTGCATCTTCATTTTCAAAAAATAGGCTGTGCGGTCCTGCCACTTCTGACAATCCTCCCATTTTTGAGACAATCGAGCAGGTTTGAACGCTAGAGGCTTCTAACACTACGTAACCTGCCGGTTCTTGCCAACGAGATGGAGCAATTAAAGCCAAAGCATCTTGAACTTTTAGAAGTACTTCTTTTTGAGGAACTTTACCTAAAAAATTAACTTTGTTGGCAATTCCTAAATCAAACGTTAGCTGTTTTAATTGCTGAGATTGTTCGCCATCGCCAATAATAGTAATTTTAAATTATTTATTTTCATCTTGTAAAATTCGCGCTGCTTTTAATAAAATATCTACGCCTTTGTCTGTAGCTAATCTACCGACAAAAATAAAATTATATGGCTGAGACAAATTTTCTAAAGTTTTAAGCTGGTTTTCCGACTTGATTTCAATCGGATTATATAAAGTATCAACTGGCCAAGGAAAAGCAGAAGATTCTCCTAAAAAGTTACTACAAGCTGTATGATAATCGGCTAAGAAGGCAGTAGAAAGCCGGGTGGTTAGGCGTGCCCATTTGATAAAAGTGTATAATTTCCACTTTAATGGATAATTAGCTTTCGGCAATGTGTGTTTAAATTCAGCTTTTAAACGTTGCGTCCACTTCATCTGCTCATAATTAGTATGAGTAGATTGATAAAGGGAATAATGGTATTTAATAATTATCTTTTTTCGCAATATTTTACATAATAAAGTAAAAAATAAGTCATTTGAATTCATGTGTATTATATCTGCCCAAACAATATAACTAAACCATTTGGCGATATTATCTTGTCTGGTAGAAATAGTTTTAACTTCAATTAATCTAGCTTCCATCTCTGGAATAATAGAATAAATATAAGTTAAAACTCCACTAATTTCATTGTCGTAATGACGGTGTTGAATTAATATTTTCATACATCAGGTATGGGAAATTTTGTATTTATGGGAATTGTGGTTGAGCATAACGATGAAACAAGTATTTAACTTTGCTCAGAATCAATTTGGTTTCTAAGTTAGGTAAGCACAAATAAATCTAACTATCTAACGAGATATAAAAAGCTTGAAACCCCTGTGATTGCTTCACTTCGCTGAGTCCCAACAGGACACGCTTTGCGAACGCTGCGTTCACTTGGGAAAAGGATTTTTCCCGATAATTATAGTTATATAATTCCCGCAGATGCTGCTAAAGTACCATTTTCTTTGCACGGGCTAAAAGTTTAGTCTGACAGTAGTGTATAAAATTATCATCAATTTGAAATACCTGGCGATCGACCTGAGTTTCACCCAAACAGGAACCAAAAGCTATCATTCCCGGCTTGACTTCGTAGAGTTCACTCATGAGATGGAAGTAACAAGCCGCATTCTTAGAGGCTTCGACTGTCCTAGCTATTTATTTGGAAATACAAGTGCTGATATACGTCTTTACAATACCCAATGACCAATGACTAATCACTAATGACTAATAATTAATTTCTTTCCACCCATGCATGGATGCTATACCTTTTGTAACCCATTCGATCGCAATTGGGGGAGCTTCTGATATCAAAATACCAGGATAAACTGCTGCACCCCAATCGGGATGAATTAACACACGGCATTGATTTTTAATCACTGGATAGTTGAGCAAAGCTTTGACAACTGCTGTGTCGTCGTGAGGAATTGCTCCTGGATGGGAGAGTAAAGGATAGCCTGTACGAGGGTCAATCAGGTCAGTTAAATAGCCGCGATCGCGCAAATTAAATGCTAAATCACAACCAAATCTCATAAACTTTTCTCGTAAGCGTTCTTTCTCTAACTCTACTTCTGCTGTCTTTTCGACTAATTGATAACGCGATTGCTGTAAAACAATCACTACTCGTAAAAATGGCTGCTGCCGTTTCCAATCTGGTAATATCCGTTCGCAGTTGGCACAGATATATTGACTGGGAGCATGAATTGAAATTTGAACCGCTTGTCCTGTTTCGCCAACTAAATTAATGGGACAGGCTTGCTCCGAAGTGTAAACTTTGGGATAGTTCACTAAATTGATTCGGCTTATACAAGTTTTTTGATTTAATCTACGGTATAGATGATAGCTCTTAAAAGTTAAGAAAAATCATCATTTTTCTATAATATGTTACTTTTTTTGGAAGCAGTTACTAATAATTTGAGAATTTTAATCCGAATTTTATCCTTTATTAACCTGCTCTGATGGAATTTGCTACGATCGCTGTAGGCATTGGCAGAGATGCAGCTTGTGGTAGACAAGCGATGCCTATGGCGGGCTACGCCTACGCAGATGAAATATATTCATCGAAATCCCAAAAAAGCAAAGCAGGTTGGAGTAAGCAAAATCCCCATTGATATCAATTTCCATTATTTAAAGAGCATTAACTTTGGATTCAAGTCTTGTTAGTTGAGTCTTAATTTCTGGTATAGCTTTGAAAGCTTGATTAGTTTCATTATCGCTGTACCACCAAGCCTCAAAATACATCTGGGTATGCCAAACAGGAAAACGAATCTCTACAGCGAATGGTAGAGAACCAAAGTTAGGAAAGTTAATTAAGATAAGTGTTATTTAAGCTACATCGAAATCTACTCGTAATCTTACGATGTTATAGTGCAAGTGTAATTTTTGTGAAGCGTCTTTCAAGGTGATAGCATCCTTAATATTTTCTGGAATCTCCCACCAAGGCTTGTTGAACAGTTCGGGGTTCTCTCAGAATAGCTGTGGCATTTGATTCAATGTAAATGCTGCTAGCGTCCAAACCTGAGCGAGATTTAAGCTTGGGTTTGTTGTGCGGATAAATTCTATTAGTCCCTCTAGCTCAAGGATGGCTAGAAGTCTAGCTGATTCTAGTTCTGAGGTTTTTAGTTTAGTCATTGGTCATTGGTCACTAGTCATTAATTACGGCGATCGCTAAAGATCGCAATCACATCGAGGACACGATCCGTCCCTGGGGTCTAAAATACTCCCTAGCTCGTCTTCCCAGCACTCAGCACAAACGTCACGGTAAATTTCGTAATAGTCATCATCACGATCTAGCATGTTGCTGTAGTATTTCTTGAGTGCGGCTTCTCCCTCTGGATAACCTTCAAGTTCTTTAAGCTGTTCTAAGTTGTCAATTTCCATTCGTCACTCCTTTTGGTCAACACGATCGCTGGATTAAAAAGGATGAAGTACCGCCACCCGTCAACTCCATTGAGGATGTTGACCCCAGATTACGTGCGCGGGCTACCTGACACAGTAGCCGAAACGGTAGCATCATCGTTGCCACAGAAGCATTTAAAACCGAGGGGGATGAGTAGGGATACTCATCCCCCCAACTTTTGGGAACTCTCCATTCCCCAGTAAGTGAGAGTGAAAAATCAAGCGATTATAGTTATCTTTTGAATAGGATACAAGCAAATCATGGGACATGGTACGATCTACCTAGTACCTATCAGGAAATTACCGTTAGGGTTAAAAGTAGTTCTGTACCAATCCCGATTAGGAATTGAAATAATTCAGATATGGCTACTGACAATACACTTACCAAAAAACGGATTCGACTCAGAATTCCTAAAGATTATCACCAGGAACCTGTTATTTCTCGCCTGGTGTCTGACTATGGACTGATTGTGAATATCACGGCAGCGATTTTGGGAGCCAATGCTGTTGGAGATGGTTGGTTTGACCTTGAACTACAAGGAACAGATGCACAAATTCAAAGCGGATTAACTTATCTCCGCGATTTGGAATTGGAAGTCTGGGATGATACTAAAACAAATGATTGGTAAGGGTTCTAGCAACACAAACCGTTTACTTACAGCAGTTTGCAAGCAAATGAAGTACAAAATGCAGAACTCCAAATCAGATATAAACAGTTTCTACCTCTGCCTCCTGCTGACGCTCTCTACGACACGCTGCGCGTAGCTTGCTTCTCTGTAAGAGTACGCGGACTCGCTACCGCTGCGCTATACTGCCTCCTGCCTCTAAACCCGCAAATCCCCGACTTCGTAAAAGTTGTCGGGGATCTTGTTTCTCATCAATGATTCAGGATTGTTGTAGTGGTTTGTCTACAAAAGAATATACCAAATCCCGTTATCATTTTGATGTAAAATACGGTATCTTCCCTCAATAAATTCTAACATTCTTGGGAAATTTTTGTTGATAGTAGGCTGCTGAATATAATCAATAAAGATATAAGGAGGCTTAGATGAATCTAACTCTTCTAGAAGTTTTGTCCATTGTTCAGGCAGAAAATATTCAAGTGCCCAACCACGTATTGATGTTGCCTGAGTCCGATTGGAGAAGTAGTAAATAGATGGATCGCCAGCTACATAAATCTTACCAGGAAGATTTCCTGGTTGGGAGATAAATTCAGCCTCTGAACGAAAAGATGGATATTTTTCTCTAAAAACAGTCTGATATTTAAATCGTGTATCTTCAGCTAAAGCAAAGTTATTATTAACCAGAACAACACTCTTTTTTATAAGACTGTTCGATAAAGGCAAGAAAAACAAAAATATCAGCAGGATTGTAGTAAATGGGGAACTCAATTTTTTTAAAGACTCCCATAAAACATCTAATCCTTTAGTTGCTAAAATACCTAAAGGTACAAACAATAGTAAATAATGATATTCCCAAAATGCCCCACGTTGTAGAACAATTACACCCCAAGCAAAAATGCACCAAATTACAAGTAGCAAAGTCAATATATTCTTAGACTTACGCAATGATACGTCTACTGCAACAGTAGCGGCTAAAAGTAGAGGGTAAAAATGATTTAAGAACCATTTTATTCCTGCAAAAAGCCCACTTGGGTCAAATTGGGAATTAGCAACAATTCGAGGTGGATATAAAAAGAATGTTTGATACAAAATTGGTAAACTATTGAACCAGGCAAAATAGCTAACAATAAATAAAATAGGAAATATAATCCCCATCAAAATTGGAATAAATATTTCTAAAAAAACTTTTTGAATTTGCTCTTGCTTTATTAGCACAGAATATATTAAAGTAGTTAGCCAAAATGAAATTAATATTAGCAGAAGTATTAATTTAAAAATGAGGACAATCCCACCAATAAAACCTGACAGTAAAAGTAGAAAGAATCTTTGCTTTCCTTCATATTTGAAAGATTGATAAGTCAGCCAAAGACAAATGAACAAAGGAAAACTAACCAGTGCTTCCACTTGAGTAAGATGCCAAGGCTGTGAAACAGTATAGTAAACGCCAACCGTTAACAAAGGTACTAGACTTGCGATTATCGGATGCCGAAAATAGCTTTTAAGACTCAACAACAATACTATAGACAGAAACACCATGTAAACAAGTTCAAAGAGATGGATACCAATCTCATTAAAACCAAAGAAAGTTCCCGCTAAAAAGTAAAAGCAAAAAATTCCCGGTTGCTTCACATCCCAAAAATCACGATAGAGTACCTTTCCTTGTTGCATCTCCAAAGCACCTAGCCTAAAAAATGCTTGATCTCCGTCAAATGGAAAAGGCAAATGTATAAGACCAATAATCACAATTGCAATCAAAACTAGAAAGTCAATTTTATTTAATTTACTAATATTAATCATTAACTTTTATAATTAAAAATTAAGCGAATATTCTACACTGATTAATATCCTAACAGGGTAAAGAGCAAAGTAATTTTAGGATATGAACTTAAAGTTTAAAGTTTTTACGATCGCGTCAACACTGACTTTTCATTTTATTAAAAATTAGCTGAAGTAACAAAAATATTTAAGTAAGTAGGCAGCAATAAATTAAAGTATGTTAAGTAATGTAAAAAAACAGATTTTTTCTCTACTTTGAAGGCTCTAGCCTTCAAAATAAGTCTAGAGCCGCTTAATATAAACCTTTAATGATTAACGCCGTTCTACTTGTTACACTGGAGAAAATAAGATTGAATTGCCAGAGTTAAACTGTACTTGGTGCAAGGGGATTCACTGGGGATTCTGCTTAACTATCTATATTGATGCAATACCCAGTTTCCTATCTATCATATCTGTCATATCTGTCGTTTCTATCATATCTATCGTTTCTATCATATCTGTCATATCTGTCGTTTCTGCGATCGCCAACTGAAAACTCAGCTCGGCAACCATTTCTCACCCAAATACGATTTCTCCGATAGCCCCAATTTCCTCTACAACTGGTGTTAGACAATTGCCTGACAAGCCTGACTCTGCCTCTTGTATCTACCGAACAAGTATTCCTTCGATTATTTTGGCTTGAACAAGTTATTATCTCTTGAGCTGAAGCTGGGGTAGCAATACTCAAAAGTGTACCGATACTAAGACTAGCAACCAGAAAGGTCGCAGCAATTGAGGGAAGGCGCATAATCATAATAAAATGCTAGATTTCTTCCAGATTTCAGAAACAAAAACTATAGTAATTTTAGCAAATTGCATTTAGAGGATGTTTGAAAAGGGTCGGCTTCAGCTTCAAGTGCGACTCAGGGGTGGATATCAAATCCCAAAACTCCGATTCTCTCGTAGCAGTTTCTCGGTAGCCAGGGTAGTGAAACACACGCTGGAGGACTTTTTAAACATCCTCTTAGGCTAAAGCCATAACACACCCTACTTAAAATTTACTTTATAAATCAACTTTAAGTAATTTGTCTTTTTAATTCTTGTATTAATAATTGGCAACGTTTACTAGCTTCTTTGGCTTGTTTCATCAAACTTTTACTTTGTTCTCGATTAGTAATACTAATTTCAACAGCTTGTTGACTAAACTGTGCAGCTTGCCTACCTAGTTCTTGAATGCGAGTTTTTAATTGTTCAACAGTTTTCATTCGCCCTCCAGTTCAATTATCAAGGTATCTAGATTTTCAGCCTCTTCATAAATTTTATCCGCTCTACTCTGAAGCAAACTAGCATCGTCAAAATCATTGTTTTGAAGTGCTACTTCTGCGGCTGTGTATAATTGTGCTGCTATCTGCTGTAATTGGGTATACACACTCGACAAAATATTAAACGTTTCTTGCTTCATTGTCGTTTTAACTAAGTCATAGGTGAAAAATAATTGTCATATTAAATTTCACCTTAATTTACTGGAGTTTAGACTAAAAGTGAGTGATCATTAGGAAGGCCATACCCATTTACTGGTATAAAAGTTAATAAGATTGGAAAAATTAATTATACAGACATACACTGGAAGAAAAAGCGGTCAGCCATGTTAAACTGACCGCATTATGGTCAATGCTGAATTTATAGAGAAATTTCAGTTTGACCATGACAACTATTGATACAGCTTAAACAATTTCGGCAAGGCGTGTATACCATTCTGGGTAAGGGTATCAGCTACAATGGGTGGAGTTTTGGCGACGATTGGTACACCGTCTGTTCCACCTCAACCCCGTGGAAAGTCTCCTGGTTGGCCTGCTGGAAAAGCTCGCCTGCGTAAAATTAATTATCCGACAGTCAAAAAAACTACTAATAAACCAAAAAAAGAACAACCCAAGTCGGCTTGACCTTTTAGCTTTTCTAGCTTGAGATATGTAACTTGTAACTCAGTGCTGCTGGTTCATTTTGTCATGCGTTAGTCTAAACTCCAGTTAGTTATGCAGTCTTATTAATTGACTTAAGCCTGATTTTCTGCGATGATCGCTTGCAGTATTCGACAGTCTGCGGCAAGGAGCTTGATAAACTTTGCCGTTGGATTATACAAGTAGCACTCCAACCCAAAAAGCGCAAAGGGTTTGTTTTGTTTCCAAAACACTAGGTGATCGAGCGCACCTTGGGTTGGCTTCTTTGGTGTCGGCGATTACACGAAGACTACGAGCTACTTCCTGAAACTGCCAAAACGTTTATTTACCTTGCCATGATTTGGATTATGGTGAGACTATTGGCATAAAATTTTACTCATCATAATTTTTCAAACATCCTCTAAGACTTTGGTTTATAAGTCGAAGCAACGTGTAATTCTTTCAACTGTTTAGCATCTACACTCGAAGGTGCATCTGTTAACAAACAACGTGCTTGTTGTGTCTTTGGAAAAGCAATGACATCCCGAATAGATTCTTCTCCAGCTAACAACATTACCAAACGATCTAAACCGTAGGCGATGCCACCATGCGGCGGTGTACCATATTCAAATGCTTCTAAGAGAAAGCCAAATTTACTTTGTGCTTCTTCAGGAGATAAACCGATCGCTTCAAACACTTGCTGTTGAATTTCTCGCTGATAAATCCGCAGACTTCCGCCGCCAACTTCTACGCCGTTGAGTATTAAGTCGTAAGCTTGAGCGCGTGCAGTTTTTAAGTCGCTCAAATCATCAGGATGTGGTGCTGTAAACGGGTGGTGTAGTGCTTCTAGGCGCTTTTCGTCAGCATTCCACTCGAACATCGGGAAATCTGTAATCCACAGCAAGTTGATTTTTTCTGGATCGATTAAGCCAAATTCTTTAGCGATCGCTTGTCGTAATCTATCTAAAGTTTTATTAACTGTAACAGTATCACCAGCCCCAAACAATAGCAAATGTCCAGCTTTTGCACCTGTACGGCGCAAAATTTCTTGTTTTTGTTCTTCGCTTAAGTTGTCTTTAATCGCGCCAATAGTATCAATTTCGCCATCATCCCTGACACGGATAAAAGCTAAACCTTTAGCACCGGCTTCGCTGGCTTCTTTAAATAAGTCGCCACCTGGTTTAATGCGGACATTAGAAATTACATCGTTACCGTTGGGAATGGGGAGGATTTTGACGATACCACCATTAGTAACAGTATCCCGAAAGACTTTGAAACTAGAGTTTTTGACGATATCTGAGACATCAACTAATTCCAAACCATAGCGTGTATCTGGTTTATCACTACCGTAGCGTTCCATCCCCTCAGCATAAGTGAGACGGGGGAAGGGACGCTGTAACTCAATGCCTTTAACTGTTTTATAGATATGGCAAACTAAATTTTCATTCAGTTCGATAATTTCTTCTTGGGACATGAAGCTCATTTCCATATCCAACTGCGTGAATTCTGGTTGTCTGTCGGCGCGTAAGTCTTCGTCACGAAAGCAACGGGCAATCTGATAATATCTATCTAAACCGGATACCATCAGCAATTGTTTAAATAGCTGGGGTGATTGCGGCAAAGCATACCATTCCCCAGGATTGACGCGACTGGGTAGAACATAATCCCGCGCTCCTTCTGGGGTAGAACGGGTAAGAATTGGGGTTTCGACTTCGATAAAACCTTCCAAATCTTCTAAATAACGACGCATGGCTTTGACAATTTGATGACGCAGTTGCAAATTTTGCGCCATGCGTTCGCGTCGTAAATCCAAATAACGATATTTTAGCCGTAAGTCTTCCCGCACTGTTTCGGTGTCAGCTACAGAAACTTGGAAAGGTAACTGTTTGCGAACAGCATTGAGTAGTTCAATTTTATCGGCGTAAATTTCCACCTCGCCTGTGGGGATGCGGGTATTCAACGATTCTTCAGGACGTTGTGTTACTCTACCAGTGATTTCGACAACATATTCATTTCGCAGCGTGTTCGCATATTCGTAAGAATCTGGGGTGCGTTGCGGATCGCTGACGATTTGGACAGTTCCAGAGCGATCGCGTAAATCTAAAAATATTACACCACCATGATCGCGGCGACGGTCTATCCATCCGTAAAAGGTAACAGTTTCTCCAATATGTTCTTTTCGGAGTTCGCCGCAATAGTGAGTTCGCATAAGTCTTAGTTATTGTTTCCGGGCTAGATTGGCAAGAAAATGTCAAAGCCTTCCCATTATCTAGCATCAATAGTAATTGTAGTAGTTCTCGTGAAAGAAAAAATCAAATAATCTCACCCTATATTAGGACTTATGCATTCACAGAGTGATAAAATAATGCGTATTTGAGAGATTGGTGTCGTCTACTCACAGGGTTCGGAGAATAAGTTGCGCTCATTTTTCCATTCATGGATGATAAGCAGTATCAGCAAATAAACCACCCTTGGATATGACACCTGCAACAAATTCTTCAAACGAATCCCCAAAGCTGCAACGCAATACGCTGCAATTGCGCCATGCGATCGTCATGGCAGTCGCTGCGATGTCTCCGGTGGGTGCCATCTTTTTTAATACCATTCCCCAAGCGGGACTCGTCGGTGCAGCAATGCCGTTGTGCTACATCATTGGTTTTGGGGTGGCTCTGCTGGTTGCTCATCAAATCAGCATACTCGCAGCCGAGTTCCCCACAAGTGGCTCATTGTATACCTTTGTGACTCAAGGATTAGGAGTGCGCTGGGGCTTTCTCGCTGGCTGGTTGAGTTTAATTTCCTTTGGTGTAGCTATTGCCTTTGTCTTTCTAGTAATGAGTGCGAATTTTCAAGATTTGTTGCTGCACTGGTTTGGCGTACACCTAAACTGGACATTATGGTATTGCTTGTTCGCTTTGATCGTCGGGGCAGTATGTTATCGCGGCATTCGCTTCTCGCTGCAATTGGATCTGACGCTATTGATGTTTGAACTCGGCGTTTGTCTGTTGCTGGCGCTCATCGTGTTCATTCAAGCTGGCAAAACCGGACAACTGACGCTTGTACCCTTCACGCTGACGGGATTACCACAGCAGAACAATCTGGTTGCCGGGATCATTTTGTCCATCCTTAGTTTCGTCGGGTTTGAATCCGCAACCACGTTGGGTGAAGAAATTCAAAATCCTCGCCAGTCAATTCCAAAAGCGACGACGATCACCTTAGTCTTAGTCGGCGTGTTCTATGTGCTGATGTCGTATGTGGCAACGGTGGGATATGGCATTCATAACATGGTAGCCTTTGCTCAAGATGCTGCCCCCTTTGATACGATCGCACGTCACGTTTGGGGCAATGGGTTTGCCTTATTGATTGATTTTGCCGGAATTATGGCTGGATATGCCTGTGCCGTTGCCTTTCTCAATGGTGCTGCTCGGATTGTCTATGCCATCAGTCGAGAAGAACTGTTTCCCCAGTGGTTGGCGCACATTCATCCTACCTATCACACACCGACAAATGCCATTCTCGGATTGAGTGGCAGTTCTGCATTTGTGGGGCTGGGGTTGGGAATGCTGTGGACACCGATTCAGGCGTTTGCGTTTCTGGGTACAGTTTTAACGCTCGCTGCCCTTGCGATCTATGGATTAACTAGTTTGGCGTGTTTTCGATATTTCTCCACAAACCGCCGCGCTCAGTTGGAGCAAAACTCTACGATTCGCTTTGGTTGGTTGCGTTATGTTCTGCTACCTTGGCTCTCGATAATCGCGATTATTGGTGTTCTAGTTGGCACTCTTTATCCCCCTCCACCAGCACCGCTTCACTTAGCACCAGTTGTCGTCTTAATTTGGCTATTGCTAGGCATTGGAGTGTTAAGGTTCCTGCAAACTCACAAACCCGAAGCTATTCGTCAAGCAGGTAGACTATTTGTCGTTGATGAAACTGAAACCCTCAGTTAGAACAATGTAGTACAGCCTCTTAATTAAAATAATTCGTAATTATTGTTGAAAGTATGGACTTAGTACAATTTTGGGTAAAAGCGTAGCGTTTTTAATGCAGGGGGATGCATTAACAATGCGGCCGATGCATTAACATTGTATCGGGATGCAATGGCATTGCAGGGACACGCATTGGCATTGCAGAGGGACGCATTGGCATTGCAGAGGGACGCATTGGCATTGCAGAGGGACGCATTGGCATTGCAGAGGGACGCATTAACATTGTATTGGGATGCATTGGCATTGCAAGGTATCACCAAATTTAATTCGCTACGAATTAATGAAATGCTGTACTCAGCTATAGGATCAAATTTTTGTCAATGCGTAAATCCTAGATAATATTCAGCTATTTTGGTTGAGTAGGACGATTTTCTTGAGGAGAGGCTCCGCCATCGCCAGGAGGATGAGGTGGAACACCTAATGCGTCGATCAACTGTTGTTCAGTGACACCCAGCTTTGCTGCTGCGGCTTTCAAATCAGGTCTGGGTGGGCGCTGAGTCCGATCGCCTGGATTTGGCGGATTGGCAGGAACTCCCAACGCCGCCTTTAACTGGGCTTCTGTAACTCCTAACTTTGTCGCTGCGGCTGCAAAATCAGGTCTGTGTGGGCGTTGATTGCGATCGCCTGGATTTGGCGGATTGGCAGGAACTCCTAACGCCGCCTTCAACTGGGCTTCTGTAACTCCTAACTTTGCTGCTGCGGCTTTTAAATCAGGTCTGGGTGGGCGTTGATTGCGATCGCCTGGATTTGGCGGATTGGCAGGAACTCCCAATGCCGCCTTTAACTGGGCTTCTGTAACTCCTAACTTTGTCGCTGCGGCTGCAAAATCAGGTCGAGGTGGACGCGGCCGTTCATTTAATGGTTGGTTGGGCGGTTGTTGCGCCTGTGCAATTCGAGTGAATTGATTAGCGGCATTTGCTTGATTGAGTGAAAGAAAACCAAATGTGCCAACTAAAACAGGAATCGCTGTCGCTACTAGTACTCGACGAATATTCATCATGAAATCTCCAAAGGTTTATATTTCTAATTAAGTCTTCTCAAAATAACAGTTTGCCCTGTTTCTAAATTACAGTTTTGTAATTTAGAAACAACAACACTCTGACGAGATCGCCGTTGAGGGCGAGGCGAAATACAAGGGTACATCAATTAACGGTTATTGCGTTCTACCCGGTTTTGAACTCCTTCCTGATTATGAGGTTGAGGACGTTGGGGAGAACGCTTTTTGTGATGTGGACGGGGTTTAGAATGTCTGATTTGTGGTTTTTCATCAGATATTTGCCGTTTGTTGGGCTGTTGTGAAATCTCGGCGTGCCGATGAGATGGATTAGCGGCATTTGCCTGATTGGGTGCAACAAAACCAAATGTACCAATCAAAAAAGGAATCGCTGCTACGGCTAAGACTCGACGAATATTCATAAAAATCAACCTTCAAAAGCTAGGGTGTTCATATTTCTAATTGAGCCACCTCAAAATTACAGCTTTCTTATTTTCTAAATTACAGTTTTGTAATTTGAATAAAAAATAATGAATTTAGAATAGAAGAATATATGAATTAATAAAAGCTTGTGAACGTTCTGTTTGTTGAAGATGAAGCGAAAATTGCTAACTTTGTCCGGGCTGGACTCAAGGAGCAGGGATTTGTTGTAGACTACTGCGATAACGGTGATGACGGATATCTGCGGGCGTTAGACAACGAATATGATGCGATTATACTCGACATTATGATGCCGGGAAAAGATGGACTATCGATTCTAAAACTATTACGGCGGCAAGGTCGGAATGCTCCGGTGATTTTGTTGACGGCTCGGAATGAGCTAGACGATCGCTTGCAAGGGCTAAATTTGGGAGCGGATGACTATATCGCTAAACCGTTTTTTGTGGAAGAGTTAGCGGCTAGAATTCATGCGGTTGTGCGCCGGAGTGTGAGCGATCGCCAAAATCTGCTTTGCGTTGGGCCGATCAAACTCGATCGGATCACCAGAGAAGTCACTTGCAATCACCAGGCGATAGAACTCACCAGCCGCGAGTTTAATCTTCTGGAATATCTCATGCGTTCTCCCGGACGGGTTTTCACTCGTACCCAAATCTTGGAACACGTTTGGGGCTACGACTTTAACCCCAACACCAACGTTGTGGATGTTTGTATCCAGCGAATTCGTAAAAAGCTTGACCCCCTTGATGAAGCAGTCTGGATTGAAAGCATTCGAGGGGTTGGATATCGATTTCGCAAGCCAGATTCTTGATATGAAACTCCCTTCCTTTCGACTCCGCATTGCTCTGTTGTCTGCGGCTCTAGCTGGCAGCACATTAGTCGGATTTGGCGCGGTTTCCTGGTTTCAGATTTACAATGCTAAGATTAGCCGCCTAGATGCAGAACTATTAAATCACTTGATGCGGGCAACTCCGAACTTCCCTCCACGAGAGGAACCTGCCGGTGGCGCAGCGTCTCCCAGAAGAGAAACCTTAGGCGATCGCTCGCGATGGCAGTTTTACGAAGATTCCTTATCTTATGCTTTCGGAACCAATACAAAAACCCCCGTCGCCCTAGTGGTGCTGGACACAAACAACAACATACTTTATCAATCAAACTCCCTAGCTGCCGACCTTGAGGTGAATCGTCTGTTGCTTAAGCGTCTTGAGTTGACACCTCTACCACCGCCCCCGAAGAGAGAACCACCACCTTTACCCTCTAATACAAATCCATCGCTCCAGCGCCCACCGCTAATTCGTCCACGCCCACCTCAATTTGTTACAGAGCAGACGGCAACAGCAGTCTGGCGGATTGGGGCAGCTAAATTTCCCAATGCTCAGATTGCCATTGCCGTTAGCTTGCAAGCCGTAGATCAAGAAATGGCTACCATTCGCAATATCTTTCTGGTTTCAATTCCGGGAGCGCTGCTGCTGGTTGCGGTGGGAGCATGGTTAGTTTCTGGTGGTGCTTTGCGTCCCATCCGGCAATTAACGGGCGTAATTCAACAGGTAACTGTCAAAGGGCTAGATCAGCGGATTCCCATTGGGACAACTGATGTTGAATTTGTCGAACTGATTCAGGTGTTTAACCTGATGTTGTCACGCTTGGAACGTAGTTTTACCCAAGCTTCCCGCTTTAGTGGTGACGCAGCCCATGAACTGAAAACCCCACTAACTATTTTGCAAGGCGAACTAGAACGAACACTCCAACAGGTCGATCCCGGTAGTGAAGTACAACAGCGCTTAAGCAATTTGTTAGATGAGGTGCGCCGCCTGAGTGGAATTATGCGAAAACTCTTGTTGCTATCTCTGGCAGATGCCGGAAAAATGAGCTTGTATCTGGTTGAAGTGGATATGTCTGAGTTGCTGATGGAGATGCTAGAAGATGTGGAAATGCTAGCTCCCCATTTGACAGTGCAAACTGACTTTATTGATGGGTTGCGCGTAAAAGGCGATCGCGATCTTTTAATTCAAGTTTTGCAAAACCTGTTCAGTAATGCGATCAAATACAATCTCGCCAACGGCTGGATACAGATTCGTACTCATCAAACTCCCACAAATTTCCATGTCACAATTGTCAATGCATCAAAAGATATTCCACTCAGCGATCGCGATCGCATTTTTGACCGATTTTATCGTGGCGATCCCTCACGTAACCGCAAGGTAGAAGGAATCGGACTAGGACTCAGCCTAGCCCGAGAAATTGCCAGGGCACATCATGGCGACCTTACCCTTGACTTAACACCTTCTGGTCAAACAGCGTTCACCCTTACCTTACCGATGAAGTAATCCCAATTAAAAAAAAGAATGCAACACATAGATAATACCTTTCCCCAACCCTGCCCAAAGCATTGAGGAGGGTGTGCGTCAGCGTGGGTTAGATTATCTGTCATAGACATTTTTTGAATTGGTATTAGATTGAGCGATCGCTCGGTACTGATATTATTTTAGTGGACGCAGAAGTGTAATTTTGCCCATGCCCGTCTCTTGACTGAGTTGCGCCACGTAGAGATTTCCATTCGTGGGATTCTCAATCAAATCCAATGGACTTGGATTAAAACCAGTAAAGCCAGTAATACCCGTTTGGGAATTTACAATATCCAAGTTTGCGCCACCTGGTGTTAGCACAATGATGTCTTTTCCTGAACTGAAGCGTGTCACCAGCAGTTTGCCTTGCAGCTGACCACCTAAAACATTACTACGATATTCAATGATGCCATCAGGTGAAATATGCTCTCCGAAATCGAAAGCAATACCCTTCCAATTCCGGTCAGGTAAAGTACCAATGGGATATTCATTTATCTGAACTGGATCTTTACCAGTTGTAGGATTTCCTCCACTCAACACCCACTCACAACGCTTCGGATTGGGATGACCGTAATAACCATTTTTAACAACGCGAAACAAAAAGTCTAGCTGTGTGCCTAGACTGCTAAGAGCAGGCACAGATGGACTAGTATATGCCCCATTAGTAGCTTTATCAATACGGTTTTGACAGGCAACAGGTAGGGAAATAGGTGTATTTGGCGTATTGCCACCAGCTGCCGAACCATTTGTTGGCACATATAACTGACCATTGCTATGCCAAACCAGATCGTAGCCATTACGTATACCGCTAGCAAAGATAGTTACAGACGCTCCCGGATTAAAGGGGTTATAAGTACCTCCATCCTCCGTCTTAACACTTAAAGGAGGTGAGGTGATTTTGGACAGGTCAACTCGTAATACAGCAGCAGTTAACAACTGCTCAGGACGATTACTCCAGACAGTGTTTGGTGCGCCTGTACTACTATTACTACCCTGCAACACATACAGCACATTTGGCTCATTGGGCTTAAACTCAATGCTATTGGTTAGATGATCCCGACTAGACCGTGGTAAATCAACCACATAGTCTTTTACAGTCTCTAGATTGGTACCGCTTAAACGAGTAATCTTACCACTCCACTCTGGCGCATCAACAGTTCCATTCCAGTAGTAGTTATTTGTTACCCAGAGAATTAGGTTGTTAGCATTTATTGATGAGGGATCGAAGTGCATACCAACGATCGTTCGATTACCACCATTTGCAGTCTGCAATGAGGAAATCGTTTGTGGCGTGCCCAGAGTGCCATCAGCATTGATCGGGAAACGCAAAATCTCACCTAGTAAGGTAGCAGCATAGAGTTTATTGTCAGGCCCAATCAATACTGTGGTGTAAGGTTTGACAGGTACATTCGCTAGTGAGACTTGCTCGAAAGTAATATTGCTTACTGGTTTTACAAAAGTGCCTGTTGTGAAACTGATGCTATACGGTAAGAATGCAACACCATTGCTATCTTTAACCCCGTCGGTGATTTTTAACAAATATTTGGTGTTGTTCTTGAGACGATTTATCGGAGACACTACAATCACATCTCCGCCACCGGAAGTGTTGTAATTGGCATTGACTTGTGTATTAGTACTGCTATCGATCAGCTTGATGGTTGAGGCGGAAATAGTATTAACCGCAATCCCACTGTTGGGCAGATTTAGGTCTGCTGTAATCGAGATATCTGGCGAGAGATTTGTCTGACCATCATTGGGATTGGTCGTTCTCACCGAGGGATGATTACCTGGTGCGATCGCAATATAGTTGAGCTTGGTATTCTTACCACCTTTAGCATCAATTGTGAGTTTGCCATCGCCAACATTAACAATCCGGGTAATTGCGGCAAACTTTTTGGTTGCTGTTGGTACAAAGCCAGAAATAGCAGCCCTCCCTTCTATATTAATCTGGTGCTTACTATTTACAGTATTACTAGCATCACCGACGCTAACAGTCACATTGTAGGAACCTTTAGATAGGGCATATTCCCAAGCAGCAGGTATCCTGACTGCTGTTCCCGCACTGCTAAGAGGATATTGCAGATGAATCAGTCTATTTAATCGTTGATCGATGCCACTTTGGTTGCGATGGCGTGTATTGAGTTGGATATCAAGGGGAGTGGGTGTAGTATTGCCTAAGCTATCTTCACGCACCCAACCAAAGCCTCTAGTATCATTGTAGGCTTGACCGATATCTTTAATATACCCAGATGGTACAGGAGCGTTATTTGGTTGAAAAGCAATCCCTTGAACAATTGCTAATACCAGTATTTTGGGTTTGATCTTGTAAATCATAGTATGCGTTGCCCTTGTGTTCGTAGTTGATACGTGAGTAGTCCATTAACATTTGCCAAGTATCTGCAATGATTATTCCTGGCAATCCTTCACTAGCTATAAACGAACGTAATGACCGCAAGTCTTAGGGAACACATTTTTCCAAACTGTATAAAAAGTATTTACTAAATACTTGAAATTACATAAATACTGAACTTCTTTTTAAGAGAATTATAAAGGAACCTTCTAATTCCTCAACTTGGCACAGTATGATTACGTAAAAAGCAATAAATCTTCAAAATTATTACCGTAAATTTTTAATTGCTGCTGGCAGAGGTCATTTTATCTATGCTGTTAATATGCAAGTAATATCAGGTTTGGGTCAATACAGCAGATTTCAACTTTGTGAGGTACAAAAATACTCCACCCGCGTTATCACGCACCCTCCCTAAAGCATCGGGGAGGGTTGGTGAGGGGTGTACCTCATGTAATTATTGCAAAATGCTGTATTTATAATATCTGTACTTTAGGGAGCCACTGCGTTGGGGAGCCAGCCAGCGCAGTCTTCTCTCTTGGCTATAGCTTAGTGTTAGCGAGCCTGCAAGCGTATGGGATTTCCCAACAACCAAGCAAGTGGCGTTTGAAGAACAAAACCCAACATTTTATCCTTTTTTATGTTAGGTTTCACTGTGTTAAACCCAACCTACATTAATAGATTTTATTAATAATTAATCACCCTAACATGATATAACTTTGGCAGCAAATCATGAAAAAGTTTTTCAATATGTATGCTTTAACTTTAGTAGTAAAATGATATTTTGATTTACTCATCTATCTGAGGATAGATTATGCATAGGTTAACTCAATTACCAAACAAATCAGGTTTATTTATGAGTGCACTACTGGGTGGATTATTAGTTTACGATTACATAATATTAATCGGGTCTACATCAATAGTTAAACTCACAGACGAAGGACACAGCGATCGCACTTCTTCCCAATCTGGCAACTGTGGTAATGCATCGGGGGCAAATTTAATCAATATCTGCCAGCGATAACGATTAGCTACCCGTAAAATACTCGCTGGTGCTGGGCCCAATATCTCGAATTCTTCTTCTGTACTCAAGGCTGTAGCAATAACTTGCGCCGTATTTTGCACTTGAATCGGGTCAAGACTACTTAAACGCAACAAAATTAACCGCCCATAAGGAGGATAATTCAGTCCTTGGCGTTGTTCTAACTCCGCTTGAGAGAAAGATTGATAATCGTGCGATCGCACTGCTGCAATTACCTGATGCTCTGTAGTATAAGTCTGTACAATCACTCTACCCGGATCTTCACCTCTACCGGCACGTCCAGCAACTTGCGTCAAGGTTTGAAATGCCCGTTCGCTAGCGCGATAATCTGATAAATTTAGCAATCCATCGGCGGCGACAACACCCACAAGTGTCACCTGTGGTAAATCCAAACCTTTGGTGAGCATTTGCGTACCAACTAATAAATCTGCTTCGCCGTTGGCAAACTGAGTGAGTAGGGTACGATGTGAGCCTTTGTTACGGGTGGTATCGCTATCAAAACGAATCAAGCGCAACTCTGGAAACTGTCGCGCTAGTTCTTGCGTGACTCGTTGAGTACCGCTACCGAAAAATTTCAGGTAAGGGGAACTACAATCAGGGCAAAATTTGGGGTGCGATCGCGCATAGTTACAATAATGACACCGCAATAATTCCGGCGCTTTTTCTTCGGTGTGGTGATACGCCAGCGACACATCACAGTGCGGACATTCCAATACATATCCACAACTGCGGCAAGATACAAAAGTACTGTGTCCCCGGCGATGGATAAATAAAATTCCCTGTTGTTTTCTTTCTTGCAACTCTTGTAAAGCTGTTTGCAGCGATCTACTAAATATAGAACGATTTCCCTGTTGCAACTCTTGCCGCATATCGACGATTTCCACCGGCGGTAAAGGGCGGGAGTTGATGCGTTCAGGCAAACTTAAGTAATAACTCCTGACTCCTGCCTCCTGATTTAAAAGTGATGAATTAAAATTTCTTTCTTGTCCCCCCTCTCTGCTTGCAAAGAGGGGGCTAGGGGGTGAGGTTCCGACGCTTACCCAAGTTTCCAAAGAAGGCGTAGCGGAACCCAACACCAAGGGGCAATGTTCTAATTCGGCTCGCCACTGGGCAACGGTGCGGGCGTGGTAGGTGGGTATGGGGGAGTCTTGTTTAAAGCTGCTATCGTGTTCTTCATCTAAAATAATTAAACCCAAGTTGGGTAAAGGGGCGAAAACGGCGCTACGAGTACCAATGACAACTTGTGGTTCTCCTGTGAGCATTTGTCGCCAAGTGTCGTAACGTTCACCGTCGGAGAGGGCGCTATGATAAACGCTGACTTTATTACCAAAACGGGCGCGAAAACGATCGGTTAGCTGGGGTGTGAGTCCAATTTCTGGGACTAAGACAAGGGCGGATTTACCTTGATTGAGGAGAGGTGCGATCGCTTGCAAATATACTTCGGTTTTTCCTGAACCTGTCACCCCATGCAATAAAACTTGAGCAAATCCTTCTAGTGTCTGGATTGTCTCTAAAGCGCTAGCTTGAGCAGTAGTTAAAGCTTTAGCGCCATCACCTACTAAAGTTGGGCCTTGTTCAGTTCGCAATACTTCCCGTTCTTCAACAACGATGTAACCTTTTTGTGCCAGCGTCTTGAGGATTGAAGAACTAGCATTGCAAATTTGCAGTAATTCATTTTGCCATAACTCCCCACCATGTCGCCGCAGCACTTCTAAAATCTCTCGTTGGCGAGTAGTTAACTCATCGTCAATTATACCTGTGAGCGTAACTGCTTTTTGCAACTTTGGTCGAGTCAGTCGCGGTGGTTCCAAGTAGCTTTCTACTAAACCAAATCGCAATAACTCCCGAATTCCCCGATAAGCAGATTTGACTTTTTGTTGAAGGTAAACAAAACTGTAGTCCCCCGCCGGCTGCCCTTGCAAAAGTTCCCAAACTTGCCGCGCAGTTGGAGTCAAAAAAGCTAAAGGATCGGCAGATGCCAGTAAATAACTACTTCCCCCTGCCCCCCTTCCTCTAACCAGGCGGATACGACGCTGCGATCGCCCCAGTAACCCTGGTGGCAGAGCAACCCGGATTACTTGAATCAGCGGCGTATAGTAATATGCAGCAACTCGGTTGAGTAATTCCCAATAAGCACTTGGGAAAAATCCAACGCTGACTGTATCTTCTACTTCCCGGATTTTTTCTGGTGGTAAATCGATATTTGGTTGTGCCAGTAACCGAATCGCGATCGCTCCTAATTGTTGCGCCCCAAATGGCACACTCAAAATATCCCCTGGTTTTATTTCTAACTGGGCTGGCAATCGATAAGTAAATAATCCTGTACTTCCTGGACAGTCTACCAATACTTCAACCCATCGATTAACAGTTTCACCTGACTTATATGATTTACTCGGTTCACTCACCACTAAAGGCGATAAATTTATGTCATTAATATACATACTTGCTGATTTTATAATTAAATATTTTCCTCACATAGCTGGTCAAAATCAACCTAGCTAACTAAACTTTAGTTTTTCACTTTCTTAAATTTAAATGGTATTTCTCAATACTGTTATTATTCATAATACTTGATAATTTTCCTCTTATGTAATCTACTAGACAAATTCGTATTAACTATATATGCAATAAATATTTGGTGTCCACTATACAAATAAAAGCATGTCGGCTATTGCTGTAACAGTTGCTCTATCTACTAAATATGGAGTAGACTTTTTCCGCCTATCGGTAGATATTCAACCCTTTCTGGTTATGAGATGCTTTTATACAAAGTAAGATCCTCCTAAAATTAAGCTGCTACACTTGTAATGTGTATCATGTAGGTAACTTGAAATCAAATTGGGAGTGCGTAAACCCAGTAACAGGTCTACCTTTTATACATTGACATCCAGCGCCTAAGACATTAAAAATATTTAGAAAAATATATGAAAGTTTAAGAAAACTGGATGGTTAGCTGAGATTTTTATATTTGTTAAGGTTGAGAAAGTTTGAGGGGGTTTGACATATTTGATAATTCAGAAAAAAATGAAGAATATATCTGTTGGGAATCTAAGAAAAAGCTTTATTGGGTGCTAAGGTCAGTTTCGTTATAGGTTGTATATAACTGTAACCTATAGGTACTAGGTAGATGCCGATTTTTATTTCTATAGACAAATTAGCATCAGCCTATATTTCGCTATTCTTTACGGGTGCATCGTCCATTAGGGAAAACTACCAAGCCTCAAACGAGTAGGTGTAAATAAGTTATGTACCAAACAAAGCAACAATCCCTAAAGGAAAATATGAATATTGTTGAATTGGGAAAAATGGAAATACTGGAGAATGCTGCTGATATTGAAGAACCATCACTCGATAGTTTAAATGCAGTCGCAGAAGAAGAATCTCCAATTGTAGTAGAAAATCTGGAATCAGACGAACGCGATGGAGATGACATGGCGGCGGCTCGTCCTTCGGGATACAACAAAACCGAACATGATGATGCTGTCGGCGCATTTTTTAAAGAAATGGCGCGTTATCCGCTTTTAAAAGCTGATGAAGAAGTAGAGTTAGCGCGGCGAGTCAGGTTTCTAGAGGAATTTAGAGAAATACAAGCGGCTTTAGAGTTAAAACTGGAACATGAACCCAGTAAACTAGAAGTGGCTTCCGAGCTAGGAATGACGGAAAAGCAATTAGAAAATCGCTTGTATCAAGGGAGAGTAGCGAAACGCAAAATGATTCGCTCGAACTTGAGATTGGTAGTTTCTATTGCCAAGCGATATTTAAATCGGGGAGTGCCTTTTCTGGATTTAATTCAGGAAGGAGCAATGGGTTTAAATCGCGCTACAGAAAAGTTTGATCCCGATAAAGGATATAAGTTTTCTACTTACGCCTATTGGTGGATTAGACAAGCAATTACTAGAGCTATAGCTAACGATGCGCGAACAATTCGGCTACCGATTCATATTGTTGAAAAGCTTAACAAGCTAAAAAAAGCCCAACGCGAACTCAAACAAAAACTCTGTCGTAATCCTACCGAAGGTGAAATGGCAGAATATTTAGAGATTAGTGTACAACAACTACGCCAGCTACAACAGCTACGACGACAAGCACTTTCTCTCAACCACCGCGTCGGTAAAGAAGAAGACACGGAATTGATGGATTTGCTAGAAGATGAAGATAACTTGTCTCCAGAAGCAAAAATGAATGAAAACATGATGCGTCAGGAGATTTGGGAAGTCTTGGGTGATGTGTTAACTCCACGAGAGAAAGATGTGATTTCTCTGCGTTATGGTTTGACAAGCAGCGAACCATGTACCTTAGAAGAGGTTGGCAATATGTTCAATCTTTCTCGTGAGCGAGTGCGTCAAATTCAAAGCAAAGCCATGCGGAAATTGCGCCGTCCTCACATAGCCAAACGCTTAAAAGGTTGGTTGATTTAATTACATTGCTCAAGATAGAGATGCAATCTTGAACTTAATTAGCTTTGCAATTCGCAAAAATCGGGCGTTTTGTAGCTTTTTTCGGCTTTTGTTTAGTCAATACTCAAAAAAAATTGCCCAGTTGCCTATAGACTATGGACTATAAACTATGGACTATGGACTAATGACTTCGGGTAGCAATTTGATTGTGCGTTTTGCTGAACCAGCCGATTGCAGCATACTGTTTAAATTAATTGAAGGGCTTGCAGAATATGAAAAATTATCTCACGCGATCGCTGGCAATGCTCTAGCACTTCAGGAGCATTTGTTTGGTTCGCGGAGGTATGTAGAAGCAATATTAGCAGAATCTGCGAGTCAAGCTGTTGGTTTTGCGCTATTTTTTCATAATTATTCAACATTTCTGACTAAGCCAGGAATTTATCTGGAAGATTTATTTGTTTTACCAGAATATCGCAGGCAAGGTATTGGTAAGGCTCTCTTGACTAAAGTAGCTCAGATAGCTGTAGAACGTGATTGTGGGCGATTAGAATGGAGTGTCTTAGATTGGAATGAGTCAGCCCAAGCATTCTACCGTAGGATGGGAGCATCTATATTAGATGATTGGCGAATTTGTCGCGTCACAGAAGATGTGCTTACTCAATTAGGAACTGTTAAATAAAAAACAAAGGATGAAGTATAAAGGATGAAGCAGGACAATTTTCATCTTTAATATTTCATCCTTAATTTTTAAGGTTTTTTTTTATAACATATTCAAAATCACAAAAACTTGCATTTTAATCATCAGCATAAATGCACATTTTTACAAATAGGCAAGCTAGGGTATTTTGTAGAGAAGCACCTTCTCGTTAGATATCGTTTTGTGCTAAAAAACCTAAATCTAAAATCCCCAAGATTCAAAATCCAAAAACTTTATTTAATAAGCCAAAGTTTGACAGCTTGTCATTTGACTATGGCAGCCGTTCAACTGACAATTATGGAGGATATTGCACCGAATAAGCCGTTATTGCAGAGAGAACACGAAATGAAAAAAATGATTACAGTCATACTGTTAGGCATAGCAATCTTCACTTTTGCCTTCAGTCGTCCAGCTTTGGCAGTAGATGCTGCTAGTGGAGCTAAAGTATTTAGTGCCAATTGTGCCTCTTGTCACGCGGGAGGAAAGAATCTGGTTCAAGCTGACAAAAACCTGAAGAAAGACGCTTTAGAAAAGTATGGTTTGTACTCAGCAGAGGCGATTATTTCCCAGGTTATAAAAGGTAAAAATGCTATGCCCGCTTTCGGCAAACGTTTGAAGCCTGAACAAATTGAAGATGTAGCGGCTTATGTGCTTTCACAAGCAGATAAAGACTGGAAATAGACTAAAGTCTAACTTCAAAAATTAACAATTGGCGGGGCTTTTTGTCCCGCTAATTTTAGAGTTGCCGCAATTATCAAACAGGATGCATATACCAATTTTGGATTTTGGATTAAGAGTCTGTACAAAAAGACTGTTCCAAGAATATCAAACAATATTACCTATCCTAATTTGGAATTATGAGTAATTTCTGGCGATTATTTTTCAGTACAATTATTGCTTTACCTCTGACTTTTCTGGCTTTATCTGCACATTGTTCACCCATTTTAATTACCCAAATTACAGCAGGTGATTTCTTAGAGTTGGGTGTAGATAAGATGCGGCGCAGTGATTATCAAGAAGCAATAGAGAATTTCAACCAGGCGATCGCACTTGAGAAAGATTTTGCTGTAGTTTATAGCGATCGCTGTCTTGCTTATCTCCAATTACAAGATTACCATCAAGCTGTTACAGATTGTACTCAAGCAATAAGTTTTGCACCTGATGACTCTGAGGCTTATCTGAACCGGGGTTTGGCACTTTACAGAGAAGGAGATTATCCTAGTGCCATCGTTGATTATAATCGAGCAATCGCACTTAAACCATCCGATTTTCGAGCTTACTACAACCGAGGACTAGCCCGTGCAGGGGATGGCAAAGACTCGGAAGCAATTCTTGACTTTAATTTAGCTTTAACTCAAATTCCCCAAATCACTAGCTTATTGCTTGCAGATATCTACAATGACCGAGGTTTAGCGCATTTTATCTTGCAAGATACTCAAGCAGCGATGCTCGACTTTAATCTAGCAATTCGTCTCAACGCTAACGATTATCGAGCTTATTTCAACCGGGGTTGTACTTGCGGACGAAACGGAGATGACTTTGGTGCAGTGCGTGATTTTTCTCAAGTCATCAGACTCAACCCCAGTAATGCTCAGGCTTATGTTAATCGGGGAGTCGCTCGTTATCACTTAGGATATCATTTAGATGCGATCGCGGATTTACAAAAAGCATCTAAGTACTTTGACAACCAAGGAAAGAGAGTTGCTTACGAAAAAACTCTCGATTTATTGAAGAATTTGCGACAAAAAATTTCCTTTGCAACTGAAATCGCTCTTTTCTAAAACTTTCAGCACTATGCAGGATATCCACCAGTTTGAAAAATCTGTTCGGTGGTTAAATCTAATTCGGGTAAAAGAGGTGAGATAATGCGTTTCCCAAAGGGGTTGTCGCAAGCATCGCTACCTCGAAACTGGCTGACTTGATATTCTCCCTATGAAATATGAATTCGGTGAGTTGATGTGATTTCAAACATTGCGAGTTAAATTGTCAAGTTCACTCACAATTGAATCAATTTTAGCTACCACAGTGCCTCCCGTTGCAATAGCCGTAGCCAAATTAATAAAAGGAGAGAGAACGTTAAGAGCTTCTTTTATGTCATCAAATTTTTGAACAGCTTTTAAAACTTTATCAGTAATTGCTTCTATTCGTTGTTTAGCATTCTCTAAATTAGTCATTACTTTGACAACTCCTTGTGCATCTAAACTCTTAGCTGTATTCATTAATCTTTGGTTTTGTTCATTCAGGAATTCAATCTTATTTTCCAAATCTTTAATTTCTTCTTTAGGGGCTTTATCTTCTTTCAAATCCTTTATTCTTCTTTGTAAGATATCTCGTTTATCTTGAATTGCCATAGCAATTTCTCGATAGCGTTTAGCTTGCTCATGTAAGTCATCTGCGCTTAATTCTTGACTCATAAATTTACTTTTCGTTTGAGGTTACATTATCCTTAAAGACTTTGTTGGATTGCTCGACTAATTTATCTAGTTTTTTGACATAAGTTTTAACCATTTTTCTGATTTGTGTTGATGAAGGTTTCTCATCTTTTTGATACATTTCCTTAATTGTGTGATGATCTTGAGAAATCTCTTTTAAAATTTCAACATACAAGTCTGCAATTTTTTGTTTTTCAACAAGTGTTGATTTGGTTGTTTTCCACTCTTGATCTAGCTCTAGGGTTGTCTTGTCTCTAAAAACGACACTAATTCCTTCCAGATTAGAACTATTAGCTGTGTTGATGTTGATAATCCTTCCTAAATAGCTTTTGTAATAATTATCAACAGCGAGTTTCTCACTCTCTAAGGCCCCCTTACTATAGCCTTTATTAATAGCGTTGGAGAATCCGTCAATATAAGATGTTAAATTCTGATCGTTTGCTAAAACAGCATCTTTTAAAGTGGAGCGTCGTTCTTGCTCAGAAAACACTCTAAAAAGGAATTGGGCAATTGCTGTTCCCGCACCAACTACATCAGTTTTAATTTCTGGTATTTGTTTCAGCGAGTCTTCAATAGAATTTAGTTGCGGGTCGTAGTTAATTAAATCATCAGAGGCTAACCGACCTAAAGCTATTAAATAGTTGATAATTACTTGATTGCCATTAGTCAACGCCTGACTAGCGTCTTTTGGAGTCGGTTTATGATTAACAGAATCAAGTGAATTTTGTTCTACTTGTGGATTTTCATAACATTCTTTTTCTGCCGTTATCCTATCTTGGTTAATTCCCTCAGTATTTGAAGATTTTAATGGAGTATAATCAGCAGCACGAAGGCAGGATTGATAGAAATCATCAGCAATTTTTTCAAAGACTACATCTGCTTCTTGCCCTACTCTGGATAGACTTTTAGCCGCTTCTATATCTGCACTTCTACCACATCCTCCTAACACTAAAACAAGCGGAACCAGCACTTTGAATGCTAATTTTTGTCGGAACACGAAAACCTCCTTATCAAATAAAAAATCTTTGCAACTGTGGATGATAATTTTTTATAAAAATCAATGGCAATCCAAGGCATTTTGTATGCCTAAAGAAAAGGTAAAACCTTGTGCCAAAATATTTGACCCCAACGACGGCTCCGGCGAATGCAACAGATCCGGCAACAGGATTAATTCTCTGAATACAGATATACCACAAAAAATTACGTAAATTAAATGTTTTTAAGCGCATATCTTGCGCCTGTTTGGCATCTATTTGGGGTACAGTTACGGAAGCGATACTGTTGGCGAAATATAACTTAACATCTACCCCTGGTATTCCGAACCAACTTGCTCGACAGAAATCTGGTCTGTTTGTACTAGGTATTGATGTAGCTGGAAAATGTAGGATTAATATAAATTAACCGCATCTTTGTAGGTGCGGTAAAAAATTGAGTATCTTTTCTTGTTCGTACTGCTAACTAATAAGGCGTAACACCATCAGAGAGCGATCTGTAACTGGTACAGTTTGAGAGTCTGAAACGAATTTTCCCCGATCTAAAAAGCGAGGTTCATTAGTGTCAATTACTATCTCCCATACCTTGTCTTTAAATTCATGGGGTAAAGCAAAATCGATTAACTCGTAGTGAGCGTTAAAAAATAGCAGAAAACTTTCATCAATAATCCGCTCACCACGATCTCCTGGAGTAGCAATTCCCTGCCCATTAAAAAAAATCTCCATTACTTTGGCATAGCTAATAAGCCACTGCTTCTCAGTCATTTCACTGCCATCAGAATTAAACCAAGCAATATCATTAATGCCTAAACCGTGAATGGGGCGACCTTGAAACCACTTACGTCGTCGGAATACTGGATGTTGATGGCGAAAATTAATTAGTTCACGTGTAAAGTCTAGTAAATCCGAGTTCGCTTTATGCAAATCCCAATGCCGCCAGGAAATTTCATTGTCTTGGCAGTAGACATTATTATTTCCCTTTTGACTACAACCAATTTCATCCCCCTCTAATAGCATTGGGACACCTTGAGATAGCATTAGGGTTGCTAAAAAGTTTCGTCGTTGCCGTTCGCGCAAACGTATTACTTCTGTATCGTCGGTTTCGCCTTCTGCACCACAATTCCAGGATCTATTATGGCTTTCACCATCTCTACTGTCTTCCCCGTTTGCCTCGTTATGCTTTTCGTTGTAGCTGACCAAATCATTTAATGTGAAACCATCATGAGCAGTTATAAAATTAATACTTGCATTCGGGTTGCGCCCATTTGTTTGATACAAATCAGGGCTACCGGTAAAACAGTAAGCAAATTGTCCTAAACTATCATCTACACCACGCCAAAAATCTCGTACTGTATCCCGATATCTACCATTCCACTCAGACCAACGCAGTGGAAAGTTCCCGACTTGATAGCCTCCTTCTCCTAAGTCCCAAGGTTCAGCAATCAGCTTCACATCTGCCAAGATTGGGTCTTGATGAATAATATCAAAGAAAGCTGATAGATTATCTACTTCATATAATTCCCGTGCTAGTGCCGAGGCCAAATCAAATCGGAAGCCATCTACATGCATTTCTATTACCCAATAGCGCAGGCTATCCATGATTAACTTCAGAACTTGAGCATGACGCACATTCAGAGAGTTACCACAGCCTGTAAAATCCGTGTAGTAGCGAGGATCATCCTTTACCAAGCGGTAATATACAGAATTATCAATACCTCGCAAAGATAGCGTTGGCCCGAAATGATTTCCTTCGCCAGTGTGGTTGTAGACTACATCTAAAATCACTTCAATTCCGGCAAAATGTAGTGCTTTGACCATTTGCTTGAATTCGGTGACTTGTTCTCCCACAGTTCCACTAGCACTGTAACTAGAATAAGGGGCAAAATAGTTGATGGAATCGTAGCCCCAGTAATTGCTTAATCCTTTTCCTTCTAAATGTCCCGGATGAGATAAAAAGTGATGTACTGGCATCAACTCAACTGCTGTAATTCCTAATTGCAGTAAGTGTTGAATTGCAGCTGGATGCGCTAACCCGGCATAAGTACCACGCAACTCTTCTGGAATATCTGGATGTAGTTTAGTAAAACCTTTGACGTGAGTTTCATAAATAACAGTTCTATACCAAGGCGTAGCAAGCAGTTTATCGCCTTCCCAATCAAAAGATTGATCGACCACAACACACTTGGGCATTATTTTGGCATCATCTAGTTCAGAAAAAACTAAGTCTTTTTCCTCAGCGTCTAGAGAGTAGCCAAAGAGAGATGGATCGTTACTAAACTCACCATCAATTGCCTTAGCGTAGGGGTCAATTAATAGTTTGTTTGGATTAAATCGATGACCAACTTCCGGTGCCCACATCCCATGCACTCTAAACCCATACTTTTGACCTGGGCCAACTCCTGGTAAGTAACCATGCCAAACAAAATTGTTTTTTTCTGTCAAAGGTATGCGAATTTCTTCGTCATCGTTATCAAATAAACAAAGCTCTACCCCTGTTGCATTTTCCGAAAATAAAGCAAAGTTTGTTCCTTTACCATCCCAAGTTGCACCTAAAGGATATACATTCCCTGGCCATAAAGCTAAATACATAAGTAAATCTTGAATAATTAGTTTTTCGGCAAATATTATTGGCTTCGACTTTTTTGAATAATTAGTTAAAATCTAAAATTACTAATTATTCGTTAAAATCACTAACATTACAATCTAACTTCTAAATAATATTATTTGCTCTATCATTAGTAATACAAATCTCTATTCCTGAAGTTTGAAAAATTAATAATGTAGAGGGCAACAGGCTGAAGGGAAACTGCCCTATCTGCGACACGCAGCGCGATCTGCTTCGGTAAAGTGATGCCTACAGCAGGCTGCGCCAACTCTAAAAAGCAATGCTTCAAAACCCTGACTGTTGCGTCGTTTTCCCGCGAGGTAAGGCTCTTTACATGCCTCCAAATCATTCGGGGTCGAATCCCCTTCTGGCTTCTTCAAATGTATTTGCTCTAGAGTCTAACACATAGTGAATTGACCAACAATCTCGTCTGAACTGGGGAAATATGACAGCCTGTCTTTTGACACGATTTTACTATTACAGCAACAATGCTACGTGGTGACTGTTTTTACTTGGTGTGAAAGAGAACGTGAAAAAGAATTTTTTGTTGCTAACAGTTGCTTTACCGAGTTTACTGATAGCGTCTCCTAGTTATGCTGTTGAAAGTGAAATTGAGCAGAGAAATACTAATAAATCAACCGAAGTCATTTCAGATATTCCGAGTTTGAGTGAAATTGAGCTACCCACCACTAACGCCGAATTATTAACTCAACAATCTGTACCGAGTGAAGTTAATCCAGAAGAAACTCAGCCAGAAACAGAGCAAACTCCAAGCGATGATGCAGACATTTCTATAGAAGCGATCGCAGAACCAGATAATCTACCCCAATCTACTCCAACTTACGTCATCGATCGAGAAGAAATTGAAAAACAGGGCGCTACCAGTTTAGCCGATATTTTGAAAAGAATGCCTGGTTTTGCAATCAATGATGTAGGTCATGGTGCAGATACTCACACAGGTACATACTATCGGGGAGCCTCAATTAATCAGTCTGTATTTCTAATTAATGGCAGACCAATTAATAATAATGTCAACACTTATCATGGTGGAACTGATTTAAATAGTATTCCTGTAGAGGAGATTGAACGAGTAGAATTATATAGCGGTACAGCCTCCGCTTTATATGGTTCATCAGCCTTTGGGGGGGTTGTCAATATCATCACCAAAGAAGGTTATGGCAAACCTAAATTAAGTGGAAGTGCAGAATTTGGCTCCTTGAATTTAAATAATCAACAAGTGAGCTATGGTGGTTCATCTGATAAGGTAAAGTACAACTTTAGTTTTGAAAGATTCTTTACAGATAACCGTTACCCCGTTCCTGTAGGTGCAGCAAATCGTGATGAAAAAGGATTTTTATCAAATGCAGATACAGCGACAAGTACTTACTTTGGTAGTATTGGACTAGATTTAGATCAGAAAAATTCATTGAGTTTAGATGTTACTGCACTCAGTAGTCGTCGCGGCTTAATTTATTTTGGGTTTCCTCTACAAAGAGATAGATTAGACCACGATGGTTTAAATATTGGCTTATCTTGGAAAACTCGGCTAGGTAATGGGGAAAGCTCCAACATTACAACCTCAATTGGTTATAACCAAGATTATTTCAGCACTTACGGTCCTACAGGAGCCTTTTACCGTACAGGAGCTTTAGATACACAACAACTTACAGCTAGGGTAGATCATGAGTGGAAAATTACAGCCAATAATAAATTGCGCTGGGGATTAGATTTGAAAAATACCGATTTAACTGGTGATGTTTTGAGTACAAATCCTAGTACTATTGCCAATAACGAAACTGAAAATAGGAGTTTGTTCAATACAGCTTTATTCGCTGTTAATACTTGGAATATTAGCGATAATTTTCTGATAGATTTAGGACTAAGGCAAAGCTTTGACAGCCAATTTGGAAATTATCTCAACCCTAGTGTTGGTTTACGTTATGCCGTCACACCAATAGTAGCAGTACGTGGAAGTTGGGCAGGGGGACAACGCAATCCTGGGTTAGATCAGTTGTATGTTTATGATACAGTTCATGGTTGGGAACCTAATCCTGATTTAAGCCCAGAAATTGGCTCAACTTGGACTGCGGGAGTCGATGTTAATTTTTCAGAAAATCTGATTGGACAGTTTACTTACTTTGGTAGTAGTATAGGCGATCGCTTGGGAGTCATCGCCGGAAAATGGGCAAACATTGGATTAGTAGATACCAATGGTTTGGAGGCTGCATTGCAATTAAAAATTGCGGCTGGCTGGTCAACTTTCCTCAACTATACTTATACAGATTCCCAAATAAAAACAGGGACAGAGAAAGGTTTACAATTAGGTTTGATTCCCTATTCTGTACTTCAAACTGGTGTGGGTTATCAAAATTCAGGTTGGCAAGCTAACTTGTATGTTACCTACAATAGTGGCGCTCGCAGATCCATCTTTGCTAACCCTACTGACAAGCCCACAGATTTTGCACCGTCTTTTGTGAATTTAGATTTGAGCGGGCGCATACCTCTAACTAGCAATTTAGGGCTGACAGTTTACTTAGAAAATCTACTTGGTGAGCAATATGAGCGAGTTAATCGCATATATAGCCCTGGATTTACTTTTCGTGTGGGTTTAAGCGCCAATTTTTAAGTATTCAATGTAGAGATTTTATCATTGCAAAGGCTCTACATTCTTATCTCTTGTCACATAATTTGGAAAACCTCACTTTCTTATAAGGATAGAATGTTAGGTTTCACAGCATTTTTTTGGTAAATACGACGCACCGCCGTACAACATAGTGCGTTAAGCTAAAGCCATAATCACCCTACTTAAAATTTACTTTTAATCTAAAATCTTAAATCTAAAATTGCTATGAGAGCCAGAATTGAAAATAAAATACTTTTTATCCACCACGAAGATTTGCCAGAGTTTAAGAAGGGTGGTTCGGTGGTGAGAAATTCTTATTTTTGGGCGCTACGTTCAATTGCTGGTCAAGCTTCACGTTATCGTGATTGGGAATACGAACCGGAGGTTTGGCTAGCGCTTTCGCGAATGCTTTTGTCGTTTGCTGAATCTGGATATTTGGGTATTAGAGAAACTTTGCTAGAATTTCCGTTATCTCAAGGAGAAATTCCTAACTTTTTGCGAGATGTTTCCACTTGGGAGTAGGGATATCTAGCTGTCATTGGTGTTAACAAACCCTGTGCCATATTCTGGTTGAAAATGATTAAGATTAGAGATATCAAGCGATTGCCAGAAGCATTTGTATCTTCTTTGTAATCACCGCTTTTGAAATATCGAAACATCTCTTATACATACATAGATGCGTGGCGGCTTATTGCAGGGTACGAGCGATCGCTATATATTTCTATTAAGGATTCAAACAAAGAAATGCAAAAATTGGGAAAAAGGTGGGCTGTTGCCCACCCTAAACCATTATTTACTTAGTAATACTTTAAACAGATGCTTCAGTAGCAGTCTTGCCAACTAGCATTGCAGCATTTTCCTCGCTTTCAAGGATACCGAATTCAATCAACAAGTCTTCTAACTCTTCCATCTCAATGGGGGTGGGGACAGTCAGATTCTTGTTGTTGATGATCTTTGTACCTAATGTCCGATATTCATTAGCTTGGTTACTGTCAGGTGCATACTCGTTAACAGTCATGCGGCGCAATTCCGCGTGTTGCACAATGTTGTCACGAGGTACGTAGTGAATCATTTGGGTGTTCAAACGTTTTGCCAGGGTTTCGATTAGGTCGATTTCCCGGTCAACGTTACGGCTGTTACAAATCAAACCACCCAAGCGCACACCGCCAGTGTGAGCATATTTGAGAACACCACGAGCGATGTTGTTAGCTGCATACATCGCCATCATTTCACCAGAGGTAACGATGTAGATTTCTTGTGCCTTACCTTCACGGATAGGCATAGCGAAACCACCGCACACAACGTCACCCAAAACGTCGTAACTTACAAAGTCAACATCTTTGTAAGCACCGTTTTCTTCTAAGAAGTTGATAGCGGTGATAATACCACGACCAGCGCAACCCACACCAGGTTCAGGACCGCCAGACTCTACACAACGTACATCCCGGAAACCGGTGAGCATTACTTCTTCGAGTTCAATATCTTCTACAGCGCCTCGTTCAGCAGCCAATTGAAGAACGCTTGTTTGAGCTTTACTGTGTAGCATCAAACGGGTAGAGTCAGCTTTGGGGTCGCAACCGACAATCAGCACGCGCTGACCCATTTCAGCCATTGCTGCTAGGGTGTTTTGAGAGGTGGTAGATTTACCAATACCGCCTTTACCATAGAAAGCTATTTGTCTAATCTTTGGGTCAGTCATGGTTGTGTTTCCCTAAAATAATTTAGTTGATGGTTCGTAAGCTTGATGTGAAATATTCACCCTTGGCGTCGTAGGGAAGTAGAGCCTATTGGCGATCGCACCCTGGCAAAAACAGTTAAAATAAGAACATATTTACCCACGAAGCGATGGCTTAAGAGATAGAGAAATCTAATCTCCTAATAACGAAGCCTTTGAAACTATGACTTCAGCATTATCAGTTGTTGTAACGAATCCCAAATGGTTGCTCAAGCCTCAAGAGTGGTTGCAGCAGGAATTCAAATGAACGCAGATTTGTTCCCTGAACCACACAACCAACCAAATTGCAATCCACTCTTAAATGGTCGCTACCACTTTTCTGATTTTGCTGATATCAAGTAACCAGGAAAATCTATAGCGCTTCTCGTTTCGTGATTGATGCAGCAGGATAAATTCTAGGCTAAAAGTGGTAGCTACCAGTGCAGTAATATAATACTTGCACAGGCAACATCTGATACTCTGGCTTAAATAATATCTTAATGACTTTTGACAGTATGGTTAAATTCCTAGAAATTATGGAACTACACCATTCTGCTTGAAGTTTTCGTTCCAAAAGTCAGCAACTGCTTCAACTTAGTTTGCGGTTGAAAATGTTTACTCCCGCAAGACGAAGTTAGTAAATATTCTGTATTTCTATTGAATTGTCAGGCTGTACTAAGAGTCTTTCTTCCCAGACTCCAAGAGTAATTGCCTTTGGTGAGTAATGCTCTAGCTAGGTTAGCCAACTCTTATTGGCTCATACCCAGATAAATTTTGATTGACTTCAAGTTGTTACAAAGGCTACTATCCTACTCAATCTAGTTTTAGATTTTCGTTAAAAAAAGATGTAGCTAATTGAAGGGGACTTACCAGAGCAAAAAAACTTTCTTGAGCTTGCCTCAAACTTGTCTTGAAGTCTTTTTGTGTTTTCACTTATTTGATTCCTATAAAAACCATAACATACATCTCACTAATTAATTTACCAAATCTCAAATTTTTTCTCTATTTAATAGAATATTCTTATGAGAACCGTTGATAGTCATAAGTTACACACTTCCAGTTTTCTATTTGATAAAATTATTTATTAGAGCTAATATGTGCAATTAGATACTTTTAGGTATTTGATAAAAGTATTTAAAGTAATGTTTTACAACTAAAACCGAATTTCTTATTTTCGCAGACAAAAACTTTGTAGATAAAGTAGATTAAATTACTCATAAAATTTTACACAGTAATAAATAAAAGGGCTTAATTAAATCAAAGGGTCGTAGTAAGCAGCTTTAGCTCTTAAGAACCTTATGTATATGGATAAATTACTTACTACCAACAAAAATTTTATCTTACATTTAATTACGTCTATACCAATTCTATTTAATTTATAAACACCAATACGCTCTGCTCCCCGACTTATTGAAGAAGTTAGGGTTCTTTTTATAGTTAATTTCCTTAATACAATGCATTTTGAAAATAAATATTAAGTTTGAAGTGATATCTTATAAAATATTCCGTTAGAGAGATATACACCGTTACCAAGATAATGAGAAAAATATATTTATGTTGGCTATGGAGAGTGTAAAAATGCCAGAGCCTAGTAAATTAGGATCTATAATTAATTGTTTATTAATACTGACATTGTTAGCCTCTTGCAGTGGTAAAAATTCCGCAGAAGATATGGATAAAGAAATACAAAGTATATCTTCTTGGGTAGCAACAGCAAATATGGTTGGTGATGCTTGGATACGCGGTACTGTACCCAATAAATATGCTGAAAAAACATTGGAAAGAGCCACAGAAGAACTGCAAAAAGAAAAAAGTAAAATAGACAAAATAAAATTATCTAAAGATGTAAGTGAACATGACAGATCACTGCTATTAGCTGAGGTTTTACAGTTAGCAAATAAAACAGAGGAAATGTCGAGGGCTGTGGCAAAAAAAAATCATTCAGAGGTACAACAAAAACTTGGAGAATTAGCAGTAGAAAAGCACTCGCTAAATAAGCTAAGAAAAGTAGCAGGGCAAACCAATGAATAAAATTTTGGAAATCGCCCTTGGTATTGTTACCAGTATCGGTGGCTTTTTAGATGTAGGTGCGATCGCTACTGCTGCGGAAGCTGGATCTACCTATAACTTCCAACTAATCTGGGCGTTTGTCTTAGGGACAATTTGTGTAATCTTTCTGGTGGAAATGTCTGGACGTTTAGCAGCCGTTAGCAAACATACATTAGCTGCGGCGGTGCGAGAACGATTTGGGTTCAACTTTTATATCATTCCACTAGTTGCAGAAATTGTCGTTGATTTTCTGGTTTTAGCAGCCGAAATTGGCGGTGTTTGTATTGCCCTGCAATTAGTAACAGGCATTAGTTTCCAGTGGTTTGCTTTACCCGTGGCCTTTGCAATTTGGTTACTACTTTGGAAAGGGACATTTGGATTAATTGAAAACGGTATTTCTTTATTGGGATTAATTACCCTAGCATTTGTCGTCGCTACTTTTAAGCTGCATCCATCATTAACACAACTTGGCTCTGCTTTGTTGCCAACTCTGCCACAACAAGACACCGCACATTACTTATACCTGGCCGTTGGCATATTAGGGGCATTGATTAGCCCGTACTTATTTTATTTCTACTCATCTGGTGCAGTAGAAGATAAGTGGGATGAAGGGTATATCGGTGTGAATCGCGCCGTTGCTGGTTTGGGGATGGGCTTTGGCAGCATTGTATCGCTGGGAGTGTTGATTGTGGCAGCACTGGTACTCGGTCCCAAAGGTATCCAGGTTGATAGCTATGAACAGGCGGCACTGATGCTGACAGAAACCTTTGGTTACTGGGGCTTTGTGCTATTTGCAGCATCTTTAGGGATTGCTTGCTTTGGTGCAGCACTGGAGGTAAGCCTTGATACAGCGTATATTGTGGCTCAAGCTTTTGGTTGGAATTGGGGCGAAAACCTTAAACCAAAAGATGCTGCACGCTTTAGTTTAGTCTACACAGTGTTTGTCTTTCTCGCCTCATTACTGATGGTATTTGGTATCGATCCATTGCAATTGACTTTGTTTTCAATGGCAATTACAGCAGTAATTTTGCCGCCTGTAATTATACCTTTTTTGGTTTTGATGAACGATGAATTATATGTTGGCAAATATCGTAACGGCTGGATTAGTAACAGCGTTGTTATTTTTACAATTGCGTTGACATTTGTGCTAGCGATCGTTGCTATCCCATTGGAAATTATTGGAGGGTAGGAAATGGATGTTATCAGAGATGTTCTTGATAATCAATTAGTTGACCGCAATCAACGCAAAATGGGTAAAGTCGATGGCATTGTGATGGAATTGCAAGACGGCCAACCACCACGACTTGCTTATATTGAAGTAGGAGTAACAACCCTTAGCAAACGGCTAAATCCCCGCTTGGCAGGTTTTGTAGCAGCAATTGCAAGTAAATGGGGTGCTAAACAAAGTCAACCCTTTCGGATTCCGTGGTCAAAAGTGCGGGATATTGGTATTGATGTGGAAGTCGATGTTGAAGCTGAAGCAACACCAGCTTTAGGCTATGAAAAATGGCTGCGCGATCGCATCATCGCCCGAATTCCAGGAGGGGGATAATGACAACTCGTGAAATTCATCTAGAATTACTGCTGAGTAAACCAGTACTAGACTCAACTGGTAAAGCCGTCGGACGCATTCAGGAAGTACGCGCCGAACAACAAGGCGAAGAATGGATTGTTAAAGAATATCTTATCGGTTATGCTGCCGTGTTAGAACGGCTATCTGCTTGGACAATTGGGTTAAAAATTTTGCATCTACTGGGGGCGCGTAAAATTTACGGTGGTTATACAATACCTTGGGACAAGCTAGATTTGACTGACCCTGACAAGCCGCGTTTGCGTTGCAGTCTAGATGCATTAAAGTCATTAGACGAACAGCCACAGGATACAGAGTAACTTGGCTTATAGCGGTTCTCGTTTCCGTGAGGTACACCCGTAGGGGCACGGCACTGCCGTGCCCCCATACCTCGCAATATAATGTTGTACTGCATCTGAATGGGAACCGCTATAAAGCAGGCAAAAGTATGATGTCACCGAGTTGCAAAACGCTGTAAATGTTTTTAACGAGAGAACTTAGTACAGTTTTGCGTAAAATCGTGTAGCGTTTTTAATGCAGGGGAACGCATTGGCATTGCAAGCCGATGCATTAACAATGCAAGCCCTCGCATTAGCATTGCAAGCCGACGCATTAGCATTGTAAGCCCTCGCATTAGCATTGTAAGCCGATGCATTAACAATGCAAGCCCTCGCATTGGCATTGTAAGCCAATGCATTAACAATGCAGGGTATTGTTAAATTTAATTTGCGACCAATTAATCAAATGCTGTATTTAGTGTAATAACGATACAAGCTTGTGCATTACAAAAACCATTTTCGCTAAAAAATATCTACTAATCTTTCACCCAACTTCTAGCGAAAGAAAGAGTTTGAGACTAAGTATCTCTGTAATCATGAAATGCGGACAAGTATTAACCTGCTGAATAACTGATATGCCGCAATATTTCGGAAAACTACCCACTACTAACCAACCTTGGACAACTGTTAGCAATGTAAAAGCTGTAACCTGGGACAATAATATTATTAATTTTGACTGCGGCGACTCACGCCTTACCATCAGCGTACTTGCTCCCAATTTAATCCGCGTGCGTTTGGCACTGACTGGGGAATTTATACCCCGCCGTTCTTGGGCAGTGACGCTGGATGATGCAGAATGGACGACAACACCTTTTACAGTCCAGGAAACTGAAGCAACGGTAGAAATTGAAACAGCACAGATTCGTGTGTGCGTCCAGCGAGAAAAGTGTCGCATCGCCTGTTTCGATAAAGATAACCGTCCCTTTGCCCAAGATGCAGAGATGGGTATAGGTTGGCGGATGGGTGCAGTTGCAGGGTGGAAGGAAATTGCAGCCGATGAACATTTCTATGGCTTTGGTGAACGCACAGGCTTTCTGGATAAACTCAGCGAAGTAAAAACCAACTGGACAACGGATGCCTTAGATTATGATGCACTTACTGATGAAATGTACCAAGCAATTCCATTTTTTATGGCTTTGCGCCCCCAAGTAAGCTATGGCATCTTTTTCAATACCACTTTTTGGAGTCAGTTCGATATCGGTGCTGAACAACCAGGTATTTGGAAGATGGAAACTCGTGGCGGTGAATTGGATTATTACATTATCTACGGCCCCGAACCAGCCCAAATCCTGGACACATATACTCAGCTAACTGGGAGAATGCCATTACCGCCGAAATGGGCGCTAGGTTATCATCAATGTCGCTGGAGTTACGAATCAGAAACCGTTGTGCGGGAACTAGCAAAGGAATTTCGTCAACGCCGCATTCCCTGCGATGTCATCCACTTGGATATTGACTATATGCGGGGCTATCGAGTGTTTACTTGGAGTCCTCAACGCTTCCCCAACGCGGCAAAACTCATTAGTGATTTAGCACAGGATGGTTTCAAAACAGTCACAATTATCGATCCTGGTGTGAAGTATGAACCAGAAGGTAATTATCACGTTTTTGACCAAGGAATAGAAAACGACTATTTTGTGCGTAAAGCTGATGGTACGTTGTTCCACGGCTACGTTTGGCCTGAGAAAGCTGTTTTTCCTGACTTTTTACGTCCTGATGTGAGTAACTGGTGGGCTGATTTACACAAAAGCCTAACTGATATTGGTGTGGCAGGAATTTGGAATGATATGAATGAACCTGCCATAAACGATCGCCCCTTTGGTGATGAAGGTGAAAAGATTTGGTTTCCCTTAGATGCACCACAGGGGGGAAGGGAAGCAGGGGAAGCAGGGGGAGAGAGGGATAATTCTCAATCCAAAATCCAAAATCCAAAATCTAAAATTGATGTGACTCATACAGAAGTGCATAACTTGTATGGGTTGATGATGGCTAAAGCCTCCTATGAAGGGTTGGAACGGCATCGAGGCTCTGAGCGATCGTTTGTGTTAACGCGATCGGGTTATGCTGGTGTGCAACGCTGGTCTTCTGTGTGGATGGGAGATAACCAATCGTTGTGGGAGCATTTAGAAATGTCTCTGCCGATGCTTTGCAACATGGGACTTTCGGGTGTGGGGTTTGTGGGTTGCGATATTGGCGGGTTTGCTGGTAACGCCACAGCTGAATTATTTGCTCGATGGATGCAGGTAGGAATGCTTTACCCAATGATGCGCGGTCACTCGGCAATGTCTACGGCTCGTCATGAACCTTGGGTATTTGGCGATCGCGTTGAAAATATCTGTCGAGAATATATTAATCTACGTTACCAACTACTTCCCTATATTTACAGTCTTTTCTGGGAAGCGGCAACAACAGGCGCACCGATTTTAAGACCGTTATTGTACCACTTCCCCAACGATCCGAAAACCTATAGCCTCTACGATCAAGTATTGCTAGGTGCGTCGCTGATGGCTGCACCAATTTACCGCCCTGGAGTTGAGCATCGATCTGTCTATTTACCCGCCGGCACTTGGTATGATTGGTGGAGTGGCGATCGTTATGAAGGACCAATTCACATTCTTGCTCATGCACCACTAGAAAGAATGCCACTGTATGTTCGTAGCGGTGCGATCGTCCCTATGCAACCTGTCAGCCAATATGTCGATCAAGCCCCACTCGACGAGATCCGATTACGGATTTGGTGTGGTAATAATGAATATCAGCTATTTGAAGATGATGGACAGACGAACGAGTATCAAGACAAAAAAATTTCGCTAACAAACATCAGCGTATTTACTGAGAAAAACCAAACAGTAGTGGAAATTGGAGCAAGAGTTGGGGAATGGACACCTCCACCGCGTCAAGTGATTGTAGAACTTGTTGGTATTGGAGAGCAACGTTTCCAAGACGATGGTAAACGTCATACTTTGCAATTTTGAAATACTCGCAAAGGTGGTTTTTTGAACCACCATTATTTCTTACTCCAAATTGTGTAAGAAAAAATATGCACAGAGATAGATTAAAAGCCAATCAAGGGGTAACATACAATACAAAGGATAGAAATAGTTAAACCGTAAGAAGTACGTAAATTTACTACGCTAGATAGATGCGGTTAAAGAACACTCAATGTTAAATATCAACCGCTTGCAGCTGCAAGATATATCTAAAATGCCTACAAATTCACTTGTGGCAAAAGTCGCAAGTGCGATCGCTGTTTTTGTTGGCAGCTTGGTACTAGTTGGTTGGTGTCTTGGCATTGAAGTTCTTAAGCGCGGCTTCCCTGGTAGTCCTGCCACAATGAAAGTCAACACAGCACTGTGTTTTGTGCTGTGTGGTGTGTCGCTATCGCTATTTTTAAAAGGAGAGCAGGGGAGCAGGGGAGCAGGGAAGCAGAGGAGCAGGGGGGAAAGAACAATTCAAAATTACCCGCACAGTTCCACAGCCCCCTTGCCCACACTCACTCTTCTCATCTCTCAGGTCTGTGCAATAGCTGTCACCACAATTGTGGCACTTACCCTCTGTGAATATCTGTTCGGCTGGAATCTTGGCATTGATGAGCTGGTGTTTCGCGATTCACGAACTAGTATAGCGACATTGTATCCGGGGCGAATGGGGGTGAACACAGCACTGAACTTTATACTGGTCAGCGTCGCCCTAGAGATTTTGATTCATCCAAAAACCCACCGCAGTTATTGGTATGCCCAGATTATCGCTCTGATTGCTACTTTAATTTCCTTTCAAGCACTGATGGGCTATGCCTACAAAGTGAAAGTTCTCTATGGACTTGCCCCTTATACAACATCAATGGCGTTACACACAGCAGTGTTGTTCCTCTTGCTAAGTATGGGCATTCTGTGGGTGCGGGCAGACCAGGGGTTAATGAGGGTAGTTACAAGTGATAGTTACGGCGGCTTACTTGCACGTCGTTTATTAATTGCAGCGATCGCAGTACCTTTTATATTGGGGTGGGTAATTGTTGAAGGTCAACGAGCAGGACAATACGATCCGGCATTTGCAGTATCGGTGTTTGCGATCGTTCTGATTGTGATTTTTACTATTTTGATTTGGCAAAGTGCTAGGGTTATTGAACGCCTCAGCTATCAACGCGATCTTGCCCAAAAAGCACTGAGAACCTACGAAGCTAAACTAGGGAGTTTTGTAGATGCTAACGTCATTGGCATTCTGTTTGGCGATGTGGATGGCGGTATCCAGCAGGCAAACGACGAATTATTAAGGATGATTGGTTACACGCGCGAGGATTTGTTAGCCGGTAGGTTAAGTTGGCGCAATATCACACCACCAGAGTATCTATACTTGGATGAGCGAGGTGTTGCCGAAGCCCAAGGAAATACCAACGCTGCTTGTACGCCCTACGAGAAAGAATTTATTTGCAAGGATGGTAGCCGTATCCCGGTTTTAGTTGGTTACGTGTTGCTAGGAGAAAACCGCGAAGAGTCAGTAGCGTTTATCCTCGATTTGAGCGAACGCAAACAAGCAGAAGCAGAACAACAAAAATTAGCATCCCTGGTAGAAAATAGCTCTGACTTTATCGGCATTGCCACTCTTGAGGGTCAATTACTCTACATAAATGATGCAGGTCAAAAGTTGGTAGGGTTTACCAACCTTAGTGAAGTAAGGCAAAAAGCAGTATTAGATTACTTCATGCCCAAAGACAAAGCCTATTTTCAAGAATATATACTGCCGACTGTACTATCAGAAGGGTGCTGGCAGGGAGAATTCTGCTTTCGGCATCTCCAAACAGGTCAACCGATACCAGTTGATTACAATATCTTCACTGTTACAGATAACAACACAGGTCAGCCAATTGCCTTAGCAACTGTGACTCGCGACATCAGTGAGCAAAAGCAGGCCAAGGAACAAATATTACAACTAAATAGGGATCTACAGCGCCGGATTACTGAATTACAAACTTTGTTAGAGGTAATTCCTATTGGAATTGGCATTGCCGAAGATCCAGAATGCCAAAATATTAAGGTCAACCCTGCTTTTGGCAAGCAGTTGGGAATATCCTCAGATACAAATGGCTCCCTCAACGCTCCCGTGGATGAAAGACCGACAAGCTTTAAAATCTACCGCGAGGGAAGGGAACTTTCAACAGAGGAACTCCCAATGCAGTACTCTGCTACTCATGGTGTCGAAATTCTCGATTGTGAACTTGATGTCGTTCATGAAAATGGCAAAATCGTCAAGCTGTTGTACTATGTTGCTCCCCTGTTTGACGAAGAGGGTAAAACTAGAGGAAGTGTCGGTGCATTTTTAGATATTACGGAGCGCAAACAGGCAGAGGAAGTACTCCTAAATCAGCAAAAATGGTTAGAGGATGTGTTAAATCTGATGCCAAGACCTTTGCTGTTTATCGAACCAGGAACGGCGCGGGTAACTTTTGCCAATCGCTCTGCCGACGAATTAGCTGGGGGCGAATTTCCCAAAGGTGTACCAGCCGTAGATTACCACACAGTCTACCACTACACAGATGCGATCGCCAGCCGCATCCCCAATGAACTTATGCCAGGAGTGCGGGTTGCCCGTGGCGAACGCCTGAATGGATTGGAGGTGGACTGGCACACTCCGGCTGGTGTGCGCTCTCTACTAGTATTTGCTGATACCTTGCCAGCAATGCACGGTCATCCAGCTACCTGCATCTTAGTGTTCCAAGAAATCAGCAACCTCAAGCAGGCAGAAAAAGCACTTTCATTAGGTTACAAAAGGCTAAAGCTACTATTTGACACAGCCAACGATTTACTATCAAGCCAGGAACCAGTACTACTAATCGATAGCGTCTACCAAAAACTAAGAGACCAAATTGGTTTAGATATTTACTTTAACTATTTGGTTGAGGATAACTCTCAAGTAATGCGGCTAGAGTCTTACAGTGGCATTTCCCAGGAAATGGTACAGGAAGTTGAGTGGTTAACATTTGGTCAAGGAGTTTCTGGTGGTGTAGCGCTCTCACGCCATCCTATAGCTGTAGAGAATGTGCAGCAATCAACTGACTTGCAAACAGAATTGATTCGCTCTTTAGGTATTACTGCTTATTATGCCTACCCATTGCTCGCCCAAGGACGGCTATTGGGTACTCTTTCTTTTGGCAGCCGCACTCTGTTAAGCTTCACTGACAATCAAAAAGGGATGATGCAAGCAGTATGTGACCAAATAGCGATCGCAATGGAACGGGCTAGTTTAATTGCTTTTTTGCAACAACAAACTGAGCAGTTGCAAGAAGCCAACCGGATGAAGGATGAGTTTCTAGGAATATTGTCTCACGAATTGCGATCGCCCCTGAATGCCATCCTTGGCTGGGCGCAATTACTGCAACGAAGCAAGCTCAGTGATACCCAAATGGCTAGAGCAACGGAGACAATTGAGCGCAACGCCAAAGCGCAAACCCAGCTAATTGAAGACTTGCTGGATATATCGCGGATGAGTAGAGGTAAGTTACGCCTCGATGTCCGTACTTGTAATTTAGTTCTCATAATTGAGTCAGCCATCGAGACTGTTAGTTTAGCCGCCCAATCCAAGGAAATCGATTTGAGATTTTCCCTCATTCCTTCAAAAGAAACGCGAAATGCGCCACCGGGGATACTCCCCGTGGTAACAATCGAGCCAAATTCAGATTGGGGATTAGGAGTTAATCGCGAAAATCTCGAATTTTCAGCAGCACAATCCCAAATCAATCAACACTCAGAGGACAGCAAACTGGGCGAAAATTCTCAATTCTTAGTTTCCGGGGATTTCGAGCGCTTGCAACAAATCATCTGGAATCTGCTATCCAATGCCATCAAATTTACACCCGTTGGAGGAAGGGTAGAGGTGCAATTGTCAGTAATCAGTGGACAAGAAAAACAACAGACAACAGATAAATATGCCCAAATTCAGGTGATTGATACAGGCATTGGTATCAGCCCTAATTTTCTTCCTTACGTTTTCGATCGCTTTCGTCAAGCTGATAGTTCTAACACTAGAATCTATGGTGGATTAGGACTAGGATTAGCGATCGTCCGTCATTTAGTAGAATTACATGGTGGTACTGTCCATGTAAATAGTCCAGGTGAACAGCAAGGAGCAACGTTTACAGTCAAACTACCACTTCTAAAGAATTCTTCCCTTCTCTCCCTGCTTGGTGTGCGCGTGCTGGTAGTAGACGAGCAAGCCGATACCCGTGAATTCATCACCACAGTCCTCGAACAGTACCAAGCCGAAGTTAAAGCTGTAGCATCAGTTTCAGAAGCATTGCAGTTAATTACACAGTGGAAACCAAATGCTTTAGTCAGCGACATCAGTATGCCCCAAGAGGATGGTTACTCTTTGATCCATAAAGTGCGATCGCAACCACCAGAACTAGGGGGAAATATTCCAGCCGCAGCGTTGACAGATGATACTAAAGAAGAGGATCGGCTGCGAGCTATACAAGAAGGTTATCAGCTACATTTACCTAAACCTATTAAAGCCGCTGAGTTAGCTACAGTAATCGCCAGCCTTGTTGGACGGACTTAAAAATGGGGCTTTGGGGAATATGAATTAAATTCTGCCCAATGCCTGATTTGCTTTTTTTTTATATCAAAATTTATACAGCATCATTCAGAATTCAGAATACAGAATTCAGGAGTAAAACACGCTTTATCATTTTTCATGAATCAAATAGGAATCCTATATAATGTCCGAATAATTAGTTATGATTCCCATAGTAATTAACCACTTACTTACTACGTGCTTTTAAGTAGCCCTTCTACTTACCGAGATTCGGGAGGTTGTTGCAGCCGTAATAGGGTATTATAAACCTGGCTTTTTAAGATAGTATTATTTTGTAGTTCTATAGTAATTTTGTTGAACTGTTCAAATCTCAAACCATTATCTTCAACAATTTTTTGAGCGTGATTACAGTAGTTCACTGCGATATCTTGAGCCTTCTTTGGAAGACCATTTATGCTATTAGAGTCGTTGCAAACAATCTGGGGAATTTCTCCATTGCCAATAAGTTTTTTAATTTCTTCAAAGGCATTTTGACGGGCTGGCTCCATTGCTAGCACGGCTTGAGCGTAACTGTCGATTTCAGTATTGTTAACTATTGGTGGTGGAGTTTGAGCCTCAGCTTTGGAACTGAATGAAAAAGCGTTGGAAATCACACTTACACTAGCGATCGCGCCGAAAAATAATGATTGCGAAAGGATTCGCTTTCGGCTAGTTCGAGAAAATAAATCGGAAATTTTCTTCATATAGTATGTGACACAAAACTAGATCAGGGATATTATAAGAACTTTGAATTATTTTCGGAGTTGGAAGTTCCAGGAACTGCTCAATAGATCAAGCTTTTATATTTGATTGTCAATTTCCTCGGCATACTTGACAAAGTTCGATGACTTTAGTCTGGAGTGTTGACATTTCTGATGCTCCTTGCTTAAGGCTAACTTCTAACTCCAGTAGTAGGGGTAAGCAAGAGATTAACTGTTGTACAGAAAGCAGCTTGATTTCTTGCTGTAAGAAGTAAATCCGTTTGGGATTACCGATATCAGCGGCAATAGCGATCGCTTGTTGATTCCGTTCCCCACTTTCTATCATAATCTTGACCCACAGCCAGGTGCGAAATTGTCCAATCAGTGTGGCAACTATCCGTAATCCCGGCTCGGAAGCATTGCTCAAATCTGCCAAGGTTGTCAAAGCTTTAGCTGTATCTCCTGTTCTGATTGCTGCTGCTAATTGTAAGCTATTTTGAGTAGTATTTCTTACTAACTTCGTAACGGTATCTGTATCTAAAGGCTTATTACTACCTTGGGCATATAACCGTAATTTTTCTAACTCATTGTAAAGAAGCCGTGTATCATTTCCTACAGATTCTGCCAACAGATGGGCAGTATTGGCAGTCAGTTTCACACCCACAGTCTGGGCTGCTTGATTAACAGATTGCACCAGTAATTCTGTTTTCCAAGGGGGAATGAGGGGAAATTCTCGGAATTCGGTAGCAAACTGTTTTAACAATTTCGTGGATTTGAGACGTTCATCTGGCTTGTTGCGACTGGTAAGCAATAAAAATGAGTTTTCGGGAATGACTCTTAGCGATCGCCCCAATTCTGCCAACACATTCTCTGGACAGTGCTGACACAGAGTAGTATTTATCAGCCATACCAAGCGCCCACCAGCGCCAAAAGTAGGCGTCATCACCTGATTTAACCCCTGGATAGGAGCATCAGATCGATCTGGGGAGAATGCAGTGTAATTGAAACTTGTCCATTGGGGATCGAGGACGCGATCGCGCAAAACAGCGATCGCCTTTTCCATCGCAAAATCATCCTCACCCCAGTAAACATAGATTGGCATAGATAAACCTTGTAGTAGATGGGCATCGGGCACAAAAGGCAGAGGTGCAAAGGGGAAAAACTTACTGCAACTTCTCCTCAGTCACTGAGCGTAGCCGTTCGCGCAGCGTCTCGTAGAGAAGTGCTGCTCCCCTGGTTACTGAGCGACTTGCCCTGAGCCTGTCCTGAGCGTAGCCGAAGCGCGTAGCGATGCACTGAGCTTGTCGAAGTGTCGAAGAGAGTCGAAGTATGCTCCCCTGCTTCTTCATCTCCCCCTCCCAAAAACTAAATACTTTTGAAATCATTCTGTCAATCAAGGTAATTTTCCCTAAAATCTATCAAGTGAGAGCGTGAGGCTATGAAGATTGGACGACAACTATCAAACTTACTTAAATCGGTTAGCAAGACTGACGCTGCCTGAAGCCTACAGATCCCAAGCCCAGCATATTCAGGAATCTTCTAAATTTCAGCTAGATTCTGGGTTGAGACAAGCAGCATCCTTTCCTGGCTATACGCTAATTACCCCGCCGCCAGAAGAAGAATCACAAAACTCTGCTTTCTATGCCAAATTACAGACTTACCAACAGGAACTTTTGCAGTTGCCTGTAAACCGTAATTTGATTGTACCTGTACCTCCTGCTAGCTTCCATCTGACTTTAGCGGATTTAATTTGGGACAATGCTTACCTTGATGCCTACGAAAAAAATCCTAAATTTGATGAGGAGTTACACTCTTGTTTAGCCGAAATATTTCAAAGATATCAACAATTGATGACAAACAGGAGTCATCCAATTAAATGGCAAATGCTGGGACTAATACTGATGCCAAGAGCTGTAGCCATTTGTTTAGTCCCCCAAGATGAACGCTGTTACGAGGAAATTATTCAATTTCGCCGAACAATTTATCAAAATCCCAAGTTAATTGCCTTGGGTATTGAGCAGCATTATCACTTCACGGCCCATGTTACATTAGCCTATTTTGGGGAGGTTCCATCTGACCTAGACCGCATAAGCTTCAGCACTATGCTTTCTCAATTGAATGAACAATGGCTGTTGAATTTGCCAGAATTTTTGATTGATCGTGTTGAATTACGGAAGTTTGACAACATGACACGTTATTATCGTGAATCAGACTGGCCGATTTTAGATTTTTAAGTAATTAGTTAGTAATTAGTAGTCAGTAGTTTCCACTCACTGACTACTGACTACTGATTATTAGTTATGTCTGCCTGAAAATAGATAATAAATTTTAATCCATCTATTTAAAACCATGCTCTAAACAAAATCTCCAGCCTAAAATTCCGGTTGTTGATAACCGAGGTAAATTGCTTCTAAAAAAACATCAGGTGTAACAGCTTCTGGCAATTTTTCTAAATGAATAATAGCTTTAACTTGCTCGGCTAGCTTTAGAGATAGTGAGGCTCTTGCCTTTAACGACATTGCAGCACGTCGCTGTAAATACTCACGAATCACAGCAAAATCATCTGGCATCAATTGCGAGAAATCAGCAATTTCGATTAACTGTTCATGAAGTCCTTTTGCCTGTTCTGAAATTGTCAATTTTGCAGATGCAGTGGGTGTTTGGGCTTGAATGACAATTGTGCCAGCTGCTAAATCACCTAAGCGCTTTTCACGGCTACCCAACATAATTAAAAAAGCACCAATAAACAAAGTTTCATCAAAGGGTCGCAGTAAAGCACGTAGCGTTGCTTGTTGTAGCCCGATCAGTCTACCATCATCTCGAACTACGCGAATTTTAGCAACCCGTTTACCAGGAGTTTGCCCAAACCATAAGGTTTCAAAAAATACAAAATAGCCGATGTAAATTGCAAAGGCGATAATGAAGAAAATTGCTAACAACCAAATGTCTAAACTTGGTAAATTTGTAAAAAAGTATTCAACAAAATTTAACAGCTGTGTCGAGAAGACACTCCAGGTAAGGACAAACAGAAGTAAAGTTATACCCAATACTGTATAGTCAATCAGGAGTGCCAAAGCTCGATTCCCGATTCCCGCTAGAGTGAATTCCAACTCTACACTTTCTGGAGTCTGGAATGTAATGCGATTAAAAAAGCGCATATTTTAAATAATTCAAAATCAATAGAGTTGGATTAAGGTGTTGGGTTAACGAAAATCTTGTGAGGGAGGTTCTCGTAATTGTAAACCTAAACCTTCACGCCGACTACGCAAGTCCAAGTATAAAACAGCTTTTAGTGCTTGCCAAAATGGCATGACTAAAACTCCACCGATCAAACTTCCAATCACAGAAATAAGATAGACAATCGAGTAAATAGCAGTACCAGGCTCAAGCCTGATTAGGAATAAGCTAGGTATATAGTTTAATACAAACACCAACGGCATTGTAACGATAAAAGCAACTAAAACAATGCCTTGAATGCGAAATACTGAGGCTTTAGTTAGCTCCCAACTTCTGGCAACACTTTCGCCACCATTGATATTTTCCTCAACTGCTAAGGGCACTTCAGCTACTATCCAACGGGAATAAAACCAGGTTAGTCCTAACAGCACAAGAACTACCGTTACAATTACTCCCATAATGGTGGCTGTAATACTTGCACTAACACCTAATACCCCTCCTAATACTCCTCCGATCAACCCACCAAGCACAGCGCCCACGATCGCTAGTCCAATATAAATTACCAACAAAGATATACCTACTTGCAAAGCAAGTCTTAAAAATGACCAAAGACGTGGATTAATATGGCTTCTGGCAGTTTGAACACCTTCAGGCTGGTAAATTAATTCTCCAAAAGCCAAGCGTGAAATTAGTCCAGAAATGGCTGCATATTTTGCCCAACCATACACAGGAACCAGAATCCACAAGTGAGCGATCGCAGCTAGATTAAGATAAGTCTTCAAATGAGAACGATACAACCGTACCGCAGCACTGACAACGTTACCAATACTCAGTGGTTGTATCTGACCGGAAGATCCAAAGTTTTCAGACATAATGCTAAATTTCCCTTGAAATTACGGAGATGAATTTGAGGCTATCTTAAGCTAAGTTAAACTCAGTGTTCCCAAAATTCATGAATATTCAACGTTGGATTGCGCGACGAGAACCAAATTGGCAGCGTTTGGATGCCCTATTAAGGCAGATAGAAAAAAAAGGGTTAAAGTCTTTAGGGGCAGCAGAAATTAGAGAGTTAGCGAGTTTGTATCGTTCAGTAACGGCAGATTTGGCACGTGCCCGCACTCAGCAAATCGGCAATACCTCGATCCAAAGTTTACAATCTTTAACAACTCGTGCTTACACGCAGATTTACCAAGGTTCGCGGCGGCAGGAATGGCAGGCAATCCTAGAATTTTATCGTTGGGGATTACCATCAGTAGTCCAGAAAACATTTGTATATATTGCTGCGGCTACGGCGCTGTTTTTACTGGGGGCACTAGTGGCTTGGTGGTATTCCTGGCAAAACCCCAGCTTTATGCCTTTGATTGTACCTGAAAGCTTGATTACCAAGGTGCGAGATGAGCATAAATTATGGATGGGTTCAATTGTCGGTGTTGAACCTCTAGCATCCAGCGGGATCGCGATCAATAATTTGTTGGTATCTTTTGGGGCTGTCGCCGGTGGTATGACTGCTGGAGCATACACAGCCTATTTGATGATATTTAATGGTTTATTAATTGGTGCTGTTGGTACTTTAGTTGGTCAAAATAATCTGGCTTATCCTTTTTGGGCCTTTGTGTTTCCGCATGGTTCTTTGGAATTACCAGCGATCTTTTTTGCAGGGGGTGCGGGATTTTTATTAGCAAGAGCAATTTTATTTCCTGGTAAATATCGCCGTGGGGATGCACTGAAATTTTATGGTTATCAGGCAGTGCAGCTAGTATTTGGGATTGTACCAATGTTGATTATTGCTGGTGCGATCGAAGGCTTTTTCTCTCCTAATCCCAGCGTACCTGAGCCGATTAAATATCTAGCAGGAATAGGATTATTTATACTTTTAGTGCTGTATTGTAACCGCAAGCAAACAGGAAATAATTTAGATGGCGGCTGATTAGCAAATTTAAAAAGTATTTTAGAATAAGGTAAATACTAACTATGTAAATCAATCATCATAAATTGAAGTTAGGATAATCATGGTACAAACATCAAATAAAATATTGACGCTAGAAGAGTTTCTCACACTACCAGAAACTAAACCGTATTGCGAATACATCGACGGTAAAGTAATTTCAAAACCTATGCCTCAAGGAAAACATAGCACTATTCAAGGAGAACTCTGTCCCACAATCAATTCTGTTATCAAAGTCCAAAAAATGGGTTGGGCTTTTCCAGAATTACGTTGCACTTTTGCAGGACGTTCTATAGTTCCCGATGTCGCTGTATTCTCTTGGGCAAGGCTTCCTGTAGACGAAAATGGTGTGCCAATACATTTTCCGCAGCACCCGACTGGATAATCGAAATTCTCTCCCCCGAACAAAGCCATACAAAAGTTACAAAAAAAATCTTACACGCTCTCAATCACGGAACTCAAATGGGTTGGTTAATTGACCCTGATGAGCGATTCATTGCTGCTGATCCTGCAAGACAACAACCCTTACCTTTTGAGGAAATTGAGTCTGTTTTACCAGTGCCAGAATTCTGTCAGGGGTTACAGTTGACGGTAGGTGATATTTTTGGATGGTTAAAGGTGATTATGTAATAAATATTTCGTTGAGCCAACTTACGATTCTTGCACTGAAAATATGCTAAAACGCATCATCACCGAACTATCTGATGAACAAGAGGCAATGCTTCCCATTTATAGGGATAAGTGGCGATCAATACAAATATCAACTGAATCAATTGAGCAAGAAAAAGTCGCAGCAATAATCAAAGCTGCTTATGCAGTGAGTAATTATCCTGAGCCTGAGATATTATTCTATAGCAGTCCTATGACCTTAAAAAAGTATTAGTATATTTTCACTCAAATAATTTAGTCAAAAAAAATATTTTAATTGAATACTTAAACATATCTTAATGTCTTGCTTCTCAATTGTTAAATAAGCTTTAACCATAAAAATTGTAGCCTCTTTAAGACTGGAATAACAGCAGTAAAATATTCCTTAAATCAGAGGTAATATGATTTTTTCGACCGCCATATTGAATCGTGTAGTTGCTACTTCAATGGTGACAACTTCTGTCGCACTTAGTCCATTTTTTGGTGCGATCGCACAAGCTGAAACTCTCAATGGTGCAGGAGCCTAGTGGTTGTGGTAAATCTACCTTCATCAAAATTCTAAATCGCATTAGCGAATTAGAAGGGCCTGTAAAAGTTGAAGGATCTGTAGAATTTTTTGGTCAGAATATTTACGATCCTCGTGTCAACATCAATCGGTTACGCCGGCAAATTGGTATGGTGTTCCAAAAACCAAATCCTTTTGGGATCAGCATTTACGAAAATGTTGCCTACGGTATGAGAATAGCAGGCAGATATTCAAAATTAAAATTAGATGAAATTGTTGAATCTGCACTTCACAGCGCTGCTCTTTGGGATGAAGTCAAAGATAAGCTGGATAAATCTGCTTTAGGGCTTTCTGGTGGTCAACAACAAAGATTATGTATAGCCCGTGCTTTAGCAGTCAAGCCGAAAGTTCTGCTGATGGATGAGCCTTGCTCGGCTCTTGATCCCATCGCCACCATGAAAGTTGAGGAACTGCTCCATAGTTTACAGTCTGAGTTGACGATTGCGATCGTTACCCACAATATGCAGCAAGCCGCTCGCGTCTCTGATTTTACGGCTTTTTTTAGCACCGATGAAAGTCGGATTGGTCAAATGGTTGAATTTGGCGCTACAGAGCAAATCTTTAACAACCCATTAGACCCCCGCACCCGCGACTACATTTCCGGGCGTTTCGGTTAAGGGACTTCCAAGCGTGAATTATTGATTTTTGTCGATCTAGCTTGCACTAAAAGATACTCATAAAATGTAGCTTACAAAAGTTACTAATTTATCTTTATAAAAAACTAATTCCTCACTGTCTATGAGATAAGTAAGTAGGTGAGAATAATTCAAGCTATATTAACTAATGTAAAAAATATTTAAATTAGTTTGTAGTGAGGGCTTTAGCCTACTTTGAGGCTGAAGCCCTCACTACAAACCTTTAATTATTTACGTCGTCCTACTTATATACAGAGGAATTCAGAATTTAGGAGTAAAACACCCTTTATATCTGGGTTACAGACTTTGCTTGTGTACCTCACTAACTTGAAATCTGCTGTATGATATTCGTATTTTGATTTCTACGTCACTATTTTAAATCGAACTAGACCCAATCCTTTTTCATAAACAAGGATGGTATATAGGTCAATGTGCAAAAGATGGGTATAAAAAGTCTGTAAAAGATACATTTTGAAATACAGTCTTGATACAAATATCTAGTAACACTTTATTTGCTGTATGGCTACTGTTTAGCTACGTAGGTTCCATGAATATATCCTTTTGGGAGTAACATAGTGAAACAGCATTGCTGATTTGTAGTGTTTTAGTTTGTCAAGTTTTGTTTCATACGTTTTGGGAATATGAGTAAACTAATTCCAGCCATCAGAGTCAAAAACTTCAGCTTCTATTACGAAACTAAAAAGATAGTTGAAGGCGTGTCAATGGATATTTATCAAAACCAAGTCACGGCAATTATTGGTTCTAGTGGTTGTGGGAAGTCTACTTTTCTTAAATCGTTAAATCGCATGAGTGAATTAGAAGGAGATGTGAGGGTTGAAGGAAGAGTAGAATTTTTTGGGCAGAGTATTTATGAGCGTCGTGTCAACATCAATCGCTTACGTCGCCAAGTTAGTATGGTTTTTCCCAAACCAAATCTTTTTCCCATGAGCGTTTACGATAATGTTGCTTATGGGGTGAAATTAGTTGGATGGTATCCGAAAGTAGAATTAGATGGAATTGTTGAATCTGCCATCAAAGCTGCCGAACTTTGGGATGAAGTGAAAAATAAGCTGCACAAATCTGCTTTAGAGCTTTCTGGCGGTCAACAGCAAAGATTATGTATTGCCCGTGCTTTAGCGGTCAAGCCGAATGTTCTTTTGATGGATGAGCCTTGTTCAGGTCTCGATCCTATGGGTAGTATGAAAATCGAGAATTTGATCCATAACTTGCGTTCTGAGTTGACAATTGTAATGGTTACTCACAATATCCAGCAAGTTACTCGCCTATCTGATTTTACGGCTTTCTTTTATAGTAATGAAAATCGGATTACTCAAATGGTTGAATTTGGTACTACAAATAAAATCTTTACTAACCCTGTGGATTCTCGCACCCGCGACTACGTTTTCGCTCGCATCATTTGAAGTGTTTCTTAAATTCTAGCCATTCAGAGGGTTACTATATGGTGCAAGTGGAAATGAGGGGTTAAATTGAATTTCCGCTTGCTTTAAGTTTTTCTTATATTGGGCAATGCGATCTGATATTGACAGTATTTTTTTATACTATATATTTAAAGACAAGTATCTGCTCTAGACCACCTGAATCATAAAATGAAATGTCCCCGGTGCGAATCTACTTCATATCGTAAAAATGGTCGTCGGAATGACAAGCAGAATTACCTCTGCAAAAATTGTGGTAAACAATTCCTTGAGCCTGTATTCTCTCATTCCCTAGAAACTGACTTGCTTCCTAACAGCAACGGACATACTAAAGTATCTACGCCTGAAGCGACGGAACTTTCTTTAGTAAAAAACCTGCCAGAAGAAAAAATCACAGAGAAAAGTCTTGGCTCTTGTAGTTTGACATTAGCTGAACAACTGCTGCAAACTTTATTATCACCTGCTTGGTTAGAATCTACTGCGTTCAGCCAATTTATCCAAAAATTTCAACAAAAAACTGAAATAAAACATCAATTAGAAACAGGAATATCTCTTCTACTTTTGGATGCAGAGAACTTAAAATTAGATGTTAATTCAGAATTATTTTTAGCTAGTGTCTGTAAGTATCCTCTCCAATTTAAAATGGCATTTGCGAACTGGAGAAATCCAAGTATTGGAAAGCAAGATATTGAACTATATAACCGTGGCTATCAACTTGTCCACGTACCAGAGGGTAAGGATAGTGCTGATGCAAAAATGATCGCTTATGGTGCTTGTGTTTCACGCTCTTATCCAACAGTTAAAGAAATATTAGTCTGCTCTAACGATAGAATTTTAATTCACCTTTGCAACGAACTCCAAAACCAAGGATTAATTGTCTATTGGGTACGTAGACAAGGGCAAACTTTACATATAGAAAACCGGAATACTGGCAAATTAACTCATTATTCTTTAGCAATGGCAACAGAAGTTCCATCTTTGGAAAAAGTGGTTGAGCAAATTCAAGACTTAATTAAAAACGAACAAGATTCTATTAATACTCGATTACACAGTTTAGCAACTATTACAAGTTTATTTCAAGAAAGATCCAATATCAATAATAAATCTAATCCTAAGCAACCAGAAATTGAAGAAATTATCCCTATTATAGAAGATTCATCTGCACAATCTATTCAAGAAAAAGAAAAAGAGGATTCTGCGGAAATTCCTAATGAAAAAATATTAAATAAATTACTATTAAAAATTATTCAAGATATACAAACCAAGTCTCCCCAAACTAAGTTATCTGTGTCTAAACTAGGTTCAGAGTTACGGAAAATAACCGGAGAGTCTCCTAATTCAATTATTAAAAAATTAAAATTAGGTTCCAATTTTACCAAATATTTAGAATCATCTCCCACATTTACATTAAAAATGAGTGGCAAGGAATATGAGGTAATGCCGCTACTCTCCGAATAGATACTTTCTGGATGTTTACGTATAACCTGAGCCTGTAATTCTATATTATGTAAAAAGATGTAAAGAAATATAAATAATACGATGCAGGATAAAGTTGTTGTTATTGTCGGTGCTAGTGGTGGTATTGGTTCAGCTTTAACACAAAAACTTGCGCCTACCGGAGTCCGGTTAGTACTGGCTGCTAGAGATGCAGTTCGTTTAACCACACTGGCTGCTGATTTACCAGGAGAAGTTTTGACTGTTCCCACCGATATTACTGACCCACTACAGGTAGATACTTTGATTAAAAAGACTATCGCTGAGTTTGGTAAAATCGATATTTTAGTGAATGCAGCTGGTGCTGGTATACTCAAGCCCTACAACAGCCTAGAACCTGCTGATTTAGACAAGATGTTAGATGTCAACTTAAAAGGTAGCTTTTATACAACTCAGGCGGCTGCTGAAGAGATGCAAAAATGCAAGTCTGGTCACATCTGTAATGTGGTTGGAATTCTAGGCAAGCATTCGATGGGGATGGCAGCAGCTTATTCGGCTTCTAAATTTGGTGTTGTCGGTTTCAGCAAGTGCATGGCAGAGGAACTCAAGCGTTTTGGTATCAAGTTCACGCTATTCTACTTTGGTGGGGTAGATTCTCCTTTCTGGGATAACGTCAACCTAAAAGTAGACCGAAAAAAAATGCTTAGTCCTGAAACTGCTGCCAATGCAATTTTCTTTGCCCTTTCTGCCGAACCGCAAGCTGTGCCAATGGAAATTAACATTCAACCTGATAGTCATTTGTTCTTTTAGAGTGGGAGTACGCTTACATAATTCTTGCTTAGGAAAGACGTGAAAATCTAGCAGAAAAGGCAAAATTTACAGATATATAAACTGTTATGCTGGATTTTCAATATTTATGAAAATTGATCGCGTTCATTTCTATGTAGAAGACGCCAAAATGTGGCGGGATTGGTTTGTACGCCATCTTGGTTTTCAAGCAGTAACCGATCGCATCAGTTCATTTCACACTTGTACAGAAGTGGTAAAAAGTGGTGATGTCTGCTTTTTTCTATCTTCACCACTGTTGCCTACAAGTCCAGTAGCTGAATTTCTGCGGCAATATCCACCTGGTGTTGCAGATGTCGCTTTTGTTGTCGAAGATGTCGAAGGCGCGATCGCCCTAGCTCAAAAACACGGTGCTACAATCCTACAACCCATCCAGGAACGCCAAGAGGGTACGAGATTCATCAAATGTGGCAAAATTGCCGCTTGGGGTGGACTGACCCATACATTGATAGAAAGGTCATTAGTCAGTGGTCATTTGTCATTGGTTTTTGACAAAGGAGAAATGACTAATGACAACACTTTTACCGCCATAGATCACGTAGTTTTGAACGTGGCAGTTGGTGAATTGGATCGTGCTGTGGCTTGGTACGAAAAAATCCTAGATTTTCAACCCCAGCAAGCATTTAAAATTAAAACCAATCGCTCTGCTTTACACAGCCAGGTGATGGTTTCGCGCAATGGTAGCGTTCAATTGCCCATTAATGAGCCGGCTACCAGCAATTCTCAAATTCAGGAGTTTCTTGATGTCAATCGGGGACCAGGAATTCAACATATTGCCTTGCGGACGACTAATCTTGTGAGTGCGATCGCCAAATTTCGTGCCAGTGGTTTATCTTTACTCTCAGTTCCCCAAACCTACTATTCGCAGCTAAAACAACGTCCTGGACTTCCATTATCAGTTTTGGAACTTGAAGCGATCGCGCAACAGGAAATTCTGGTGGACTGGCAAGAAAATACTCCCGCAGAAGGAGGAAATACCGCACCCTTATTACTACAAATTTTTACCCAGCCAATATTTGAACAGCCGACATTTTTCTTTGAGTTTATTGAACGCCGTTTCCAAGCTAAAGGTTTTGGCGAAGGTAACTTTCGCGCCTTATTTGAAGCTATTGAAAGCGAACAAATCAAACGCGGTACTTTGCAATGATGCCTGAGTACAAAATATCAATACTTCCTTAAAAAGAGTTTACAAAAAAACCTTAGCTAGTAGGATGCGCTACGGCAAAACGCCTAACACATGGTTCACGACACAGGCAAAAGTTGGATAATTTCTCCAGGATTTCTCTTAGGATATTCACGCCAAAGTAGATTGTACACCTGTAGTAAAGACTTTTTTTCAGGATCATCATCAGAATAACTTAATGCTAATTCGTAGAAGTCAGCAAAAGCTTCTTGAATTTCATACCCTAAAAATTGGCTAACGAAACTATGTTTTCCAGTAATAACAAGGAAATCTAGCTTAGTCCCAACAATGACCCAATCAGGCTCTCCAGCATACAGTGTAAACCAAAAATGTCCACATTCATGATTAAACTCTGCAATAGCTTCAGCCGTTGCTGGAAATACAAATGCAGAGGGGAATGCTTTTAAAGGCTCAAATGCTATTGCTACAATTTCTTGATTCCCATGTTGCAATACTGTTTGTAAGAGTTTAATTTCATCTTCTTCAGAAAAGTGATCTCCACTTTCAGTTGGTACGGCAATCCAGTCGGACTGCTTAATAATATTAAGTTTACTAGGCTCGACAGTACTTCCAGAACCGATTACAACTTTATTTAGTGTTTCCCTAAGTTTAGTTACTTCTTCATCATTGAAAATAGGCTTTAAAAATTTCCATTCTTCACTCATAATTTCCCTGAAGGTGATAATAGCTTATATCTAAATTTAGTGTGTTTTTTACTACCTACTGGAACAACTTGTATAATTAGAGAACCTTGCGTACTATTATTCCGAACGCTGATTGTTGAAATATATTGTTATATCTGGTAGTTCTTGAGCTAATTTTTGTGCAGGGCTTAAATCACGCTGTTACTCTCCAAAAATAGCCATATATCTGAGATAATTGTAATAAAAATTAACATTTTCCGCCGATGCTAAGACTGATTACTGACTTCGACGGCCCCATTATTGATGTTTCCGAACGGTACTACCGTGTTTATCAATTCTGCTTAGACAAAACCCGTCGCCCAGATCAAGTAGTGCAAGAACTTCCGAAAGCAGAATTTTGGCAGTTAAAGCGATGGCGCATTCCCGAAAAACAAATCGCCTTAAATTCTGGGTTAGACGAAGCCCAAGCCCAAGAATTCGCCCAGTTGCGGCGGCAAACAGTGCATACAGAACCTTACTTTCACTATGACAGCCTCGCACCTGGTGCTGTGGATGCACTGTTAAAAATTCAACAAGCTGGAATTGATTTGGCAGTGATGACAATGCGCCGATTTCGGGAACTAGATTATGCTTTCCAAAAACACGATTTAGGGAGATTTTTCCCAGAAGATCGTTGTTATTGCTTGACTAACGACTACGTTAAAACTCGCGATATTGAAGATAAGCCCTTGTTGATGGCTAGGGCATTAAAAGAACTGCCCCCGGCTGCTGATACCTGGATGGTAGGCGATACGGAAGCCGACATCACCGCTGCGAAAAATTATGGGATTAAGGTGATGGCTGTGGAATCTGGAATTCGCGATCGCACCCAACTAGAACTTTATCACCCCGACTTAATCGTTAAGGATTTTAGCGCTGCTGTAGATATAGTTCTAAAAGCTAAACACCTTGTTTAAAAAGGCTCTGTAGCTGCAACAGATTCAATTAATCAGCATTCGGGTTGCAAATTAAAATAGGAGTCAGAATAGGTATTCCGACTCCTGACTTTTTTATCTCAGAAGAACACACATAAACCATGTCTTCTTTATAGAAACTTGCTGACGGCAGTGGCTTAACGTAGAAAACTACTAACTAACCACAACAATATAAACGTCACTACACTAGAGAACTGATTCGTTTCCAGACTAATAAATGATATTTGTGGTAAGAGCCAGCTAGCAACTAGTCCCCCAACGATTAGGCCAATTATTAAACTGACCAGGGTGAACAGAACTGCTCGGCCAAATTTGCTTTCCTTGCGATTAAGAAAGTAAATACTAGTGCCTACGCCAACCACTAATGCTAACTGCAAAACCTGATCGCCTCCCTCTGGATAGAACAGGCTAATAGAACTCAAACCGAGAAACCAAGCTCCTGGTAAGAGTATATCCGCAGGCGTTGGCTGATCCAGCATCCGTTGCAGCCATGCGGGTGACTGCTCGCGAGGGGTTGGACTTTCTTTCGGAGGCGATTGCACTCGCAACTCTGGAAACCGTATCCGCTCAGGGACTTTGATTTTACCTTCCTGGCGCATCCGTAAGCGATCCATTAAAATCGCATCGTAAGCCGCCTCAATCACTTCCAAATGCTTGGCATCGCCATTATGTTGCTCGAATAGGCGATTACGAGCATCCTGAATTTCATCGAAGCTAGCCTCTTCTGATACCCCAAGTTTTTCGTAGGGATTTTGATCGCTCATGGGAGTTTGTTACTTCAGCCTCAGTCAGCGGCAGTCTTTTATCGAATAAAAAACAGCTTTAGGTTTTATTTTGATCGAAACTAAAGTCTCGATCTATTTATATGCCCTACCAGGATAGTAGCACGGGTTAGTTTGATCGACTTTGTAATTTCAACTATAGTCACTTTAACATATCGCTATAACTCCGTGTATACCCTCATGTCGTTGTCTAATTCTGGCTCTAATCTAGAATTTGAACGGAGAGTACCTAAAATTCATGGTTTTTATGAAAAAATCAACTTTACTGTTTCAAATTTGGCAACTTACTGTGCCCTAATAGAGTTTTTTTAATTATACTGAATAATCGCTTGTGGTATATATCCACATATCGATTTAAAATTGAAACGTTTTAAGTTACCACCTAACTGGGATCGAAAAGGTGTCTTGCTATCAAGAACGGTTGCAGTTCAAGTCAGAGCGCTTATATACTGTTGGCTAATAGAAGTTTCGCCTTCTGATTGCCCACAATCCTGATTAAAGTATTTCTTTTTGAACGATCGGGATTCTTATACCGTAGCCATGTAGATTCTTAGTTAGTCCTAAAGTGGCAACTGCGTTTTCACGCAACTCTCTTGTTAATCTTACGAATTTTTGTGCAAAGTAATGGTCATGGCTCCTGCCAAGATTCTTGTTGTTGACGACGACCCTGCGGTTCGGAATTTAATCCAACGCTTTTTGATTAAGCAGAACTATCAGGTGGAGGCTGCCGAAGATGGAAAGACAGCCTTAACTCTATTTGAGCAATTTAACCCTGATTTGGTGATTCTAGATGTGAATTTACCTGATGTCACAGGGTTTAACCTCTGCCAAGAGATGCAAAGTCGTAATGGTGTTTTTGTTTTGATGTTGACTAGCCGTGCTGACGAAGCTGATAAAATTCGCGGCTTTGCTAAAGGTGCTGACGACTATCTCACCAAGCCTTTTGGGCTAGGAGAGCTAGAAGTCCGAGTTGGAGCTATTTTGAGGCGTCAGCGAGTGATAACTACGGCCGAGCAGAAACGCTTGGTATTTGAAAAACTTATGATCGATCCAGTGCGACGGGAGGTAGCACTTAATAACCAAGCAGTACCCTTAACTGCTCTGGAATTTGACTTGTTGCATTTTTTAGCTAGTCATCCAGGTCGAGTTTGGCGGCGGGCAGAATTAATCCAAGAGGTGTGGGATTATGAATATGTCGGCGACCAGCGGGTCGTAGATGTGCATATCGGCCAAATTCGCAAGAAGATTGAAATTGATGCTAGTCAGCCAGCATTAATTCAAACTGTACGTGGCGTAGGCTATAAGTTTGAATCTGCTGCTCACCCCCAGCAGTTGGAAGGCAAGTCCTGAGTTTATAGTCTAGAGTTTTTTAACTCTTGACTGTTAACTCTTGGGGGAGCCATTAGGGAATTTCTTTGGCTTTAGTAAAAGACAAATTTAGACAATCAAAATAGGTAGATATTCCTCAAATACAGACCAAACAGTTATTTGAGATATTTATTTATCTATTTAAAACAGTGGACAGGGGAGAGAGTCCATTGGAAAATATTTCTTTGTATGTGACCGTTTTGGTATATATAACGTCACTTATATTGGCGTTTGTAGGACACATAGCTGTGGATTAGCGTCAACTTAGGCTATAAGTCCCCTTAAAACTATTGTTTCTAGCCTCTGTCTGGAAACGCTGCTTCATTGGGCTGGTGCTGTAAGTCAGAGAAGCGACAGCCCCAAAATAGGCATTCCCAGTCGGAGACAGAGAACAAAGGTAAATTCTGCTTTATTACCAACTAGTTTTGGCAATAAGAGAAACTATTAGAACTTTTTTAAGGATCGGAATCTACCGATCTTTTTTATTGTAATATTGCCGATCGCTATTAGCTTAAGATCCCGTTAATGGGGCACGGCATACCGTGCACCATTAATCGGGGAATAACGCCCTTCATACCACTACCTATGGGGTGTCTAGTAAATTAGCTGTTGCTGGTGAGTCGGTACAGGGCATTTTTACTGTGGAGTGGTGAAACAAAGTTTCCAGATAGACTCGCGCAACCCGGCGATCGCTATCTCCATTTTGGAGTAAAAACAATGATAGCGCCGCCGTCAATACTCTGTTTTCATCCCAATCGGGATGGGTTTCTAAGTAGTATTTTAAGGATTCGTGGAGTGTTTCAGGAATTTCTGTAAAGATGCTAACCGTTGCTTTCATGAGATTTTCCTCCTATGAGGATAATCAAGAGGGACAAGTTGCTTGCGTTAAAGCGGTTTAGGGCTTCACACGCTCTTTCGCTATCCCGACAATCTGCACTTACATCTGGTAGTAATATATTTTACATATTTGATGTCAACAGTTGAACGGATTACAAAAGCAAGCCGCATCATTGTGCGCCAAGAGGGGGTGGGTTTGTCAATGCTGCGAAATGTTAAAAACGATTGTATAAAAAATAAATACGAACGAAACAATCGGACTTTAAGCCATTTTTTTGTTACTTTACTTCATATAAACTCAGTCCTTAAACTTCTTTGCTACTTCTAATCAACAATCCCCAGTCAGACAGCAAGAAGCTTATTAGCTCGTATAACACCTGTGGAAAACTGCTAAAATCCCTGTGGAAACCCTGTGGAATTAGTGAGGAAAATTGCAGCCAATGATAAGAATTACCAAAATGTCAAAAAACCATGACATTTAAACTCATGAAATTAGCTTCTCAATCTCACTTATCATCGTGGTTGCCCTCGATACATCCCCAAGTCTGGATTTTCGCAATTGGTAGATTTCTCTCGGAAGTTGGCACCGGCTTTACCCTGTTTTATGCGCCCATCTTTTTTGTTAATCAACTTGGTTTATCTGCAACCAGTGTTGGGGTAGCCTTGGGTAGCGCCTCGATTTCCGGCATTGTAGGGCGGATTGCAGGTGGTTCTTTGGCTGATTCTGAATACTGGGGACGCCGCCGCACTTTGTTGCTAGCGACGGCGATTTCAGCAATTGCTTCTCTAGTTTTAGCTGCAACCAATAATTTCACTTCCTTAGTAATCGGTAGCTTGATTAGCGGTTTAGGAATAGGTTTCTATTGGCCGGCGGCTGAAGTTGTGGTTGCTGACGCTAGCCAAATTGACAATCGCCGCGAAACTTTTGCGATCGCCCGACTAGCTGATAATCTTGGGTTAGCGATCGGAATTGTCCTAGCAGGGTTTTTAATCGCGATCGTTGGGAATTATCGATGGCTATTTATCATTGATGCCATCTCTTTTATGCTATTTTTTGGAGTTGTCTATGTAGGGATTAGTGAAACTGAGCAAGAGCAGACAGAGGAATCTGAAAAGACAGAACTTTTTGCTGCTTGGATGGCAGTATTAAGAGATGGGCGTTTCCTAGTCTACATAGTAGTTAATATATTTTTTACAATCTATATTTCTCAAATCCACAGCACCCTGCCGCTTTACTTCAAAAATTATGTCCTTGTAGAAAGTACTGCCAAGGGATTTACTGAAACTACCATTAGCGGACTATTTACTTGGCATCTGGTGTTCGCAATTATTTGTCAGTTGCCTGTCACCAGCATCTTAAAACGCTGTTCTCACACACTCGCACTTACTGTTTCTGCGATTTTCTGGGCAATTGGTTTTGGACTGATTTGGGTAAGTGGGACAGCCCCATCCGATCATTTGCTTTGGGTAACATTGGCATTGGGAGTATTTGCTGTGGCAATTGTTTCCTATACCCCATCTGCTGCCTCTTTAGTGACTGAGTTAGCCCCGAAAAATCAACGCGGCGTTTATTTTTCCATCAACGCTTTGTGCTGGGCTGTTGGCTCTTTTATTGGTCATCCTTTGGGTGGATGGGCATTAGATCAACCACAAATTATTACCAATACTTACTGGCTAGGCTTCATCTTCAGTGTAGCGATCGCTATAGCAATTTTACAGTACCTGAATCGAATTTTGGCTGAGTAGGGGCGCACATCTGTGCGTTTATTTTCCCTCTATTGACGACGTTCTTGCAGCTTGCGATATACAGATTTTAAATCCACTTGATGGTGAGCTAAGGCAACCAAAGTATGATATAGCAAATCAGCCACTTCACCTGCGATCGCATCTTCTTGATCATCCTTAAAAGCCATTACCACCTCAGCAGTTTCCTCACCGATTTTTTTCAAAATTTTGTTATCGCCACCTGCGAATAGTTTACAAGTGTAAGAACTTTCAGTAGGATTATCGCGGCGATCGCATATTATTTGAAACAATTGCGACAATGTATCACCTGGTGGTGCAACAATTTTACCTTCTATTTGGTGAAAACAACTGCGCTCTCCAGTATGGCAGGCAACATCCCCTAATTGCTCTACCCCAATCAGGAGCGCATCACTATCACAGTCATAACGGATACTTTGCACTTTTTGGATATGCCCAGAAGTCGCCCCCTTATGCCACAATTCTTGCCGGGAACGACTCCAAAACCAAGTTTCTTCAGTTTCTAAAGTCTTTTGTAACGACTCCTGATTCATCCACGCCATCATCAGGACAGTACCATCTAGATAGTCTTGGACAATTGCAGGCACCAGACCCCGTTCATCGTAGCGAATTTTCTCAACCGGGATGGTGTAATGCAGCGATCGCGAATCGTTAGAAGACATACCAGCTAGTTTGCTCTCATGAGAATAATTTATGGATTCACGATACCATTCAGAATAGGCTAGCTGGTATATTTTTTGGAATTAAATATCTAAAGTCAAGTCTTCATTGGACTTGCATAACATATTGTTATTTTTTTGGTTCAGCTAATTTTATAGGATAGAAATTCTAAGCAGTGTTTGACCCTATCCTAAGATAGAGCGTTTTATTGCCCACTGTTAGGAGAGAACTTTGGTAAATACCACAATTAAAACAACAAAATCACAAGAAGTCTTCGCCGCTGCTCAAAATCTCATGCCCGGAGGAGTCAGTTCTCCAGTTCGTGCCTTTAAATCTGTGGGTGGACAACCCATCGTTTTTGAGCGTGTTAAAGGCGCGTATATTTGGGATGTAGATGGCAATAAATACATAGACTACGTAGGCACTTGGGGCCCAGCTATTTGCGGTCATGCTCATCCAGAAGTAATTGCAGCGTTGCATGAAGCTTTAGAAAAAGGCACCAGTTTCGGCGCTCCCTCAGTTCTAGAAAATGTTTTGGCAGAAATGGTCATCGATGCCGTTCCTAGCATCGAAATGGTCAGATTTGTTAATTCGGGAACTGAAGCCTGTATGGGAGTTTTGCGGCTGATGCGGGCTTTTACCAACCGAGACAAAATCATCAAATTTGAAGGCTGCTATCACGGACACGCCGATACGTTTCTAGTAAAGGCGGGTTCTGGTGTTGCCACACTTGGCTTGCCAGACTCACCAGGAGTACCTAAAGCAGCAACTAGCACTACTCTAACTGCACCTTTCAATGACCTAGAAGCAGTCAAAGCTTTATTTGAAGAAAACCGCGACGAGATTGCTGGTGTCATTCTTGAGCCAGTCGTCGGCAATGCTGGATTTATTGCGCCTGACGCTGGATTCCTAGAAGGATTACGGGAATTGACTCATGAGTATGGAGCGTTGTTGGTATTTGACGAAGTGATGACAGGCTTCCGCATTGCTTACGGTGGCGCTCAAGAAAAATTTGGCGTCACTCCCGATTTAACAACCCTGGGTAAGGTGATTGGTGGTGGTTTGCCAGTAGGGGCTTATGGCGGCCGCCGAGATATTATGTCAATGGTTGCGCCCGCCGGCCCCGTATATCAAGCTGGAACTCTTTCTGGTAATCCTTTGGCAATGACTGCTGGTATTAAAACTTTAGAATTGCTGCAAAAGCCAGGTACTTACGAGTCTCTTGAGCAGATTACTAAAAAGCTAGCAGATGGTTTGCAGCAAATTGCCAAAGAAACTGGTCACGCAGCTTGCGGCGGTCAAATCAGCGCTATGTTCGGCTTATTCTTTACCTCTGGCCCAGTTCATAACTATGAAGATGCGAAAAAGTCTGATACAGCCAAATTTGGACGCTTCCATCGCGGGATGTTAGAGCACGGTGTTTACTTAGCACCCTCTCAATTTGAAGCTGGGTTTACGTCTTTTGCTCACACTGAAGAAGACATAGAGCAGACTTTAGCAGTTGCACGGGATGTAATGTCGAGCCTGTAACCTGTTTTTTAAGGGATTTCCAAATAAAAAATATTCTGTCAACTCCTGTGGGGTGGGCATCTTACCCCACAAAATGGATGATTTATAGGAAGTCCCTTTTTTAAGAGAGAAACAAGCCTGCGGAATTTTCGGACTCACTTTCAAGCATTACTTGCAGAACTTTCAGCAGTTAATGATGTTCAATCGTTTTGCGCGGTTGGGGATAAAAGAAATTTTTTAACAGGTTTGCTCTTTACCGTCATTACTCAAGAAAGGTCACATCTTTGTCATAATTTCGCAATGGCTTCGTCAATAGGATATGCAATATTTAGCCTACATTAAGATTTATAGTTAATCAGGCAGGATTAATAAATTATAGGAGGTTAAATCCTTCGCAACTAAGAAGTGGCAAGTTTTGTGGCTCTTGTCTTTATCTTCGTTACAAAACTGAATTACGAATTATTTTAATTGCCTTTTACAGTTCTCGAAATTCCCCTCATGCCCTATAGGTTACAAAAATTAATGCGTAAGAAGATTCTCAGCTTCATGGTGAGGGTTTTGCTTATAGATATTAGATTATTCATTGGGTAAGGTATTTTTTCAGAGTCAGGGTTGGAGCTAACTTTAAAAAATATACCAATCATAACTGTAGCTTGTATGGCAAGGCTTACAGAGTAGAAATATCTGCCATAATTATTGTGAAAAAAAGATGGTTTCACCTTGAAGGAGCTATGAAGTGGACGACAATAGGTCATTTTTTGGTCTGCAAAAAATATTAGTTACGTTGCTTGTCTTGAGTGGCAGTGTGAGTGCCAGCACGATGATGCTTATTAAGTCAAGTTCCTCTAATGCTCAAAGTACAGAGAATACAAATGTAAACAATCTACCAATCAAAGTTGGAATTCAGCAGCAGATTGAAGAACTAAAAGCGATAATGCTTCAAAGTTGGCAGCAACAAGTACAAACAAAAGGTTTTTCATATACTTTGCCACAGCGTTTTCAGGGAGCAATAGTTAATGCCGCAAAACTTGCTCCCGAACAGAAAGTAATTGCGCTCACCTTTGATGATGGGCCATGGCCTGAAAGTACCGCGCAAGTACTCGATATTCTTAAAAAAAATCAGATTAAAGGGACATTTTTTCTTATTGGGCAAAATGTGAAGAATTATCCAGGCTTAGTGAAACGGGAGATTGCTGAAGGTCACGTAATTGGTAATCACACTTGGCATCATTGGTATCAATTCTTGAATCCACAAGCAGCTGCCTATGAAATTGACCACACAGCAGACTTGATTTATCAAGTAACAGGGATTAAAACAAATTTATTTCGACCACCAGGCGGAATCATGCACAATGGGGTGGCTAGTTATGCTAGAAATAGCAAATATGCCATCATTCTCTGGTCATCTGACTCTGTAGACTATTCACGTCCTGCTGTACCAAAATTAATTAACAATGTGTTTAGGAGGGCCAAGCCAGGTGGAATTGTGTTAATGCATGATGGTGGTGGTAATCGCTCTAAAACTGTGCAAGCTTTACCAGAAATTATTGCCAACTTTCGGAAACAGGGCTATAAATTTGTTACTATTCCTGAACTTTTAGAAATGCAAGATAAAGATCAAAAGCTGACTGCAAACAAAAAAACCGTCCAAAATTAACATCTGAACGGAATTTTAACCTATTAATACTTTATGCAAATCTAGTTATATTGCCAGTTATACTGATACCGTACAACTACAAGTCAGGAGGTAAAATCACCTGATCGATTGCGTGGATTACGCCGTTACTACCTGTGATATCTGCCTGTGTGACTTTAGCATCATTAACGGTAACACCACTAGCAGGATCAACTTTTACGTTGATTGTTCCGCCTTCAAGGCTTTTAACTTCGCCAGACTTCAAATCAGTAGACAATAACTTACCACTCACCACATGGTAAGTTAAAATCTTCAGCAATACTTCTTTGTTGTCTGGTTTTAACAATTCTTGCAAAGCATCTGGTGGCAACTTAGCAAAAGCTGCATCTGTGGGTGCAAAAATAGTTAAGTTATCTTTGCCTTGCAAAGCTCCGGTCAATCCTGCTGCTTTCAAAGCCTTGGTCAACGTGGTAAAGGAAGCGTTTGACTCTGCCAAGGCTAACAAATTTTTGCCTTGATTGTCACTTGCCCCTGGTCCTGGTGGAGTTGTAGTCGGTGTCTGAGTCGGTGGTGTGGTAGGTTGAGTTTGTGGGATAGTACGTGGGGTGCGGGGTGTAGGTTCACTAGGGGGTGTAGATTCACTAGGGGGCGTAGATTCACTAGGTGTCACACTACCACCACCACGGTTATAGGGAGGCTCGTTGAAAATACTTGGTTTGGGATTTAGCGTTCCACCACTATTCTGTGCTACCGATTTGCGTTTGGTATTGCCCTTTTCTGTTTGGGAAACAGCCTCAGCAGGTGTGTATTGAGCGTTTGCTTGAAGGCGTTGACCCTGGTTATAGAGGGCTTCGTTGAAAATACTGGGGTTAGGATTTAGTGCCTCTTTCGCGTCAGATGGTAAAGTAATGAGGACGCTGAAACTACTCAATCCTGCTATGCCTGCCAACGTGGTCAGCAATTTGCTGTAATTTGTCTTCATAAATTTTGTTTTTCTTTTTGTCCACAGATTACATAAAGATTTATAACATTTTGCTATGCACAAAATCTAACTCAAGAGGGAAGTAAGGTTTTTCTCTAGAAGAGTTTGTGCTAGTGAGGTAAAATGTTTAACCTCCACTCAAACTGATAAGTATGAAATATATCTACCATATATTTAATGTAAATTGAGTAAATTTTCTCCATTACACGAAAATGAGTTAAAAGCCCCACTCGGTGTCACGTAAATTCTCAGAAAGTGTGAAAATCTTATATCTACAAGTTATGAGTTAGAATCAGCTCCAAAGAAAGATTATACTTAAAAGACAATTTATATACGAACTTGTACGTAAATTAGTAGTTGATTCATAAATCCTAAATTACATAGGGAAGAAGGTTATATCTCAGAATTGACCATTGATTATTCAGCAAAAGCATAGAAATTAATTACCGATATATTTTAACGTAGGCTAACGGTGACAGAAACTGAAGTAACTGTTGAAGACCTACGAATAAGGAGTTAGGTTTATATTTATATATATGCTGAATTAAATTACTTAGTTATTCGATATTTTAATCAATCAGAAAGTAATATTTTTTAAAATCGATAATTTTGCCAAAAATTAGGCATCAGTTAAACCCTAATGTCAATTAATATAGATAACTAAGCAACTAATATCAATAAAAATTACTTAAACTAAAGATACAATTGTAAAGTTAAGAAGTTGACCAGTTACAAGATATCCAAAATATGCTGGAATTATACCAATGGGAACTCTCTCAATACTCAGAGAAAGTGCGCCTAATTTTAGATTTTAAAGGACTAGATTACCGCAAAATAGAGGTGACGCCTGGGATTGGACAGGTAGAACTGTTCCGACTGACTGGTCAAAAACAAGTGCCAGTATTAAAAGATCGTAATAAATATATTGCGGATTCTACGGAAATAGCTAAGTATTTAGACTTAGAGTATCCCGATCGCCCGATAATACCGCAAGATCCTAAACAACGAGGTTTAACTTTATTAATAGAAGAATGGGCGGATGAGTCCATAGGCATCAAAGGTCGCAAAGCACTATTTGCTGCCATAAGCCAAGATCAAAATTTCCGTAAGTCTTTATTACCCACCTCAACACCAGATATATTTAAAAGTCTGGTTCAAGGAGTACCTAGTGACTTACTGACAGTGTTGGGTTTTGGCGTCGGTTACAGCCCAGATGTGATCAAGTCAGCGATCGCATCTTTAAAACAAGACTTGGAAGCCTTGACGTTATTATTGGCAGATAGTCCGTATTTAACAGGAGATGAGCCGACTTTAGCTGACTTAGCAGTGGCTGGCTTATCGATATTACTCAAGTTTCCCTCTGGGCCCTATCTGGATTTACCAGCTTCTATCAGAGGTAAAGGATTGCCAATCTTTGCCGAGAATATAGATTATGAACCATTCTTTACCTGGCGCGATCGCCTTTACGCTCAATTCCGCAAACCGTTAATTAGTACCACTCCACCAACGGGAAGTGCGCCAACTTCGATTCAGATTGATTAGATAATAGGGCATGGGAAATTGGGCATGGGGCATAGGGGATGGAGAAGAAAAACAAATGACCAATGACCAATAACCAATGACCAATGACAAATGACAAATGACAAATGACTAATCAGATGAATTCGGCACAGCCATTAGGTTCGGTCATTCAAGGTTCTCTAACTGAAGGTTTAGAAGTACGATTGCATCCTGACATTTCTGTGGAAGATATGCGGGTGGGTAAATTTCTTGTTGTGCAAGGGATGCGATCGCGTTTTTTTTGTATGCTGACAGATGTAGCATTGGGAGCTGCTAATGCGCGAATTATTGCTAATCCCCCCAGTTGGGAAGACACTTTTTTACGAGATGTTTTAGCCGGAAGTGGCACTTACGGTACTATCAACCTCGCGCCGATGTTGATGTTCACTCCCGAATCTGAAGAATCTTTTTCCCCAACAAATGGCAAATCGGCAAATCCTTTCCTCCCATCGATGACGGGTTTAGCTTCATTTGTGCCACAAACCAGCACGACAATGGAATTGTTGCCAGTTAAAACTATTCCTAGCCACTTTAGTCAAGTTTACGAAGCTAGTGTTGACGATTTTCGCCGGGTATTTGGTTGGGAAGATGACCCCCAAAGGCGCAATTTTTCCATCGGCAAACCTTTGGATATGGATGTGCCGGTTTGTATCGATTTAAATCGCTTCGTGGAACGGAGTAATGGGGTATTTGGGAAATCTGGTACTGGTAAATCTTTTCTAACGCGGCTACTGTTAGCTGGCGTTATCCGTAAAAATGCGGCAGTCAATTTGATTTTTGATATGCACTCTGAGTATGGCTGGGAAGCTGTTGCAGAAGGTAAAAATGTTAATACCGTTAAAGGATTAAAGCAACTTTTTCCTAGTAAAGTGGAAGTCTACACCCTCGACCCGGAATCAACAAAGCGTCGGGGTGTGCGTGATGCCCAAGAACTTTATTTGAGTTACGAGCAAATAGAAGTTGAAGATATTAAGTTATGTAGCCGAGATTTAGGACTCTCTGACGCAGCTTTAGATAACGCCAATATTCTGTATAGCGAATTTGGCAAGTCTTGGATTGTCCAGTTGCTGAATATGACTAACGAAGAAATCGAGATGTTCTGCGAGGAGAAGCGCGGACACAAAGGTTCGATTATGGCATTGCAGCGCAAACTCTTGCGGATGGATAGCTTGAAGTATATGCGAGCAGTTTGCCCCCAAAATTATATTAGTAAAATTGTGCAATGCCTGGAATCTGGGAAGAATGTTGTGATAGAATTTGGTTCCCAGTCTAATATGCTCTCTTATATGTTGGTGACAAATATGATCACCCGCCGTATTCACGAGCATTACGTCAAGAAAGCAGATAAATTCCTGCAAAGCAAAAATCCCAGCGATCGCCCGACCCCATTGATGATTACCATTGAAGAGGCGCACCGTTTCCTTGACCCGGCTATCGTCCAAAGTACTATCTTTGGGACCATTGCCCGCGAACTGCGAAAATATTTTGTCACACTTTTGGTAGTCGATCAACGTCCATCAGGCATAGATAATGAAGTTATGTCGCAAATTGGGACTCGCATTACCGCTTTGCTGAATGATGAAAAAGATATTGACGCGATTTTTACAGGGGTATCTGGTGGTAGCGGACTGCGATCGGTATTGGCAAAGCTAGACTCGAAACAACAAGCTTTAATATTGGGTCACGCCGTTCCTATGCCTGTAGTAGTGCGTACCCGTCCTTACGACGCAACTTTTTACGCAGAAATTGGTGAACCAGCCTGGGAAGAAAAACCTGACGCAGAAGTATTCGCCGCTGCTGAACTAGCTAAAGCTGACCTTGGATTTTAGATTGTCATTTGTCAGTTGTCCTACCCTGCGGTCAGCCGCTGATGCGTCTATGTCGTTTGCAAATGACCAATACAACTCTTGGAGAGGCTGCGCCAACGACTTACCTCGGCTCCGGCTCCATTGAGCGAAGTCGAGATGCTCGGTACAAGCGACAAATGACCAATGACAAATGACAAATGACAAATGACTAATTCGTGACATCCCTCCATTATCACAGCAAATTAAGTTCGGTTATCCCGCTAGTTTTGGCAACAGAAGAGGGGTTTTTGGCGTCACTATAGATGTAGTCAGTAATTTTAAGGGTCTTTAAAATTTTTTTATATAACGGCTGCTTTTAAATTATAATGATAGGTTTTATCTTAAAATAGTTTACTATTTGCCTGATTTATCGTATCATAAGTTAAGGAGAACTCATACCGACTTCGGTTTTGCCAATCGGTGTCAGTAACTGTCTAAGAGAAGGATTCTCACAAATAACCAGCGTGCTTATAAAAGATTGAAAATTTAGGGAAGGTAGGGGAACCTATCATTGGGGGCTTACCGTCTTAACAACGGCTGTATCAATTAATTAATTGTTTTTGGTCGCTCCCAATATTTCGAGATAGATGTACTACTTTTCCCATCCATTTTAGTAATAAAACATACATTATCTTTAGGAAGTAGAGGACATCGCACCAATGCCTACTGTCAATACCCAAACGGAAAACCTCAACACCAAATTCACGGCTGATATGGTGCGAACCTATCTGCGAGAAATTGGTCGTGTACCACTGCTAACCCGCGAACAAGAAATTGTCTTTGGGAAGCAAGTGCAACAAATGATGAAGCTCATCGACGCCAAGGAAGCTTTGGCGAAGAAGTTGCAACGGGAACCGGAGATGTCAGAGTGGGCCGATCACGTTCAACAATCGGAAACCGATGTGCAACAAACGGTGGCGCAAGGTAAGCGGGCAAAGCAAAAAATGATCGAAGCGAATTTGCGCTTGGTTGTCGCTATTGCCAAAAAATACCAAAAGCGGAATATGGAGTTTCTGGATTTAATCCAGGAAGGAACACTAGGATTAGAGCGGGGTGTGGAGAAATTTGACCCAATGAGGGGTTATAAGTTCTCGACTTACGCTTACTGGTGGATTCGCCAAGCAATTACTCGTGCGATCGCTCAACAAGGTCGGACTATTCGCTTACCGATTCATATTACCGAGAAACTGAACAAAATTAAAAAAGTGCAGCGCGAGTTAGCTCAAACCTTGGGGCGATCGCCGACTCCAGCTGAAATTGCCAAAGAACTAGAATTAGAACCGACTCAGATTCGCGAGTATCTGAATATGGCTCGTCAACCAGTGTCTTTGGATGTGCGAGTTGGTGAGAACCAGGATACTGAGTTGCAAGAAATGCTCGAAGATGATGGGCCATCGCCAGAGTATTACACCAACCAGGAATTTTTACGCCAAGACCTGAACAACCTGCTAGCAGAACTAACCCCACAACAGCGAGAAGTTGTAGCTTTACGCTTTGGTTTAGAAGATGGTAATGAAATGTCATTGGCGAAAGTCGGTGAGAGATTAAATCTTAGCCGCGAACGCGTCCGTCAGTTAGAGCATCAAGCTTTGGCTCATCTGCGTCGCCGTCGTGCCAATGTCAAAGAATACATTGCTAGCTAAAACTAGAGACGCAAAATTCCGCGTCTCTACATCACTTTGGTGATCCGCCTCTTGAATTCAGGGGGCGATTTTTTTTTGCTGAAAATCAAGAAACGCAGTTAATCAGGTATTTGCTATCGGGATGAAATGCTAATCCGATACCTGCGCTATGCGTGTTTGAGAAACGAAATCCAACATTTTGCCATTAATTATTTTGTATCGGCTGACGAAAGTATGTGTAGCCACGATTTCTAATTGCGAGGGCTACATCCGTTTCAAATCTTGTAAAACTGCGGCGGCTGATTGATAGCGATCGCTAAAATGATAGCAAACCATTTTATCTAAAATCGCCGCTAATTCTTCGCTGACTGGCGCTGTTTGTCGCCACATCACATTCCCTGTTTCTGGATCTGGGTGGAGTTCTTGCGGTGGTATCCCAGTTATGGCTTGAATGCCAATCATTCCTAAAGCATAAATGTCACTGCATAAACGCGGATGACCGGCAAATTGTTCTGGAGGTGCATAACCCCGCGTCCCGATGGCTACTGTGGCTAATTCTGTTTGCTCACTACTCGGCGGTTGCATCAATTTGACAGCACCAAAGTCAATCAATACCAGCCGATTATCTTGAGCGCATCTAATAATATTAGTCGGTTTGAGATCGCGATGAATCACTCGATGCTGGTGAACAAATTCTAGAACTTCTAAAACTTGTTTGAGCATCTCCATCACAAATGATTGGTTCTGCACATTCTGTACAGGTGGTAATTCTTCGCTTAGGGTATGCCCCTCAATATATTGTTGAATTAAATAGAATTCCTGATTATCTTCAAAATAAGCAAGTAGTTCGGGAATCTGATGATGTTTACCCAAAGTTTCTAAAATTTCAGCTTCATTTTGAAACAACCTACGAGCAACTTGCAAAAATCGTGTATCTTGACGGGCTGGCATTAACTTTTTAACTACACAAATCGGATTACCCGGTCGTTGAGTGTCCTGTGCTAAATAAGTCCGACCAAATCCACCTGCACCGAGAGTTTGAGAGATTTTGTAGCGTCCACTCAAAAGCAAATCACCTGATTTTATTTTTGGTGAATCAATTGGGGGAAGAAAGTCAATAGACGAGTCGGGAAGTGCTGTTTTATCTTCTAAGAGTACATTTAATTGAGCGATCGCTTCTTGTTGTTTTTCCACTTGTAGAACAATCACCTGAGTTTGCCGTTGATTTTGGTAGCTAGTATAAGCAATCACACAGATACTACTAGTCACCAAAGCAAGAGCAGGAGGAATTAACGGCACCCATCCAGCTTGCAAAAACAAAGCAACGCAGATTACTACTAAGCCAAATAGAGTTATCGTTCCCACCACTAGCAAAAGCAGCGGATTTTGCCACCGCCATGCTAAAACACCACCTAATAGGGACCAGCCCCATACCCAAATAAGTTCCGCCCAGTCGGGCCAATACCAAATCAAAGGTCGCCCATCCAACACTGTACTGATGAGTTGACTTGCTATCTGTGCATGAATAAATAGAGCAGGCATTCTAGCTGGTTGATCTGGTAAAGCGCTGTAGGGCGTATAAAAGCCACCTGGAGGGATATTAGCTGCCGTAGTGCCAATAATTACCAGACGGTCTTTGAATAAACTGGGGTTGACTTGGCCGCTAAGTACATCTGTAAGGGTTACTTGGTCAGCGAGGCTGTTGGGATGACGGTAATTTAATAATATTTGATAGCCCTGTGCATCCAGATGTTGGTAGCCACCGGAATTAGGTTGTAAACGCAAAAACAGGGTTTTGCCTAACAGAAAATCTCCTTTTTTAGTGAAATCATATTTAATACCTTGTTTTTGCAGATAATCAATTGCAATTAATGCACCAAATGCAAATGATGTTGTACATTTATTGTCTGTAGAGTTAGCAAATAATAAAGTACGGCGGAGAATTTGGTCGTTTTCATTGTCAGCAACCACATCGCTAAACCCAACATTATCTATAGGGACATTTGGCGGTGGGGGAATTTCATCTCTACCCAAGCTGCTGAACAAACAGGTAGTGACAATATTATCTTGATTTTGGAGATTAGCCGCCAAATTATTGTCTTCTGGTCGGAAAAGATATAAACCAACAATTCGCGGTTGATAAGACTCTATTTTCTTTAATAGCTGATTGATTGTCCGATCTGATATGGGCCATTTCTCTCGTTTGAGATCCTCATCAGTAATTTTTACTAGCAAAATCCGCCGATCGGGTGCTTGTGCGGGACGCGATCGCAACATCTGGTCATAAACTCTTAACTCCCAAGGCTGTAACCATTTGAGTTCCCGAACTCCCCAGATAAAGGCGGTGACTCCTATACTGGTAACAAAAATAATTTGCATCCAGCTTTTGCTCTTAGAAGTTTCACGGGAATCTTGAACTTTGACAAAAGGTACGCGGAGTTTTTCTAATAGTCCACTAATCACGGCGTTGAGGCGGTAGCCTGAATTGGGTAGATGTTGTAGGCGCAGAAGTCAATTTTCGGAATCTAGGTTAAAAGCTAGTTAACCTCAGCTTTTATTAATGTAGTAATTTACTTGCTAGTTAGAGACTTTGACCAGAAAGAAAAAGGTACAAGCCCCTAAATTTATTTATGGGATTCAAAATGTTTGACTTTTGACTTTTGACTTTTGACTTCCCCGAAGGGGTTGACGTATTGTTACTTTTAAAGCAAGCTTACGCCCAGTGTCAACTATAGAATCAGACAAGTGCTAATCATCTGTTTGAGATGTTTGAACATCTTCAACAGGACTGGTAATTGGGAAAGAAATCGGATTAGTAGATGGAGTTAGTGAATCTAACTGGGGTTGTTCAAGCGATGCTTCCATGCTTGAATCAGCAAAATAGGAGCCAAAAATTTTATCATAGTTAGAGGCAACAGCTAAAAAAGCGCCACCCAAAATATAGATAGGTAATGGCAGATTAAATTCTTGCAACCAGTCAAACAGTTCCGCTAAGGCAAACAGCACCAAAAAGCAGGCAAGCCAAACCTTCATATTCTTATCCCCTGAATTGAAACAATTCTATTACTAGCTTAAATAGCTTGCACGATCGTTGATGTAGTACATAATCACCAACTTACAATAAAGCGGATGGGCAGAGGAGAAAAATGATTTTCGGTACAAGCCTTGCCCCTTGTAAAGTCTTCTTTCCCCTATATTATCTTGCTCCCCTGCCTCTTATTGACAAGCTCTATAACCCTAGATAGGTGCAGTTAGAGTTATAGCATCTGCTATATTGCATTAGAAAAATAAAAATATATTTAGCTTATGCCAGCGATCGAACAGCCAAGGATTGCACAATTGGTTCGTGAGACTTGGCAGTGCCTCAAATTTACACAGGTAAAACTGGCAACCGTGTTAAGGGTTTCATTCCACACTATAAACCGATGGAAAAACGGACATACACAACCTTCACTACTGGCGATGAAACAAATTAAAGAACTATTACAGCAGATGAGAGAACCCGGTGAGTCGCTTTTAGCCAAATACTTTTAAAATGAGTGAGAACCTGAAAGCTCAAGAGGTTATTGAATTGCAGCAATATTTGAGCGAACAGCAAACTGCACTGCGCGATAGTGAAGCACGTTACCGTTCACTGGCAGAGGCAAGCGCATCAATTGTCTGGAGGGCAGCACCTTGGGGCAACGTTGTTGATGATATTCCAACTTGGCAGGCGTTCACAGGGCAAAATCCCGAACAATATAAAGGATGGGGTTGGGTTGGGGCACTGCACCCAGAAGATCGTGCTTCGATAGCGGAAATTTGGAAACAGGCATTTCCTACACGCAGCGTTGCAGTTGCTGAGTATCGAGTTCTGCGGCATGACGGGGAATACCGTTATATGAATATACGCGGTGTGCCGATACTCGACGAAACAGGCGAAATCCGCGAATGGGTGGGAATGTGCGTCGATATTACCGAACGCAAGCAAGCTGAGGCCAAATTGCGCGACAGTGAGGCGTGTTTTCGGCTGCTGGCTGAGAATTCAACTGATATTATTTCCCGGCATACAGTCGATGGAATTCTTCTCTACGTTTCACCAGCTTGCTACACAGTGCTGGGATATCAACCAGAGGAATTAGTCGGTCATCCTAGCCATGAGTTAGTTCACCCTGACGATTTGGTAGAGATTGCGAGAAATTACCCAGTCAATGGCGATTTACCAGATATTTATACTATTACTCACCGTGCGCGTCATCACCAGGGGCATTATATCTGGTTGGAAGCAACTATTCGAGCGATTCGCGATCGCCAAACTCAAGAAATTTTAGAGATGCAGGCGTCTTCGCGAAATATTACTAAGCGCAAGCAGGTGGAAGAGGAGCAGCGTTTTCTGGCTGAGGCTAGTGGGATTTTGGCTGCATCATTGGATTACGAGACAACCTTAGCAGGTTTGGCACGTTTGGCAGTGCCAAAAATCGCTGATTGGTGCTTAGTTGATATCATTAGTGACAATCAATTACTCCGTCGGGTTGCAGCAGCCCATGCCAATCCAGAGAAACAAGAATTGGTAGAACAGTTACAAAATTATCCGCCTGACTTGGCACAAACAGCAGGTGTTGCTGAGGTAATATGGACAGGCAAATCACAAATTATTCATTTGATTTCTGATCAACAGCTCCAAGAGGCAACCCACAACGCCAGTCACTTGAAAATATTGCAAGAATTAAATCCGACATCTGGTATGAGTGTACCGCTAATCCTTCGGGGACGGGTGTTGGGAGTTATGACTTTGGTATCTTCTTCAGGTCGTCGCTACGACACCAAAAGCCTGATGTTAGCTGAGGAGTTGGCTGGGCGGGCGGCGATCGCTGTTGATAATGCCCGACTCTATAGAGAAGCACAGCAATCTCAACAGGCGGCTTTACACGCAGCATCTCGCACTACCCGTCTGCAAACCATTACCGCTGCACTTTCTGAATCTTTAACTCCGACACAAGTCGCTGAAGTAATTGTAGAGCAAGGTATAGCAGCTTTGGGAGCTAGCTTTGTTTTTGTCGCACTACTGACTAAAAACGGCACTGAATTAGAAATTGTCCGAACTGTTGGCGATCAACAAGAAATAGTCGATTCATCGCGTCGATTCTCGATTAATGCACCCGCGCCACTGGCAGAAGCAGTAAGAACTAAGCAACCTATTTGGCAAGAGCCAAGCGAAACAAGGGTAGCTCGTTACTCAAATATGGCTCAGGAATACGCCCAGTACAACTACGGCGCTTGGATTTCGATTCCATTGATCATCGAGGGACGAGCTATCGGGGGAATGTCTCTAGCTTTTGCTGAAATTCAAAAGTTTAATCAAGACGATCGAGCCTTTATGCTGGCACTAGCACAGCAGTGCGCTCAAGCGATGGAACGTGCCCGCCTATACGAGGCAGAGCAAACTGCCCGCAAGGCAGCAGAAAACGCCAACCGGATTAAAGACGAGTTTCTGGCAGTACTTTCTCATGAATTGCGATCGCCACTCAACCCAATTTTAGGTTGGTCAAAGCTACTCCAAACCAAAAAGCTTGATGAAAAGACAATTCCTCAAGCGCTAAAGACTATTGAGCGAAATGCGAAGTTACAGGCTCAATTGATTGAAGACTTACTGGATATCTCCCGGATTTTACAAGGTAAAATCAGCTTGAATATCTACCCAGTCGATCTGACATCTGTGATTTCGGCAGCAATGGAGACAGTGCGGTTATCGGCAGAAGCTAAATCAATTGAGATGCACATCAGCCTGGAACCAAATTTGGGACAAGTTTTGGGAGACTCCAACCGATTGCAGCAAATCGTTTGGAACCTGCTCTCAAATGCAGTTAAGTTTACACCAGAGGGCGGACGGGTTGATATTCGACTATCATCATGTTCTAAGTCAAATTCCAACTCAGCAATCATTCAAGTCAGCGACACAGGGAAAGGCATTGACCCCAATTTTCTGCCTTACGTGTTTGAATATTTTCGCCAAGAGAACAGCAGCACCACCAGAAAATTTGGTGGATTGGGGTTAGGATTAGCGATCGTCCGTCACTTAGTCGAACTGCATGGCGGCACAGTCCAGGTAGAAAGTGAGGGCGAAGATCGGGGGGCAACTTTTACTGTAAGACTACCGTTAATCCAAAATCAATTAGAGATTAAACAAGACAGTAGCGACTCAGAGCCATCCTCAAATTTGAATGGTGTGAAAATTTTAGTAGTAGATGATGATACAGATACGCGAGAATTTATTACCTTCTTACTAGAGCAATATGGGGCAAATGTGACAGCAGTAACATCAGCCAATGAAGCTCTAGCGACTTTAGCCCAATCCTTGCCAGATATACTTTTAAGCGATGTTGGGATGCCAGATGTGGATGGATGTATGTTCATGCGACAGTTGAGAACATTGCCACCAGAGCAGGGAGGGCAAATTCGAGCGATCGCACTTACCGCTTATGCTGGAGAAATTAACGCCCAACAGGTACTAAAAGCCGGATTTAACAAGCATATTGCCAAACCAGTAGAGCCAAGCGAGTTAGTAGATGCGATCGCCAACTTAATCGCTGAATAAACCTGCCTCTACCTGTTCACCGTTACTTGATACGTTGAGTGGAACATTTTAGTTAAGACTAATAGTCACTCCCAAATCATATCTGTAAAAAGATTCGCGATCGCTTGTTCCTTCCTCGGTTTTTACTTAACCAGACAATAGGCTTAACAAGTTAGTTGAGCAACTTGTTAAGCCCCTTGTTAAAGTTAGGCAAACTTCCGCTACAGTGTAATAGCTAGCCAAGTTAATAGCTGAATAAACCTGCCTCTACCTGTTTACCGTTACTTGATATTATCAGGAACGATAGCTTTATATTCTAGATCAGAAAGAATCCCTTGTTTGATATCTATCTTACGCGAGATGACTTTTTCTGCAAAATAGAAATCAGCAACGCCCTGCTGTTCGGCAATGATAGCAGGTGTCAGTCTTCTCAATTTATAAGTACGACGGCTTGCCACCTTTAGTGCAACTGATGGATCTAATTTCTGTTCATCAGCTAAAATTTTGGCATAATCGCTTGGATCTTTTTCAGCCTGTTCTCCTACCTTCTGTGCTTCCTCTAAAAACACTCGCACCAATTGCGGATTTTGGGTGACAAATGCACGCCTGCCAATATAAAACCCGTTGAGAGTGTTAATTCCTTTTGCATTTCTCAGATTCCGAATCGGGGTAGCCTTTTCCACAGCAGCTAAAAGGGGATCGCCACCCACCCAGGCGTCAGCCTTGTCTTGAATAAAGGCATCGCGGGCTTCAGTTGGAGTCAAAGCAACGATTTGAATATCGCTAATTTTTAACCCTACCTCTTTCAAAGCTTTTGCTAGTAAATACTGTGCATTCGATCCTACCTGAAAAGCAATTTTCTTACCTTTAAGATCCGCTACTTTCTTAATGGGAGAATTAGCTTTCACCACAATACCTTGGTTTGTACCATCGGTGGGCGTGCGTCCAGTAAGATAGACAACTTCAGGGATGAGGCCTGGGCGTGCGGCTTGGTCAAATATTGGAGGTGTCTCTCCGAGAGTACCGATATCCACTTTACCTTCATTCAGCGCTTTTATCAATTGCGGCCCTGCTGCAAATGGCCCAACCCAATTCACGGTTATACCCAATGCTTTGAAACGTGGCTCAACAGCTTTTTTGGACTTGACAATATCACCAGAAGCTTGATACGCCAAGTTAATTACTTTGGCAGGCACCGCTTGAGTGGTTTGCATAAGGCTACCAGCCAAGGGAGATAATAAAGTAAACAGTCCCAATGCAGAATATTGGACAATACGCTTTAAGACTGTACGGCGTTGTGGTTGAAATGACTTGTTCATCAGTTGTAATTTTCCTTGTAAATTTTAGCTTTTACGTTGTCAGTCTTACTTTCTTTCAGTAAGTAAGATAATAGGAAGTTGCTATTTAAACCTCCTAAAACACCAATTTATGAGGAAAATTTGAGATTATGCTAATTTAACAAATCTCCTTTTTTCATTTAGTAAATTGGTATTGTAGTTTGTTTAGAAAAACAAACTTCATATCTGATTATTCTCTACTTTTCACTTATCAGTGTTGGTGGAGTAATAGCTGCATATTCTTGAGGCGTGAGCAATGCTTCGCGAACATCAATCTTTTTGGGTAAGATTTTTTCGTTATAAAACAAATCAGCAACACTTTGTTGGCTTTGCATTAGTTCTGGAGTAATTCCTCTTAAGCGATAAGTAGCACGACTAGAAATTACTTCCTGAATAGGTAAATCAATTTTGAGTACAGGTGCTATGAGTTTGGCTACTTCTTTACGATTAGCTTCTGCCCATTGACCATTTTTATCAATTTCTTCTAAGATGATGCGAATTAATTCAGGATTTTCTTTAGCAAACTGACGTGTTCCTATGTAATATCCGCCTGGAGTACCAATATTTGTAGCATCTCGCAATACACGGGCACCGTAGAGTTTTTCTACCAAAGCTAAATGAGGATCGCCAGTTACCCAAACTGGAATAGTTCCCTGAATAAATGCACCACGTGCTTCAACATTGGGCATACTCAGAACTTTAATATCACTATATTTTAGATTCACCTCTTCTAAGGCTTTGATAATAAAATAGTGAGAAGCCGAACCTTTTTGAAAAACTACTTTTTGACCTTTAATTTGAGCTAAAGTTTTAATTGGAGAATTTTTATGAACTGCGATCGCACTACCTTTACCGGAATTAGGGCCAAGTCTTCTACCAGCCAAATAGATAATTTTTGCACCCGCAGCTTGGGCAAAAATCGGAGGAGTTTCTCCAACTGAGCCAATATCAATTTTACCCACATTCATAGCTTCCATGAGTTGTGGTCCTTGAGCAAATTGTGACCACTCTACTTTCAAGCCCAAAGGCTCCAAACGTTTTTCTAAAACTCCTCTGACTCTAACTAAATCACCAGAGCTTTGATACCCTATTCGCAGTAACTTTGTTTTAAAAGTTATAGTTTTAGCCCCTGCTGGTTCTGCTTTAGGCTCAGTTCCTGTATTTGTGTTAGATACAGTTGACGTACAACTGATTAGAGTAGTAGATAAAGCTAGAAAATCAGGTATTGTAAACAAGGCAAATTTACTGATTACTGTTGTCTTAGGTTTCAGGAAACTTTTAAACATTTTTGCACCTCAATTTTTGATGAAATATTGGTATAAAACCATCAGTCAATAAATTAGAATATCCAATTTGTTAAAGTTGATTACAATGATTTACTTATTAGATTTAATTGAATCAGGTGTGAATGCTGCATATTCTTCTGGAGTAAGTACTCCATCTTTGACATTAACTTTTTTTGGTATAAGTACTTGTGCTATAAATCAGCTATTTTTTGTTGTTTTTTAACAACTTAATCAGTGATTGGTAGCAGACCATATACTGCTTTACTATGAATTTTTTTGAGAGTAAGTACATCAATACCAACGTCACCCGTCTCAAGTTCTGCTAGCTTATCAATATTTTTCTGCGACCAATCTTCAGCTTTGATAAACTCCTCTAGAAAAACTTTGATAATCTCAGGATGCTCTTTGGCAAATTTACGTGAGGTAGTATAAAAGCTACCAAGATCCTGAAGTTCTTGTCCATCTATTAATACACGACGAAGATTTCCTTGGACATTTCTGGTAATGTAAGGTTCCCAAATTACCCAAACATCAATTCCTCCCTGACTAAAAGCCACATTTGCATCTGGAGGTGGGAGAAAAAGGGATTTTACATCACTCAGTTTTAGTCCCTCTTTTTGCAATGCTTTTAGTAAGACTTTAGTTAAATTTAATAATTTTCGTTGTAGCGTTTTTAATAATTGCTAACAACTATCAATTTCAGTCTAAAGTGTATCAATTTTGATCTGTAAATAAAGTATTCAGTAACACTTGTTTTGAAACAAAAAATATTTTTTTACTATTTTTGATTTACAAGCATAGAGTACAATCTTCAGACAAGTTTTATTGGTCAATAGTCCAGAATAACTCTTGACTATTGACAAATAAAATGTATATTTAAACGCCCATTTACTTAATGGGTAAAATTAAATGTAAAACCTCACCCTGCCTCCGGCTTCCCTTTTTGTGAGTTCGCAGAGGGATTGAGGGTGAAGTTTTATCTTATGTTTAATTACGCCTACCTACTTAGCTTAATCTTCTGAGCTATAAATCCTAAAAGGGACGACTACCTGCAAGGCTAACCCGCTTTAATACTCGTCGCTCATTCGGATTGAATGCTTGGCGGTAATGTAAGGTAGCTTGATTATCCCAGTAGACAATATCGCCTACAGACCATTTGTGTTGGTAGTAGAATTTGGGTTGATTTAGATGTTGCCTCAACTGTTCAATTAGTTTAGATCCTTCTTCTGGCTCTAACCCGACAATTTCCACTTCTGTGGCAGCATCTAAGTAAAGATGCTTTTTACCACTCTCTGGATGTGTTCTAACTAAAGGATGGGGAAAAACAGGACTGATTAAAGGAATATTCTTGTCCAAACGATATAAAGGGCGCGGTGCATTCCGGTTTTGTAAGAATGGGTTGTAGGTAATTAGCTGTAAATCTGCAATCCTTTGTTTAGTGGTTTCATCTAACGCCTCATAGGCCAAATTGGTATTTAACCAATAAGTATCTCCACCTTGAGAAGGTATTTCCAAAGCATAAAGAAGTGAACCACTAGATGGAGTGGGAGTCCATTTGTGATCAGAATGAAAAGTTAGTTCTCCAGTACCGGTGTAGCCGCCATCGACATTGGAAATCGGAATCACCACCGGAGTTTCTCCTGGTTTAGAAGCCAATACTGGAGTTTCATCAGATGGTACAAAGAGTGCGCCAAAGTATAGAGAAAAGTTCAAAAGCTGTTCATCAGAGAGCTTTTGGTCTTTGAAGATTAAGATGTGGCGATCGCGCAGTGCTTGCTTCAGTTGTAATATGACTTCAGGTGCGATCGCTTGAGTGGCATCAAAATCGGTAACTATCGCTCCCAAAGGGGCATCAATAGGACTAATTTTAACTTCTGTCAAAGTCGAGGTAGGCATAATACTCTCCTGTGCTTTAATTTTTTTTTAGATAATTACTTATTCGCTAACACGTCTGAGGGAGTAATTTTGGCGTACTCTTCAGGCGTTAAAAAGCCATCTCTAACATTCACCTTCTTGGGGATAAGTCCGAGGCTGTACCACTTATCTGCAACTTCCTGTTGCTTGATAATAGTTTTCTCTGTAATTGGTACTAGCCCATAATCATATTTCTTATGCATTATTTCTAGAGTCGGTGGATCTAGCTGAGTTACAGGAGCAAGCAGTTGTGCTACTTCTTTGGGATGATCCTTAGTCCAGATTTCTGACTTTTCTAGCTCCTCTAAAAACACTTTGATTACATCAGGATGAGCCTGATAAAATTGACGCGAGGTTGAGTAAAAATTGCCCGTATCCCTCAACTTCCCGCCATCTGCTAAAACACGAGCGATTTTATTTTGTACATTTCTAGTACCAAATGGCTCCCAAATATACCAAGCATCCACCTTATTTTGACTGAATGCCGCATTTGCATCTGCCGGTGCTAAAAAAACTGATTGGACATCGCTCAGTTTCAACCCTGCATCTTCTAATGCTTTAACTAATAGGTAGTGACCAATGGAAGCTTTCTGAAAAGCCACTTTTTTACCCTTCAAATCGGTAACACTTTTAATTGGAGAGTTTACAGGAACTAAAAGTGAAATAGCTTTACCACTAGGGCGTGTAGTAGCTAGATAAACAAGAGGCACTCCTGCTGCTTGTGAAAACACAGGAGGCGATTCGGCTGTAGATGCAATATCCAGTCCATTTGCATTTAGGGCTTCTAACTGTTGTGGCCCAGCCGCAAACTCAGCCCACTGGACTTTAAAACCCAGAGGCTCTAATCGCTTTTCTAAGGAACCCTGTTTTTCTAAAACTGCTAAAGCGGAAAGTTGTTTGGAACGTACAATCCGTACTACTTGTTTCTCAGTTGACTTCTCTGTAGTATTAGATGAAACTACTGATTCAGGGGAAGCTGCCGACTGTTGAGTATTATTTTTGGCTTCACCACAACTTGATAGGGTCGTCGATAGCATTAAGCAATAGCCCAAAGCAAATAATAAAGACCGACGTGTTGTTCTCGGGCTTTTTCTGAATTCAAACTTTCCTTTTAAAGCTGGCATGGGTTGTTTTCTTTATTTTCCTCTAAGTGGCTAAAACAGTGATGATTAATTGCAATACAAACAAACAAAAAATCTTTTTTATTAGTTTATTTAATGATTAAAGTAAATTATTTTTTAATCTAAAAGCTTTATATATAAAATTAAGAAATAGGTGGGTTATACCCACCCTAAAACGACTCGAGGAACTGAGAATTTAATAGTTAAGAGGCAAAAATTTAGGAAGTGGAGTGAGAAAGACCCACTTCAATGTCATGCTAGTGGAAGATTGAAATTTGTGAATGGAACTCTGTTTTATTTGCGTGCAATTTTGCTAGTACAACACGGCGTAAATAAACCACCCATTCCAAATCAATAAAACATTTATGCTGTATTCATTTTGACTTTTGACTTTTGAGTTTTGACTTCCGCCTTGCGGCACTAGTGCTTCCAGGCGACTAGGATTGTAGCTTTGAGTTCTTCTGTAAAATGTCCAGACGGTTCAGCTGCTAGTAGCGCTTCTTTGAGATCCGTTTCAAATGCTGGGGCGTTATCGCCATAGAAAATTTTGAGAGAGAAGGCTGTAGTGTATAAGTAGCCAAGATAGCTATCGATAGTCCAAGATTTTTCAAATGGCACTTCATAGGTTTCTTGACGAGCAAAAGCTGAATTGCCAATTACGACTTCGTGGGGAGGATCGACTGGCTTACGAGTCCCTTGTCCTCGTTGTCCAGTTCGGCGTTCTTCACCTAGCCATTTTTTTACTACTCCAACAGCAGCTTGTTTCCAAGGTAGATTGCTTTCCCAAGGATTGTCACTAGTTTGAAGCAGTGCTAATCCACCATCATCAGTGAGCAATTCATAGAGGCGTTCAAGCACTAATTCGCGTTCCATCCAATGGAAGGCTCTACCAATAGTTGCTAACTTAAATTTCCCTAAACTAGAGTCGATTAACTCGGCTCCTTGTTCTAACCAAGTAATATTATTTGCTCCGACTGCTGCTGCTTGACGTTTAGCTTCTGCAATCATGTCAGGATCGGGATCGATCGCTACAACTTCCTCAAATTGGGTTCGCAGAGCAATTGAAATTAATCCTGGGCCAGTACCTAAATCAAGGAGTCGTCCTTCACCATTGAGATTAAATATTTCAGCTAGTTTATCGAATACAACCGGTGGGTATTTAGTTCTATATTGAGCGTAGCCCTCTGCGGCTCCCTCAAATAAACTTGGGTCGTATGTAGGAAGTGTTTTTAGTTGAGTCATATCAATTTTGGATTGGGGAGCATGTAGAGACGCGATTCATCGCGTCTTTTAGGATAAAGGTGGAGAAAGAAATAACCTATGCTCTAAGAATATTGCGTGATAACGGGTAGCTGCTCGTTAAGTACCCAATCGCCGATCGCTCGCAATTTGTAGTCCACAGGATCGTGGAGGGTAAAAGTTCGCAAATCCCGCCAGTAACGGTCAAATCCATATTTAGTTGCAGTGGCGCGGGTTCCGGTAAGTTCAAAGATGCGGTTGGTAATATTTATACCTACACGGGTCGCTAATGCTTTGGCTGCGGAAACTGCGATCGCAACTTCTCCCCTCTCCTGATGAGTGAGTTCTACATCTTTGTCCCAGGCTGCTTGCACCTTTTCGGCTACTTGGTCGGCTAGAGCGATCGCAGCTTGAATTTCCACCCAAAAGTCACCGTAATGATGCAGAATATATGGATCTTGAGTAGCACTATCTACTCCTGATGTAATCCACGGTTTAGTAGTAGTTTTAGTGTACTCACGAGCGGCGGCGAAGGCTCCTTTAGTAATTCCCAGATAAACGTTGGTTTTTGTTAGCTGGGCAATAATGCCAAGAAAAGTTGAGAAGGCGCTATCAGGGGGATTTGCTGGCCCCAAAATCTCATCTTTTTCTACTAGAACATTATTAAATGTATAACTACTGCTATCAGTACGACGTTGCCCAATATTGTCCCAATCTTGATTAGAAACTAACCCTTCCCTGTCTTTGGGAATTATGAATATGAAAGGCAATTCTACGCCATCTTCCAAAGCGGAGAATACCCGGTAATCTGCAACAGAAATACCTGTACCAAAGCTTTTAACACCATTAACCCGAAAATTCTCACCTTCTGGGTTAATTTTCAGCCTAGTATCCTTTGTATTGATAGCATTTGCCCAAAATAAGTTATTTTTAGCAGTTTCTCTATAATATTTTTCCTTTTGGGCTGGTGTACCGGAAACATGACCCAAAGCCGTCAAATTAAGATGATTACCATACAACTGACCAATTGAACCATCTGCTTTTGACAGCTTTCTGACAATTTTTAAGGCATCAATCCAAGTTGCACCAATCCCACCATATTGCTTGGGTACAATCAGTGGTAGCAGTCCAATTTCACGCAGTTTATTAATTTCCTCTTCTGGAACTCCAGCTTTAGCATCCCGTTCAACTGTGGATTGAGCAAGTTCCTTGGATAGAGAAGCTGCTAGGTCAATGTAATCCTTTGGTTTTGTAATATCTAGCACCATAATTAAATCATCCTTGGTATTGTTTCAGCAGTAGGTAGCAATCAGACGCAGAATTTAGGAGAAATGTAGAGTGGGCAAGACCCACCCTACAAGTGAACAGAGGAAATGGAACATGGAACGTTGTAAAGATGGGTATTGAGCATTGGGCATGGGACATAGTTATTCTTTCCCTACTCCCCATTCCCCATTCCCCATTCCCTATTCCCCAGCCAGATATTCGTTTGCGGCTTTCTCAACACCTGTACCTTTGAAGAAGTCTTGATTGAGACTGGTGTACAACTCCAAAGGATGGATTGAGAGGAAGTAGCGGAGGTCTTCTTCGGTAATGATTTCGTGTTCTGCCATTGAGTAGGCGTTGGCAGTAACGGCGGTAATATCTGGCACATCCCAGTGACCAGAATCAGAACCCAAGAAGGCTTTAACTCTATCGCCAAAGGGATTAGCTGCACGGTTAAATGCTTGGCTGACACGGGTATCGTCTGATTCTGTACCGAAGTAGAAATGATTCAAGAAGCGATCGCGCACATCTTCTGGCTGATCAATTCCTGCTAGTTCAAATTCGTCGAGTTCGCCTGGATCTTCTGGGGCTAATAGTTGATGGTGGAATCCTAAACCGTCCCCAATTTGATCTAAGCGTCCATCTACAAGTTCGCCACCGTAGCGGGTGTACAACTCTACTAGTGCTTCCTTATCGATAATCGCAGGATTGTTATTTGACAACAAATGTTGTTTGTTGCGGGTTTCCCAGTGCCAAATAATATCAGCGTATAGACTAGCACCCCAAGCTGAACCACCTTCTAAGAAGGCAAACTTTAATTGTGGGAAGCGACAAGTTACACCACCAAAAAACAACGATTTGCATAATGCTTCTGCTGCAAAGGCAAAGTGATTAATGTGATTATACTGGGCGTTGGTGACAGAACGCTGAGTTGTCCAACCTTGGCTAGATGCATGAGTTGTGGGTACAACTTTCAGTTCTACGCACTTAGCCCAGAATGGATCGTAATCATACTGGCTGTCTAAACCAAAGTTATCAATCCAAACCACTTCGTTAGCCACTTCTTTGCCATACTTTTCAAAGGCAGGAATTGGCCGACGGACGTAACCAGGAATTTGAATTGCTTTGAGTCCCAGAACATTCACCGCATATTCCAACTCTTCAATCCCTTCTTCGGGAGTGTGCAGGGGAATGGCGGCGATGGGTGTTAAGCGATCGCTATAAGGGCGGAAAATGTCAGCATGGTAGGTGTTAACTGCCCGACAAACAGCCCGTCGCATTTCTTCGTTGCCGATATTCGGGGCCATCGTTGCCAAGTTGGGGTACACAACGGCAAAGTCTGTACCTGCTTCTTGCAAGCGCTCATGCAGCAACTTGGGTAAGCTAATGGTAGCCAAATTCAAAGTATTTTTTGTGGGACGACCCCACCAGTTAGGGCGATTGCTGCGATAAGCAAAACGTTCTTCCCAAGTTTGTTTATACCACTTAAAGCGGGAAGATCCTGGTAAATTTTCTTTGAAACGTTCGACAAGTGCAGTTCCACCAACTTGCTCTAAATAATCCAAAACTGCTGGTTCAAATTCTTGGGTATGTACATCGGTGTCAATGATTGGATAACCAAGTTTTTCTCGAATTTGAGCAGACCTGGTTTTTTGTGCGCCGTCTAGAGCGATCGTCATGATAGTTTACCCTCATCAAATGTTTATAGGCATTGGCAAAGACGCGATAAATCGCCGTCTTTACAAGAATCAATCCTTTGTAGAGACGGCGATTTATCGCGTCTCTTAAACCGAACCGTATTGCCTAGCCCCTAATCCCTTTCCCAGCCAAAAATTCATCTGCTGTTTTCTCGACAGCCGTACCTTTGAAGAAGTCACGATTCAGGCTGGTGTATAACTCCAAGGGATGAATTGACAGGAAATATTGCAAATCTTCTTCACTGATAATCTTGCGTTCTACCATTGAATAGGTATTAGCTGCGATCGCAGTAATATCAGGTACGTCCCAGTGACCAGAATCGGAACCTAAGAATGCTTTAACACGGTCGCCATAAGGATTAGCTTTACGGTTAAAGGCTTGAGCTACACGGGTATCATCTGATTCTGTCCCGAAATAGAAGTGATTCAAAAAGCGATCGCGAATATCCTCTGGCTTCGTTACTCCTGCTACGGCAAATTCATCCAAATCACCTGGCTCTAAGGGAGATATTAAGTCAGCGTGGAAACCTAGACCGCTACCTAGCTGATCCAAACGACCCTGTATTAATTCATCACCATAGCGGGTATAGAATTCTAGCAGTTCTTCATAATTAACATTGGCAGGATTGTTATTTTCCACCAAATGAGCTTTATTGCGGGTATCCCAGTGCCAAATCAAATCGGTGTACAAGCTAGCACCCCAAGCTGCACCTCCTTCTAAAAAGGCAAACTTGAGTGTGGGGAAGCGGTGAGTTACACCACCAAAGAACAGAGATTTACATAGTGCTTCCGCAGCCGATGCAAAGTGACCAATATGGTTGTATTGGTAATTGCTAATGGAACGCCGATTGATCCAACCCATACCGGAAGAGTGGGTGGTGGGTACAACTTTCAGTTCTACGCACTTCGCCCAGAAGGGATCATAATCATATTTGCTATCCAAGCCAAAGGTGTCAATCCAGATGGCTTCGTTGGCTACTTCTTCGCCATACTTCTCGAAAGCGGGAATCGGACGGCGAATATGGCCGGGGATTTGAATTGCTTTGAGTCCCAGCACTTTCACCGCATATTCCAATTCTGCGATCGCCTCTTCGGGCGTATTCATTGGAATGGCAGCAATGGGTGTTAAGCGATCGCTATAAGGACGGAAAATATCAGCGTGATAAGTATTAGCTGCACGGCAAACAGCCCGCCGCATTTCTTCATTGCCAATGTGCGGTGCCATAGTTGCCAAGTTGGGGTACACAACGGCAAAGTCTGTACCGGCTTCTTGCAAGCGTTCATGTAGCAACTTTGGCAAACTAACTGTAGCTAAATTTAAAGCATCGTTAGTGGGACGAGTCCAGAAGGGAGGGCGGGCGGTGCGGTTAGCGCGGCGTTCTTCCCAAGATTGGTTGAACCATTTAGAGCGAGATGCACCGGGTAAGTGTTCTTGAAAACGTTGTGCAATCGCAGTTCCAGCAACTTGCTCTAAATAGTCCAAGAATGCTGGGGGAAACTCTTGGGTATGTACATCGGTATCAATAATCGGATAACCCAGTTTTTCCCGAATTTGAGCAGACTTAGTTTTTTGTGGACGGTCTAGTGCAATAGTCATACCATGTTACCTGAATTTTCAAATGAATTGGTCAAACAATTTTGGATTTTAGATTTTGGATTGATTTGACAGATAAATCTATTTGCTCTGTACATCAAGGAATTATTAGTCACGAGGGAAGTTGAGCTTTTGAGGCTGGAAGTTGAGCTTTTGAGGCTGGAAGTTGAGCTTTTGAGGCTGGAAGTTGAGCTTTTGAGGCTGGAAGTTGAGCTTTTGAGGCTGGAAGTTGAGCCTTTGAGGCTGGAAGTTGAGCCTTTGAGGCTGGAAGTTGAGCCTTTGAGCCTGGAAGTTGAGCCTTTGAGCCTGGAAGTTGAGCTTTTGAGGCTGGAAGTTGAGCCTTTGAGGCTGGAAGTTGAGCCTTTGAGCCTGGAAGTTGAGCCTTTGAGCCTGGAAGTTGCACCTTTGAGCTTGGAAGTTGCGCTTTTAAAAGACTTAATTATAAAAATCTGTTTTTCTTGCTCAGAAAAGTTACTGATTTCTCTGCTCCCCCTACTCCCGCATTTGGAATGGCAGATAAAATTAACGCTGTTGTTTGTTCACAACCCAATCTGTTAATTTAAAGTCCGACTTTGCTAAACCCTGCGAGACTAAAAATTTCTTTGTTCCCTCTAAAAGTTTCACACCATCTGCTGGTAATGGTTCTTCTAATACCTGTTTTAGTGGGAACGATACTTTGATAATATCGATGGGATATTTAGTAGTTTGAGCATGATACTGATAATATTCTTCAGAATTAGCTTTTAAATCCTTGGCTGCTTCTGTGAGAATTGCATTAAATTTCTGGGGAAAATCAGGCTGTTTTGCCAGAAAGCTTTCAGTTGCGACAACTAATGATGTCCCGGAAAGACCTTTATGATTTGCAGAAGAATCAATCACTGGAAACCCTTGCGATTTCAGAAAAGGCCCCAAATCGCTTGAAGTTGCATAAGCTGCTACATCACCACGTTCTAAAGCCGCTTTTGCCTCAGTAGTCATCAAGTGGACAACTTTTACATCTTTGGCAATTTTAGCTTCAGCTAACAGACCCAGCAGGTATCGATGCATATAAGAACCTTTTTGGGTAGCTATTTTTTGACCTTTAAGTTCAGCCAGCGATCGCGGTCCATTCTTTTTCGCCACTAACCAGGCGGTTGTATTAAATTGGCTAATCCGTAACAGTCGGGTTTCCTGACCTCTAGCTTTCAGAACTATGGCTGGTGTATCACCTAAAGAACCAACATCTAATTGACCTGCGACAAGCGCCTCATTTAGATCCGGCCCGTTAGGAAATCTTGCAAAAGTAATGTTTTGGAATCCCACTTTTTGCAACTCACGTTCTAATATTCCCTTTTTCTTTGCCCAACCAAGTGATCCTGTAGGTTCTGAACTACCTACATAACCTATTCGGAGGGTAGAAATGTTATTAGATGCAGCGACAGCGTTATTGACATCAACAGCCTCAATGGATTGAGCAGATTTAGTTCCGCCTTGGTTACATGCTGTAGTTAGTAGCAGTAGGAGACAAGCCACCGAAGTTGATAATCTGGAAGTAAATTTATTTTTACCGATAGAATCTGTTCGTACTGGTAACGACAGCATGACTATTTTCTCCGCCGCACTATTTCATCTGCTTGAGAATTTGGAATGTTTGATCGGCTTTTGCTGTTGAGGTGCGTTTATGTCCCCAACCGATGTTTTCCCGATAACTACCCAGTAGCCCAACTTCTGCCAATTCTGCTTCGTTGACTGAAGTCGTCACATCACTTTCTGGTGCAACATAAAGAGCATCAACTGGACAATACAATTCGCACATATAACAGGTTTGACAGTCACTCTGTCGGGCAATCGTTGGCGGCGCATTAGGTACTCTGTCAAACACGTTGGTTGGACAAATATTCACGCAGATATTACATTCTATGCACCGCGACTCGCTGACCAACTCAATCACACTGCTGCTCCTATTTTAGATAAAGATTTTTCAGTACTTTGTAAAGTCTGAGTTTTCACCCAGACTTTATCTAATCCGCCACTAATCAGGTAATGTTGCTGGTTAGCATCTTGTTCTGGATAATCTAGATGTCTGTGCATCCCACGAGTTTCTTTACGTTCAATGGCACTGCTGTACATCCATCGCGCCGTAGCTACCATCGCCGCAGCTTCTCGCGCCCGGATTAGCTCTTTATCTGATGTTACCTGGCTACTGCGAAGTTCTTGCCAAAGATGATTTAGCTTACCCAAAGACTCGGTTAAGCCTTTTTCTGTACGGAAATAGTTCTTTTGGTAGGGAAATACTTCGGCTTGGACTGCTTGAATAATTTCATCAGTTGCCATTTGAGAGCGATCGCTCTCACGCTGTAATCCTACCTCTCCAACACCCTTAACTCGTCGTTGAGTTTTGTGTTCCCCCAAAATGCGGCTATATTCAGCAGCCGATTTCCCCGACCAATAGCCAGAAGATATTGCCCAAGCTGCATTGTGACTACCACCACCAGTAAATCCACCACAAATCAGTTCCCGTGTAGCCGCATCTCCAGCCGCATAGAGTCCCCGTACTGAACTGGTACAACTCTCATCTACAATCCGAATTCCTCCTGTACCGCGCACAGTTCCCTCTAGGCGCAGAGTCACAGGGAAACGTTGGGTAAATGGATCGATACCTGCACGGTCAAAGGGTAAAAAGAAATTAGGCTGTGCTAAACGCATAGATGGCCGCATCGATTCTGCCGCTTTGTCTATGATGGCGTAAACTGGCTGTTGCAGTAATGTCTCGGCAATTACTGAACGTCTATGAGAACTTGCCCCCGGAATTACAGTACCGTCTTCGTAGGTAAAAGTTGCCCAATTATAAAACAGGGTTTTGGTGACTGAAGAAAAGGCGGGGGAGATGCCATAAGCATTGGAAAATTCCATACCCGACATCTCAGCACCTGCTTCAGCCGCCATCAGATAACCATCCCCTGTCAGGACGTTGCATCCTAACGCTTTACTCAAGAATGCACAGCCACCAGTTGCAATAATTGTGGACTGCGATCGCACTATCCATTTCTCGCCAGTCTGACGGTTCACACCTGTTGCACCAGCAACAGCACCATCGTCATCAACCAGTAGTTCTAAGGCGGGGCTGTTATCTAAAATCTTGACTCCTGCCCGTTGAATTTGCCGCCGCATCAGCCGCATGTATTCCGGCCCTTGCAGCGATCGCCGATAGGGTTTGCCTTCATCGTCGGTAGGGAAGGGATAACCCCACTCTGCTAACTGATTGACGTTTGCATAGGTCTGATCCAGTACCCGATCCATCCAGTTGCGATCGGCTAAAAACCCACCCAACGATTCCCGACTCGCCTTTGCTGTTTCCCGTGCTTCTGGATCGGGTGGCACATACCACACACCATTTCCAGAGGCAGCAGCGCATCCAGTTGTGCCGCAATACCCTTTATCTACAAGGATCGCCTTAGCTCCATTTGATGCAGCACTCCATGCCGCCCAAGTTCCAGCTGGCCCACCTCCAATTACAAGCACATCTGCTTCTAAGTCGAGTTCAAAATCGTTTGTTAACGTCTTTAGCATCTACCATTTCCCCCATTTATAAAGTCTTAAGCGTCAAGTCTTCACCCCATCCATGCTGCAAAATAAATATTTAAAAATCTAGAAATTGCGATCCCTTAATACAGGTTCTCACTACCTTGATAATGTAAAAATACTTTATCTCGATCGGTAAACAGTAGTTTAGCATAATAGAGTTTTTCACAGTTTTCGACAAAAAGCAAGCATTTTACCAAACAACTTCAAAGGTAAATTTATGTAAAATCAACTTTGTTGGGGTGAGGCAGGAGGCATGGGTGTCAACTTAAGCTAAAACTCCCTTTCAAACCTCATTTCCAGCCAGAGGCTGGAAATGCTTGTCATTGCGGCTCTGCCGCGAGTAAGGGAGGCGGAGCCTCCCGTTAGGCATTCCCAGTCTCTGACTGGGAACGAGACAACAAGACAATCTCTCAAAGCTATGTCTAGACTGGTTTTTACGTTAAGTTGACACCACTGGGCAGGAGGCAGATAAACGGTTTTGTCTAGATAAGTAGAGACGCGAAATTGGATTGGGCTTTGTCTTTAACGTGTCTCTTTGTAGGTTAAGGGCGATCGCTCCCTTAAGACTGAAGAATCCCCGGACTTTTAAACTGCGTCCACGTTGAAAACCGTAGTTCTGTATGAATAGAAAAACCCTCATCCCCCAGCCCCTTCTCCCAATATTGGGAGAAGGGGAGCCGGAAAGAAGTCCCTCTCCCAAGTAGGGAGAGGGATTTAGGGTGAGGGCAAAAACTACGGTTCTCAACATAGATGAGGTTTAATTAAACAAATGTAAAAATTTTTATTCAGTCCGAGGAGTGCCATTCGGTTAAAACCTAAAGACAGTACGAACCCAAGCAAATAAACTATCGGGATTGCTGGCATCCGAATCAGGTGCAGTAATCCAGATCAAACCTGGCGTAACCTCAATATGATCTCCGATTTTATATTGGTAGAATGCCTCAACGTGCAGAGAAGTATCTCTGTCCGCTTGTCCTAGACCTTTTCCCAAATTTACATTATTACTAAGACTGGTGAGTTTTGGCTCCATACCAACTAAAATCCCCCCTAGAGCACCTTCACTAAAAAGATCCGGGAATGCAAGTCCTACGGCCCAATCCATAGCTTCAGCATCTCCGCGCCCCAAATAACGGTGTACCCCATAACTTACCCACGCATTGATTGCCAACTTGGAATTAACTTGATAGAACGCCTGTAGTCCATAAAGGTTGCCTAGAGTTGCTACTCCAGGCACAGTGCTGTTTACCAGGTTACTCCCGACTGCTGGGCCGAAATTTGTTCCGCTAAAACCTATGGTATTTGGTGGGCTATAGGTATTAACGTAAGTTGCAGCTACCCGAAAATTCCTATTACCGGAGTAGTATATTAACTGTGCTAAAGCTAAATATCTGCCTGTAAATAAGCCGTTATTAGTTGTGGGATTACCACCGTTTGGTGCGCTGTACGCTATCCCGAATTGAAGTTGTTTGCCTAATCCCTGGAGTATGGCAATTCCGGGGCCGCTATCTCCATAGTTATAGACCAAAGACCGCCGTGAAAATCGTGAAATCCCATTAGCACCAGTCACAGAAGACGATTCAAAATATGGGTTAACCGGACCAGAAAGACCTATCTCACTAGCTCCGTCAGACAAGGGATAAATGTTGACTTGGGTATTTGGAAAAGGTAGAAACCGATAGCGAATACCACTAACAATAATAGTATTGCGTGGAAAAGTAATACTGGAGTTATCAGCACTTCTCCCCTCATAAGTTCCCAATAATCCACCTGTTGGATTTAGCGGAGTAGGTGGTGCTTGTCCCAATGATTCAATATTTCCACCTCCTATTGTTATCCCTAGTGAATCTTTACCATTAAAACTGGTGTTTAACCGTAAAGAAGTTGAGCCTTGAAGTGTGGGATTGTGAGGTGCTGGTGTCTTTCTGACGACGTTATTGCCTGCTATAAGATCGCTAAGAACAATCTGAGATCGACCTATAAGTTTGGTTGTGGTCGTAAACTGAGTTGATTCTAACTTCGCATTTCGTACTTCCAAGCTATCTAAGCGTCCCCGAAGTTGAGCGAGTTCTGGAGAAAATTGTTCTTGTAGTTTTTTGATGATATCCAAGTCTTCGCGTTTGACTAAATCTGTTGTCGAAGTCGCTATTAGTTCATTGAGGCGATCTAAAGCTGCATTCAACCCAGCTGCAAATTCATAGCGCGTTAGGGAGCGATCGCCTTTAAATGTACCATCTGTATATCCTGCAATTACACCGTAGCGCTCAACTAGAGACTGTAATGCTTGAAATGCCCAATCTGTCGGCTTAATATCTGATAATTGCGAGACGGATGTTGTTTGCCCTGCTGCATTCTTTGGATTTTTGTTAGTTGGCGGTGCAACTTGCAACAATTGCAAGACAGGTGTCACTCGATCTTGAAGCTCGTTTGGAGCTTTTTTACGAGTAACTGGTGCAATTGAAGTGTCTACTGTTTGATTGACAACTGCTTCTGGAGCTTTGTTCTCTTCTACTTCAGTCGTAGATACATCAGATTTAGGTAGTTCAGCCTGACTTTTGGCTGGATGAAAAATCAGGATAGCTAGAATATTTAGCAACGAAATCAGGAACACTATGGATCTATAATTCCAACGAAAATTCGACATGATTCCTTAACTCCTCAACCTTAAAGATGAATAAATTAGCTCTCACTTGGACAGATAAGCCAAGATAAATCCTTGATCTAATATTTTTATGGCAAACGATTAGAACACAGACTTATCAAAGGTTTAACTGGCGAAAAAGCACAAAATTATGATAAATATCGAAACCAGTGCTAAGTAGTTAAATGTACAATCCGAAATTCACAGTAAACTAGGAATTATGACGCTTAAAAGAATCCTAAAAACGTCTTGAATGAGACAATAACTGTCTTAGCAAAGACTTCTCTACTTTTAAGGGAAAACTCAACCACACGCTATGCGAACTGATAGTTCTGAGACATCCTAAAGTCCATTTTTTTAGTTATGCTGTACAAAGTTCATCAATGGCTACTGACATTGACGAAAGTTTGATTTTGATTCAAGTGATTATTTGCCAATTAATATTAGTTGAAAACACTATTTTGTAATCAGCCATATTTTGACAGCATCAATGACCAATTAAATACGATATTTCTATCGACTTACCGTATATTGGTAGGATTATCTTTGCATAGAGCTTGGTACAATGCAAGACCTAGTACTTTTCCATGAAGCGAAAATATGTCAAAATTCTTGGCTAAGTCAATTCCAGCAACTGCGTAGGCGTAGCCCGTCGTAGACATCGCCGGAAATAGTCAGTCGCTAAAAACGAATAGACCTCTTGTACAAATGCAAAATTCGCCCTCATCCCCCAACCCCTTCTCCCAATTTTGGAGAAAAGGAACCAATTTCAAAGTCCCTCTCCCAAGCTTGGGAGAGGGATTTAGGGTGAGGGCTTTTTAGGATCTTCTAAATTATCTAGTTTGTCAAAATTACTCGTTAAGTTAGAGGATTTGCGATCAAAACCACCTACCTCTGCCAAAGTATAGAGGGGCCTGGCTTTAATTTCTTCGTAGATGCGCCCTATATATTCGCCTAAGATGCCAACACTGACTAACTGCACAGATCCGAGGAAGAAAATTGCCATCAAAATAATCGTAAACCCGGTTAAAGGCGAATGGGGGACAAAAAGACGCCAATACAAAACTAATAAAGCCATGAAGATGGCCGCTGCCGCCGCTACTAACCCTAAGTAGGTTGATAACCGCAGTGGTACTATTGAAAAGGACACTAAACCATTGATGGCAAGGGCTAAGGATTTGCTAAAAGTATATTTAACTTCCCCAGCAAAGCGGGGATTGCGCTCGAACCGAATTGCTGTTTGCTGAAAGCCAACCCAAGAACGCAGACCACGAATATAGCGGGTGCGTTCTGGCATAGAATTGAGAATATCTACGATCTGCCGATCCATTAGACAAAAATCACCAGTATCAGTAGGAATCTCTACATCTGCAAGCTTTTTGAGGATGCGATAAAAGAAATAGGCAGTAAAACGCTTAAACCATCCTTCCTTAAGGCGTTGAGTGCGTTGAGCGTAAACAACCTGATAGCCCTGTCGCCATTTTTCAACCATATCGGGAATTAGTTCTGGTGGATCTTGGAGATCGGCATCAAGGATGACGATAACTTGACCCCGGACAAAATTGAGACCAGCAGTAACTGCAATTTGATGACCAAAGTTACGAGCAAAACTCAGATAGCAGATGCGTGGGTCTTTTTGATGAAGGTCTCGCAGTAATTGTAGGGAGCGATCGCGGCTACCATCATTGATTAAAATTAGTTCGACAAGCCCATCCATCCGATTCATTACTGCACTCACTCTGCGGTATAGTTCTGGAATAATTTCTTCTTCGTTATAAATTGGAACAATGAATGAATACTTTGGTAGCATCTAGAAATATGGTTTAATTTTTGAACAGCCAAGCTAACAGACTGCTTGCGATCGTAAAGGTTTGGTTCTCAGTATACCTAGCAAGACTCAAGTCAGATTCCCATAATTTATTTATTCTTCGGGTCGACGTTATCTGAAGAATCTGATTCTTTAAGACTTTCTACAGCTTTTTTGGGAAAAGTCCGACGATGGCGATACCAAGTAGACCCTGCTACCAGCGTTCCAGTTAAACCTAATGCAAGTATTAGCGGCAAAAAATCGCCTGTATTCACCGCCTTCAGACCAGAACTACCCAATAGTACAAAAGGTAAGACGCTGGGAACAGTACCAAGTGTTGTACCGAGAACATAATCTTTAAAACCGATCGAAGTTAGTCCAGCGACAAAGTTGACCAAACCATAGGGCATGATCGGTACCAATCGGATGGCAAACATATAAAAAAGCCCTCCACGACGCACCTCAGCATCCATAGCTTGCCAGCGTCCTGCTAATCGTTTTGCAACTGTTTGGCGTCCAATAGTCCGAGTAAAAACAAAGGCAATTATCGCTGCAATGATAGCTCCAACACTAGTCCAGACAGTACCCAGCCAAGGGCCAAAAATCGCACCTCCAGTCAAATTAAGCACCGTTGAGGGCAAAACTAACATAGTTGCCACAATATATAAAGCAATATAAATAATAGGTGCCCAGATACCAGAAGATTTCAGCAAGGCTTGGATTTGTGATGGTTCAATGCCACCAAGAAGATATACTGCTATACCAGTTGCAATGATACAACTCAGTGTGAGTAGTAAGATACCAGCTTTCAAGTTCCACACTAGAATACTCCTACTTTTTTTGTAACCCAACCTATCTTTCTTAAATTTTCCCTTTAATTCATTCTTGAAAACTTTGGTTCTGGAAACTAGTACTCTGACACATTAATTTTGATAAATTCGTAGTGTGGCCACATTGTACTAGAAGAAATACAGCAGTTTTCTTTTACATAAAGTACAAAGCTACGGGTTTTGAGGCACGAGGCAGGAAGTAGAAACTCTTTATGTCTGATACGTGAGTCTTGCACTTTGTACCTCATCTACTTAAAAACTGCTATATGTATTAGAGGAGTCGAGTCATCCGCGATCGCAACCTTTATTAAAACACAGACTAAAAAACTCCAAAGTAGCAAGGCTTCTGTCCATGAAACCAGAAGTGAACGCTTCTAAATCGCAAAAATGCTGGGTAATTGACACAAAACTTGTATTCTTTACGACAGCAATTGTTGCAACAAAAGTATCATGATTATGGGGATTGTGCGTCAAAACATCAATTTTGTAGGCAGTTTTCTTTATGAATCGTTAATCTATACTGGCGTTTTAAATAATTTCCTGTAAAATACTGACTATAAACTACGGCAATTCGGTCGAGCTACCGTATAAAATTATCCTTAATACCTTGCCTGACACAAATGCAAATTCTTTGGTTTATTCCTACTGGATCTCATGACGGACGCTATTTAGGCACAGATATTGGCTCTCGTGTTGTCACACCTGATTATTTACAACAAATTGCCCAAGCTGTGGATAATTTAGGTTACACGGGCGCATTGTTACCTACTGGGAGTTCTTGTGAAGATGCTTGGATAACTGCCGCTGCTTTCATATCTGTCACCAAGCAGATGAAATTTCTCGTAGCAATTCGTCCGGGAATTACTTCCCCAGGTGCTGCTGCACGGATGGCAGCAACATTTGACCGAATTTCTAAAGGAAGATTGTTAATTAATGTAGTCACAGGTGGAGATCCTCTGCAACTGGCTGGGGATGGCTTGCATCTTAGTCATGACGATCGCTATGATTTAACCGATGAATTTCTCACAGTTTGGCGGGGTATCGTTAGCGGGGAAACAGTCGATTTTAAAGGAAACTACCTGGATATCAAAGGTGGTAAGCTCCTATTCCCACCAGTTCAACAACCCTATCCACCTTTGTGGTTTGGTGGTTCATCTGCTGCTGCCAAGCGGGTTGCTGCTAAACATATAGATGTTTACCTGACTTGGGGCGAACCTCCACAACAAGTGGCCCAAAAGATTGCCGAAGTTAGGAAATTGGCGGCGGAACAAGGTAGAACAGTCCGTTTTGGGATTCGCTTGCATGTAATTGTGCGAGAAACCGAGTCAGCTGCTTGGGATGCTGCCAATGAGCTAATTAAGTATGTCAATGACGATGCGATCGCTAAAGCTCAGAAAGACCTTGCTAATTCTGATTCTGAAGGACAGCAGCGTATGAGTCAACTACATAGTGGTAGCCGAGAAGCCTTAGAGATTAGCCCCAACCTGTGGACAGGAATTGGATTGGTGCGGGGTGGTGCTGGTACGGCCTTAGTTGGAGATCCTGACACCGTTGCGGCTAGGATGCTGGAATATCGCAATTTGGGCATAGAAACATTCGTTTTCTCTGGATATCCCCATTTAGAAGAAGCGTATCGCACCGCTGAATTATTATTTCCCCGCCTACCGTTGCAAAGCGAACCGGCACCTTTAACGCCACCAGTTTTGAGTCCCATTGGCGATGATTTCGCTAATCAAAAATTTGGGAAACAACTAACAAGTGCTTCATGACCTAATAATTAGTAATTTGTAATTAAAGAGCAAATTACTAATTATTAGGTGATACTTCTAGATTCATCCTTTGGAACAATCTAAAATCCCAAATTCTATGACTATTACCTTTAAAAGCACCAAAAGCAAAAATAATATCTCCCTAAGCGAGGTGTTAGACAACCCGCAAATCGAGAAAATAGTTCCTTGGATTGTGCCTGTTACCGTATTAATTATTTGGGAACTTGCTTCTATAACTGGCCTACTTTCAAGCAGGATTTTGCCAGCACCTAGTGGTGTAATCGCTACAGCAATTAAACTAGGCTCAACTGGAGAAATATTCCAACATATAGGAATTAGTGCTGGACGGGCGATATCTGGTTTTATAGTTGGTGGCAGTATTGGCTTCAGTTTGGGATTACTCAATGGCTTTTCTCGTGTAGCAGAAAAGTTATTGGATAGTTCCCTGCAAATGCTCCGTACTATACCTAATTTGGCATTAATTCCGCTAGTGATTCTCTGGTTTGGTATTGGCGATCAAGCTAGATTATTTCTAGTATCTATGGGGGTATTTTTCCCGTTATATCTCAATACATTTCATGGTATCCGCAGTGTTGACCCTGGACTGATCGAAATGGGAAAAGTCTATGGATTAAAAACACCACAACTTCTGTGGCAAATCATTTTCCCAGGAGCTTTGTCTTCTATTCTCGTTGGTGTCCGTTTTTCTTTGGGGATTATGTGGTTGACATTAATTGTGGCAGAGACGATCGCAGCAGATTCTGGTCTTGGTTATATGGCAATGAATGCCCGTGAGTTTATGCAAACTGATGTTGTGGTTTTGAGTATTGTAATCTATGCACTGCTGGGTAAATTAGCAGATTCTCTTGCCAGAGGATTAGAAACAAAATTCTTGGCTTGGAACCCCAATTATCAAAAGTCCTAACTGCTAAATTCACCAGAATGAAAGGTGGAAAAATCCTATTTTAACTTTTGACTTCTATTGATTTTAAATGTGGTTTACTTTGTTGAACGTCTCATCAAATAATTCCATTCCAATTGTTCTCAAAAGGAGGTTTTGCAAATGAGTTCAAATATACAGGGTACACAATTAAGTATTTTGGATTTGACGAAAGCTTTTGGCAATAAAACTGTTTTAAACTCGCTGAATTTAGAAGTTGAAGCAGGTGAGTTTGTCGCTATTGTCGGGCGAAGTGGTTGTGGTAAGAGTACCTTATTGCGTCTGGTGTCAGGATTAGATAGAGCAACTTCAGGTGGAATACTACTGGATGGAGAACCACTGCATAAACTCAGCCGCTCTGTAACAGTGATGTTTCAAGATCCCCGCTTGCTCCCGTGGAAGCGCGTTGTTCAGAATGTGGGGTTGGGCTTAGAAGGTAATTGGCGTGAAAAAGCTTTGTGGGCACTCAATAAAGTCGGACTCAAAGATAGAGCTGATGAATGGCCTTATGTTTTGTCTGGAGGACAACGGCAAAGGGTATCATTGGCCAGAGCGTTAGTCAGTCAGCCCCGTTTGTTATTGCTAGATGAACCTTTGGGAGCATTGGATGCTCTAACTCGAATAGAGATGCAGGCTTTGATTGAAAACTTATGGCAAGAACGAAGATTTAGTGCATTTTTAGTTACTCACGATGTAGAAGAGGCTGTGGCATTGGCAGACCGAGTGATAGTGATTGAGCAAGGAAAAATTTCTATGGATTTGCCTGTGAAACTTTCACGTCCACGTGATAGAAGTAGCGAAGTGTTTATCAATATCAGAGAAGCAGTTTTAGAACGAGTAATGAGCAATGAAACTACTCAGCCAACTAATCAATTGTTACAGTTGAGTAGTTGAGATTTAGCTTTCGTTAGTTGATTAATCTAATGCTTGAGGTAGCTGCGGTAAAATAGGCTACTTCGAGATTAAAATTTACTCTTAAAAAGCAGCTATAAAAATCGAAAATTATTTATGAATACTTAAAATAACTCTCAACTCTCCTCTCTGCGGTTCTGGGTGATTTTTTCTATATTCACAAACTAGACAAAGTAAAACCTAATATTACTTGATATTGTTAAAAGTAATTTTTCAGCAAAACAACTTTATTTATTATTGGGATTTAAAATATATGGAATAGAGGAAATGGCATATAAATTTAATCATCAATATTTTGATTTAGAGTTTATGCGTTTACAGATTAAATAAAAATATCTTAATTTTTACTAAATATCATGATTTAGACTAATAAAAAAGGGCATTTAATTTTTTTAATCAAACAGAGACAATTTCTAAAAATAGCCCTGTAAATAAAGAAGAGGTAATCTACAATGAAGCTGATTTTACCGCTCGATCTCATTGCTGACATTGAGCCTCATCTACCGCCTGATACAGAGGTTGTCACGGTAGATGTTGAAGGAAATTTAGACGGCGATGCTAGCGATGCTGAAGTTTATTTCAGTTGGTTTTTATCCAGAAGTCCGATACTGCATAAAATAATAGAAGCAGCACCTGCACTATGTTGGCATCATGCACCAAATGCAGGGGTGAATCACATCCTGACACCAACTTATTTAAAAAGAGATATTATCCTCACAAATGGGGCAGGAGTGCATGGGATTCCGATCGCAGAATTTGTAATCACTTATATACTGGCTCATGCCAAGCATCTACAGGAATTATATGCTTTACAAGCAGAACGTCACTGGAAAAGAGGCTTTGCCATCCAAGAGTTGACAGATGCAACCTTGCTAATTATTGGCGCTGGTGGTATTGGTCAAGAAATCGCCGCCCGTGCTAAACCCTTTGGCTTAAGAATTATTGGCAGTCGCCGTCATCCCCAAGAGCTACCAAATTTTGATAAAGTAGTGGGTGCTGATGAATGGCGATCGCTCCTGCCAGGGGTTGATTATGTAGTTATTGCGACACCACTAACTCCAGAAACCAAAAAATTTATTGATGAATCTGTATTGCGATCGCTCCCAACTCATGCTTACCTAATTAATATTGCTCGCGGTGGCGTAATCGATGAATCAGCATTAATAAAAGCGCTTACAGAAGGTTGGATTGCAGGTGCAGCATTAGACACAGTTAACTCCGAACCATTACCACCAGAAAGTCCTTTGTGGTCACTTCCTAACATCTTTATCACACCTCATACTTCCGGTCATTCACCCAAAAGTAAACAGCGTTCAATAGCTCTATTTATCGATAATCTAAAGCGTTACCAAGCTGGTCAGCCGTTACGAAATGTAGTAGATAAAAAAGCAGGATACTAAACGATTAAAAATTAAAAATTAAAAATGAAGAGGTGCTGCCAATTGGGTTGCACAATCCAAAATCAAAATTCACAATGGAATTAGGGAGTAGCAAATTGTGAAATTAATTTTACCCGATCATCTCATTGCAGATATAGAGCCACACCTACCATCTAATATAGATGTAGTAGAGGTGGATAGTGAAGGTAATCTTGATGGTGATGCCAGTGATGCAGAGATTTATGTCAATGGATTTTACCTGAAAACCTCTACTCTTGACAAAGTACTGACAGCAGCACCCACGCTGCGTTGGCAACAGTCACCAAGTGCTGGCGTGAATCACATCCTCACGCCAACTTTTTTGCAAAAGGACATTATTCTCACCAATGGTGCAGGGGTTCATGCAATTCCAATTTCGGAATTTGTACTAGCATTTATGCTCTATCACGCCAAGAATATGCGGAAATTACAAACTTTGCAGAATGAACACACTTGGGTAAGAGGAGTGTTTCTCGAAGAGTTGGCAGACGCGACTTTATTAATTCTCGGCACAGGAAATATCGGTCAAGCGATGCCTTCGGCGGGCTACGCCAACGCATCTCGTGCTAAAGCCTTTGGAGTTACAGTTTGGGGTAGTCGCCGCCATCCCGAACCCCTACCGAATTTTGACAAAGTTGTGGGTGCTGATGAGTGGCGATCGCTCTTGCCGGCAGCAGACTATGTAGTTATTGCTACACCACTTACTCCAGAAACTAAAGGCTTGATCGATGAAGCTGCGTTGCGCTCTATGCGTCAATCTGCTTACCTAATTAATATTGCTCGTGGTGCGATCGTGGATGAAGCCGCATTACTTACCGCACTACGTGAGGGCTGGATTGCGGGTGCTGGATTAGATACGGTTGCAACCGAACCTCTGCCGCCAGAAAGTCCCCTATGGTCGCTACCGAATGCTTTTATCACACCCCATTGTTCAGCCTTGTCGCCACCCCTGAGAGAGCGCATAGCACAACTGTTTATCGACAATCTCAAACGCTATCAAACCGGTCAGCCCTTGCGGAATGTCGTAGACAAACAAGCAGGATACTGAGCAATTCAAAATTCTAAAAAATTAATTATTGCTCCTATAAGGATGCGATAGCACGTAAATATTCAGGCAGTACGATGTGTGCAAAGGGATTTGGGCAATCTCATAACCCAAAAATCAACAAGCTAGTCTTAAAGGGAGTGAGTTATTGCCAGCAACGTAGTCCAGAAGCTTCAATTAAAAGCATTTGCCTCATTATGTCGCTTGAATAAAGATAAATGATAGAGTATATAGCGATCGCTATGCGAAAAATGTAAATAAGATATGGCTGACCAAAAAGATAAAGCTCAAGAAAAAAACCGCCTTGAACAGCTTCAAGAAGAACAAGGCAACACAGATCCTAAACACTCAGGGGGTGCTGGCGCTTCTGGCGGCAACTCAGGTGCAGGCAAATCTGGCACATCAAAAGTTTCTGCCACTGGTACACCTGATGATATCGAAAAAATTGATCAGGAGTAAAGCTGACTCCGACAACGAGTCAAGGTTTAACTACGTCGGCTCTAATTAGTAACTCAACTCAACAAAGTCCTGATTATTTTAAGGGAACTGAGCATTGAGTATGAGGGAAGATTCCTTTCTCCTGTTCACTGCTCTTTGTCCCTAATCCGAATGGCACTAAGTTTAGCTCTTTATTACAGCAGAATTCAAGTATTTGAACCACATCTGTTGTAGGGGCGCAAGGCCTTACGCCCCTACCGCGTGGTCTATTTACCTGAAAATAGCTGTAAGGTGAGGCAGGAGACAGAGGGCTGTCTTGCTGGAGTTATAAAATCCTTTGACCACAAGCTTTAGAGTGCATTTTACAATATTCCCTCCTGCCTCCTGCCTGATCTTAGTGACATTCATTCCTAATCCCTAGTCTTTAATCACTTGACTTTCAGTACAGACTTCCCTAATGACTGACAAATAACATCATTCTGTGGTGTATGTATACGGCTACATAGAACGTCACGGTAGTGACGTTCTAAAGGATTCCTTTTTAATAAACCAGGATTACCAGTTAGTTCTAAGGCAATCTCCACAGCACGAATCGAGTTGGTTGTAGTGAGATATTTAACAGCCTGTGCCTGTAATCCTACCTGAGGCTGATATTCGCCCTTGTCAATATCTTGAGCCAAACTATAAATCAATCTATTATTAGCAAATAGCAGTGCTTCTATCTCACCCACGGCAGTTTGGAAGCGTGGCAGAGTTGCCAGTGGCTCTTGGAGATTAGAAGGCGATCGCTCCCAAAGATATTTAGCAAGCCAGTCTCGCGCACTAGTCGCAACACCCAGATATAAGGCACTCACTGTCAAACTGCCCCAAGTGGAAATTAGCGGATCAAAAGATGGCGCAGCAGATATAGGGTTGATACTTAGAGCATACTCTGAAGGAATTAATACATTCTCTAAAATGAGGTCGTGGCTACCTGTAGCCCTCATTCCCAGGTGATCCCAGGTTTCGACAATTTGCAAACCTGGCAGATCGTGCGGAACTAGAAAATTCCCAACTTGTGGTTTATCTTCGGTTGTCCGTGCCCAAACAACAAAATAGCTGAGGATGGGACTGCCCGTGGTGTATTGCTTATGTCCTGTTAAACGCCAGCCCTCTGCTGTTCGTTCGGCAATTGTCGCAGGCAATCCGCCTCTAGCTGGTGTTCCTAACTCTGGCTCAACACGGGCAGCATTCAGCATAGCAATGCCTTCAATTGATTCACGACACAGTCGCTTATAGACTTCTGGATGCCAGCGACGGCTACGGGCTGCATGAGCATGTTGAAGATAGTGCATTGTCAGTACTAATGCGGTCGAAGCATCGCCACGCGCTATCCCTTCAATCACCTGGCAGATAGTTGCCAACCCCAAATCCTGACCACCAAATTCATGTGGAATGGTGAGGTTGAGCAATCCTGCCTCATGCAAAGCTGTAAAATTCTCGAAGGGAAAGGAAGCATCTCTATCGTGTGCCCCTGCGCGGGTGGCAAAATCTTTGGCCAGAGCCTCAACTCGGTCGAAAATATTAGGGAGAGTTTCTAAGCCTTTGGCTACAAAGGTGTTTGGCACTGCTTGCTCCAACTGTGACATAAATACTCCTTCACAATTCACTGTACTACTAAACCAGAGATGTTTTTCAATATGGAAGCATCTTAAGTTTGCAGGAATATCAATTTTTCGCACGCCGCCAGTCTTCCCTCAATACCCAATCATCATTACACTAACTGTATTACTTCTAGCGATCCTGAAGATACTACTTAAAATCGACCGAAATTTAGTAATTAGTGATTTTTGTAAGTATGACACAAACTACTTTTATAGAGCAAGCCAAGCAAAGAATTCAGCGATCGCCCCACAACTTATATCATGTCCGGTTAAAGTAGTTATCATTAAGACCGCAGAGGAGCAGAGGTGCAGAGGGGAGGGGTTTTTGAGCTTTCTGCATAGAGAAAGGGAATCATAACGTGCGATTCGTTGAGCGGTGAATCACAGTACTCAGTCCGTAAATAGCCTCTCCAACTCACAAGAGTTGAACTCTCAGATAGATGTAGGTTTGAGTCTTTTTCAAAGCCCTGCTCAAGCGGCAAAGCGAAAAAATCTTTGTTTAGAACCAAGCACGGAGAAACAAACGTTTAAATATTCTCTGTTGACAAAAATATAAATATCCCTACATAACAGAAGGATAATTTTCTCATCAAGTAGATGTTCCAATGGATAAATATGCAGCAACGGTATTGCCGATCGCAACCAAGGTGATATTGGTTGCTTTGATAGCGGTTTCTCTGCTACTGAGGTATAACTGGACCTGATATATAAATTTTTTAACTTTGAGGATGTACCTCATCTGATTGAGAACTGTTATGGATGATTTCCTATATTTTACCAAATCTATGGTGTCACACTTTCGTCAGGGCACTGGCTCTATAACCACCATTTTTATCCATTTATTACTTTACTCGATCGCATCGCAATCTTCGGTTTTAAAAGACGAATTTGCGACTTATTGTCATTTTTTGAACTCTAGGCACATTTAAACATGACGGTTATTTCTCAACTTCTATCAAGCTGTAATATGTATTGTTGCTATGCCCTTGATGGAAAAAAAATGCTAAGATTGCCGTAGTTAACTAGTGTGTGTGCTCGATCACAACATTCATGTGTTTTACCTCACAGCTAATTCAAACAACTTAAATACCACCTTTAAGCAAACAATAGTCGCCCTTATGACTCTCATCATGTTATGCCGCCTAGCTATTTAAAGATTTAATGTATAAATAGTTGTGAAATATATTTTTTTTGTTAAAAATCATCTATTAAGTGACTTGTCAGAAAATTTACATTAAGAAACTCCTAAAATATCTAAATTTAAGAGCTAAGAGTGTAAACTAATTATGTAAATATCATGTTTGTATGTAAATATGATGTTCGCAAGTCTCTTTTAGTAACTTGCATTTATTACACTATAGGAGGTATAATACAAACGTTAAATAGCTTGCTAGATGTTCCCTTAAAGATACTAAGTAGTGCTGGGAAAAGATCCATCTTGGAATCTCCAAGCAAACTTAATCAATATTTGTTTAAGTAGAGTTTTGCTTAATTAGTAAAATACTACATTAAACAAAAATTACGATGTGCTTTTATAGCTTTATAGTTTTCTGTTTCCTGTAGCCTACTCAAAACCCTCTTTTGAGCGAGGTTGCACGATAAGAATAAGGCTGTCCCCCAGACTCGCAAAGCACTAGAGGAATATGCCAGGCACTAATTGCACATTGTGTAAATTTCTGATTAACACTACAAGGTTAGTCAGATTTGTAGTTGTGGTTTTTTTGCTGTCAGGATTTGATCACACAACTGCAATGAATTACGTTTTCACATAATTTACGACTCAATGCAATTTATAACTACAATTATGTCACACCATTTAAGTCAAGACAAGGCTGTTAAAAAGTTAGGAATGTCTGAAAAGATTCTTTTAAGAATTATTCCGAGTCAGGTCTTGTTCAAGAACATGAAATAACTTTCAGTCAGAACATTGTCCCGAACTAGAAAAAATTTCCAGATTTTGTGATTGAGAAAGAAAATACTTTGCATAGCTATTGCTGCATATAGCAAAATTATGATCCGAAAATAATTCCTCTTAATCATCACTTACAACTGCCGCTGATTGCCAAAAGGAGCTATCCATATTTGTGTAGAGTATGTTAATGCAGTTAGTTGCTCTTGAAGCCAAATGTAAGTAAATAAAGCTCTAGCTCGATATTTTGACATTTACACTAGTTATGGCCACATCAATAACTGGCTGCAACAAGTGGGTTGTCCACCCAATAAAAATACCTTGTAGTATGTAAAAGATAGATGCTTTGCTACCATGCTATTTCTCTCTAAATTTACTCTAATAAAGCTTAGAGTTTCCTCGGTGAAAATACGGGATTAAATAATATTTTTAATGAACTTTTGAATTGGATTCAGACTGATAACTAAAATTTTTTTGTGGAGATTAGAAAATGCCACCAGTGCTTTCTGAGCAAAATGTGGGTGAAAGACTTTTGTACACCTTGGGTACAAAACTTTCAGAAAAAGAATTAGATAATTTCTTGGCAGAAATGGAAATTGTGGAGCCACCATCAGCAAAGCAATTCTGGCAATCTGCACAAACGAATCCTGGTATATACATTATTCTTACAGGCAAAGTCCGACTGTTAGATAGCTCTGAGAATTTAATTACTACCTTTGGTGCATGGTCTGTTTTTGGTGAATTGACTTTGTTTCCCGAAGCTAACTTTAATCCTTATGTAGTTAGAGCTTCGACAAGCTTAAAACTTGGCTATTTCAGGCAAGAAGCATTGCAAAGCTTGATAGACAAGTATCCTAACATTCGCGATCGCCTATTCGCCCGTGCAGAACTTTGGGATTTGTTGTTGTTGTGTCGCCAAGTATCACAATTTCCACGCCATACATCACAAGTTTCAGGAATGCTCAAAGCCTTATCTTTGTTTGAGCGACACCAGTTAGACACTGGCTCTGTGAGTCCAGAAATATCCCAAGATTCACAGTTGTGGCTATTATACAAAGGTCAACTGCGGCATTCTGAAGGTCATTCTTCGACACCAGGTACAATCTTTGCTCAACCAAAACAAGGAGATTGGCAAACAACCCAACCAACGATTGCTTACATTCTGAAAAACGACCAGATGCAAACAGCACTAGAATACTTCCCAGAGTTGGGGGAGTGGGCTTTTGCCATGAGTGTCAGCAAAACGGAATCGGAGACTGAGGACTGGGGACTGACTACTAGAGAAAAAACTTTCCAATCTCCAAAATCTAAATCTAAAATTATTCCTTTTCCCCAAAGAGAGAACCAGTCACAACAACAGCCAACAAAAAAATCACCTTTTTACTTTCCCAGTCCGAAAGTACAAATGGGGCATTGGTGGAAACGTATCACCAAAAGCTATCCCTTCTATGCCCAACAAAGTGCAGCTGATTGTGGCTCTGCTTGCTTGGTGATGATTGGTAACTATTGGGGCAAACATTTTAGTATCAATCGCCTACGGGATATGACCAATGTCACTCGCAACGGTGCATCCCTAAAGGCGATGGCAGCAACAGCAGAATACCTGGGTTTTGCCACCCGTCCAGTGAAAGCTACTCTTGATAAATTAGCAGAACAACCTTTACCTGCAATTGCTCACTGGGAAGGTAAACACTTTATTGTTGTCTATGAAATTACCAAAAAGCGGGTGATTGTATGTGACCCGGCTCTTGGTCAACGCAGTCTGACAAAAGCTGAATTTCAAGCAGGTTGGACTGGTTATGCATTGTTACTGCAACCTACAGCTCTACTAAAAAGTGCTAAGGACGAAAGTAGAAGCTTCTGGAAATTTTTTGAGTTAGTCAAACCTCACTATCGAACACTGGTAGAAATTTTCATAGCTTCGATAGTAATTCAATTATTTGGGTTAGTAACGCCAGTATTTACCCAGTTGTTGCTCGACAGAGTACTTGTGCAACGTAGTGTTCCAACCTTAAACGCCATTGGTTTGGGAATGATTGTTTTTGGGTTGTTTGGTGTTGCTGTCAACGGTGTACGGCAATATCTCTTATTTCACACTGCTAACCGCATTAGTATCGCCTTACTCGTAGGCTTCATCAAACATACCTTCCGTTTACCCCTTGCTTATTTCGAGTCGCGTTTCGTTGGGGATATAATCTCGCGCATCCAAGAAAACCAGAAAATTCAGCACTTCCTAACTGGTCAGACACTCTCCATTGTGTTGGATATGCTGACATTAGTGGTTTATCTGGCTTTGATGTTCTCCTATAGCTGGCGGATGGCATTATTCGTGCTGTGTACTGTACCGCCATTTTTTATCTTGGCGCTGGCCAGCACAAGTATTTTGCGCCGCATCTCCAGAGATATTTTTAATGCAGCTAACAAAGAACAAAGCTATCTCATAGAATCCCTAAGTGGAATTCGTACTGTCCGCTCATTAGCAATTGAACAGACAGTGCGTTGGCGTTGGGAGGAACTGCTAAACGATTTAATCAAAAAAGACTTTAATGCTCAAATTATTGGCAATCGCCTACAAATTATCAGTGGCGTCATCCAAACCTTTGTAAATACTTCATTATTGTGGTACGGAGCAACCCAGGTAATTAATAACGAACTGACTATAGGACAACTAGTTGCTTTCAATATGTTGGTGGGTAACGTCTTGAGTCCTTTCCAACGGCTAGCTCTGCTGTGGAATGAATTACAGGAAATCGTGATTTCTACCGAACGGATTAATGATGTGTTGGAGGCGGAACCAGAAGAAGACTTAGCAAATAAACCTCGCAAGTCGTTGGGTAAACTCCGCGGTAACATTTGTTTTCAGAATGTTACCTTTCGTTATCACTCAGAAAGTGACACTAACGTATTAGAAAATCTCAACTTTGAAATTCAGCCGGAACAGATGGTTGCAGTCGTAGGGCGCAGCGGTTCTGGAAAAACAACTCTCAGTAAATTGATTTTGGGTTTATACCCACCGACAGATGGCAAAATACTCATTGATGGTAACGATATCACCAGTGTATCTATGCGATCGCTCCGTTCCCAAATCGGCGTTGTAGACCAAGATACTTTTCTGTTTGGTGGGACTGTTCGCGAAAACATTGCGATCGCTAATCCAAATGCTTCTTCTGAAGAAATTATCCAAGCAGCAAAATATGCCGGAGCCGATGAATTTATTCAAAAATTACCGATGGGTTACGAATCCGAAATTGGTGAAAGCGGCGGAATGCTCTCTGGTGGACAGCGCCAACGCCTAGCAATTGCTCGTGCTTTGCTCGGAAATCCTCGGTTATTACTGTTTGATGAAGCCACTAGTCACCTAGATTCAGAATCAGAACGGATTATTCAAAACAACCTCAAAACAATTCTTAAAGGACGCACAAGTGTAATTATTGCCCATCGCCTCTCTACAGTCCGCAACGCGGACTTAATCCTGGTTTTGGATCAAGGTATTTTGGTAGAAAGCGGTACCCACGACGAATTAATCGCTAAAAAAAGTCATTATTACTACCTGAATCAACAACAGATGTCTCAAGTTAGTTGATGGGGCATTGGGTAGTCTTTTTCTTCTCGACGAAATGCGCGTAGTTGCTTCCCTATAAGGGTACAATTTTGAATTGATTTCTCCTGCACTCCCCATCTACTGTTATCGGAAATAAAACCATGCCACATCCCAATAGATCGTCCCCACTTCCCCAAGATAAGCAAGATGAATATCAAGGTTACAAACAGCAAGAGGAATCGGTAGAATTTGACGAGCAGACAGAGGCAGAAAATGAAAGTCAAGATTTGTACTATGGTACAGAAAAACTACTCGATGCCTTACCTCGAATTTGGACTCGTGGTTTGTTGTATGCGCTCATCGCCTTTGCTGGTCTATTCTTACCTTGGGCAATTCTTTCAAAAGTAGATGAAACTGGTAGCGCCAGAGGGCGGATAGAACCTAAAGGCGCAACTCAAAAATTAGACGCTCAAGCAGGTGGGAGTGTCAAAGCAGTTACAGTCAAAGAAGGAGATACAGTCAGAGCCGGTCAGGTTTTACTGGAACTGGATTCTGAGTTGCTACAAACGGAACTGCAACAAGTCCAGAGCAAATTGCAAGGGTTACAAAATCGGCAATCCCAACTGGAAGTGCTGAAAAATCAACTCCTAATGTCAACTAGTCTTTTAGAACAACAAAATAAATCCCAAGAATTAGAAAAAATGGCTCAAGTTAACCAGGTGCAGCAAAACCTGGATGCCAAACTGAGTAGCTATAACCTCCAAAAGTTAGAAAAACAATCATTAGTTAAACAAGCAGAGCAGCAAATTTCTACCAGTCGCGACGATCGGAAATCGGCTGAGACCCTTTTGAGTATAGATTCTAAGCAAGTTGAACGTTATAGCAAACTCGTTCAAGATGGTGCAGTGTCTCCAACCCAAGTTGATCAACTCAAAAAAGAAGAGCAAGAAAGCAAACGACTCTATAACAGGTCTCTATCAGATATTAAACAAGCTCAATTGCGTTTAGCCCAAGAGCTAAATAATTATCAAGTAACTATCAAAACGTTGGAGTCTGATATCAAACAAGCAAAACTCCGACTGCAAGAAGAACAAAGTAGCTATAAAAGTGCCACGCAAGCCGGAGAACTAGCTGTAATGAAAAATCAGGAACAGCTAAAAGATATACAGGGACAAATAACAGCAACGCAATCAGAAATCGCTCAGACTAAAAGCCAGCTTATAGCTACAAAACTGCAAATTCAGCAGCGCGTGGTGCGATCGCCGATTAATGGGGTGATTTTTGAATTACCCACCACTAAGCCAGGAGCAGTGGTACAAGTCGGTCAAAGGATTGCCCAAATTGCACCCACAAAAACAGACTTCGTACTCAGAGCAAATATGCCTAATCAGGATAGCGGTTTCTTGAAGGTAGGAATGCCAGTAAAAGTTAAGTTTGATGCCTATCCCTTCCAAGAGTATGGCATTGTACCAGGGAAAGTTACTTGGATCTCTCCTGACTCGAAAGTTAGCCAAACACCCCAAGGAAACATCGAAACCTATGAATTAGAAATCACCTTAGACCAGCAGTATGTCCAAAATGGCAACAAACGTATTCCATTAGGTGCCGGTCAGACAGCAAATGCTGAAGTCATCATTCGTCAACGGCGAGTAATTGACTTTGTTTTAGATCCGTTCAAGAAACTGAAAAAGGGCGGTTTAGAGATGTAGTTAAAGGTATCGCACTGGAATCAGGAAATAGGACAAGCCAGGCTGGAGGAATAATCAATACCCTGTGCCCGATGCCCAATTCCCAATCCACTTAATTATTGGAGATATCGTGTTATGCCCCACAATCTGAACATTTCCACTTCAGATATCATTCACAGTCTGAAACTCTCCTGTCAGATACCTGCTGTTGTGGAAGCGATCGCATCGCAAAGTATTATTACCGAAGCAGCTCAAGCGGCAGGAATTACAGTCACACCAGAAGAACTACAGCAAGAAGGAGATGACTTACGGTTCGCCAAGAAGCTTGTTAAAGCTAAAGACACCTGGTCATGGCTAGAAAAACACCACCTGTCTGTAGATGAGTTTGAAGAATTAGCCTACAACAACATCCTTTCGCGGAAGTTAGCGAATCATCTATTTTCCAATCAACTGGAAAAGCACTTTTACGAACATCAGCTAGATTATATCGCCGCCGTTACCTACGAAGTTGTCTTCGAGGATCGAGACTTGGCTTTAGAGCTTTTTTATGCCCTAGAAGAAGGCGAAATCAATTTTCCAGATATTGCTCGTCTATATATCTCAGAATCAGAAGCCCGTCGTGCTTATGGATACAAAGGACTCCGATACCGCAAAGATTTTCGTCCAGAAATTGCAGCCGCTGTATTTGCTGCTGCACCACCAGAAGCTCTCAAACCGATAACAACTCCCAAGGGAGTGTATTTAATTTGGGTGGAAGAAGTCATTCAACCCCAATTAGATGAACAGTTGCGCCAAAAAATCATTACAGAATCCTTTTCTGATTGGTTAAAGCAACAAATCACCGCTATGAAAATAGTTACTCAAATAGACTCAGACGGTTCACAAGAGGAATTAATAGATACGTTATTCACCAAGACTAAATAATTTAGGAAATTTCAAATGTTTTTGTCGCTAAGTATCTCCCCTGACTTAGGCTAGATTTCTCTAGTCTTCAAAAATATTGCAGATACAGGTTTTGTTTGCTTAAAAACTTAATAGCTTTTCTTTTTTAGTATTTTGTAAATATATCTATAAAATGCCGCTTTTGCGTTCTTTAAAACCTAAATAAAATCGCTATAAATCTTGCTAGGCAATAATTATTTCAATTATTGCTTAAATTTATAATGCAATCTTTTCTGAATTCAATTACTATTATTTATGATGATTTTGGAAGAAAAACACATTAGTTTTTTTAATCATAAATTCCTCAAAAAAGCGTTGACTTTTTTGAGGAATCAAGTATATTAAACATATAACCAACAAAAAAAAGTTGGTTACACAAAATATTCCCAACAACAGTTACAAATTTTAGGAGAAACTCAAATGATCATTTCTGATCTTAACTACTTAGAAAATACCTCAGAAGAAATTATTGGTGGTGGTAACACAGTCCCCAACAAACCACCTAAACCCAAGAAGTACTTCAACTTTGCAGAAGCATTTGCAGATTCTTCTGCATCGGGCGGCCTCGTCAATCTAACTTCAACCGTTACTGAAACAACCACCACTAAGAATAGTGCTACTTCTTCATCTGCCAGCGCTGCTCAAACTTCTTCATAAGTAGTAATAATTAAACTCTACTCACAAGAAGTATTAACTTCTGCAAGTAGAGTTAGCCTCAAAAGCCTGGTATATTGATAAATCGCCGAAGGCTCTTAGCTCATTTGAGCCTTCGGCTTTTACCAAAAATACATCCTTTGATCTCAAAAAACTGTTTCCGCAATAAAATTTTACAACATTTTAGTCCTCAACCTATTTTACAGTCTGTTCTGTTTGCCCGCCCTGAATTAAAACTCTGGGCTAAAGATTTTTGTAAAAATAACCTAAACAACTTTTATGTGAAAGTATGTGAATGCTAGATTTAGCAAGCTATTTCAAATAAACTTTGTTGTACAACTTATTTTTACATGATGCCTAATAGTCATAAGTAAGACACTTTATCGTAGATTTTAAGCTTTTCATAGCTCCTCGAAAGGTAGAGAGTTTAGTAAGTAATCAAGCAGACATGATATCAATCGATTTTAAGCAAATTAAGTTATAAGTTTCAAAAACTTGAGTTCCTTGCAGATATAGGAACAAAAGACATATTAAATCAAACTAATTGTATAAATTATGACCCATAAATAAAAGAAGGCAAGCTCCTAAGTTTATTTATGGTTACTGAGCTTGTCGAAGTATGGGGATTGTTAATTTTGAATTTGGAGCAAAGCGACGTGACCACAATTCCTGAGGCTCTCCAACTCGCTGGTCAATATCACCAAGCCAAGCGCTTCACCCAAGCCGAAGAGATTTATCATCAAATTATAGAGGTAGATCCCAAGCAGTCAGAGGCATTATATGGATTAGGTCTGCTGGCACAGCAGCGAGGACAATATCAAAATGCAGAACAATTTTTTCAAGCAGCTCTGCAATTACAACCAGAAGTAGGGGAAATACATAACAGCTTGGGGTTTACTCTGCAACAACAGGGTAAACTAGAAGAAGCGATCGCCTGTTATAAAAAAGCACTGGAAATTCTCCCTGATAGCATAGAAGTGCAAATCAATATTAATAATATTCTCCACATTCAAGGAAACCTGTCACCAGAAGAACAAGTCCACTACGCAAAGTTGAATGAGCAGTTTGGTTTAGGTAGGCAACAGGCAGGCGATTTCAAGATAGCAGAGTTATATTATCGGCAAGCTATTGCATTACAGCCAGATTTTGTATCATCTCATACTCATTTAGGAGAAGTACTCCAAAAGCAAGGGCGATTAAATGATGCCATCAATTCTTACCAACAAGCAATAAAAATTAAACCAGACTATCATCAAGTCTATCACAACTTAGGGTGTCTTTTCGAGGAGAAAGGAAAATTTGAAGAAGCAATAGAAGCTTACGAAAAAGCTTTAAGCATTCAACCTGATTTTGCAATCACCTATAACAATTTGGGATATATTCTCAGGCAACAGAATAGATTTGATGCTGCCATAGAATCCTTTCAACAAGCTATTAAAATTAAACCTGATATTGATTACATCTATTGCAACTTAGGACTAGTATTTAGAGATATTAACAAAACAGAGGCGGCAGTCCAGGCATTCGAGCAAGCCGTCAAGTTAACGCCAAACTATGATATGGCTAAATTTGGTGTTTGTATGAGCCAACTGCCAATTATCTATTCTAGTGTTGATGAAATTTCATTCAGGCGAAATCAGTATCAACAGCATTTGCAAAATTTAGCTAAATATTATGAATTAACTAATCAGGAAGAACGGGCAAAAGCATCTGAAGCTGTGGGAACATTTCAGCCTTTTTATTTGGCATATCAAGGCTTAAATGACCAAGATTTACAGCGAACTTATGGGGAAATGATTTTCCAGATTATGTCGAGTCGCTATCCCCAAAATTGCCAGCCGCTTGTTCTGCCTAATTTAGATAAAAATCAAAAGGTTCGTATTGGTATTGTCTCTGGGTTTTTATCTAGTCATTCTAATTGGAAAATCCCTATTAAAGGTTGGGTAGAAAATATAGATCGAAGTGAGTTTGAATTATTTGGTTATTACACTGGGGACAAAACAGATAATTCAACAGTTAGTGCCGCCAAGGCTTTTGATAAATTGGTTCAAGGTGATCGTTCAGTTGAAGAATGGTGTGAGGTAATAACAAAAGATAAATTACATATCTTGATTTTACCAGAATTTGGGATGGACCCAATGGCATTAAAACTAGGTTGTCTGAGATTAGCGCCAATTCAAATGACATCTTGGGGACACCCTGAAACGAGTGGACTTCCAACAATTGATTATTACTTGAGCAGTGACTTAATGGAACCAGAAAATGCTCAAGAACATTATACAGAAAAATTAGTTAGATTACCCAATCTATCTATTTATTACATACCTTTAGCAATTCAACCCGAAGAAATTAAGAAACCAGATATAGGTTTAAAAGAGGATGATATTTTCTTTTGGTGTTGTCAGTCATTATATAAATATTTGCCTAATCATGATGATGTTTTTCCCTCTATTGCTAAAGAGTTAAGAAATGCTAAGTTTGTATTTATTAAAAACTCAAGTGAAGAGGCTACAGAAGTATTTCGCCAGCGCTTAAACCATGCTTTTGCAGCATTAGGGTTGGATTATCAAAATCATTGTTTATTTTTGCCTACACTAAATAATAAGAAGTTTGCTGGGACTACAGCCTTAGCAGATGTTTTTTTAGATAGTATTGGTTGGTCTGGATGTAACTCCACCCTCGAATCTATTGCTCATAATATACCGGTTGTCACTTTACCAGGAGAGCTGATGCGGGGACGGCATTCTCTGGCAATTTTGCAGATGATGGGTATAGAAGAGACGATCGCTTCAAATCAAGCAGAATATGTAAAAATCGCTATCCGTCTGGGGAAAGATGCCAAATATCGGCAACATATCTCCCAACAAGTTGCAGAAAATAAACATAAATTATATGGCGATTTAAAGCCAGTCAGAGCGCTGGAAGATTTTCTTTTGCAGCTGGTTAATAAACCAAGGCAATTTGACGCTAAAGATGTTGCTGAACTCTTTCAACTTGCACTTGAACATCATCGAGCTAATCGCCTAGATGCAGCCGAACAGCTATATCGTCAGGTAATAGAAAAACAACCAGACTATTCAGAAGCATTATACGGTTTAGGAATGTTGGCACAGCAGAAAGGTGCGTTACAGGAAGCCCAAAAGCATTTGAGTGCAGCTTCGCAAGTTCAGCCTAACTCTGTGAAAATTTGGTTTAGTTTAGGCAATTTGCTGCAAGGCCAAGGACAGTTACCAGAAGCTGAAGCAGCTTACCAAAAAGCTATTGTTTTGCGACCAGATGCAGGGACAATTTACAACAATTTGGGCTACACCTTGCAACAACAAGGTAAGTGGGAAGAAGCGATCGCATCTTATCAAAAAGCTCTGGAATTTCAGCCCAACTGCACAGAAGCGGAAATCAATTTAGGAAATGCACTTTTTGCCCAAGGGAGGCTTTCAGCAGAGAAACAAGCCTATTATGCTGAATTGAATTATCAGCTGGGCATGACTCGCAAACAAGCAGCTGATTGGCAAACTGCTGGTGTTTACTATCGAGCTGCGATCGCACTCAAGCCTGATTTAGTAGAAGCTCATTATAACTTGGGGGTGGTACTGCAACAACAAGGAGAGATAGAAGAAGCGATCGCTTGCTATCAAAAAGCTTTGGAGTTCAATGCTCAACACCAGGAAGCCAACATGAATTTAGCACAGATTTACCAAACCCAGCACCAAGAAGTTACACAATTTGACTCACTAAAAATTTATGGTTAAATGGTCGTCTCAAAACTTTTTATGACGGACAAAAAGAATCATCTTTAAGGAGAAAACAAGAATATGTCTCTGGAAATTTTAGAAACCGCCCCGCCTGTACAAGCGTTATACGGAGCAGTTGTCCAACCAGAAGTACAATAACCCGATAAAACGATGAAGACGTAGAATGCATTACGTGCCTAATGCACCATACAATAGTGATAAGTTATGAAATCCATATAGTAAAAACGTATCCGCTCAATAAATCGGGGCGAACTACCAGTTAAGGAATGATTTGACGCCATTTTAGGCTTGTCCCTGAGCGATTTACTCCGGATTATTGAGCGATTACGTAAAAACTTCTCTACCAGAATAAAGAGGTTTTCTAATTAATTTCATAACTTTCCAAAGATCCGAGTAATGTTGAAAAAGGCTCATTTAGCTATGGATATCCGTGATTTATCTTATTTAGAAAGTGTTACGAAAGACGAGTCGATTTTAGGTTCTGCTAGAGTCACTATCACATCTAAGGCATTTGCTTCAGGGTCAAAATATGCTAGTGCAAGTAGTAGTTCCACAACAACAAGTGATGGTTTGACAGCAAAGGGTACAGGATTCGCTAGGGCAGTAGGCTCTCATACTACGGCTAAAGTAACAGCCGAGGGTAATGCTTCTTTAGTAATTAAGAGAATTAAATCCAAATTCTCTAAAAACAGTGCTACTGCAAGTGGTTTTGTAATTGCAACTAATTGGTTCTAAAACCAGACTTTTGCACGAGTATTTTCTACTTTACTCAGTGTTCACCACTGAGTAAAGTAAACTTCTTTCTAAAACCTAAATTGAGAATTAACATGACATATCACCGCAAAAGCTATGCAGTTGGGGAAATTACCTTAAAGTAAAGTGCAATCTAGCTTGTAGTCACTGTGGTTCCCGCGCCTGACATGAGCGCACCAAAGAACTCTCTACAGAGGAAGCTTTGGATCTGAAGTAGGTATTTCCTTTGGTTGCAACACCCAAATTAACCGTCTGTCAGCCCTAGAGTTTCCGCGCATCTATTGGCAGAAAATTTAGAAATTACCACAATTTCAGAAAACAAAACTGACCTTAAGTCATTACCATTTCCAGAATTAGAAAAAATCCCCCTGCTTCCACGTTCAGCTTGGAATAATCAATTAAGCTATTTAAAAGTGCTGTTAAAAGCAAAGCAAGTCCTGGATAAAAGCTGATAAGTTCATTAGGGATATCGAGAGATTTAGCTCGGAAATTGGGAGAGAATTACTCCCCGAATATTTACGCGCAAATTTGTTAACAAACAAAATCAACACAGGTTTTTTATGGCATCAAGAGTAAGTCTAAGACTGACACCTCAAAAGTTACTTTCTTTCAATGGTAGAGTTAATCTCAATAACAGGCCCGATCCCAAGCCCGATCCTAATCCTAATTTTGTTACCGCTGAAGGGGATGCTACTTTTTCCAACTACAGTGAAGGTGCTTCAGGAGTTTTAACTGCTACCCAGACGGATGCATTAGTTTCAGGTGGCGTGAGTGCTGCTATTGCTGAGGCTCAAGCAAGTTTTGACCCAACTTTTTCATCACTTTTCACTCAGGCTGCTGTTGTTGGATTAGATGGTCAGTTTGAAGGTACTTCCAACAGCGAAGCAAAGGTACTTGCTAGTTTTGCGGTTGGCCGTAATGAAGATTTCTCTTTTGATTTTTCAGCAGATTTAGAACTGGCAGCCAAAGAAATTGAAAATCCTGATGTTGAATATAACAAGGGTCAGTCAACAAGCACTTTTTTGGTGTTAGATACCACAAATCCTAACAAGGCTAAAGTTTTAGATTATTTTGGCATCCAGGGTAAATTAGTCTCCTCCGAGCAAATCGGCAATCTAACATTTGGTCGTAGTCGCAATGTCACAATCGACAGTCGTGATAAAGATTCTGATATTGATAACGACAATGGTACTGACTTCTTGAATGGTAGTGCTGTTGGTACTTATGAGCGGAATTTTAATCGTAATACTAACCTAACTATAGTCAAAATTAATACTAGTTCTGTTGAATTGGCAGGAGATACTTTAATCGGCAACCTGGGTAAAGATGTTATCTATGGCACGATTCGCAAGGATAATCTGACGGGAACCAACGGGGCGGACAAACTTTATGCCAGCTTGGGAAATGATAAGCTATTTGGAAACAGAGGTAATGATGTCCTCGACGCAGGCCAAGGTAATGATTCGCTAAATGGTGGCGATGGCAATGATACACTCTATGGCGGTTTAGGCAATGATCTTCTGAACGGTGGTAGTGGTAATGATGTCTTGGTTGGTGGCGATGGTAATGACACATTTACTTTCAAACGTACCGATATCTTGTTGAAAAATGACTTTGATGTTATTCAAGATTTCCAGGTTGGTGTTGATAAACTTGTATTAGATGGCTGGGGAAGTCAAGATAATATAACAGATACCAAAGATGGCGCTCTTCTCACCTTAAATTCTTTGTCTCTCGTTAATTCTTTGTCTCTCATTAATAATCCTCAAGAAAGCATACTATTTTCAAACCTGAGTGCCAGTGACATCAGCTCGGTAATATAATTTGCTTAAGGCTAATTGCTCGTTTCATTCCCTAACAGACTCTGATTTCCAAGCATCTGAGTCAAAAAAATTAGGTGAGTAAAAAATCTGATTGCACAAGAAAATGTCAATACCTTTTCTGGGAGAGGTTTTGCCAACAGTAACCCCTATAGTGTACGCATTGAAATTACTTGAGTTGGTAATTTTTGATTACTAATTTAAGGCTTATTTCTCAGGAGCATCCCAATGCAAGCCAAAAGACACAGGATTGGTACAAAAAACCTGTACAAACCTCTTCTCTTTTATTTGCGTCCTTCTCTAACGAGACGCTGCGCGAATGCGGTTCGTTATTTCATTCTCTGCCTAAGTCCAAATACCGTATAAAAATAAACTTGCACATTTGGTATGCTCCCTATTTCTCGCCCATACTGTTGACAAAATATTTGTTTTATCTTAATTTAAGAACCTTGTTTTCTTATACAGGCAAAAATAGGTAAAATATTTTATTAATAGTTATCACCTATGATTCTGAAGTTATAGTAATCTATAACAATCTAATATCAAATTAAATATAGTTATAAATACTACATAATTATGAATACTACAAACATTTCAGAATCTAAAGTTAAATCTCTTATTGAAATTGCAGTACAGAAGCATCAGTCAGGTCAAAAAGATGAAGCTGAATTGCTAGATAAAACAGAAGTAGCTGAAATCCTTGAACTAGCAGTTCAACAGCAACGAGACAATAGTTTAGTGGAAGCAGAACTGCTATATATTCAAGTTTTGGAAAAACAACCTGACAACCCCGAAGCTTTATATGGTTTAGGGATGTTGGCGCAGCAGATAGGACAACCCCAAACAGCTGAACAGTGGCTAAGTGCAGCTTCGCAAGTTCAACCAGATTCTGTTAAGACTTGGTTCAGTTTAGGTAATTTGCGTTTAGCTCAGGAACAGTTTTCAGAAGCAGAGAAAGCTTATCGGCAAGCTTTAGTTTTATTACCTAACTCCCTGCCAATTTACAATAACTTGGGCTATACTCTGCAACAACAAGGATTATTTGAAGAAGCGATTAACTATTATCAAAAAGCTCTAGAGTTAAAGCCAGACTTTATAGAAGCAGAGGTTAGTTTGGGTAATGCGTTACACGCTCAAGGTAAGCTCTCCAGCAATCAACAAATGCACTATGCACAATTAAATAATCAATTGGGTATTGCCCGGAAAAAAGCTCTTGATTTGAAAAATGCTATTACTTGTCACAAGCAAGCGATCGCACTCAAGCCAGATTTGTTAGAAGCTCATTATAACTTGGGGTTGGCGCTGCAAGCACAAGGACAATTAGAAGAGGCGATCGCATCCTACCAACGAACCTTGGAACTTAATCCCAACTATGGAGAAGCTTACCTCAACTTAGGCAAAATTTACCAACAGCAGAACAATTTAACAGAGGCAATTTCTGCTTATCAACAAGGGTTAAAGCTGATTAATCCCCACTATGCCAAAGCATTAGCAGCTACCCAAGCACTTGAGAACACAGATGAAATACCAGTAACTCCCCTGTATCCTCAAGGGGAAGTGCAAATAGGTAAGTATTACTTCCCACTAATCCCTCCAGTATCCGAAACAGGAGACAAGCGACCTTTTTGGAGTGTGGTTATTCCAGCATATCAACGTACTGACTATCTGCTAGAGTGTTTGGTCAGCGTCCTAGCTGAATGGTCAGGTACTGAAGAAATGGAAATACTTGTGATTGATGATGCAAGTACGCCACCTCTATATCAACTAGTAAATGCGATCGGACGAGGAATAGTACGCTATTACCGCAATCCGCAAAATCTCAGACAGCAAGGAACTTGGAATGCAGGAGTTAGTAATAGTCGAGGATTGTGGATTCATTTACTTCATGATGATGACTATGTGTTGCCAGGTTTTTATACTCGCCTCAAGCAGAGTCTAGAAGGTTGTCCAGATTCCGTTGGAGCAGCTTTTACAGGTTATGAAAATATCAATGAAACAAGAGAAATTACTTTCCGCCAACAATTATACGGCACATATAAAGGTATAGTTTCAGACTTATTGCTATATGTTGGTGTCGCAAACCCATTGAATCCACCTGCTGTTGTGATTCGTCGAACAACCTATGAACGGCTAGGTGGATATCATCCAGAATTAACCTCTACTCTCGACTGGGAAATCTACAAACGGATCGCCACCTTCTATGATTGGTGGTACGAGCCAGAAATTTTGGTTCATTATCGCGTGCATTCCCAAAGTATGAGAACTGAACTTTCCTTATCTGGAGATCGGGTAGCATCTATTCGTCGTTCTATTGAGATTTCTGAGAGCTATCTTCCAGCCGATCTTTGTGTAAAAATTACAGCACAATCACGTAAACATTACTTCATTAATTGTTTAGCAGATACAGAAATTCCTCTTGAGGCTGGTCATTTGACTGGCGCTTTTCGCACCCTTGAAGAGATTCTCAAAATCGATCGGTCTGCTGAGTCACTAGCGCAGTTATTTGCTTGGCTGAGAACAGATATTGCCACTCCTCTGAGGGATGAGATCGCCTTCAGATTGATCTCTTTGCCTCTAAACAATTAGATAGTCAAAACCTTAACTAAGTCCTGGGAGTTCGCCCATTTTTTTGAAGTTAGAGAAATTGGTAAATCACGTAAGAATAAGGGTTTGGAAAAAATCAAGTTTTTGGGTGGTGGTGAGTGGTGAACCAATACCCAAGATTAATTCTCTAGAATAGCGATCGCAATCTCAGACAAACGCTGTAACCCTTATTTTTACCTTACCTCTTTTTTATAACTGCCTAGAAAATGAGCGAATCGGCAGTAAATACTAATAATAAAATAATTAAAATGGCAACAATTACAGAATCTCTCCAAATAGCATCGAAACATCATAGAGCCAATGATTTAACCAAAGCTGAACAAGTGTACCGTCAGATTCTGGAAAAACAGCCTAACCATCCAGAAGCTTTATATGGGTTAGGCATACTGTCACAGCAGGTTGGTAAGTTTCAAAATGCTGAACAGTTGTTGAATGCACTCCTCCAGATTCAGCCCAACTCCGTCAAGGGTTGGTTCAGTCTAGGTAACTTACATCAAGCCCAAAGTCAGTTACCAGCAGCTGTGGAAGCATATCAGCAAGCTATAGCGCTACAGACAGATTCAGCGCCACTTTATAATAATCTGGGCTATACTTTGCAACTACAAGGCAAATGGGAAGAGGCAGTTGCTTGCTATCAAAAAGCCTTAGAGTTACAGCCCAACTGTACTGAAGCTGAGGCAAATTTGGGTAACGCATTGCACGCCCAAGGAAAGCTCTCTTGCCAACAACAGGCTCAATACGCAGCGTTAAACAATCAGTTGGGCAGAAGTCGGCAACAAGCAAAAGATTTAAAGAATGCTGTAGCTTGCTATCGAACTGCGATCGCTTTACAGCCTGATTTCCTCGATGCTTACTATAACTTGGGAGTTGCCCTTCAAGAACAAGGTGATTTGGAAGAGGCACTAGTCTCTTATCAAAAAGTATTGGAACTGAATCCTGACAACGGAGAAATTTACCTGAAATTAGGCAAAATTTACCAAGATCAAAAAAAATTATCAGAGGCAATATCTGCCTATCAACAAGGGTTAAAGCTCATCAATCCCCACTATCTCAAAGCATTTGTAGCTGATGCTGGAACGGAAAAAGCTGAGGAAGTACCGATTACACCAGAGCTTCCTCAAGAGGAAGTAATTGTGAGAAACTATAAATTTCCCAAAATTCCAGCTGTTGCGGCTAGTGAAAAAAAGAGGCCATTTTGGAGTGTGGTGATTCCTGCATATAAACGTACTGACTATCTTCTCGAATGTCTAGCTAGTGTTTTAGCACAATGGACTGGAGAAGAGGAGATGGAAATTCTGGTAATGGACAATGCCAGTACGCCACCACTTTTCGATCTAGTGAATGCTATTGGCAGAGGTATAGTAAGTTACTACCGGAATTCGCAAAATATTGGGTTAGCGGGAAACCATAATACAGGTATTATCCTCAGTCGAGGGCAATGGATTCACATACTTCACGATGATGATTATGTTCTCCCTGGTTTTTATTCCCAACTCAAGGAGAGTTTGGAGAATTGTTCGGATTCTGTTGGAGCAGCTTTCACAGGTTTTGATAATATTAACGAAAAAGGGGTGTTTCTTTCCAAAGGGGATATTTTTTACTGGTATGGAGAGAACAGAGGTATTATTCAAAATTGGCTGTTGCAAATTGGAGTGACAAATCCGTTGAGACCCTCGGCAATAGTTATTCGTCGGCAAACCTATGAAAAAATAGGGGGATATTGCTCTGAGTTGAGCGATCTTAACGGGTGGGAACTGTGTAAACGTATTGCTACTTTTTATGATTGTTGGTATGAACCGAAAATTTTGGCTTGTTATCGCCTAGATACAAGTTTGTACGCTCAGAAAATGTCGAATGAGCTTTTTGCGACAGGAAATCACGCAGTATTTCTCCGCCGTGCCATCGAGATTACAGAGAGCTATCTTCCTGCCGATCTTTGTACAGAGATTACAACAAATGCCCGGAGCTATAACTTTGAATATCTTCTAGAAAACAGGGTAATCTTTCCTCTGATGTCTGGTAATATGACTGGTGCTTTGCGTATTCTCCAAGAGGCTTTAAAAATCGATCGGTCTCCGGAAGCAGTAGCAAAGTTATTTGCTTGGTTGACTAAAGATGAAGCAGCTCCCTTACGAAATGAGATTGCTGCCAAGTTGCTTGCTATTCCTCAAGAAAATATTCCAGACAATATTCCTATTGAATTAAAATCCCCACAAACTGCGATCGCACCATAGGATATGAAAATACTTGTAACTGGAACTGAAGGTTATATTGGCTCGTTATTAGCTCCTCTGTTGATCCAAGAAGGTCATGAAGTTATTGGTTTAGATACTGGCTTTTATAAAGTAGGTTGGCTATATAATGGCACCAAGGTAACTGCCAAAACCCTCAACAAAGACATCCGCCACATTACAATAGAAGACCTGCAAGGTGTGGAAGCAGTAGTTCACATGGCAGAACTCTCCAACGACCCTTTAGGTCAGTTAGCCCCTGATATCACCTACGATATCAACCACAAAGGCTCAGTACATTTAGCAAAGCTGGCGAAAGCATCTGGAATCCAACGCTTTGTCTATACATCATCATGCAGTGTCTATGGTTTTGCCACTGAAGACTACGTTAGCGAAGAGTCTATCATCAATCCCCAAACAGCTTATGCCAAATGCAAAGCACTTGTCGAACAAGATGTGAAACTCCTTGCTGATGATAGCTTTTCTCCCACCTTTCTCCGAAATGCCACAGCCTATGGCGCCTCTGGGAGAATGCGCTTTGATATTGTCTTAAACAATCTAGCCGGTTGGGCATGGACAATTAAAGAAATCAAGATGAACAGCGACGGTACACCTTGGCGTCCCCTAGTGCATTTATTGGATATCTGCAAAGCAATTATCTGTACCTTAGAAGCTCCGCGTGATGTAATTCACAACCAAATTTTCAATGTCGGTGATACAAATAGCAACTATCAAGTCAAACAAATTGCTCAAATAGTTGCAGAAGTTTTTACAGATTGTAAATTGAGCTTTGGTAAACACGATCCTGACAATCGCAGCTATCGGGTTTTATTTCATAAAATTAACCAAAATTTACCAGGATTCAAATGTGAATGGGATGCCCAGCGCGGTGCCCAACAACTATATAATGTCTTCCAGCAAATTGATATGGATAGAGGAATATTTGAGTCGAGAGGTTTTACTCGTCTGAAACAACTGGAATACCTCATTCGCACTCAGCAAATCAATCAAGATTTCTTCTGGCAGAGTGTTTAAAAATTTCATATAATAAGTTATGAATTTACTGAAACCAACAAATAATCAGCTAATAACTGGTAACTGTCTATTCTGTGAAACAGGGTTGCACCATACCTTCGTAGATTTAGGTATGTCTCCTCCCTGCGAAAGCTATCGCAGTCTCAAACAACTCAATGAAGTAGAGCCATTTTATCCTCTGCATGTCTATGTTTGTGAGAAGTGTTTTTTAGTTCAACTCCAAGAATACATTAGCCCAGAAAATATTTTTAGCGACTACGCTTATTTTTCTTCATACTCTGATAGCTGGTTACAACACGCCAAAAAATACGTTGATTTGGTAGTAGAACGTTTTCAATTAAACCAGGAAAGTCAAGTAATAGAAATTGCTAGTAATGATGGCTACTTGCTGCAATACTTTGTTGCCAAAAACATTCCGGCGCTGGGAATAGAGCCAGCAGCAAATGTTGCTGAGGTAGCAATTCAAAAAGGTATTCCTACAGTTGTCAAATTTTTTGGTCAGGAGACAGCAAAAGAACAGGTTGCTAAGGGCAAACAGGCAGATTTATTACTCGGAAATAATGTCCTTGCTCACACACCATATCTCAATGATTTTGTAAAAGGAATGAAAATTATCCTCAAACCGCATGGTGTAATTACTATGGAATTTCCCCACTTGATGCGGTTAATCGAGGAAAATCAGTTTGATACTATTTACCATGAGCATTTCTCTTATTTTTCATTTCTTACCGTAGATAAGATTTTTGCTGCTCACGGGTTGAAAATTTTTGATGTAGAAGAATTAACTACTCATGGTGGTTCTTTGAGAATTTATGCGCGCCACAATGAAGATTATTCTAAACCTATTAGCAACCAAGTATCAGAACTGAAAAATAGAGAAAAAGCGGCTGGTTTTACGCAATTAGAATACTATTTTTCCTTTGGAGAACAAGTTAAAGAAACTAAACGCAACTTATTAGATTTTTTGATAAAAGTTAAGCGAGAGGGAAAATCGATTGTTGGTTACGGTGCTCCAGGGAAGGGAAATACTCTCTTAAACTATTGCGGTATCCGCACAGATTTTCTTGACTATACAGTAGACCGTAACCCTTATAAACAGGGTCAATTCTTACCAGGCACTCATATTCCGATTTTTCATCCAGACAAAATTGCCGAAACAAAGCCTGACTATATACTAATATTACCCTGGAATCTAAAAAATGAAATTATGATACAAATAGCTTACATTCGGGATTGGGGAGGTCAATTTGTTGTACCAATTCCTGAAGTTAATGTCTACTCTTAAGTATTTAATATTTTTGATTGTCAAAAAGGGGTAAGTTATATGAAAGTAGTTTTATTTTGCGGTGGTTTAGGAGCCAGAATGAGAGAATATTCAGAAAGTATTCCTAAGCCAATGGTGAATATTGGTTATCGACCAATATTATGGCATGTCATGAAATACTATGCTCACTATGGGCACAAAGATTTTATCTTATGTCTTGGTTACAAGGCTGACCTAATTAAAAGCTATTTTTTGAATTACAATGAATGGCTTTCTAATAACTTTAGCCTTTCCAATGGAAGCAAAATTGAGTTGTTTAATCGGGATATTCAAGATTGGAATATCACATTTGTAGATACAGGGTTAACTGCCAATATTGGACAAAGATTCAAGGCAGTAGAAAAATATTTAGAAGGAGAAGAAGTATTTTTAGCTAACTACAGTGACGGTTTGACAGACTTACATTTACCAACTTATATTAATAATTTTTATCAGCGTGATAAAATCGGTAGTTTTTTGTGTGTTAGACCAAGCCAAAGTTTTCACCTAGTTGATATGAACGAGGATGGTTTGGTACAAAATATTCAAGATGTAAAACAATGTGATATTTGGATTAATGGAGGATATTTTGTCTTTAAAAAAGAGATTTTTAACTATATAAATTATGGTGAAGAACTTGTCCTTGAGCCTTTTCAAAGATTGATTGCCAAAGAAGAGCTTTTTGCCTATAAATACACTGGCTTTTTCGGAGTAATGGATACGTTTAAAGAGAAACAACAGTTGGATGATATGTATGCTCAAGGTAAAAGACCTTGGGAAGTCTGGGGAGATCAACAACTAGAAGTCGACCATGTATGATCCAACTTAGTTTGAATAAGACAGAAGAATCTGAGTACAAAATTCTTTGTCTCGGTTCTCATTGTGATGATATCGAGATTGGTTGTGGAGGGACAATCTTAAAGCTGATAGAGAATTACCAACATGTTGTTATCTATTGGGTTGTCTTTAGTTCCAATCAGCAAAGAGCAGAGGAAGCAACCACAAGCGCTAGTCTCTTCTTAAAAGAAATCCCAGTCAAGAAAATTATCATTAAAAATTTTCGAGATGGCTTTCTATCTTTTCAAGGGATAGAGGTGAAGGAATACTTTGAACAATTGAAGCAAGAATTTTCACCAGATATAATCTTTACTCATCATCGAGACGATCGCCACCAAGATCACCGCTTAATTTCTGACTTAACTTGGAATACCTTTAGAAATCATTTAATTTTGGAATATGAAATACCCAAATATGATGGTGATTTGGGTATTCCTAATTTCTTTGTCCATTTAAATGAAACACTGTGCCGTCGAAAAATTGAATATATTTTGGATGCGTTCGCTACCCAGAATAATAAGCAGTGGTTTACAGAAGAGACTTTTCGTTCAATTCTCAGAATTCGTGGGATTGAATCAAATTCACCGAGTAAATATGCTGAAGCATTTTACTGTCGAAAAATATTTTTCTAAAAAATTAGAATTTGAATTTTCTCTCAGGTTTGTAAATTTATGATATTTACTGAAACTAAAATAAAAGAAGCATTTATTGTTGATTTAGAACTGCACCGAGATATTCGCGGCTTTTTTGCTCGGAGTTTCTGTACTCAAGAATTTCAAGATCGTGGTTTAAAACCTACTATTGCCCAATGCAATTTATCTTTTAACTATAAAAAAGGAACGTTGCGGGGTATGCATTATCAAATGCCTCCTTCTCAGGAAACAAAATTGGTGCGTTGCATCAAAGGAGCTATTTATGATGTCATTATCGATTTGCGTCCAGATTCTCCTAGCTATTTATCTCATATTGGTATAAAGTTAACTGCTGAAAATCGTCTTGCTCTCTATATTCCAGATAGGTGTGCTCACGGTTTTCAAACTCTAAGCGATGAGACGGAGGTGATGTATCAAATGGGTGACTTTTATGCACCAGAATATGCTGGCGGGTATCCGTATGATGACCCAGCTTTTGGTATTGAATGGCCTCTATCTGTGACTGAAATTTCGGATAAAGATCGGGCTTGGAGTTTATTTGAATCGGAAAAAATTGTAACGCCTACGGTGACGTAAGACTTTTAAGAGCAATTTAAAAATATATAGTTGCTGAGTAAATATTAGGATTAGGATCGCACAGAGGCGCAGAGACACGGAAAATCAAAATTTGAAAAATTAAATTTTGAGTTTCATCCTTAACACTGTGTTCAAACTTTGTTACAGCAGATGAGGGGCGAAGTGAATACAATTTATTTTGATTCGATTTTTAGTGATGAAATCAGACGCAAGCATCTTTATAATGGACAAATGTTTGTCTTTTCTGCTTGCGCCAGTGCGATCGCTCTATGTGATTTTGCTCGTGGCATGGTTGAAGAAGCGTTTGCCCCTTTAGATCCGAGAGAAGCACAACATAGTCTGCCTGTAGAGAAATACGTTGAGATTTTGGCACAACTCAAGCCAGCTTTTATCCATCACCCTGAATCTAAACAACTCATTCAAGGCATCTTGAAAGAAAGTGGATGTGACTTGAACAAAACCTATTTCGATGTACCTCGCCTAAGAACAGCAACCAGCGATCGCTATCTGACTGCTGGTATTGCTTACGCTTTCCATCCTCATCGTGACACCTGGTACTCTGCTCCTTTGTGCCAGATCAACTGGTGGATTCCTGTCTACGATATTACCCCAGAGAATGCGATGGCATTCCATCCGCGCTACTGGAGTCAACCAGTTAAGAATAGCTCAAGAGATTATAACTACGCTCAGTGGATTAAAGAAAGTCGCAAAAATGCGGCACAGCACATTAAAACAGATACGCGCAAGCAACCCCATGCGGAAGAAACTTTAGAAATGGAGCCGCAATTGCGCTTAATTACACAAGTCGGTGGCATGATTCTCTTTTCAGGAGCGCAGATGCACTCCACTGTTCCCAACACATCAGGCTATACCCGTTTCAGTATTGACTTTAGAACCGTACATTTTGATGATGTAATAGCTCAACAGGGTGCACAAAATATTGATTCAGCTTGTACAGGAACTTCTTTAGGCGACTTCTTACGGAGTAAGGATTTCTGCTCTATTCCAGAATCTTTGGTGGCTTTATATGACACTCCAGCACCAACACTACTCCAAAACTGAATTGCAACACTAATACTCTCATTATGGAAACTTTAATAGATCAGGTTGCAGTTGTCACAGGAGCTAGTAGCGGTATCGGTAGAGCGATCGCCTTGGCTTTGGCAGCACAAGGTGTACAACTTTGTTTGTTAGGACGCAACCTTGAAACCCTACAAATAGTTGCTGCTATCGCTAAGGAAACTTCCCCTAAAGTTGTTTGTTATGCAATCGATTTGATAGTTGATAAGGATATCAGTAAGCTACAAACAAGTATTGAGGAAGATTTTGAACAGGTCGATTTGCTGATTCTGAGTGCAGGTATGTTCTCAATGGGGACATTTCAAAAGAGTTCTGTTCAAGACTTTGACTTGCTTTATCAGACTAATGTTCGTGCGCCCTATCTCTTGACACAAACTTTACTCCCCATGCTTTTATCCAGTCGAGGACAAATTTTGTTTATCAACTCCAGTGTAATTATGAGTCCCAGAGCGAATGTAGGACAATTTTCTGCCACTCAACACGCCCTCAAGGCGATCGCTGACACTCTCCGTGTAGAAGTTAATGCCGACCAAGTGCGGATCATGAGCGTGTTTCCTGGGCGTACTGCTACTCCTCGACAAGCAATAATTCACGAGATGGAGGGTAAACCCTATTACCCTGAACGTCTTATGCAACCAGAGGACGTGGCCGCTGTAGTCATTAATGCCTTAAGTTTACCTCGAACTGTTGAAGTTACTGATATTAACCTCAGACCATTCGTGAAACCCTGATTTACTCAAAGTCCAAAATAGCTGAAACTGACAAAGACATGAGCCTTAACTTTATCACAACACCGTCAGATCAAATTGCTCAGGAAATTTATCAACTCATCTTCCAGCTATATCCTATTTGCCGTAGTATTACAGGTAATGGTTTTAGAGAAACTTTAAAAATTATTCAGCAGCATATTCCTTTGTCGGTTCATGAAGTGCCGACAGGAACAGAGGTATTTGATTGGACAGTCCCTAAAGAATGGAATATTAAAGATGCCTATATTAAAAACTCTCAAGGTGAAAAGATTGTAGATTTTACTAATTCAAATTTGCACGTTGTTAACTATAGTATTCCTGTACATAAAAAATTATCTCTCGAAGAACTTAAATCACATTTATTTACACTTGCCGATTATCCTAATTGGATTCCTTACCGAACTTCATATTACAAGGAAAGTTGGGGGTTTTGCCTCACTCACAATCAGTATTTGGAACTAGAAGATGAAGAGTATGAAGTATGTATTGATTCTTGTCTAGAGCCTGGTTATCTGACTTATGGCGAGTATTATATTCCAGGAGACAGTACTGATGAAGTCTTGATTTCATGCCATGCCTGTCATCCTTCACTGTGTAATGATAATCTTTCGGGAATTGCGATCGCTACTTTTATCGCTAAATATTTAAGTCAAACTACACCAAGATATTCCTATAGATTTCTCTGGATTCCCGGAACCATTGGCTCAATTACATGGTTGGCTCTCAATGAAGCTAAAGTCAACAACATTAAACATGGCTTGGTATTAACTTGTTTAGGAGATTCAGGCAACTTTACTTACAAAAAAAGCCGTAGAGGTGACACTGAAATCGATAAAGTTGCTGCTTATGTACTCAAAAACTCAAAACAAGATCACAAAATTATAGATTTCTTCCCCTATGGCTATGATGAGCGACAATATTGCTCACCTGGATTTAATTTAGCTGTAGGTTGCTTTATGCGATCGCCTCATGGTAGTTTTCCTGAATACCATACTTCAGCTGATGATTTAAATTTCGTTCAACCCCAATATCTTGCTGAGTCATTCTTTCAATGTCATTCAATGTTGTATATCCTCAACAATAACGAAATCTACTACAACAAAAATCCCAAATGTGAGCCACAGTTAGGTAAAAGAGGAATATATCGGACAGTTGGTGGTAACAAAGATAGTGGGCTAAATGAAATGGCAATCCTGTGGGTTTTAAATTTATCTGACGGTCAGCATACTCTATTAGATATTGCAGAAAGGTCGGGAATGTCATTTGATGTGATTAAATCTGCTGCCGATACATTATCAACACATGACTTATTAACAATTAAAACCAACTAAGTACAGTTAACCCTGAAGTTCGTAGCAAATGGACTCAAACAAACTTTGCGCTCCTTTGCGCTATACTCTGTGTCCCTCTGCGTTTAAACTCAAACCCTCAATTGGTCATGAATTTACGAAACTGTGTACTAAGTTTGAAAAATATTGGGAAAATGAAATTCGCTACGACACAAACGTAGGCAAGTCCTTCTCACCAGGTAGTCTAAAAGAAAATCCTGGCTTGAAAACCTCTGGAGGTGGGTTTGATGTGTGTAGCCGCGAATTCTATTTGCTAGGGCTGCCAACTTTTTCTATATTATTATCCTCAACTGTTCTGTGAGAATACTTATTTTGTATTGATATATTTGATGTTATTTTTACATTATATTTATAATTACTGCCCAGAAAGTAGCCTAACTTTATAATCTAGAATAAACTTCACCTCTTCACTATTACTTTGAAAAATATCCTATAGGACTCCTGTCTGATTTCCGAACAAGATTTCAAATGAAACCCTGAGAAAACGGGCTTTTCAGTCTCAGTATATTTTCAAAAATCAAATCGGAGTCCTATATTTAACTTCATGATTACTTGAACTAAATGTCATTACTTATACCATTGTAAGAGCAGTTTAGATGATTGATATTAGAGAAGTAGTTTAAAAACATACCTTGTCTAGTACATGAATAAAAAATGGGCTGTTAAACGACTTACAATCAATCTCACATCAGGCGAGGCACAGAAGCTTGAACAATACTGTTCAACAACGGGGAGACCAGCAACTGATGTAATTCGGGAGTTAATTCGCTCTCTTTATCCTAAAGATGAAAAAGCCTCTGAAACCTCGTGAATCAGACTGCAAAAAAATCAAACAGGATAAGTACATCTTAATTTGTGGCTGAAATATGCTGCTTAACAGTTATCAGCTAACAGTGAATCCCCATAACTAAAGTTAGGGAATTTAAATAAGAATATTCTCTTACAAAGTTCAGAGCTGAGGAAATCTTCGCTCTGACTTTTGCTTTGAATATGCCGCAATCATCTTGATACACTTGCATAATTAAAAATATCAAATTAATTAAAGAAAAGGTAGAATTCAGAATCAAGATGCTCTTGCTATAGCAATCCTAAATGAGATTGTAAAAATTCTTATTATGGTCGTCCTTGGTCATTTGTCAAGAGTCATTTGTGATTCAAAGGACAAATGATTGCCAACAGAAAAATATTTCACATTTAGGACTGTTATAGCTTGCTTACCCGTAGCGTTAGCGAGTCTGCAAGCGTTTTGGAAACCACCAAACTTCAAGTTTTGTGGATGTATTTAACCTAATTATATTTTTTTGGGCACTAATTTATTTAATTACAAATAATGGTTAGAAAAATCTTGGTTATAAATCAGCTAAAGGTAAGCAAGTCCGTGGACAAACTGAGGGTTTTTGCTGGATTTATAACACTCAGCTTTGCGATCGCCTTGTTAAGGGTTCAAAATCATACCGTTTTGGGCAACCTAAAATACAAGGTATAAATAAAGGCTTGGCAATGACAACGACCTCCATTTGCTTGGGTCTGTGCAGTAGAATAGTGCCGTTGATGGTAATGTCACTTTGGTGCGGCTTTGCCAACGCCCAGGTAACTCCCGATGGCAGCTTGAATACTACTGTCTCCCAAAGCGGTAATAACTTCACCATTATTAACGGTAGTGCCGCCAACAGTAACTTATTTCATAGTTTCCAGCAGTTTTCGGTTCCCACTGGCGGTTCGGCTACTTTTGATTTAGCGAACACGCCCAACATTTCTAACATCTTCAGCCGTGTTACTGGCGGTAATATCTCTAACATTAATGGCTTGATTCAGACGATTAACGGCAAAAACCCCGTTAGTCTCTTCTTGATCAACCCTAGTGGGATAATTTTTGGAGCCAATGCTCAACTGAACATTGGGGGTTCGTTTATTGGTACAACTGCCAGCAGTATTAAATTTGCTGATGGTGCTGAGTTTAGTGTAATTAATTCTGAATCTGCCCCGTTGTTAAGTATCAATGTTCCTATTGGGTTGCAACTGGGTAACAATCCCGCACCCATCAACATTCAAGGCACAGGACACTCTTTGAAGAATGTCACTGGACTAGCTCTGGCTCCTCCGATTCAGATTCCCAGTTCTACAAAACTGCGGGTACAGCCGGGAAATACCCTAGCTCTAGTGGGTGGCGACTTACATCTAAATGGGGCAAACCTGGTCGCTGAAAAAGGGCGAGTTGAATTGGGTAGTTTAAGCGGTGCAGGATTGGTAAAGCTGATACCAACCGTACAGGGCTATACACTGGGATATGAGGATGTACAAAGCTTTGGCGATATTCAGCTGGCACAGCGATCGCTATTAGATATCAGCGGCGTGAATGCAGGTTCCGTTCAAATTCAGGGTAGGCAAATTCAATTCACCGATGGCTCTCTGGTACTGGCGCAAAATTTTGGTAATCTCCCCGGTGGTGACATTCGCCTTCAGGCTACAGAGTCCATCGATCTGATTGGCAGAACAGCTGATAGCACAATTCGGAGCGGAGTGCGTAGTGATGCTCTGGGTATCGGAGCTAGTGGTAATATCAGCGTGATTACTCCCAGACTGACCATCAATCGGGGAGCGGGGTTGAATAGCACAACTCTTGGAGCCGCTACCAGTGGCAATATTTACATCAATGCAACCGCCATTGAATTGTCAGGCTTTTTACCCACTAATCCTGCTGACGTGACCACAATTAACACTACTACACTCGGCACTGGAAATGCTGGTGATGTTTTCGTCAATGGTAATAGTCTACTAATATCAAGCGGAGCCTCACTATCTTCGGCTACCTTTAGCAGTGGTTCTAGCGGTAAAGTGATGATTCGCAACACCAACACTACGGTGATCGGAGAAAGTCCCTCTGCAATTTACAGCAACATTAGCTCAACTACATTTGCAACCGGAAGTGCGAAAACTTTGACCCTGGATACTGCCAAATTGCAAATTCTGGATGGGGGAGCAGTTGCCACCACCTCATTTTTTGCAGGTAATGGGGGAGATTTGAGCATCAACGCTACTGAATCGATCGTCATCAGTGGTCAAGGTCGGGCAACTAATAGTAGCATTAACGCTTCCACCATCCGACCCGATCCGTCGTTGCAAAAACGATTTGGTCTGCCAGATATATTAACAGCGAATGCCGGCACTGTGAGCATTACCACACCGAACCTAACACTGACGGATGGCGGGACAGTCAGTGTCACCAGTCAAGGCACTGGCAATGGTGGCAATCTTAATATCACAAGCGATCGCATCCAATTACAAAATCAAGGCTTAATCCAAGCACAGACAGAATCTGGTAATGGTGGCAACATCAGCTTACGAGTTGGTAAGTTGTTGCTGATGCGCGATCGCAGCAATATTACTGCCACAGCAGGCGGTAATGGTAATGGAGGTAACATCAATATTAATGCACCGATCATCGCTGGATTAGAAAACAGCAACATTATTGCTAATGCACTGCGAGGACGTGGGGGTAATATTCAAATCGCCACACAAGGGCTTTTCGGACTGAAGTTTCGTCCTCAACTGACACCAGAGAATGACATCACTGCTAGTTCCCAATTTGGGGTTAGCGGCACGGTTCAAGTCAATACCATCGGCGTCGAGCCAAATTCCGGTTTAGTCGAACTGCCAGCAAATGTTACCGATCCATCTCAGCAAATTGCCACAGGTTGTTCGGGTACTCAAGGCAGTCGCTTTGTGGCAACGGGACGGGGTGGTGTGCCGCAAAATCCCAATCAGCAAGTAACGAGCGACCGCACTTGGTCTGATATCCGCGACCTCAGAGCATACCGTAAAACTGGTAATGTCACTGCCCAAACGCCTACATCACCAGAGGTTATCCTCGAAGCTACTTCCTGGCATCGTAATGCTAATGGCCAAGTTGAATTAATTGCGGCTCCATCTCCTAGCTATGTGCAGCAACCATTAACCTGTGCTGCTTCAGCTAAGAGTTAACTACAAATAAAGTTAGCAACAATTCCATTTTGGGAAACCTAAGTAGACAGATCAAAATGGAGACGAGGTGTGAAAGTAATTTCTGCTAGGTTTGGTTTGATTGGTGGAATGTTGATATGTGGGATTTGGAGTAGTTGTGCAAATGCTCAAGTAATTTCCGATGGCACTCTCAACACCACAGTTTCCCAGAGCGGCAATAACTTCACGATTACCAACGGCAATCGTGTCGGCAACAACCTGTTTCACAGCTTCAGTCAATTCTCTATTCCTAGCAATGGTTCTGCATCTTTCAACAATGCCGCAGATGTGCAAAATATTTTTAGTCGTGTGACTGGGGGCAATGTTTCTAATATTGATGGTTTAATTACAGCCAACGGTAGCGCCAATCTATTTTTGCTTAATCCCAATGGGATTATTTTTGGAGGCAATGCCAAATTAAATATCGGTGGTTCGTTTATTAGCACGACAGCCAATAGCATCAAATTTGCTGATGGGACTGAATTTAGCGCCATTAATCCCCAAGCTAACGCATTATTAAGTATCAATGTTCCCATTGGACTGCAACTAGGTCATAATCCTTCAGCGATACAAGTCCAAGGTACAGGGCATTTAGATATCGAGAGCGATATTATTCCTACGATTCGCAATCCTAGCCCAACAAGATTGCAAGTACAGGCGGGAAAAACTTTGGCGTTGGTGGGTGGTAATCTGAATCTGAATGGCGCTACATTGACTGCCGAAACAGGGCATATAGAATTAGGTAGCCTGGGAGGTGCAGGATTAGTTAGTTTAGTGCCAACCACTCAGGGATATAAATTGGAGTATGGCAACGAGCAAAACTTTAGTGACATTCAACTAGCACAAAAATCACTATTAGATGTCAGTGGGGTAAATGCGGGTTCAGTTCAGCTTCAGGGACGAAATATTCGCTTGAGCGATGGTTCGTTAGTTTTAGCGCAGAATTATGGAAATCTTGCTGGTGGAGACATTCGTTTTCAAGCATCAGAAGCCATCGATATGATTGGCGGAACATCCGCAACCACAATTCGAGGTGGGATTCGCACTAACACCTTAAGCACCGGAACTGGTGGGAATATAAGTATCATTACTCCCCGGTTAACACTCCAACAGGGTTCAGGGATAGAGAACTCAACACACGGAGTAGCTGACAGTGGCAACATTCAGATTGAAGCGGCAGCAATAGAGATGTCCGGCTTCTCACCCCTGACGCCCATTGCAACAAACATTCTCACTGGCACATACGGTACTGGGTCAGCAGGTGATATCTCTATTAATGGGGATAGATTGGTAATATCTGGTGGAGCTTTATTGACTTCATATACATATGGCAGTGGCTCTAGTGGTAAAGTGACAATTCGCAATCAAAATACCACAGTTATGGGGAAAACCCCTTTTGAAATTTCTAGTAGCATTAGTATCAGTAGCTTTGCAACCGGAAATACAAAAGATTTGATACTAGATACTGGTAAGTTACAAATCTTAGATGGAGGAGCACTTGGTTCATTAGTATTTTATGCTGGGAATGGAGGAAATGTCAGTATTAATGCTAGAGAGGCGATCGCAATTAGTGGTGTCAGTCCTAACACTTACAGTAGCCTCGGTTCATCTGTCATCCGTTCAAGTCCACAACTACTTAAGTTATTTGGCTTACAGGATGTACTGACGGGAAATGCAGGTAGTGTTAGTATTACCACACCAAATTTGACACTCAATGATGGCGGTATTGTAAGCGTTACCAGCCAAGGTAGTGGAAATGCTGGCAATCTCAACATCACCGCAGATCGCATCCAATTAAAAAATCAAGGCTCAATCCAAGCACAGACAGAATCTGGTAATGGTGGCAACATCGACTTACAAGTGGGAAATTTGTTGCTAATACGCGATCGCAGCAATATTAGTGCTACAGCAGGCGGTAACGGTAATGGAGGTAATATCAATATCAATGCACCGATCATCGCCGGATTAGAAAACAGCGACATTATTGCTAATGCGGTGAAAGGTAGGGGGGGTAATATTCAAATCAGCACACAAGGGCTTTTCGGACTGAAGTTTCGTCCCCAACTGACACCAGAGAATGACATCACTGCTAGTTCCCAATTTGGGGTTAGCGGCACGGTTCAAGTCAATACCATCGGCGTCGATCCAAATTCCGGTTTAGTAGAACTGCCAGCAAGTGTTACCGATCCATCTCAGCAAATTGCCACAGGTTGTTCGGGTACTCAAGGCAGTCGCTTTGTGGCAACGGGACGGGGTGGTGTGCCGCAAAATCCCAATCAGCAAGTAACGAGCGACCGCACTTGGTCTGATATCCGTGACCTCAGAGCATACCGCAAAACTGGTAATGTCACTGCCCAAACGCCTACATCCCCAGAGGTTATCGTCGAAGCCACTTCCTGGCATCGGAACGCTAATGGCCAAGTTGAGTTAGTTGCAGCGCCATCTCCCGCAAATATACAGCCTCAATTAACTTGTGCTGTGGTTCCTAGAAATTAATTTGCTCCAGGAATTTAAACATAGTAGGCATTGCAATTACTTTACTAAACAAACTCTTAAACCATCAGTAACCTGTGACTTTCCAAATTAAAAAATGTCGTTGGCTATATATTAGTTTGAGTATTTTGAGCTTGTGTTTGGCAGTGACAATAACACCTGCAAAAGCATCTGTGCAAGTACCGACAACTTCTATCCTGAATGTGTCAACATCTACTCAACCTAACAATTGGCTGGAACAGGGACGGAACCTCTACCGTTCAGGAAACTTTACAGAAGCAGTGACGATTTGGCAAACGGCAGCACAACAGTACCACACCCAAGGCGATCGCCTGAACGAAGCTCTAAGTTTAAGTTATCTGTCACTGACACAACAGGAACTTAATCAATGGCAAGCAGCCCAACAGTCTATTGAGCAAAGTCTGAAACTATTGCAAACCTCTATTCCCTCTGCCGATCCAATTCTTTGGGCACAAGCACTTAATACCCAAGCAAATTTGCAATTGCACACTGGCAAAGCCGAAACCGCACTTGCAAGTTGGCAACAAGCTCAAAAATTTTATGAGCAAGCAGGCGACAAAATGGGAAGCCTGGGTAGTCAAATCAATCAGGCACAAGCTTTACAAACTTTGGGATTTTACCGCCGTTCTAAACAACAGTTAGAGGTACTGACTGAAAAACTCCAAGGGATGCCGGATAATGAAATCAAAGTTAGTGGACTGCGATCGCTTGGTTTAGCTGTGCAAATAACTGGTGACTCTAGTAAAAGTCAACAGATTTTAGAGCAAAGTTTAGCGATCGCTCGTAAAATTTCAGCCCAACCCCAATTAAGTTCTATTCTTCTCAACCTAGGCCAAACTGCCGTTGACTTGCAAGATCCGGAAGCCGCATTAGATTACTTTGAACAGGCTCAACTTTTAACAACTAACCCAAGCGATCGGTTACAAGCGCGTTTAGCTCAGTTCAAACTTTTCCTCAATTACGACAAACTAGAGTTTGTTAACCCACTCGCACCTCAACTACTCCAAGAACTCCGAGAACTGCCCCCCAGTCACACCTCACTCTACGCGGCGATCAATTTTGTTGCCACCCTCAACCGCCAGTCAAATTCTGACCCAATCCTACCGCTAAAAGATTTGGCGCAACTGATGGCAATCACAGTCAAATCTGCACAGCAAATCCAGGATACTCAAGCCGAAGCTTATGCACTACATCAGTGGGGAAAACTCTATCATCGTACACAGCAGTTATCACAAGCACAGGAGTTAACTCAGAAATCCCTCAACATTGCCCGCCAACTCCAAGCTAACGATATCATTGCTCAATCTGCTCGGCAGGTGGGACAGTTGTATAAACAACAAGGCGATCGCTCAAAAGCAATTACCGCCTATACAGAAGCAGTCAATGCCTTAAAGGCACTGCGGGGAGATTTGGTGGCTATTAACCCTGATGTCCAGTTCTCTTTTCGCAGCAGTGTGGAGCCGGTCTACCGGGAACTGGTTGATTTACTTCTAGAGGATCAACCGAGTCAAGCAGAACTAATAGAAGCTCGTGAATTGATTGAGGCACTGCAAATTGCGGAACTCGATAACTTTTTTCGGGAAGCCTGTTTAGATAGAACTCAACAGATCGATCGGGTTGATCCCACTGCAACCGTCATTTATCCGATTATCCTGAGCGATCGTTTAACAGTAATTATCTCCAAAGCAGGGCAACCACTCCGTTCCTATGTTACTCACAAATCTCAAGCTGAAATTGAGCAGACTCTAGACAATTTTTTGGTTGCTCTTAACCCTGTCTCAGATTCCCAAGACCGGGATCGATTGTCCCAACAGATTTATGATTGGTTAATTCGCCCAGAGGAAGCAGAGCAAGCATTCATTGATACCAAGACATTGGTGTTTGTTTTGGATGGTCGATTGCGGAACATTCCCATAGCAGCTCTTTTTGACGGGAAGCAATATCTGATTGAGAAATATGCTGTGGCGCTCTCACCAGGATTGCAACTGATGGCGACGCGATCGCTTCATCAAAACCACATCAGTGCGATCGTGGGTGGCATTAGCCAATCTCGCGCTGGCTTTAGTGCTTTACCCGCCGTGGAATCAGAAGTGAAACAAATCTCCAAGGCGGTGTCGTCCTCTGTGTTGCTGAACCAGGAATTTACCAGTCAGGCCCTTGCTAAACAGGTGAAATCCAGTAGTGCAGGTATTGTCCACCTAGCAACCCACGGACAGTTTAGTTCCCGCCTCGAAGATACCTTCTTGCTCACTTGGGATGGAGAAGTCAATGTTAAAGAGTTATCTGAACTCCTGAAAAATCGGGGTAGCGATCCATCAAAAGCCATCGAACTGCTGGTACTTAGTGCCTGTGATACAGCAGCAGGAGACGATCGCGCCGTCCTGGGACTAGCAGGCTTGGCTGTCAAATCCGGCGCTCGCTCAACTATCGCCACCCTATGGCCCGTCAAAGATCGGGCAGCTGCGATGCTCATGACTCGCTTCTATGACCAACTGCGACAACCCAAAATCACTAAAGCCGAAGCACTAAGACAAGCACAAATTAGCCTAATTCGCCAAACTGATTTCCACGATCCGTTCTTTTGGTCTGGCTTTGTTTTGATCGGCAACTGGATTTAGCTAAGTAATACAACGGAGTTTATTACAAATAATTTAGGCTATTTTTTACAGTGTTTTAGCTCAGGCTCGCCTATACTGCTAGTAGAAGTTCTCTGACTTTACTATTACTTAGACTTATTCTCTGAGCTTCTGACCACAGTCAAAAAAACGTATTTTGTTTGTATCACATTTCAATGAGATAAGGAAAAACATCATGAAACGTCGATATTTAGCTAGTACATTGAGCGTCATCGCTCTGATCGCTAGCAGTGCATGGACAAGTGCTCATGCTGTTACATTTACCCCACCCGCCAACAGTGGCTCTCCCAGACAAGCAACTGGAGGAGCTTCTCGCGGTAGTATGTTTACACCTACTGTCGGGAAAGGTGCGCCCAGACAGGCAACTGGAGGAGCTTCTCGCGGTAGTATGTTTACCCCTGCTGTCGGGAAAGGTGCGCCCAGACAGGCAACTGGAGGAGCTTCTCGCGGCAACCTCTTTACACCTGCTGTCGGCAAAGGTACGCCCAGACAGGCAACTGGAGGAGCTTCTCGCGGCAACCTCTTTACACCTGCTGTCGGCAAAGGCGCTCCCCAACAAGCAAGTGCGGGTGCTTCTCGCGTTGGTACTTACTACTTGAATCCAGCAACTACAAGTACAACACAACCAGCAGCGCTAATCGCCCTCTTGCCCCAAAACTTCTATGGCACAACACTGTCTGAACGTCCCACAATATTGGTGTATCTGCCAGTTTCCAATGCTCAAGAAGCCGTGTTCAGCCTCAAAGATGAAGCTGGCAATATGCAATATCAGATGAACATTTCAGTTGCAGAGAGAACTGGGGTAATCGCGATCAAATTACCAGCGAATGCACCCGCTTTAGCTGTTGGTAAAAATTATCAATGGTTCTTAGCACTCAAAGTAGATGGGCAACTCAGTCCAAGTACGCCTTACGTCGATGGTTGGGTTCAGCGTATTCAGCCCAGCGCTGAGTTGGCAACAGCAATCCAAGAGCAAGATGCTCTGAAGCGGGCTACTGCTTTGGGTAAAAACGGTGTTTGGTATGACTGTGTGGCAACACTTGCAGCGGTATACACCGCTCAACCCAACAATGCAACTCTCCGCAAACAATGGGAAGAACTTCTATCCTCAGTCAGTTTGAAGGAGATTGTAACAGCGAACTTATTAGCATCTACTAACTAATTGCAGTTTGGGAATTCGGCATTGGGCATTAGGTTAAGAGTAATTATTCTTTTTGTCCCTCTCTTGTTTCTTCTATCCAGTCCCCATTACCCCTTATTTTCAGAGGGGACGCCGAGTTCCCCAATCCCCATTTATATAGTACAAATATGTGGCGCAAATTCCAGGCTTTTGTCCAACGCACTCGCAGCGTTTTGATTATTACTCCTAGCGTTGCCTTGACGGTTATGGTTGGGCAATCGTTGGGACTTTTCAATTTACCGGAATGGGAAATTCGCGACGAATGGGTTCGTCAGCGATCGCCTGTGGCGATCGCTGATGAGATTGTGATTGTTACAATCGATGAGCGCGATATCCAATCGGTACGTAAATGGCCAGTTCCAGACTGGGCGCTAGCACGATTACTAGAAAAAATCCGAGCGCAGCAGCCTAGAGCCATTGGCTTGGATCTCTATCGAGATTTACCGGAAGGAAGCGGACACGAGCAACTTGTTCAAGTTTTTCGCAACACTCCCAATTTGATCGGAGTTGAGAAAATTACTGGCGAACGCGTCAATCCCCCGCCGGAATTGAAAAAACAGGATCGGGTAGGATTAGCAGATTTAGTGTTAGATGGCGATCGCTTTGTACGTCGCGCCCTCTTGACAGCTGAAGATGCCAAAGAGAAAAATACCATTAAAGCCGGACTAGCAACCCTTGTAGCTCTAAAGTACCTCGAAGCTGAAAAAATTAGCTTAGAAAGCATTGACCCTCAACAGCAAAAGTTTCAGTTGGGTAAGGAAATTTACTTACCACTGCAAAATCAAGAAGCAGGTTACACCGATGCCGATTTAGGAGGTTATCAAATTCTGCTCAATTGGCATGGAACAGATGCCGCATTTCGGACAGTTGCGATGCGCGATGTGTTAGCAGGGAAAATTCCAGCAGATTTGATGCGCGATCGCATGGTATTTATTGGGTCAATTGCCTCCAGTACCAATGATTTCTTCAGCACACCCTTCTCTTCTTGGATATCTGCTCAAAAACCGACTCCAGGTGTGGTTGTTCATGCGAATATTGCTCATCAACTAGTACGAGGAGCAAAAACAGGAAAAGCCAGTCTGCACGGGTTTTCTGGCATTTCTTTATCACTCTGGATTATTTTGTGGTCTGTCATTGGTTCTACAGGTAGTTGGTTATTATCCACTAGTAGCAAGCTGCGGGTTCCCGGCGGCAAAATTCTTTGGGCAACTGTAGCCATCAGTGGAGCCTGTATATTATGTGGCTATGGGATGTTTTTGTATGGTGTTTTGATTCCGGTAACACCCACCTTAGCGGCGTTTATCGGTAGTGTGATTGCAACAACTAATGCCTATAAACAGCGCAAGTTAGAAGAAACAAATCGCCAACTAGAAATTGCCAACAGTCAACTATTGGATTATTCCAAAACCCTAGAGACGAAAGTCGAAGAACGAACTCATGAATTAGTCGAGGCAAAACAAGCTGCCGATGCTGCCAATCAGGCCAAGAGTGAGTTTCTCGCCAATATGAGCCACGAACTACGCACACCTCTAAATGGCATCCTTGGTTTTGCCCAGCTACTAAAAGGATCGCCAAACATCACAGCTAAAAACCTCGAAGGAGTCAGCATTATCTACCAATGCGGTTCGCATCTTTTGATGCTGATCGATGACATTCTCGATCTCTCGAAGATAGAAGCGAGGAAATTGGATTTGGTTGTCACTAGCGTCCATCTGCCCAGTTTCTTACATGGTGTAACTGAGATTTGTGGTATCCGGGCTGAACAGAAAGGGATTGGATTTAATATCTTAATTAGCGATCGCCTACCACTTGCCATTCAAGTCGATGAAAAACGGCTGCGGCAAGTGTTAATTAACTTACTGGGCAACGCGATCAAATTTACAAATAGCGGTAGCGTAACGTTCAAAGTGGAAGTCATTAGTCATTTGTCATTAGTCATTGGTCAAGAGTCTAAACAAATGACTCATGACAATGGACAAATGACACATCAAAATATTCGTTTTCAGATTGAAGATACGGGTATTGGGATGTTACCAGAGCAACTTGAGAAAATCTTTTTGCCGTTTGAGCAAGTGGGTGAAGCAGGGCAACGATCTGAAGGTACTGGCTTGGGATTGGCAATTAGCCAAAGAATTGCAGCATTGATGGGGAGCCAAATTCAGGTGCAGAGTCACCTGGGCGAAGGAAGTCTGTTTTGGCTGGATTTGACAGTATCAGTACCACTCGCTCATGACTGGCGTAAAGAAGCGATGTCTACGACTCCTTACACTCCAACTCCCCAGAAAATTACCGGGATTCAGGGTAGTGCGCCTCAAATTCTAATCGTCGATGACGATCGCAACCACTGTTCTATGTTGACCAATCTACTGCAAGAAATTGGCTGTCGAACCTTAGAAGCAACCGATGGCAAACATGGGCTACAGGTGGCAATTGAACACAATCCAGATGTGATTCTGCTCGATTTAGCCATGCCCAATATGGATGGTTTTGAGTTAATGGTTCACCTGCAAGCGAATCCACAAACCTGTTCTATTCCGATTATCGTCTCTAGTGCCAGCGTCTTTGAGTCAAATCGTCAGCGGAGTTTAGAGGCAGGGGCAACAGCATTCCTACCCAAACCTCTCCAGATTGAGGAACTACTCAATAGACTGCGATCGCTGTTGGGAGTGGAATGGATATATGCCGAATCTTCGCCTCCCAAAGGTGAGCAGATCGGTGCTAGTGAATGGGTACTACCATCCCAAGATGTTTTGCAACAACTCTATCATTTGGCAATGATGGGAGATATCTCGGCGATTGAGGGAATGTTAAAAGAACTAATTGAGCAAAACAGTCAACTAGCTCCTTTTGCAACAGAGTTAAGCAAACTCACTGCCAATTTCCAAACTGGAAAAATCCGTAAGTTACTCAAATCATTTGTCACAACGGAGTTACATCCATGATCGCTGTTCCTCTCTCGAAACCCATACATATTTTGTTAGTGGATGACAATCCAAACAATCTCAAGGTCTTATCTGAAGCGATTCAGAGGTGTGGCTGGAAAGCCCTGATGGCAACAGATGGAGAGTCAGCGATCGAACAAACAGCTTATGCTCATCCCGATCTGATTCTCTTAGATGTAATGATGACAGGTATTGATGGATTTGAAACTTGTCGCAGACTGAAAAACAATCCGATCACTCAGAATATTCCAGTAATTTTCATGACTGCCCTATCCGATTCTACAGACAAGGTGGCCGGACTGGAAATAGGTGCAGTTGACTATATTACCAAACCTTTCCAACAAGAAGAAGTCATTGCCCGTTTAAAGTTACACCTAAAAATTTCCCATCTCACCCGCACATTAGAAGAACGTGTGCAAGAACGCACCGCAGAGTTAACTCAATCTCTACAGCAGTTACAGCAAACCCAACTACAGATGATCCAGAGTGAGAAAATGTCCACTTTAGGGCAGTTGGTTGCAGGTATTGGTCATGAGATTAATAATCCGGTTGGTTTCGTTAGCGGAAATTTATCTTATATAGAGGAATATGTAAATAATCTGCTTCGCCTAGTGAACCTGCAACAGCAGAAGCTACCGCAGCCAGACCAGGAAATTCAAGAGCTTGTTGAAGAAATTGACTTGGAGTATCTGGCAGAGGATCTACCGAAACTACTGGCATCAATGCACCAGGGAATTACCCGTCTTAAAGAGATCAGTCTCTCTCTGAGAACTTTTACTCGCGCAGATATTTCATCTCAGGTAGAGTTTCAGATTCACGAAGGAATTGATAGCACCTTAATGCTGTTGAAACATCGACTCAAAGGCAATGGCGATCGCACTAAAATCCAGGTTGTCACACAATACGGTGAGTTACCTCCAATCAGTTGCTATCCCGGACAACTGAACCAGGTGTTCATGAATATCATCGCCAATGCCATTGATGCATTTGATGAACTCCATCAAAACAATTCCAATCGAGAGATTGCTGCTTGCTTGAACATCATCACCATTACCACATCGGTCGATCCCCAACAACAAACCGTCACAATTTGCATCCAAGATAACGGCCCCGGTATGCTTACCGAGGTGCAATCTCGAATTTTTGAGCAATCTTTCACAACCAAGCCCGTAGGTAAGGGAACCGGGCTGGGATTAGCGATTAGCTACCAAATTATTGTTGACAAACACAACGGACAAGTCAACTGCTTGTCAGTACCTGGTGAGGGGACAAAATTTATTATTACTTTGCCCATGTAAATGAATATACATTGCTTTTATCAGAAATTCTGCAACTCTACATAACTACACTCGATTTAGCCCATAACCTGAGTAAAACCAAATTCACTTCTCTTTAAATTTTCTTTACGAATCAACTCTAAAGGTTGCACCTGATTTTATTGATTATTTGAAGTTTACAACAAATCAATTATCCAATCTTGTTAGATGGACTGAAAAGCCTGCATTTGGCTACGGGCAGGCGAGATACCCACCCTAATTATGCAATTTCAATTTGGAATAGCTGAATTCAGAGCGCAGAACCATCAAACGCAGTTTTGTAAGCATCAGCAGTTTCTATGCCAAAACCTCCAGCTTCGAAATTATGATTCTTCAAACAGGCGATCGCCTTTATGCAAGCGATCAGCAATTTGATAGGTTTGCTCTTGCGATCGCATTGTGGGCGCGTGTGCTGCTAAATAACGAGCAGCAGCAACTAGTACATGAATACCAGCAGTTTCACTTAAGAGTGAGTATTGTCTAAAAGCTGCTTCCATTTCCTGAATCACATGAAACTCCCGATTTTCGCGCAGCATCAACTTACCCAACATTGCCATCAGTCGCTCAACAGAGCCGCCATTGTACAAATAATCAGCCACTAACTGACCTGTCTGATTTACTTGTTGTTGGCGATTTAATAAATCTGGTAGTTGGTTGAGCAATTCTTCTGGATTTTGAGCAGAGTCTTTTGGTTCTGGGAGTCTTGCTGGTGGGACATTCAAAAAACGATTCAGATATACACTCATAGCAGCATCAAACACACCTCGTAGTAATTCAAGCGTTGGCACTCGTCGTAATCCTTGATGCACTGCATTGGCAAAAGTGAACGGATGGTGCGCTGAATTCCAGTCGCTAAAGTCGTTGTTAGTGTGGAAACGAGCTACCCGAAGTGCTGCTGTGTAAGTAACTACACCTGCCAATTGTTCTTCAGTACAACCAGCTTTTAGAGCAGTCAGAAGAGAATTGATAATTTTCTGTGGATCTTCCCCTAACAAAATCGGCACTAATTCCTCCTCACCTGACCAAGTTCCTTGTCGAGGTCGTCCTACTGCCAAAACCATAGGTAACTGCTCAAAGGCAGATTTCAGAATTCCTACTAAATCCACAGGGTAGCACCAAGAATTGGATTCTTCCATGCGAGAAGCAGTTGCTAAACCAGAAACTAGACTCGCCAAAACTGACTCTGCCCCTTGCCAATCAACGGCATCCAGGGCTTCCAGTGCCTTGTTAATGAAGTCGAGTACATGACCGCTATCGATGTAACAGTGGTCTGTGGCAGATGTGAACAGCATGTCTGCGATCTGCTGAGAATTAGCTCCTGCCCGAATTGCAGATATCAGACATCTCTCTGCTGCTTCACTATCACGCACCTCAATAAACTGGCAAAACCAGCTTTTGAGGGTACTAACGTCAACGATAGAATTGGGCAATGGATGAACTACAAAATGAGGCGGCGCTCCAGCGCTATCACTAGCGACTGCTGAAAGTCCTTGGAAAAGGGCGCGGGGTTTGTCTTCTGCATCTAGATAAGGCAGCAAATTCATCATGCAAGTATGGATGGTTAAGCCTGTACTCCAGCCTGCTTTGTTATAACGTGTGCCAAATTCCAGTCCCACCTGAAATGGTTCGGTAAAATCTGCCCCCATGTCTAGTAATGCGATCGCTGATTTGGCAATAACTAACGAAATATTCTGTTCTAAACCATCCTGAAGACGTTGGCTGTGGTGGGCATAGAGGTTAACTGGGGGATCTAAATTTACCCAAACTTCCCCATCGCGGATTTCTACACCAAAACAGGGAACATCATCTGCCCAAGAGTCAAATGTTCCGCCACTAGCGAGATCGAAACGCGCATAGTGCCAAGGGCAAGTCACAATGCCATTTTTGCAAGTACTTCCGTGGAGGGGAAAGCCCATATGAGGACAACGGTTATCAATTGCATAGACTTTATTGTGTGAGTAAAACAGAGCAATGCTATGTTTTTCGCTGCGAACCAACAAACTACCTGCTGCTTGAACATCTGCAAATTTAGCAACACGGATGTATTTGCCTCTATGGATTGGGGTTGTAAATTTTTGAATCATTTCAGTTTTCCACAAAAGTAATATAAAAACTCCTACTCGCACTCTGGCGAACTTTCTAACGGTTTGAGCAACGATGCAATTGTAATTTTTGTTAACTGGTAGGGCATTTACGAGAAAGGTGATTGGTGACGACAATTTAACAAGGCACAACACCACTGCATCAAGACAATTGGCAAAATCGTTAATTACGACTAGAACCAGTGCGAATTCTATAAGCCACAGTGCATTAAGGGAGCAACGCAATTTTGTGAGATCGGGTTTGAATTCTCAGTCACATAGCCAGATTCTCAATAAAAACAGCTATCTCGCTGCGATGCCTGCGGCGCTCACTGACTTGTACTGAGCGCAGTCGAAGTAGCTTTGCCGTACCATTTCGTGGAAGCAAGCTACGTGTAGCGTCTCGTAGAGAAGTGCGGGCGTAGCTGGGGCACTATTAAACAGGTGGTTTATACCCCTAATTTTTAGCACCTCACAAAATCGCGTTGCTCATGTGCATTAACTACAAGCACATAATCAAGGCTTGAGGCGATCATTGAATGAAATAGTCATCTCTTTTCGGCAAAGTTTAGATTTCCCAGCCTCCTAGTTCGGCATTTCGAGTTCTGAGCATCAAGTTCCAAGATAAAAGCTCGGCGTTTCGAGTTCTGAGCTTGAACCATGAGGCTCAAAGGTGGAATGATGAACTTGAAAAGGCGATGTCTACGACGGGCTATTCGGCGTCGCACCATTTCCCCCAATCCCCAGATGAGCCACTGAGTCCTCCACTCCTGAGAGGACAAGAGTTTTAGCCTCCTTCACTTTGATTTACATAGGTTGTTTTTCTTGTGCTGACTTACTTAATAAATAAAAAAATAGGAGAAGCATGAAAAGTTTTATCCTCTTTCACAGCCCGTGATTTTCAGTCAAGGGTTGCTTAGTGATTTAGATCCAAATTATTGACAAACTTTTATCCTATACCTTGTTTTTAATAAACATACTGATAGTAAGTAATTTATGATTATTTGTCAAATTCATAGAATAAATAATGTCTATGCATGAAATAAATTTGCTGGAATTGGATCTTAATCTTTTACTGGTGTTATATGCCTTGCTGCAAGAGCGTAACGTCACGAATGCTGGAGAAAAAATTGGTTTGAGTCAATCAGCCACCAGTCACGCACTTGGGCGATTACGCCAAGTGTTCAACGATCCATTACTTGTGCGGTCTAAGAAAGGCATGGTTCTTACACCACGAGCTCTTGAGCTACTCGAACCACTAGAGAAAATTTTGTTAAATATTGAGCAGTTAATTCAACCAACCGGTTTTGAACCTAAAACAGCACAAGGTACAATCCAGCTAGCTGCATCAGATTACGCAACCGTTTTGATTCTTCCGAAGGTTTTGAAGCAAATTTCTCAACAGGCTCCCCAACTGAATTTGGAATGCCATCATTGGCGTTCTGATACATTAGATTTACTGAGAAATGGAGTTATCAATCTAGGCTTAGGAGTTCCTAATCTACCAAAAACTTCGGAGTTTAGATCCCAAAAGTTATTTGTAGAGGATTATGTATCTGTAGTTCGGGCTGACCATCCCATTACTCAAACGGATCTTACAATTGAATCTTATGTTGCTTGGCCACATGCCTTCATTACGCCTATAAACGCAATACCGGGTTCGACTAAAACCCGTGTGGATACTCTGTTGGAAGGCTTAGGTGTGAAGCGTCGAGTGATGTTGAAGTTACCACATTTTCTCTCGGCTCCTCTGATAGTCGCTCAGACTGATCTCATTGTTACGTTGCCTAGTCGAATTGCAATGCTCTTTGCTGAATATACAAAGCTTGCTATCCTGAAGCCACCGATTGAACTTGATAAGTACAATTTTCTACAGATTTGGCATGAGCGTTGCGATCGCGATCCGCTACACATTTGGCTACGCGAGCTAATAGCGTCCCAAACTCAGCACCTCTGAAACAAAGAGAAAAAGTGTCGTTTCAGGCACTTAAAAATTTCTAAGCGTACAAAAAACCTGAACGGGCACGGTGAGGAAAAAATGAATACCGTAAATTGCCTCAAGAGAGATTTGTGTGTACACGGTGGCTTTTTAAGGGGGTCGCCACAGCCGGGAGGATTTTATCCGAACCGTTTGCGATCGCATTAATATTCTAGTTTCATATTCAATACGGTTGGGTTAAGCATTTCTTTCTTCTCTCGGTGTCGCGCTAGTACGCCACGGCGTAAATAAAGCAACCATTTAAAATCCCTAAAAAGCCCATTCCATTATACTTTTGACTTTTGACTTTTGACTTTTGACTTCCGCCTTGCGGTACTAGTTGCTACAACTCTTAAGCAGCGCGGTCTTCTCACATTGGGAGAGGCTAATTCATTTGAAAACTGCATTAAAACAATTAGTAAAATCCACACCTGAAAGTATCCGGTTTTGCTCACTAGCCCTCAAGCTAGCTTGTTAAGTTAAAGAAGTGTTCAATTGCAAGCTCAATATTTACTCACAATAATCATCAATAACTATAGTCTTTAGGGTTTGCAGAAAATTTTCATGCAAAGAAAAAAGTGGCTTTTAAGAACAGGACTTGCTCTCTTAATTTTTATTATGGTTGTAGCGGCAAAATTTATGGATAAAACTCATCCCATCACAGAACTGTATGTATTTGGGGATAGTCTTTCGGATACAGGGATGGTATTCCGGGCGACAGGAGGAATGTACCCGCCTAACCCAACTTACTTTCAAGGGCGTTACTCGAATGGTCGGGTTTGGATTGAGTATCTTGCCGAATCCCTCCATCTATCCTCCAAGCAAACTAATAATTTTGCTTATGGAGGATCGACTACTGGCAGTGTTGGCAACAGCTATGTACCTAGCTTGCTAAATCAAGTGCAGTCGTTTACGCAAACACATCAAAAGACGAATTCAGATGCTTTGTATGTGCTGTGGGCAGGAGCAAATGATTATCTGCAAGGAGTAAGCAGTGCAACTATTCCTGTTAAAAATGTGACAACGGCAATCAATTCTCTAACTGATGTGGGTGCTAAAAAGATTTTGGTAGCAAATTTACCAGATTTAGGACAGTTACCTGCCACTAGAAACAGTGCGAATTCTGTGAATCTTAGTGCATTAACACAAGCACATAATCAAGGCTTGAGGCGATCGCTCAAGGTACTTAGTCAACAGCATTCTGATCTGGAGATTGTGCAATTAGATGCTAACACGCTGTATCGAGATGCAATTGCAAATCCGGCAGCTTTTAACTTTACCAATGTCACCAGTCCATGTCTGTCTGGCTCTAGCATCTGTAGTAACCCAGACCAGTTTTTGTTCTGGGATGGCATTCATCCGACGGCTGCGGCTCATCGGATCATCGGGGAAACTGCTTTTTCAACAATTAAAAAGGCAGGGATGATTAATCCGGGTTTAATAATGGTTCCATGAAAGGGGAAGGGTAAGGAATTAAAGCTTTTTCCCTTCCCCTTCTTCGTTAATATTGCTTTTTGCAGAATAAAATTCTTTATGGGCTAAAAGCATGACCTGGAAAGGATTACATCCAATCGTTACTTTTAGCAAAACTGTTTACCAAAAAGGGATTTCTTTAACTAAGAAAGATATGAAGCCAGTCGAGTCTAGATTGCAACGAAATCCACTTTTGCCCAAATGGGACATCTTGATTCAACCACTTTAATTGGTAATTTCTTTTTCGGAAATCACCTTACTTTCAAAAACTGTACTATCCGACTAGAACCATCCTACTAAATCAGTTGTGACATTGCACAGCAGACGGTGGCATCAGTTAGTCCAACACCATTGCGGAACCAACGGGAGCGATGGCGGCAATAAAAATATTCGCTCGGTAAAGTCTATTTAATCCAAGCCATAAAGTTGCAAATATACTAGCAGCAATGGTCATACCAAGTACTAAAAAACAGTTTCATGATTTGAGGTTTAGCGATTTAATAAAAGATGCCCCATTCGTTTTTAGCTCTTCAGATGATGGGGTTATTATTACAGCCTCAACAGCATAATTATTGTTTATACAAAGCAGACTTCTCTGATATAATATTTTATTATTGATATTTAATCCTTTTTTCTTAATTACTTCTTGCAAGTAAGTACTGGGCTTGCCCATTAAAGTAAAGTCTTGACAGTTATATCCACTTTGATTAACGGAAGCTTGAGATACTTGTTTACCATCAATAAAATTTGTTTTATTAGCAGTTTTAATTAGAATCTGTAAAACTTTTGGAACTCTCTGTGGAGTTATTTATTTAGGAAAAGTTGAATGGGTCACTAAATATATAGATTCCCTCTTAAGAGTTGTCCAATTCCGGTTATTAATCCCTTTTCCTGGAGAACTAACTTCTTCTAAAATATTCCCTGGCATTAAAATCCTAAAATTTCCTTCTTTGGATGTTAAAAGTTTTTCTTGGGATGATGCAGGTGTGCAAGCTGATAAAACAAATATCCCGAAATAATTAATTATCCAAAAACGTTTAATAATTTTGATAAGTAAATCCATAAATTGTTATTCTACAATAATTTTTATTTAGAACCTAAAGCTATTCCTCAACTCATGCACACGTTGCCACTCATGTTGTGTAATCTTGTAATTTATAGCGTTTAGCTGACGAATTACAGCAAATGTCTTTAACACAGGGTCTTGTCTTAAGTTTTCCCAAAATAGTGGTTTTTCTAACACAAAAGCTGTCAAATCAAATCTTGACCCAAGATTTCCCACCAACACGGCTTTCGGTAATTTTGGGAAAATCGATTGTTCCTGCGATGGACTACGCCCCGCCTTCTTGCGATGTCTACAACGGGCTGCACCTATGCGTCCTTGCTTTATCCCAGCTTTCTTGTAACTAAAAAAGGTTACTCGGAAAATACGATTAAATTGAGCTTCAAAACTCGGAATTTGAGCTTTAAAATTTAAAACGTCAAATTCTCTACTCAAACTCCGAGTTTCTGAGCTTCTAACTTTCAACCTCTTAAACAAAATTGCTGATAGATTTTCTGCACTATTGATTCTGTGGCTGCACTTTTTCAGATTTACAGATGAAATTGCGCCTTCATCAATTTTTAGTTTCTACCTTTGAAAGAGTTTAGCCATTCTTGAACTTGCTCTCGTGCAATATCGCGCCCTCCAAGACCAAAAGCTAGGGCAATAGCAACTGCGATCGCACCTAGTAAAAGTCCAAAGGCTAAATTCACAATATCACTGGCAACTCCAATCTGTTGCAGTGCCATTGCCGAGACTAAGCCAATGATGGCAATCCGCGCCACTTGTCCCAAAATCTGGGCTTGGCGATCGCCGGAACTGGTAATGATATTAAAAGCTAGATTTGCCAGGAATAAGCCAATGGCAAATATTATCAATCCTGCCAAAATCCGCCCGAATACGATCACAATCCCAGACACTAATGCCGTCAGGGCTGGAATATTCAGGATATTCACCGCCGCCACCGTTGCAAACAGCATGATCCCCACTAAGGCAATAATGCCTGCAATTTCCGATGGTGTGCGGCTTGGAATCGGGGGAGTTGTTGGTTCTGTAGAAATTACGACTCGTCTGCTGGGTGTTGTCAGACCCAGTATGCTGAAAATGTTATTAAAGCCTAAATTGGTGAGAATACTTGTAACCAGATCCGCCACAAACCGCCCGACGAAATAGGCAACAATCAAAATTGCCACGGCTGTAAAGATTGCAGGGAGGGCGTTGAGAACCTGTTGCAGCATTGCGATTGCAGGCACAGATATCGCATCAATTCGCAAGGCATTCAGCGCTGCGATCGCTACAGGAATCAAAATCAAAACATAGACAATTGTGCCGATAATACTCGATAGAGGTTGCACCCCCGCAGCCGAAGATAATCCCAATCGACTACCTAAATGGTCGATACCAGTTGTCGCCAGCAAGTTTGTTACAATCCGCCGCACCACATTAGCTATGAACCAGCCAACTACAGCAATTAATATTGCCGCTAAAATGTTTGGCAGAATTAGCAGAACTTCTGTAATTAAAGCTTGTACTGGTTGTAGAGCCTGCTGTAGTCCGAGAGTATCCAAAATTGGAGCGAGAAACAGTAAAAATATAAACCAATACAGAGCGTTGCCAATCGTCTGACTCAGAGACAGCTGATTGAGGCTGGGTGTCCTGTCTTCTGGTTCTGGATTCAAACGCTCATCCAGGTTAAATGCCTGTAATGAGCGCACAGTGATAATCCTCACAATGGTCGCCAAAAACCAGGCTGCTACCAAAATGATTCCTGCACCAACCAACTTTGGCAAAAAGCCAATAAGTTGATTGAGAAAATTATTCAGAGGTCGAGAGGCTATCTCCAGATCCAATGTCTGTAAAACAGCTACCGCAGTTAACAGGATAATGCTCCAAAAAACTAAGCTGGAGATTAATTTCTCCACTTGGGGAACATCTTGACGACCCGTTATCCCAGCGGCAATGCGGTTATCTATATTTGTGCGCTTGAGGATTCCTTGCGTCAGTGCCGCTGCGATCGCTGCAATGAGCCAACCTACTAGTAAGATTGCTACCGCCCCTAAAAGACGAGGCGTAAACAGAATCAACTGTTGAACAATACCTTGCACATCAGCAATTCCTTGATTCACTGCTGGTTGTATTGGTTGCAGGCTGGGCGATGATTGTGCCAAAAATTGCTGCACCCTTGTGGATAAACCAACTCCGTAGGCGTAGCCCGTCGTAGACATCACCTGGGTTATTTCTTGCCAAGTTGTGTTCATAGTTTTCGGGAATTATGCTTAAGTATTCGCCGCAAACACTGAGTCAGTGTTTTGCCTATCAATTTACCAGTAAAAACATACATATTATTGATTGATATCAAGACTAATTTTTGGCTTTGTTACTCATATTGGATTTAATCTACTGATATGGGGCATCCCTTCGGCTTCGCTCAGGGCATGGGGGACAAGAGGCAGAGGGGCAGAGGGAAAAAACTTACTGCAACTTCTCCTCTGCTCCCCACTTCCCAAAATTTTGCGTTACTCTAATTGCAGCAACAGCACCAAAGATGTGGAATGTCCCAAGTTTTGTCACAATCGATTCAAATTAATGCTACAGCTAGGGTGGTGGAGCGCTGTATTAGCGATTTAGCTCTTATGCACCGCTGGCTCAACCCCGTCCTGCGTTGCGAACCTGTGGGCGAAGCTTGGAGTACCGATGTCGGCAGTGAAAGTCGTTTTATCATTCAAATTCCTCTACTCAAACCCACATTGAATAGCGTAGTTGTAGAACGACAACCGGGTTTGGTAGTCTGGGAATTTCAGGGGTTTTTTCAAGGGCGCGATCGCTGGGAATGTCAACCCACAGAAAAGGGAACGCTTCTACTGAACCGCTTTGAGTACGATATCCCTAACCCCTTAATTAGTTGGGGTTTTAACACTTTTGCTGCGTCTTGGACAAAAGAAGATATGCAAGCCCAACTGCGCCGCCTCAAACGAGTTGCAGAAGAACAAAATAATTCGTAATTCGTAATTCGTAATTGGCCAAACAGGGCATTAGGGCAGAGGGGAAAGACTTACTGCAACTTCCTTCCCTTCCCCATCTCCCTACTCCCTACCCATCTTTACCCAATTCGGTAAGTAGCCGCCGAATCACAGATGCATCCTCAGCATCGGGAACTTTTGCTAAATAATTTTGTAAGTCGTCTACGGCTTGGGGGTAGTAACCGAGTTGATAATAAATCAGACCGCGATCGCGTAATTCTAAAGTTAAACCAGGAAACAGCAACAAAATTCGTTCAACTGCTGCCAGCGTTTTTTCTAACTCTTGCTGTTTGAGGTAAATAAATTTTAAATTTGTCAACATCCGGGCCAAAAATTGCCGATTACTAACTACAGCTAAAAATTCTGGTTGTAGCGTTACAGGTTGCTGATAAAGTTGAGACAGTCGGTCTTCGCAATCTTGGGTAAATATTATTTCACCGCCATTGAAAGCATCCACAAAAATCTCTATATCGGGAATATCTGGGCGGATCAAGAAATGCCCTGGCATCCCCACACCCACCATCGGGAAATCAATCCGTCTGGCAACCTCTAGGTAAACAAGTGCCAAGGTAATAGGAATCCCCAATCGGCGATCGATTACATCATTGAAAAAGCTGTTGCGCGGGTCGTAATAGTCAATTTTGTTACCAGAAAATTTTAAATCATCGTAGAGATACTGATTAATACTTTGAACTATTCGCAAAGGATATCGTGAGTCAGGCAGGCGTTCTTGAAGCTCCCACGCCATTGTATCAAGGGTATTGAGGTATTCCTCTGGGTCTAGGTTGGGATATTCTTCTAGTGCAATATACAAAGCTGCCTTTGCTAGGTCAATGTGCTCGTCAGACTGCTGAATCTCTTGGTAAAAATATTGTCGTGCTGACGAGAAATTCATAAGCTATTGCTCGGTGAAAGTGTGAGGATGAAGCCTAGATTAGCAAAAACCGCAGCCATCGCCGCTTGGCTAAAAGCAGTTTTTTGTATCTATCTTTATCTTATGAATATTCAGAAGATTTGAAAATGGAGTTTGCACATAGGTTTCATGACATCAATCTATTCAGGGTATGAAAATAGGTTAGTGTAGCTTTTTGATATTGACTAAAGTACACATTTATAGTATGTGATTGTGCTAAATCTGCTTTGAGCAATGTAAAGATGTATGGTATTAAACTACAAATTAGTCATTACAGCAGTTCCCGCTATTGTGAGGTACGTGTTTAGTGCTGAAAGGGTAAAAAAGAGGGAGTGTCGAGGGAGAAAGACTGTACTTCATAACACCAGGAAGCGCTGTATTCTGACTGGAATAGGAGGAGATAATGCGTTTGGATATGACAATCTTTCTTTTACTCCTGCAAGTAAGTCAGTTACCGAATCTTGATCTGTGCTAGGTTTACTTGCATTCGGTGCTTAAGGTGCAACTTCGCTCCTAAAACGCAAACAACAGCATAAAGCCGCATCTAAAGCCTAAAATTCATTTTTAACCTATTTTGATGACTGCCATGTCTGTTATTGCAAGACACGGCAGTTTTTGATTTCGAGTCTCCCAAGCAGTTTAGGAACCTAGCCTAATTTCCGTCCCCAAGCCCCAGTCTTAAGGATCAATTTATGGCGTAGAGTAGGGTCGTTCAGTGCTAATCTGAAAGGTGACATTGCTTAATTTTATGTCTTCTCCGACCTTAATCTGAAATCTAGCTTCACTCATTAGGCGCAGCATGGTCACAACCGCAGAAAAAACAAACATTGGCTACATTACCCAAATCATTGGCCCAGTTGTAGACGTTAAATTTCCCGGCGGGAAATTGCCACAAATCTACAACGCTTTGAAAATCAAAGGCACCAACGAAGCTGGACAGGAAATCAACCTCACTGTTGAAGTACAGCAACTGCTGGGCGACAACCAGGTGCGGACTGTTGCGATGAGTTCCACCGAAGGCTTAGTGCGCGGTTTGGAAGTCACCGATACAGGCGCTCCCATCAGCGTACCCGTTGGTAAAGCCACTTTGGGTCGGATTTTCAACGTCCTTGGCGAACCTGTGGACAACAGGGGCCCTGTAAATGCTGAGGCAACTTTACCTATCCACCGCTCTGCTCCTCAATTCACTGACCTGGAAACCAAACCTTCGGTGTTTGAGACTGGGATTAAAGTTGTTGACCTGATGACTCCCTATCGACGCGGCGGTAAGATTGGTCTGTTCGGCGGTGCTGGTGTTGGTAAGACCGTGATCATGATGGAGTTGATCAACAACATTGCTACCCAGCACGGTGGAGTATCTGTATTTGCTGGCGTGGGTGAGCGCACCCGTGAAGGTAATGACCTCTACAACGAAATGATTGAATCTGGGGTTATCAACAAAGACAACCTCAATGAGTCAAAAATTGCTCTAGTCTACGGTCAGATGAACGAACCACCCGGAGCGAGAATGCGGGTTGGTCTATCGGGATTGACAGTAGCAGAATACTTCCGGGATGTAAACAAGCAGGATGTGCTGCTGTTTATTGACAACATCTTCCGGTTTATACAAGCAGGTTCGGAAGTGTCCGCACTACTGGGTCGGATGCCCTCAGCGGTTGGATATCAGCCCACTTTGGGAACCGACGTGGGTGAACTGCAAGAGCGGATTACCTCGACTACTGAGGGTTCCATTACATCCATTCAGGCAGTGTACGTACCTGCAGATGACTTCACCGACCCCGCACCTGCTACCACCTTTGCCCACTTGGACGGTACAACATTGCTGTCTCGCGGTTTAGCAGCTAAGGGAATTTATCCCGCAGTTGACCCCCTTGGTTCAACTTCCACCATGCTCCAGCCAAATATTGTCGGTGACGAACACTACAATACTGCGCGGGCGGTGCAATCAACTCTGCAACGTTATAAAGAACTCCAAGACATTATCGCCATTCTCGGTCTAGATGAATTGTCTGAAGAAGACCGTCTAATCGTAGCGCGCGCGAGGAAAGTTGAGCGTTTCTTATCTCAGCCGTTCTTTGTAGCAGAAGTATTTACTGGTTCTCCTGGTAAGTACGTGAAGTTGGAAGACACCATCAAAGGGTTCCAAAAGATTCTGTCTGGTGAGTTAGATGCTTTACCAGAACAGGCTTTCTACTTAGTTGGCGATATTAACGAAGCGATCGCTAAAGCTGAAAAAATCAAAGGTTAGTCATTGGTCATTAGTCATTAGTCATTAGTTCAACTGCTAATGACTAATGGCAATTACAAAGGACAAAGGACATAGACGCGCCAGCGGCTTCCCGCAGGGTAGGACGAAGGACAAAGGACAAAAGACAAATGACATTAACCGTTCGTGTAATTTCCCCAGATAAAACAGTCTGGGATGCTCCAGCTGAAGAAGTAGTTTTACCTAGCACCACTGGTCAACTAGGTATCCTCACTGGACACGCACCACTTTTAACCGCCCTGGATACTGGTGTCATGCGAGTTCGTGGCGCTAAAAATCAGAATTGGGAAGCGATCGCCCTTTTGGGTGGCTTTGCCGAAGTTGAAGAAAATGAAGTGACAATTTTGGTTAATGGTGCTGAACGTGGCGACAAAATTAACCTTGATGAAGCTCGTACTGCTTACAACCAAGCAGAAACACGTCTAAATCAAGTTTCCGCAGACGATCGCCAAGCCCAAATTCAGGCAACCCAAGCCTTCAAACGGGCCCGCGCTCGGTTTCAAGCTGCTGGCGGTTCGGTCTAATTTAACTTTATATTTTCACTTTGTAGGTTGGGCAATGTCCAACCTACAAAATATTTATTAAATTTAAAAAAATTACATCAAGTTTAAGAAATAGAGGCAAGCCTTAGTGAAGTGTTAATTTAGCTAATTAGTTGCCCAGATGGGCACAAATTATGAAAAGGTTTTCATCTTTACTTGGTACTCGTAAACAAAATAAGGTAGCTCGCTTTGCAGCATCTGTCGTAGCAACCTTAGCGATCGCTGCGCCAGTTTCTTTGACGAACGTTAGAAGTATTCACTCTGCCAATGCGGTTCCTGTAAAAACGACTTCTGCATCAGTCCAGCTAAATCAGACCAAACCAAATATTTCCCAGTTACAAATTAGCAGGACTCAATATCAAGCTGCTGGAATTGATCCTTTTGTATTAATCCCCATCGTCCTTGTTGGGGGTTTAGTTATATTTGTCCCCCTATTCTTTGGTGGGCTTGTAGTAATTGGGGAGCGTGAAGTCGGTATTGTAGTTAGGAAATTTACCCTTTCCGGGCGCGGACTCCCCGCAGGCAGTTTGATTGCCCTCAACGGCGAAGCTGGCTTGCAGGCAGATACTTTAGCTCCTGGCTGGCATTGGGGCTATTGGCCTTGGCAGTATTCTGTAAAAAAAGAGTCGGTAGTTGTCGTTCCCCAAGGGGAAATCGCTTTGATTGTGGCAGCAGATGGTCAACCCAACCCACCAGAGCGAATTTTGGGTAAAATTGTCAGTTGTGACAACTTCCAAGATGCTCGGAAATTCCTCGCCCAAGGTGGTGAAAAAGGACGGCAAATGGGTTTTCTCACGGCTGGTACGTACCGGATCAACACTGCCCTGTTTAAAGTCATCTTGGCAACAAATGCCAGCACTCATGGCATGACTCCAGAACAGTTGCGGGTGTACAGTCTGGCATCTGACAAAGTTGGCATTGTCACAACCTTAGATGGTTTGCCAATTTCCGCCGGTGAACTCGCAGGGCCGATAATTGAGGGACACGACAACTTCCAAAATGGTCAAAAATTTATTGATGGCGGTGGACGGCGAGGTTTACAAGAACAGACTTTGCTTTCGGGTTCTTGGAACTTGAACCCTTGGTTTGTCCAGGTTGAGCAAGTACCGATGACGGAAATTCCGATTGGGTATGTGGGTGTGGTAATTTCTTTCGTGGGTAAAGCACATCAAGATGTCAGTGGTGCAGCTTTCACCCACGGTAACTTGGTGAATCAGGGACATAAGGGTGTGTGGGTCGAACCGCTATATCCTGGTAAGCACCCGATTAACTCCCGGATTATGAAGATGGAACTCGTGCCAACGACCAACATTGTTTTAAACTGGTCAGGTCGGACTGAACGCCATAGCTATGATGCTCAACTGGCTTCTTTAACAGTGCGATCGCGTGATGGGTTTGCTTTTGATTTAGAAGTAGCGCAAATTATCCATGTGGGTGCTTTAGATGCTCCAAAGGTAATTTCTCGCGTTGGTGCAATGCAAAATCTGGTAGACCATGTATTAGAACCAACTATTGGTAATTATTTCCGCAACTCAGCCCAAGACTATACTGTACTTGACTTTCTCACCGCTCGCAGCGAACGACAATCTGAGGCTGCTGAGTATATTAAAACAGCACTACGGGCTTATGACGTGCAAGCGATCGACACCCTGATTGGTGATATTCAGCCACCAGCATCACTAATGCAGACACAGACAGACCGGAAAATTGCCGAAGAAGAACGCAAGACTTATGAAGTCCAGCAGATGGCGCAAACCCAACGGCAGCAGCTTGTTCGGGAAACTGCACTCGCTGATATCCAGCAAGAAATGGTGAAATCGGAGCAGAGTGTACATATTGCTGACCTCAAAGCCCAAGCCCAAATTAAGCAGGCGACTGGTGAAGCCGAGGGGACAAAACTCCGGTCAATTGCTGAGGCTGAAGGTATTCGGGCCACAGGTAACGCCAAAGCTGAAACCTACCGCGCTGGTGTGGAAGCTTTGGGGTCACAAGGTTATACAGCAATGCAACTGATGCAGATTATCGGCGATCGCAATGTCCGCTTGATTCCAGATGTCTTAGTTGGCAGTAATGGTAGCAATAACGGCTTAGTGGATGGGCTACTATCCATGATTTTATGGAATCAAACTGGTAAGGGTGAATTTACACCAACACCTTTGCATCCACAACCAGTAGTTACCCAAGGACAACCAACTACAGAAAACGGTCTGCCACCTATAGTTGTGAATTTCCCGGCGGATAAGTAATATTAGGAACATCTGGTAGGGGCGCAGATATGTGCGCCCCTAGCCATACATCTGTCGTATTCTTATTTCAAATTGGTTAGAACCAACGCACAAGCATGGGTCATAGGTTAAAATCGTCAACCATTTGTCAATAAGTAATAGCGCTTAAAATTGTCTCCTAATTAGGACTACAGTTGTACTATTGCTGCTCTACCAATTACACAAGTTTTTTGGGCTTTTTAGAAATATTTCTTATCCATTAAAGCTCGCAATAGATACCAGAGAATTTGGTAGTTTTGGCAACGAGCTACAACTGTAGTATTAGCAACATAAGACTTTTGGTAGCTTAACTATCTGTCTTGCTCACGGCAAAGCTAATCTGTTCATAGTCCGTACTGGTTCTAAGGTTAGATATCTTTGCTGTGTAGCGACTTAGACAACTAGTAGCAGTAAATTCAACAATCTTATAGTTATTGTCATAACTCGCACAACTGGCAACCATTGTGCTACCACAGAAAACTTCAAGATCCAGGTCTGTGGTAGGCTCAGTCAATTGGTAACAGTGTCCCCATGTCAGTCCTAATGAGAAGTTTTCAACCGGACATGATATGAAACTGAAGTTCCGAGTTCTGAGTCCCTAAAAATAGCTATATTTTATTGTAGATGTTGTGTAGGCAAAGAAATTTTGCTTTTACAAGAACGTTATCGTTTAATCAAGCAGATTGGTAAAGGGGGATTCTGTAAAACCTTCCTCGCTGTAGATGAGGGTGAGTTTCCTCCAGTTCCTTGCTTAGTTCAAGAATTATCGCCAGAATACGAGACTTCTATTACTTTTGAGCAAAAGGCGCAACAGCTAGAAGAATTAGGAAAGCATCCACAAATTCCCGCGTTATTAAATTATTTTCAGCAGAAGGGACATTTTTATTTAGTGCAGGAGTTTATTGCAGGCACTAATTTAGCTCAGATGGTTGAAGAGGAAGGTGCTTTTAATGAAATTCAGATTTGGCAACTTTTAGAAGATGTGTTGCCAGTTTTTCAGTTTATGAGCGATCGCAACATCATCCACCGCGATATTAAACCCCAAAATATCATTCGTAGATCCCCAATTACCAAGAAGGGGGATTTCGTCATAGTCGATTTTACCACTGCGAAAATTTTCACAGAAATCGATCGGCTAAGATCACAAACCAGTATTGGCAGTCCAGAATACGCTGCACCAGAACAAACGAAGGGAAAAGCGGTTTTTGCTAGTGATTTATATAGCTTGGGTGTAACTTGTATTTACTTACTTACCCAGATTCCTCCCTTTGATTTATTTGATATTGCTAATGATTGCTGGGTTTGGCAACAATATCTTACTACCAAAGTTAGCGATGTCTGGCGACAAGACTCAAAGAGTCTACGCTTAGTGCAAATCCTCGACAAGCTATTGCAAAATGCTGTTAACCGCCGCTTTCAATCGGCTGATGAAGTTATGCAAGTAATGGGTATGGAATGTAAAACTCAAAATCTCAAAATCCAAAACTCACCTTGGCAATGCTTACATACCTTAACTGGGCATTCTGGGACATTAAATAGTGTGAATGCCCTTGCCATTAGTCCAGACGGTTACACTTTAGCCAGTGCTAGTGATGACAAAAACATCAAATTGTGGGATTTAAATACCAAAAAAGTCCTAGCTAGCTTATCAGGACATACACACGCTGTAAAATCAGTTACCTTCAGTCCAAATGGTCAAATTCTGGCAACTGCTAGCGATGATAAAACTATCAAATTGTGGCAGGTTGAGACATTAGAAGAAATCTGCACCCTCTTGGGACATGCACACGCTGTAAAATCAGTTGCTTTCAGTCCAGATGGGCAGATTCTCGCTAGTGGTAGCTGGGATAAGACAATCAAACTCTGGGATGTCAATACTGGCAGAGAAATTTGCACTATAGGTGGACACCAATTAAAGGTAAATTCAGTGGCATTTAGCCCCCAAGGACAGCTTTTAGCCAGTGCTAGTTATGACAGAACAATTCGTTTGTGGCAGATACCTGCATTAGGAAGTTCCCAGAGAGAATTTGAAAACCGCCCATGCTATAGCTTGTTAGGCACCCTTTCAGGTCATGCATGGGCGGTTTTGACAGTCGCTTTTAGTCCTGATGGTCAAATTTTGGCGACGGGTAGTGATGATAACACTATTAAACTGTGGGAGGTAAACACTGGTCAGTTAATTTGCACACTAGTAGGCCATTCTTGGTCTGTGGTGGCTGTGGCTTTTACTGCCGATGGCGAAACCCTCCTAAGCGCAAGTTGCGACAAAACAGTTAAACTTTGGAGGGTAAGCACAGCAGAAGAGATTGTTACTCTCTCTGGTCATGTAGACTCAGTATCTGCTGTTGCTGTGAGCAAAGTTACACAATTAATTGCAAGCGGCAGCCGGGACAAGACTATCAAACTTTGGCAGCTTGTAGATCGGGACAATAGCTAATTTTGTAATATCAAGCGCTACCTGTGAAGGCAACTTCTGGAAATTTCAACTGAGCTTCTGCCATTGGACGGTTTCTGCCTTCCTCTTGCCAGTAGTTAATCACTTCTGTCGCTTTGTTAAGCAACTCGACACGATCTAGGTCAGTAATCCAATGTTTGGACTCTAATTCCTTTTTTAACTCTTCCCAGGCATCATTTCTGGGCCAAAAAAAGTACTTAGTCAAGGGACTTGTGCCTTTGCCGACAATTTGATCGACTGCTAGAGCAACGTTCTCGTCTAACCACAGAATTTTCAAAATAAACTTGGTCAATCACACCTCCGGGAATTTCCGGGCATTACTTAACTAGGATAGCGATCGCTTATTTTAACGCAATACCCTATCAAATGACCAAACAGTGATTGAGAATGGGCTACCATAAGGATTAGTCAGCGCTAACTAAATATGCTTGTGACCGAAACAGACTGATGATAGAGAGCAAGTAAATTTGTTTATGAGAATTATTAATTTTGAATTTTGAAGCCTGACTTTGATCGGGTTTTCGATGAAAGCTATCAAGCCGCTAGACGACTGACGGTAATTGAAACCGGATTAGCGATCGCTACCCTCCCTAAACAATCTTCCTTTACACTAGAGCAACTCCTCGACTCTGATTTTTTCCCAAAGTCACAATTTCACGCTCTTGCTTGGATGAATAATCACCGAAAGCAAGCCATCGATAAAGCGATCGCACTACTTCTGTCATCTGGCTAAAAGTCTTTGGATGCACGCCACACCAGCGTTTGAATTCTTCCGGCTTGAGGTTCTTTACATGCATCGTAGGTCATAGATGTCAATAAAGCTCTAACCTACTTGTCCCACGCTCATAAGACTTTTGCAAGAGGTCTATTGACCGCGGCTTAGAAGCCCTCAATGTCGATTAATGACCACGATCGCTTCACTTCTAAACTCAATAATTGGGTTAATCAAATCTCTTTAGAAAAATTAGACATTTTTGGGCTACCGGAAAACAAAACGTTTATCCATACTTTCATTGCAACAGTACCTGTGATGATTGATTCTTTTACCAAGTTTTGGATTTTCAACTACTTAAACTGCGTCCACGTTGAAAACCGTAGTTCTGTATGAATAGAAAAACCCTCATCCCCCAGCCCCTTCTCCCAATATTGGGAGAAGGGGAGCCGGAAAGAAGTCCCTCTCCCTACTGGGGAGAGGGATTTAGGGTGAGGGCAAAAACTACGGTTCTCAACATAGATGAGGTTTAACACAATATTCTCCGATATCTTCTGCTATTTATGAAAGGATGAATACATAGGCAAGATAAAAATAAAACTCTTTTCCTCCCTACCCATGATTCAAGCAACTTCACCAAAAGCGATCGTTGTTTTCGATATTGATGGCGTTGTGCGCGATGTTAGCGGTTCCTATCGCCGAGCGATCGCAGATACCGTAGAATATTTTACTACCCAAGCATATCGTCCAACCCCACAAGATATTGACCAACTAAAGTCTGAAGGTATGTGGAATAACGATTGGGAAGCATCGCAAGAATTAATTTACCGCTACTTTGAAACTCAAGAACAGACCCGCGAACAACTGCAACTAGATTACAGTGCGATCGTTGCTTTTTTTCAATCCCGCTACCGCGGCCCAGACCCAAATAATTTTACTGGGTATATCTGTAATGAACCCTTATTATTACAAACTAGCTATTTAGAACAACTTACCCAAGCTGGGATTGCTTGGGGATTTTTTAGCGGTGCGACTCGTGGTTCAGCTAACTACATTTTGGAAAAGCGTCTGGGCTTAGAATCTCCAGTATTGATTGCGATGGAAGATGCGCCAGGTAAACCTGACCCAACTGGACTTTTTGCTACAGTTCGTGAATTAGAAAATGGAATTGAGCAAAAATCAGCGATCGTGTATGTGGGAGATACGGTAGCAGATATGTATACTATCGAGAAAGCGCGGCATTTAGATTCTTCTCGCCCTTGGATTGGAGTAGGAGTTTTACCGCCCCACGTCCAGGAAACAGTACCGCGTAGTGATGCATACAGTAAAACATTAATAGCAGCCGGAGCAGCAGTAGTTTTGCGTAATGTGCAAGAATTAACCCCAAGGCAGATTCAAGAATTGGTAAGTTCATCTATCCAATCTGTGTTCTAAGATTAATCAAGCTAGGGGTGCATAAATGACTGGCTGAATAACAATCTTGCTCGAATAATTGGGAGATTAATAAAAATGTCTGCACTTAAACTGCCTAACGGCCCTCAAACTCACCCTTGGGTACAAACGTATCAGTGGCTGACTAATCCCTTAGAATACATGGAAGCCTGTGCTAAACGCTATGGTGATATCTTCACTCTTCGGATTGGCCCTGTTTTTACTCCTCAAGTGTTCATTAGTAATCCCCAGGCGATTCAGCAGATTTTTACCACAGATCCAAAACAGTTGGACTCTGGTGAACCGGCGGGTATTAAATCGCCCTTATTGGGAAAGCAATCACTATTAGCTCTAGAAGGTAAGCCTCACCAACGCCAACGAAAGTTGTTGACACCCCCTTTTCATGGAGAAAGAATGCTAGCTTATGGTCAGTTAACCCGTGAGATCACCAAGCAAGTAATTAGTCAATGGCAAGTTGGGGAATCTTTTTCAGTTCTGCCATCTATGCAAGAAATCTCCTTAGAAGTGATTTTGAAAGCTGTATTTGGTCTAGCAGACGGGCCACGTTATGAAAAACTCAAGCAAGTGCTGCTGGAAATCCTGAATCCACAGCAACCTTTCGTTACGGCAATGATGCTTGTTTTCCCATCACTGCAACGAGATTTAGGTTCTTGGAGTCCTTGGGGAAAATTTCTGCGTTTACGAGAGCAAATGGATGAACTCATATATGCTGAGATTAGCGATCGCAAACAGCAACCTGACACATCTCGAACTGATATCCTATCTTTAATGATGGCAGCTCGTGATGAAGAGGGGCACTCGATGACTGATGTAGAGTTACGCGATGAGTTAATTACCCTCTTGGTGGCAGGTCACGAAACTACTGCAACTTCCTTAACATGGGCTTTGTACTGGATTCACCATTTGCCAGAGGTGCGTGCAAAACTACTCCAAGAAATAGATAGCCTGGGCGAAAACCCCGATCCAAATGCTATTTTGCGTTTACCTTACTTGAGTGCTGTTTGTTCAGAAACTCTACGCCTGTATCCAGTGGCAATGTTAGCATTAAATCGCTTGGTTAAATCTCCGCTAGAAGTCATGGGTTATGAGTTAAATCCTGGTACTGTGGTAATTCCCTCCATATATCTGACCCATCATCGAGAAGATTTATATCCGCAGTCGAAGCAATTTAAACCAGAGCGTTTTCTAGAACGGCAATTTACCCCTTCTGAGTATTTGCCCTTTGGTGGCGGAAACCGTCGCTGTATTGGAATGGCATTTGCGCTGTTTGAGATGAAGGTGGTTTTGGCAACAGTGCTGTCTCACTGGCAGATGGAATTAGCTGATACCAAACCAGTGCAACCAACCCGTAAGGGGGCGTTGTTGGGGCCAGGAGGAGGTATCAAAATGAGAGTCAAAGGGAGACGCCAGCAAAATCAGGGAGTCCGAGAGACTAGTTTGGTTTAAAAAGTTTGAAATGATATGAGATAGGATGGGAGCGATCGCATCGTATCCTATTGGATTTCCATATTTAGGTTTCAATATTATTAGGTTAAGCCAATGATTTCTCATCAAGCTGCTAGCGCAAGGCATACAGATTAAAAATCTTAGAACCCTTGAAAATAGGTTCCTGCTCAATTGTAATTTTGCTCAAACCGTGTTCTTTTAGTAAAGTTGTAATCTTTTCGACTCTGCTATCAAAATCATGAACTTCAACAACCACTTGCTTGATTATTTGCCAATCCGGTTCTTCTATGCCTAACAGTACATCTAACTCGCTTTTCTCCACATCCACTTTCAGTAAATCAATCTGCTGAATATTATGATTACGAACGATATCTGATATGGTTCTCAACTGGCAATTGACTGTCTCTATTTGAAAAGCTTTTTCTAATTTAAAGTCGAGAATAAACGAGCTAAGGAATGGAGGAAGCCAACGAAGCCAACGAATAAATGGAGGAGCATCTTTGAGATTTTTTAGGACAGTCCTCTTTAGTTGCTCTCGATCCTCCTTTAAGCCTTCTGGGTATGCATTAGATAAAGGTGTAGCGTTGGGATAGTAAGCAAAGGTCATTATCTTTGCCTCCCTTGAAAGTCCACAGGGAAATACTCTCAGTTTTTCTGGATCAACACGTTGAGCATTAGCGTGCAGCACATCAAAAATAGCTGGGATAGGCTCGAACGCGTATACATTAACATTTTGATTACACAGATGATATACGCAAAGGGTAAATAAACCAATGTTGGCTCCCACATCAAAAACAGTATCACCCTCGTGTAACTCTATCCCATTCCTGAAATATTCCTGGATTTGTTCGTAAAGAGTCAGTACTTCTTCTTCTCGCAAATAAAAGATTTTCATGCCATTGGGAAGTATAGTTTCGCGAGTTAAAGCTGTCATATATAAATCCCCGATGAATAAAACAAAGAAACAATTCGCTGAAAAATTCCCTAATCATTTAACATCCGAAAGTACAGGCTTTCCTGTAGCAACAACCTGTTCGACAATATCAGCGGCTCGACTCACACCATCGGCTCGCTGAATCGCCTCTTGTAGTCTCAAAGCATTCTGTTTGTAAGAATTTTCCGTTAGCACCTTTTGTATAGCAGTTCGCAACCGGGGAACATTCAATCGAGCCAGGGGAATCATTTCACCAGCACCAGCCCAAACTAAACGTGCTGCTACACCTGGCTGGTCATTGGTAATTGGTATTGCCACCATCGGCACCCCATTACTCAGAGATTCCAAAGTGGTATTCATGCCAGCATGGGTAATGGTGAGAGTAGCTTTTTGCAGCAATTCTAGTTGGGGTGCATAACCAACAACCAAGGGATTTCCCGGTAGCCCTTGCAGAGACTCTGGAGTTGCAGAACCACCTAAAGAAATAACTAATTGAGCATCTAACTCTTTACAAGCTTCGGCAAAAAAGTTGAAAATTCTCAATAGGCGATTTTGTACAGTCCCCATCGAAGCGTAAATTAACGGTTGCCCAGACAACTTTTCAAAGGGGAAAGATAGGGGTTCCCTAGTGACTGTGTTATGGTATGGCCCTGTGAAATGGAAACTATTGGGTAAATTCTCCCTTGGAAATTCTAACTCCGCAGGCTGTTGGCTGATCTGAGCTAGTTGAGAGTAAGAGTCGTTGGCACTAAAATGAGGGGATAACTTCCATTCTCGGCGATACTCATCTATGACCTCCCTGATTGGTCGCCCAACATAGTTTAACAACTCATAACCTGCTCTGTTGCGTAACAATCCCCACCAGGTAGAACTATAGCTCCAAGAGGTGTTAAAAGGTGGAACGCTGACATCCCGATTAATCATCATGGCGTTGCACACGCTGACAAAGGGAATGCCTAAGAATTCTGCAATTGTTCCCCCTTCGGGTGAAACCTGGTCTACTAGCAACGCCTCTACCCCAGCTTCTTTAAGGGCTTGTGGAGCTTCCCTAAGAAACATAGCCGCCATCTTCTGTATCCAAGCGATCGTATACCGCAATGCAGCTAATCCACTAAGTTCTCCTAGTTGGGCAAACAATTGCGCCATCACTCCACGAGGAAACTCAGACTCGCCAATCGCCCAAAATTCCAATCCAGCTGCTAGTGTCTTAGATTGAGCGTCAAGTATACCGAATAGGGTGACACGATGACCACGTTTTTTAAGTTCGTACCCTAGCGTGGTCATGGGGTTGAGATGACCAGTTGCTGCTGGGCAGATCAGTCCAAAATGAGTCATAATTCCTACTTCTGGTTAACTACAATGATGTATACCAGAAAACAGGTAGATAGGCAAAGAAAAGAAATCTTTGTTTGTTGAGTTAAAAGTGCCTACTTGATTTTCAAAAATTTATCTAAAGCCACCACCATACTTGGAGGCCAACGGCGGATATTTTTTACCCAGTCGATATCCTTATAGCGGCTATCAAGTCCATAAGCTGCAACCCAGTTGCTTTCGGCTTCACCTTGTTCTCCATTTACCCAATATGCAGCTGTGAGGGCGGCACGCACATCAGCAAACTTAGGATATTTACGGACAATATTTCGCATTTCCCGGATTGCTTGCTCTTTTTGACCAGTTTCATAAAGGGCGAGGGCGTAGTTAGCACGGGCGAAAGCAAAATTTGGGGCTATCTCATTAGATTTTTTGTAGTCTGCGATCGCCTCATCCCATTTTCCCAAACCCGCTGTGGCGTTACCGCGATTGTTATACGCCATCGCATCGTTAGGATCGAGTTCTAGAACGCGATTGTAATCTGCGATCGCCGAATCCCATTTTCCCAGTCCTTCCAACGCCGCGCCCCGATTCAAGTAAGGATCAGTAACATTCGGCGCTAGTTCTATCGCTTTGTTATAATCTGCCAACGCTTCTTGTAACTTATTTTGACTCACCCGCGAATTTCCCCGGTTACTCCACGCCCCCGCATTAGTGGGAAATTGCTCAATAATCTTTGTCCAGTAAGTCTCAGCCGTCGCAAAATCACCTTGATTCGTCGCTATAAACGCTTGATTTGCCCACTCATCACCTTGTTTTAACTGTTCTTGAGTAATGGGTGGTTGAGATTGTGCCATGACTGGAGTAGCCCAGCCAAACACAAGCAACAGACTGAGAAAAATACCAATCAACTTAATCATCTAGGTTTACCTAATTTGTCATTTGTCATTTGTCATTTGTCATTTGTAATTGAGCATGGGACTCATTAAAGGAGTTCAAAGGCTCATTAAAGGAGTTCAAAGGCTCATTAATGGAGTTCAAAGGCTCATTAAAGGAGTTCAAAGGCTCATTAAAGGAGTTCAAAGGCTCATTAAAGGAGTTCAAAGACTCATTAAAGGAGTTTAAAGGCTCATTAAAGGAGTTCAAAGACTCATTAAAGGAGTTCAAAGACTCATTAATAGAGTTCAAAGACTCATTAATGGAGTTCAAAGACTCATTTACGAGTATCAATGCCCCATGCCCAATGCCCAATACCCATAATTACAATAATGACAACTGTTCATTAGGCGGCGTGAATCCCAAATGCTTATATGCTGCTTTTGTCGCCATCCTACCGCGATGAGTCCGAGTTAAATACCCAATCTGCATGAGGTAAGGTTCGTACACCTCTTCAATTGTTTGAGTATCTTCCCCCGTCGCTGCTGCCATTGTTTCTAACCCCACGGGGCCGCCGTTAAATTGTTCAATTATTACACTCAGCATCTGGCGATCTGTCCAATCTAAACCGCAAGGATCTACTTGGAATAGTTGCAATGCCTCAGATGCAATGTTTTCATTAATCTCTCCAGATATTTTTACTTCCGCATAATCACGCACCCGTTTCAGTAACCTGTTGGCAATACGTGGTGTTCCGCGTGAACGACGGGCAATTTCTGTGGCACCATCTTCTGTAACGGGGGTTTTGAGTAATTGAGCGGTTCGCAGTACAATTTTAGTCAGTTCGTCAACTTCGTAAAATCGGAGTTTTTGAATTAAACCAAAGCGATCGCGCAGTGGTGAAGTTAAAGCACCCACACGAGTTGTAGCCCCGACTAAGGTAAACTTTGACAGCGGCAAACTTCTAATGCGAGCGCTGGAACCCTTACCAATGGTAATATCTAAGCGATAATCTTCCATTGCTGGATAGAGAATTTCCTCCGTCATCCGCGAGAGACGATGAATTTCATCCACAAATAAGATATCCCCTGGCTTGAGATTTACTAGTAACCCAACAATATCTCGTGGACGTTCTAAGGCTGGCGCACTAGTAATTTTATAATTTACCCCCATTTCCGATGCTAAAATCATTGCCATTGTAGTTTTGCCCAATCCCGGCGGCCCATACAGCAGTAAATGATCCAACACCTCACCACGAGATTTGGCTGCTTTAATGGCAATATCTAGTACATCCTTTAAATCTTTTTGCCCAATGTAATCAGCAAATCGGTGTGGTCGAATACCTTCTTCTTGCTGTTCTTGCTCATCAATAGCAGCTTCAGGCTTCAAAATATTTTCTGTGGATGGTGCTTTCGCCGACTCTCGACGCTGCTTTGGTTCTCCGTTAGGTTCTGGAGGCTGTTTTTTCGAGGAGATTATCGCCATAATTCAGCTATCTACTTTATAAGGGACTAGAGAGTGGGAGTGGGGAGACAGCGATGCAGGGGAGCAAGGGAGATGTTGCAGTAAGTTTTTCCCCTGTGCACCTCTGACTCTTGTACCCCATGTGAAAATTTTCGTTTGAAAATACCCGCGCCAATTTAAAATTTAAATTCCGGTCAATTACCCAGAAGTACAAAAGTTATTATGTTATCTAAAAGAATCTTACCGTGCTTAGATGTGAAGGCGGGACGGGTTGTAAAAGGAGTTAACTTTGTCAATCTCCAAGATGCAGGCGATCCGGTAGAGCTGGCCAAGGTTTACAACGAAGCCGGTGCTGATGAGTTAGTATTTCTGGATATTACAGCTACTCATGAAGATCGAGCTACAATTTTAGATGTGGTCTACCGGACTGCTGAACAGGTCTTTATTCCATTGACTGTGGGTGGTGGCATTCAATCCTTAGAAAATGTTAAAGCTTTGTTACGAGCAGGCGCAGATAAGGTTAGTATTAATTCTGCGGCAGTGCGGGAACCAGACTTGATTAATCGGGCAAGCGATCGCTTTGGTAATCAGTGCATAGTTGTTGCTATTGATGCCAGACGCAGAAATAACCCGGAAAATCCAGGTTGGGATGTGTATGTGCGGGGTGGCAGAGAAAATACAGGCTTAGATGCCCTATTGTGGGCACAGGAAGTTGAAAAACGGGGGGCCGGAGAACTGCTAGTCACAAGTATGGATGCTGATGGAACCCAAGCCGGGTATGACATTGAAATCACACGGGCAATTGCCGATGCTGTAGAAATTCCAGTTATTGCTTCTGGTGGTGCAGGTAATTGTGAACATATTTACACTGCCCTAACTGAAGGCAAAGCTGAAGCTGCATTACTCGCGTCACTATTACATTACGGACAATTAACCGTAGCAGAAATTAAAAGTTACTTGCGCGATCGCAACGTGCCAGTTAGAACATTCTGCTGATCCACCATTTCTCATTTAATGACATCCATCTAAGGTTAGACACACTTCCTAAAAAGGGTGTTAATATTATTTTACAAGTATTAACAAATATTAAAAAATATGTTGCTTCCTATTTTACTTTTTGATGTAGCCCTGGTAGCGTGGTCGCTGCACTTAATGGAAAAAGCCTACGAGAGTAAAGAATTTTCTTTAATGTTAGCTGGTACATTGGTTGCTCTGGCTGCTGCTGCCATGTTAGTAGTTTACTTTTTGATGGGGCATTGTATGACCTATTTGTTGCGAGTATCCTAGAGAGTGCTGAGGGTGAGAGGAGATATTTAAAATTTAGTTTTCAGGAAAAGCTTGACAAACTAATAATAATTAAGCGATTATACATAACTTATTTTAAGTGTTTATAGTGCAGTTGGTAGCGCATCTGTACATTTACAAATTAGATGTCGCAATCGATTTCGGCGTTTGAGCAAGGATTATGAGTTTTAGACAGAGCTAAAGAGCTAAGTGAAGCAATGATTTATGGCTCATTGATTCGTCTGATGATAAAGTGAATGGCACCTCAAGCTTTTCTTGACGAATCAGCTCTAAGGACAAATATGGCTAACCAAACCTTATTTATGCATCACTTTTTGAGTTTTACTTTGTGAAGTAATTCATCTTTAATCCGATTAAGAATTGAAGTTTCATCCAAGTTTGCCAAAATCCGATTAATCACTGCTTTTGGCCCATCAGGCCCCCAAGTTGCGCCATTGGCTAAATAAACTTTGGTCACTTGTCCAATCCCGTAAGAAGAAACACCAGCTACTCCCCCTTGGGTGATTGCTACCGATATATAAGGGCCTAGCGCAATGCCACCCGTAGCTGTTGCAGAGATTCCAAGTAAAGTTTTTAGTCCACTCAAGCCTAAATTTGCTAATAATTCACTAGCACCGATGCCGCCCATACTCAGTGCGATTTTTTGTAGCAATTGTACAGCTCCGGCTTCGGTCATCGAGAAGCCATAGAGTTTAGATAAACCCAAAATCAGAGCAATATCAATTACCACACTACTGAGAATATCTACCACAGTTACAGGATTAAGTGCGATCGCTAATGCCTTAGTCATCACAGCCTTCCAAATCAACTGATTGGCATTCTGTTCCCGAATCATCAGTTTTCGTTCTATCAATTGCTCATTTACAATGTCGGCATAAAGCATGGTATTTAGGGCAACCAAGGCTTTACCCTCACGATGCAGAATCTCTAATATTTTCAGCTTCAGTTCCTCAACCTGGGCATTACCTGTACGTAACTGTATGCCCCTAGTACCATCAGGGCGACGAATCGCCGTCTTCACCAATGGCGATGCCGCAGCCATAACAATTTCTAAAGGTGTAAGTAATTCCCGTACCCTTTCATCCCGAATTTTATGATAAATTGCCATCCGGTCTGCTTCTGGATACTGATCTACTTTATTAAACACCAGAATGATCGGTTTACCTGCTTCCCGCAACTGAGAAAGGGCGCCATATTCCAGCTTTGTCATATCACCAGATATCACAAACAGAATCAAATCCGCTTGTTTGGCAATCTGTTCAGCTAAGGCGGCGCGGGTTGCACCATCTACTTCATCTAACCCAGGAGTATCAATTAATTCCACCTGGGATTGACCTACACCAGGAAGAGTAACACGCAAAGCCCGTTCAGTTTCCCCAATCGTCTCCTCGCTAATACTCCAATTAACTGTTTGTGCGGTACGGGTGACACCGTGCAGCGGCCCAGTTTCAAATACCGTTTGCCCAACCAAAGAATTGAGTAGCGAAGACTTACCACGTCCCACCATGCCAAAAGTCGCAATCTGCACTACCATGCGGTCTAACTTTCCCAGCATGGTTTCCAAATCAGCAATTTCCTTCTCTAACCCAGTTTTTTCCTGGGGAGTGAGGTCGAGATTGGCTACCAAGTTTCGTAGCGCCGTTTGTGCTTGTTTATAGTTCAGTTCTGTTTGAATGTCTTCAAAACTGAAAATGGCACTATCCAGTTCTTCCTCCCAGCTGAGAGAATTTGCGTCAGTGTTAGCGGAATCGCTTTGATGAGGTTCAGGCACGGGCAATGTGGAAGTCATATCAATTTGAGATTTGAAATTTGGGATTTTTAAATTAGCCCTGTCTCTTATCCTAGTTATTTTTAACAGAGGTTTGGGTCTTGGGACTGGTGACTGGGCTTTTCTTCAATCTCTAATACCTAATGACTAATGACCAATGACCAATGACTAATGACTAATGGCTAACAAAAAGTCATAAACTGAAAAATGCATCTAATATAACGCGTTAGGATCTTGACTAAATTACCTGTGCGGAAAATTGTTATTGCCGGCAACTGGAAAATGTTCAAAACCCAGGCAGAGACCCAGGAGTTTTTACAAGGATTTCTGCCCCACTTAGAGGAAACCCCCCAAGGGCGAGAAGTGATATTGTGTCCTCCTTTCACTGATTTAAGTGTTTTGTCCAAGACTTTGCACGGTAGCCTCATCCATCTGGGGGCACAAAATATCCATTGGGAAGAATATGGAGCCTATACGGGTGAGATTTCTGGCCCAATGCTGACAGAAAGTGGTGTGCGCTTTGTGATTGTCGGTCATAGCGAACGACGGCAATACTTTGCAGAAACGGACGCCACTGTTAATCTGCGCCTCCGAACTGCTCAAAGGTTTGGTTTGACTCCAATTCTCTGTGTTGGCGAAACTAAACAACAACGAGATGCGGGAGAAGCTGAATCTCTGATTGCTCTCCAACTCGACAAAGGCTTGGTAGATATCGATCAAGATAATTTGGTGATTGCCTACGAACCGATTTGGGCGATTGGCACTGGTGACACTTGTGAAGTAGAGGAAGCTAATCGAATAATTGGCTTAATTCGCAGCCAGTTGACTAATCCGAATGTATCAATTCAATATGGCGGTTCAGTCAAGCCGAATAATATTGATGAGATTATGGCTCAACCAGAAATTGATGGTGTCCTCGTGGGAGGAGCAAGTCTAGAACCTGAGAGTTTCGCTCGGATTGTGAATTTTCAGTCAGTGTGATGTGCTTTTTTCTCGTTCCCATGCAGAGCATGGGAATGCCTAATGTAGATTTATGCCAAGGAACTTGATAATTCGAGGACGCTATTTCGATTGGGGACAGCGGACTTATTTGATGGGCATTTTAAATGTAACGCCTGATAGCTTTAGTGATGGGGGTGAGTTTAACACTTCCTCTGCCGCTTTAGTACAGGCGCAAGCACTGGTGGCTGCTGGTGCTGACATCATCGATGTGGGCGGTCAATCAACTCGACCAGGGGCAAAGCAAATAACTCTAGCGGAGGAACTTGACCGGGTACTATCGGTATTACACGTGCTAAGACCAGAGATTTCAGTCCCGATTTCTGTAGATACAACCCGTGCTGCTGTAGCCCAGGCATCTGTAGCAGCTGGAGCAGATATTATTAATGATATTTCTGGCGGCACTTTTGACTCAGAAATGTTGCCAATAGTCGCAGAGTTAAGTGTGCCGATGATTTTAATGCACATTCGGGGAACACCACAGACAATGCAACAACAGACTGATTATCAAGATTTGCTCGGTGAGATTTCTAGTTTTTTGGCTCGGCAAATTCAGGCAGCAACTACCGCAGGCATTAACCTGGATAAAATTATTATCGATCCTGGTATTGGTTTTGCTAAAAACTATGAGCAAAATTTAGAAATTTTTCGCGGCTTGCGATCGCTCGCACCACTCAACTGTCCTATCTTGGTAGGAGCATCTCGTAAAAATTTCATTGGTCGCATTTTAAACCAACCAGATCCCAAAGCAAGAGTTTGGGGAACGGCAGCAGCTTGTTGTGCTGCTATTTTTAATGGCGCTGATATCCTCCGAGTTCATGATGTTCAAGAAATGCGTGATGTTTCACTAGTAGCTGATGCCCTATTGAGACAAGCTATACAGCATGACTCTTAAGGATTACCGTTTTCGAATTTTTTGCCGTTACCTTCTTGATTTCCTGACTCGGCTATCAACTCCTGAAACATTTCACTTGAGTTAGCTGGGTCTACAAAGACAATTTTGGCATTACTGCTCTCACCAAGTTTTTGGCTGGCATCTACGTAATCTTGAGCTACAAGATACCGCAGAATGTCCCTACTGTCAGGATTGGAACGTAGAGCTTGAGAAATGATTTGCACTGAAGCCATAGTTCCTTCTGCTTTTTTTATAGCAGCTTCCTTTTCCCCTTCTGCTTCGGTAATCAGTGCCCGTTTTTTGATGACGGCGGCTTGTTCCTCTTCCCTAGACTTTCGGACACTCTCAGGTAGAGTAATTTTCTGAATATCTAACCGGAGTATATCAACTCCCCAATCTGCCGTTACACTATTCAACTGGTCTAAGATCGCTGAGTCCATCTCTGCTCTGGAAACGTTGGTCTGCTCTAGGGTATTCTGAGCAATGATTTCTCGCAGCGTGGTTGTGGTTATCTGTGTCAATGCTCCTTGCAGATCCTCAATCGCGTAAAAGCTTCTCTCAATATCTCTAATGCGCCAATACACAATAGCGTCCACTTCCACGTAAATATTATCATAGGTGATCACATTCTGAGGTTTGATGTCTAAAATTTGCTCTCGTGTAGTATCTTCCATCACAATCTGATCTACCAAGGGAACAATAAAGTTCAGCCCAGGCTTAAGTTTCCGATGATACCGCCCCAAGCGTTCGACTAGGGCTTCATTTCCTTGATTAATCAGTTTTGCAGAACCTAAGGCATAACCTATAAGGGCTAAAACTATAGCAATAATTGGCTCCATGTATGCTCCTATTCAGCTTTGGGGAGATTTTAGTGTCAAAGATATGCTACTAGCTTGTCATATCTTTGAGTTTAATGTTTTGAGTCTGTAATTTTATCAACACCAGCAGCGATGTCGAGTCGCTGCAAGTTTTGTACATATTTTGTAGGTTTTTGCAGAATGCGATCGCTATTAAAGCACCTTGATAAAACGCTGGCAAGGACTAATTGATGTAATCAACATTACTTGTACTGGCATTTTCTAATAGCCTAGATTTTTATTAAATATATTTACGTAAAAAATTAAAGAGTAGGTAAATTTTTATACAATTTTAAAAACCCCACTATAATCGGATAAAAATTGGCTTCAGCCATTAAAAATATCAAAATATTATGGGCAGGTTGTTAATCAAACTTATAGGTTTAATTCTACTTTTCACAGGATTATACTTTTTTGGTCAAAACATCATATTTGTTAGCGGTTACTATTCATATTTTTACCGTAGCTTACCTGCTACAGCTTCAGTTTTGGCAACGATGATAGGTATATTTGCATTAGTCTTTTTTCAAAGAGAAACTGGTAACTTGGGATGGATTTTTCTCGGCATTGGCATAGTACTAGTTTTCTTAAGCGGTGGAGTTATTTTAAAGCCAACTAGCTTATGGAATTTTATAATTGCTTTTACAGCATTAGCAACTGGATATAAATTACTAAATGAGGGCAGAATCAACTTTTAAAATCTGTTTTCATCATGTATCTTAGTAACTAAGATTACATTATTCCCCAGTTTCAAGTACAGCTAGAAAAATTTAGCATTATAATTTCCCCATCTTCTCTATTGCTTCTGAGAGTGCATTAGGGCACTTAGATTAACTTTTAGTTAAGTGCTGGTTTCACGATACAGAAGCACACATAACCCGCCTCAACCAGACGAATAGCCTCTTAATCATGACTTTAGCTCAGAGGGGTTTTACTAAGGTTGAGAGTAATATTAGAATGGAAACTATTGATGATGAGGAAAAGGGAAGAATGACCCAGGTGGTTCTAGGAGAGAACGAAGGAATAGACTCAGCTTTGCGTCGGTTTAAACACCAGGTTTCCAAAGCTGGGATATTAGCTGATGTGAAATATCATCGACACTTTGAAACACCGATAGAAAAACGCAAACGTAAGGCAGTAGCAGCTAGACGCACAAGACGTTTTAAATAAACCTATTTGGTGTGATATTGGCGTTGCTTGAGGTTATGACCGAAAACAGGCAATAGCGCTCGCGCCATTATTCATACAAACATTAAGCAAAGTCTGCCGCACTGCTAATTAGGGTGTAAATGAGTTGCTTTTCCTATACTTAGAGCGCGTTAGAGGCTTTATCTTGGTTAGATGGAGCAAGCTAAAATCGCTGCCCATCAACCAAAATAAGCGCCTTTAAACATCGGTTAGCTTTCTTTAATAAGCTGATAGGACAGTATTCATCCAGCCCTAAGACTCAGAATTATTAATGGTGCGGCTATTACAAACATTCATCGCCTTTTCTACTCCCTGTTTGAGGCTTAGTTCAATACACTCAACCACGAACTGAAGTACAAGAGACATCTGCTGATTTTCGGCAGCGGAAAATCGCCCCAGTACATGGGAGATAGCACCGGAATCATCGTTATTAGCTGCATCTTTGGGTTTACCAATACCGATTCGCAAACGGGGAAAGTTTTGGCTACTAAGATGTGCGATCGCACTTTTCATGCCGTTATGTCCCCCAGCTGAACCAGATAAACGCAAACGAGTTTTTCCCAAGGGCAAATCCATATCGTCATAAATCACCAACACTGACTCAGGCGGCAATTTATACCAACTTGTCACCGCTTGTATTGCTTGTCCTGAGCGATTCATATAAGTTAACGGCTTTAGCAAGCGAATCTTACCTCCACCTGGGGCGATACCCTCGCCATACTCACCCTGAAATTTGCGGTTTTCTGCTAAGGGAATGCGCCAAGAATCGGAGAGACTTTCTACAGCAGCAAAGCCGATATTATGGCGTGTTTGGTCGTACTTAGCTTCTGGATTCCCTAACCCGACAATTAGCTGGGGAATCACCAAAGCTGGTTGCGTAACAGCTTCTGTCATTTTGCCTACAGTCAATTGATATGCAGCATCCTAGCTAGCTTGGGAAGAACTAGCGGTATCCTGCTCAGATTTAGCAGGGTGGATTTGCTTAGGTTCCAATTCAGCAGTAGTCTTGACAGTTTCTTCTAACTGTTCCGCTTCTTTTTGAAACTCGTTTTGAAACTCCTTGGAAGCTTCTTGGAAACTACGAATTGTTTTGCCCACACTCCGACCAATTTCTGGCAGCTTCTTTGGGCCAAAGATTAACAGCGCTACTACCATAATTACAGCCATTTCCGGCAGACCGATACCAAATATATTCATTTTTGTCTCCGATAAACTCTAAAACCACTACATAGACTCACATATTATTATGTAGTCTACTCAATAATCGCCTATCATAGAAAGCGATCGCCCCACAAGCGAGTTATGCCTTATGTCTCTGACAATCAAAGACTTAGAACAATTACAATCACAGAATCCTGATTGGCGGATGGAGCTAGTAGAGGGAAACATCATTGTTATGGGTCCATCCGATTATCAGTCAGACGAAATTGGTTCTCGTCTGCTGACGTTTTTGAATATATGGGTCATGCCTCGCAAACTGGGACGTGTTACTGGTTCTAGTGCTGGCTTTATCTTGCCCAGCATTGAAACAGATGAAACTGGAGGCGACCCGGAAAAAAGAAATCTACGCGCTCCAGATGTTTCATTTGTTCGAGCAGAAGGACTCAAGAAGACTCAACGTGACTTTGTGCAGTTAGTACCCGATCTCATGGTTGAGGTCAAATCGAAAAGCGATCGCCTCAAACCACTCCAAGAAAAGATTAAACTATTCCTAGAACTTGGATCTACAGTGGGTATTCTCATTGACCCTGATAAACTTTTAGTAACAGTTTATCGCTCTAACCTTGAACCAGTAGTTTTAAAAGATAACGACAAACTGACAATACCAGAATTACTTCCAGGTTGGGAATTAACAATAAAAGAACTGTGGCCACCTGAGTTTGAGTAAACTAAGTACTTAATGACATCAAATTGAAGTCGAGCAGCATTCGTGTTTTATAGCGCAAAATATCTAGTTGAGTATTCTGAGATTCTAATTGAATAAGTTCATCTTTAGCATATTTGGCTTGAATTAATCCCTCTAATAAATCGTACAGTTGATTGATTATCCTGTCGCCTAAAGTAAACTTATGAATTTTCGGCAATTTTTCAACAATTAAAACGTACTACTTAATACAAGCCAGTAAATTTGCGATAGTAGTTTAGCTTAAGCAAATCTAAACTCTTTAACAATAGGACTGACGCATCAAATACGAAATGTAGGGGCAATTCATGAATTGCCTTACAGGAAATCAAAGCTTTCACGTCATTTTGCGTAAGTCCTGAACCAAATACTTGCTGTGTTCTGGACAAAAAAGGACAAGGGGACAAACAGACGACCTCAATCATCATTACTGGAGAAGGTATATCTAAAGAGATTGTAACCTGTCGTTTTGCGATCGCTTCTACCCCGCTTGTGTCACTCTGGGGAGAAAAAAATAAATGTAGGTTGGGTTGAACGAATGCGAACAGCGTCCCGTAGGGAAGTGAAACCCAACATTCTCAAGAGTTTGTTGGGTTTCGTTCCTCAAACGCCACTTGCTTCAAGTCGGGAAACCCGCCCAACGCAGTGGCTCCCCAACTTACACCTGCTGAGTTATTGTTCAGTAGCAAATTACAACTCACAAAAAAACCCGGAAGAACCGGGCGTAACTTAACTTGTTATCCAAACTCGCTCGCTGTGATATGCGTTACCGTCCTAAACTCCGCCAATCGACAAATACATCCTGAACCAACAGTGATTTATTGTAAAGTTGCAGAATAATCAGCAGAAACACGAAAAATAGCGCTATAAAAACAGCCATTACAGGGGTAGTACCCCAACCTGGAGCCACTTTCCCATACTCAGAGTTCAGTGGTTTCAGGATATCTCCCAACCTAGTCCTTTGTGCCATAGTTCACCTAAGATTACTTGCCAAAGCTTTTTTTAATCTTCTGTAATATTCTATAAGAATAGCACTCATCATCTATCTCTCAATTATGGAACCCGCAATAGTTCTTAGCATTTCTATGGCTGCCGTGGTGATTGCCATCACTGGAGTTTCTATTTATACCTCCTTTGGTCCTCCTAGCAAGGAATTGAACGATCCGTTCGATGACCACGAAGATTAAAAGAGTCATATCATGTCCGCAGTGTAAATTTTTGGTGCAATGTCTACGACGGGCTACGCCTACGTAGACAAAGCATTGCTGTTACTTGTCGGGGTTTCCTCCATGAGCAACTGGCGTGTGGGGTGAAATGACTATGGCAATCATAACTAATTACCCAGACATGATATTTGAAGTGCGTTACGGCTCAAGCCGTAACGCACACTACTTTGGATGTTTTTTAATTGCAAGTCCCTAATGGGTTGCCACTACCTCTCCTTCCAGGCGAACGAGTCGGTCTGCCAAAAGTTTCTCAAGGTCTTCTAGTGCCTTGGTGAAACCTTTAATACCTTCGTCTAGTTTGTCAGTTGCCATGCGGTCAGCAGCGTGCATCTTGTCATAGCTGGCTTTGTCAATGGATATCTTTTCGATTTCCAAGTTTGCTACCTTTGCAGGGTCGAGTTTGCGTGGCAGTTCTCCAATGGTTGCCTGTAATTCACCCAAAAGTGACGGGGAAATTGTCAATAAATCACTACCAGCAAGTTCAGTAATTTCACCAAGGTTACGGAAACTAGCTCCCATAACTTCGGTTTTATAGCCAAATTTCTTGTAGTAGTTGTAGATTTTGGTGACAGACAAAACTCCTGGATCTTCATCTGCTGGGTAGCTATCCCGTCCAGTATCTTTTTTGTGCCAGTCGAGAATCCGACCGACGAAGGGAGAAATTAGGGTAACACCAGCATCTGCACAGGCGATCGCTTGGTGAAGACCAAACAACAAGGTAAGGTTACAGTGAATACCTTCTTTTTGCAGGATTTCTGCTGCCCGAATGCCTTCCCAGGTGCTGGCAATTTTAATTAAAACGCGATCGCGGCCAATCCCGGCAGCTTTATACTGGGCAATTAATTCCCGTGCCTTAGTCAGGGTAGCTTCAGTATCGTAGGACAAGCGAGCATCCACTTCCGTAGACACGCGACCGGGAATAATTTGTAAAATCTTTAATCCAAAGGCAACTGCTAGACGGTCAAAAGCTAGAGAAACTATCTCTGTTTCGGTAGCTTTAGCTCCAGCATCTTTCTTTGCCTGGAGTAAAGTTTGATCGACAACTTCCTGATATTCTGGCATCTGCGCCGCAGCAGTAATCAGAGAAGGATTGGTGGTGGCATCTTGAGGTTTGAACTTTTCAATTGCCTGGATATCCCCCGTATCCGCAACCACGACAGTCATTTTCCGCAATTGTTCCAGTAAACTCTTGGACATAAAATACTCCGTGATGAATGTTACAGGATTTACTTAATTCCCCAGCTGTTTAAACTCTTGACTATTCCTTCAATTCTGATTCTGGCAATTTTTCGGAATCATTGCCCAATGCTTACTATTCACAGCCACAGCCCTATTCTAGGTGGGTTATGCTGAAATTGGCTGTCCAATGGAATGCACTTTGATTAAACTAGTTGTTCCTGATTTACCAATTGGAACACCAGAGGTAATTACCACTTTATCGCCCTTATTCGCTAGACCCATGTCTACAACTGTGTTTACCACATTGGTAAACATCTCCTCAGCATTGTGGACTGGTGGGATGAGCAAAGCCTCCACACCCCAAGAAAGTGCTAGCTGGCGATAAGCGGTGATGTCGGAGGTTAGGGCAATAATCGGAGAAGTAGGCCGATATTTAGACACCATTCTCGCCGTACTTCCTGATGAAGTGTTACAAAGAATTGCCCGTGAGCCTGTTTCATAGGCGATGCGACAGACGGATTCTGCCACAGATTCGGTAACGCTAAGACTGCCCGCTTCATGACACCAAGCATGTTTGCTACCCTCATCTAGAGCTTGTTCTGTCCGCACGGCGATGTTGTGCATCATCTGGACGGCGGCGATGGGATATTGTCCGACAGCTGTTTCACCAGAAAGCATTACCGCGTCTGTTCCATCCAAGATAGAGTTAGCAACATCGGTTGCTTCAGCGCGGGTGGGATCGGGGGCGCTAATCATCGACTCTAGCATTTGGGTAGCTGTAATCACCGGCTTGCCAGCACGATTGCAACGGCGAATAATATCTTTTTGAATTAGGGGTACTTCATGAATTGGCACTTCCACCCCTAAATCGCCACGGGCAATCATAATCGCGTCGGCAACTTTCAGAATGGAGTCAAAGTTTTCTACTGCCTCTGCTCTTTCAATTTTGGCAATTAAGCGAATCGAAGCGCCAGCGGCTTCAATCATGCGCTTGGCGGGTTCTAAGTCTTGTGGCGATCGCACGAAGGACACCGCTACCCAGTCTACACCCAACTGAATCCCAAAACGCAAATCCAGCAAGTCTTTTTCGGTGATCGAACTTACAGGTAAAGGAGTTTGGGGCAGGTTTACTCCCTTGTGCGTAGAAATTAAGCCGCCATTTTTCACTTGGGCCCGAATGCGATCGGCATCGCGATCGGTAACTATCAATTTGACGCGACCATCATTAATCAAAATCGGTTCACCTGGTCGCACCATTGCGAACAAAGTCGGCAATGGTAGGGGGAGTTCGTCGATACTCTCACCCTTTTCTTGCAAAACAAAGGTAACTTCAGTACCAGCTTCTAAATTTAAGCCTTCCGGTGGTAAAGTTCCCAAGCGAATTTTGGGGCCACATAGGTCTTGCATAATTGCGATCGGCTTTTGCTGCTCAGTACTAATCTGCCTGAGATAGTGAGCCGTTTGGGCGTGGAATTCATAAGCTCCGTGGGAGAAATTCAGCCGTGCCACGTTCATTCCAGCTTCTACTAAGGCTTGCAGCCTTTCAAGTGCAGATGTAGCCGGCCCAACAGTACAAATGATTTTGGTTCGACGCATAGGGATTGGGGGTTGAGGAGTAACTTGCAAATTTGGATGCTTTGAGCGATCGCCCAAAACATCCAAATTCACACGTGCTTCATATCACTGGTTTGCTAAATAAAAATACTAGATTACCTTTTGTTTTCGGAGTATTTACCATTTGACCCAAATCCCAAAAGTCAAGAGTAGAGACGCGATTAATCGCGTCTGTACAAAAGTCATGAGTCAGCAGTCAAAAGCTAATGACTAATGACTAATCAAACCACAGCCGCTGTCGGGGCAAGTTTTTCCTTTTGTGACATAGACAACATCAGGTCAATCACACGATTTGAGTAGCCCCACTCGTTGTCATACCAAGCAATTACCTTGAAGAAGTTGGAATTCAACTCAATCCCAGCACCTGCGTCGAAGATGCTGGAATGAGTATCACCTTGAAAATCTGTGGAAACTACTTCTTCTTCTGTGTAGCCTAGAATACCCGTTAGTGAACCTGCGGCAGCCTCCTTCATGGCGGCACAGATTTCCTGATAACTGGTGGCTTTGGCTGTTTTGAAAGTTAAATCAACTACAGAGACATCGGGAGTTGGAACTCGTAATGCCATCCCAGTTAACCTGCCCTTCAATTCTGGTAAAACCAGTGCTACGGCTTTCGCTGCGCCTGTCGAGGAGGGAATAATATTTTGGGATGCACCTCGACCACCCCGCCAGTCTTTCTTGCTGGGGCCGTCTACAGTTGGCTGAGTGGCAGTCATGGCATGGACTGTGGTCATTAACCCTTCAGTCACCCCAAAATTATCATTAATCACCTTAGCTATGGGAGCTAGACAGTTTGTAGTGCAGCTAGCATTGGAGACAATGATATCCTTGCCAGGGTCAAATAGGTGATGATTGACACCCATTAACAGGGTAGTAACTCTATCTGGATCTTTGGTGGGAGCAGAAATTACCACTCGCTTTGCACCTGCTTTCAGGTGGTTTGCAGCTCCTTCGTAGTCAGTGAAGAGTCCGGTAGCTTCCACGACATAATCTGCACCTAATTTTCCCCAAGGTAATTCTGCTGGATTCCTCACTGACACACAAGGAATGAAATGTCCGTCAATCAGGATGCCGTCTTCCTTGGCTTCAACCTTGTGCTTTAATTGACCGTGGGTTGAATCGTACTTTAATAGATAAGCGAGGTTATCTGGTGGTACTAGGTCGTTAATGCCCACAAACTCAATGTTGGGATTATCGATGCCAGCGCGAAGTACAAGTCGCCCGATTCGACCGAAGCCATTGATACCAACTTTCAATTTAGTCAAGATTAAACCTCCCGTTGTGGAAGTTGAACAAAAGGAGAAAGTTAAAAGTCAAAATAGATTGCCTTTTACTCTTTACTCTCTGATCCTGACAGTCTCAGTCAGCTAAGGCATATTTACTTGGCTTCTTTTAAGGATTGGGGTATTGGGCATTGAAAAGAGTCAGAGGGGCGGGGGTAGAGGGGAAAATTCTTTTCCCTTGCTCCCTGCCCCCTGCCTTATCCAAACTATAATTATTTACGCCGACCTAGTTAGTAGTGGGTTGGACAAATCGCTTAATTTCACCACAGGCAATATAAGATTTGCCATCCGGTGCGGTTTTGACTTCATCAACGACGTAAAGCATTCCCTCCTCGCGAACCGAGCGCGGAAAACGCATGTTCCAATCCGGTTCATATCCGTCGGAAACCACCCTAGCACGTAACTTGCTGCCATCTTTGACACACTGAACTAAAATGCTGTCTCCTACACTGTCAATTGTGGGAAGATCGGCAGCACTGGCAGGGCCTTTGGAAGCTTTACCTGTGTTAGTTGGATGCGATTGTCTAGGGGCAACGAAGATATCTGTTTCACCGGGTTGAGCAAAACGGGTGATATTACCACGTACCCGATAGAAAGTGCGTTCATTTGCGAGTTCCAGTCCTTCAACAACATAACGTGCCCCCTCGGCACGAATGGCGCGGGGAAACTGGATGTTCTTGGTTGAATCGTAGCCTTCGGACATGACCTTGACCCGCAGTTTACCCCCTTCACGAACGCAGTACAATTCAACACCTGAACCGACTTCATTCACAATGGGCATGGCGTACACTTCATCGCCAGTAGTGACACCGCGACCCACCAGATCGCTGCGATTGCGCGTCATCGTCTGGTAAGTCTGATCCCGCATCTCTTTCCGCCCGGCGTTACCTAGAGCTTTTTGGGCGATCCGACCGGCGAAATATTCAAGCTGATCGATCTCTTCAGCAATCTCAAAATTCTCGTTCAACCCTTTATCCCGCAAATCTTTCACAAGTGCCCGCAAGGTTTGTTCAGCTTCCTGATGCTTGCCATGTTCAGCAAGATTAAGGGCAGTCTCTTTAGCTTTAGCGATCGTCAGGCGACTCAGCTCAAGAATAATATGGCTCGTAGCAGCAAAAGCTGCTTCCTCAACAGTGCCAACTTTGGCGACGACATCTATAGTACCTGACACGCTTTGAATGCGGTCATTTTGCACAACATCGGCGCTGTAATGCAGTTTCATCACAGGTAACTCACCAACTTGAGCGCTTGATATCCCCAGACTCAAACCGAGAAGTTTGTCTTCGCCCTCGTAAAGCTCTCCCAAGGTGATGACACCTTGACTGGCGTCATTCTGGCTAACTTTAGCCAGACTTAAAGTATCAACAAGGCTGACACCATCAGCCAATTCAAGTGTCACCTTGAGGTTCTGTCCCACTACTGCTCTGAGACTGTCTAGCTCAATACTAAACACTTCAGTTGCTTCGTCGATGCTCTGAATGAAGTAGAAGTTGCCCGTGGCGGCTCTTGCCATACCAATCAGCAAGTCTTCATTGAAACCTTGAGCAAAGCCTAACGTAGTTGTGATAATGCCTTCTTCAGCTTTTTGTCCCGATGTCGCCGTCAGTATTTTGGGGTCTTGAATGCCCATATTGGCGTGACCATCGGTAAGCAGGAGAACACGGTTGATTTTTTGCGGTTCGAGTCGCGTTTTCACGTGTTCGCAGCCTTTGAGCCATCCCCCCGATAAGTTGGTAATACCGCCTGCTCTCACCTTGCGGATGGAATTTTTCAGTGCGGCTTTGTTAGTCACAGACTGGGGTGGCACAACACTGTCCACTTCATCGTCGTAAACAACTACCGAGAGAATGTCATCTGGCTCAAGTCGATCTACCACAGACTCAGCGGCTTTGAGTGCGTGATGCAAGGGAGCACCTGCCATAGAGCCGGAACGGTCAATTACAAGCGAAAGGTTAAGGTTACGTCGAGGAGATTTAGCTATGTCAGCACGAAAACTTAGTAAAATATTAGTCTTTAATGCAGATCCGGCGGCGAGGATAGACTGGTCAAATTCGTAACTTGTCTTAATCATTTTTTATATCCCTCATAATTGTCTGTTATTAGCTACAAGTCTTGTGAGGCATAGACAGTAAGTGCTTTATCTAGTTTACCCAGAAATAATTTTTTCCAGTATAAAAATTGGATTTAATGTAATATTTTATAGTTACAGTTTATCGCCAGCTTAGACAAAGCCCATCATAGACATCCGGTACTCAAGGGCGATCGCACTGGTCACAATTGCGGGAAACTGAAAGCAGATATATTAGGAGAGGAGAAGCTAATGAGTTGGACTAAAGTTCTTGCAGTAGAAGCACTTTCCCCAGGTGCGCGAGAAGTGGTGAAAGTTGGCAACCGGAAAATTTTGCTTTTGAATCACGAAAGTCAGCTTTATGCTGTAGATAACAACTGTCCCCACTTAAAATTACCGTTGAAAAGTGGGAAAATCACTGAAAGTGGGGCAATAGTTTGTACTTTCCATCGCAGTGCTTTTGACCTACGGACTGGTGAGGTACAAGGATGGTGTTCCTGGCCACCTGGTGTAGGTAAGGTACTCTCGTTGGTTTCACAACCAAAAACATTGCCAGTGTTTCCGATTCGTATTGAAGAAGGCAGTATCTGGGTTGATGTGCAAGAGGAATAGCACCCTCTCCCTGAATTTAATGAAACAGTGCTAAGTAAAAAAAGAAAAACCCCAGCTCAACTTATTGGCTGGGGTTTGTATCAAAATTTACCTTTTTCAGAGATATAAGAATCATTGTGTCAAGTTAGATGTTTACCCCTAGACATACTTTTTCATATCTTGCATTTGCAGCTTATATATGTGAATATTCTATCACAAAATACGGTAACTTGCTCAATTTATCGTAGTATAATATTGCTTATAGTTTAAATGTACGTATGTTCGCTAAGTATTTACCAAATCGACTGTATAGTGTTGCAGCTAAGTAAGAGGATGTTTTCAAAATTTTAGGCAAAATGTAAGGTGTATTGTCGCGTAGCACAAAGCACCATCAGCAATCTCAGTCAAAGTTTTTGGCATATTTTTAATCATTCTGCTGTAATGGAACCTAATGTAAATGAAGTACTAACTGTTCTCGCACGTAGTTATCGTTTGGCTGTGATCACCAACGGGTTTGTATCAGCACAAGTACCGAGAATGCAAGCTGCGGGAATTGAGCATTTTTTTGAGGAAGTTATAGTTTCTGAAGCAATTGGTTTTGCTAAACCATCTCCTAAAATATTTAATCATGTGTTATTTAGATTAGATTTAACACCAGCACAAGTACTTTACGTAGGAGATTCTCTCGCTTATGACTATGTGGGAGCAATGCAAGTCAAGATTGATTTTTGCTATTACAACCGAAAAAACCAAATTTTACCACAAGAAGCACAACCAAAGTTTATGATAAGTGAACTCTTAAAGTTGCTGGAGTTGGTTAACTAACAGGCTTTAAACCTTAAATGGTTTTGTTTAAATTATTTTGAGGAATTGTATTATAAATATGTCTATCTATAATTCAATTGGTCAACAATATTCCAAAACTCGCGTTCCTGATATTCGCATCGTCAATCAATTAATTGATTTACTCAATTTACCAAAAGGTAGTCTGATTGCTGATATTGGTGCTGGTACTGGTGGTTACAGTTTAGCACTAGCTAACCAAGGTTTTTTTGTGAATGCTATTGAACCTTCTTTGGTAATGCAAAAACAAGCATTACAACATCGGCAAATTAAGTGGTTTACTGGCTATGCAGAAAATTTACCTCTACCAGATCAGTCTGTTGATGCTGTTGTAAGTATCCTGGCAATTCATCACTTTTCTCATCTCGAAAAAGCGTTTCAAGAAATGCACAGAATTATTAGAGATGGAGCAATAATTTTGCTAACTTTTGATATTAGATTAGCTAAGAAGATATGGCTTTATGATTATTTTCCATTTTTATGGGAAGATGCTTTACGATTTTTACCACTTAACGAACAGATTTATTTAATTCAGAGGAATACTAAAAGGCGTGTTGAAGCCATACCCCTTTTGTTACCATACGATTTGTCTGATTTATTCGCAGCAGCAGCTTGGAGACGACCAGAGTTATATCTTCAAGCAGAAGTACGCGCGGGAATATCATCTTTTGCATTAGCGAATCAAGATTTAATTGAGCAAGGAGTACAGTTACTTACAGCAGATTTAAGTAGTGGGGAATGGACGAAAAAATATGGTGATATTCACAATTTAGCAGAGATTGATATAGGCTATCGTTTTATCCGTGCAACGCTGGATAACTAAATAATTGTAATTTAAAATTAAATTATGACAAATAAAGTTATTGTAGATGAGAAAATTAAAATTAGACAAGCTGAGATTAAAGATGTGCAAAGAATTACTAGTCTTTGCGAACAACTTGAATATTATGTGACAAATCAACAAATAGAACAGCGCCTTACTAAAATTAAAAAGAACAATGCTCATATTGTGTATGTTGCCACTTTAGAAGATGAATATGTAATTGGTTGGGCACACGCTCATATTTGTGACTCAATAGTTATTCCGACTCCAGCAATTCTTTTGGGATTAGTTGTAGATAAAGATTATCGTCATAGTGGAATTGGACGTTTTTTGATGCAGCAAATTGAACAGTGGGCTTCTCTGGTTGGATGTGAGGGTGTTCTGTTACGTTCTAATATCAAACGTCAAGAAGCTCACTCGTTTTATGAAAAAATTGGTTATACCAATATCAAACAGTCGGTGACATTTTATAAAAAATTGATTTAGTGAAGAATATGCAGTTAATTAATACATTTACTACTCAGCGTCTGTTTGCTGAACGTCTGCGATTTAAACATTTGAATGAACTTCATTGTATGCATCAAGATGCGCAAGTTATGGCAACCTTGGGCGGTGTTCGCTCTGATGAAGAAACACGGCTTTTTATTCTCAATAATTTGAATCATTGGCAGCATTATGGATTCGGATTATGGGTGTTTCGAGACAAAATTAACAATCAATTTGTTGGTCGTGCTGGTCTTCGGAATACTGAAGTAGAAGGTAACGATGAAGTAGAATTAACTTATGCTCTAATAGCTAAATTTTGGGCTAAAGGGTTAGCGACAGAAATGGGTGAAAAAATATTGAAAATTGGTTTTGAACTACTGAGATTGCCAGAGATAGTTTGTTTTACTCTAACGACGAATCAAGCTTCACAAAGGGTTATGGAAAAGTTGGGATTTAAATATGAGCGTGAAATTATACATGCAAATTTACCCCATTTAGTTTATCGTTTAAAAGTTTAGTTATAAAATCAAGGAGAAATTTTATGGCTTTAATCAATCAAAGAATAGATGTTCCTGTTATCGTTGATGAATCGAAATGTTTAGAAAAATGCACAGCTTGTATTGAAGTTTGTCCCCTTGATGTATTAGCAAAAAATCCAGAGACAGGGAAAGCTTATATGAAATATGATGAGTGTTGGTTTTGTCTCCCCTGTGAAAAAGAATGTCCCACTAATGCAATTACAGTACAAATTCCCTTTTTATTACGTTAAAGATTCTCTGTGACTCTGTGGTAAAAATAATGAGCGATGACCTCAAAGATTGGCTAAAAATGCTGCGATCGCCTGACGTAAATGAGCGCTTATTAGCCGTCAAAACTTTACAACATCTCGGCGAAGAAGAAACAGTAGACGCACTAATCATCGCTTTACAAGATGAACAGATTGCTGTTCAAAAAATAGCTATATCTGCCCTTTGGGAGATTGCTAATTCTTCAGCTATTCCTGCTTTACTTGAATGTCTCAGTTCCGCAGATGTAGATATTCGCACTGAAGCTGCATCAGCTTTAAACGAGTTAGTTACCCAGGATGATTTACTACTGTTACTAGATAAACTTCAGAGTGATGATATAAATATCCAACTAAATATCTTATTCCTATTGCGAAAAATCCATGACATTCAATCTTTACCCTATATCTTACCATTTTTAAAATTAAATAATCCTGAGTTAAGAGAAGCGGCAATTACCACACTACGATATATCAATCAACTAGAAAAATGTCCACAAGCTTTGGATTTAATATTTGATGAATCAACACTTGTTCGTCGTGCTACTGCTTTAACTTTAGGACATTTACAAGATACACAAGTAATTACAATACTTGCTCAAGCACTTACAAATGATAGAGATTGGCAAGTTCGCCGTAATGCAGCCAAATCTCTAGCTATTCATGAAAATCAACAAGCAATTTCAGCATTAGAAATAGCTTTAGGTGATGAACATTGGCAAGTACGTAAATCAGCAGCACAAGCTTTGCAAAAAATCCCAGATATTCAAGTTATGCCGAAATTAATTCAAGCATTAACAGATGAATATGCAGATGTTCGCAAAGAAGCAGTAATTGCTCTTGGGAATTTAGCTCATCCCGACGTTATTAACCCCCTACAACAAGCCTTAGATGACCCGGACAAAGAAGTGTCTATCCAAGCGCAACGTGCAATTAAAAAGATTCAAACAGATAGAAAATTCGTCTTGGGTTAAGTGAATTGAAGATTTACCTCCCGGTACAGGTGATGCTCAAATTACAATTATTCAAGAAAGCCCAATTTGTGGAGTTATTTTAGTGACAACTCCTCAACAAGTGGCTGTTGCAGATGTACGACGTAATATATATATGTTTCGCCAAGTGGGTGTTCCTGTCCTTGGCATCATTGAAAATATGAGTTATTTAATTTGCGGTGATTGTGGTTCACACACACCAATTTTTGGTAGTGGTGGCGGCGAACAACTGGCCGCAGAATTACAAGCGCCTCTGTTGGGACAAATTCCTATCGATCCCCGCATTTGTAGCGGTAGTGAGACTGAAAATCCGATTGCGATAAGCGAATATGCTTCACCAGCAAGGGAGGTTTTTACACAAATAGCTACTTCATTAAATACTACTTTTACGTTACACGATCGAACTACGCAGCTTGACCAAGCTTAGTAGCTTCAGAAACTTCAATCAATTGCCCTGCTTTTAGTAAACAAGCCAAAAGTAAAAAGTTAAAAGGCAAAAGAAAGAAAAATAAAAATGCGATCGCAGCGGTTTTTCCTTCTGTAACAATTGCTGTTTTACCTGATAGTTGTAGATATAAGCTTATACAAAATTCTCCTCAAAATTATAATTTGATTGTTTATGCAACATTAATAGCGATTAAATATCATGCTTGATATGTAAACAAAAATATCAATGATATCTTCTAAAGTCTAAAATATTCCTGTTTAGTTGAGCATTTCCAACTAAATAATCTTTGCGATGTGTTTACTATCTATTAGAACACCATCACAATCAAAAATAACTAATTTAATTTTGTCCATAACTTACAAAAAATTCGCTGAATCAGATTTATTAGGGTCAACAGCAAAAGCACGAATTTCACTCATTTTGTCAAATCTGAATCGAGTTATAAGCTTTATTTTGATGCAGTTTCGTCGGAAAGAGCATTAATAATTTCTCTCAAGGGGCGATCGCTCTTAGACTGTTCTGGTGTTTCTTTACCCAAAGATGTATCCTTTACTAAGCGGTAAATATCAGCTGCTCCGTAAAAAATGCGCTCAGTCAGACCTACCTCCTGAAAGCTTTCGGCAATCTCTTCCATTTCCCCTATCCAACGATGTGCTTTTGGTGTCATGGATGGAATGGAACGGGTGAGTATAGCAGCAAGTTCCGGTTGGCTGCTAGATACTTCTTCCCAGAGTTGCTCATCCAAGCCTAAGCGATGGGCGGCGATCAGTAATTCTGTACCAATCGCTGTCAGTCCTTTTGTCAAGGCGGCGTAAGACATCTTCAATCCAGAAGCCTGACCAATTTCATCGCCAATTACTCGTATATCCAAGCCATAATTCCGCAGTTGTTGAAATTCAACGGCCTGTTTTCCTGACGCATAGATCCGGGTACGACCAGGAACTCTGGGAGGTGGGCCAATAATTGAGGCATCTACGAATGTGACTCCCACTGATTCGATGACTTGGGCAATACGTTTTACTTTTTGGGGTGCAACTGCATTGCAATCAACGTACAGAATCTGTTTCCCCACATTGCCTATTACCTCAGCTACAAGATTCGCTGCTTCTATTGCGGCGGCGGGGACTAGCACTGATAACACCACATCAGATTCAATTAGTAGTTGTGTGAGAGAACCCACATCTTGGATATTGGCTGCGGCGGCTAATTGCCGAGTTCTGGGACTGCGATCGTCCAGGGCGGCAATTGTCTTCAATCCATTTTGATTGAGAACAGATGCGATCGCCTGTCCCATGTCACCTGGGCTTAAAATACCAACTGTTTGAATTTGCATGGAAAGCTTGATTGTTAACTGTATTCAGCTTTTGATTAATACGCTGATTTTAGTGATTGAGTTATGAGACAAGCTACGGTAAACTGATGCCATTACCGTTATTACTCTAAATAGAAACTTACCATACATCATTCCTTGGAAGCAAGCTATTTTGATGACTCAAGAACTATGGACAGAAGTTGATCGTTACATCACTGATTTGCTTATACCTTCTGATCCTGTATTAGATGCTGCTCTTCAGGCTAGTGATGCGGCTGGTTTACCACCACATAATGTTTCGCCAAACCAAGGTAAACTGCTCATGCTATTAGCCTTAATCCATAAAGCGCGGACTATTCTGGAGATTGGCACTTTAGGCGGCTACAGTACAATTTGGTTAGCTAGAGCATTGCCTGCTGATGGTCATTTGATCACCCTAGAGTCAAATCCCCAGCACGCCGAAGTTGCCCGCGATAATATTGCCCGCGCTGGACTGGCTCATCTTGTCGAGGTGCGTGTCGGCCGGGCAATAGATACACTGCCGCAATTAGCTAACGAGGAATACAATCCATTTGATTTGATTTTTATTGACGCAGACAAGCCAAGCAACCCAGAATATTTTGCGTGGGCGTTAAAGCTTTCTTGCCAGGGTAGCCTAATTATTGCCGATAACGTTGTTCGTAACGGAGCTGTAATTGAGGTGAACAGCGATGATCCTAATGTTCAGGGAGTGCGTCGTTTTAACGAATTGCTCAGTGCCCAAGCGCGTGTAAGTGCTACGGCAATCCAGACTGTAGGTAACAAAGGGTATGATGGCTTTGCGATCGCTCTTGTCACTGCTGACAATTAGCTAATTTTTTCCAGCATTAGTAGTTGTTATAATTCTCCTTTTTGGATATGATCGGATTCATTTTGTGATAGACCACGGAGACGGCGCACGAAACCACCGATAAATAATCCACGTTCACCGGATTCAGGATGGACGCGGACAACTGGATGCAGGGTTTCGTATAAAGTTGAGGTGAAAACAGCCCGATGCTCTAAAATTTCTTGTGGTAAATCAATGGCTACTTGTCCTTGAGCGTCAAGGTTCTGCTCTCGGAAGAAGATGACTTTGTAGTTTGACTAAAGCTTTACGGATATCGCTGATGATTTCATTGCTGAGGTTAGTGCTCAAGTCAACACCAATGATTTTTGCACCGATACGTCCAGCGATTGGTTTGATGTCAAAGTGTTGGGAAGCCATGATATTTATGTCTTCAAGGGTTAATTAATTTGTTTTACGCAGAGGCGCAGAAAGTAGGAGTTTGAGAGAAGTTTTTGCGATCTATGCGGGGTAAAAGACGAATGCTCGTAGTTCGATGCTTTCTCGTGGGGGAGCGTTGGCTGGGCTGGTGGGGTCTTCAAAGGCTGTATGGGCGGCAAAACGGGCGTGTCCGTCTTCTGCGGAGTCAAAACATTTGATAAACAGTGCTTCGTCTCTGTGCATTTGTGGGAAGTAGAACCATTTATGTTTGGAGTTATACGTGACTCCGTATGTCTCACCAACCCGATCGCGGTACACAAAATCGCCAGCTACAATGTCTGTGGGTGCGATACTTTGCGCGTCACACAGTGCTAAGGGTGATTCTAGGATTGGTGTTGCGATCGCTCGCCAGACATTGATGATGGCAAATCGTTGTTTTAGTAGCGCATCAATATCATCTATGCCTCGCGCTGCTAATTCCAAACGGGCGCGAGTATAGCTTGATTTGGCAGTGAAGTCGTTGTGTACACGCTTGGCAGGTTCCTTAATATTATTCTCACCTGGCTTGGAATTACCAGCATTACGAAGGGTGTGATCGAATATCACTACCTTTGTTGCTCCCGTCACCTCTTTTAACAATTGCTCGCCTTCTGGATAGTAGACGCGGCGTACTTTGTCTTCATCGTAAAAGTCGCGGACATTAGTATTATGTCCAGTAAAAGCGAATCCTTCTCTATCTAACGAGATGTTATCTGAGATGGAGCGAGCATTGTAAATTGGCAGTTTGTGCGTCTGATAAGTTGCATTCGTGCGGGGAATCCCCGCTGGTGGTTCATAAGTATAGTTAACAGGTTTTTCTGCCATTGGAATCAGGTAACTGAGGTTAGCCTCTACGGATGGCAGTTCTTGGGAAATCGCTCTGTCTAGAACTTGGTTATTTAAGCTCATAGGTCATCCCTTTTTGGATTTTGGTTAATTATTTGGTCAATACTCAACAGTTAAGGTTTCACTCCCATCACCATACCTTTGTGTCCTATTTTTGTGCTGCACCAACGGGAATAGGTTCACCGAGAACTTTGGCGAATCTTTGCAAATAGAAGTCCACAGGATTTTCTACCGCTTGAATTGAGGAGCGATCGCCTACCAGATTCCACCATGTCTGCAACCGAGGCGTTTCTGCTGGTAGTGTGAATTTACGGAAGTGTTCTAAGAGTGGTAAACGTTCAAACCAAGGATAGAAGCTGATATCAACTAGGCTAAACTGATCTCCTAACAAGTAATCACCTTTGCCTAATCCTTCTTGTTCAATATATAGAAGTGCTTCTGTGAACTCTTTTCGTCCTTGTTCCTGTTCGGTGCTATCTTTACCGCGCAGAAATTTGTTAAAAGCTGGGACAAGGCGAGTATTGGCGTAGTCTATCCAAATCCGAGCGATCGCTTTAGCTGCGGGATCGCGGGGTAACAAAGGTGGTTCTGGAAAAACTTCATCTAGATATTCATTAATAATAGCGGACTCATAAATTTCAACATCCCCATGTTTGATAGCTGGAACTTTACCATAGCGCGAAATCTGCGTGTACCCATCTGGTTTATTTTGTAAGTCAATTTCTATCGAGGTGAAGTCAATACCTTTTTCTAGTAAGACGACGCGAGTACGTTGAGAGAAGGTAGAGGCTTTGGCGAAGTATAGTTGGATGTTGCTCATGAAATCTTTTCCTTGTAATAATCGTGACATGCAGACTATTGGAGATTGCACAACTCAAACTAAAGCAATAAAACAGAAGCTGTTCATGAGCGATCGCCCACTATGGATGAAAGCAACCATTCTGTTTTCTGATTAGTGCACTTAAATAATTGACTGGCAGGTATCTACGTCAGTTAGATGATATACTACAGTTTATCGGTCGATTTAATGTACTTAAAAATAGTATACAGTCTTTATGAAAATATGCATACCTAATTATTAGTGTAACTAAATAAATAGCTAGACATAATCAGGCGTTTGTGCTCTGGGATTCTTTTTGTTGGCTGTGGCGTTTATCGCTCATTTCAGTGTACGGAAGAGAAAATCTCCAGCCGTTTAATGCAAAATCGAGTTCATGCTGCAAATCTGTCCTCAATTTCTTTTACTTAGCAAGAGAAGGAATCAATATTAATGGCACATCTATTTGAACCATTCAAGATTCGTGAAGTTGTTTTTCGCAACCGCATCACCGTTTTATCCACAGTCTCAAACAGAGAATACGACGCTGTGTGTAGAGGTGGGTATTTCGTGTGTGGCTAGTTGTTCTAGTTTTCAGATGCTCATGTATTCACTAATGCGAAAAATAGATTAACGAAAACTACGAAGAAAAGCAGGATTGTTCATCTAAAATCCAAAATAATATCAGTTTTAAGAAAAGTTGAATCTTATTGATGAACTACAGGCATTCAATTAGAAATAGCAAAAGTGAGAATATTAGGTATGGAAAAAAACATTACTTTCTCACACTAATATTCATTCAGGGAATAGCGATCGCACTCTTATTCATCAATACAACCGCATTGGCAGCCACAGTCAATCCCTGTCCCCAAGGTATGGCGATGATTTTAGGAGGAACGTTCAAAATGGGGTCTGATAATTCCAGTTTTGTGGAGGAGCGATCGCCTAGTTCTAAGGTTGCAAAATTTTTCTCCCACCAGTCCAGCATTGCTTGTTACCTTTAGCACCCGATTTCAATTACTGTACCGTATTTGCTGTGCTGTTTCTTAAATCCTTTTCCAGTAAGCTTTTCGAGACTTAACCGGAAAAGTCAGATTTGGGAACCACTCCGCAACCTCCGCTTAGTCATATCATCCCTGCTAACAAATTTTGTGCTAGTGCCGCTTTTTGTATATTTGTTACTACAAGTAGTACATTTAAGCGAACCATTAAGAGATGGCTTACTGATCATGGCAGTAGCATCAGGTCCTCCAGCACTACCTAAACTTGCCCACATAGTGAAAGGCAATATAGCTTTCTCGGTGGGATTAATGATGTTGCTAATGCTGGGCACAATTTTTTATATGCCGATGTGTACTGCCCTTAGTGGTGGAAGGTGTGCAAATTAACTCCTGGGATATTGCCAAACCCTTATTGTTAATGATGGTCAGCCCATTGATCATTGGGTTATTCATCAAAGCAAAATTGAGTGCGATCGCCCCCATTATCCAGCCGATTTTGTTCAAATTATCTAATGCTGGATTGCTTTTAGGTCTGGTTGTCAGGCTGATAGTTCACACTAGCCCTGTGAAGGTGACAAATAGCCGGATAATAATGCCATGCGATCGCTCTTTGGGAAAAACTTTTTGGTTTACTGTGAATAAACCATCCTCTAAGCGCAAAAAAACTACTTCTGCTGCATCTAGTGACGACACGCCACCAGATGACCAAGACTTTGAAGAAAACCCAGCTACAGCAACAATTAACATTACTGCTGTCGAAATTCCAGAGTTGACAGAAGAAGAACAGCGCGACCGCCTTCACCTAGAGCGCCGTGTGGAGAGAGCAGTTTTTGAGGCTGGTAAGGCGTTGATGGAATTACGCATTTAGCTGCACCGTCAGAACTTGGGATAGGGAGTACACAGTTGGGTTGCAACATCTGAAGTCCTTCAACTACCTGCCTGCCGAGTGTGAGCAGATGCAGGTAATTTGCGATCGCATCAGTCGGGTGTATTCCGATTCACTTGAGGAGACACTCAAAAGTCTGTTGCAGTCGTTGGGGAAGCTGAATCGGCCTTATTTAACGGCTGTGGAAGAGAAGCTGTTGGTTTTGATTGAGCGGGAATATGGAGTTGATGATAGATTTGGCTTTGAGGCAAGAGGTTTACGCTAAATCTAATTTTTCTCGAACTACTCCCTCATCCCTGAAGCCTACTAGGACTGCTGTTCCATCTTTGACAAAAAGCGGACGTTTGAGTAGCATTGCATCGTTAGCAAATGCGTCATTCTAAAATCAAAGTAAACAAGAATGTCTAATTGGTAGAAAAAAAGCTAAATAATGGTTATGACCGTAACTACCTATAAATGGACAATTAAACGTTATCACCAAGCAATAGAGGCAGGTATCTTTGACGACCAGTCCATTGAACTATTGCGCGGCGACCTGATTGTTATGCCCCCAGAACGAGAACCTCACGCCTACTACAACACAGAAGCAGCTGATTATCTTCGCACACTGCTTGGTGAACGGGTAAAAATCCGCGATGCCAAACCGATTACCTTACCCAACGATTCAGAACCTGCTCCCGATGTTGCGATTGTCAAACCTTTAGGTGAGGTCTACTTAGAACACCATCCTTACCCAGAAGACATCTTTTGGGTTATTGAATTTTCCAAAGCCACCCTGAGCAAAGATTTAGGTGAGAAAAAAGACATTTATGCTGAGGCTGGTATTGTTGAATACTGGGTTGTCAACCTGAAGACTCCGCAGTTAAAAGTATTTCGTGACCTAAAAAATGGGGAATACAAAACCGAACTGACATTAACCACAGGTACTATTTCACCCCTAGCCTTTCCTGATGTATCTGTCCAAGTTCAGCGTCTTATAAGTAAGACGTAGTACAACGCATAATTGAAAGAACGAAAGTAGTACCAAACACCTACCAAATCGGGGAAGTCTGCCAAATCCTTGCTCTTGACAACCCAGAACTCAGAGGGTGGGTGTTGGGCGATCTAGCGCTGGGCTAGTTGTGATTGCGGTTTGGGTGTTCGATGTTATCACCACCTTTGCGGCTCGTAACCCATTCGACTACACAGCCCCATTCATGATTTTGAGCTGCATCTTATTTAACATCGGCACAATGATGGCGGGTGAAATTGGGTTCGCCATCTGGCGGTTGACAAAGGATTAAAGTGAGTTACAGCGATCGCTCCATAAAACACTACAACAACAGCTACCAAATTCTGATATCTGGATATTTGCCTACGGTTCGCTGATTTGGAATCCCCTAATCACATACGTCGAGCGCCGTGCTGGGATCGTTTATGGTTGGCATCGGTGCTTCTGTACATGGATGATTCTCGGTCGCGGTACTCCAGATAATCCGGGATTACTCTTAGGACTCGATCGCGGTGGTAGCTGTCGTGGCGTTATTTATCGGATTGCTGCTGCTGATGTCCCGTCTGAATTACTCCTGATTTGGCGATGAGAGATGTTAGCTGGTGTCTACATTGCTCGTTGGGTGAAGGTATTTGACGGTACGCAGGAATTTCCAGCGATCGCTTTTGTTGCCAATCGCCAACATCCCAGGTACGCTCATCAGATACCATTCACAACTACTGTTAATAGCATTGCCACCGCATCAGGAAAATTGGGTTCCGGCGCTGATTATCTGATGAAAACAGTTGAAGGATTAATCGCAGAAGGCATTAGAGATAGACAATTACTCTTATTACGCGAACAAGTACTGGCAAAACAACAAGCGCTTTTAGTTAGTGGCGATCGCTCTACTTTACCGCCTATTTACGGGCAACAGCCATGATCTGAGCGCTCATCCCCAATATAGAGGGTTCGGTTTCTAACCAGCGAATCGCTTCTAAAAGGCGATCGTGGCGACCTAGTAGTCTGTAAATTTTAAATTGAGGGATACGCGGACAGTGTGATCTGTAAATACTCAAAGCAATGCGCATATCTGATGCCGAAGAAAAAATACATTGTCTCTCTAACATCTCAAGAGAGAGCATATTTAGATAAATTGACAACTACAGGTAAAACTTCTGCGTATAAAATAAATCATGCGCGTGTGTTACTGCTGGCAGATACTAACCGAGAGTCAGGGGGTTGGATAGATCAAGCGATGCCTACGGTGGGCTACGCCTACGCTTCGACCATAGACATCAGTACCTCAACAATTGAAAGGGTAAGACAGCGATTTGTAAAGAAGGGTTTGGAACAAGCTCTAAAGATGTATTTTCGCATAATCTGGCATATTATGATACTTGCAAATTACCCCAGTTTTACCCCACTTGATAGTTTTGGGTTACTGTATTCCTGTGAAAGAAAACAATAAAACCCTTGCTGTACAAGGGTTAGAATTAACGTATTTTCTTAAAAGGCGGCACCTGGATTTGAACCGGGGGTGGAGGTTTTGCAGACCGGTAGCTTCGCACCCTTTGGCACCTAAAGCGCTTCTATGTCCCATAATCCAACCAACCGCCCTTGACTTTGAATATCATTTTGAATATCATCAGGGGACAGTAGAGGTTAGTGATATTCAAATGGGGACAGCCAAGCCAGCTAGGACAGCTAGGGGTAATGTAGGGGTTGAAGAGTTCCGGGGTAAGTTTAGGCTGAGATTGCCGAGGTCTATAACACCTCTGGGTAAACAGGTAATCATCAGTACTGGTTTAGATGCCACTGAGCTTAATCGCCGCCGAGTAGACTCAGTAGCCAACTGGATAGAGGAAGAAATAATCACAGGACAACTAGACCCGACACTTGAGCGCTATAAAGAGAAACTAGAGAGCTACAGAAAACCCCAGTTATCCATAGTTAAGCCCAATACACCGCAGACAGACATCATGGGGTTATGGGAGCAATACTGCGCTTATATGAAACCGCAGTTAGCCTCTACTACTTATAGGCGCGATTATGCCAGAAAGTATACAAATCATATCAAGGCACTACCTACTAAAGACTTGGGTCAGGCGATCGCCATCAGAGATTATTTATTATCTCAGTTAACACCCAATGCAGCTAAGAGAGTACTGACCTATTTAGCCGCCTGTTGTAAATGGGCTATGGGGTCAGGTCTGGCAAAGGATAACCCATTCGCCGGGATGTCAGAAGACATCAAGCTACCTAAACATGATTCAGATGCCATCGACCCATTTAGTAGGGTAGAAATGAATATCATTATCAAAGCATTTGAGGATACCCGACCGAACTATGCGCCCTTTGTTAAGTTCTTATTCTGGACTGGTTGCCGGACTGGGGAAGCGATCGCTATTCAATGGCAACATATAAACTCTGATTGCACTCAGATCACATTCTCAGAATCCTATGACAGCCAGCTAAATATCAGGAAGGGGACTAAAACAGGCAAGGCTCGGAAGTTCCCATGTAACAGCCAAGTCAGAGAACTATTACTATCCATCCGGCCCCCTAATCCCGACTCAGAACAATCAGTATTTACCAGTCCTACTGGGGGAATCATCAGTAACACCCGGTTCTCTACCCAGGTCTGGAAGGGGGGCAGGACAAGTAAGAAGAACTACAAAGGAGTACTTCAGGGGTTATTAGATGAAGGCAAAATCGAGCGCTACAGATGCCCATATAACACTAGGCATACATTTATTACCCTGATGCTGGCTGAGGGTCTAACAGTCTCCACAGTAGCTAAGTTAGTTGGTAATAGCCCAGAGATTATCCTGAAGCACTATGCAGGAAACACAGTACCTTTGAGCTTACCGGAGCTATAGGAGCCAATAAAGAACCCCTAGAGTATTCTGGGGGCTTTGTTGTATTTACTGGATTTCAAGGGAGTTTGTTATGCTTATTTGGTTGTTCCGATAGGTTCTACATGGTCTGGAAAAGGTTCAACAGTGTCTCCTCACAACCTAAGTTGTCTAAAACATCCAGAAGGTATTCTTCCTCATCCTTCATAACCATGTGGAAATATCGCGCTTCTGTGTAGTCATCATCGGTTAGCCCCTCTTCCTGAACCTCAATAAAATCTACATCGGTGGTGTCTATTTCCACTACTAATCCATCTGTGGTGATGATTTTGATTACTCTTGACATATTGGGTTGGGTTAGCCTGGGTAGGCTGACCTTATATTTAATGGCAACACTTTAGCACTTAGTTTTTAGTCTGTGCCTGGGGTCGCTTTAGTATTGGTTTTCTGGTTCCCTGCGATCGCTGCCTAAGTACCGCTATTAGTCTTTGTCTTTGTTCAGGGGTCAATAGCTTGTAAAAAGCCCTTTGTTCAGGGGTAAGGTTCTTGAGAATATTCAGGGGTTTAAGGGTCATATTAGGGTTCCTTGTCGGCTGTTGTAGACACTTAGTCAAACTAGGGTTATCGCTGATGCTCTTTATCTGTTCCAGGTGATAGATTGTGAAGCAACCCAGTTCTTTTTGGCACTAAGGCTACTGATATGTGTCACAAGACCTTAATGAGGGACTGGTACAACCAAGAGAAAGACAAAGGATTCCCAGGTGTTAAATAGAGCTTTATTTTTAGGTTTATTGTTAACTGCTAGCACTCCAGCGATCGCCCAAGAGATCAACCATGAGCCAGTTTTAGTTGCTGGTAGCCAGTCCATATCCCCTTATGGTTTGGTTGTTTTTTACTTCAATCAGAGCGGTAAGACTTACAGGGGTGCGGCTGACTGTAACAAGGATCTAGTTGAGTACCGGGTACAAATAGAATCAGGCGACTGGATCTTAAATGAGGTCAAAGAGTCAGCAGAATATGTAATGCTGGCTACTGCCTGTAATCTGAATGAAGATTAGCCTGTAGGGTTAACTGAATAACCCTTAAACCCCTAAACGCTTGCCATGAGTCCCCATAGACTAAAGCCCCTGCGGTAATCTTAGGGATACCGGAGGGGGTTAGGGGATAACTGGCGATCGCCGGGTTATCCTTGGTTGTTCTCGATGTTCTCTATCTTGTTCCCGATCTTTGGTTGAGAACAAGGTCGGGAACAGGGTCAAATATAGTCATAGCAAGGGTTTCATAATAATGTTCTCTATGTTCTCTATCTTTAGTATTTTAAAGTCTCCTCAGAAATAGCCCTTTTTTATTAAATATCCTTATTTTATAAAAGATAGAGAACAAATAATAGTAGAACCCTTACAGGATAAGCATTTGACCCTGTTCCCTATCTTTTTAGGGGTTGAGAACAATAGTACCTAAGAATACCTGAAACCATTACCTATTGGGGGTTCTACCTGTTCTCTATCTTGTTCTCAACCCCCCTAGACATCGGGAACATAGGGAACAAATAAACCCCCAAGGGGAGCCTTGAGGGTCTATCGGGTTATGCGGGGTTGATTAGAGTGTGCGGCTAATATCTATTATTTCCTGTCTACCCAAGTGCTTAACATTATCCTTGTTTACCTCCGGTTTAGTCCACTGGGTTATCGGGGTATTTAAACCAAGTACTCTGGTCTTCTTTTTCTGATAACCCAATCCCTCAAGTAACTTGGCTATTTTGGCATCTTGTCTACCAGTCTTCTGTGCGCCTAGTGGTATGCCAACACCCTCCATAATGTCCGGTAGAGTAAACCCGATGCCCAGTATATTACCAGCCGATCCCTCTCTAATGTGTTTACTTTCTAATGAAGCCAGTAACATAACTAAGCTATCCTCATACTGCGACTTCTCCATGAAGTTAGCATTCTGTGCCTCTGACTTGGCTTCCCACTCCTTTGTAAACCACCAAGGAGTACCAGCTTTAATATGTTCTTGGTATTTATGGTAAGCAGTAGCTAAGATATGCGCTCTATGCTGTCCAAACCAATCTAGGGGTATGGATTGGGTTACAGGTATGATAGTAAACCTTCGGTTCCCAGTAGTATCCTTAAGGATCTCCTCAGAGTTACAAGTACCTCCGAAGGCAATATGTCTAGGTCTAACTGGGATATCCTCTGTATGCATAACCCGCAGGTGGTCTTCTTCTTTGGTAGCCCAGTGCTTTAGACTTTCCACATCAGACTTTCTGGTAATCCCCTCTAGTTCCCCAAGTTCCCCTATCCAACCTTTCTGTAATAGTCTAGTGGTTTCAACAGATGTTACATCTTCTATGGAGACAAAATATTCCCCCCCAATAGCCTTAAAAAAGCTGGTTTTTGCTAACCCCTGATCAGACTTTAATACCAGTATGGTATCTAGTTTTTCTCCTGGTTTAACTGCCCTTGCCGCCGCCCCTATCAAGAACACTTCGATCATTTTTTGGTGTAGCGGGTCTTTAGTACCAAATAAGATGGAGGCTAGCTCATCCCACTGGGGGAAAGGCTTAAAATCATTAACTAGAATAAAACCTCTAGAGCAAAGCCTTTCTAAGCTATCGGGGTCTGTTAGGTCTAGGAATAAAGGATTACCATATCTATCCTTAACCATAGTATCTGAGGATATCTTTAAGGTCTTAGGATCAGTACCCGGATGCACCCATACCTCTGCAAACTGCTTATGGTAACTCTCTAGCATCTCTTTAACCGGGTTAAACCCCACCCTGTTTTCAAAGTCTCTTCTTCTAGACTTAAGGAATGCTTCAGAACCTTTCCGACTACATACCACATCCTCAAACCGACACATTAAAGAATCCCAGCTAACCCCTTCACCGCCTACTTCATAGGTCTGTTTCCAGCTATTAAACCTAACACCGGAGTACACAGTCTCGAATAACTTCCAGAACATTTGGGGCTTATCCTCTGCCCCTTTAATCATTTGTTTAGCCATCACTCTGGCTCCCTTAATCCTGCCCCTGTCTTTAGGATCAGCACATCGGGACATATCCCCCCCATCAGGAATATCATTGCCGAGAATCCCGGCATTTTTTATTACGCTTAACTTAAACTCGGTAGTACCATCTGAGTCTATGTCTATCCCACTGTGGTCATCATCAAATCCGAGGGTTGACTTATTGTCTGTATCTGAGTTATAATGAAGCATTAGATGAATCCTTTGGGCACTTAGCCCAGTTTTGTTTACTTTGAAATATTTAGGGTTGGGGTAACTAGTTAGCGCTGGTTGCCCCTGTTGTTTTTAGGCTGCCTGGGACTTTAGGTAAATCGCCAATGCCTCTCTGATAATCTCTCCGGCGGTCATTTGCTTTACTTGACCTAACTGGTTAACCTGTGCCTTCATGTCGGCAGAAAGTCTTAGGGTTTGATGGGTGTCTTGTCTTTTCATTTGAGTGTTTCCTTTGTGTCCCTTACTAAGAAACTGTCATTATTTTTTATTAACCAAAGAATCAGGGTTCTAGCCTCCGAGTTGGAATGATGCGGGTTAGGAGGCTTAAAATAACCATTGGATTATCCTATGATTATCATAGAAAATACTCTATGAATATATACTATGTAGTTATAGAACCCATTTGACATCTAAGAAGGTGCAGCAAGCCTCTTAATCATTAGCCTGATGAAGCAGAGATTGATTTTGGCAGTGGCACTAACTAGGGTTCGTTCAAAGTTCTTAACCAGAATTTTACAGCGCTCCATCCAAGCATTGGAGCGTTCGATCACCCATCTGGCTATTGCCGGAACAAATCCAGATTTTCCTTGTGCTGCTTTCTCTTGTTTTGAGGGTTTCGTAGAAAGTTGAAACTGAATTTTGGTCATGATATCTGGGTAAATCTGCTCTAACTCCTGAGTCAAATATTCTGGGTGATACCCATGATCTAGCAGGATAGTGATCTTGGGAATATCGATAGGTTTTGACTTGAAGTAGTCGATGTTGAGAGTAAAAATCTCAATTAATCCGGCATCATCCGAGACATTGGCGCGAGTACAGAGCGTAAAGAAGGGAAACCCAAGGGTGTCAATAGCCAAATGCCTTTTAATACCGTTAGTGGCTTTGTAGAAGCAAAAACCTTTCGACTCCACACTGGCATTGCAGGTATTTTTCACTGCTTGGGAGTCAATGATGATCAATGTCGTCCAGTGCGGTTTTTTTTTACCTGTTCACGCACTTGTCCATGTAAAACACTCATCAGTTCCTCAAATACCCCGGCTGCTCGCCACTGTTTGTAGTGCCAATATACAGTGGAATAAGGGGGGAGGTCTTTAGGTAAGTCTTGCCAATTGCATCCATTTTTTAGTTGATAGAGAATTCCATTGAAGATATCTCGCTTTGGCCAGTTGGTCGGTCGAGTCTGCTTCTTAGTCGGTAATATCTCTTGCAATAAGGGTTCAAAAATTTCCCATTCTGCATCAGTGAGGTTGCTGGAATACGCCATTAGTATTGAATTTTAGATGCTGAGGAGTACCTTAATTCAAAACCTCATAAGATGTCAAATGGGTTCTATACAGGTTGAATGATATCTAAAAGTAGCTCATAAGTATTTCCATCAAGCTCATCTTTTGTTACAAAAATATCGGCTTTACCTGCTTTATCTAAACCAGAATCTGTAAGAGTTACCCAGAAACCATCGGCGGCTAAGAAATCCTCAGTTTCTTCAGTACCTATGACACAAGTCACAAAATCAATATCATTCCCATCTAACTTGATACCATCTAATACAATAGTAAACATCTAGTTATTCCCCTAATGACATACCTAAATCTGCCTTGATAGCCTTGAGTACAGTAGACCGGACATAGCTAGACATCCCCTGGCCTGTTTCAGTAGCCGCCTGGGACAATAACTCATGTTCTTCCTCGGTTAACCAGACCTGTAACTTAACTTTGCGGTTGGTTCTCGGATTAGTCATTGTTATTTTTATTTCTTAGTATACTCCTATTGTAACCCCTAATATTATCAGTTTCAGTAGTTAACTGGCACATAAATGCATAAACTGGCACATGTGTTAACCCTATTAGAGTCAACGGGATTGATTAGGGGATGTCATAGTATGGTTAGGTCGGAATAAATGACCTTTCACGAGTGCTTTATTGACTCTGGGTAAGACTTCTAGCCCTTTTTCAGGTCGGAAAACACGAGTGCCCTTATTGCCACTAGTAGCCGACTAGCCGCAACTAAAAGCCCCTGATATAGCCTGAACTCAGCCCCCAATCAGCCTTTAGGGTAGCAGCAAGGGAGCCGAAAGGATTCCAAAAAAACCCTTGATTTCCAGTTAACTAAAACACCTCATAAAACCCCAAAAACCCTAATGGGTAAGGTTTTCTCTAGTCAGCTAGGTTTTTTTGATGTCCAAAATGGCTATAACCCTTACCAGCTAAGGATAGCGATGTTTTATCCTTTATAAGTACAAATACTCTAGCGATCGCTGGTAATCTTTCAATGCACTTGCTGTATCCAAAAACCGAGATAATCAGAGATAACTGGAGCTAGCTGGAGATAATAGGCGATTCCCCAGTTGCCTTGCTGTGACCCATACGCACACAATAAACCCCACTGGGTATCCGGTGGGGCTATTGGTTATTAGGGTTAATCAAAGGAGCCAAGAGGCTCCTAAGTGGCTCTAGAACATACCGAGGAAGGCAGAGAGGAAAGCAGCATCCTCAGCAGTGAACTGAGATATATCGGGGATGTTAAGAGGTGTTTTAGCTTCCTGAACTATCCGGCGGATTAAGTTAGCTATTGAGGCAAATCGGTCTGGTAGGAAAGTATCAGCAGCTAGTTTAGTAGAGTCTGCAAAAACAAGCTCCAATATTTCATTTACCCATTCAACTGAATCGAAAGGATCATCACCTAAAACCTCTTGAATAGCCTCATAGAGTTCTTGGGTGTTTTTGTAGTTCTGAGCTTTCCAAATAAGACCACCATTACCAAATCGGCTAGTAGTTGTCTCAACTCCATAATGGGGATGATTCAACAAGTTAGCAGCAAGTCTCAGGTATTCATTTTGGGTTTTTTCCAGTCCATAAAGTTCCACATATCTGTTTAGGTAAACTTGAGACTGTCTGAGGGATAAAGTACCTTGCTTAATCCAAATCCGAATAGCATCTTGGATGACATTAAGCGCATTTAATGAAGACTTGCTAGCAAATGCCTTGGCATCATCAATAGCCTTCTGAGCATCATTAGCAGCTTTCTGTGCCTTAGCCGCTTCTGCTGCCATTTCTCGCGCCTGTTGTTTCAGTTGTTCCGCATAGGTTTGATTAGCCATTTTTCTTAGTCCTTGAAATATTTAGTGGTTCTTCTATGAGTTAGTCAACATCAGATGTCATTAGCTGACAAAGTACAGTAAATAACCCAAGGACAAAAAATGAACCTTCAACGGATATCTGTTAGGGTCGATGAGGACACCCAACAATGGTTAAATGAACTCTCCCAAGAGTCGGGGGAATCATTCAGTACTGTACTCAGAATGGTACTCAGACAAGCCCGATTGACCGCTAAGAAAACCTTAAGGAATAAATAATATGTTTAACTTCTCTTATGCCCCTAACTGGCTACTAAGGAACTATCAAGAGTCCCCTAAGCGCCAGAAGTCACTCAAGGGAACCATTGATGAACTGAATAGAAACCAAGTGAAAATGTCTGATTCAATAGCCAAACTGAACATAGCGATCGACAAGCAAACAGCAGTTACCGACAAGTTACTACAATGGCTACAGAACGCACCTAATAAACCCTAGAAACCAATGATAAAACAAATAGCCCCCTGGATATCCAGAGGGTTTTTAGTTGGTTAATTGGTTTTTAATGAAGTCCAGCCAACTATCTAATGGTTTAAACAAATGCCGGGGGACACTATAGGATAACTCCTCAGCCTTGATTCGCAGCCAGCTTGTCTCTCTGGTCAGTCTATCCGCTTCAGTTACCCTGGCTTCTCCTGTGGTGCGATCGATGGCAATAACAAAGTGAACCGGGAACTTATAGCGCTCCCATCGGGTTGCAATACCGCCTACCAATATGTTATGTTTTCCAAATATGCCTGATTTGGACTTGACCTCAATGTTATAACCTTTACCTCTGTGGATAACTCGGATGTCCCTTTGGTACTTTGGGTACAAGTCTTGGGCTAGCTTAGACTGACTCCGCGATCGCCAGTTATCCGGGTCAGCCTTGTAACTTCCATAAACCGCCCTGTGGGTCATGTACTGATCCAGATGGTAAACCTTGTCTAGCCCTTGAGTCTTCAGATACTCAGCTAGGCTATGTTCCCAACTGTTACCACAGGCTAACCGGGACTCAAAGGAGTCTTGAAAATAACTGCTGTCTTTTTTCTCCCCATTAGGAGAAAGATGTGCTATAATGTGAGTAGTAGAAAACATATTAATCTTTTAGTTTTTGGTAGTCCCCCTAGAAAGCTGGTAACTTTCCGGGGGATTTTAGTTAGGGTAAAAAGCTTGGTTTTGAGCTTTTGGTCATTGGTTGGGGCTTCCGCCATCATCTCCGCCATCATCGCGGAAATGGGTAAAATCTCCGCCATCATTCCGCCATTGGCTCAAATCAGTTTCAGGTAGCCCTAGTTCTGCCTCCAGAGGCTTCATAATCACACTGACATCATAATGAGTGTCGGGTGGATTATTGACCACCAAGAACTTAGCTATACCCATAGCCGCCTCGGTCATTTCTATGAGTAACCTAGCAGTCCTTAAGTCCCCAGTATTCTTAAAACTGTTATTAAGTTCATTAGCATTACTGAGTAACATATCCCGCGCCGATCGCATCAACTGACACTCTGAATCGCTAAGGGTATAAAAAGAGTCTTGAGATATGTTTAGGGTTGCTTTGGGGGCTGTCCTTTCCTTGTAGTTATTCAGTTGCCTGGGAGTAACCCTAAACCCTTGCTTTGCTAGCCATCGGGATATGGAAGGGGCAGATATCCCCTTAGATATCTGGTCATCTACAGTAGCCCGGATATCCTCTGATAGCCCCTTAACCACACAGGGTTTATTATTTGCCATTGCGACCCTCTTTTATCTTCTGGTTTACCTCTTTTCGCAGGTTCTTAAGCGCCAACAACAACTCGGAGGGATCTTCTATATCTGCCAGTTTTATCTCAACCACCGGAGTAGTCCGAGATTTCTTTAACATCTCTATACCCTCTCGGATTAACTCAGCTACACTCTGACCGCTATTTTGACTTTCCTGTTCTAACCATAGGAGAGTAGATTCCTTCATCCGAGTTGTATACTGTTTATCCTGAATCTTCTGTTTCATATCCGCATCCCAAATGCATTACCTACAGATATTTAGTCAATATGGAAATATCAGCATAATCTGCACTTTCAGACTATCCCTATCAGGTTTACTTATATTCCATAGCCTATGACATTAAACCACTTAGCTACTAAGCATCTGAGGCGATCGCTGAGACATTGGGGGTAATATTGGTCAGCCAGGAAGACCAAACAGGGGTAAACAGGGTTAACCCATTGGATGTCTAGGGATAAACTGGGGCTTTGAATATCGCTTTGAATATCATTTACCCCAGTTTGTTGATTTTTGATTATCCTAAAAGGCTGAAAGCCTTAAGGCGGCACCCGGATTTGAACCGGGGGTGGAGGTTTTGCAGACCTCTGCCTTACCACTTGGCTATGCCGCCACAGCAAAATTCCCTGAACTACTTTAATGTTGCTAAGGTATCTTAGTAGCCATTTAGTAGTCATAGGGCGCTAGTTAAACCATGATAGCATAGGATTCTGAGGTAGAGATAGTAGGTTAACTGGATGTTTTTGGTAGTTTTTAGGCGATCGCTAAAAGGTGGCAATTACAAGTTGACCAAACCACAAACTACTCTTAGCAGATTAAAGGAGTTTTGAGTTGTAACTCCTCACTCCTGACTTGTTACACCTTTACTTCATCGGCAAAACTACCCCAACGGAGAAAGTGAAATGGGCCGGCGATAGAACCCCAGAGACGTTCATCGGTGTCTAAATCTCTTCCCCGGTCGAGGCTGAAAAATTCTTTAGCGTCAATCTCAAATTCGTTATCCAGATAAGTATTTTTGCCGTCACGAACCACTATGCAGCCTTTACCAGGTTCAACTCTGCCTTTAAAGCTTTTACCTGTCCACTCTACAACCATGTTGCAACCTGACATTTTTTTTAATTGGTCAACAGACAACTCTTTAAGGCGTTCGGGTTCGCGAGATGCACCGTAAAATTTCTCTTCTTCTTTAACCGTATAGTGTTCAATTGCAATATGATTTTCTGCCGGAATTAACTTCATTACGCGCATCCGGTAGGGTTGATTGAGCGCAAAATCATAAGCTTGTTCGAGAAACAAACTTACCCCTGAGAACAATTCTAAGGGGAGGGGACGGATACAGACGCGGATATGAGCATAAAAAGGCGGATTTTCAAAAGCTTGTTCTTGATTGCTAAAGTCAGCTGCCATCCAGCGGGCTAAAGTGGCGATATCAGTAGAATGAGTCATTAGAAAACGATCGACTAGTTACTTAAATATTATCTAGAATTATTTTGACACTCCCCTGACTCAAAAATCCTAGTTGCGATCGCAATTTTTAAATTATATCTAGGATGTATGCTCTGACTGGAAAAAATTAGGCTGCTTCAGTACAAGTTAAACTGCTGACATCTTGTACCTAACAACTAGAACTCGTTAGGCATTTATTTTGGCAAAATTCGTACACTGCCTTTTATCTGTGTGCTGAAGCCACATAGCTCTCAGGTAGGCTTTTCTTGTAAAGCTGGAGAATAGTTAGTCAATAATAGGGCATGGGGATAATCGCTAATTATCTCATGCAACTCACTCAAGGTAAAGTAAAGTACCCATGCTCAGGCACTTAATTGCGATCGCTACTGCCACTATACTCTTTAGCAATTCCTTCGCACTGGCAGCGAGTAAACCGCCGAAACCACCCGATAAATTTCCTCCCAGCCCTTTAGAGATTACCACACCCGATCCACTGTCACCACGTTCGCCCAAGGATAAACAACCGCTAACTCCCCAAGAACGGCAAAAGTTAGAACCAGCATTAGATGCGTTAAATCAAGAAGCGGCGGCGAAACTGCAAGCAGGTGAAGCGATTGCGGCGTTTGAAATTTGGAACCGAGAATTGCGTTTGCGGCGCTTTTTAGGTTCATTAGCAGAGGTGCAAGCATTATCACGAGTTGGGGTGATCGCTTGGAAGCAAAACGACGCACAAGAAGTACAATACATTACGCAACGATTGCAAGAAATTCAAAAACAAGCCCAATCTCAAAAAAAAGCTACCCCAATCGAGCTAGAATTGTGGCGATCGCTAGGTGAAGCTTACAAAAATGTGCGATCGTCTAAACTGGCTATAGAAGCTTATGACCAAGTTTTGCTAGTAGTGCGACAACAACAAGATCGAACAGCGTTATTAGAAACCCTCAAAACAATTGGAGAACTGCATTTGAGTTGGTTTGATTATCGCAAAGCTGCGCCAATCTATGAGGAATTATTGAGTTTAGCTACATCTCTTGGCGATCGCGTAAACGAGGTAACATATCTGCAACAACTGGCTTATATTTACGAGCAGACAAACCAACCGCAGCAGTCTTTGAATGTACTTAACAAACTAGCAGAAATTTATGGCAATGAAAATAAGCTTACGGAAATACTAGAATTAAAGCTAGCGATCGCTTCAGATTACGAATCTCTAGCCAAGAAAGATCCTAATTTACTGCTAGAAGCTTTTAAAAATTATCAAGAAGCTTATACCACTGCTTGGCAATTAAAGGAGTACGTTCGTGCTGGTGATGCTTTGCAGAAGTTAATTGCGTTGTATCGTTCGCAAGGACAAACAGAAGAGGCTTTGCAGGCTAGCGAAATTTTGGTGCAGATACAGGCGCAAGCTGCCAACTTTTACGGAATGATGCAAGCTTATGACCAAATTGGGCAATTGTATCTAGAACGCAAAGAATTTCCTCAAGCACTAACAGCTTTTCAACAAGGGTTAAAACTGGCGCAACAACTCAAACATGAAGAAGCATACTTTACTGGGCAAATTGCAAAACTGTCGAAAGCAAATTAACTGAAATTTCTGCGATCGCTTAACATAAAAATACCCGCCACGCTTACCCACAAGGTGAAAAGCTATGTCAGAAACTACCCTAGCTGCACCAGATATTCAACTCCCACCCACCCAAGCAGAATTACCAGACGATGACGGTATCCCGATGGAAAGCCCGCGACACAAAGCCCAGATGGATTTGCTAATAGATGCTCTGATACCTTGGTTGGAAGAACGAGAAGATGGGTTTATCGGCGGTAATATGTTTGTTTACTACAGTCTGGCCCAGGTGCGAAACAAAGACTTTAAAGGGCCAGACTTTTTTGCTGTGTTGGGAGTCCCGAAAGGAGAACGTCGCAGTTGGGTGGTTTGGGAACAGGGGAAAGCACCAGATGTAGTTATTGAGTTGCTTTCTGACAGCACAGCCCAAGCAGACAAAAATGAGAAAAAGCTGATTTATCAAAATCAAATGCGGGTGCCAGAATATTTCTGGTATGACCCTTTTAACCCTAATGATTTGGCTGGTTTCTCTAATGAAAAAGGAGCTTATCAACCTATTGCAGTAAACCCTCAAAATCAGTTGGTGAGTCAATCTTTAGGGTTAGGATTGCAGTTGTGGCAGGGAAGTTATAAAGGTATTGATGCTACTTGGTTACGCTGGGCAAATTTGGCAGGGGAATTGCTGCCAACTCCTGAAGAAAAGGAACGCCAAAGGGCAAAACAAGAAAGCCAAAGGACAGAACATGAACGCCAAAGGGCAGACAAGGCAGAATTGCAGTTATTACAAACTGCACGCAACTTAATTGAATCTGGGATGCCAATAGAACAGGTAGCGAGGTTAACAGGTTTGAATGTATCTGAGATAGACACTCAAAAGAATGGATGATTTGTGGGATTTGTTTAAGCGATCGCTAATCAATATCAATCCTGTTCTAAAATTTTTTCTATATCTTGCTAATTCAGGTAATGCATTTAATCGGGGACTTGTACAATGTGAGCGATTGCATTTCCCAAACGAGTAAAGTGATTTTGATTCAAGGTTAACAAAGCGTCTACCTCTGCTTTTAAAGCAGCTTGAGCAATTAAAGCATCAAAAATACCGCCACCTGGAAGATTTAAGGTTGCCATTTGAGCAATTGCAGCTTGATAGTCATTGAAAAGCAGTGGAACTCCTTCTAAATACTGTGACATATCTACAATAATCATCTCAGCTTGTTGGGGACTAATGCGCGGCTGAATGGGTAAGCGTGTGATCACAGAATATGTTTCAGCTAAACTGTGAGTTGAGATAAACCCTTGAATTTGCTCAGATTTTGCAGCTTTAATCTGGGAAAAACAAACCAAATGTTGGGGGTGATTGACAATGAATGCAGGAACTAAGATAGAAGTATCAAACAAGACTTTCATTAAGTTATTCGATCCTGAATACGTTCTTCTCTCAACTCATCTATAAAGGCATTAACATCAAAGTTTTCTGGTAGTTCTGCCTCTACAACTAAAATCCCTTCTTTTCGATAAATATTTGGTTGGTTAAGAGGCAGTACATTGGTGATCTCAGAGTTTTGTTGAGTATGTTCTTCAGTGACTTGCTGACTCAGCGTGGCAATTTTTTCTGCAATAGCTTGCAAAACAAACTGCTCAGTCGAAATTCCCTGACTGTTTGCCCATTTTTCAATCTTTTGTTGGAGTTGGGGAGGAAAGTTCATAGACGTAAATACAATTAATACTCCAATTGTAAAAGGCGATCGCCTACGACGGGCTACGCTTATGCATTTGTGTTGGTAAGAGAAAAGCGATCGCTAATCAACATCAATCCTGTTCTAAAATCCTTTCTACACATAAAGTAACTGATTGAAAATTTCGTCTGCTGTCAAAGTATCGATAAGAATTGCTATCCTTTCAGCAATTTCATAGGGATTTCTACGTTTAGCAATTAAAATACCTGCATGAGATTGATGATTTATTAAATAGTTTGTATGTAGTTTCTCAAAATCAAGTCGGTTGTGAGTTAATATACAACGTTCAACAGATACAGCAAAAGCGAGTTGTTTTTCATCTGATTCTCCTAACATTTGCTGTTCTCGTGCTGTTGTTATATTAATACCTCGTGCTAATAGTAAGGTGGCAACTAGAATATCTACATCTTCATCAACATAAACCTGAGCAAAAATCGTCATTTTTGATTGAGTCTGGCTTTGATAGCTGGATGGACTAATTCATCAGGAACATGATTGCGCTCGATATATTCATTGATTTCTACTTGATTGTCTAGATAAAAACTCAGAGCATCAAAGACTTGGGCTAAAGTTAAATGAGGTAAGTGTAGCGGAATTTCTTCTGGTCTAATCCCTAAACGCCAATTTTCGACAATCGCTCTCACAGGTGTTCTCGTGTTCGCAATAATTGGTTCACCAGACAAAATTTCAGTTTGCCGAGTCACGTAGCGAGAGGTGGTTGTACTGGTCATACTGATTAAGTTTTTGCAGTATTTTTCTTAAGCTAGCACAGTATTGATTGAACAGCGCTCGCTCAAAACTACTAGATTGCCAACTCTATTGTCTGGACTCACTCTTTTAATTACGAATTAATTTTTTAGCCAATCGCCACAACAGAGAAAACGGTAAAATTAATATCGCCTTTAAGGTTTGCACAAATTGACCTAACCGACGTTTCCGGATAGGACGGGGAGTAGACTGGCGTTGCAGGATTGCTAGATTTTGTCGAATTGTCGCGGTAGTGGGATGATTAACTCCTAACACCCGTTGGCACATTGCCAAAGCTTCACTGTATAGTGGTTCGGCATCGCTGTACCGCCCAAGGCTATAGTAGAGTGCTGCTAAATTGTTCAAGCTAGTAGCCACATCCGGATGGTCGCCAGCAAACAGGCGCTTTCTCATTGCCAAAGCATCACTGTATAGTGGTTCGGCATCGCTGTACCGCCCAAGGCTATAGTAGAGTGCTGCTAAATTGTTCAAGCTACTAGCCACATTGGGATGGTCGCCAGCAAACAGGCGCTTTCTCATTGCCAAAGCATCACTGTATAGTGGTTCGGCATCGCTGTACCGCCCAAGGCTATAGTAGAGTGCTGCTAAATTGTTCAAGCTACTAGCCACATCCGGATGGTCGCCAGCAAACAGGCGCTTTCTCATTGCCAAAGCATCACTGTATAGTGGTTCGGCATCGCTGTACCGCCCAAGGCTTTCGTAGAGTCCTGCTAAATTGTTCAAGCTACTAGCCACATCCGGATGGTCGCCAGCAAACAGGCGCTTTCTCATTGCCAAAGCATCACTGTATAGTGGTTCGGCATCGCTGTACCGCCCAAGGCTTTTGTAGAGTCCTGCTAAATTGTTCAAGCTACTAGCCACATCGGGATGGTCGCCAGCAAACAGGCGCTTTCTCATTGCCAAAGCATCACTGTATAGTGGTTCGGCATCGCTGTACCTCCCAAGGCTTTCGTAGAGTAAAGCTAAATTGTTCAAGCTAGTAGCCACATAGGGATGGTCGCCAGCAAACAGGCGCTTTCTCATTGCCAAAGCTTCACTGTATAGTGGTTCGGCATCGCTGTACCGCCCAAGGCTTTTGTAGAGTCCTGCTAAATTGTTCAAGCTACTAGCCACATCGGGATGGTCGCCAGCAAACAGGCGCTTTCTCATTGCCAAAGCATCACTGTATAGTGGTTCGGCATCGCTGTACCTCCCAAGGCTTTCGTAGAGTAAAGCTAAATTGTTCAAGCTAGTAGCCACATAGGGATGGTCGCCAGCAAACAGGCGCTTTCTCATTGCCAAAGCTTCACTGTATAGTGGTTCGGCATCGCTGTACCTCCCAAGGCTTTCGTAGAGTCCTGCTAAATTGTTCAAGCTAGTAGCCACATAGGGATGGTCGCCAGCAAACAGGCGCTTTGTCATTGCCAAAGCTTCACTGTATAGTGGTTCGGCATCGCTGTACCGCCCAAGGCTTTCGTAGAGTCCTGCTAAATTGTTCAAGCTAGTAGCCACATTGGGATGGTCGCCAGCAAACAGGCGCTTTCTCATTGCCAAAGCATCACTGTATAGTGGTTCGGCATCGCTGTACCGCCCAAGGCTTTCGTAGAGTCCTGCTAAATTGTTCAAGCTACTAGCCACATCCGGATGGTCGCCAGCAAACAGGCGCTTTATCATTGCCAAAGCATCACTGTATAGTGGTTCGGCATCACTGTACCGCCCAAGGCTATAGTAGAGGAAAGCTAAATTGTTCAAGCAACTAGCCACATTGGGATGGTCGCCAGCAAACAGGCGCTTTATCATTGCCAAAGCATCACTGTATAGTGGTTCGGCATCGCTGTACCGCCCAAGGCTATCGTAGAGTAAAGCTAAATTGTTCAAGCTAGTAGCCACATCCGGATGGTCGCCAGCAAACAAGGACTGGCAAGCATATACGCATTCTTCACTCCAAGGTTCTGCTAATTTATATAATCCTTGTCCTTTGTAAAATTCTGTTATCCCCTCAAATATCCAAATTACTTCATCGCTAGGGACTGATGCTAGAGAAATTATCTGTGCTTCTTTTGCTTCTTTTATCTCTGCAATTATACGCTTACCCAGGTCTTCGAGATGGAGAACGATATCTCTGATGCTTTCAATCTGCTCAGAAGTGGCAGAATCAGGAAGGATTTGAGCTTTAGCTATCATAGCGGAGGCGAAGGTTCTTTCCAAAACTGATTTCATCTCGCCAGCATCGGCTAACTGCCCTTGCAAAAACCACCGCACTAAGGCATGAATTTTATAACATCCTGCTCTTTCTTCTACCAGTTGCAGCAAGTTGCGCTCGTAGAGTTGATTTTTAGCTGCGTTTAATTCATCTTCTGACCAAGTTAGCTGTTTTTGTTCTTGATTTTCTGCTTCCCCTCCACCTGTCGCCACCCAAATAACCAATTCCCAAAGAATCTGTACAGGAGAAAATAAACTCAAAAATATTCCTAGTTGTTGCGCCAGTGGGTTGAGTTCTGACCAAGTTAAAGCAAAGGCGGCTTTGACTCCTAGTTGAGTTGAGTTGAGAGTTTCTCGGTCTTGTAAAGCTGACTCTGCTAATTTACGTTCTTGCAATCGCCCAAACATGATATCTAAAGATATGTCCAGGTCGCGTACTAAATAACCTCCCACTAACTCTATGCCCAAGGGCAAATATTCCAGACATTCACATATTGCTGTTGCGGCTTCTGGTTGGTTTTCAACTCGCTTATCTTTTTCCCCCAACAGTCGTTTTAACAGTTCTAAGGCTTTACCTGGTTCTTTTTGGGGCGAGAGAACATCTAAGGGAATCTCTTGAATTAAATTAGCATCTAAATGCCGCAGTCGAGTAGTTACTAGGACTCGGAAGCGGTTATCGTTGGGAACGACTTCGCGGAGGTTGTCTAAATCAGTTACGTCATCGAAGACGATTAAAATCGGCAAGGGAGAGTTAGGATATTTAGACCAACACCAGGCGACTTGTTCTTTAAGGCTTAAAATTCCTGCTAATTCTTGGGGAATCTCCAAACCGAACTGCAACCGGAAAAACTCTAAAACTTCGGCGGCGAGATTGGTTTTTCTGTCGTTAAACCAGGCAATTCCACCATAATCTTGTTGATATCGTCTGGCGTATTGGGTAGCTAATTCAGTTTTGCCCACGCCACCCATTCCGGCTATTGCTACATAATTTCCGCGCTGCAAGTCTTCATGCAGCATTGTCAGTTCCGTTTCTCGCCCGACAAAATGAACAGAACCGCGATAAGGGATAGATTTTGTGGGAGTTAACTGTTTCTGCCCCTCAATAATTTGAGTGCCAATGTTAACTTGAGCGCCAGGGGCAGCAAAAGCACCAATTTTTTCGGCAAACTTGCCAGAGTCTTCAGGCATACATAATATATCTAAATGCCGTTAAATTTAGATATTGCACTGGTTGCAACACCCGCCTCAGAATGAATTCTAAGGCTAATAGCTAAAGTCTTCTAAAGAAGACTAAGATAAAAAGTTTTAGTCCACTTGAGTGGACTTGAGCTATTAGCCCGGAAATTTATTTCTGGGCGGGCTGGGGGGCGAATTGAGAATCATGTTTAATTTTTAGATTAATTTTAGATTAAAAGGACTGATTTTGAATATTTCCTGTCCCACCTGGCATAACAACCTGACCAATTTTGTCTGCTAATTTCTCTAGGTTAGGCATAGCCAAAATTTCAGCCAATTTAGGATTTGGTTCTGCTTTAGCTGCTTCTACCAATTCTTTAGCTGCTTGAGCCACTTCAGGATTAGCTTTAGCAGCCAATTCCACCTCTAGTACAGCCTTTTGATAATCGAGTGGTTGCTCTGGTGCTTTCTCTATCGCAACTACAGTATGGGGAGACTGTTTTTTGAGGGTGACGAGAAACTTACCAGTCTTATCCAATAAAGTCTCTGTTACCTTTTCGGTGGTTTTTTCTAAGGCTTTAGTAGCTATTATAGTGCCAACAGCGATCGCCGCAGTTTCAAGTATCATAATCCTGCCTTGACTATGTGTATTTTATTTACTTATTAATACACCGCTTTTGTTCTAAATTCCGCAGCTAAGTTAAAAAACCCTAGATTTAACCCAGTGTTACAGATTTTGCATAGTTCAACATTATTTGCTCAATTAATTGCCTGTGATATCTAGATGTTTGGAATTGAAACCAGTTGCCGTTACTAACATTGCCACTAACATTGCGCTTTAAGTTACAAAAATAACGAGTTTAGTTACCACCACGACGATTTTTGTTACAAACATGATTATTTTCGTTACAATGTTACGAATTTAGTTACAAAAATAACCAGTTTAGTTACCACCACGACGATTTTTGTTACAAACATGATTATTTTCGTTACAATGTTACGAATTTAGTTACCACCACGACGATTTTCGTTACAAACATCATATTTTTCGTTGATATTGCGGAGTCTATCGTTACACTCGATACTAATATCTGTGGATTTTACTCAACCAAAATTAGGCTTGAGTAGGGCAAGCTAGCTCTAGAACACATAAAAAAAAGATAATTATGCCTCGGCAAAAGCGTACATATCGCGTTCTCGAAAAAGCTGAATTGAGAATCGCCGGACTCAAAGCAATCGATCCTGGCATGGATTTTGGAGATGGTCGGAACTTGCAAAATATTAAACAAATAATTCAGCAGTATCGTAGCAAAATAGATACTTATAATACTACTCTAGCTATGATTGACTCTTACACAAATGAGATGAAAGAGTTGGAAAAAAGTTTGAGCGATCTGACTGAAAAAATGCTCCTAGGAGTTGCTTTTAAGTACGGCAAAGACAGCCAGGAATATGAGATGGCGGGTGGTGTTCGCAAAAGCGATCGCATCCACAAAAGCTTAGTCAATCGTTTAAAAGCTAGTACAGATGAAGTCTCTAATCATAATACCCAAACTGCATAATATCATCGTTAGACTCTTAACAAAAGTCTTGATTTGACAGCGCTTTTCAAATAATTGAACTACACCATTCCCATATCAGTCGTAGTCAAAACACCTGTTTGTAATGATTCATATTCTAACTCAGCGACCTTGAATCACTTAGTTTGAAAGATATTTTGTACCATTTTTTTGTCTGTACTCGCCGCCGCCTGATCCAACTCTGCAATCTCACCAGCGTCTAATTGCCAACCCAACGCCCCAAGATTCTCCTTTGCTTGTTCCACGCTCTTTGCTCCAGGGATGGGAATAGTTCCTTTACAGATGCACCAATTAATTGCTACCTGTGACATAGTTTTGTTTCTGAACTGTGCCACCTCTCGCAAACATTCCCAAAGCGATTTGCCAGCAGAAGCCGCTTTACCTCTGTGCATTCCTGATAACATTTGCTTAAATAACAGACCTCGAATGCCTTTAGGCAAAGGGCCTTGCTCAGAGTATTTTCCTGTCAGTAGTCCCAAAGCTAGAGGGCTGTAGGCAATCAATTTAATGTCCAACTCATCGCAAAGGTCTTTGAGCTTGAGTTGAGTCACAGGATATGTAGACAACAGAGAATATTGAACTTGCAGAGTTGTAATCGGAACACCTCGTTGGGCGAATTTTTTATGCACTCGCTGAAGCCGTTTTGGCCCATAATTGGATAATCCCACGCCCTTGACCAGTCTTTGCTCATACAAATCGGCAAGACCATCTAAAAGTCCTTCTTCTTGCCAAGGAGCATAGTTTGCTGTTGACCAGTGCATCTGTACCAAGTCAATATTTTTTCCCAGGCGTTGGGCAGATGACTGGCAAGCCTTTACCATTGATTGACGTGTCCATCTCCACGGGTAAGCAGCAAGCTTAGTCGCAATACAAATATTTTCTTTGCCTAAACCGAGATATTCTCGGTTGAATCGTCCCAGAAGTGACTCACTGCGACCATTCAATCTCCCAGTTCCGTAAGAATCACCTGTATCAAATAAAGTTACACCGTTGCTTACACAAAGGTTAAAGACCGCTTGCAACTGCTCATCCATACTTTCGTCATATCCCCAAAGCAGTTGGTTGCCCCAAGCCCAAGTGCCGCAGCCCATGCTTGGGAGTGAGAGTTTTTGGAGAGTCTGCATCTTTGCTGTTTGTAGATTGCCTTATTAATTATCAGGCATATATAGCAGTCCGAAATCATTCGTTAAAATTTGAGATAGTTAGAATTCCCATCTAGTCTTGATTCATTAATTTCAACTTGACAGGCTACTATTAGGGAACATGGTCGGATTTGCCAAGAGCCAAGCTTTTTCAGTCCAGGCGTTATTAAATAACTCCACCTCTGACACTTTTAATTCAAATGAATGGGGTGGTGATTCTAGCAACAAGGGCGAACCTTTATCATGGGCCTCAATTAAGTTAACTATCCAGGGAAGAAAGTCTAAAATTTCTTTTGGTAGTACAGTTAACTCGAAATCCCACAACAAATTCAGACCTCGGCAGACTTGTCCTTTTCTGGTCACTGTCACTCTACCAGCACTTTTGTTAATAGCCACTCGCAGAATGAATGGGCGGAATGGGACAAATTCATCTGGCGCTGTATAAGCGTATACATTAATATAGTTTAGTCTCTGCCTACGATCCATCCAAGATGCGATCGGTGAATTACTACTATAAGATGTACCAGTTACGATCACCGGCATATTCATAGCAGTAGCAAAGTTAGAGTAGAACTTATGCCTTAGTTCATTAACAATATGTTTAGCTTCTGGGTTCATGGTTGCTACACCTATTACATAAAACGATACCTGCGGTAAGCTACCCTAACGCATGGCTTGATAAGAATTATTTCCTAAAACCTCCTGCATCCTGCCCTCTGACTTGAAAGTGCTGAGTGCTGTTAGCGGAAGCGGGGCCTTTAGCCCGTACTGTTGGTAGCGGGGCGTTTAGCCCGTGCTGAGTCAAAATACCAGTCCCCAGTCATTCTTTCATCCAAGGCTTTTGAAACTTGTTTCATTGGAACTGCCTTTCTTCGTTTAACCGAAGCACAAAAAAGGCAGACCCTTTGTCTGCCCTCAAGACCTTAGAGTTAAATTGTTGGTTTTAGACCTTAATAGCGGCCACCACCACCACCGCCATAGTTTCCTCGTCTACCACCAGAGGAACCACCGTCTGTCTTGGGCTTGGCTTTATTAACTTTTAAGCTTCGACCCATCCATTCAGCATTATCAAGGGCATCAATTGCCGCTTGTTCTTGGGCGTCTGATTCCAATTCCACAAAGCCGAAACCTCTCATCCGACCTGTTTCTCGGTCGATAGGCAATTGAACATTTTTTACAGTTCCGTATTCTGCAAAGACTTGCCGGAGGTCATCTTCTTTAACCTCATAAGATAGATTACCAACGTAAATTGACATAGAATGTCTCCAGAATCAGAGGATGTAGAGATTTAGATCCGGAGAGGTCTGTAATACAAGTATATATAAAAACAAACTGTACAGCCGAATTTGATCTTCCACGCATACTTTAACATAAATGGAGAAGTTATGTTCTTAAGTAACACTATACTTAATTTGTCGATCTAAATATTCGGATAGTTGGCAAAACTCGTTTAAAATCGACCTACCAGCGATCGCATGAAATTTGCAGTCATCAAAAAGCTTCCATAACTGAACTTATTTCTCTTCAAAGAGTATTAATTAGTAATTTTTAAATTTTGTTCAATCAAAATTTCGAGAGAGTGTAATTAAATGAAACTAGTGCGATCGCTTGTAACGTAAAATTAATTTCCATCCAGCATTTGCTAACAGCTTGACGCCCATGTTTTGCGACTACCTCATCCAAATCCTGACTGCCCGTGTATATGATGTTGCCCAGGAAACACCACTGGAGTATGCACCAAATTTGTCTGCGCGGCTGAACAATCAACTCCTGTTGAAACGTGAGGATATGCAGTCAGTATTTTCCTTTAAACTGCGAGGTGCTTATAACAAGATGGTGCAACTGCCACCAGATATATTGGCACAGGGTGTAATTGCCGCGTCTGCGGGGAACCATGCTCAAGGAGTCGCCCTTGCAGCCCAACGGTTAGGAACCAGAGCGATTATTGTCATGCCAGTAACCACACCTCAAGTGAAGGTAGATGCGGTGAGAATGAGGGGCGGAGCAGTGGTGTTATATGGAAACACTTATGACGATGCTTATAGCTATGCGCGTGAATTAGAAGTAGAAAAAGGATTGACCTTTATTCATCCCTTTGACGATCCCCATGTAATTGCTGGACAGGGAACAATCGGGATGGAAATTTTACGGCAATATCAGCAACCCATCCATGCAATTTTTGTGGCAATTGGCGGCGGCGGATTAATTTCTGGGATTGGGGCTTATGTAAAACGGTTGCGTCCCGAAATCAAGATTATTGGTGTTGAACCAGTAGATGCTGATGCCATGTCTCAATCACTCAAAGCCGGACATCGGGTGCGCTTGTCCCAAGTGGGTTTATTTGCTGATGGCGTGGCGGTGCGGGAAGTAGGTGAAGAAACCTTCCGTTTATGTCAGCAGTATGTAGATGAAATTATTTTGGTGGGTACAGACGATACTTGTGCTGCGATTAAAGACGTGTTTGAGGATACGCGATCCATTTTAGAACCAGCTGGTGCATTAGCGATCGCAGCTGCCAAAGCCTACGCCGAACGAGAACAAATCGAGGGACAAACCTTAATTGCTGTCGCCTGTGGTGCAAACATGAATTTCGATCGCCTCCGCTTTGTAGCAGAACGCGCAGAGTTGGGCGAACGCCGCGAAGCAATCTTTGCAGTCACAATTCCAGAGCAACGGGGAAGTATTCGCCAGTTTTGTGAATGTATTGGCAACCGTAATCTTACCGAGTTTAATTATCGCATTGCCGACGAAAAAACAGCCCATATTTTTGTCGGCGTGCAAATTCAAAACCGTGCTGATGCTGTCAAGATGGTAGAAACCTTTGAAGCTCATGGATTTGAAACCCTTGATTTAACAGACGACGAACTAACTAAACTACATCTGCGGCACATGGTGGGCGGACACTCTCCCCTAGCTGACAATGAATTGCTCTACCGTTTTGAGTTTCCAGAACGTCCCGGCGCATTGATGAAGTTTGTGACTTCCATGAGTCCCGACTGGAATATTAGTCTTTTTCACTACCGCAATAACGGTGCAGACTACGGACGAATCGTTGTTGGTATCCAGGTTCCCCCCCACGAGATGGAAGAGTGGCAAGCTTTTCTCGATCGCCTGGGCTATCGCTATTGGGATGAGAATAAGAATCCGGCATACAAGCTGTTTTTGGGATAGGTGGGAAGTGGGGAGCAGGGAGCAGGGAGCCAGGGGAGCAGTTGCAGTAAGTATTTTCCCCTCTGCCCCTGTGCACCTCTGCTTCTTGTGCCCTATGCCCAATTTAACGAGAACTCCCCTTCAATATCAGATTTGAGTCCCAAGTATAGAAGCCGATTTGATTAGGAACCCTAGCGAATCTACCTGTCCGATAGCCTCTAGATAGTTCATTCAGTACCTTATTTTTGATCTCTCTAATTTGCTGAGAATCTAGTTCTCCATAAATTCCGGCGATCACTTCAGCAACGCTGAAAACTTTACCTGGATTTTCTTCCAACAGAGAGGTGAGGGCATCAATTAAGAATTGACCCTCAAAGGCTTTGAGCATCGGTACTGTTTTTGTCGGGGGTACGAAAGGCTTCTTATTTTTGTTCTTGATACTCCTAGAAGCACCATTACGATTACTTGGGGCTACCAAACTTAAATCCAGAGTATAACAACCTGGCTCATCGGGAATAGTTACCCAGTAATTCCTTTCTCTGCCTTGGGTGAGGGAAGATTGCACCCTACCTTTAACTACTTTGAATAGATGGGAATCTAACTCTCCATAGAGCGATCGCACGATAAAATCGATATGACAGACAATGCCTATGTGCTCCTGCAATAGCTGTTTTATGGCTTCCATTCGCGAGATAGCGTGCTGATACTGAGGTAGCATCGGAATTTCCACTACCTTCATTGAACTATCGTTGTTCTCTGGGGCGATCTTTGGATCTGTTGATGTCGTTAGAGATTGACTCTCTTTTGTATCAACAGCAGCAGAAAAGGAATTATTTATCTCAACTCGATCTGAGTCTTTTGGTACTGACTCTAAAGACTCCACCAAGTTGATTTCCTCGATGTCATCAAGGGGTGATAAAAACCGCAGAGAACCTTCTGGAGAAAGATTTGAGGTTTCATCAGCGGTCGTTAATATTGATATCTGCTTGTTGGCATCAGAAAAAGACCAGTTAGACAACAATGCTTCTACGTGATCGAGCTGCGATCGCGCCTGCACAAAGAGGCGTTCATACTCTTCTGTAAGGCGAGCATAATAGTCTCGTAATTCCAACAGTGGTGAGAAAAAGGTTTCTGGAGGCGGTTCTAATTGTCCATTTTGAGTCATAGGGTTTTAATCAATTTAAATCGATATCACTTTTATAAGACATTGCTCTGGGTTTTGCTTTGTGAGATGCTGGCTGGGATTTCTTAGGCGGTTGGGGAGGGCGACATCTCTCACAATATAAAGGTCGAGGGCCGAAAGTCTCGCGCTTTGTCAGATCGTTACACTCTTTACAGACAAACTGGAAAACACGAGTATGAATCTGTCTTTTGTGCGCCCTGACAGTATATTCCCTAACATCAATGAATTTACTTGCCATAATCAGGAATTGTGAATTGCCGTCGGATCAATGTCTTATCAATATAGCTATTCAAGCAAATCAAACCGCATCAGTGTGTGTTTATGTAGAAGTTTTATTGAAATCAGTGAATCTGACGCCTAGCGTCAAGTGCAGATGAGCAAATTGAAAGTTAGCCATTGACTATATCTCTGAGCATATAATTGGTGATCAGCAAACACTACTATGATTCTTTAGGCGCAGCGATTTACATGGCCCTTATCAGAAAAGTTGGTAGGGAAAAGTGCAGAATTATTCACTTTCACTACTATTGACTGGCAAATCAAGCGAGCGCCAGTCTATCTAATTGCCCATCATAAAATTACCCCACTTTTAACCCCTCTTCCTCATGGTAGAGGGGTGATGCTTAACAAAGCCATTATTCCTATATAAAAAACAACCGTCTCCTTAAAAACAGGAGGCGGTGTGCGATCGCTAATCAAAGTATGATTCCAGTAAGTTTTGTTTTGTCCCTCTACGGCTGACTAGGAGTAGTAGATGGTGCAGCAGGTTGCGATTGACGTTGTTGGCGTAAACCGCGCAAAGAGTCCCGCAACTTGTTCTGGCTACTGTTGTTGTTATCTCTTCGCCGCCGTTGATTTGTGGTTGCTTGTGGCTTTGGAGATGAATCGGTAGCCGCTCGCTCACGCCGGATGCGGCGTAGAGACTCTGTTGCACTGCCTTGAGTACGAGTTGTCCGAGCTTCAGATGATGAGCTTGTAGCAGTACTTTCTCGTCTTTGAGGTTCCAACCGTCTACTCAATCCAGATATTGCTGGTCTTGTGGCTGTAGTTTCATTAGATGGGGGTGTCAACTCTCTGCGCCTACGTCTTGGATTTTCTGGTGTAGAGTTAGCAGCAGCTGCTGCCTGCTGGGTTTTCTGTTCTGCTTCTCTTTGTGCTTGCCGTTCTTGAACTTGGCGCGATCGCCGTGAACCTTTTATGGCAAATTCAGTGGCGATAGTTACTCCTTGTCTACCACCTTCTGAGGGTTTTAATTTCCAACTACGTGCTTGTCTGGCGTAATCTTCATCTAATTCGCGGTTTCCACTGGAGCTAGTAAGCCGCACGTTGGTGACATTACCTTCTTTATCAGTATCAACTTTTACTTCTGGTCTGCCTTCGACGCCTCGCCGTCTTGCTCCCTCTGGATACTTGATGTTGCATTCGCGGCAAGCTGCACGACCATTACCGTTACCTGAATTGTTAATTTGTGGAGGTGTTGGTGCAGTTGGTGCAGTTGCTACTGTCGGACGGTTTCCTACTCCATTGCCTATACCACTGCCAGAGCCAGAGCCAATTCCTGAACCTGTACCACTACCTGAGCCAGAACCAATTCCTGAACCTGTACCACTACCTGAGCCAGAACCAATTCCTGAGCCTCTACCACTGCCAATTCCTGAGCCAATTCCTGTACCTGTACCTGTACCTGAACCTGTACTTAAAGCAACGCCAGAGCCAGAACTACCAGAGTTATCCGTCAGGACTGAACTACCACCGCCGCCGCCACCGCCGCCACCACCGCTCTGAGGAGCAACAGTTTTCACAGGGACTTCTGGCTTGGGAGCAATTTCCCTATTTGTTGGTTGTGGGTTTTGAGTAGTTTGTTTTGGTTGTTGTTCAACTGGCTGAATTCGAGTAGTTTGTTTTAGTTGTTGTTCAACTGGCTGAATTTTTGGTCTTTCAATCAATTCTTGTACTGGTTTTTGTACTGGTGGAATTTCTCTAGGCTGTTTTTGAACAATTTCTGGTTCTTTTTTGGGTTCTTCTGTAATTTTTTCAAGTGGTTTTTCTGGCTCCGCAGTCGGAGTATCTATGATCGCCACCTCTATTGGTTCTTCTTCTCCAGTGGGCACTCTTGTCAAATAATTACCTATGCCTGAGGACAGTACGCCGATATGCAGCGCCAGTGAACCTATCAGACTGTAAGTCAGAAAAGACTTGAGAGCCTCAACTTCTTTGGAACGTTGCTCGACAGTAGTGCCGGAAAAGCTCATAGCTATTGCTACCTATTCTCACTAATTTAGTCATCTTAGAATGCATGGTTGTAAATATCAAGTAAAAAATTAAAATTATTTCGGGCAGTGTTATAAACAGGATACTTAATAATCAAAATAATCAAAATATCTTTGAAAAATACTGTTGATTATGACGATTTCTAGATAAAATTAATTTTTGTGTTCTGCGTCAATTAAATTAATTTATATAAAACAAAAAAAGATTAAATAAAAATAATGAGAATTAGGTTTGAAAAAATTACCATTATATTTTAAACTTTCTTGAGAAAAAGTTTCATTTTTACGCTTGATTCTGGTAGTCTAATTTTGTATTGTTGATGACGTTTAGAGGCACTACATGGGAATTCAGAATTTGTTTGAAGCAGGCGGTGTGGTCATGTTGCCCCTGCTGGCGTTTTCGGTGTTGGCAGGGGCACTAATGATTGAGCGGGCGAAGTTTTGGCTACAGATTGGTAAGCGTCAAAACCGGGTGGTGCGAGAGGTTTTAAATCTTTATCGACTTGATAATCTCGTTAGTGCTGTGGATAAGCTGCAAAAAAACGTAGATTTACCTATAGCACGCATTTTTCTGGCTGGACTACAGCTAGAAAGACCGACTCCAGAAAAATTTCGTTTGGCTTTGAAAAGCGAGGCGCAAGCAGAAATCCCTATGCTCAAGCGATTTCAACCTGTATTTGACACCATTATCGGTTTAGCACCTCTGTTGGGACTTCTCGGCACAATTTTAGGATTAATTCGCTCATTTGCTGGACTGAATGTTGGTGATGTCGGAGCTACTAAAACTGGTGCAGTCACTGCTGGTATTAGTGAAGCTTTAGTTGCTACCGCTTCAGGATTGATTGTGGCTATCTTTGTGCTTTTAGGAGCCAGCATCTTCCGGGGACTATACCAGCGGCAGATAACAATGATTCAAGAGTACGGCGGACAGCTAGAAATACTGTTCCTCGATCGCTATGACCAACTCAATCGCCACGAACAACAGGAGAAGTCTTATGGATCTAGATGATAATGAACCAGATTTAGCACCATTTATAAATGTAGTACCTCTGATTGATGTAATGTTTGCCCTTTTGACATTTTTTATTATGTCAACGTTGTTTTTAACAAGGTCGGAAGGGTTGCCAGTAAATCTACCGAAGGCAGCCACGGCGAAGGAACAGCAAATTCCCACTAAAGTTACCATCACGGTAGATGAAAAAGGTCAGGTAAGCCTAAACCGCGATCCAATAGCAGTTAATGATGTAGCAGCGCGAGTGCGGACTTTAGTTGGTTCTAACCCAGATGCATTGGTGATTATTAATGCTGATCAAAAAGTCTTGCACGGTGAGATAGTGGGGATAATGGATCAAGTACGTCAGGTGAAAGGAGCAAGGTTAGCGATCGCTACCCAAAGATAATAAGTATAAATACTGTTTATCTAAATACTTCAAGATGTTTTGACCTAGGCTAACATCTTTCCATCGATTAAAATTGCTTGCTTCAAATTCACCAACCATTTTAACAACACTAGCAGCCAGAATTAACGGAAACTCTATATTCTGGCTCTTAACTGCAAACTCCTTCTTGTCTAATGACTATTATTAGTGTGAATGAATTAAAAAGTGGTCGCTGTCAAACATTAGTAATCAGAAAGCAACTCCCGTCATGCTTGCAGTAGATGAAAAAGAACAGGTAAGCCTGAACCGTAAACCAATTGCAGTTGATGATTTAACAGCGCAAGTGCGGAATGTGGGTTGGTTCTAACCCAAAAGTGTTAGTGATTATTAATGCTGATGAAAAAGTTGATTATGGTAGAGTGGTGGCGGTGATGGATCGGGTACGTCAGGTTCCGGGGGCTAAATTAGCGATCGCACCCAAAAAGAATAAATAGATATATTGGGCATCAGAAGTTCAGAGAGTCAGGAAAATTCTATATTCTGACTCCTAACTCCTTCTAGTTTAATAGACATCTCCAGAAATTCATTATGCGTTGCCCAAAATTCTTGTTATACACAATTCATTAATTTTGCCTACCTGATTTTCACTAGATGTTTAATTATAACGGCAGTAACTTTTATTGGTCTAGGTTTTGGCAAGGTTAAGTTTAAGCTGAATGGTTCCATTCTAGTATCTACAATCACGACATAATCCAAACTGACTTGATAAATTGCTAATTACACGAACAAAATAAGGCATAGCAAATTTATACAGGCAGGTAGATTATCTGATGACTATTCCAGAGTCAATTAAAAAATTCATTACATGGATACAAGGTTTTGACCATCGTGTTTTACGAAATGAAGATGATGTAAAAGAAAAGTTAATTTTGCCAATGTTTCACTATCTCTGCTATCCAGAGATATGTCATCGTGAATACTCTTTGAAAACATATCAATCAGCAACCTACACCAAAAATGCAGAAATTGCTCAGATTTATTTTGCAACAGATGATTTAAAAAAACAAAATACAAATACATCACTGATTTTTGTGGAAGCGATAGAACCGCAAAAAACGAAGCTAAATGAGGCTATTGAGCAAGCTAAATTTTATAGTAATCATTTTAAAACACTATTTTTTATTGTCACTAATGGATATGAAATCAAAGTTTTTCAGCGTTTGCATTATAATCGAGAAAAATTAGTATTCGATCTAAATATAGATACCTTAAAAAATAACGATGTCGCCTCAAAGTTTTATAATAAACTCAATTTTGATTTAGTTAAAAATATCGATAAAAATACAGCCAGTATTTTGACATATACTAAATATAACTTAATAGAAAAATTAATCATACGCCATCCAGATTTACAGGATTTTTTAGAAAAATATGATTTTAAGCCTTCTATAACGCGAGAAGGCTACGACTTAGTTGTTGTGAAACCAAAAGTAGCGATCGCCTGTAATTTACCCAAAGCTTTTAGAGAAGGTAATTGTCAAATAGAATTCAGTAGTATTCTTTTTAAAGGTCTAAAAATTAACTTAAATCATCAAGATATTTTAGGTCAGTTAATGACTGGATTACACACTCAACCGAATTGGGGTTGTCGTCGTTTTTTAAAACAGATAGATAAAAATAATTTTACAGTAAATTTGGGTCAAATAACAGTCATTTTATCAAAGCTAGAAGCAACAGACTTATGTTTGTGTGTTGATGAAATTTGTCAAGAATATCAAAATTTAATAATTGAATTTGAGAATGCTCTAGAAACATGGGATTTTGAATTCGTAAAGTTCTCAGAAGTTCGCGGTTTTATCCTTTTTTCTGTAAGCCAAGAATTATGGGAATTAATGCAGCAGTTTGCGAAAGAATTTGATTATACTAAAGGCAAGTCAGAATGGCATCTATTTCATAGAGAAGATATATCCATTCGAGTCAGTCGAGGAATTCGCGATCATGCATTTATCTTACCTCAATTTGACAGGAATTTATCTTTGTTAGCTAGTAAAAAAGCTAACATAATTTACGAGTTAAATGATGTTAACTTACAATCTCTTAAAACAGCTAAATTTAGCTTATGGCAGCAAAATATTGGAGTACGAGGAACTTGGACAACTAGATATACTAAACAGTGGTTATTAGATAAATATATTCCCAAAGTTATTAATTACTACTCAGAAAAATCTCAACTATCTGAAGCTGAATTGTTAGCAAAAATAACAAATTGCCGAAGTGAACGTGCGCTGATTAAAGAAATTGATAATATCACAGATTTAGTTCCTTATCTTCACGACATACAATCTTGGCTACATATATATGTGGAAAATATTGTTGTTTCGTTATTGAAACCATATTACCGAGCCTATACAAATTTAGTGCGTAATACAGATTCTTCGATAACAGGCATAGACTATATTTTTGGAAATTTGCGGAGAGTTGAGTGGAAAAATACGCAAGAAGAAAATTATAGCAATTCCACAGATTGGAAAAACTTGACTTTTAAATATGCTATAGATTGCTTAGATTGGCAAGTAACAAGAATCAAGAATAGTGAATACGAGAATAGTTTCAACGCAGATATAATTACTCGGATATTTATTTGGATTATAGAAAATGGTAAAATATCTTTTTCACAAGCTCAGTTAAATGCTGCTAAACAGGCTTTAATACCACTTTGGGAACAAAGTCGCTTTGAAGTGCGCTATATTTATCCTAATCGATAAAGCTACATAATCTGCTGTAAATCTAACACAAACCCAGGTAGTACATTTTCTCCTGATAAACTAGCAGGATTGTCTAATACCTCTACATCTTTACCTGGACGATAAATTTCCACTCGGTTGTTTTTCCGGTCAATTAACCAGCCTAATTGAGTACCATTTTCGATATACTCCTGCATTTTCTCTTGCAATTCTTTCAAGGAATCAGTACGAGAACGCAACTCTACTACAAAATCAGGACAAATCGGGGCAAATTTTTCTTGTTGTTCTGGGGTTAAAGCATTCCATCGCTCAATTTTCACCCAAGAAACATCAGGAGAACGTTCTGCACCATTGGGTAGGGTGAAACCAGTTGAAGAGTCAAAAACTTCGCCTAAACTACTCTCAGAGTTCCAAATATCTAATTGAGTGGTAATTTTAACATTACGTCTGCCAGTGTCACTACCTGTAGGTGGCATAATTAATATTTCCCCTGATGCTGTGCGCTCAAATCTATAATTACTATTTTTCTGACACATTTGGAAAAATTGCTCATCAGTCAAGTCAATTTTTAATTTGAGTGTAGAAGGTAAAGTGGTTGTAACAGGGTTCATAAGCTATCCTGAGCATCTTACTTTCTAGTTTAGTTGTGTGTGTGGTGCGATCGCACCACACAACTTGGAAACTACTTTAAAACTCACCTTGCTGCATTATGGAGCATTAAAAATGCCTCGCTGACCAATGCCAGTATATGGAGCGCATAAGATGGCAAAACTGCGATGAAGGGGGATTTATCCAAGCAGTATGTTAGAAGGCGATCACCAGTTTTGGCTGTAGAATTAACATCAGCGCTATAAACATTCTGCATCCAATCAAAACCTGACTTTTTGGAGGAGCGATCGCAATCAAAACAACTTCTGGTTAAATATTACTAATGCTCTATAGCTTGATACTTTAGAGAGTAGAAAAATCTAGATGCTTTGGTTATCTCAATGGCTAGTGTTAGCAACTATATTTATTAGCTTAACTTTTAGCACACCTTTATTTGCCAGTCAGTCTATGAACCAACAAGATATCCAGATATTAATAGAAAAAGCTAAAGATGCATGGGTTGCTCAAGATGTCGATGCTCTTACACAATTGTTTACGGTTGATGGAGAACTAATCGTGCCTGGTCAATGCTGGCGTGGGCAAGAAAAAATTCGAGAAGAACTTACCCATTTTAAACAACAGTATTCAGATATCAAAATAGATATCCAGCGGATTATTATTGGAGAAAATCGGGCAGCAGTAGAGTGGTACTACGAAGATACGGAAAAGGCGACAGGTCGTCGTAATAAAGCTGATGACGTAATTGTTGTAGATTTCAAGAATGGTCAGATTAGTCGGTGGCGTGAATATTTTGACACACAAACACCAGTTAACAGATAGTTGCACTAATCGTAACACTTCAATCTCCTTAATTCATTTGAACTAAAGAGATTGAAGTGCTAAAATTAAGTTGTAATGTAAAAAACACGAGACGTTTATCACCTCAGACCGCTCTGATAAAGAATTTAACCTTCCCTTGGTGATAATAAAGTGGAGGAAGCGACAAAAACTCCACACCGTCAACGGTTTTTATTGTTTACACTGTTCAAACATCTGCGGTCGCTCTCCTTCGATGTTTGATAATGGGCCACAGCGGCATAACACCCATACAGTGTTGTTTGTTTTCATAAATATAGAATAGCTAACAGTTGGGTGGAAAACTCTCTCTCGCAAGTAGAAACACTACCTAGCCAAGAGATATAGCTATATTGTTTATACAAACTTGTCTAAAGTAAGATTTTAATTCTTTATAACTTTAGCTACTCATTTTACGTCGTTGGGACTGTGCTTGGTTAAACTGCTTTTGTTGTGGTGTTAATTGGTTGTAATCACTTGAAGATTGCATATCCCATTGTAATTCTGCTAGTAACAGTAAACTAACGGTCATAATTAGCCCCGTTGAGAGAAACTGCATAACACCGCAGTACGGTAAAACTAAGATTCCCAGCAAATGAATAAACCCCATCAGAATAAATGTGCGTGAACGCATTCCTACCCCCGTGCAAAGGTAGCCGATGGCACTTAATCCTAACCACAGTGGACACAAACGCATCAAGACCTCTCCCCATCCCAAAAAAATGCTTAGATCGGTCAAGATTAAACCTATTATGATTAAAATCGCCCAGCTATAAATAACCCAGCGTAGCTGTTCTACAGTTGCCCAAAACCAAGTTAAATTTACCATAGCGACTGCACCAAATAAGGTAAGCACTGACCACAAAATCGCTTGGCGACTCCAGCTAATGGGTAGAAACTGGGCGGTTACAAAAATTCCAGATGAAATTAGTCCCCAGAGAATAAATGCTTGATCGACGCAAGTATAAAACTTTGAAAAGAGGATGAAATTTCCAATTTGGTAGTTTAGACAGACTAGACCTTGAATATCTTGAAAATCTAGCTCTTGCTGTTTTTCACGCAGGAGCGGCTCCGAGGGATTGAAAAAAGTCATTGATAATCTATTACTCTTGGTAGATGAATAAATTATTACTCTATCAAAAGATATATTGTTATTTAAATATAAACAAGTAAAGAATAGTTGAAACGCTCTTAAGCGAGAAAGGTTCTAGAAGTCGATACTACTTCTTATAATTTTGTATATTAAAATACGTAAAGAAGTCCGTATTCGCTTGAAAACTATTTAATTGTCATACAGCAGATCGAACTGTTACTGTACTTATATCAAGCCCGGTTTTACAATTAAGCAACAAAAACCAGTGTGCAATTAATTGTATGCGAGAGAAACTATACAAACAGTAAAAGAGATTACGGTTAGAGGAGAGGTGACAGGTTACAGGGAATAATCTGTACCCTATTCCCTTCTTCAGTCCCTAGTTTAACGTAAACAACGAATCGCCTCTAATAGACCTCTAGCTTTATTCAGCGTCTCTTCATATTCTTTCTCTGGCTCAGAATCAGCTACCAAACCTGCACCGGCTTGTACGCTGACCGTATTATCATGCACTACCATTGTGCGAATTGCGATCGCAGTATTTAATTGCCCTTCAAAATCGTAATATCCATACACACCCGAATAAACACCCCGACGACTAGACTCTAACTCGTGGATAATTTCCATCGCCCTAATCTTGGGTGCGCCGCTTACCGTACCTGCTGGGAAGGAAGCTTTCAGTAAATCCCATGCTGTTTTACCAACTGCTAATTTCCCCACAACATTGCTAACAATGTGCATCACATGGGAGTAGCGTTCAACCACCATTAATTCATCAACTTTGACGCTACCACTTTGACAAACACGCCCCAAATCATTCCGCCCTAAATCCACAAGCATCACGTGTTCGGCAATTTCCTTGGGGTCTTGGAGTAAATCTTCAGCGAAGGCTGCATCTTCCTTAGTGGTTTTACCCCGTGGACGCGTCCCAGCAATTGGGCGTACCGTCGCTATTATTCCACCATCTGCATCGGTTTCGGCTTTCACCATCACTTCCGGACTGGAACCGATGATTTGCCAATCTTGGAAGTTAAAGTAGGCCATGTAAGGCGAAGGATTTATCTGACGTAGCGACCGATAAAGGGCAAAAGGGTCGCCTGTGTATGTTGTTGATAGTCGCTGGGAAATTACTACTTGAAAAATATCGCCTGCTTTAATATGGTCTTTGGCCTTTTGGACACTGGCACAAAAATCAGGGCGGGTAAAATTACTCTGATACTCCTCTGCGCCTCTGCTCCCCTGCTCCTCTGCTCCCCTACTCCCTGGCGGTTTCCATTCCAATCGAGTTTTTTGTGGCGATAGAGGTAGAGATAGCTTTTCGAGCATTTGAGTGACGAGATCGCCTGCTTGTTGATATGCTGCTTTTAAATCTACTTTCGGGTCGCGTAAATCAGCATAGGCGACCGCCCAAATTTTCCGCTTCACCTGGTCAAAAATCAACAGGTGGTCTACCTGCATCCACAACCCATCAGGTATATTTCGCTCATCTGGTGGATAAATTGGCACACGCGGCTCAATCCATTGAATCAATTCATAGCCCCAAAACCCAAATAAACCGCCAATTCCTGGCGGTAGCTTTGGTAATTTCACTGGGTGATAAGGTGCTAAACATTCGGCTAAAGCTGTAAAAGGGTCGCCTGTAAAAACCACCTGCGAACCATCGCGGTTTTTCTGAGTCGTGCGATCGCCCCTTGCTTCCAAAACCCACACCGGATCGCAGCCCACTAAACTATAGCGTCCCAGCTTTTCACCACCTTCTATCGATTCCAACAAAAAGCTATAGGGCTGACCCGCACAGACTTTATACCAAGCAGATACGGGCGTATCTAAGTCCGCTACCCATTCTTGATATACCGGAATGAAGTTGCCTTGTAGAGCTAGCTGAGAAAATTCGGAGAAATCGGGGAATACCATAAATTGCTTAGGGATGGGGCATTGGGCATTGGGCATGGGGCACAAGAAGCAAAGAGGCAGAGGGGATAGGGGGCAGAGGGGAAAGATTTGCTGTAACTTCCCCCCTGCTCCTCTGCTCCTCTGCTCCCAATCCCCAATCCTTAGTCCCTATACGTCGTGGGTAGCTTTACCACTAAACTTGAGTTGTGCTTGACTGGGGTTTTGCCCAATGCTGCGTGGGACATAACGCACTTTTTCACGACCTTCATTCACCTTTTCGGGGAAGACGCCATCGGCTGGGTGAAGTAAGGTAGTTTCTCCGTTGGGTAAAATCCGGTAAATTTTGTAATCTGTGATTTTGAGTTTACGGAGTTGCTGACCGCCCAAAAAGATGCCATATTCTTTACGAGCTATATGCAGCAGGTTTTCACCTTTCCGCATAATAGCAGCACCACCTGTAGGCAATTCAAATACTTGCTCTTTTGGGCTAGTCCAAGTGATAGCGTACTTTTCTTCAACTACTGCTTTGTTTAACAAACCACCAGTGCTGCCAGCAAATAGCGGGGTTTGTCCAGAGAGTGTTTCTGCCATAAAGATGATTCTCTCAACGTTTTTAGGGAATCCTAACACCGCAACCAGGATCATATTGCGATCGCGTCATAGACTGTAACAGTTTTTAGTCATTTGTCCTTTGTTCTTTGTCATTTGTTAAAAATTAATCCCCCATGCCCAATACCTATTTACTCTTGACTTTTGTCCGCTTTTCCTCTTGGCTACTCTGAACAATCGGGATGGTGAAGTGAAACTGACTACCTTGGTCTTTACCAGTTGACTCTGCCCAAATTTGCCCACCCCAGCCATTAACAATTTGACGGCAAATTGCTAAACCAAGCCCAGTCCCACCAGTGGTGCGGCGCAGCGCTCCCTCTTCTTGATAGAAGCGGTCAAAAACTATTTCTAAACGATTTGGTTCAATGCCGCGTCCAGTGTCAGCCACAGTCACCTCGACCATTTGACGGCTGTTGTAAATCGCTTTAATCGTGATTTCTCCTTGGGGTGGCGTAAATTTCAAAGCATTATCCATGAGTTTTGCCAGTACCTCGACTAGCCAATCACCGTCAGCTCTTACTAAAGGTAGATTTTCGGCAATTTGAGTCTTGATTTGGGGCGGCTTTTCCATTGAGGAACGCGTGCGATTTCGGCTGAGTGCTAAATCCACACATTCTTGTAAGGTGAGGGATTCTGGATGCCATTCCACCCGGCCGCTTTCCAAGTTGGAAAGTGTAAGGAAATCTTGTACCAGTTTTCGCATCCGTTCCGAGTCGGAAAGAGCGGTGTTGAGCATGATCTGCTGCAACTCTAAGGGCATATCCGGTTCGCTAGCGAGACTTTCCAGGCACACTTGAATTGTGGATAGGGGGGTACGCAGTTCGTGTCCGGTGATGGCTATGAGGTTGCTGCGGGTACGGTCTAGGGCTTCTAGCTGCTGGTTAAGTTCTTCTAGGTTAGCGTAAGCTTCCGCTTGGATGAGAGCTGCTCCTACTTGGGTAGCGATCGCTTCTATCAAATCCAATTCCCCAGGTTGGCACTCGTGCGGTGGCATCCGGCAGTAATGTAACTCCACAATTCCCAATAATCGCCCCTGATAGAACACTGGTTCCATCAGCCAAGAACGAATAGCAAACTTTTTGGCGATCGTGGAAAGTCCTGGCGATTTGGTAACGCGAGGGTCACTCAGCGTATCGCTTACACAAACACCTTCGCCTTGTTCTACGATGTCCCGAAATAAAGAATTTTTCTCTAACTCCCAGGTTTGCCCACAAACAGATAAAACACCGGGAGTCAAAAACTCGTGTTCAATTATCGCTTGGCTATCTGTGGCTTGAGCGCGGTAAATTAAACACCGACAAGCTTCTAGGTGTTGCCCTAATTCTTGTGCCGCCACTTCGAGAACTTCGTGAGGATCGAGCGATCGCCGAATGGCAGTACTAATTGAGTTGACTAATCGTTCTTTTCGTGCTTGGGCAGCAATAGAACGGTAAGCTTTGTGCAATTTGTATTGACTAGCTTGCAAATAAGTTACTAAGCGTTGCACAAAGGGATCTGTATCAATGTCACAGGCATATTCATTGTCCTGTTCGGCTCCAGAGTGGTTTCGCGGCTCCCCGATGCCAAACCTCTGACGTGCCTGTTGAATTTTATTTGTCAGTTCTGGTCTGTAAACCAAAATCCTATCTAACAGCAATTCGGCTGCTTTGAGGCTAACTCCCCTTTCCGATGTCCAAATTCCCTCAAATCTTCGGGCTGTGTCTATATCCAGATTAGGGCTTAGTTCCGGTAGTTGCTTGTTTTTGGCAAGAGAACCAAGGTTTTCTCGGCAAACCAGACAAGTAGCATAATTGTCAGCGATCACTACCAAATGCCACTCCTGACTTAAGCCATCTGTTGGCTCAAAAGCCACTTTTTCGTAGTCTTCCGAACTGTTGGTGAAATCCGTTTCTGGAGCAGATAATACGTATATTTGGTTACTTCGCAAGGCTAATCGCAGGTAGCGATGAGCTTCTTGGCGGTAGAATCGCTCTCGCTGGAAACTAGCAATTACAAGGGGTTGTGCTAAAGTCGCAGCCAAAACTTGATCTTCCATCGCGTGGGAGAGCGCCGTTAGTGAAGCCTTAAAATATAGCTGGGGCCGCAAGTAGGGTAGGGACTTTAGCAGATCACTCAGCACAGAAGTCGAAATGCTCATGAATTATTGTTAAACGCTCAACCTCGATCAGATCCACGTCACAGCTGCATTGTACAAATTCCCAGGGACTCTCAAGTTAAATAGACAGCTGCAATATGTAAAGAACGCTAAAAAGCGCTTTTCGCCAAAGCAGTCGCAACACTTTGTTACCAACTAAGGGGCGCGGGTATACTTGATTTGTTGATTGACAACCTATTACGCCCAATATACATTCTCGACAACTGATGCTTTTGCTTACACAGGTAAAATCTTTCAGGAATAAGTACTAAAACATTAATTATTGTATGGTTTTGACTACTGTGTTCGCTAATAACCACAGACAATCGATTTACAGTCTATGCATCGGCAAAAGAGCCTGTCGTAGACATTGCCTACTTTGCCGACGTTGATTTATGCTCGCTAAAGAAATTTTCTTACCCAAAAATCATGAATGTGATATTCACATAACTTAATCACTAATTATTGATTAAACTTAATCAATTAATTAATTAATTATCATAAATTAGTCTAATCAAATACCAAAGATATTTAAGACAAAATCGTATTCTAGTAAAAGAATAAATTTTCTCTATGTTCAACAAAAACCGTAAGCTTCACATTTTCACTGAGTATACTATATACCTTGTGTCTTTGAAAGTTCAACGGCTAATAAATTATCTCAAAACCCTCAGTTTTCAGTCTTGACCTCACACTTATAAAATATAAATTTATCGACAAAGGCAGTTATTGCTGAGGGGAGTCTGCCTCCTGCCTCCTTTGATAATATTTGCTTATACTTATATAGATATGAGCGCTGCTATTTTGTCAGCAATATGTCAGGATTATTTTGGCTCGAATAGCTCAAACGAGTTTTAAAGAGCGTCTTTTTTCGGAAGTTGTGAGGATGAACAAGAAGTAGAGAGGATGGGGCAAAAAGAAAACAGCATATTTACAGAGGTTTTCAGGTATTTAGACTAAGACTAAGACAAGGAGTAGGGAGTAGTGTAGTTCAATTACTTGAAAAGCGCTGTAAAAGCAGGGCAAGATTGCTGATCTGACTTTGCACTTTCTGTCTCTCTACGATACGCTGTCCTTTGTTTAAACTACGTGTCTCGACACAAATCTTTCTTTTTGCGACGCTCTGTCTCAAAGCAAAAGGGTATTTATTCTTTCCCTCTGCCTCTTGGGTAAGAGACTTCTACTCAAAAGACCACAAAAATATAGACCTGTACACGGAACTTTGTCTAATGACACCGGATACGCTAATCACCCCAGAAAAAATTTTTCTGGATGGAAAAACTTTTATTCCTGCCGAACAATTACCGATCCCTGAGTGGCCTTGTGTTGTGGTTGAAAGATCGCAACCGACACTAACGGTTAAAGATGATGATTTATTTTTTGTGACAGATACTATCGGGAATATTTCTGGCTGTTCCCTCAACGATGGCAATTCCAGTATGGGACTGTTTTGTTGTGATACGAGATTTCTCAATCGCTTGGAGTTACAAATTGAAGGGCGATCGCCTGTACTCCTCAGTAGTACTGCCGAAAAAGGGTTTTCACTCTCAGTTTTGTGTACCAACCCCAGAATTGAGGAACGCCTAAAAGCCGAGACTGTAGGAATTCGCCGAGAAATCGTGCTGAATGGAGCATTATTTGAAGAAATAGAAATATCTAACTACAGCACAACTACTGTCAATTTTGAACTAACCATCAGCTTTGATGCGGATTTTCTTGATTTATTTGAAGTCCGGGGCTATGACAGAGAAAAACGAGGTCGGCTTTTACGCCTAGTAGAACCGACGACTGAGGAAGGAACATCTTCTCACATCGATGGTGTTGCACCAGTACCTAAAGAGCCATCTGCCTATATAGAAGAATCCTTAACACTCGCCTATCAAGGTTTGGACGGCTCAGTGATGGAATCCCGGATTCTATTCCAGCATCGGCAACCAGACTATTTCAAAGGTTACACTGCGGTTTGGCAGCTAGAGTTGGCTTCTCACGAAACTCAAAAGCTGGGCTACCGAGTGAATATGTTGAGAAACAACCAGTCCAGTTCAACCGTGAGCGCCGCCACCACATTAGGACAGGCAAAAGCTGCTGAGTGGATGGAGGAGCAACACTGGGTACAACAAATTACCCGCATAAGCTCAGATAAGAGTACCTTCAATCGAGTGATTGAGCGGGCTGAACAAGATATGTATTTGTTGCGCCAGTCTTTTGGTAAGCATAAGACTGTTTCTGCGGGAGTACCTTGGTTTTCAACATTATTTGGGCGAGATTCGCTGATTACAGCTTCTCAAAGCCTGATGTTAAACTCGCAAATTGCCAAGGAAACTCTGATATTACTGGCGACATACCAAGGTAAAATTGACGACGAATGGCGCGAAGAAGAACCGGGTAAGATTTTGCACGAGTTACGTTTGGGAGAAATGGCTCGTTGTCAAGAAATTCCCCATACACCTTACTACGGTACAGTTGATGCCACTCCCTTGTGGCTGCTGCTTTATGCCGAACATTATGCTTGGACTAACGATCAAGAACTCCTAGAGCAACTTTGGCCCAATGCTCTAGCAGCAATGGAGTGGATCGATCGCAATACCAAAGAAACCAGCTACCTCAGCTACTTCCGTAGATCCAAACGCGGTCTTGTTAACCAAGGTTGGAAAGATTCCGGCGACTGTATCGTAGACCGCAAGGGAGAATTAGCCAACGGCCCAATTGCCCTGTGTGAGGTACAAGCTTACGTCTATGCTGCAAAAATGCGCCTATCAGAAATAGCTAGGATGAAGAAGCGGCTTGATTTGGCAGATCGTTGGCAAGAAGAGGCGAGAAATCTTAAGGTTCGTTTTAATCGGGATTTTTGGGTAGAAGATCAAGATTTCTGCGCTTTGGCTTTGGATGGAGATGGCAAGCCAGTAGACAGTATTACCTCAAATCCTGGTCATTGTCTACATTTGGGACTCTTCACAGACGAAAAAGCTCATAGTGTAGCAGAACGGTTGCGGGCACCAGATATGTTTAATGGTTGGGGTATTCGGACTTTGAGTAGTTTGTCACCCGCTTATAATCCGATGGGTTATCACATTGGTTCGGTTTGGCCTCATGATAACGCTCTGATTGCAATGGGATTGCGATCGCTCGGTCTTATCGATCAAGCCCTAGAAATATTCCAAGGTTTATTCGATATGACTCAGCAGCAGCCCTATCAACGTCCTCCAGAACTTTTCTGCGGCTACGAACGGAACGGTGATAATGCCCCTGTGCAGTATCCAGTTGCCTGCACTCCCCAAGCTTGGGCTACAGGTAGTATTTTTCAACTACTGCAAATGATGGTCAACTTAGTGCCTGACGCTCAAAATAACTGCTTGCGAATAATCGACCCGGCTTTGCCAGAATCGATTAATCGCCTATCATTTCATAATTTGCGAGTCGGCCCCACCATCCTCGATTTGGAATTCGAGCGTTCTGGGACTACAACTGCTTGTCGCGTTGCGAGAAAACGGGGCAATCTTCGAGTAGTTATTGAAGCTTAGAGAAATTAGGGAGTGGTGAATGGCTCACTCCCTATTTTATGATTAGTGCGATCGCGCAGTGCCATCCACTCCAACCAACGCAGTGTTAGCCTGCTTCATCGCCAGTGTATAGAGTTCTCAAGAGTTGTTCTGTAAGCTCGATCAATTCAGATACATAATTTTGCGTAATTTGTGTAGTTTTGAAGCCATGAGCAATAGAATTACGCAATGGGAGTGCATCCATTAGTAACTGATATTCAGATTTTGAAATTACACCTTCAGTTGCTAATTGCTTTATTAAGTAGAGTGGATCAAATCTTTGTAAACTTAGCTCTTCCTTTTGGGCAATAAGTCTCAAAGTTGCTTCTACTAAAGACCAGGAATATAGGATAGCTGATTCTGGATGTTGCGTTATAAGTTGCCTTGCTAGTTGCAACTGTGATTCTATTTCATGTTCTTGAAGAGAAGCCTCTGCTTTCAAGGAATACATTGTATCCTCTGGGTTGGTCATTACTAATTCAAATCTCCAACCAGGCTGTTTTTCTACCGCTTGAGCTAAATTACCTAAGTATTGATTAGAAGAAGAGTTCAGTGAAGAGCGTGACTTAACTTCAATAACTACATTTTCTTCTCCCCGACGTACTATCATGTCAGGGCGATAGTTATTAAGGAAGTCAGGCAATTCTTCTGGATTTGGATGAAAAAAAACTTCGTAACCCTTCTGGCGATACTCCTGTGCTAGTTTCAGTAATCGCTCTCTTTCTAAGTTTGCGGTTGAAGTTTCCATCAGGTAAGTACCTCCTGGTTAGAAGCATTAATTACGACAATATGTAAGAACTCATTGCCACGGGCAAAACCTTCAGCCAATGTCGAGGTCATGTTTTCTATTCTAAAGTTACCTGACAAATTCCTCTTTCTAACTAGGAGATCGCTTACTTGATTATCATCGACGTAGGCTAATCCTTTAATTGCATCTTGAATAGGCTTCACTATATTATCTATATCTATTTGAACAGAATCATAGAAATAGGTTATCTGGAGCATAACCAAACCACTAGCTGTTTTTTGTTCCGAAGACCAGTATTTTTCAGCCTCTTGTCGCACTGTCTTTTTCCAATCTTGAAGCCGATTGCCCTTACCGCGCTTACGAGCCTGTTGTGATACTGGTGGCCCATCTACTATGAACTCAAATCTGGTCAATGCACTTTTAAATAATAGATCAAAAGTTATTCTATACTAGTAACCTAAAACACAAGCAGATAATTCTCACTACTTAGTTGAATTTAGCTTTTCTCTTACTGCCATTACTAACTGTTGCTGTGTTGCCCAGTAGCTTCGCTGAGTGCTTCACGAATTATCTCATCACTCACACCATGCCGTTTCAGGCTGGCAATCAATGTAGAAACAGTATACCCTCAAGTCGCTCGATAGGTAGTTTAAGCACTATTACTTCTTGACAAATTCCCCATCATGCTTATTGTGACTGATAGGGTTAGGGGAATCTTCCAGAGTCAAATATCACCAACACCAAACCTATTGAGATGTAAGTAATTTTTCATTTGCATTCAAAATTCTTAATGAGACTCTCTTTCATTAATTTAGATTTTAGTGTAGACTCTTTTTTAAGGACTATTGAATAAAATTCTTAATAAAGGATAGATGTAAAATGACAACTTCTACAAGTCCGCTGTCGGTGGAGCAAGACCTTACTGACTCGCCTTGGTGGGCAGGTAACGCCAGACTCACCAGCTTATCAGGGAAATTACTAGGCGCTCACGTCGCTCATTCTGGTCTGATCGTTTTCTGGGCAGGAGCTATGACTTTATTTGAGCTAGCCCACTTTAATCCAGCAGAACCGATGTACACGCAAGGCTTAATTTTGTTACCTCACCTAGCTACACAAGGTTGGGGTGTAGGTGCAGAGGGTGTAGTTTTGGATACTTATCCCTATTTCGTAATCGGAGCTTTACATCTAATTTCCTCAGCCTTTTTGGGTTTCGGAGGAATCTTTCATTCCCTGCGTGGCCCAGAAAAATTGGAAGGTAGAGTTCCTTTCTTTGGCTACGACTGGTCAGACACGGGTAAAATGACCACAATCCTTGGTATACATCTGGTTTTACTGGGTTGTGGTGCATTCTTGCTAGTCGCCAAAGCAATGTACTTTGGGGGTTTGTACGACCCAAATGTTGAAAATGTGCGGGTAATTACAAATCCGACATTAAACCCAGCCGTCATTTTTGGTTATCTGTTTGGCGCAATTAGAAAATTCTGGATTGCTGGCGTTGACAACCTAGAAGACGTGGTTGGTGGACATATTTGGGTTGGTGCAATGTTGATTATTGGTGGACTTTTCCACATAGCTACTAAGCCCTTTAGTTGGACGCATCCACTATTTGTTTGGTCTGGAGAAGCTTACCTTTCTTACAGTCTGGGCGCTTTGGCACTGATGGGCTTTATTGCAACTCTGTTTGTATCGGTAAACACCACTGTTTATCCTGAAGTTTTTTATGGGCCGGCGCTTGTAGTTAGACAGAATATCGTGCCGTACTTTTCATCACCTGACCCTGACCTTGTAACTGCTCGGACTTGGTTAGCTAATGCCCATTTTTGGTTAGCTTTCTTCTTTCTCCAAGGTCATATCTGGCACGCCTTGCGGGCGCGTGGGTTCGATTTTCGCAAAGGTAGGGTGAGTCAGGAGGCGGTAATTCCGCAACCAATTAGCTAAATTCAATTTAATGCAATAGATTTGCAATTGTCTGGAAGCATAAGCTCAACAATATTGCTAAAGATTCTCAAGGAGTACTAGAAATGACAGCAGTAATTGAAGATAGCCCATATAAGCAACAGATACCTGATGTTGGTTGGTGGGCTGGTAACTTTCGTCTCACTAATTTATCAGGAAAATTACTAGGCGCTCATGTTGCCCATTCTGCATTGATTTTGTTATGGGCTGGAGGGATGACGCTGTTTGAATTGTCGCGCTTCAATCCTAATGAGCCAATGTATGAGCAAGGGTTAATCATACTGCCTCATCTAGCGACTCTAGGTTTGGGTGTCGGTGCTGGTGGGCAAGTTATTAGCACCTATCCTTACTTCGTAATCAGTGTCTTGCATCTGATACCTTCAGTGATTCTGGCAGCTGGTGGTATTTACCACTCTCTGCTGGGGCCAGAGGTGTTACAAGATAATCCCACTTGGGCTGGCTTTTTTGGTTACGACTGGAAAGATAAGGACAAGATGACTACCATCTTGGGCATTCATCTAACGCTTTTAGGTTTGGGTGCTTTGGCTTTAGTTGCTAAGGCGATGTTTTGGGGTGGACTGTTTGATCCTTGGGCTGCTGGCGGTGGAGACGTAAGGGTAATCAATCATCCGACGCTCAACCCATTCCGCATCTTTGGCTATCTATTTGGGGCTTGGGGACCAGACGGATTAGCTGCTGTTGATAACTTGGAAGATGTTGTTGGCGGTCACATCTGGGTTGGTTTGATGTTAATTGGCGGTGGTATTTTCCACATCTTGACTAAGCCATTTGCTTGGGCACGCCGAGTTTTAATTTACTCAGGGGAAGCGTATTTATCTTACAGCATTGGTGCTGTAGCATACATGGGCTTTTTAGCAGCATACTTTGCATCAGTCAATAACACCGTCTATCCCGAAGTTTTTTATGGCCCAGTTAAAGCTATAGAAACTTCTGTTGGTATAGTTTCTGCTCGTGGTTGGTTGGTAACTTTCCATTTTGTCCTAGCGCTCATATTTCTGTTAGGTCACATTTGGCACGCTCTTCGCGCTCGTGCGATCGCAGCCGGATTTGATTTTAAAAATGGTGATATGGTTCAGCCTCCACGTGTAGAGCGCCAAACGAGTAATCAAGTAACCGTAGTCAATTCTTCCGATCTGACGCTGAAGTTTCTCAAATACTTGCCAATTTACCGCCCTGGTATATCTGCTCTGTGGCGGGGATTAGAAATTGGCATGGCTCATGGTTACTGGTTAGTTGGCCCCTTTGCGACATTAGGTTCATTAGGTTTATTACGCAATTCTAATGTGGGCAGCTTGGTTGGTTTACTAGCCACAGGCAGTTTTATTGTCATCCTGACAATTGGTTTTTCGCTTTATGGCACTACCAGCTACGAAAGACAGCAAGAAATCTATTCACGATCGGTTTCGGTTGCAACAGTTGCCAAAGTGCCACAGAGCATCAATACTGTCGCCGAATGGAGTCAATTTACTGAGGGCTTTTTGATTGGTGGAATTGGTGGAGCAATCTTCGCTTATCTGCTATTGACTAGTGTTGCTTTATTCGGTGCGATCGCAATCAACTCGATTTAATCGTGTAGTGATTTAGTACCCATGATAGTAAAGACGTAGCATTCTACGTCTTTACTATAAATTAGAGCAAGGCTTAGATTGCTCGTCGCCTCACTCCTTATTTAAACGGCTACACGTGCCGAGCTATCCTGTACCTTTACCTTTAATCGTTTGTGGTAGCACTGACGATATCATCGCAGAACGTGAGGTTCTGCAAGGATGGCGACCTTATTTAATGGAAGGCGATCGCTGTTGGGAATATCAACAAGGACAGCATTTTTTTCACTTCTTTCAACCGACTCTGGTAGCAAAACAGATTCTCGATTTCTGACAATCTCCACATCACTCAGATTCAGTTTATTCAAGTCTAAAAGTCTAAGCTATATCTACCTGTAAAAGACGACTTTATCTGCTGATGCAACATTCAACGGCTGAAATTAAGTCCTGATTGAATCAGTATTTATATCAATAAACCCACCTAGTGAGAAATGCATACATACGGCAATCCTAATGTCAAATTTGATTGGTGGGTTGGTAACGCCCGCTTTGCCAACCTCGCTGGCTTATTTATCAGCGCTCATGTAGCACAAGCAGTCCTGATGACTTTCTGGACTAAGTTCTTCCTTGGTGTATTGGCGCTCATTGCGTCAAGTTAATAATTAGATTGCTTAGGCAATGACACCTTGATTTATGTCTACCTACTGACTCAGTTAATTTAGTTTCACTCAACACCAGCTAAATAATATTTCATGCCTGCGGTTAAAAGCAGTTGACTGCGGGCACTTTTTTCTAATCTTTAGGAGGATAACTTATGCTGGCTACAATTTTTTGTGCTTCATTTGCTTGGGCTACTTTGATTTTCTTTATTTTGAGTATTTGGTTTACCTTAAAACAAGGGATAAATCATTTAAAAAAGCTACATGAAATTCCTTGTCATGCTTGTGAATATTTCACTAACGACTATCGCCTTAAGTGTACTGTACATCCAATTAAAGCTTGTTCTGAGGAAGCGTTCGGCTGTCTTGACTTTAAACCTCAAACTTCTTTCTGTAATGCTTGTCAAAAGGGTCGGCAAAAGCTTTGTTAAAATTTTCCAATTAGATAATTTCTAATCCGTAATACTCTAAATACTTATGAATCGACAATCTGATTTGCTATCCGAACTATGCGATTTTCTATATCCTCGTAGTCCATATTATGGACAATTTAAACCAGAGTATCTAGTATTTAACGCTAATCTTCAAGATTTTTCTCAACGGGTAAACTACATTTGCAGCCTCCAAACTAGTGGTAAACTTTCCCCAGAAGAGGCTTACAAACAAATTCACATCCTCTGGAGACAGTTGAAAAGTGCCAAAAAAGAATTGAAAATTCGTTAAATAGAAACAGTATTACCCTTAAGTCGCTCAAGATCGTCTCTGAGTCTTTGTTTCGATACAAGCACTGACTAATAGCTGATAACCAGAAAATCCTAACAACAGTGCTACTCGTTTCAAATCCTCAATCACATCTTCAAGAATGAAAATTGTATCTGCCTGCGATCGCAGTCCTTGCAACGATGAGTTCGGTTGTCCACCTATTGAGTATTTTTAACAAAATGCAAAAAAGCTACATTCACTGAATTGATATGGGAATAAATTTCTGCTAATAAAAGGGTTAAGGATGTAAAAACAACAATAATTTACACCCAAACTCCTTACAGACGCGATTAATCGCGTCTCTACTCCTAATTTTGTTATGCTTCTTCTGAATTTTCTCTCTTATGTCCTGGGGATGCTTCGTAAAGTGCATCGAGATGTTGACGCGCATCTTCAACGTTAATCGAACGCATTACCAAAAGTGGCTCTTTTATTAAGTTTCCAGCACTATCTAATAATTCTGGATGGGGTACAAACTGTTTTTTTGATGAATAATAACCATAGTTGCCTTGGTTATTCATTGGCGAGGAATTTGTCGGGTAAGTTCGCTCCCGATCGAAACTGAACATAATCAGATTACGAATTAAGTTGCCAACAGCTATAAATGCAAGGATTGTAAAAGCAAGAATGTAAAGCAGATGTAACATTGGATATTCCTCCAGAACAGCAATTTTTAAAACTTTATTTTGTAACGCTTTGTTTCGCCGATACCGTGACTCACAGTTAAGATGACTATTTTACGCACTTTTCAATGCGCTTACATTTATATGGAACTATTTGTCAACCGTTATTCCACTTACGGTAGCATAGGATACATTCTTTTGCTAATCTAGTTAATCTTAAGAAATTGTTAAGAATTTTATACTATCTTTTTAACGATTGATTTACCATCTTGCCTAGACGCTTTCTTGGTAAGTTAAGAGACATCGCTAAGTAGTCTGCCGAAATTTAGCCCTTAGACTTCACGTCCTTGACGAAAGCGCATTGCGACATTCCAGCATTCTGTTACTAATTCATGCCAAGGCATTAACGTTGCCATATCAATTCCGACTTGTTTATCAGTTGCATTAAATAGCATCTTCGCCGTATTTAGTTCATCTTGCGCTTGCTTAACCCGCAAGAGCAAGTCAGATTGCTCTTGGTGACTCATAAATGATAGTTCCTCAGTTTCGAGTAAATGGCGCGATCGCGTAAACCAATGCTGAAAATCTTCCAGCAGCGGATCTAAAACCGTTTTCAGCAACTCTGTCCCTGGTAAATTTGAGTCTGGCATAAATAAGAGGTATATTTCAAACTTGCTTACTAATATTAACGTTATTTACGTTTCTTAACACTTTTCTAATTTATCTCATAATTCCCCGATGTAAAAATTTGTAACAAAGAGTACAAAATTTATTATATAGTCTTGATATCTGGTTTGTACAGTGCCTTTGGACAGGCATCTATAGGTATATATGACATCGAGTTGCAATTCATAAGATAATTTAGCGATGTCTACGACGGGCTACGCCTACGCAGCCAATCCTGAATTTGACATTCAGGTAAAAAAGCAAAAATTTATTTTTATCTTTGGATTGAAGAAGAATTCAGGACTCAGAATCAAAATAGTGGGGAATTCAAACCCGCCACCTAGAAACACCATTAAAGAAAATATATTTAGCGGAGTCTTAAACCCCTTTATTTATTACGCCAGTCGAATTCCAATTCATTCTGACTTCTGAATTCTTTGTTGATAAAGCTTAACTGGCAAAAACCAAAGTCGTTATAGTTGAATAAGCCTACAGATTTAGATAAATCACCTTTTGTAATCACTTCGCCAACGGTTCAGCAGCCAATGTCGCTAAAATCATCGACTCAGTCCGAACACTCAGAACAAGTTGAAAAAATTTATTTACCGCGTACCAGCGAATCGGAGAACTTAAAAAAGATTCGCCACACTGCTTCCCATATTATGGCAATGGCAGTACAAAAGCTGTTTCCCAAGGCACAAGTTACAATCGGCCCTTGGATTGAAAACGGTTTTTACTACGACTTCGACAATCCAGAACCATTTAGCGAAAATGATCTCAAAGCCATCAAGAAAGAGATGGCGAAGATTATCAATCGCAAGTTGCCAGTAATTCGGGAAGAAGTCAGCCGCGAAGAAGCCGAACGCCGGATTCAAGGAATTAATGAACCTTACAAGCTAGAAATCCTGGGAGATATCAAAGAGGAACCAATCACGATTTACCATCTGGGGAATGAATGGTGGGATTTGTGTGCGGGGCCTCATCTGGAAAATACTAGTGAATTAAACCCGAAAGCAGTTGAACTAGAAAGCGTTGCTGGCGCTTATTGGCGTGGGGATGAAACCAAAGCCCAATTACAACGCATCTATGCCACCGCTTGGGAAAGTCCAGAACAACTCGCTGAATATAAGCGACGTAAAGAAGAAGCGTTGCGGCGAGATCACCGGAAATTAGGTAAAGAACTGGGATTATTTATATTTTCCGATCTAGTAGGGCCGGGTTTACCTTTGTGGACACCCAAAGGCACTCTGTTACGGAGTACTTTAGAAGACTTCCTCAAGCAAGAACAGGTAAAACGGGGTTATTTATCTGTAGTAACACCTCACATTGCCAGAGTAGATTTGTTTAAAACCTCTGGACATTGGCAGAAATATAAAGAAGATATGTTCCCCTTAATGGCAGATGATCAGGAATCAGCTGCACAGGAACAGGGCTTCGTTATGAAGCCGATGAACTGCCCTTTCCATATCCAAATATATAAGAGTGAGTTACGCTCTTATCGGGAATTACCGATGCGACTGGCGGAATTTGGTACTGTTTACCGCTACGAACAATCAGGGGAATTGGGCGGTTTAACACGGGTGCGCGGTTTTACTGTGGATGATTCTCACCTGTTCGTCACCCCAGAACAGCTAGATAGCGAATTCCTCAGTGTAGTGGATTTGATTTTGTCGGTGTTCAATAAGCTGCAACTGAAGAACTTTAAAGCTAGACTCAGTTTCCGCGATCCTGCTAGTGATAAGTACATCGGTTCAGATGAAGTTTGGGATAAAGCCGAAGGTGCGATTCGCCGTGCAGTTGAAACCTTGGGGATGGAACACTTTGAAGGGATTGGAGAAGCGGCTTTTTATGGGCCAAAACTTGACTTTATCTTTAGTGATGCCCTAGATCGGGAGTGGCAATTAGGAACTGTGCAGGTTGATTACAATTTGCCAGAACGCTTTGAGTTAGAATACGTCGCCGAAGATGGTGTTCGCAAACGTCCAGTGATGATTCACCGTGCGCCTTTTGGTTCACTGGAACGGTTGATTGGGATCTTAATTGAAGAATATGCGGGTGATTTTCCTTTGTGGTTAGCACCAGTGCAAGCTAGATTACTGCCAGTGGGTGATACACAGCTAGACTTTGCGAAAGATGTGGTGGCGAATATGAGAGCGTTAGGCATCCGTGCAGAAGTTGATACCAGTGGCGATCGCTTAGGTAAACAGATTCGCAATGCAGAGAAAGAAAAAATACCTGTGATGGCAGTGGTGGGAGCTAAGGAAGTGGAAACCAACACCTTAAGTATCCGTACCCGCGCCTCTGGGGAATTGGGAGTTATCCCTGTCGATGAGGTGGTGGATAAGATGAAGGATGCGATCGCTAAGTTCGAGAACTTTTAAAATCTAACCGCAGACGCACACTAATCACAATTGGTGTGCGTTTTGTTTAGTAGATCAGATTATTGGCTAGCTGGTAGATTTTGGCGAAGGTGCGATGTCTACGATGAGCTTCTCTACGAGAGGCTACGCGTAGCTTGCTTCTTGAAGGGTACGCTTACGCAGCGTATTTAATATCAAATACTCATTAATGGAGTTCCAAGACTCATTAATGGAGTTTCAAGACTCATTAATGGAGTTCCAAGACTCATTAATGGAGTTCAAAGCCTCATTAATGGAGTTCAAATACTCATTAATGGAGTTCAAATACTCATTAATGGAGTTCAAATACTCATTAATGGAGTTCAAATACTCATTAATGGAGTTCAAATACTCATTAATGGAGTTCCAAGACTCATTAATGGAGTTCAAATACTCATTCACGAGTATCAAATACTCGTTGACGGAGTTCAGAAGTGGATTCATCCAGTTCAAATACTCATTTTAATTTTAAATTTTCACGGTATCTGGAAGATCAGAAAGTATCAGAGACAACAAAACTTTTCTCAATCACCGCACTCAAGAAAACTTTTCGAGTTACTCAACATTGATAAGATTGATTCAAAGACTTGTGGAATCTGCTTTTCCTAAACAGACTAGACTTGCATAAATTACTATCAACAATTTTTGACTGACATCATGAATCGCTTTGCCTCTATTTTGCTGGCCGGCTTGATAGCATCTGCATCAGCTTTGGCTATTTCTCCAAAAGCTGATGCTAATACATCAGTGGATTATCTTGCTGGGTTAGATAGCTACGGCTATCAACACAACGATGATCGTAACTATGAACTTCAGAGTCGTCACCACAGAAATGGTGATTATGACCGCCAGAACGACCTTCGCAACATTCGTGACAATAACGATCGCTATGAGCGCGATCATAACCGTCGCTATGAGCGCGATCATAATCGCCGCTATGAGCGCGAAAATAACCGTCGTTATGAGCGCGATCATAACCGTCGCAACATTCGTGACAATAATCGCCGTTATGAGCGCGAAAATAACCGCCGCTATGAACGCGAAAATAACCTTCGCTACATTCGTGACAATAATCGCCGTTATGAGCGCGAAAATAACCACCGCTATGAGCGCGAAAATAACCTTCGCAACATTCGTGACAATAACCATCGCTATGAGCGCGATCGCAACTGGGGTCGTGGTTAATCCCTCCGCCTTCATTTATTAAGCTTGGTTCTAGGTGAACTGAGCATTGATTCTACTTGGCGGTAGGACAGACACAATTTCTTTTTCCACTCATTCCAATATCTGACTTTTCACTCTTATCTAGAAAACCTCGCTTCCATTCCCTAGTAACAAAGCTTGCTCAGGGATTAGGTTTAGCGTTAGTTTTTCTACACGACGTGAAAAGTCAGATTTTAATTAAATCAAGAATTTGCCCTCAGACTATAGCGGTTCCCATTCAGATGCGGTACAACATTACATCACGAGGTGTAGGGGCACGGCACTGCCGTGCCCCTACAGGTGTACCTCACGTAAACGAGAACTGCTATATAAGTCTCTTTCTCAATTACGAATTACAAATTTATCTCACGACCTTGGTCGCAACAATTGCACAAAGGTATCACTCACAGTATGGTCTTTGGTATCGGCGGCATATTGAACTAATTTTTCCTTGAGTTCTTTGGCAGCATCTAAAGGCAGTAAATTTACTAGCAAAAAGTAGACACCGCGAAAACGGGAGTCGCCCATGTGGTCAAGCAGCCGATTTTTCGCTTCATCCTTCTCGCCCAGAAAGTTCTGCACCAAAAAGAAATCCATAATCTTATCGTGGCGGAAATACCATTCTCTCTTGGCTGCACCTTCTTCGTTTTGCCACTGACGCCTGACGACCATTTTATATTTCTCATCTTCTAAAGACTGTACTACCTGGTAAAATTCATCCGCAGGTAGCGCCTGTTCATCGTTCAGTCGCATTTGATAGACTGCATCCGAGAATTTTTTTAAGGGAAATTCCTGGTTCCACTCTTGCAAGTATTCGGCTGCCATCAAATTATATTGCTGTTGTTGCAGGTGAAACAAATCGGGGTATTCACCTTGGGAGATCATTAACGCCACAACTGTTAAATCCATTGGGTTAGAGAGAACCCTTTGGTTAGGAGTTAACTCCTCTGGTGATTGCTGCTTGCTGAGGGCTGTTGCTAGATAGCTAGTGCAGGCTTGCTCGTAATTATTACCCTGAATTTTGGCATCTTTGGGCAGTCGTGGCTGACGGGAAATCAAAAATTGCTGAATTTGGGCTTGCTCAAGCGACTGTAATTTATATATCTTGGCTGTTGAGGGTGGTGTCCACTCAAGCGGCTGGGTAGTCATGATAATGTTACCCCGGAAGTAGCTTTCGACAAACTGGCAAATTTTTGCCCTGGTGTCGGCTGTGACTTCGTTGAGTCCGTCAATGCAGATATCTAACGCACCACTGTAAATTAAATTCTTGAGAAAATCAGCATCTTGTGCTTGCCCGTGCAGCTTGGCTTGAATTGCTTCAATTACCCCTTTGTCACACTTGCGGGCGGGTAAATAAACCACAATGCGCGGTGAGGTTTTCACGAGATGGCGGAGAAACATCGACTTACCCAAACCAGAATCACCTTCTAGGACAATTTGCCCGGTGATGCTGGGTAGCACCTGGGTAATTGCTTGGGGTTCTTCTGCACTGGGAACTTTCACCTGAGATTCTGGGAAGTATGTTTGGGGATTAAAATTATCTAACCCGGCATCGGCTAACAGGGAAGGCTTGAAGGGTTCAAATAATTTGCCACGGAAAAAGGGAATCCAAGCGAGGAGAAAGCCGACGTAGCCCACGCCTAAGATGCGCCTTACCCGAGGGTTCCAGAAGAAGATGGCTTGGACTTGGGGAAATTTGGGATAGGCAAAGATGAGGGCAAGCCAAAAGGCAGCATGAATCAAAATAGTAGTTATGGCGTTGAAAAACCACTGCCAACCCTTGAGGTTAACTATTACTGATTGCAGCGAATCAGCTTCGCTGTATCCAGCGTTTTTTTTTTTTTGAGATTGTTGTAGTGAGTTTCTAGGATGAGAATGTCTGGCGATCGCCAAGAGACTTTTTTCGCAACTACAGCAATTTGCTTTGCTAAGTCTGACCGTAATCGTGCCAAATCTCGACTGGGTTCCCAAGCTTGGGCAAAGATTTTGAGAGTTTTATCACCGTGATCGTGGCTTAATGAAGCAGGAATAGTTTTAGTCTCAGGAAAGCCCAGCCATGTAAGCAGTCTTTTCACATTATCACTGCCACCAGCCAGTAAATATGTCAAAGCAATAATCAAAGTGCGATCGCTTCACTAAGAAGAAGAATTTTTCATAAAGCTAAGACTTTGCTTGTTTTAATATGTATCGATATCGAAGATAATAAAATTAAGCATCCCTGGCAGGCACGCAAATGACCGAGCTTTACGGAGGAACCGATCCTAGAGACATTCCCGCCTACTCCATTAGCGATGCTGCTCGTTATTTACGCATTCCAGCAGGCACAATTCGTTCTTGGACAGTTGGGCGACACTACCCGATTTCAAAAGGTTCTAACTTCTTCAAACCCCTTATCCCAATTCGCGATCTCAAGCCAAAACTCCTCTCATTCACTAACCTAATCGAAGTTCATGTTTTAAGAGCAATTCGCAAAAATCACAAAATTGATCTAGGTAATGTACGAACCGCTCTTGATTTCCTTGAGGAGCAGTTTCAAACATCCCACCCGCTTGCTGGTGAAAGTTTTCTTACCGATGGTGTTGACCTGTTCATTGAGCGCTATGGCTCTCTGATTAATGCATCGAGAAGCGTGCAAACGCAGATGAAAGACGCTTTTAATGCTCATTTTGAGCGAATTGAACCCGACGACACTGGGCTTGCAATTAAACTGTATCCCTTTACTCGCTCTCACGAGGAAGATAGCCCTCGTGTTGTCGTCATTGATTCCCGAATCGCCTTTGGTCGCCTTGTTATTGCTGGGACAGGAATTACCACCCGCGTGTTAGCAGAACGGTATAAAGCAGGTGATTCAATTGACGATCTCGCTTATGATTATGACAGCGAACGCTTCAAGATCGAAGAAGCTATCCGGTGTGAACTACCTACTGTTGCATGATTCAACCCCAGTCCATTACTTTTTTTATAGATAGATGTCTAGGTAACAGACGCATTGTAGAAACGCTTCGCGCCTCAGGCATCACTATCAAAATCCATGACGAACACTTTGACAAAAGCGCTCAAGATGTGGACTGGTTGCCAGAGGTCGGCAAAATGGGCTGGGTCGTTTTGACCAAAGATGGCAAGATTAGCAACAACTTATTAGAAAGGATTGCCGTTGCACGCGCTCAGGTCAAGATGTTTATATTTGCTTCCCAAAGTTTATCAGGGGCAGATATGGCCGCAATTTTTCTAAAAGCAATTGTGCCGATACAAGAATTTGTTCGGAAACATCCTGCTCCATTCATTGCGAAAATCTATCGTGATGCAAGCATTGCTTTATGGAAAGACAGTCAGGCGCTAGTAGAAGAATTAGAACGGTTTTCTTAGATTGCGCGATCGCCTTTTTTGGATACTAAGGAAAAAGGGCGACGATCGCTTTTTAATTATGTGCAGATGCATTAGTATAATTCGTAATTTCTTTAGAAATAAAGGCTGTTTCTGCCCTTTCCTTGGTAAGGAGAGAGAAGGGAGTTAGGTTTTTACTAGTAAATCAGGAACCGCTACAGTTATCTTTTTACCGTCTGATAACTCAACCTAGCTAGAAATGGAATATTAATGTAAATACTACAGGAATTTAAAAAGATACGCCCAGAGTATAATAATGAGCTTCCTTAAGCGATGGTGCGTAGGCGTAGCCCGCACTTCTCTACGAGACGCTGCGCGAACGACAAGCTACTTCGGCTGCGCTCAGTACAAGTCAGTGACCATCGTAGACATCGCCTACTCAAACCACTGCACGAGATAATAACAATACCTCGTTCAATTGTTGGCGATCGTTAATGTCCTTTGATAACCTCTGCAAACTCCTGTCCGAAAAACATCCTGCTACCTTTGCCAGTTGGGTATTAGGAACACCGCAAACTTCCGTCAAAGTCCTGAAAACCGAATTGAGTATCGAACCAATTCGCGCAGATTATGTAACATTTTTACAATTAGAAGGACGCATTCTCCATCTAGAATTTCAAACCAAACTTGAATCTACGCCACCCCTACCCCTGCGGATGCTAGATTATTGGGTACGCTTGTATCGTTTATATCGTCTACCAATAACGCAAGTTGTCGTACTACTGCTTCCCCCTGCACCAGGAACAGTAATTGAAACTGCTTTTACAGTCGAAACTACTCATCATGAATATCGTGTAATTTCCATGTGGGAAGAAAATCCCGAACTATTCCTCAATGACCCAGCTTTGTTACCATTAGCACCACTGACCGCAACCACGCAACCTCAAGCTTTGTTGCAACAAGTTGTGGTCAAAGTTAGTCAACTTGAGCCAAGACAACGACCAGAAATTTCCGCGTATACCCAAATCTTAGCGGGGTTAAAATACAATCAAGACTTGATTCGACAATTATTTCGGGAGGGTATGATGCGCGAGTCAGTAATTTATCAAGAAATTCTCGCTGAAGGCGAACAACGCGGCGAACAACGTGGACGGGAAGAAGGACGAAAGGCAGAAGGACAATTGCTGATTCTCCGTCTGCTTACTCGAAGGGTGGGAGAATTACCCCAAGAAGTGCTAGCTCGTATTGAAACTCTCTCTTTAGAACAATTAGAAAATCTCGGTGAAGCATTGTTGGATTTTCAGGCGATCGCGGATTTAGAAACCTGGTTTGGTACATTAGACATAGGAGTGAAAATAACGTAGGTACAATTTATGAATTATGCCTACCAAGGATTTCGGGCAACGCATAATTAATTTCACTCCTATGTCTATTAGATGAATTTTTCCATTTGAGCCAATGTCTGATGGCGCTAGGGGAAAAAATAGTTTTAGAAGAACGAAAGCGAGTTGAGCTTGTCAGATTGCCACATTAGAGTTCAATTAACTTGAAGCCCCAAGGTTTGAGAGCCGCTAAAGCTATTTCTTCATTTACACCTTCATAAGCCTCCCATTCCAAGGGATGTTCTTTAGGATGTCCGTCGCCGACATTACCTGCAACTTTGATGATCGGACAGTTGGCGATGCGATCGCGCTCCAACCCTTTTGGCACTACTAGTTCGATTTTATGACCGACAAACTTCGCTGTACTATCATTAGCTACAGATTCACGGATTAAACAAATATCACCAGCAGTCCCCCAAGTTGTTTGGTAGATGTGGAGGAACGATATATAGGTTGCTGGTTTGATGGATCTTTTTAGAACGTGCATTATCTGTAATCCTTATACTATGAGTCAAAAATCATAAATCATACAAGTATTTTCTATCACGTTCGTAGGGAAGAATGTTTTTAACTAACATTTTGCACCTAGCCCAGGCGATTAGAAACCGCCTGGTGGAAGATGTGAAGCTCAAAAGACGATAATTGCCCACAGACTAACTCCTAAAGCGATCGCTGCTAGGTGTTGCGACATGAGCGATCGCAGTGGTTGCTTGGCAATCTTTTGCGTTAATAACATAGTCATCAACACTGAGAAAATTATCGTTGTACCTTGCAAAAAGGCAATAACAGCCGGATGAGCAACCAATATTGGTAATTGTTCCCCACTCAAACCCAGAGTAGCAAAGGTAACAGGTAAAATCCGCCCACCTTCGCCTAACCCCAAACGTAGATAGTGAGCCAAGTTGCCCCCCAACACTAATGGTAGGTAGCCATAGGCGAGTTCTACAAAAGATCGCGGCTTCCGGTTAAAATTGAACACTTGGATCAAGCCATAAGCCCCAAAGGTTAGAGCTGCTGGAATAATTAATACTAGCAGCGATAATCCCAAGTGCTGCCAAAACTGAGTTAAATCTAGTTGCAGCCCCAACCAAGATTGCAATTCTGGCAAGCGATGTAAATATATACCACCTAACAGCAAGAACAATAATGCTACTTCATAAGTGCGGGGTACATGAGTTGTCCACAGTTCAATACCAGGGGGACGCAAGTTGAACTCAACAGAACGATGGGGACAGGCTTTGACGCAAGTCATGCACAGTACGCAATCTCGGTTATCTTCTAACTGGGCTGGGTGCGAGTATAAGGGACATCCATTAGTTTCCAGCCCTTCGCCCTTTTGTGGCCCACCTTTATAACACTGATAAGTGGTGCAACTGGCAGAACATATCCCTTGCTGTGCGCGGAGTTCCGTCATTGAGAGTTTGGCAAATAAACCATTCATCCCGCCGATGGGGCAGAGATAGCGACACCAAAACCGTCGTTCAAAAAGAGCCGAGAAAATCATCGCCCCAGCAGTAATTAACAGCAGCAAACAAGCGCTGAGGTAAGCTGTATTTTCTAAATGCCAGAGTTCTTCCCATAAGAAAATTAGGGTAAATAACCCAAACATAAACCATCCGCCCCATTTCTCAGCTTGTTCTCTCGGCCAGCGTTTGAGTTTTCGCGGCCACAGCCATAAAGAGAGCTTTTGGGTGATTTCTCCATAAATCATGAAGGGACAAACAGAACACCAGATACGTCCCAAAAAGGGAAAGAGAAATAAGAAGAAAGGCCACCACCAAGCCCAAAATAGATTTAAGACGAAATTGCGATCGCGGGTTTGTGGCCCAATAAATAACACTGCAATGATGATTGCAAAAGCCGTTGCCGTAAAACCATAATTAATGCGATCGGGCCACCAGGGACTACGTAAAAACCGCCGCAAACGAGGAGAGGCATTTAACAGATTTACCCGAAATCGTTTTTTCTTAGTTTCGGCTGGCCAGAAAATTTCTTCTGTTAATTCATTCGCACCCTCAGCTTGGATGATCGCTCTTTCTACCAGATTTTTCAATTCCTTGAGGTTGCCAGGAAAATCATAAGACTGGAGGCGACGCAAAGCTTCTGGGGTAATGTGCGGTTTAGCAACACCTCTAGAGCGAGTGTAAAGACTGGTGTAATATTCAACTTGCGTCTGAATATCAGCTTTCCGCACCCGTAGCGGTGGTACTTTAATAATGTGACCAACAGAACGTTCAACTGTCGGCTGAGTTTTTTCTGAAACAATGAGAATTCTGGCTTTACTAGGACGAGGTTCGGCAGCTGAATCTCCAGAACGATTGATGGGGCTATATGTACCAGTTTTGAGCAACTGCGTCACGGCAGGTAATAATTCTTCAGGCAATTCTTGGATGTTGTTGAGAACTAGAGTGCCTTCCCCCAACCATTCCAACAATCCTGGTTTGCCGCCAGCGCGACCGAATAAATCTGCACCGCTAGTTTGGAGAATACCACAATTTACTTTAATAATGGGTTCTCGCCGTTTGGGAGAACCAAAGTGGATCAGGGCTGCTATATTGTCTTTTTCTAACCCTGGTTCTCCGAAAATATCCACTGATTTGCGGTCAGCGGCCGCTTCTCGAATTTGCTCCCGCAGCCGCACAGCATAGCGACTTGTACCGACAATTCCGCGTTGCGCCTTGGTGACTAAATATGGGCGCAAGGCAATAGAACGTTCTTGCTCATAGCCAAGTGCAGATGTTACCTGAGCTAATTCTTGAGCCAATTGACGCGAAAAAGCCTGAGCAATTTCGGGGTATTGGGTGACTAATTCCCGAAATTTAGCAGCAGGTACAACCCACAAGTGACATTCGGTTACTGTAGTAATTGTGAATGGAGTTAATTCATCTAACAGCAATTCTTTGAGTTCAATCACTGCACCGGGGAGAAATCCACAAGCTAAAGCTGGGTTGCTTTGATTGGTGGTATTGCTTTCGAGTTGACCTTCGTGAAGAATATAAAGGGCTTCTGGAGAATTGCCTTCACTAACTAAGTCAGTTTCGGCACTCACTACTTGTTCTTCAATTACTTGAGCGATCGCATTTAATACTTCAGGTGAGAGAATTCCTAAACTCGTGCGTTCTTGTAGCCATATAACCGTTTCTGGAGATGTCATATTAAGTTCTCCCTGTAGGCTGCTGTATAAGAAGAATTATCCCTGAAAGAGTATGTAAAATATCTATATTCAGTTGTTGTGTATTAATACACAATGTGTAGTGGACTTCTTGTATAAATCACAAATAAGAACGCCACCCCTTAATCCCCTGTACAGACAAGTCTTTTCCCGCATTTCTCACAAGCTTGAGGGGCAGAGAAGAAAGAACTTGTACAATAACTCTCCTCTGCTCCCCTGCTCCCCTGCACAAGCGCAGGCTTTGAGAGATGTGGTGAGAAATCCGGGTTTTGACCCAATACGGTTCAGTGAAGCAATTTTTTCTCTCTGTTTCCTCTGCGTCTCTGTGGTAGCCTGGGGCAAGCCCTGACGCTCCTTTGTCGCTAATACGCTATCGGGTTCGAGAGTGACGCTTGTTCGCTCTTAGCGTCTCCCCTTCTCCCAAAGGGAGAGGCTAACGCCAAGGGAGAAGACTCGCTAACGCAATCGATGGGAACCGCCTTCGCGTAGCGTCTTCTAGAGAAGACTGCGACCCCCTCACTGCTTTGCGTCTACGTTAAAAAATTGACTTTGACCAAGAGTTTGAACCTTAACTGAACCGTATTGTCTCTTGACGTGCAATAGCATTGTATCGACTAACAATCGCATTGCATCGACTGACAATCGCATTGTATCGACTAACAATCGCATTGTATCGACCAACAATCGCATTGTATCGACTAACAATCGCATTGTATCGACTAACAATCGCATTGTATCGACCAACAATCGCATTGCATCGACTAACAATCGCATTGTATCGATTGCGTTTCCCAGCTATTTGTATTTCTAGTGAACGATATATCCCTTGCCCAAGTAGACTCTACTTAAGTCCACTAAACAACGAATGGGCAAACAAAGCGGCTTGAGTGCGATCGCGTAAACTCAAGCGACTGAGAATATTGGTAACATAATTCTTAACAGTGTTTTCTGAAAGAAACAGCGATTCGGCAATTTCCCGGTTATTAGCTCCACAAGCAATTAACCGCAATACATCTAATTCTCTGGCTGTGAGTTGCGCCAATTCTGGAGGAGTTTGCATAGACGGGACAGGTGCGGCAATCGGCGTGAGTGCTTTCTCAAACAATCCCGGGCCGAGTAGGGTTTGTCCCTTGTAGACGGATCGAATTGCCAACATTAATTCATCTGGTTCGGTGTCTTTGAGCAAATAGCCCTTTGCACCCAGCCGCATCGCCTGGAAAACATACTCATCATCATCGAAGGTGGTGAGGACGAGAACCTTAATGTCAGGATATTGTTGAGCGATCGCTTTTGTGGTGGCAACTCCATCCATTACGGGCATTCGGATATCCATTAGCACAATATCAGGTTTCAGTGCGGCAATCTGTTCGAGTGCCCGTTGTCCATTCTCCGCCTCACCAATTACCTGCATCTGGGCATTCGACTCAAGCATACTCTTAAGTCCCTGGCGAATAAGATGCTGATCGTCAACTAATAAAATCCGAATCATAAGCTAGCTTTGATAGTGGCAAAGAAACAGAAATACAACAACCTGTTCCTAGTTGACTGTGGAGATTCAACTGGCCGCCCAGTGCAACCGACCGTTCTCGCATCCCTTGTAGTCCAAAGCCGGTTGTATTTTGAGTCGGGTTAAACCCTTTTCCATTGTCTTCGATTGACAGATGAATCATCCCAGCGTGAGCTAGAAGTTTAACGGTGACACTCGTTGCCTCGGCGTGTTTACAAATATTTGTCAGCGATTCTTGCACAATCCGGTAAAGGGCTGTGTTTACTTCTGTTGGTATGTGGGGTACGTCAATTTTACAGGAAGGTTCAATACCAGTGGTTTGTTGAAAATCTCTCAACAGCTTTTCAATAGCTGATTTGAGAGATTGCCCTTGCAAAGGATTTGAACGCAAAACCGAAAGCGATCGCCGAATTTCTAACAGCGCCTCAGCCCCCAGTTCTTTTGCCTGTTTGAGAAATGTCAATGCTTTGTCATTATTTGATTGCCAAAACAACAGAGTATTATTAATCTGAATGGTTTGGGCAGCGAGAGTGTGTCCCAACCCATCATGAATTTCGCGGGCAATTCGGTTGCGTTCCTGCAAGGTTGCCTGATCTTCAATCCGTAGCGCATACTGACACAGTTGTTGATTGGTGATCTCTAATTGCTGATGAGCAATTTCTAACTGCTCTCGACTTTGGCGTTCTGCAAGCAGGGCATTAATTAACAACAAAGCGAATACTAACGTTAAGCTAAACAATAATATATTACTTAATCGCCAATCCCAGGACATGGCAACCAGCTTATCTGGCATAAAGTTCTCAGGTACAATCGGTCTTGATAAAAGCAGTGTTCCATAGACAAGCAGAGATAAAATCAAGACAGCCAACTGTCCCGATCGCTTAAATATGAGACAACTCCGCATCACCAGTACCAGACACAGCAGGAAAACGGAGCGAGTCGATAAAGTATGTTGAGTTGCTGGCAGCAAAATTAAACCGAATTCCAGGGCTGTATAAATTAATTTGCTTTCCAGCTTCACCATTGGTAGCCTCAAACCCATCAAGCTGAATGTGGCGATCGCCAGAACTCCTAGCGGCAAAGACCAGGACAACTGAAACGGCAGCAGAACTTCCATAAATACTGCCGTGGCTAATAACAGCCACTCTAAGTAAAGCAACAGACGGAAAGATGGGTAGGTCAAGCTAACCATAGAACTGTTCCAACTCAATGGTCTTTGTAACAAAACCATAGGTATTTTCACTATTTTAGAGGGAAGTAGGTGCAGAAGATAGGAAACTGAGAGATAGGTGCTGTTGAGATGAAACTCTCTTTCTATATAACGAATCTGTCTCTAGTATTGGTAGAGCCGTTCTAACTAATTAATTATTTCTAAATTAGGAAAAAAGTCACAATAAATTGAGTACTTTTTTACTAGTCAGGTTAGGAATTCTAGCTCATGTGCAAACTCATTCTAACTTTTAAGATTAATTGGTGTGAGTAAAGCAGCAACTTTTTAAATATCTTCTCACCAAAATTGAGTCAGAACAGTCCGATTACACACAACAAAAACCAGAGAAGTAAATGATAAAAAAACAGATAATTTTACCAACCTTGCTCCTTGCAACTATCCTAATTGGAGGATTGACAAGTTGCAGCAGTTCCAAATCTCCAGATGTATCTCAAGGAAATGATTCTGGCACAAAGGTATCTGATACTTCTACGACCAACTCTCCGGGATCGAATACGTCAGAACGCGCTCAAAAGCGCCAAGAAATTCGCAAGCAAGTTGAGGCAGTTCTTACCCCCGATCAGGTCAAGGAATTGTCAACGAAATTACAACAAGGTGAAAAAATGCGTAAAGCAGTGTTCAGCCTGAATCTCACGGCTGAACAAAAGACTAAAATTCAGGATATTTTTAAGACTGCCTATCCCCACCGCAAAGGGAAATCTCAAGATAATTCCTAATAGTTTTATCAAAACAGAATTCAGTAGTCAGTCGTCAGAATGGGCTACGCCCCGCTACGCTAATAGAAAGAATTATTTACGACTGGAGGTATTCAGCCCTTCATCAATTGCATTCGGAATTCTGAATTCTGTATTCTTCTTCTAAAGTTAAAGTATGTTTAAACAAAAATTTCTCGTCAAGATAGAACTGGCTGTTATAGCCGCAATCCTTGTAGGAACTAGTCTCTATACTTCCAAAGCTATAGGTAAACCACAACCTAGCTCTCAACAACTGGTGGATGAAGTATGGCAAATCCTAGATAAAAATTATGTTGATGTCAGCTTTAACCATCAAGATTGGCAAGCAATTCGCCAGCAGTATATTAGCCGTTCCTATAGTTCCAAGAAACAGGCTTATGGAGCAATTCAAGAAATGGTGGCGAAATTAGGCGATCGCTACACCGAGTTTTTTGACCCACAAGAATTTAAAGCCCTAAATAACGATATTTCTGGCAATCTCAGTGGTGTAGGGCTGGAACTGGCACAGAATGAAAAAACTAAAGCCTTAACCGTTGTCGCCCCAATTCAAGGAACCCCTGCTTTTAAAGCGGGTATTTTGCCGGACGATGTAATTGTCCAAATTAACGGTGAAAAAACTCAGGGGATGAAAATTGATGATGCGGTGAAGCGGATTCTCGGCCCGGTGGGAACCAAGGTAGTACTCACGATTCAACGGGGTAGCCAATTGCAAACTTTCAAACTTACCCGCGCCAATATTGCTATCCATCCTGTAACTTACAACACGCAAACAACAACATCAGGTAAGATTGGTTACATTCGTTTACCAGAGTTTACGCAAACTGCCCCCGCAGAGATGCATCGCGCAATTGAAGCATTAGAAAAACAACAGGTGCAGGGCTACGTTTTGGATCTGCGTTCCGATCCAGGTGGACTACTGGATGCAAGTTTGCAAATTGCCAGTATGTGGTTGAAGCAAGGAGCGATCGTGTCTTTGGTAAATCGAGACCAAGTTAAAGAGAGTTACAATGCGTCGGGACATCCTCTCACCGACAAACCCTTAGTGATACTGGTTGATAAGGGATCTGCTAGCGCCAGCGAAATTCTGTCAGGAGCGCTGCAAGATGATAATCGCGCCACCTTAGTAGGGACTCGCACTTTCGGTAAAGGTTTAGTTCAAGCCGTAGAGCCACTGGAGGATGGTTCCGGGCTGAAACTAACGATCGCCAAATACTACACACCGAAAGGTCGAGATATTAATCATGTCGGCATTGCACCAGATATTAACGTTGAGTTAACCAAGGCACAACAGAAAGCATTACTGCAAAACCAAACCTTAGGGACATTAGCTGATCCTCAGTATGCTAGCGCCGTTGCTGACCTGAGCAAATTGATTCAGTCCGGGGACAATCATCTGAGTTTACAGCGTGGGCAATAAGTATAGAGATACTCTTAACAATATCTACTATCGCCACTTTCAATCATGTCAACCCGCAAGGCCCAACGACTTCAAATTTGTGAACCAGTCCCAGGTCTTCAAGTCCTAGTTCAATTCAGTAACACTCCCCTAGTGCGGACAGTCATCGCTACTGTTACTCACCATCAGCTAGCGATCGTAGGGGTTGTATTTGTTGCCACCTTGATTTTTGCTATGCGGGAAAACGCCCCCTGGCTGACAGTGCCTAAACAGGTGGCGATTGAATTCTTTTCTGCTGTATCCCAGTCCCTAGCTGCTTTATTGGGGGTGTTAATTGTTTTCCTCACGTTTAATAGTCAGTTGATCGCTCAAAGGCGGCATGAGGACTACTATACACTTCAGATTCAGATTGACCAACTCATTCGTCTAACTCAGTCTCTTCCCCCCGAACTCAGTAATTTTGAGGAAACTCTGATAGCGCTGATTAACTATTTAGTTCCCTTGCATTTAAAAGATTTACCAATTTGGCCAACTAGCTCCCAGGTGCTACCTTTGGATAAGCTTTTAGATAATTTCAAGAATGAATATCAATGGGCGCAAGTGCAGCAACAATGCTCCTTAGCTACCCATCTATACCGACAACAAATTTTACTTGTCATCAATAACATCGAAGAAATCGTGGAGGGATTTTCCAGGCTTTACAATCGCATCCTAGAGATGAGCCGTTTCATTCTTGCGATCATCAAGTTGTCCTTTCTCCTGGGAGTTTCGCTCCTGTTTTTGCTGTTATTTGGCATTATCGATTTGCAAAGGAAGTTTCCCGATCTCAGCCTACCTGTAATTGTTTCTCTAGCAATTTGGGTGTTGATTGCTCTTTTGGAGCTAGTGCTTGATACCTGGTTTCTTTATAAAAACCTCTATGGCTCGTCGAGTCATTATCTGCGGTTTTTCCCTAATAAAAAATCCCCTAATTAATAGGCAGAGGCTAACTTACTATGAGTAACTTAATATCCTCAGATACCAAAGCTAGTAAGACAAGCAAAGCATCTCAATCTACAACTGATACAGTACGTACCTATCTTCAAGAAATTGGGCGGATACCTCTATTAACCCAGGAGCAAGAAGTTTTTTTTGCTCAACAAGTTCAGCAGATGATGAAAATACTTGCTGAATCTGAAAAACTGACTGTTGAATTAAAGCGGACACCTACACTGTCAGAATGGGCTGACCAGATGCAGTTAAGCGAACAAGAAATACTTCAAAAGCTAAATCAAGGGAAAAAAGCCAAGCAAAAAATGATGGCGTCTAATCTCCGGCTTGTGGTGTCAATTGCCAAGCAATATCAAAGACGTAACTTAGAACTGCTGGGCTTAATTCAAGAAGGTACTTTGGGTTTGGAGAGAGGGATTGAGAAATTCAATCCGGCTCTAGGATATAGATTTTCAACCTACGTTTACTGGTGGATTCGTCAAGGAATTACCAGAGCGATGTCTGACGACAAGCCGCTTCGCGTCTACGCCCAACAAGCACGCGCAATTAGATTACCCATTCACATCAATGAAAAGTTAAATAAAATTAAGCGCGTTCAGCGAGAGTTATCTCAAAAACTGGGTCGTGTTCCTACCACTACGGAAATTGCTCATGCACTTTCTTTGCAGCCTAGTCAAATTCGAGAATATTTAACTTTGGCTCGTCAAACTATCTCTCTCGATCTTCGAGTTAGCTCAGACAGAGATGTAAAGTTAGAAGACTTAATCGAAGATTATAGATATTCAGAAAATGGCTATACCACTGAACAATCTCTCAATCAAGAAGTTGAAGGCTTGTTGTCAAGTTTGTCTAGACAACAACAAAAAATCTTAAACTTACACTTTGGGTTGATAGATGGAAATGAACTTTCTCTAGAACAGATTGGTCAGCGCATGGGTATTAGTCGTGAACGAGTCAGACAAATAGAAAAACAAGCTCTCCAACTTCTATATCGGCAGCTAAGAAGTAATAAGTAAACATAGGTAAAAAACCAAGTATTTAATTAAGATTATAAAATATTTTGAATATGATTACTTAAAAATGATTTAAAAATATTATTTGTTTGAGTTGAAATCGACAAAATCATCATTATTTGACAAGGGACATTGAGCAAACCGGAAAAAACTAATTATTCAGATGTGCCTTCTCAAATGAAATTGCTATCAGTTAGAGTTGAGGTGTAAAGGATTTCACGATTTTTAATTAACTAAAATGCATTGGGGGTTCTGATGAACCATGATATTTCTAACGATTTGACTGAGAATAGTATAAAACCAGAGCTACCGCGATCGCCAAAAAAGAAAAAGATTCGTTTGGTAATTTTGGGGGTGATATTGCTGGCTGGGCTGGGTTTTTTGGGTATTTATACAGGTGCAGCCAAATCAGACAAAGCTGAAAAATCTGGGCGTAATAAACAGCAAGTGACACCTGTAACTGTGGCAATGGTGACACAAAAAACGGTTCCGATCCAATTGCAGGCGATCGGTAATGTGCAATCGGGGTCTACAGTATCGATTACACCCGAAGCTAGTGGACGGATCATTGGAGTTTATTTTAAGAAAGGTCAAGATGTGAAAAAGGGACAACTTTTATTTACCTTGGATGACCGATCGCAAGCTGCTGCAATTCAGCAAGCCCAAGGAATTGTAGTAAAAGACCAAGCGCAAGTACAACAAGCTAGAGCTACATTAGCCAGAGATTTAGGTCAGGTAGACCAAGCTAGGGCGACTTTAATCAAAGACCAAGCCTTGGTGCGACAAGCCCAAGCGACGTTGGCCAAGGATCAAGCCCAAGCACAATTTGCCAAGGGACAGAGCGATCGCTATAGTACGTTGTACAAGAAGGGCGCGATTAGTTTAGATCAAGCACAGCAATACGTTTCCAACAGCAAATCGGCGACAGCAACCCTACAAGCAGATCGAGAAGCGATCGCTAATGCTGAGGCTGTTTTGAAAAGCGATCGAGTGGCGCTGACTAATGCTGGTGCAGTTGTCAAGGGTGATCAAGCTGCGATCGCTAATGCTCAAGCCGTTGTCGTTTCAGACCAGGGAGCCTTAGACAATGCGAAAGTGCAATTGTCTTACGCCAAAATTTATGCCCCAATTGATGGTCGCGCGGGGAATGTTTCGGTGACTCAGGGGAATGTGGTGCAAGCCAACAGCAGTGCTTCGTTGACTCAGGGGAACGCCCTGCAAAGCAACAGTACGTCTGGTACGACTAGCAGCACAACTTCACTTGTTACCATCACCCAAATTCGCCCGATTGAAGTTGCTTTTTCCATTCCCGAAACAAATCTACCCCAGGTGCAAAAGTATATGCACAATGGCAAGCTGAAGGTAGATGTCACATTCCCCAATAGTCAAGGTCATCCGACACCAGGTGTTTTGACATCTGTCAATAATACGGTTGATAACACTACGGGAACAATTCAACTGATTGGCCAATTTGACAACGCTCAAGGAAACTTGTTTCCTGGTCAATTTGTGAACGCAACGCTAACGCTGACCGAAGAACCGAATGCAACGGTTGTTCCCTCCCAAGCCGTGCAGAATGGCCCGGATGGACAGTTTGTCTTTGTAGTTAAGCCAGACATGACAGTACAAAACGTCCCAGTTACAGTCAGCAACACCATTGATGGACTAGATGTAATTCAGAAAGGGCCGCAACCAGGCGATAAAATTGTTACCGATGGTCAAGCGAATCTCGTTTCGGGTAGCAAAATCCGCATCAAAACCGGCCGCAATGACTCAAATGCAGGTGAAAATTCCTCGAAATCAAGAAGAGGAAGGGGGGGAGAATCCCCGAAGTCAGGCGGAGGTGAATCATGAACCTCTCAGAACCATTTATTCGCCGCCCGATCATGACGACTCTGGTGATGGCGGCAATTTTGATCTTCGGTTTCATGAGTTATCGCTTGCTGCCAATCAGCGATTTACCAAGTGTGGATTATCCCACAATTCAGGTAAGTGCCGCCCGACCGGGAGCCAGCCCGGAAACAATGGCAGCATCGGTTGCCCGTCCTTTAGAAAAGCAATTTTCCAGCATTGCTGGACTCGATTCGCTTAATTCAACTAGCACTCTGGGACAAACTCAAATTACCCTGCAATTTAACCTGAGTCGGAACATTGACGATGCAGCGCAGGATGTGCAAGCCGCGATATCGGGAGCATCGGGGCAAATTGCTGACGATTTACCCAATCCTCCTACCTACAGTAAAGTTAACCCCGCAGATCAACCGATTCTCTACCTTTACCTGGACTCTCCCACATTGCCCCTTTCCCAGGTAGATAATTATGCCGAGACTTATCTGGCGCAAAAGCTATCTACAATCAATGGGGTGGCACAGGTAGCCGTCTATGGTTCCCAAAAGTATGCGGCTCGAATTCAACTCGATCCGCAGCAATTGGCAACGCGGCAAATTGGGCTAGATCAGGTGGCGACGGCGATTCAACAGGGTAATGTCAATTTACCCACCGGCAGTCTTTCGGGAAATCACAAGAATTTTACAGTCCAAACTAATGGGCAACTTGAGGATGCGGCTGCTTATCGCCAGTTGATAGTGTCTTATAAAGATGGAATGCCCATCTATCTCAATCAACTGGGTAGGATTATTGACAGTGTAGAAAATGACAAGGTAGCAAGCTGGTACAACAATACCCGCGCGATTATTCTTACCATTCAAAGACAGCCTGGAACTAATACGGTACAAGTCGTAGACACGATTAAGAAATTACTCCCGAATTTGCAAGACCAGATTCCGGCATCCGTGGAAATTGGGATTCTCTATGATGCTTCTCAGTCAATTCGAGATTCAGTAGATGATGTCAGATTTACGTTGATTCTGACGATCGCTCTAGTTATCTTAGTGATTTTCCTATTTTTGCGGAACCTCTCGGCGACGGTGATTCCCAGTTTGGCATTACCCGTTTCGCTGATTGGCACTTTTGCCGTGATGTATTTGCTGCACTACTCACTAGATAATCTTTCGTTGATGGCGTTGACCCTTTCGGTGGGCTTCGTCGTGGATGATGCGATCGTCATGCTAGAAAATATCGTCCGTCACATGGAAATGGGGGAACGTCCATTAGAAGCGGCGTTAAATGGGTCGAGAGAAATTGGTTTCACAATTCTGTCAATGACCCTTTCCTTAGTTGCAGTCTTCATCCCCATGTTGTTCATGAGTGAAGTACTGGGACGATTATTTCATGAATTTGCTGTGACGATCGCAGTCGCAATTCTGGTATCTGGTTTTGTGTCTTTGAGTCTGACTCCGATGTTGTGCAGCCGTTTTCTGCGTCCTGTAGACCATGCTAATCAAAGTCGGTTATATCAAGCTTCCGAATATGTATTTGATCGCTTCCTCGGTATGTACGATTGGAGTCTCAAAAAAGTCTTAAAATATCACCGCACCACGATGATTTTATCTGTCGTTCTATTCGCGGTGACAGTAGGGTTGTTGGTGGTAGTTCCCAAGGGCTTTATTCCTAGCGAAGATACCGGACAAATTACAGGCATTACCCAAGCAGCCGAGGATGCGTCCTTTGATAATCTTGTCCAGCATCAGCAGACAGTTGCTAACCTGATCCGCCAAGACCCAAATGTAGATGCAGTCAACTCCAATATCGGAGCGGGAGCCAGTGCTAGTGGCAGTGGGGCAGCAGTTGCAGCCAATTCCGGGAGTTTGTTTATTCGGTTAAAACCGCGATCGCAGCGCCAACTTAGTGCTGACGAAATCGTGCAAAATTTACGAACCAAACTCGCCACTGTTCCAGGCATCCAAGTATTCTTACAAAATCCCCCAGCGATACCCATTGGCGCTCAACAAAGCACAGGACTTTATCAAGTAGCACTTCAGAGTTCTGATGTCAAACCCTTGCAGGAGTATGTTCCCCAACTTGTGCTCAAAATGAAGGAGATGACAGAACTCCAGGATGTTAACAGCGATTTACAATTTGCTTCCCAGATTCAAATAGATATTGACCGCGATAAAGCCTCAACTTATGGTATTACTGCCGAGCAAATCGAAAATACCCTGAGAAATGCCTACGGTTCCTACCAAGTATCAACTATCTATGCAGCGACCAATGAGTATCAGGTGATTTTGGAATTAGCACCCCAGTTTCAGCAAGATATCAACGCTCTGTTGACTTTATACATTAACTCCAGCACAGGAGTAGCCGTTCCTCTGAATACATTCGCCAAACTATCTCAGGGAGTCAGCCCGTTAATGGTCAATCATAACGGTCGGATGAACGCCGCCACCATTTCCTTTAACCTCGCTCCCGGTGTTTCCTTGGGAAATGCCAATCAAGAGATTGAAGAACTGATCGATCGGGTGATTCCTGCTAGCATTAGCACCAGCTTTCAGGGCGCAAGCCAGGTATTTCAAAGTTCACTGCCGAGTTTGGGTTTATTGTTAGCGATCGCCATCTTAGTAATTTATCTGATCCTGGGTATTCTCTATGAGGATTTCATTCACCCAATTACGATTCTTTCTGGTTTGCCATCAGCAGGTTTTGGGGCATTGTTAACGCTGATAATATTCCATGTCGAACTCAATGTTTATTCCTTCATCGGCATAATTCTCTTGGTGGGCATCGTCAAGAAAAACGGGATTATGATGGTGGACTTTGCAATTGAAGCCCAGCGAAATGAATTGAAAAAACCCTCTGAAGCAATTTATCAAGCCTGTTTAGTGCGCTTCCGTCCAATTATGATGACGACGATGGCAGCATTAATGGGAACCTTGCCCATAGCGATCGGATTTGGCGCTGGCTCAGAATCCCGCCGTCCTCTAGGGATTGCAGTTGTAGGTGGGCTGGTGTTTTCTCAGATATTGACCCTCTATTTAACTCCCGTCTTCTATATCTACATGGAATCATGGCGGAAAAAGCTCAGTCAAGTTAAGTTCCGTCGAGTCTTCTCATTTACAGGTGGGCGATCGTGATGTTCAACTTTTTAAACGAACCGCAAAGGACGCAAAGCACGCAAAGCAAGAGATAGATAAGTTCAAGAAGCAGTTCAGGAGGCGTTAGAGATGTTTAGAAATCAGAGATAGAGCCGTTGCACCCATCACACATTTATTAAACTCATATTGAAATTAGATTTCAACACAGTTCTGTTAAGCATTTCTTCCTTTTCTTCCTTTGCGCTCTTTGCGTCCTTTGCGGTTCGTTTAAAAATTGCCTTTGAAAAAGAGTTAAGCCTTAACCCAAGACTATTGCCATATATTTAGCGATCGCATCCCCACCACATTTCTGGGAGAACAAAACTCATGAACCTTTCAGAACTCTTCATCCGTCGTCCAGTCATGACCACCTTGGTAATGATGGGTATCCTTATCTTCGGTCTCATGAGTTATCTACTATTACCCATCAGTGCCCTACCCAACGTTGAATATCCTTTTATCTCTGTCTCTGCTAGTCTCCCTGGTGCTACCCCAGAAACAATGTCATCTTCGGTCGCCGCACCCCTAGAAAGACAGTTTACCGAAATTGCCGGACTCAATTCATTCAATTCCACCAGTTCAACTGGTAGCACCAACATTTCCCTACAATTTGACTTTAGCCGCAGAGTGGAAGATGCCGCCAAAGATGTGCAGGCAGCCATCTCAGCCGCAGCCGGACAACTGCCCGCCGGAATGCCTCACCCGCCTACCTACCGCAAAGTCAACCCATCTGTCTCACCGATTCTCTTTCTCTATATGTATTCTGAGACACAGCCAATCTCGACAGTAGATGAATACGCAGAGATAACAGTTGGTCAGCCCATCTCGATGATTGATGGTGTTGCTCAGGTACAGGTTTTTGGTCAACAGCAATATGCAGTCCGCGTCCAGCTTGACCCGCGAGAGTTGGCATCGCGGGGAATTGGTTTAAATCAGGTAAAAACTGCAATTCAACAGGGAAATGTTAACTTGCCAATCGGCAGTCTCTCTAACACTTACAAAAGTTATACAATTCAGGCGAACGGTCAACTCACGAATGCTGCCAGCTATCGCCAGCTAATTGTAACTTACAAAAATGGTGCGCCCGTGCGGCTTCAGGATTTGGGACAGGTAATTGACAGCGAACAAAATGTCAAAGTCTCGAATTTGTATAGCGATCAGAAGGTGACAAACCGCCATTCCATTGTTCTGGCTGTACAGCCGCAGCCGGGAGCTAATACTGTAAAGATTGTTGATGCCATTCAGAAACTTTTACCTACACTCCGCGAACAAGTTCCTAAATCCATTGAGATGGGGATTATGTACGATCGCTCCCAAACAATCCGAGCCTCTGTCAATGATGTGAAATTTACCTTGGTTCTCTCGGTTTGTCTAGTTGTCTTGGTGATTTTCTTATTCTTGCGTGACATAACTGCTACCCTAATTCCCAGTTTGGCGCTACCTGTAGCGATTATTGGCACTTTTGCTGTCATGTATCTATCGGGTTTTTCCCTAGACAACCTTTCACTCATGGCGTTGACCCTCTCCGTGGGCTTTGTCGTAGATGATGCGATCGTGGTGTTGGAAAATATCGTCCGTTATCGGGAAATGGGCGAATCTCCCCTAGACGCTGCATTAAAAGGATCGAGGGAAATCAGCTTCACCATTTTGTCAATGACCCTCTCCCTAGTGGCGGTGTTCATCCCGATCATGTTTATGAGTGGAATAATCGGTAAATTATTTCATGAATTTGCCGTGACGATCGCTGTGGCAATTTTGGTTTCGGGTTTTGTTTCCCTCAGTCTCACTCCCATGTTGTGCAGTCGCTTTCTAGGTTCACATCAGCAAAGACCAAATCTGCTGTATCGAGTCTCAGAACGAGCATTTGATTTACTACTACGGGGATATGATTGGACGCTCAAGCCTGTTTTAAAATACCGCCTGATGACACTTATTGGTTCTGGCATTTTGCTGGTAATGACCGTTTATTTGTTCGTCATCGTTCCCAAAGGATTTATTCCCACCGAAGATACCGGACAACTAATGGCAAACACTAAAGGAGCGCAAGATATTTCTTTTGATGATATGCTGCGTCACCAGCAAACGGTTGTTGACATTATTCGTAAAGATCCCAACATTGAAGCAGTTGACTCAATTGTGGGTGCAAGTGGCCCGAACGGTTCAGTCAACGGTGGGCGAATTACGATTCGGCTCAAACCACGTTCTCAACGTAAACTGAGTGCTGACGAAATCATTCAAGAACTAACTCCCAAGTTGAGACGTACAACTGGGATTAAGACATTTCTCCGCTCTCCGTCAGCCATTCCCATTGGTGGTCAACAAACTAATTCTACTTATCAGTTCACGTTACAGAGTTTGAATTTACAAGACTTGCGCCAATACGTTCCGAAACTTGTAGATAAAGTCAAAACCCTACCAGGACTCCGGGATGTTGACAGCGATTTACAACTTAGCACTCCCCAAATCCAAGTCCAATTTGACCACAACAAAGCCGCAACTCTTGGCATTACCGCCCAACAAGTTGAACAAACCCTCAGCTCTGCCTATGGTTCTAGCCAGGTTTCCACTATTTATACCCCAAATGACCAATTCTATGTAATCTTAGAAGTAAAACCGGAATTTCAGCGAGATCCTAGCGCCCTATCGCTACTATATGTGCAATCGAGTACTGGGCAACTGGTTCCTCTGAGTGCGATCGCTAATATCACTCAAAATGTCGGCCCTCTCACCGTCACTCACGTTGCTCAACTCCCCTCTGCAACTATCTCTTTTGACACACTCCCAGGAACATCTCTAAGTCAAGCTACCGATGCTATCAAGCAAGTAGCTAGTGAGGTGTTACCCTCAACAATTACCCCCAGCTTTCAGGGTTCAGCCCAAACGTTCCAACAGTCTTTTAACGATTTAGGCGTGCTGTTGTTGGTGTCTATTTTAGTAATCTATCTGATTCTTGGTATCCTCTATGAGGATTTCATTCACCCAATCACCATTCTTTCCGGTCTGCCTTCGGCGGGTTTTGGCGCATTATTGACGCTGCTGATTTTCCAGGTTGATTTAAATCTTTACTCTTTCATCGGCATTATCCTGCTAGTGGGCATCGTCAAGAAAAACGGGATTATGCTGGTGGATTTTGCCATTGAAGCGCAGCGAAAGGAAGGAAAAAATTCCTTTGATGCCATCTATACCGCTTGCTTGATTCGCTTCCGTCCGATTATGATGACGACGATGGCAGCTTTGATTGGGACATTACCTATTGCTTTGGGGACAGGAGTAGGTTCAGAAGCGCGTCGTCCTTTGGGGATTGCGATCGTTGGTGGATTGGTGTTCTCTCAGATATTAACTCTCTATCTGACTCCAGTGTTTTACATTTACATGGAGACATGGCGGAAAAAGCTGAGTATGCAAAATCAGAAAGCTAAAAAAAAGCATCTGCCAGCAGTTAAAAGTTAATCATAGTTTTTAGTAAAACCGAGCATGAGTAAAGCGATCGTTTCGCTCGACTTTATCCATTTTCCCTTTGGGGGATCACAAAAGTAGGCGATCGCTAAAAAATGCGGGTTTTGCTGCATACATAATACCAATTTAAAAAATGATTGCTACAGATGTAGGTTGGGTTGAGGGACGAAACCCAACATTTCAAAGTCTTGTATTTATTGGGTTAAACGAAAAACCCAACCAATACATCTGTTTCATTCTTTTCTGGAATTGGTATAATATTTAAATACAGTTTTAGTGAAGTCAATATCATACTTAGATGTCTATACTTAAATACTCATCTTTGCATACTCTTCACATTACTTGCTGAAAAATGTATACACAAGTACTGAGCTTTGTATATTCTTCATATTCTACTGGGGTCTAGGCAATAAGAAAGTAGAACCTAGTAAGCAAATGTTTGAAAGAGTGATAAAAACATACATATATTGTTTGTTTTTTTTTAAAGCTGCGATCGCCTGCGGTTTTTGCTAGCCTACGCATTAAGCAAGAATTGTTAGAAGTTACCATAATTACAAACGCAGACATGATCCAACTTAGCCAAGAACATTTGCAAACCATCCGCACCTATGCCGAAAGCACCTACCCAGATGAGTGCTGTGGTATAATTTTGGGCTATCTGGCTAAGGAGGGCAAAACTGTGGTAGAAGTCATGCCAACAGAAAATGCTTGGAATACAGAAGCGGCTGCTGAGTTTCCAGGGGGACGTATAACAGAAAGTAAGAGACGGCAATATACGATCGCACCCGAAGTTATGTTAAAAACACAAAGGGAAGCACGCGATCGCTCACTGAACATTATCGGCATTTTTCACTCCCACCCAGATCATCCTGCTATACCCTCAGAATGCGATCGCCTATACGCTTGGCAGGGATACTCGTATATAATAGTTTCCGTCCAAAACGGCAAAGCTGGAGAACTCAAAAGTTGGAGCCTTGATGATACTCATCAGTTTCAAGTAGAGGAAATTGAAAATATAAAATAACTGGTTTAGTTTAAAGACAGTCACTCATCGCGGTTTTCGCCGCTATCACAGATGAAAATTCGTCTTTCCCACTCCTATCTCTAGATAAAATCCAGTTTTTCGATAGGATTAATATTCCGCTTTCCCACATCATAACTGCTATGCTCAATCCTAATCTGGATGAAATCCAGTTGACCAAAGACGATTACGAACGCTACTCCCGACACCTGATTTTACCGGAAGTAGGACTAGAAGGACAGAAGCGCCTGAAAGCCGCTAGTGTAATGTGTATCGGTACAGGTGGATTAGGTTCACCACTACTTTTATATTTGGCGGCGGCGGGTATTGGACGCATCGGGATTGTCGATTTTGATGTTGTCGATACTTCTAATCTGCAACGCCAAGTAATTCACGGTACATCCTGGGTGGGTAAACCCAAAATTGAATCGGCAAAAAACCGCATTCACGAGATTAACCCCTATTGTCAGGTTGATTTATACGAAACCCGTCTGAGTTCCGAAAACGCCCTGGAGCTGATTCAACCTTACGATATCGTAGTGGATGGTACTGATAACTTCCCCACCAGATATCTAGTTAACGACGCCTGCGTATTGCTGAATAAGCCCAACGTCTACGGTTCAATTTTACGCTTTGAAGGGCAAGCTAGTGTATTTAATTACGAAGGTGGCCCGAATTATCGTGACCTTTTCCCAGAACCACCACCACCAGGAATGGTTCCTTCTTGTGCAGAAGGTGGCGTATTGGGAATTTTGCCAGGAATTATTGGTTTGATCCAGGCAACCGAAACTGTTAAAATTATTCTGGGGCAAGGCAACACTCTCAGCGGGCGATTGCTGCTATACAACGCCTTGGATATGAAATTTCGGGAGTTGAAACTGCGTCCAAACCCAATTCGCCCAGTGATTGAAAAGCTGATAGACTACGAAGAATTCTGCGGGATTCCACAAGCTAAGGCAGAGGAGGCAAAACAGCAGATGGAAAGTCAAGAAATGACCGTCAAGGATTTGAAGGAGTTGTTAGATAGCGGTGCGAAGGATTTTGTACTGCTGGATGTCCGCAATCCCCATGAGTACGACATTGCCAAGATTCCGGGTTCAGTGTTGGTGCCCTTACCAGACATTGAAAATGGGAATGGCGTTGCTAAGGTGAAGGAAATATTAAACGGTCATCGTTTAATTGCTCATTGTAAGATGGGCGGGCGATCGGCAAAAGCCCTCGCCATCCTCAAGGAAGCCGGAATTGTCGGGACGAATGTTAAAGGCGGAATTACCGCTTGGAGTAAAGAAATCGATCCTTCAGTTCCAGAGTATTAAAAACGCACCGCTTTCTCTGAGTGGATGAGGGGAGCAAGGGAGCATACTTCGACTACGCTCAGTAACCAGGGGAGCATACTTCGACTGCGCTCAGTAACCAGGGGAGCAGAGGGGAAGTTTTAGTAAGAAAGTTTTTCCCCACTCCCCAATTCCCACTCCCCACTCCCCACTCCCCATCTCCTTATGACTACCTTGAAATCTCATCTGAATATTTTTTTATGGGTGCAAGTTTGGGTGTTGGCAGCGGTGCAGGGAGCAATTACCCTCTCGTGGTTAATTTATAATATCTATAGCGGTTCCCATTCAGATGCAGTACAACATTATATCGTGGGGTGTAGGGGCACGGCACTGCCGTGCCCCTACGGGTGTATCTCACGCAAACGAGAAGCGCTATATTTGCCGCAACTTCTGACTCCGTTTGGTTTTCCTGCCTCATTGGCAGTTGGTTTGGTGCTAGTCGAAAATGCTTTGGGTGCGGTGCTGGAACCAGTGATAGGTGGACTTTCAGACCAAGCTAGACGCTGGGTAGGAACTCGGTTTCCTTTTATCTCAGTAGGTATGATTTTTGCATCGGCTTTGTTTATTGCCATACCATGCGTTGTAAGCTTGATCCCGCCTACTACCGTGATGCGATCGCTCTTACTTATAGTATTGGTAGCTTGGGCATTGGCAATGACAATATTTCGCTCTCCAGTTATGTGCCTATTGGGGATGTATTCGACACCAGCCCAGTTACCTTTAGCAGTAAGTTTTGTCACTTTAACAGGCGGTGTGATTGGGGCTTTTAGACCGATAAGCTACAAGTTTATTCTAAGCTTAGGCCCAGTTTATACCTTTGCGTAGGCGTAGCCCGTCGTAGACATCGGTTCTTTTGTGATGCTGGGGGCGGCGGCTATGTTGCGGTTAGTCAATCCTCCAGAAGCATCAGTGAATAGACACCAAGCAGAAACAGTAAAGTTGCCCTTACAGAAATTGGCGTTGATTTTAGGAACTGGTTTCGGTGTCGCGTGGGGTATTCGATTTCTCATGGATGTCTTGGGTAAAGTACTCAAGACCCAACTGAATACTGATTCTGCATAGATTCGGGAATCATAACTAATTAGCCGGACTTGATATAACACCTTTTGTTGGTGCGGTTGGTGGTGGATTGGCGTTTTTCCTGGCTGGTGTTTGCATTGCGATAAGTGGGATTTCTGAAACGCAAAGTAGCGCAGAGGTTTAACGACATACGCGCTTCGCCTTCTTGCAGGATAGGTACGCAAAGTTATTCTCTGCGTACCTCTGTGGATGAAATCTGACTTTCTTAATTACGAATTACGTTAGCGACGTAGGAGCGTCATTACGAATTACGAATGAGTTACAGGTTTCACTTGACTCAACAAACTGTGCAGTTTTTCGCCTTCAATGACCTCTGTTTCCAAGAGTTGAGTAGCGATCGCTTCTAGCAAGTCTCGATTCTGTCTGAGAATCTCTAGGGCTTGTTCGTGGGCTGTTTCCACGATTTCCTTGACTTCGCTATCAATGGCTTTGGAAGTATCTTCACTTACCGCCCGCCGAGGATTAGTAGCACCATTACCCAGGAATGCTGCTTGTTGTCCTTGTTGATAAGCCAATGGCCCTAAGACTTTACTCATACCATAAGCTGTTACCATCCGTTCTGCCAAGTCAGTTGCTCGTTGCAAATCGTTGGAAGCACCTGTGGTAATACTATTAAATACAACCTCTTCGGCGGAACGTCCACCTAACAGAGTTGCAATCTGACCCCGCAGTTCTGCTTCATTCATCAAAAAGCGGTCTTCAGTTGGTAATTGCAGAGTGTAGCCCAAAGCAGCCATCCCACGAGGAATAATCGAAATCTTTTCTACACGACCGTTTCCTGTTGTGAGTGCCCCCACCATTGCGTGACCAACTTCATGGTATGCAACAATCTTTTTCTCAGTCTCGTTCATCACGCGACTCTTCTTCTCTAAACCGGCGACTACTCGCTCAATTGCTTCGGCAAAGTCTTCTTGAGCAACCCTTTCACGCAGATTGCGCGCTGCCAATAATGCGGCTTCGTTCACCAAGTTTGCCAAATCTGCGCCAGCAAAACCGGGGGTACGAGTAGCGATCGCTCTTAAATCTACATCATCTCCTAATTTTACCTTTTGAGCGTGAATCTTGAGAATTGCCTCACGATCGGATAAATCGGGACGGTCTACTAACACTTGGCGGTCAAAGCGGCCTGGACGCAGCAATGCAGGGTCTAGTACTTCGGGGCGGTTGGTAGCTGCTAGCACAATTACCGTTGCATCCCCAGCTGCAAACCCGTCCATCTCAGTTAGTAATTGGTTGAGGGTTTGTTCTCGCTCATCGTTACCACCGTAGAAGCCGTTACTACTACGAGACTTACCGATCGCATCCAATTCATCAATGAATATAATACAGGGAGCTTGTTTTTTGGCCTGTTCAAACAAATCCCGGACTCTAGAAGAACCCACACCGACAAACAATTCTACAAACTCGGAACCAGAGATGCTGAAAAATGGAACTCCTGCTTCTCCTGCTACGGCTTTCGCTAAAAGTGTTTTACCAGTACCTGGAGGGCCAACTAACAACACACCTTTGGGAATCCTAGCGCCAATTTGCGTAAACCGTGCCGGAGTCTTGAGGAAATCCACAATTTCCACTAACTCAGTTTTCGCTTCTTCGACTCCAGCCACATCTGTAAAGGTGATTTTAGCCGATTCGCCTTCAACGTAAACCTTAGCCTTGCTCTTACCAATGGAGAGAACACCTTGGGGGCCACCACCACCGCTACCACGGGCGAGAAAGAACTGCCAAATACCAATAAAAATTAGTGGTGGAATTACCCAACTTAAGAGGGTTGTAAACCAAGTATTCTTGGGTGGCGGTGTAGCAGCAAACTCAACTCCCTTTTCTTCTAGCAGTTTGGGTAACTCTAAATCAAAGATTGGTGTAGTTGCAAATACCGACGGCGATTCGGCATTTTCTGCTTTTAGTTGGTAGAGGATCTGGTTTTGACCAACGGAAACACGGCTGACTTCCCCTTCCTGTACTTGATGAATAAATAAGCTATAAGGAACACCAGTAGGGCCAGAAGCAAATAAACCAGGCAAAAATAAATTTAAGAGCAGGAATAGCCCTGAGACTGCCAGTAATATATTAGCAACGATCCGAAACCGAGGTGACTTAGGCTGTTCTTTAATTGCCATAGATGTTACCAATCCTTAATAATGAAAACTAACTTGAAAATTGGGGATGGAGCACAAAAGGCAGAGGTGCAAAGGGGCAGAGGGGCGAGGGGAAAAACTTACTGCAACTTCTCCTTTGCTTTGCTGCTTCCTCTGTTCCTCATTTCCCTTAACGCTCTAAGAAACTTGATTAAAGACTGGTCAAAAATGCTGGTATATTCGCCCAATCTAAGCAATGTCTACGATGGGCTGTGACGCTGATGACGCTTGTGACGCTCGCGGACTCGCGATCGCCCTTGACGTCTCCCTTTGGGAGATGATTCTAGAGGCAAGAAATAAGACTCGCTAAGGGTGACACAAAGTTGTTCAGCTTGTCTTGATCGTCAAGGATACTACTGCTTCTCATAATTTCTCCCATGTAGCAATGTTTGCAGGATTTTTTTATTTATGTAACTAAACTTAACAATTAAATTAATCTTTGGGAACTAACGAGCAAATACGGTTTACCGTACTCAAAGAAGATACAGAGATTGGGAGACGCAAATAAGAAATCCCCCACGAAGAGTTATTCTGGAGCCTTGGCGGAGCTTTCCTTGCTCCACTCATGAATTCTGACTTTTGGATTCTTCTTCAATAATTCCACTTGGAACTCTGGAACTGCGTTCTCCATATATGCGGTTCCTTCGATCCATTAATGTCCATCATTAGACCAGTGGGGGCGATCGCTAGATAATTTAATCACACCGTAAGAACGGCCAACCTGCCATAAAGTAGAATTTTCATAACTCGTTCGTGGCTGATTAATACTAACTGTAGTTCCACTAGCGTTTTTGATATTTAAGGTTCCTGACCAAGTAATTTCCCAATCAATTGCTAATCTTTGGGTATGACGAGAGGTAAGAACAGGTCGAAAAGCAATATTATAAGCAGACACCATTTCTTTAGCAGCTTGGATAGAACCAGCATTGGTATAATGTAGCCAATTAATATCTACATTAGGCATAGGTGGAACATCTTTGGCAGCAATTTCATTGTTACTAATACGAAAAGCATAGTGCATTAAATAAGCTCTTTCTGATGGGCGAAATACTGAAGAGATATCGATATTAGCTCCGGCATTTTTTAAGGCTTGCTCAAAAGCTTGTACTTTTTGACGGAAGGGAGAAGCTAAATCATCAATTAAGTCGCTGTCTGGGAAAAAATTAACCCAGGCTTTTCCACTCAGTCGTTGTCTTAATCTTTTGGCGTATTCTGTAATGTTGTCTAAAGCCAACTCCAAATCAATACCAAGCTTGGTTTTTGTTGTATTAGAAAGCTGTTGAGCTAACTCGGCTCGAAAATTGATGTCTCTTATTTTATAAGTTTCGGCTAGTCCTTTTGTACTGTTAGGGCCAAAGTCTCCATCAGCTACTAACGGCGGATTCAAACGGCCGATCACTGTTAAACTTTTTTGTAAGTCTTTGACCTCATTCTCTCCAAAGTTAAGATAGGTTAATAATTTTTTCCCGGCATCGGTATAGATAGCGAAATAAATTGCAAAACCTTGCTCTAGCGCTTTTTTATAAGTAGCAGTATCGACAATTCCCGTTACTGTTAAAGCATTAGTAGTCTGATAATCACGAGTTGCTTGATCCGTAATATTCCCAAAATCCCCATCAACGGCAGCAATCGAGAAGTCATAATCTAAAAGAAATTTCTGCCAAGCAGTTACAATCAACCCTTCGGATTTTTTCTGGAGAGTAGGAAGTTGCAAAGCTTGAAGTTTAAAGCTCATAGTTTTTCTTGAATGAAACAATTGTTTTCAGCTAATTTTTCTGTCACTATTCGTTGTACGATTTTAGTTATGACCGCTGCCAATTTGGTATCTCGTACTTCATTAGAGCGATTAGAGTCCAAGAAATGCTGTTTTGCAAAACCCACTTTGGATTATAACATCCGCAGTTATGTTAGCTTTTCGCAGGGATACTTAAAATAGGAAGCAGCGATCTGTTTAACTTGTTGGCAAATGGGGTCACAAACTTTCTGGAGGTCAGCCACAGCAAATTGCGTAGGCTAGCAAAAACCGCAAGCATGGCCCATGCTATTGTCAAAGATCCGCCAATTCTGATTTGGGATGAGGATAGCTCTACAGTAGACAATGAAACTGAAGCGGCTATTCAAAAATCTCTGGCTATGATTATCCAAAATTATATAACCATAGCGATCGCTCATCACCATATATATAGACCAATACGCTTGAGTTAAGGATAATCGTATGTTGGGTTTCACTTGGTTCAACCCAACAAACCACCAAAAATGTTGGTTTACCCTTCTCCTTTGGAGACGCTACGCGAACGGGAAGCAAGCTACGTTCTTCAAACGCCACTTGCGAAGAAAGCGGGAAACGGCAAGGGCGCAGTGGCTCCTCAACCTACGCAGTTTATAGATTTTTGGCGCTAACCCAAGCGTATTGATATATAGACGCCTCAATCCTTTTGGCCTTTCTGTGATATCTTGCGGTCAGTCGCTACGCATAATACGTTAATTAAATTCATACTATGAGGTGAGTCTAATGGGTGAGGTATAAGAAACACGAAGTATTGTACCTTGAGGCTAGAAATGGTTGTTTAGCACCCCAATTTCTCGGCTCAACAAGTAGGAAGTAGATAATGACTGTAAACCAAATTATTGGAGATTCAAAAAATCAGATTTTTGCCAACTTTGGGAAACGTTTCTTTGCTTGGATGATGGCTCCAAGTACCAACAAATACGATAAAATTGTCAGCGATCGCAAACGTTCTATTTTTGCTAATCTTCAAGGTAAAGTGTTAGAAATTGGCCCCGGAACAGGCCCTAACTTACCCTACTATCCTAAAGATATCCATTGGATAGGAATCGAGCCAAATCCCCATACGCATTACTCTCTCCAAAAACAAGCAGAAAAACTGGGTTTAAATATTGACCTCCGCAGTGGTAATGCTGAATGGTTAGATGCCGAGGATAACAGCATAGATACTGTTGTTAGTACATTAGTTTTGTGCTCAGTGCCGAATATAGATTATACATTGCAGGCAATTTTAAGAGTACTTAAACCAGGTGGACGCTTCTTATTTATTGAACATGTCGCCGCACCTCAAAGAAGTTTATTGCAACAACTACAAAACACAATTAGTCCGATTTGGCAAGTGATAGGTGATGGTTGTCATCCAGATAGAGAAACTTGGATAGCATTAGGAAAAGCTAGTTTTAGTAGCATCCATTATGAGCGATTTGATGCACAATTGCCAATTGTTAGTCCTCATATTATCGGCGTAGCGACAAAGTGAAATAACTTTTAGCGGTTGCTGAATAAAAGTATGAATAAGCCCCCGGCTAAAGCCGTGGGGTTTGTGAGGTTTTCCACCAGAGATTTTATGGATTCTCGCGCAGGAAAGTGTCAATATCATTTAGTTCCTGCTGATTAAGGCGAAACTCTCCAGCACCAATGATTCCTTCCACCTGCTTGGGATTGCGTCCGCCAACGATCGCCGCAGTCACCGCCGGATTATTTAAAGTCCAAGCGATCGCCACCTCACCTGGTGAGCGATCGTGTTGTTGACCAATGTGTTGCAACACCTCGACTAGCTTTAGGTTACGAGATAGACGTGGCTCCTGAAATTCACTATTGTTTTTGCGCCAATCATTATCTGGGAAATTAGCAACCCGCTCAGGTGTTATCTTTCCTGTAAGCAAACCAGATTGCATAGGTGAATAAACAATCACACCTATGTTGTTTTCCTTACAAAAAGGCAGAATCTCCTTTTCGACATCAGGCTTCACCAATGAATAAGGCGGTTGCAATGACGTAACTGGTGCAATCTCCTGGATACGTTTCAACTGTTCTACATTGAAGTTTGAAACCCCGATATTGCGAACCTTACCCTCATCCTTGAGCTTGGCGAGAGTCGTCCAGCCTTCTTCAACTTCTGAGTCAGGGTTGGGCCAGTGGATCTGGTAGAGATCGATAGTTTCAATGTTGAGTCGGCGCAAACTGGCTTCAACCTCATTCCGCACAGAATCCGCCTTCAGGCTGTGACCTATTTCGCCCTTTTCATCCCAGATTAGTGAACATTTAGTGAAAATGTAGGGGCGACTAGATCGACCTTTGAGTGCTTTAGCAACAACCTCTTCAGAATGCCCTAGACCATAGACAGCTGCGGTGTCAATCCAATTAACGCCGAGGTCAAGAGCGGAATTGAGCGCTGCGATCGATTCCTGGTCATTTTGCTCTCCCCAGCCAAAAGCCCACCCACCTCCACCAATCGCCCAGGCTCCAAAGCCGATTGGGGTAATGTTAAGCTCTGAATTACCAAGCTGTTTGGTTTGCATATCTACCTTCTTCAAAAATTCTTGAGTCAACTGCTACTTTAAGCTGCAAATATCCTCTCAACAGCTATCTAAGGTGTGAATTACTACTAGCGCAAACATCACAGCCAATCACTACTTGTGTAGAATTACTAAATCTTGAATATTGTGTTGATACACACTACTCATACACTAAACTTGCTCGAAGATAGTAACAGTTGTCAGCGTCAATCAAAATAGAAAAGTAATATGTCAGAAGATTTAAAAGGCAAAGTTGCGCTGATCACTGGTGCAAACAAAGGTATTGGGTATGAAATTGCCCGCCAACTAGGTTCTAGAGGTGCTAGTGTTGTTGTTGGTTCAAGAGATATAGGACGTGGTGAAGAAGCAGCGAATAAACTTCGTTTCAGCCAGATCGATGCCCGAACAATTCAACTTGATGTGAGCGACCAAAAAACAATCGACTCTGCGGCTAAACAAATCGAGAGCGAATTCGGAAAACTTGATATCCTTGTGAACAATGCTGGAATACTAAGTGATGGCGATCGCCTTCCACCTAGTCAAGTTGATATTGAAACACTGCGACATACTTATGAAACGAATGTATTTGGAGTGTTTGCAGTTACCAAAGCGTTGTTACCACTGTTAAAGAAGTCAAAAGCAGGGCGAATAGTGAATTTATCAAGTGGTTTAGGTTCTCTGACTCAAAACTCCGATCCAAATTATGAATTCGCTGACTTTAAGCTTCTTGCTTATAACTCATCAAAGACAGCAGTGAATGCAATCACAGTTTTGTTGGCTGCCGAACTTAAAGATACCCTAATTAAAGTCAATTCTGCCGATCCTGGTTTTACAGCAACTGACATTAATCAATACCAAGGGTATCGCACTATTGAGCAGGGTGCGATCGCAGCAGTAAGACTAGCTACTCTACCTAATGATGGTTCTAGCGGAGGTTTTTTTGATGAAAATGGTGTGGTTCCTTGGTAAAAATTAGAGGGCATTGGGCATGAGTTATTCCCCTTGTCCCCCATCGTACCTCTACGGGGAAGCAAGCTAGCAAGAGCGTCAACCCCTTCCCTACGGGACGCTGCGCGAACGGGGAAGTCAAAAGTCATAACGAATTACTAAATTTACCGAATATTAACTTCTTGAAGATAATTTACTTCTTGAAGATATTCAACCTTATTAGTTGAGTTTTTCGGGACGAAGAAATTTGTTTTTTTTGCAGAAGCTATTTTTTGATTGTCAGTCAATACGCGTTGTTTTTGAGTATACTCATTCAATTTGACTTGAGCTTGAGCATAAACTAGAGTATCGTTGGGAATATTTTTGAGAAATTTTACAGCTCGCTCGAAATCACCAATAGATGCTTGTTTATTGGCTTTCTGTAAAAAGTAGGCTGCTCTGATCTGCCGTTTTCGATTGTATTCAGCTAACTTGTCTTGAACTAAAGCACCCGCATGACTTTCTTGAGGAATTTGACGCAGATATTGTAATGCGGCAGAAAAATCTTTTTCAGCGGCTTTTTCGTAAGCTTGTGCTAATAAATCTTGCGTCTGTATTTCAATGTTTACGGATGCTTGCTGAACTATTTTATCTATTTTAGATTGCCAATAGAAAATCTTTGGAACTTTAGCAGCAGTATGAAGAACATCTGACCATCTGCTCTCTTTAAAAGCTGTTTGTGCTATTTCGTATTGCTGTGCAGCTACTTGCCATTGCTCTTGCCATTCTTCAATTGTAGCTTGCGCTTCTGGATAAACATTGCTGTGGGAAGGAATTGATTTAGCGAGTGCGATCGCTTCTTCCAAATCTCCTGCTTGATATTCTTTTGTGGCTTTATATAATGTATCTGTTTCTGAATATGCAGGTGCAGTATTAACTAAAGAATATACACCAAATCCCATCACTAAAGAATTAGCTGCCAGTCCGACTTTCATTCCCGTTAATAATGGGGACGATTTACCAGATGCAGAATTTTTCGCTACTTCTAGGGAAAATTGAGAATTTTTCTCTAATGTTTCTGATGGCTGAGTTTCCCAGATTATTTGTTTAAGTACCCGCAGCACTTCACCCACAGACTGAAAGCGGTCTTGGTAATTATAGCGGATCATTTGGCTGAGAACAGCAGCTAGATAATCGTTAACTGGCGTGTTTTGAGAACGCCAAAAAATTTCATTAGTAGAAGGATCGGTTTTTAATTGTAGTGGTTCTAGTCCTGTTAAAGCCTGAATGGCAATCATACCCAAAGCATAAATATCACTGTTGGGCTGTGTTTGACCAATAAATTGCTCTGGTGGTATGTATCCCAATGAAGTGACGGGAATTCTATAAATAGGCAATTCTGCACCTATGCCAAAATCAATCGACTGGATTGAACCAAAGTCAATCATAACTAACTTGTTATCAACAGTACGTCTAATCAAGTTTTCCGGTTTGATATCGCAATGAATCACACCTTGAGAGTGAACAAATTCTAGAATACCTAAGACATCGATCAGGAATTCTACAACTTCGCTTTCACTCCACAGACAGCCCCATTGTCGATCGATAGGCAATTCCGCAGTTAGCGCATGTCCTTCAATACACTCTTGCACTAAATAAAATCGCTCGTTTTCTTCAAAACAAGCGATAAATTCAGGAATTTGGTCATGGCTTCCCAGAAGTTTCAGGGTTTGGGTTTCAGTCAGAAACAGTAACCTCAGCATCTCCAAGTAGTCGGATTCGGAACTGCTAACTTTAATCTGCTTAATAACACATTTGGGATTCTCTGGATAATCTACGTCTACAGCAATGTATGTTTGTCCAAACACCCCTGCACCGAGGCTTTGGACAATTTGGTAACGCCCTAGTAGTAATTTACCGATTATGTGGTGGGTCATGACCTGGTTACTCAGTAAGTCCTTTTATTTAGTTTTTCTGACATTCCCTCCTATTTCCGGAATGCTTGAAAAATATATATCTTGAACTTTTGTTACTAAAATGCAAAATGAATTTATTAAGTATTTTTACTTAAGTATTAAGAAGAATGAATAACAAGATTCCTAACATCTTTAAGAATAAAACTGACACAAAAAATAGCCGAAACCACTATTTTCATGTAATTTGAATTTATGAATTGCCACTTTTTTATAAAGATTGTATAAAGTTTACATAAAGTTTATGTATTCATTCTTGTAAACTCACAACTTTTTTAAGTATTACATATACTATATGTGCGTAAATACTTTCTAAATCTAATACAAAGCTAACAATATTCAATAGAATATTAACCCAATAATTAATTTTTCATTACTAGTCTGTAAACGAAAAATTCCAGAGTATGGGTTGTTCCTAGTTTGTGGTTTAGGGCTAAAATATTTCCATTTAGTGGGGGTGCAAAAACGCCGATTATTTATCCGCCAGTCATAGAAAATTCAGAATTAATTCTCTATGACTACCTGAATTTTGTTCGCTAAAGAATAGCTTTGTGAGTTTCAGCTAAACAGGTTCTAATTGAAAGAGATATCCAATGAAAAGGTTTTATAAATTAGCAATTGCGTCTGCTATTGTTGGGTTGGGATTAGGAACGCTGAATACAGCCCAAGCAGCAACTTTTACTCAGACTGCATCAGATCAAGGTTGGTGGGCTGCTGAAGATGGACTTAATGGTGCTAATTCTAACGATAATATCAACTACGTAACTGGAAATATACGCGGAACAGATTTACGTAACTATTTTAAATTCGATCTCGGTAATCTAGTAGGAGTTTCTTCAGCAACTTTGCAAATTCAACGATTTCAGGGTTCAGGAAATCCAACAGAGACTTTAGGTTTTTTTGATGTTTCAACACCTGCTAATGTGTTGAGTCAGAAAAATAATAGCCCCAATAATACTATTTATAATGATTTGGGAAGTGGTAAAAACTATGGAACTTTTAACGTTACTACTTCTGGCAATCCAAACGAAATCTTTAATTTTGCTCTCAACTCCAACGCCATTGCAGATATTAACACCAGAAACGGAAATTTTTTCTCAATTGGAGGTGCGCTTCAAGGGGATCTTGTTGAGGAATATCTTTTTTCTGAGAGTGGTGGTCAAGCATTTGCTAAACTTGTGGTCGATACAGATTCAACCCCTGTTCCAGAACCTAGCGCCCTTGCTGGGATAATGGTTGTTGGTGTTGGAGGCTGGTGCCTAAAGCAAAATGGCACTAAGAAAAAAAGCGCAAATGTATTATTTACAAGGGTTTTATCACTTTGGAAAAATCTAGATTAATGAAGCAGCGATCGCAAACTGAGAGTTGCAGATTATTGTGATTTCCAACCTTAAAACTATTCTTTTTCTAAACCCCTTATCAGGCAACTATTTCAGGTTTTCTCAGTGCCATTCCTTTCTTAAACTACTTAGTAAACTGGGAGTTTGTGACCCAACAGCTACAAGCGCATCAATTAACCCGCGCCTAAGTCTTACATACTCTGGAACATTATTCTGCTCAAAGGGTGAGGAATCGTTCTCCTCGATCCTTGATACTTGAGTCTTGAATTGCAAAAACTATCAAAAGAACAAGTGATGAAAGACGATCGATTAGAGATGCAAGACCCCCGGCAGCAATATCCCGCTCCGCCCTTTCCCCAACAACCGCAGTCCGTACCAGGACTTGCTCAAAAGATGCAGCCCCAACCGGATCACGGTGAGCAGAGCTACATTGGAAGTGGAAAGCTTGCAGGCCGCAAGGCATTGGTCACGGGAGGCGATTCTGGTATCGGCCGCGCTGTGGCGATCGCATTTGCGCGGGAAGGTGCTGATGTCGCGATCGGGTATCTTAAGAGTGAGGAGGCTGATGCTCAAGAGGTCATCCAATTGATTGAACAATCAGGGCGCAAAGCGGTTGCGCTTCCGGGTGATATCACCGACGAGCATTTTTGCCAAAAGCTGGTGACAGATGCAGTGCAATCTTTGAACGGTTTAGATATTCTTGTGAACAATGCTGGCGCACAGACATCTTACCCATCAATTAGCGATATCACGACTGAGCATTTCGATAAAGTGATGAAGACAAACCTCTACGCGCTATTTTGGATTACCAAAGCTGCCGTTCCACATCTCAAGCCCGGAGCATCAATTATTAACACCACTTCGATTCAGGCATATCAACCTTCAGCGAGTCTGCTTGACTATGCGCTGACCAAAGCCGGCATTGAGAATTTCAGCAAATCTCTCGCGAAACAGATGATCGAGAAGGGAGTGCGCGTTAATGCAGTCGCACCCGGTCCATTCTGGACACCGCTACAGCCGAGTGGTGGTCAGACCGAGGACAAGATCGAGAAATTTGGTTCTGAAGTTCCGCTCGGAAGACCCGGTCAGCCTGTGGAAATTGCTCCTGTGTATGTGTTGCTTGCTTCCCAAGAAGGCAGCTACATCACGGGAGAAGTTTATGGTGTAACAGGCGGCATCGGGATTGCCTAGTTCAAAATGTTGAAACGATAGGAGAACTTTCATAAGAGTCACTGATCTTGAAAATAGGGAAAACCTTCAGATTAATTCTGCTTGGTTAACTGCGATCGCCACCAGAAAGGGCGGGTACGCCATCGCAATCGTCATGATTGTATTAGGCATGATTGCGTTGGCGCAGCCCGCCGCAGGCATCGCATTTCCCTTCTTTGCGTCCGTTATAGCAAAGTGCTGAGTGCTGAGTAGAAACCCAGTTGCTTCAAGGTTTTGAGCAATCAACACTGTCCTAACATTAGTGGCTACAGCTATACTTCAGCGCTAGTTATTGAGATTCCTCTCTGCTTTCTTGTTCTTTGATCGCTTCAGATTTATCTTGTAACGGCTTCACCACTCGCGCGATCGCTTCTTGAATAAAAGCCTTAATAAATTCATCTCTGCGATTAATTTGAAACTGTCGCTGGACAACTTCTGTCATTCCACCATCACCCCAATCTTGATCATGACGAAAATATTCAATAAAACTTTTACCAGCAATTCGCGTTAAATAAGCTGCTGTCACGCCTTGAATTGCTCTACCAATAATAAAGGTGGCAACATTAAGTTGCAATGCTGTAGATAATAATTGAATTGCTCCTTTAACAATGCCTAAACTAGCGATGGTTTTCGCTAAAGAAAGGGCTAATTCTCTTCCCCGTTCCATATTCAATTCACAGCCGTAGACTCTGCCAATTTCCACAACCATTTGAGCATTAACAGCAGCTGTCGCTAGTAAATCTACGACTGGTATAGGCGTGACTGATACCACACCAGCGCCAATCCATTGAAACCGTTCTACGATTTTGTCAGCTTGACGGCGGCGCTGACCATCGATGAGTTTTCGTGCCTCGTCTCCCAATCGCAGAGACTGTAAAAGAATGTTATCTGCTACCAAATCTTCACCTTCAGCACGTAAAACCGCAGCCGTGCGCCGCAGCAAAGGAACAATATCCGGTTCCGGCTGGAAGGTTTCGCCAGTTTCAAGTTGTGCAGGTTGCGGATTAGCAGCGATCGCTACCACATCATTAGTAGCAATAAATCCCCGTACCCGTTGACGCAATCTCGCGAGGATGGATTCTTTATCCTCATCTGTATATAAATCAGTTTTGTTGAGAACTAGGAGCGATCGCTTCCCAATTTCTGCCAACCCCCGCAACGGCTCATATTCTGATCGGCGTAAATCATTATCTACTACAAACAACAATAAATCTGCTTCTGTTGCCAGTTCTCGCGCCATTTGTTCCCGTTCCGTTCCCGCCACCCCTGCTTCTAAAATCCCCGGCGTATCTGTAATTAAAATCTTGCGTTCTAATCCCTTCAACCGCAGACAATAAGTTTCTCCAACCTGAGTTGTACCCATCGGTGCATCCACCTGACCGACCATGCGTCCCATAATTGCATTTACTAAGGAAGTTTTGCCAGCACTCCCCGTACCAAATACCACTACTTGAATTTCACCCCGTGCTAAGTTGGCTTCAATCTCTCGCGATCGACTTAATAAAGCTTGGCGTGTAACTTCATCTTGAATTTGCGCTACCTGTTGCCGCACAGCCTGGAGAGTTGTAGAAGCAGCATCAGATTTGCCAGCCGGAATTTGCGCCGCAGTTACTCGCTTCGGGTTGCGGCGCGATCGCTTTTCCCCAGTCCGAATCACCAATACATAATAGACAAAAGCGGCAACCAAGGCTCCAATCAGGAGAATCAGCAATAACAGCAACAAATTGCCTAGCAACGGCGAATAGGACAATTGCCAATAGAGGCGTGATAGGGAATCAATTAGCCATAGGACTAGCCCCAAAATGACGATCAGACCGACAATCAGCGTTACTATGCGTGACAGAGGCATGGGTGGGAAAGTTTAGTAAGTATTCAGTAGGCAGATGCTTCTAATCTTAATAGTTTCAGCATTTTTTACCAGAGTAGTGAGAAGGAGGCAGGGGGCAGAAGGCAGGAGGCCGGTGGTCACTGAGCGTAGTCGATAGTGAGGCAGGGGGCAGGGGGCAGAAGGCAGGAGGCAGGTGGTCACTGAGCGTAGTCGTTGGCGCAGCCTAAGAAGAGAAGTGAGGCAGAAGGCAGGAGGAAAACAGGTTTTCTTGATAAACCAACAATGCTCACTCCATTTTTTGCATCTTTAAAAAATTGCAACAATGTAAGAATGCAATTGTCTACATTATCAATATTTACAGAAATTTTAATATGCATACCATAAGTAAAAAGTCAAACAATAAATCTTGGGCTAGTGCGATCGCAGAACCAGCAAAAGAATTTCCCCTTACTCAACTATCAATTATTTCTGGCAAAATCCCAGATGGCTTGCGTGGCACACTTTATCGCAATGGCCCCGCACGGCTAGAACGTGGTGGCGATCGCGTGGGACACTGGTTTGATGGAGATGGGGCAATTCTCGGCGTTCATTTCACAGATGCAGGAGTTACCGGAGTCTATCGCTATGTGCAAACAGCAGAATATCTAGCTGAAACTGAAGCGGATAGGTTTCTTTATGGTGTCTATGGGATGTATCCGCCAGGCCCTATCTGGAAGCGCTGGGGTCAACAAATCAAGAATGCAGCGAATACCTCAGTGTTAGCTTTACCTGATAAATTGTTGGCTTTATGGGAAGCAACCAATCCATATAGCCTTGATTTGCAAACTCTAGAAACAAAGGGATTAGATGATTTAGGTGCTTTGGACAACGGATTACCTTATTCTGCTCATTACAAGCGCGATTCACAAACAGGCGAAATTTTTAACTTTGGAATCAGTATCGGAAGTTCTGTACAACTGAATCTCTACAAAAGCGATCGCACTGGCAAAATTATCCAAAAAACGGCTTTTAAGCTAGATCGCTACTCGATAATGCATGATTTTGTTTTAACTCAAAGGTATCTGGTGTTTTTCATGCCACCGATGCGGATGAAAATGCTCTCACTTTTGCTAGGTTTGACTACCTTTAGTGAATCTCTGTTGTGGGAACCTCAGTTAGGAACCCAGGTGTTAATCTTTGACCGAGAAAACTTATCCTTAGTGAGTCGTGGTGAAACCGATGCCTGGTTCAATTGGCATTTTGGCAACGGCTATGAGGATAAAGACGGTTCCGTGATTCTGGACATGGTGCGATATGCAGATTTTCACCAAACCAATGAGTATCTCACAGAATTCGCAAGTGGTGAGACGCACACAGTTACTGAAGGTGCATTATGGCAAGTGCGCCTCAATCCTCAAACTGGTAAAGTGACAGCAATACACGAAGTTGTCAACCGCAAGTGTGAATTTCCCGTAGTGCAGCGATCGCAAGTTGGGCAACCTTGGCGCTATACTTACATATCATTAATGCCCCAAAGAGGGAATATAGACAAAGAGTGGTTCGGTGCGATCGCCCGCTTCGACTACAAAACTGAAACCCTCACTGAAGCAGACTTGGGAGAAAACCGCTATCCTTCAGAACCCATCCACGCCCAAGATGCCCAAAACCCTGAGCAAGGTTGGGTGTTAACCGTTGTATACGATGGTAATTGTCATAGTAGTGAAGTTTGGGTATTTGATAGCGATCGCCTGGATGCAGAACCTGTTTGCAAACTAGGATTACCTAGCGTCATTCCCCACAGCTTCCACGGCACTTGGAACCCAGCATAACAATTCAAAATTCCAGATTGAAGGGAAATCTTTGATAATTGCTAAAGTACAGTTTTGCGTAAAAGCGTAGCGTTTTTAATGCAGCCGACGCATTGGCATTGTAAGGGGACGCATTAACAATACAACGGGAAACAATTGGCATTGCAGGGTGACGCATTAACAATGCAACGGGAAACATTGGCATTCCAAGGCGACGCATTAACAATACAACGGGAAACAATTGGCATTGCAGGGTGACGCATTAACAATGCAACGGGAAACATTGGCATTGCAAGGCGACGCATTAACAATACAACGGGAAACATTGGCATTCCAAGGCGACGCATTAACAATACAACGGGAAACATTGGCATTCCAAGGCGACGCATTAACAACACAACGGGAAACATTGGCATTCCAAGGCGACGCATTAACAATGCAACGGGAAACATTGGCATTGTAAGATATTGCCAAATTTAATTCGCTACGAATTTATGAGATGGTGTACTAAGTTAGGACTTATGCACAAGAGATCCCCTAACCTCTTTAAAAAGGGGGCTTTTAGCGTTACCGCCTTTTTAAGAGAGGATCTAGGTTTCAGGTTTTCAGTGCGTAAGTCCTGTAAGTGTAAAAACGTAGTATTCTACATATTGGTATCTAAAAACAAGTCCAAAATCATGAGGAGAAACCCCATAGCATTACTACTTAGCGGAGTGATTGTCAGCTTCGGACTGTCATCATTGTTAGCTCAAGCACAACAACAGGTTTCTGATGCCCAAGTCGCGGCAATGGTAGAGGCGCTGCGACTAGCTGCACCGCAGACCGGCATCGCCAATGATGGACTTTATAGTGAATGGCAAGTTAAACCAGAAACCTTAAAAGGCTGGTCGAAACATTGTCTCAAACAAGAACTAACACCAACGCAGTTTGAAAATAGCCCCGCGAAGGCACGCCAAGTTATATCTTGCATTACGCGCCGTGAGTTTAACAAGCAATTTCTTGCCACTAATAATAATGAAACCGCTGCTGTGCGTGGTGTCGGTTGTTGGTGGATGACTGGCAGCTATACAGGCTGCAACAGCGGATTTACTGCTACATATCTTCAAAAAGTTGTGGGTTTTTACCAGCAGCAGCGTTCAAAACCAGCAACTACTAGATAGACATCACCAAATTAATCGCTGTGTGGCAATAGAAATATGAGTGAAAAAGAATGTAGAGACGTAGCACTGCTACGTCTCTACAAAAGTTATGGATAATGCATATTTAATTTCTAGAAATGTTTAATGATTAAGCGATCGCAATTAAGGAAAATCAACTTCTATGCGTCTACGTTGATTTTAATAACAGAGTTTTAGCCTTAACCCAACCTTATTGAGTTATATCTAAAAAAAGGATTGTTTGAACTTTGCCAATCCTGTTAAAATGCCTCAATGTCAAAAAAGCAACATTTCTTAAACAAAAAACCCGGTTGGTCTTTGGATGAGCGAGATCCAAAGTTCATAGAATCTCTGATGCCGCTGTTTGGCTTTTTGTATCAGTACTATTTCCAAGTTCAAACTAGTGGCTGGGATAATATTCCACCCCAAGAAAAAGTCTTACTTGTTGGTTCGCACAATGGGGGACTCGCGGCCCCTGATATGTCAATGATGATGTACGACTGGTTCCGAAGATTTGGTGTAGAGAAACCAGTTTATGGTTTGATGCATCCCAAGGTTTGGCAAGTTAGCACGCCACTAGCGCAACTAGTCGCTAAGGCTGGAGCAATCTTCGCTCATCCAAAAATGGCTTACACTGCCTTACGCTCTGGAGCGAGTCTACTAGTTTATCCCGGTGGAGCCGAAGATCTCTTCCGACCGAATTATTTACGTAACAAAATTTACTTGGCAGGGCGGCAAGGATTTATCAAGTTAGCGTTACGGGAAAATGTGCCGATTGTGCCTATGATTTCCTGGGGCGCTCACGATACACTCATTATAATTGCTGACTGCTACAAAGTTGTGCAGCAACTCCATGAGTGGGGAATGCCTTGGCTATTAGGTATCGATCCAGAAGTTTTTCCAATTTATCTCGGACTGCCGTGGGGATTAGGAATTGGCCCATTGCCTAATATTCCATTACCAGTGCCCATATATACGCGAGTTTGTCCGCCAATTGTATTTGAACGCTACGGCCCTGAAGCAGCTAGCGATCGCCACTATGTCAATGAATGTTATGAATTAGTTGTTAGTCAAATGCAGCAAGAGTTAGATAACTTAATAAAGCTAACTGCTAAGACCAATTCTCTTTGAATAGTTATGAGTTATAAGTTTTAAATCTTTAACTTATCACTCATAACTCCTAACTCATAACTGTTTCCTAGCCACCACTGACTGGTGGAATCAGCACGACTTCATCCCCATCATGTAGTAGTGTATCTGGTTCGACAAATATCAAATTAATCCCAAAACGGGTTATATCTCGCCATTGTGAGAGTTCAGGGTGTTCAGCTATAAGGCGATCGCATACTGCTTTGACTGGCATACTATTAGGAAATTCCAGCACTAGTTCCGAAACCCTAAAGGCTTCTTGATAAGCAGCAAACAACTTGACGTTAACGGTAATTACAGATTTAGACATATAACATACTTTGGCAGTACGAGCAAGTGTTTTAATACTCGACAAGTACCCTGTACTGTTGACGTTAATTATACATTACTAACTGCATGATTTCATCTCATGTCTAGTTGAGTCCGGCTTGAGGCAGAAGTACCCACGCACAACTAAGTGTGATTTAAGCAAAACCGGAAATTGTTCCCTTGATTGCTTGCAAGGATGTACTCTACAGCTTTGTTTTCAGAGCAACTAGATTTATCTATGGGGTTTCCCCCTATCCCGTTGTCCTCTTTTATAACTATTCAGCATTGAGGATTTTTGGTACTTTGAAAAATTCGCCTTCCTGTTCCGGCGCACTGTTGAGAATACTTTCCCGGTCAGGATAGGGTTGCAATTCATCCTCTCGTGTGATATTACTGACATCAATTGCCCGTGTTGTTGGCAGCACATTACTGACATCAAGTTCATTCAGTTGTTCGATATAGTCCAGAATACTTCCCAACTGGCTAGTAAATTGTTCCTCTTCTTCTGGAGTCAATTCTAAACGAGCAAGATTAGCTACTTTGTGAACTTGTTCTTGGTCAATCATCTTTTTTTAGTTAGGAGTTAGGAGTGAGGAGTTAGGAGTGAATAAATCATAATTCCTAACTCATCACTTTTAGAAGAATACGTCAATTTGCGATCGCCCGGTGGTTTTCAGCCAGTTTTGGGCTTCGACGTAGTTATTGGGCGCCATGCGAATAGCGCGAATCCAATAGTCTGCTGCTTGGTCAAAAAGCGCTTCGCCAGCCTCGTTATCTCCAGCTTCTTTCTGCTTTTCACCTTGGTAGTGATAAATCACAGCGATGTTGTTCAAGGCTTGGGGCATACGTGGGTTTAACTCAATTCCCTTGTGATATAGTTCTAAAGCTTTGCTGTGGTCGCCATTGCTGGCATAAATTAGCCCCATATTGTAGAAAATATAGCCGCGATCGTTAGTATCTTCCTCTAGTGTTAGAGCTTCTTCATAGTATTCCAATGCCTCAGCATATTCCCCTTCCGCTTGGGCCGACATACCATCTCGATAATAAACAAACGCTTCTTTAGCTTTTTTGTTAGTTGGCAGGATCTTCAGAATAATATCCGCCATTACAGTAAAGGATTTGTCAATAAAATTATCGTTTTTTTGTGTTCTTGGCATATATTGTCTCTAGGTATTGGGCATTGGGGCATTGGGCATGGGGCATTGGGAAAACGCTTTTTTATCCCCTTGTCTGCTTGTCTCCCCAATTCTATAGTTCACTCAATAGCTAATTTAACTGATTTGCGGGGGCGTTCTTCTGGCTGAGGGGTACGATACATTCTGAACTATTATGTCGAGAGTTGTTTACCAAGGTGCTAACTGGATATGCAGTCATTGCTGACGCTGGATAGGAACGCAATAGCTGCTGTAGGGTTTGGGCCGTTTGCACTTGGGAATCTAGCCATAAATCGTAATCTTGCGGCTCCAGAATTACTGGCATCCGCTCGTGGATGGGTTGGAGTAATTCGTTAGCTGCCGTTGTCAAAATTGTACAAGAGATTATTTCTTCGTTAGCAGGCGATCGCCATCTCTCCCACAAACCGGCAAAACCGAAGGGTTGCCCATCTTGGAGACGAAAATAAAATGGCTGCTTCTTACCTTGTTGGCGTTGCCACTCATAAAAGCCATCAGCTAGCACTAAACAGCGTCTGTGCTTAAAAGCCGAACGAAAAGCAGGTTTGTCGGCGACAGTTTCTGCCCTGGCATTAATCAGCTTTGCCCCCATTCCTGCATCTTTCGCCCATGACGGAATTAATCCCCAATGCAACTGCTTAAATTCCCGCTTTTCGCTTTCGGGATTTTGTAACACTGTCGCCACCATTTGCGTAGGAGCAATGTTATATTCGGCTGCTAAATCGGCAACTGACTCGACATGGAAAACTTTAGATAATCCTGCTGCCGACTGGTTTAAAGTAAATCTTCCACACATAGTTTTATTTTCGACCACTAACTAAATTAAACATCTCAATCTAGAAAGAAATAATATTTTTTTTTATTTTCTCGAATAATTTTATGTAGTACGTTCAGATCCTAAATACAAAAAAAATATCCGGTTTTGGGAAAATCTTTTGGTAAGATATTGTATTTTGAACCTTTACTTCTCAACATATTCCTAACTGTATTTTAACATGGAACTAATGCATCTGTACGATTTTTTACCTTCTGGTCATGGTTATAAGATACGTCTTTTATTGACACAACTAGGTATGCCTTTTGAGAGGATAGAGCTTAATATCTTGAAAGGCGAGACTCGAACACCAGAATTTTTAAGTAAAAATCCTAACGGGAAGATACCTGTTTTGGAAATCGAGCCAGGGAAATATTTGGCGGAATCAAATGCCATATTGGTTTATCTGAGTGAAGGTACAGAGTTTTTACCTTATGACCGCTTTTTACGAGCGCTGGTGCTGCAATGGTTATGTTTTGAACAATGTAGCCATGAGCCTTTTATTGCTACATCAAGATTTTGGATTTCTATTCTAGGTAAAGCTGAAGAATATGGTGAAGCTATCAAACAAAAACGCAAACCAGGCTATACAGCACTTAACTTGATGGATAAACACTTAACTTCTCAAGATTTTTTTGTGGGAGAACATTATACGATTGCTGATATTGCCTTGTTCGCTTATACTCATGTAGCTGATGAAGGTGGATTTGATTTAACACAATATCCTGCTATCCAAGCTTGGATAGAAAGAGTCAAAACTCAACCAAGGTATATCAGTATTACACAAGCATAAAAATTAGATTTTGCAAGTTTCTGCCTCTCATTTCTTGTCTCTAGTAGAGGATGTCCTGGGTAGGATGTAGCTCATATCAGGAGTTATCAAAGTCTTCAAAAAAGGTATTATTAAGCAGAAGTTAGGTATCCGTATCAATTTCTATCAGCTTTTGCCGAAAGGACAAACCTGACTTAATTCTGATATGAGACTTGGGTACATCAAATTTATCTGCTAATAGTTTAATTAACTCTTCATTAGCCTTACCATCAATTGGAGGCGATTTTAAATAAACAGTTAGACTGCCATCAGGTTGTTCTTCAATTCTTTGCTGTTTTGAATTAGGTTTAACCTTGACTTTTTTTTGCATAACCTATTCCGTGTAATTGTCGCAGCCACAACCAACCTAAAACAGAACCCAATACATAATGAGGAAAATCCCACCAAACAAAGGTCGTACCAAGTAACAATTTACCTATCAAGGTGGCGCGAATTTGCTCTAATAGTGGCGGATGCCAAAGTTGCAAGAATTCTAATATACAGGTGAGAATAAAAACCCATATAGGAATTTGGATTACTGCTGCGCGACTTCTGAAAAACCAAAATGCAAACAGACACCAAAAGATTTCGTAAAATACAGCTGCTCCGTAGTCATTAAACCAGTAATGGGCAGGCCCATTATAATACTTAAACAAAAAGCCCATCGGTACAACGAAGAGCACAGAAAGAATAAAAAATATTGTTTGGTTACGGTATCGAAGCATTTTCCGTAGACTAAAGACTAAGCAAAATTTTAGCAGCGGAACGACTATAAGTCTCGCCTGGGTAATGGGGAAGAAAAGATGAGTAAGATTTGGTTGGGGTCTAAATCCCCATTCAAATTTTCAAGAGTCCCCAATTTACGCGCTCTGGTTTGGCTTCAGTCCCCTTTCAATCATACATAGGCTATGGCTCCAAATACAGATTTGGGATGTATTGATCTGTAGGAAGCAATATATGACTAAATATTCATATTTATCATCCCACAGCTTGGTGCATGAGTTTTTATCTGAAATTAGTACTTTTCTATTACTTTTGTTAGTACACAATCTGAAACATGTGTTTGAGATCGGCTTTTCTTCATTGACATTTGTTTAGATGGTTTTTGTGGGTATGCGTAGACTAGCAAAAACCGCAGAGATCGCTAATTTCCAAAAAAGCATATAAAATTTATGTAAAGCTAAAATGTTATTAAGCATAAAAATATTCTGGATATATATCAATTTAACTTATATACTTAAAAAAGTATTTCATTAATACATAAATAGTTTTTTGTAATTAAACATAATAGTTCTTTAACAAAAATCAATGATTTCGAAACCTAACTTAATCATAAACCCCATCAAGCTAAAAAAACTGACAACATTAACCAAATAAATCAGTAGATTTTAAAAAATATTTAATTTAAGATTTACAAACATATATCAATGTATTATGAATTGGATTTTTTAAGTATTTTGAAGATTTAGTAAAGAAGTTCATGTAACCTTGTACTTCATGATAATTAAATAATTACGGCATGGGTTCAACAAGTTGGAAAAAAAACCAAAATATTTGACCTAATTACTTAATCATTTGCGTAATAAATTAATGGATTGTCAGGAAATAAATTATCTGATTTTTTAGAGTAGGCGTTTCGTTCGCAATCAAGGGCTGGCCTTTCGGATCAGCCCACAGTAAATAATTGGATATTTTTTCTTGAGAAGTTCCTAACTAAATAGTTAATGTTATTTAAAACGAAATTACGCAAATGACAAGTAATCTACATTGAACTGATAAACAGTTTTTTGATTGATGCTGAACTTACATATTTAGTGAGAAATTTAGGAGAGATAATATGGCTTTCGGTACTACAAATCCTGACACGATAAATGGGAGTTCGGGAAATGATACCATAGTTGGCTGGGCTAGTGGTGGTAATGCCAATAGTACCTCCGGTAACGATATCTTGAATGGTTTGGCTGGTAACGATTCCCTTGCAGGTGGGACGGCGAACGACAGTCTCAGCGGTGGAGATGGCAATGATACACTTGATGGGGGCACAGGAAACGATACTTTAAAAGGTGGTGCAGGCAGTGACACCTTCAAAGGCAGTCAGGGTAACGACAACATTGATGGTGGAGATGGCATTGATACCGCAGATTATAGTCAATTAGGTCAAACTATTACCTTGTCAGGTGTTGGAACCATTCAAAAAGCTGGCGGATTGGGAAAAGACCAACTCTTTAAAGTAGAAAAGGTTATTGCTAACGCTAAGGTTGCCAACAACACCATCGATGCATCCCAATCTTTGCCTGGGGTATTTATCACCGTTAACCTGCAAACCCAAAGTTTGGCTGCTAATAAAGTTCCTGGTTTAGGAACATTGTCATTTACCGCAGTCAACTTTGATAATGTCATCGGCACAAATGCAAATGACAGCATTGCTGGCGATAACCAAAATAACCGATTATCCGGTAATAATGGCAATGACACACTTGATGGCGGTTTAGGTATTGACACTTTGAACGGGGGGGCAGGTGATGATACTTACATCGTTGACACTACTCTTGATACCATTACAGAGGCTGCGAATTCAGGCATAGATACCGTCCGGTCTTCTGTAAACTACACACTAGGAGCCAATCTGGAGAACCTGAGGCTGAGAGAAGGTGGTAACATTACTGGGACAGGTAACAGTCTTAACAACTTCCTTTTTGGTAATACTTCTAATAACACTCTAAATGGAAGAGTAGGTGATGATACGCTAGACGGTAGTAATGGCGATGATATCCTCAATGGTGAGGACGGTAATGATAGCCTACAAGGCGGGCCGGGTAATGAAATACTCAATGGGGGATCTGGAAACGATATCCTCATTGGTACTTTTCCTGGTAGTCCGCTTCCACCCGGATTAGGAGAAACTGATACCTTAACTGGCGGGACTGGGGCAGATAGATTTATCCTGGGGGACGCTGTAAATATTTTCTACGACGATAACAACAGCGCAAATCCTGGCTTTGGGGACTACGCTACTATTACTGACTTCGACTCTAGCCAAGATCGAATTGAACTCAAAGGATCTTTACAGGACTATCGGCTGCAAGTTGTTGGCAGCAACACACGAATATTCTCAGACAAACCGGGAGCAGAACCAGATGAGTTCATCGGTATTGCGCTGGCGAAAAACAATCTCAGACTTGATAGTGATGACTTCCTTTTCTTTGAGGGGGAAAATGCTGGAGAAGGTACAAACAACACATTGGCTACTGCTGAATGGTTAGGTTCCTTATCATCAAGCTCAAACATTAATCTTTCAGCCCAGATTACCACAGTTCAACTGGGGGACAATCCCGATTTCGACTTTTTTAAATTTTCTTTAGCAAATCCAGAAACTGTCACTATTAAGACAGTAACATCAGGAGATACAGTTCTCGGACTGTTTGACGATACTGGAATTGGGACTTTACTGGAAACGAGCGACGAGAGTGGCGGTAGCAATTCGTCATTAATTACCCGCTCCCTGAGTGCAGGTACGTACTACATTTCAGTGAGTAAATATGCTTTCTTGCCTGAAGATGGCGGAACTTTCTCTGGTAGCAGTTCTAATCCTGATTTTTCTTATACACTAGGAGTCAGTTTTACATAAGAACATTGTCAACTTAAGAAAGTACGAACATCAAAAGGCAGATTCAAGGATACTTTTCCTCGTGGCTAGGAGAACACAGCAGCGTGTTCTCCTTTATCCAACATGAGAGTATTTGCAAGCCAGTACTTATCTCCAGAGGAAATACATCTTAATTCAGTGCAAAGAATTCATCAGCCACAAAGTGAGAAGCTTGAGCGAGAAGAATTACCTGATGAAGAAGATGAATTGCAAATGAAACCACAGGGCAGTATTCAGGGCGAGGAACTGCCAGAAGTAAACAAAATAAATTCGTTTTTTACTCAATTTGTCCAGTCAATTCACCAGAAAATAAGCGGCTGACTGTGGCAGAGTTTTAACTAGAGCTAATTCAGGTATGATTATTGGCAACTTTGAGCTAGATTTTACCGACGGGGAAATTAGCTGCAAAACTAGCATTGATGTCGAAGGTGACAGACTCAGTTTTACACTTATTCAACGGGTAGTTTACGCCAACGTCACGATGATGGATGAATACCTAACCAGGGATTATGTCTGTTATTTATGGTAATGTCTCACCAGAAGAAGCGATCGCTCAAGTTGAAAGGTAAGCCAATTATTCAGCATTGGAGATTTTTAGTACATTTGTATTGAGTATGCCCAGATTAAGGTTCTACTATAACAGTTGTACTAAGTTTGACCATTTTATACAGTTCACGAACATCCTCGTTATACATCCGAACGCAACCATGAGAAACTGCTTTCCCGACAGATGTTCTATCAGGAGTACCATGAAATCCGATGTATTCTCTGCCAACATTCCAAAATGCAATCCAGCGTTCTCCTAAGGGATTATTTGCACCTGGAAGAACTAATTTTCCAGTTTGAGGATGTGTCCAATCTGGGTTTTTCAACATCTCAATAACTTTGAACTTTCCTATTGGCGTTTCCGAACCTGGTTTACCGACCGCGACTGGGTAGCTAGCTTGTAAACTGTCTCCTTTGTATACATACAACTTCCGTATACTTCGTTTAAGTACTAGATGGATGTGTTGTTTAGAAGCTGCGGGAACAGTTGGCTTGACTATAGGAAATGCTGGCTTCTCAATTGTTTTTTGGAAATCTGAATGTTTCTCAATACTCACTCTAGCAGTACGCTGTGATTGCAGCCAGAACAATAGCGCAATTGCACCCAAACCAATACTTAAAACAGTACAAAGTTCTAGGTTCTTTTTGATTATCTTGTTTTGCATAAACTATTCAGCTTCGAGCAAAGCTAGCTATTTAAATTAAAATAATCGCTTTTGTTAATCAACTTTAAGAAACTATACTAATTTCAAAAAAGAATGCGGCACATACACACTTCTAAACCCTTGTTATTTCTGGCTTTCTTAATGAGCGTATGAGTAAATTAGTATTATCTGATTCATCTAAGGGCATATATTGTACAATTCCAAATCTGAGAGGATGTTTGAAAAGTCGTTTTGTCGGTATCAAAAGTTTTAGAACCTTCTAAATTCCCTGATAATATTGGGGGGCTTTGATTCCAGTTTCCTCCTTTTTAGAGGATTGGGGGGATCTGAAAATATATAAATTCACAGCGAAACACTTTTCAAACAACCTCTGAGGCAATGCTTAAAGCTTTAATCAGGCTACCTAAAATATTGTTCTATCTTCATACTAGCTTAAAACATGCTTTCTATCAACAACCCAAAATTAAACAATCAGCAAGCTTAATTCCTAAATTCTAATTTTTAGCTTTCCATTTTGCCCTTTATAAATCTATAGTTTTACCATAGTCTTATTGGGAAATTGGGAGAGACTGAAGGTGCTTTTTGAACTGGTGTAGCCGGTTGTTTTATTCTCCTTCTTGGACGAGTTTGTCTCTGTGGTGTGTCCGTTACTAGTCTAACTCGTGGTCTAGATTCTGGTCTACTAATGGCTGTTGAACGCCTTGATGACCTTCTAGGTTCCTCTCTACTAATGGCTGTTGAACGCCTTGATGACCTTCTAGATTCTGTACTAATGACTGTTGGGCGTGATGAAGAACGTCTACTTTCTGGCTGTATGGCAGGCCCCGCAGCAGGTAATCCATCAATAATAATATTATTATTACTATTATCGTTGTTTGATGCTATTGCCGGTCCTGCAACAGGAAGTGCTTCTTGGGCCAGTAATCGTTGCATTGGAAAACAACTCAAACTTGTGAAAACAACTAAAGCAGTAGCAGAAAGTCTAATTTCCATCTTCTTTAATAACCTTTGCTTTATGAATTTACTTCAGATGCACGTCACTGGAATGTCAAACTTAATTAATTAGATTGATGTGCATACTATCGATAATTACGGTTAAACTCTTTACACGATAAATTATCGCTTCCTTCTAACTTATCTTCACGCCAGAGTCCATCTTTCTCAGTTTTATCTGTAAATATATATACTCCTTTTCCTTGACATTTATTCTTAGCAAAGTTTCCTCTATATTCGTTTCCGTTTCTCAGTTTTAAATATCCCAACCCTTGAGGTTGATCATTTTTAAACTGCCCTAAATAATAGTTAATATTACTTTCTACCGGATATGATAATCTCCCACAACCACTACGTTTATTATTTTTAAAGTCTCCATAGTACTGAAATTGATTCTGCTTAAAAATCATTAACCCTTTACCATTGGCTTCTTTCGTTTTTGGACTGATCTGCCCGTAATATTTATAGACGTTAGTTTCCCAGGTTGGTTTGCCTGTGGCTGGGGGGGGCGAGGATAGCTGTTGATCTTTATCGCAAGGTAGTTGGGAGAATTCTGTAGAAGTTGGTATCGTATTTGGTGTTGTTGTGGGAGCTGGTACAGCAGTTGGTGTAGGAGATGGTGAAGCAGTTGGCGTAGAGGATGGTTCTGTTGGGGAACCTGGTACAGTGTTTGGTTCAGGAGATGCTGGCGATGCTTCTTGCCCTAGTATTTGCTGTATTGGAAGAACACCTAAACTTGTAGAAATAAGTAAACAAGAAGCATAAAGTATAAATTTTATCTTCATAAAATACCTTTCTTTTCTAATGTATACAACCTAAAATTCATTCATAAATACTAATTCTCTGGAAAATGGTACTTACTTAATACTTATAAATAACGGTATCAAGCCCATAGTTTGGCATAGTTAAAAAATACATATTAAGTACGTAATTATAGATAATTCAGTATAAATATTTAAATTTATCAAAACACTGTTAATACACTAAGTATAAACCATTAGATGTATTTAACTAGCATAAATGAAAATAAACTTAAATATTTCTTAATATTTTCGGATATTTCGCCAATTTTGGGGAAAATTAATAGTAAAGTGCTAGTTTAATAAACTGCGTAATCTAAAATTGCTGAAGTAACGAAAGCCACATCAAAGTCTTTTAATTAACTTAAGTTAATTATTAATCTCTTGTACAGTACCGTTAAAAGGGTTTTAGGCTGAGAAAGCTGATAGTTAGCATACTAGATGCTGAAGGCTCCTTATTACATAATAAGTCACTTCCTTCTAACTTATCTTCACGCCAGATTCCATCTTGCTCAGTTTTATCTGCATATATATATACTCCTTTACCTTGACATTTACTCTTAACAAAGTTTCCTCTATATTCGTTTCCGTTTCTCAATTTTAAATATCCCAGCCCTTGCAACTCATCATTTTCAAACTGCCCTAAATAATAGTTAATATTACTTTTTACCGGATATGATAATCTCCCACAACCACTACGTTTATTATTCTTAAAGTCTCCATAGTATTGAAATTGATTCTTCTTAAAAATCATCAACCCTTTACCATTGGCTTCTTTCGTTTTTGGATTGATCTGCCCGTAATATTTATAGACGTTAGTTTCGTGTGTTGGATTTCCTGTAGCTGTAGGGGGTGAGGATAGCTGTTGATCGCTATCGCAAGGTAGCTGAGAGAATTTGTTGATTGTAGGAAGCGGTTTCGGAGTAACTGCTTGTGGATTTGGAGGGGTTGGTGATTGAGCAAAATATTTAGATACCATATACAAAGACATGATACATCCAAGTAAAACTGCTCCGCCTGTTACCATAACTTTCCGATTAGATTGCGATCGCTGGCGATCTGACTTTGGTTTTGGTGATGGTGTTGATTGAGTAAGTGCTTGCAACGCTTCTGCTGCTGTTTGGTAACGCTGGCTAAAGTGAGAGCGCACCATATTTGTTAACACCTCGACAAATCTGTCGCTGACATTCGCCCGATCCCGCCAAATTATTTCACCTGTTACGGGATCTTCGGGTAAATTTTGAGGCGGTACGCCTGTCAGTGCTTGAATTCCTAGCATACCTACTGCATACACATCGCTAGATAGTTTCGGCTTACCATTAGCTTGTTCATCTGGCATATAGCCATTTGTGCCAATCAGGATGCTTGATGTGACTAGACCTTGAGTATTCGTCTCCAAGCCTTTAATTTCTTTCACTGCTCCAAAATCAATCAGCACAATCTTTCCGTCTTGATGACGACGCATGATATTCTGTGGCTTAATATCACGATGAATAATACTTTGTTGATGGATAAATACTAAAACTTCTAAAACATCCCTGAGCAGTTTTTTTACTTCTGCTTCACCCCAAGGCTGACCTGCGATTATTTCTTTGCTTAAGTTATGCCCATCAATAAATTCTTGTACTAGGTAAAATTCGCCATTTTCTTCAAAATGGGCGAATAGTTTGGGAACTTGGTTGTGAATGTTGTCTAAGCGATATAAAATTTCAGCTTCCCGGTTAAATAAACCTTTAGCAATCTTCAGAAGTCCTTCACTCTGGTTTTGTGGCTTCAGATGTTTGACAACACATTTAGGCTTAGGAGTTGTAGGTATATCCAAATCTTCTGCCAAATATGTCTCCCCAAATCCGCCACTTCCCAAGGGATGAATAATTTTATAACGACTGCGGAGTACTGTGCCAAGAGGATGCATTAGATTTATACAGCATTAAATAAGGTATATTTAATTTAATTTATGGCAGTTTTAACTAAAAAAATACAACGGGTGATTTACGCCAACGTCACGATGATGGATGAATACCTGCCAGGGATGATACGTGTCATCTATAGTAACGTATCACCAGAAGAAGCGATGCCTACAGCAACCCGTTAGCGTAGCGTCTCCGACAAAAGAAGCGGGAACGCCAAAATTGAAGCTTAGTTGGATATTTCTTTTTTTGCTAGTACAACACGGCGTAAATAAACATATCATTCAAAATGGCGCAAGAGCTTGGAATACAATACTTTTGACTTTTGACTTTTGACTTCTGCGCAGCGATACTAGTCCCTAAACAGAAGCCATAGTAACAATTGCCACTATGACTTATGCTGCGGTTGAGTATTTCTGAGTCTTGATTTAAATTCCCAACTAAACCTTTGCTTCCAAAGATTTGAGTAACTCGGTATTCACGCCTGACTCACGAGTTAGGGCAATTTTGCCAGTGCGGGCGATTTCTTTCAAACCAAATTTTTGTAATACTTGCACGATCGCTACCATTTTACCTGGATCTCCCACAACTTCTAAAGTGAGAGAATCTTCTGCCACATCCACGACTCGCGCCCGGAAAATCTGAGACAATTCGATCACTTCTGAGCGATTGCTGCTACTAGCATTCACCTTCAAAAGCATCAATTCCCGCTCGACACAAGGAGTTTCGGTAATATCCTGGACTTTTAGGACATTGACTAACTTATACAGTTGCTTAGTGAGTTGCTCGATGATGCGATCGTCACCAGGGACAACCATTGTAATTCGGGAGACTCCTCCTTGTTCAGCAGGGCCAACAGCAAGGCTTTCAATATTAAAGCCGCGACGCGCAAATAAACTAGAAATGCGGGAAAGAACACCCGCCTCATCTTCTACAAGAACTGAAAGGGTATGTTTCATCTTCGCCAACAGAGGCTAGAGCAGGAATTGAGTAATGCAGACACTAGCAAAGGGCAATGCTAGACCTACTACCGCACTAAATTTTCAGTGCGACCTCCTATTGTAAACTTAACCGTTGCACTCATTGCATTCTCAATCAAGAAATTGTTTAGAAATCTTACTGCAAGCAAAAATTTCGTTGAATGTATATCTTTTTGTTGGCAGATGCAGCATTTTTGTAAAGCTTTTATACTCAGATTTGATAAGCCTCTAATAGGAGACAAGTTTTTATGGGTTGGCTACAAAGATTGTTTGGAATGGAAAAACCTCAAAATGCAGAAGTAAATCCGGCTCCCCAGGCTGTACAGCAAGCTCCTAGTAGTGATGTCGCTGCTGCTACGCAATCAATACCTCCAGAACGTCTAGGGTTAAGCGGAGAATATGACCAAAGTGGTTTAGCAAAGCGGGTAGCGTTGGCATTTGATCAAGATCCGCAACTCGACGATGTTGATACCCTTTGGGTGGCTCAGACGGGTAGCACTGTAGTGTTGAAAGGTAAAGTCCCCAGTCAAGAAATTCTCAACAAAATGATTTCTGTGGCGGGTTCTGTAAATGGTGCTACAGATGTTGACACTAACCAGGCGACGATTGGCTAGTACCGCTGCGCGGAAGTCAAAAGTCAAAAGTCAAAAGTCAAAAGTATTGTATTCTAGGCTTTCGCGCCATTTGAAATGGTATGTTTATTTACGCAGTCCTGTACTAGTTACTGCTGATGCGATCGCTTCCATTGCATAATATTTAGGGAACAACCAATGGTTGGCGATCGCCAATCCATCTTTCAATCCAATCTAAAATCGCTTGGTTAACTTGTTCTGGGCATTCATCATGGGGACAATGCCCTACATCCTCCAGATTCAACAGTTCCAACTTTTCATTATATTGGGCAAATTGGCTAGCCAGGGCTGGCGGCACAAACCGATCTTTTTGTCCCCAAATTAAAAGCATGGGAATTGTTAAGGTTGGTAATACTTTCTTGACACTGGGACTAAAATTAATTCCAATCGCAGCTTTGAATAAAGCACTAAACGCCCTTGCAGAACCCCGGTCTTGGGGAGGCCCTGCTAAGATTTCTATCAGTTCATCGCTAATCGCTTCTGGGTTAGCGTAGGCGAGACTAGCCCAGCGACGCAGCACCCCAGGACGGCGCACGAAGTTAAACACAGGTTTAAGTATCAACGGCGAAGCAACAACATTTTTAATTGCACTGACGAGTGGGCGCAGGACAGGAGGAATTGCTTCTTGTTCTAATGACGGGTCGGGTAAACTCATCATTACCATACCCAGCACCATATCGGGGTGGGCGGCGGCGGCGGCCATCGCTATCAGTGAACCGTTGGAATTGCCTATTAATATCGCTGGTTGACGGATAAATGTTTTCCAGAAATCGTAAACCTGCTCAACCCAGAGTTCGATGCTGTAATTAGCTGCGGCTTTTTCAGAAGCGCCAAAACCCAACATATCTATGGCGTAAACTGTGTGATGCTCACCCAACACCTCTAAATTATGTCGCCAATGACCAATGGAAGCACCAAAGCCATGTAACAGAATTAGAGGTGTTGTATTGGGGTGACTTTGGCTAGGGCGAATGTAAGTGTAGCGGGTTTGCCAGCCGCGCCAAATCCAATCTCTTTGATTACCAACTCGTTCCTGCCAGTGTACCGTAGCGATCGCACTTACCTCCAATTTATCAGCGCTGAAATACCATTATAAGAATTGGGGATTGGGTATTGGGTATTGGGTATTCCCAGTCCCCAGTCCCTAGTCACCATTCCCTATTTACCTAACAAATTGGGGCATAATTTCGGCAGCAGTGAATATTCCATAGATGCCGCGTTGGTGTAATTGTCTACCAGCTTTGAGATAGCCAAAAGCAGGGCCACAGACATTTGCTGCCATGCTAGTTTCATCTCCCAGAGTAAAGGTATGGGTGGAAATCTTTCCTTCAAAGGTACGTCCTGTTACCTTCACATTGGTGCTGAGAGGCTTTTTGGGATTGCGGGTATCGACTACACCACCAACTGTAACGCGATCGCGTCCCACTATCCCTGCTACTTCTAACATCACATCATCAGCGTGTTCCATATTTGTTAAGGTAAGCACGCCATTAGTTTTATCTAGTAGTGCTTCTACTTGGGCGTCAGTCATCGCCCTCGCAATTTCCACTGTATAACCAGGCATGTGGCCGATATCTTCCCGAACAGTGGCGCGGTAAGCTTCCCAGTTCGCAATTCCCACCCCAAAGGTAATTTCAACATGATGAATTTCGGCGTAGCTTTGGGCGGCTAAAGCTGCTGCTGCTGTTAATAGTCCAGGTGTAGCACCACATCCTGTCATGTAGGTAATCCCGGCTGCTTGCAGTTCATCTTTCATCGCTAAGAGTTGTTCTACAGCAGTGGTGCGTTTAATTGCATCTACTAATACCCCACGCCAACCAGATTTGATAAATTCTTTAGCAACAGTGGGAATAAAGTCATTTGGTAGGTTAGGTAAAGCCAAAAAATACCCATCGACTTCAGCTATTTCGATTAAATCCTCAATACTTTGATTTGTTAATGTACCAATTGGCTCTAAATAACCCAGCGAACCTTGGGACTGATAGGTTGCAATGGATTCTTCAGTATTTAAACCTTCGGCAGCATAAGCGTAGCCTTTTTGATCTGCTGCTGCGACTAAAATCATTTCTTGTTTGCCAGCAACTACCTTGGCGGCTGCTTGTCCGAGTCCGCCGAAACCCAGTACTCCCACACGTATCCCTGGCGAAACATTTAGAGAATTTTTGATTTTTTCAGAATTCATAGTTAATTCGTTAAGTTGAATCAAAAGCCTTGAATATTCGGCATCTCAGCTTCCGGTTGGTAATTGGTGGCTGATGGCTGATAACTCAAAGCTATAGAGATTAATTATGATTCATTATCCTGGGTTCTTTGGCTGGATATTGCAGATATTTATCTCTATTTATCTCTAAGCGATCGCTTTTGAGTTTTTTGACTAGGAATATACCAGATTTAAAGCAATGGTCGCAACTGGCAACCCCGAATAAAGCTTAAGAATACTGGCTAAACTTGATATTCTGACATAATACAGTTACGCGATGATACAAAGACTTACGGAGGCGATCGCTTAAAGTAGTATGAAGTTGTTAGGATTCTGAGTATTATGAAGCGTATTTGCACTATGTTTAATATTTTTACAATAACTTCATTATCTGCTTTTATATTTGCTACCACTACTACTTTGTGGATTATCGAGGATTGGGTGGTATAGCATTTATTGGAAACCCAAACAACCTACATTTACCGTTTGTAAATTGGTTGAAGACAGTTATACTCAACAACAATACCGACTCAACCAATTAATTAACTCGCTACTTTTACCTGGTATTCAACTTCGCTTAGATGACATTCTGCCTCGTTAAGTGTAGGCATAGTTATGAATATATAGCAGTTCTCGTTTATGTGAGGTACACCCGTAGGGGCACGGCACTGCCGTGCCCCTACACCTCGTGATGTAATGTTGTACCGCATCTGAATGGGAACCGCTATAGCGATTTTGGCAGTAATAACGTTTAATTAGGATGGTGCGACGCCGAATAGCCCGTCGTAAACATCGCTTCATTATTTATAGTGATAACAAGTTCACCTGTCAGCAACTAATTTTAACGCTCATAAATTTCTAATGGTAAATTATCTGGGTCTTTAAAAAAAGTAAATTTCTTGCCTGTAATTTCATCAACTCTGATATTTTCTACCTCTAATCCTTTGGATTTTAAATAAAAAACAGTTTCCTCTATATCATCAACTTGAAAAGCAAGATGTCTTAAACCACAAGACTCTGGTTTACTAGGCCGTTCTGGAGGATTTGGGAAAGAGAATAGTTCGATTTGCGTATTTTCTGCAACTTTTAAATCTAATTTATAAGAATTTCTAGCGGCGCGAAAAGTTTCTTGAATAATCGAAAATCCTAAAGTTTGGACATAAAATGCTTTGGAGCGGTCGTAATCAGAACAAATAACAGCTACATGATGAATGCCAGTAGTTTTCATGTGTACTTCTCAAGCTAACAACCATTTACCTGTAGCACTTTTAGCAGAGTTTTACTAGTTTTTGCAAGAGAAGGGCTTTAGCAAAGTGCTAATCTGGAAAATACAAACCTTGATGCCATCAACTTTAAAGACGCTGATTTACGTAGAGCAATATTTATTACTGTAGATCAGATCATAACTGCTAGATTTGTTCCCTGCTAGAAAATTTTGCTTGCAGTACAATCGTCTATCACGAACACAAATTTAACTTAAATTTATATTTAATCAGCAAAAAAGCTTATTGCTTTTTCAAAACTTCATATTCAATAAGCAAAAAGGCATATTGCTTACTCAAAATGACATTTAACTTTCTCAAACCCCAGTTTGCTTTCTCATTTTGGTGTTTTCCGCAAGTAAAATCAGCTTTTACTTTCTCAAACTCCAGTTTGCTTTCTCATTTTGGTGTTTTCCGCAAGCAAAATCAGCTTTTACTTTCTCAAACCCCAGTTTACTTTCTCATTTTGGTGTTTTCCGCAAGCAAAATCAGCTTTTACTTTCTCAAACCCCAGTTTGCTTGTTTATTTAAGTAATTTCCACATTCATTTTGGTATATCGTTGAGTCGTTAGCTTGCGATCGCTTCATTCAACAAGAATCTTTTCAAGGCTATCTCCGATTTGTAAAGCGGTTTTAGCTGCTGTTTGCAGCATCGTGGCTGCACCAGTGCGATCGCCTTGTTGCAATTTCGCTTCGGCTAACTGGGTTTGACAATACTTCGCTGAGTTCATCAAGTCTTAGTGTTTTCCGCAAGCAAAATGGCATTCGATTTCCTAAATTGGCTTGTTTGCTGCGGAGCTTTTGGTTGTGAGCGATCGCTTTATATTGAAATAATCTGGATTTTCGTTACTCGGTGCATTGGTTTGGTTGGCTTTTCAGTAGTGATCAGTTGATCGGCTTTAATTTGCAGAGCAGCCGCCACATGAAGTGCATCCATTGCAGCTAAACCGTAAGTACAGGCAATTTGAGAAGCATTCTGTATAATTTGCTCTAAGTCAGTTGGCCAGTGGATGACAGCACTAAAAAATGTTTCGTAAAATTCTGCTTCGTCTTGTTGCTTGTTAAAAGTTGCTTTAGGCAAGACTTCTAACTGAACGAAGCTACTTGAGGCAAACTCCAGATTTTCATCGTTAAGAATTTGATTCGCTCTGATGCTGACTGACTGAATGCCACAAAAAGCGCTGATGAGTACACCAGAGTCTATGTAAGTTTTCTTACGACTCACGGAATCCACCGCGACGTTCAGCAAGTTCAAGTTCAATTTCGTCTTCGTTGAGAAGTTGCAATCCAGCAGCGATCGCTTTTTGTCGGATCGACCATAATTTTTTGGCTAAGGGTGTTTGTGGCACAAAATCAGATTCGGCGGGTGTTGTTTCTGGCTCAGATTTAAGTAGTTCAACAAACTCCAAAACTTTTTGTTGCTTTTGGGGTGTGAGTTCTCGCCAGTGTTCAAGTAGTTTAACTTCATTACCCATAAATACTTCGCTGATTGAATGATTTTTCTATTTTAGTGGCAGAAGCCTTATTTCCTATTCGCTGCTATAAAATTTTGGTGTTTTTAGTCCTGAAGCTATTGAAGCATGTGCAGAAACCTGTGAGATTTGTTCTTCCCCCAAAAAAATACTTAAAGACTGCTGTACATGCGGTACTTGTGGAGACGTAGAAAATGTAGTAAGAATTATTAATTTATATAAATTGAGAATTTTTATCTACACAATACTTGTGTATTTACCAATTTAATATATATAAAAAGCTAAGGATAGAATTTAGATAATTTAAAATAAATTAAGCTCTAATTTTATCTTTAAATAAAGCTTAATTTGAAAATATGCTTATTAGATACACATCTTCAAACTTGTTGGTAGGCACAATTCATTAATTGCGTCTACCAAGGAATTCGGGCAATGCATAATTAATTTGTGGAGATGTCTATTGTTTTAGATTTTTTGAGCGTTCCTAATCAAAGCAAATAATATAATATCTACATAATGAATACCCGTAGTTTGCATAAAAATTACAAATTACAAATTATTAAAGGACTATTCCTGTAAAACAGTCTTTGATACAATCCTAGTTTTCTTCAGGTCTGCTTCGGAAAGTTCTTCCCCAGCTTGCAGGCGTGTGGCAGAAGTTTGCAACACTGTCGCTGCCCCTTTATCTCAGATTTGTAAAGCGGTTTTAGCAGCTGTTTGTAACATCGTGGCTGCACCAGTGCGATCGCCTTGTTGCAATTTCGTCTCGGCTAACTGAATTTGGCGATACTTTGCTTTACTTGAAGTCGGGAATTACCTGAATCAGTCCAGTCTGGAAGGCTTTGTCATAGGTAATTACAGCTAAACTTTCGAGTTCAGCCTGAGCCATGATCATGCGATCAAAGGGATCTCGGTGGGCAATCGGTAAGCTTCCTGCTTTAAGTGCATGGGTTGTGGTGATGGCAAGTTCGAGAAATTTAGCTTGATGCAATATCTGTAAATATTGCTCAACGAGTTGTTTGGCTTCGGGTAGTTTACCCATCCGGTATTTAGTGGCAATTTTCCAAGCAGAAGCACTACTGACAATAATCCGATGATCTGGGTTGCCAATGATGTCTCGGCAGTCAGTGTGGAGTTTTGGGTCGTCAAAGAGCCACCCCAGTAGGATATGGGTGTCGATGAGGTAGCTCATTCCCATTGCTGGAGTTCATCTTCTGGTAGTGGTTCAAAGAAAGCATCGCCGAGTTGTCCTTTCAATAAACCAGGGGTGCGGGGTTGTGTACGTTCTTGACTTAAACCTAGCCGAAAATAGTGAATTAGGTCATAAAGTTCTGCTAGTTTGTCTTCAGGGATGTCTTGCAATTCTTGGACAATCTTCTGGATCAGCATAAGTCAAACTCTTCGGTAGTTGTTAATCAATAAGTTAGAAATATGCAACTACTTTGTTGCTCAATTGAGGAATAAAATATTTTTTCTCGCTTTACGCTTTGGCGCAAAACTTTCATCCCGTTAATCAGCAAAGCTGAATTTTTATTATTCCTGTAAAACAGTCTTTGATACAATCCTAGTTTTCTTCAGGTCTGCTTCCGAAAGTTCTTCCCCAGCTTGCAGACGGGTGGCAGAAGTTTGCAACACTGTCGCCGCCCCTTTATCTCCGATTTGTAAAGCAGTTTTAGCAGCTGTTTGCAGCATCGTGGCTGCACCAGTGCGATCGCCTTGTTGCAATTTCGCCTCAGCTAACTGGGTTTGGCGATACTTTGCTAATGCTAAAATAGACTGTTGCACCTGGGGATTAGAAGTCGGTTGATACGCCCGCACCACATCTGCATACACTGGCATCAAGGGCGAAAGTAAGCCTTCTTCGTTAACCAACGGGTCATCATAACGAATTTGCAGATGAGCGATCGCTTGTTTACCTTCTGGCAATTGTCCCAGATAAATGTTTGCCAAAACTGCCCGTTCTACATCCTGCATCAAATCTCCCAAACGCACAGCAAAGCTACCATCAGCTTCGGGTTCCACTGGTAACTCGATTGTGTCTGGGGCAACTTGGGCAATAGGTTTAAGTTCTGCTAATCGGACATTGGGCACTAGAGATAACAGCAAGTAGGCATTAGTTAGCCCAATCGATTTAATCCGCCCAAACAGTCGGCTAAATTGCTCCACAGCTTGTTCAGGATGTTCAATATGGGCTAAAGTCCCACCACCGACATCGGCAATGTTTTCTAGCAAATCCTGATTCCAGCTATTACCAAATCCGAAAGTATTAATAGTTAGGTTCAGCTTGGCAGCCTTTTGCGCCAATTTAAGACAACGCTTGTTATCATCTCGCCCAATATCCCATTTCCAAATTCGCAAACCGCTTTCACCATGTCCATCCGTCAGCAGAAACGCTTGGGAAACAGCGCCTCTTGTACCCTTCATCAGTTCTGTAATTCCCAATTCCAAACCATCAGCGATCGCAGTACCGCCGCTAGCAGTCAGTTTACTTTTAATTTGAGATTTGATGCTTTCGGGGTCTTCAATCGCTTGGTTAGGGATAATGACTTCCGCAGTGCCGGAAAAAGCCACAACTGAGATGCGATCGCCTACTTTTAACCTGTCTATTAATCTTTCCACCGCCTGGATCACCGTTTTTATTGGTTGTCCATGCATAGAACCACTTCTATCCAAAATCAAGCAGAGATTAAGAGGCAGATTTTGGTCAAGCTCACCAGCGATCGCAAAAATCGTCATTGCTAGTTGACGTTGGCTACTTGTTTGAGCCATATCAACATTATTGTCATTTAACGCCGAGAGCAATTTAACTTTCATTGCGGAGGGGTATCTTGCAAAACTGTTTTGGAGACAATTCTGGTTTTCTTGCGATCGCTTTCGGATAAATCTCCACCAGATTGTAGCTGGGTGGCAGAAGTTTGCAACACCGTCGCTGCCCCAGTATCTCCCATTTGCAGCGCAGTTTTCGCAGCCGTTTGTAACATCGTCGCCGCACCAGAGCGATCGCCCTGTTGCAATTTCGTTTCGGCTAGTTGGGTTTGGCGATACTTAGCTAATGCCAAAATAGAATGCTGCACCTGGGGATTCAGGTCTGCTTGGTAATTTTTGACTACATGGGCATAAACTGGGATACTTGGTGTAACTAAACCTACTTTGTTGGCGGCTGGATCATCGTAGCGGACTTGCACATTAGCGATCGCTTGTTCACCTGTTGGCAATTGTCCCAAATAAATATTAGCTAAGATTACCCGTTCTGCATCTTTCATTAAATCTCCCAACCGCACAGCGAAACGTCCATCAGCTTCTTGTTGCAGTGGTAACTCAATTGTGTCTGGAGAAACTTGGGCGACGGGTTTGAGCTCCGCTAGCCGGACATTGGGCATCAGGGAAAATAAAAGATAAGCATTAGTCAATCCCACCGTTTGAATGCGGCTGAACAGGCGATTAAACTCTTCCACAGCCTGTTCGGGTTTTTGAATATAAGATAAAGTACCTAAGCCAGCATCGGCAATTTTTTCTAAAACATCTTGGTTCCAGTTGTCACCAAATCCCAAAGTATTTAAAGTCAAATTATAGCTAGCAGCCAATTGGGCGAATTTCAAACAGCGGTTGTTATCACCGTGTTCATTTTCCCCATCGGTTAACAAAAAGGCTTGGGAAACAGTATCTTTTTTCCCCTTTGCCAACTCCTCAATCCCCAACCGCAGTCCTTCATCAATTGCAGTTCCCCCATCAGCGGCTAGGCGATTAATTTGCTGCTTGATTTTCTCTGGATTTTCGATACTTTGACTCGGTACTAAGACTTTGGCACGGTGATCGAAAACTACCACACTGAGGCGATCGCCCGGATTGAGTCTATCTACCAGACGAATTGCTGCTTTTTTCACCGTTTCTAGCGATCGCCCGTTCATCGAACCACTATGATCGAGAATTAAGCATAAATTCAGGGGCACATGGCGGTCTTGAGTCTCTGCGATCGCCGAAATCGAAATTCCCAACTGACGTTGACTGTTCAGTTGATTTGCGTCCAAATTACCATCATTCAAGGCAGGCTGCAAATTAACCTTCATAACTCAGAGTCCCTATTCAGGATATACATATAAAAAAATAACTTCAAAGCACTACTTTAGCTCTACGGAAAACCTATCCAATATAAATACACTAATATAATCAGAATATCTTAGAAGGTAAGCATTGGTAGATGCGAAGCCGCCTTCAGCATTAGGGAGAAATCCGCACCTTGAGGGAAGCCTGCATCGCGCTAGGATGTATTACAGTTAACGGCATAGTTTCAGGCGATCAGTTGCTATGGACATTTCCCCAATTAAGGCTGTTCAAGCCCCATATTACGGCGATAACTTTTACCGGACACCACCGCCAGATTTACCTTCCCTTTTATTGAAGGAGCGAATTGTCTATATTGGGATGCCACTGGTGCCTGCTGTCACCGAATTGATCGTGGCCGAATTGCTGTTTTTGCAATCCGACGACCCCGAAAAGCCAATTAAAATCTATATCAACTCTACCGGCACTTCCGGTTACAGTGGCGAACCCATTGGCTTTGAAACCGAAGCCTTCGCCATCTATGACACCATGAAATATATCAAGCCTCCGATCCACACCATCTGCGTTGGTTCCGCGATGGGTATGTCAGCGATGCTCCTCAGTGCTGGTACAAAAGGTTGCCGCGCTAGTTTGCCTCACTCCTCGATTATCCTGCATCAGCCTAAGAGCTACGCCCAAGGTCAAGCAACGGATATTCAAATTCGCGCTAGGGAAGTTTTGGTAAATAAAGGGGCGTTAGTTGATATCTTGCATCAAACCACTGGACAGACCCCAGAAAAAATTATTAAAGACATGGATCGGCTGTTATATCTGACACCCTACGAAGCAAAGGAATACGGACTGATTGACCGAGTTTTTGAGAAAGAAGAACTCGCAAATCCCCCACTCCCTGCCAGTGTCCTTTAATTTGTCTTTTGTCATTCGTCTTTTATCTTTTGTTAATAACCAAAAATTATTAATGACCAATGACCAATGACCAATGACCAATGACTAATGACTAATGACTAATTAAAAACGGAGTAAATTATGCCTATAGGCGTTCCTAAAGTTCCTTACCGGATGCCCGGTGGACAATATACAGATTGGATTAGCATCTATGATCGCCTTTATCGGGAACGGATTATATTCTTGGGGCGAGATATTGATGATGAAATTGCCAATCAAATTATCGCTGTAATGCTGTATCTGGACTCAGACGATCCAGGTAAAGATATTTATTTATACATCAATTCCCCCGGTGGGATGGTTACATCTGGCATGGCTATTTTTGACACCATGCAACATATCAAATCAGATGTAGTGACTATTTGCGTGGGTTTAGCTGCTTCAATGGGGTCTTTCCTGCTGGCAGCTGGCACCAAAGGCAAACGCATAGCATTGCCTCACTCACGGATTATGATTCACCAGCCTTCAGGTGGTACCCGTGGACAAGCAACCGATATCGAAATTGAAGCTAGAGAGATTCTGCGGATTCGTCACCAGCTCAATGGGATTTATGCAGATAAAACAGGTCAGACCATAGAAAAGATTGAAAAAGATATGGATCGTGACTTTTTCATGTCTGCTGAAGAGGCAAAACAATACGGTTTAATTGACCGTGTGATTGAAGACCGAACCTCCGTAGTAACTGGGGAGTAGGAAGGCAGGGAGCAGGGGAGCATACTTCTCTACGAGAGGCTGCGCCAACGACTGCGCTCAGTAACCGGGGGAGCAGAGGAGAAGTAAGTTGCAGTAAGTTTTTCCCCTCTACCCCTTTGCCCCTTTGCACCCCTGCCTCTTGTACCCAATGCCCAATCCCTTTTTAATGAACAAACTGTCAAGATTGAACTTTAAAATAGAAAATTAGCCTTTATCATTAATAGTCCGGGCTTGAAGCTGATATTGACAGATAATAGCCAATAGCTAAATATTCGATAGCTGATAGCTCAAGATGGATCTTGGAGATTGCTACCGTTTACTAGGTTTAAGATCGGGAGCTTCTTTTGCTGACATCAAAGCGTCTTATCGACGACTGGCGCAGCAATATCATCCCGATATCAACCCAGATGACAACAAAGCCAAAGATAAGTTTATTGCCTTGACAGAGGCTTACAAACTCCTGCTGACGGTAGTACTACCAGAGGAAATTGGCGCACGTTCAAGTCAGGTGTCAACGTCTGGACGTGACGACGCCAAGGCAACGCAACGGCAGAAAACACCAGTAACAACGGTGACAAGCCAAGAATCAGGGAAACCAAAGCCGCCGAATCTGTTGGAAATAGAAGAACGGCTGAAGTGGAAGACTTATGAGCAATTGCAGCGATTTTTGCAAGAAAGACGATTTCCGCAAGCGATCGCCCTGGCGGAAGCTTTAGCAGAGCGTTTGTCAACAGATGCAGAAGTCCGTCAATGGCTAGCGATCGCCTATCAAATTTGGGGACGGGCACTAATTTCCGAAAAACAACTACTCAAAGCCAGAATTTATCTTAAAAAAGCCTTGAAAACAGACCCACATAATAAAAGTCTCTGGTATGAAGTGCAGCGCGATTTCCAACGATTAGAGCAAATTTTTTAAAGTTTACAAAATTTTAAATTTCGTTTCTAGGTCTAACAAGGAAATCTTCTTGGTTCCGTTCTGCCGCCTATACGAGATGCAGGAGCCTTCCAAAAAGCATTCCCAGTGTGAGACTGGGAACGAGGTACTAATTACAAATTACCGCCATCCTCTCAGTACTGCTCCCAAGGTAGCGATTCCCTCAACAATCTTCTGAGTTGGTTGAAAGCTAAAAGCTAACCTGATGGCATCATCTCCCTGTCCATTAGCGTAGCAGCGAGTTCCTGGCAGAAAACTGATGCCCTGTTCATTGGCAGCAGTTAGGAGTGCTTTGGCGCTGATGTCTGGCGGCAATTTACACCAAACGAAAAAGCCACCACCTGGTCGCAAAGCAACTACATCGGTGGGAAACTCTTGAGCGATCGCTTCTAACAACAAATTACACTTATGCTTGTACCAGGCGATTAGCTCCTGAATATGATAATCTAGTTTGCCTGTAGCACAGTAGCGACCAACCACATGGCTGACAAACGGCCCCACAGGCCCTTCACTTTTGAACATTGCCAACCGCTCAATAATTGCTGGATCGCCACAAGCCCAGCCTAATCTGATACCAGGCGCAATGATTTTCGAGAAGGTATTCACGTATAACACCCACCCCTCCTTGTCAAGGCTTGCCAAGGATGGCACAGCTTCGCCTTGGAAGCGCAAATCGCTGTAGGCATCGTCTTCTACCACCAATACGCCATACTCGGCCGCTAACGCTACCAGTTTTTCGCGGCGAGATAACGGCATAGTAGTACCTGTGGGATTATGAAAAGTGGGTATAGTGTAAATAAATCGGGGTCGAATGCCTCGTTTGTTCAAGTCGCTCAAAGTTTCTTCTAGGGCATCCACATCCATTCCCAATTCGTCTACAGGAATGGTAATTAGGCGTGCCCCAGCCTGGACAAATCTATTAACTACTCCCAAGAAGGTTGGCCCTTCCACAATTACGACATCACCAGGTTCAACAAACACATCTGGTAGCAAACCCAAAATCTGACTAGAACCGTAGCCAACGATCAGGCGATCGCGATCGGCAGGGATTCCTTGAGCTTGCAAGCGGAGGATTATTTGTTCATAAAGTTGGGCTGAAGGTGGCCCGTAATTAAGAGCGATCGGAGCCTCTTCTGCTAGTACAGCCGCACTTGCAGCAGCTAAGTCCGCGTGGGGAAAGAGAATTGGGTCAGCGAGACCATAGGCAAAACTGACGGTAATGATTTTGGTTAACTCAGTGCCGTAAGTTGGTGGTGTCAGATTTCTAGCTCTTTCGGCGAACAAATCAGCAATTTGGTAAGCAGAAGTTGTAGGAGCCATAAGCAATTCAAAATTGGGAGTCAGAATATAGAACGCACAAAAAGGCAATTAGCGAAAAGTCATACGTATGTATTCTTTCTTATAACATCATGACAAGTATCGTAAATATTGATTACTAGAACAAAATTACTATAGTGAAATTAATTAACTTCAAGTGGCAGCAGCTAATTCTAAGCTTAGGCTGCCTACTACTGATTATTGCCTGTCAGAGTTTATATCCCACTACTAGCCCAGACGCTAAACCTCTGAAGGTGGCCACAGACCCCACCTTTGTCCCTTTTGAGATCCAAACAGCTAGCGGGAACTTGGAAGGCTTTGATATTGATTTGATGAATGCGATCGCTAAAATAGCAGGTTTTGCAGTCCAGTTTGAAAGTCTGCCCTTTGATGGCACGATCTCGACTTTGCAAGCCAAAAGAGTTGATGCAGCAATTAGTGGAATCACAATTACCGCCGCACGCCTAAAAACAATTGCTTTTTCACGACCTTATTTTAAAGCCGGACTTGCGATCGCTGTCCGCGAAGACAATCAAAATATTAAAGACTTCAATAGTCTCAAAGGGAAAAAAATTGCTGTACAGATTGGTTCCACTGGGGCAGATTTTGCCAAAACCATCCCCAACGCCAAAATTAGTACTTTTAATTCTGGGCCAGAATTTTTCCAAGACTTACTCAATGGCAATGTTGATGCTGTGGTTAGCGATGCTTTCGCGACTTTGTATGCGATTAAAAATGGCAAACTTAAAGGCATCAGAGTTGTTGCGGATTTGCTGACCCAAGAATACTACGGGATTGCTATGCCCAAGGATTCTCCCCATTTGGATGAAATTAACAAAGGTATAGCGACTTTGTTATTCAATGGCACTTACAAACAAATTTATCAAAAATGGTTTGAAGTTGAACCTCCACAATTGCCAGACTCTTGACAATAAGGGATTGGGCATTGGGTATGGTGAAGAGGACAAGGAGACAAGGGGAAAGACTTGTTGCAAGTTCTAACTTTTCTCACCTTGTCCCCTTGTCTCCCCTGCTTCCTCATCCCCCATTTATAAGGAATTGCCTGCCAATATATGAAATATTTATCTAATATGCGTCACAATTAATACTGCCACCAAAATTCATTGATAAACTACAATCTACTGTAGTCAGGGACAGCCAATTGTGGCACCTTGGATCTTAGTGGCTAGAAGCACCTTGGAACGAACGGGAATAAAGGAACTTCCACTATGCTGATTTGCCCTCAGTGTAAATTTGAAAACCCCAATAGCAACAAATTCTGTCAAAACTGTGGCATGTCCCTGACTCACAAGGTCTGTCCTGAATGCAGTACCGATGATGTACCTGTGAATGCACTACGTTGTCATAACTGTGACACAGAATGTGGAACAGTGTTTTGGGCAATTATTGCTAAAGAAACGACTGGGGAAGCTTTGAAAGTAGAAGATGTGGGCGGTGAGGGAGATGAGCAAGCAATACCCTCCCCATCTCCTCTATCGCCTAGTTCTGAAATTACATTAGGCTCCTATTTAGACTCCCAAGAGCGCTATCAATTGTTAGATACGCCACTTGTCCAAACGGAAAATGCCATTATTACTGATGTATGTGGCAGAGTTCTAGACTGCCAGCCGTATCAAATATCACCCATTGAGGCAATACTAGCAAGTCAAGAATCAGATTTGCTGACGCCATCAGTAGAAGCGAGTGAGATTCCTCGCCTTGCAAAACTTTATCTTGCCTTACAATCCCAAGGTGAGCGGGGGATACCACCGATTCACGACGCATGGCAGCAAGATGATATACAGGTATTAATAATCGAAAACCGCTCGGATTGGCAGTATCTACTCGACCTGTGGCAAGAAGAAACAACCAGTTCGTTAAAAATTTTACACTGGTGTTATGAAATGACCCAACTTTGGGCAGTATTAGAACCAGTAAATTGTCGTCAAAGCCTTTTAGATTTGTCGAATTTGCGATTGGATGAAGACCAAACGTTGGCACTACAAAGGTTGTATGTGGAATCATCGAATTCTCAGCCCGCCACGGAGTCGCCAGAAGATGCCCAAGCCCAAACATCTGCCATTCCAGAGGAGCCGTTAACTATCCAAGCTTTGGGAAGGGTTTGGCAAGCACTATTTAGACAGTCGCAACGGACTCAATTTGGCTCTGTAGTCCAGATGTTGGGGGATTTAGAGGTAGGTAAGATTCAGACGATCGCCCAATTGCGATCGCGTTTGGAGGAAATCTCTGTTGAACTGGAAGCACTAGGAACCGCAACTTTGCCCCCAATAAAGGAGAACAATACTGCTGTGTCCACTATCCCGCAATCAGATGAGTTAGAAGACATCATTAGCAAAGCTGATGATATGGCAACTGTTGTGCTGGCGATGCAGTTAAGTAGCTTAGAAGATGCAGGACGCACAGATGTGGGGCGTCAACGTCATCATAACGAAGACTACTTTGGCATTGAAACCAAAATTCATAAACTGGAGTTCCCCAAAAGTCGAGTCTTAGAAGGGCATGGTTTGTATATTCTTTGTGATGGTATGGGTGGACACGCTGGCGGCGAGATAGCCAGCGAGTTAGCAGTCAACACCCTAAGGCAATACTTTCAAGAACACTGGATTGCCAACCAGCTGCCAACAGAAGATAGCATTCGTGAGGCAGTGTATTTAGCTAATGAGGCGATTTACAAGCTCAATCAACAAGATGCCCGTTCTGGAGTTGGGCGTATGGGTACAACTTTAGTAATGCTTTTAATTCAAGATACTCAAGCAGCAGTCGCTCATGTAGGAGATAGCCGTCTCTACCGCCTGACGCGTAAGCAGGGACTAGAACAAGTCACAGTAGATCATGAAGTTGGGCAACGGGAAATTAACCGAGGAGTGGAAGCAAGCATAGCTTACGCCCGTCCAGATGCCTATCAACTTACCCAAGCCTTGGGACCTCGTGATGAAAACTCGATTAATCCCGATGTCAGCTTTTTCGACATCAATGAAGATACTCTGCTGCTGTTGGCATCGGACGGTCTATCAGATAATGATTTACTAGAAACCCATTGGCGGACTCACTTAGAACCCTTACTTAGTTCTGGCGTTAACTTAGAACGGGGAGTTACAGATTTAATTGATTTAGCAAATCAACACAACGGTCACGACAATATTACTGGTATACTTGTTCGGGCAAAAGTACGCCCAAATCTGGAAAGTTAATCATAAATGGGCATAGGTAATGGGGCATGGGGCATGGGTAATAAGAAGAAATAACAATCACCAATTCCCAATAGACCTATAGGCAAATTAACCTCGACGCCTTATAAATTAAGGGTTAAAGCCTAATTTTTCGATAAGTTTAATACCCAATGCCCAGTGCCCAATGCCCAATGCCCAATCCCTAATCCATTTACCTTGTAGGTTGTATTGTGGTTAGTCTGACCCTGTTAGAACCGCAACAGAAAACTCCCCTTCAGCAGTGGTGCTTTGAGAACTCCTCCAAAATTCGGATTGGTCGAGCGGCAGATAATCACGTTGTTTTAAATGATAGTTTAGTTTCGCGGCATCATTTAGAACTTAGACAAGTCGGTGACGCTAGCAATGGTTACACTTGGCAGCTGATTAGTCAGGGTACAAATGGGACTTTTCTCAACGGTATCCTTGTACTTCAGAGTCCCTTACCAGATAATTCCCTTTTGCAATTGGCACAGGGAGGCCCAATACTGCAATTCCAAATTCAGGAGGTAACAGAATTGGAAACTGGTTTGCGATCGCAACAAATGCAAGGGACAGAAGAAAACGCCGCCGAAACACTTTACTCAGCAAAAAATCCGGCAAATTTATCTTCCACTTGCACGCACGAAGGCAATTCCCCAAACAATCTGTTTTGCATCCACTGCGGTCAACCTCTCTCAGTCCAACAGAAAATTCGCCATTATCAGGTGTTGCGAACTCTCGGACAAGGAGGGATGGGTACTACCTATCTCGCTTGGGATGAGGCTAGTGTGATTGCGGGCGTGCCACAACTGCTGGTGTTGAAGCAAATGAATGCTGATATGCTGAAAATTGTCAAAGCTCAAGAGTTATTTGAGCGAGAGGCGCACACTCTCAAATCTCTTAATCATCCTGGAATTCCCAAGTATTATGACTTCTTTGTAGAAGGCGGAAAAAAATACTTAGCAATGGAATTAATCCACGGACAAGATTTGGAAAAACGTGTCTATACCACTGGGCCAGTGACACCAAACCAAGCGATCGCTTGGATGATCCAAACCTGCGATATTTTAGACTATCTTCATAGCCAAGAGCCTCCACTGATTCACCGTGATATTAAACCCGCCAATTTAATGGTGCGAAGTTCAGGAAATCGCATCGTGGTGCTAGATTTTGGCGCAGTTAAAGAAATTGGCACAGCGCCCGGTACTCGAATTGGTGCAGAAGGTTACTGCGCTCCTGAACAAGAACGAGGACAACCTTTAACTCAATCTGATTTGTATGCAATTGGGCCAACGCTGATTTTTCTGCTCACAGGCGAAAACCCGTTCAAGTATTACCGCCAACGAGGGCGAAACTTCAGGTTTGATGTGGCAAAAGTTCCCACCATTAGTTCCCAATTAAGAGATGTGATTGATCGCGTTACAGAACCATTGCCACGCGATCGCTATCAAAATGCAAAGGAATTAGCTGCGGCTTTAGCTGCCTGCAAAGTTTAGAGAGTGAGGAGTAGAGACGCGATTAATCGCGTCTAGGGAGTGGTGAATATTAAAAATTCCTATTCCCTACTCTTCATCCCAAGTTTCTACAGCTAGCAATTCACTAACTGGGTCTTGCATACTAAAGCCAAAGTCAAGCAGTTCTTGTTTCCAGTGCTGCCATTCATTACCATAGAGCAAAGCGATTTTCCAGATGCTATCGCTTGGCTTGATAATATTCGATTCTATGAGTGATTGCACGTTGCGCTGCAATTTCACCATTGGGTGAATCACTTGCTGAGTCATAACCTCGATTGAATTCTGATTTTGTGGGTAAATGCTTAATTAAAACTGCTTCCCATTCTGCAATTGTTGCCGGCCCGTAGAGTGGTGTAATTTGGTAAAGCTAGTCTTAACTTTTTAACTATACCATAACAAACTCTACTAAGTTACTGGCAAATTCGGTTTTGTACGGTAATTACCACCAGAAAATCTCAATTTTACCAAGCAGCCCTTAAACTTTTTGCAGAAGCCAGACGAAAGTTTTGGGAGAAGGGGTAAGGGATGTTTATGTTTACCCTTTTTCCTTTAACCTTTAGTTCCTTTTGTTTTTCCTCTTTACCTCTACCTTTTTTCTGCAAGAGTGCAACACTACCTTTCGTAAGATATCTATTGTGGACGCCGAGCAGAATAATTAGTCCTCAGGGAAGTTCCACTAAGTAGTGTGATTGAGAACGACTGGGAAAATTCTATTTGTTTGAATCACGAAAAATATGCTTGCTTGTTGAAGAACCTATAGGATATGGGCTAGTTTGAAAATTTTTGACTGACAGGGAAATTTGCAATTGAGTAGAAATATGTACTCTTTCTGTTGATTTAAATGTTGTTTACAATATCGCAAACATCTGGCTTTAGGCTAATTAATTGCAAATCTTTATATAATTTTAATGTTTTGCCCAGAGAATTAGGACTTGGAGGGTTTTGCTTTGAGGTAATTAGGAGAGATCGCATGGCAAAATTGTCGGTGCAGCATGGGCTTATCATAAGGTTCCCTCATCTTCAGAGTCAGCATTTGAAGTTTGTGTAAAAAATTTTTAGCGAAGATGTTAGTTTCTGTTGAGCAGATGGGTATCCTCAGAACGGGAGGCTTGCTGATACCTAAGTATTTACCGCAGCAAGTATGTGAGGCATGGCTAGTTCGGATGCAGAATACCTAATTATCCGCAAAAAGCAGATTCAGCGGCGACAAAAGATTGTCACGATAGTGTCGATGTTCTCGTTTTTTGGTTCTACGGCATTTGCAGTCATTCCAGCAATCCAACAGGCTACTCAACCTAAGCCAGCAACTGCGTCTGCTTCTCCTGAGTCAGGATTACAGCAACAGGCGCAGGGCTACGAGTTGGTTTTACAACGGGAACCAGAAAACCAACTTGCTTTAGAGAAACTGTCTTTGCTGCGGTTGCAATTGAAGGATACGAAAGGTGCAATGAAGCTTTTGGAGAAGCTGGTGAAGTTGCACCCTGATCGGCAAGATTACAAAGTTGTATTAGAGCAGATTAAAAAGCGAGAGGAAAATAGCGATCGCTAGACAAATAGCCCAAAAAAAACTTAATTGGTATTGTCTAATTAAACGATCTAGCCGAAATGATCCTCACTAAATTAAATTATTAACATTCATAGGAGCGAAGTTAGTAAAAATGACATTTATTTCATATTCCCAGAATTTTGAAGATGTTTTACTCAATAGAGTCTTTAAAGATAAAATAAAAGGGTTTTATATTGATGTAGGAGCCTTACATCCAACTGTTGATTCAGTAACTAAAGCTTTTTATGATATTGGATGGTCAGGAATAAATATAGAACCAATAAAAGAATGCCATAACTTATTTGAACAAGAGCGTTCGAGAGATATTAATCTAAATATTGCTGTAAGTAATTCACAAGGGAACCTACAGTTTTTTCAAGTAATAGGACAACCTGGAAACTCTACTTTAAATAAAGAAATAGCTGATAAAATTGCCCAAGAGAAAGGTTTAAAACTTTCTCGATATACTGTTTCTGTTAAAACTTTAGCGGAAGTCTGCAATGAATATGTCGATCAAAAAATTGACTTTCTTAAAATTGATGTTGAAGGATTAGAAGAACAAGTTATTTTAGGTGGTAATTGGGAGATATTTAGACCAACAATTTTAGTAATAGAAACTACTTTATCAGGTACGAACATTCGCTGTGAAAATAATATTCCTGTTTTTTTAATGGCAAAAGGTTATCAAAAAGTTTTCTTTGATGGAATTAATGATTATTATATATCTGAAGAGTCAGGCGATTTAGCAAAATATTTCTCTTTTCCTATTAATGTTTTAGATGATTATATGGATTACAGATTGCTCGAAAAACAAAGAGCAGAGCGGATAATACAACTAAGTAGTCAAGATAACATAGATACACAGTTAGGAAGATTAATTACGCCTACACCTGATACTAGAAAAATAACAAAAATATATAAATCTTCAAATAAAGAAGATTATTTATCAGTTGCAAATAATGCAGGCCAAATAAAAATAGCCTTAGATATTGCTGTACTAGGTTTAGGAACTATACTTGAAACTGCCAAAACAGGAGTTTTTAGAGTAATAGAGTATCTTTTAAAAGGACTAATAAAATCTCCTCGCTGTCATGTTTATTTATGTACGAGTATTCCTGATTTATTTGATGCTTGTCAAATTTATATAAATCAAAATTTTGAATATCAAAACCTCCCTTTATTTCAATTGCCAGAACTAAAGTATCAAAATATAGATATTTATCACTTTAGTTCTTTTAGTTTACTTAATAATATTTACTTTGCTAGAATAAGAATTGTCACAGTTTGTGATTTAATACCTATTCTTTTTCCAGAGTATTTTAGTGATAATTCACAGCCTCACGTTATAAATGCTATAGATCAAATAGCTAACAATGATTTTGTGTGCTGTATTTCCGAATCAACAAAACAAGATATTTGCAAATACCAACTAAATCTTGATGAAAAGCAAGTATTTGTTACATATTTAGCTGCTGATCAAGAAAAATTTTATCCTTGCGATGATCAGGAATTAATTATCAAAACGAAAGAAAAATATAAAATACCAGATCAACCTTATCTCTTAACTTTATCAACCCTAGAGCCAAGAAAAAATATAGCTCATGTTATCCGTTCTTTTTTGAGATTAATAAAAAACCAGCATATTGATGATCTTAACCTAGTATTAATAGGTACAAAAGGATGGCAATATGAAGAAATTTTTGCAGAAGTAGATAGAGCTAAAGAATTAGAAAACCGAATTATTATTACTGGTTATCTTCCCGATGAAGATTTAGCTCCTCTGTATTCAGGGGCATTAGCATTCATGTATGTATCTTTATATGAAGGTTTTGGCTTACCACCATTAGAAGCTATGCAATGTGGAACTCCAGTCATAACCTCTAACACTTCTTCCTTGCCTGAAGTGGTTGAAGATGCCGGAATTATGCTTGATCCTCATGATGAAATAGGGCTTTGTGATGCCATATTTAAGCTATATTCTGAACCCGAATATCGAGAGATTTTAGCAAGAAAATCTGTTCAACAGGCTCAAAAATTTAGTTGGGATAAATACGTTCAAGAAACTATCAAAGTTTACGAGTTAGCGAAAGAAAAAGCAAAAACTTTACCTCCTCGTAATATTTTAATTGATGGTGTCTTTTTTCAACTCTATAAAACAGGAATTGCTAGAGTTTGGCGAAGTCTGCTAGAACAATGGTCAAAAAGTGATTTTGCTAATCATATCCTAGTCTTAGATAGAGCCGATACTGCACCCAAAATTAATGGTATCCGTTATCGCATAATTCCCGCCTACAACTATAACAATCCCGAAGCTGATAAACAGATGCTTCAACAAATATGTGATGATCAAGAAGCGGAATTATTTATATCTTCCTACTACACCACTCCCATTAATACCCCTTCGGTATTTATGGCTTATGATATGATTCCTGAAGTATTAGGAGGAAATTTAAATGAACCTATGTGGCGTGAAAAACACAATGGTATCAAACACGCGTCTGCTTTTATTGCCATTTCTGAAAATACAGCTAAAGATTTAAGTAAATGTTTCTCTGAGATACCCTTAGAATCAATTACGGTGGCTCATTGTGGAGTAGATTATCTCTTCTCTTCAGCTTCTGTAGATGAAATTAAAGGTTTTAAATATAAATATGGTATTGATAAACCATACTTCCTGTTAGTTGGTGCTGGAACTGGTTACAAAAATGGTATTTTATTCTTCCAAGCTTTCTCCAAACTAGCCACTAGAAACGGATTTGATATTATTTTTACTGGTATTGGCGGAGTGTTAGCGCCAGAGTTAAGAACATATACATTAGGTAGTACTATACATCTTCTTCAACTTAGTGATGAAGAATTAGCCTTAGCTTATTCGGGTGCTGTGGCGTTAGTTTATCCTTCTAAATATGAAGGTTTTGGAATGCCTGTATTAGAAGCAATGGCTTGTGGCTGTCCTGTTATTACCTGTGCTAATTCTTCAATTACAGAAGTAGCAGGAGATGCAGCCATTTATGTTCAAGATGATGATGTAAATGCTCTGGTAAATGCGCTCTGTGAGGTGCAAAAGCCTAGTATTCGTCACTTTTTAACTGCTGCGGGTTTAGCACAGGCGAAAAAGTTCTCATGGAAAAAAATGGCGCAGACTGTAAGTTCTGCCTTAATTGATGCTACTCTCTTGTCTTTAAACCTTAAGGAGATTAATTTAATTATTTTCCCTGATTGGTCGCAACCAGAAGAGTTAATCGGTTTAGAATTGCAACGAGTGATCAAGGCGATCGCAACTCATTTTATTAGTGAAAAAAGTACTCTACTTATTGACACTACTAATATTGCTATCGAGGATGCAGAAATATTTTTATCTAGTGTGGCTATGAATCTTTTGGTAGAAGAAGATTTAGACGTTACTGAAGGGTTAGAAATTTCTTTAGTGGCAAATTTGGCTGATATTCAATGGCAAGCTTTACTATCTCGCATCCAGGCAAGAATTGTTTTGAAATACGAAAATCAAAATGCGCTGATTGGAGCAAAAGCAGAAACTCTAACATCTTACCAAATAGAAGGCTTTAGTCAAACACAAGCTGAACAGTTTTTTTTACTTAAGCAATAAATTATTCTATGAGGGAAAATGGCAATAAGCTATCGCCCAATATCAAAAACTCTTAGAAATCCAATCGGATGATGCAGATATTTATTGGAACTTAAGCCATTGCTATAGACAGTTAAACCTGCTAGATGAATATTTTAATACTCTCCAGCAAGGAATTAGTACTTTACTTAAGCCACGCCTAAAGCTGTTATTACAGAAGAGGACTTTAGTCCTCACTACGAGCTTATTTTCCCTCAATAAACCTTTGCCACATCTGCTCGTAAGCCTTCTCCATTTCACGGGTAAATTGCTTGCCATTCCATAGTGGTGCTGTTTGGCGCGATGCTTTCAGCTTTAAAGCAACTTGCTGGCGTAAAGCCTCATCTTTCCCCAGGCGCACACCCCATTCTACATACTCTTCATCAGTCCAGGCAATGCCTTCTGTGATACCCGCATTTATCATCATAGTGTAGCTATTACGCGCTGCAAACTGTTCACCAACTCGTGTCACTAAGGGGATACCCATCCACAATGTTTCTAGGGTTGTTGTCGCTCCGTTGTAGGGAAATGTATCTAATACAATATCAGCAATACCTAAATTAGCACGATGAACTGCCTCTGAATGAACCATTGGTAAAAATCGTAACCGAGAACAATCTACACCTTCTTCTTCGGCAATTTGGTAAAAGAAGCGTTTAATTGTTTCCTCCTCACCAAGTCCTTTAATCAAAAAGTAGCTGTTAGGTACTTGTGTGATAATTTGCATTTGCCACTTTGTCGTTTCTGGATGGCGTTTATATCCTCTTTGGGCGCTGAGATATACAACGGCATCCATAGGAATATCCAAGTCATCGCGGCGGAGAGTTGGTACACCCACTTCAAAACCATCTACTGCTATGTAAGTTTGAGGTAATCGCCAGATTTTCTCTGTATAGTAATTTTGTGCATCATCTGGCAGTACATAAGGATCTGCGATAAAGTAATCAATTGCAGGTATGCCTGATGCATCCCACCCCAGCCAAGTAACTTGAATTGGGGCTGGCTTGAGTGCCATCACTTCACTGGTAATATCTAGAGTGATGCTATCAAGGTCAATTAAAATATCAATTTCATCTTGATATATCTGGTCAGCAATTTCTAGACCATTCATGCCTAATTTGTGAGGTTCACCTCCGTGACTTAGATACCACTCTTGGAGATAGTCGTTTATTAATTTGTAGTTAACAAAATAAGTATGAATATCAAATTTATCTCGATTATGATGTTGAAATAACCACCGAACCAGCCAACCAACAGAATGATTCCTTAAAGCGTAAGATATATAACCAATTTTTAATTTTTTCGGATGGTGTGTTAAAGATTGATGATTAATAATTTGATGAGCATAGTTTTTTGCTTTTGATTGGCCAAGAGCTTGAATATAATTATTAAAAATCTCAGCGACCTGATTATGAATAGCTCGGAAATCAGCAGGAGCATCTTTAATGTGAGGTATCGCAAAAGATGGCGAAAGCAAGCGTAGTATTGTTGCTTCTTCTAAAGGAATTCGTTGAGCTTTAATAAACTGTTGAAACACAGTTTCCAATTCTTGACAAGTTGTACATATCTCTTGCCAATATCCTCCTGCTGACATTAGACCCCTTAACAGCAAATGGAGTGCAAAAATTTTATCGGCCAAGCCTTCTGATAAAGAATAACACAACCTAGCTGTCTCTATTCCTTGAGAATAATTACGAGCGTCTTGATAAAAACTCGCTAAGTGCCGCAAAATTTCTACATTATCTGGCTCCAATCGTAAATGCAATTCTAGCAGAGATGCTGCTAGTAAAGGCTGCCGCAAAGTATGACCAATTTCCATAGCAGCAGGAAGCAGTATAGAGAAGCATTGATGAGGATCAGAGAAATAAGGCAGACTAGCTTCTATTAAATCTAGATTAATTTGATGTAAAGTAACAGTATTTAAAAATTCTTTTAAAAATTGGATTAATAATTCGGTATTAATTTCTATATTTTCTTTTGCATTTAAGGTTTCAATTAATCCCCACTCGCTCAAATTATCAATTTCTTCAAACTTTTGTAATTTGATAGAAAGTATAAGAATTTGAAGCAAATTATCTATATAGCTAGGATTAATTTCCCGTATATGCTGGCGAATTAACCAAGCTAAAGAATATTCACCTAGTGTTTCACGCCTTTCAGCTTCTATTTGCAAAACTTGAAATAGTTCATTTGTCCAAATTGGTAACTGTTCTTCATCTGCCTGTGTCATTGGCAGCATCCAAGTCATTTGAGCTTCTGCTTCTTGCCCTTGTAATAGTAATAGTAACCCCAAATGCCAGTAATAAGAGATGGTATTTGGTTCTATTGCTATTGCTTGTTCGTATAACTCTGCTGCTTGCGAATATTTTTCTTGACTGAAGTATTGTTCAGCTTGATTTTGCCAATTACATATATCAGTAATCATTGTCTGAGAAAATTTTATGAGGAATATAATTGTGAAGGACTTACATAATGGAAATAAAGTGGATAGAAGCATCTACCCACTTGGGAAAATATCTAGTTTAGAGACAGTTTATATCCTGTTTGTCCTTGGTTGGTTACTTAGCCAAAGAGATAAACTTGCCGGCGCCGATGCCTGTGTTGGCTGTACAATCAAGTGATCCAGCAGTGAAGACAAATGCAGTGGCTGCCACTGCATTTGTACCACCGGCAAGAACTGTGTCTGCCGATTCACACAAAACAGCGATGGTAGTAGCTTCACTGGTAGCAGCTTGGCTTGTCACCTCTACACCCCCAACATAGCTTTTGAGAGGTGCGTTAGTATTTTTTACTTGTGCTTGGTTGGTTGCTACACTATTACCCGTAGTATAGGCAATTTGGTATTGGTAATTTATGGTTGATGTTGCAATACCAAGTCCTAAAGCACCAATTGAACTTGTAAATGCAGTATTTTCTAAGTAATAAGCTTGTTGAGCGCGGTTCATTGAACCTATATAAGTTTTAGCTTCTGACTGTTTGGCTTTATTAGCTTGGTTCAAGAAAGAAGGCAGCGCGATCGCAGACAAAATACCGATGATGATAATTACTACTAGTAATTCAATAAGTGTAAAACCCTCATCTCCTTTCTTTTTGTCGAGGATGTGTTGGAGAAATTTGGCTTTTAATTCGGTTTTCATAAGTGTTTTCCCAGGGGTAGGGGTTGCTTGGGTGTTCTAGATGTAACTTACCCAGCTGCGATCGCTTTCCTATCACCTTCAGAAAAAAAGTTTGGTGAAATCCGGTTACACAATCCAGAATCTTTGCATCCAAAAGTCCCTAGTGTAGGCCAAGGGCTAGATTCTCAATTTCGTTTGTGAGAGTTTTTTATTCAAACTCAGGTGGCCATAGTTCTGATACCGCCAGTTCCCAACCTGATAGCAAGTCCGGTAATATAAGTGTGTCTCCATTTTGCAACATCACTGGAGCTTGGTTTAATCGGTAAACAGTCTTAAGCACATAGTAAGTAGTATAGGCATTTGGCGATCGCTTCCCATCTCACGTAGCCAATCATAATTTTTTATGCTATATTAAGCGTAGTCGTTATGAGTTCGTATATTTTCATGACTAACCCAACTGTAGAAAACTTAGTAATTATCGGTTCTGGGCCAGCAGGGTACACATCTGCCATCTATGCTGCACGCGCTAACCTGAAACCCGTTGTCTTTGAAGGTTTCCAAGCCGGGGGATTACCTGGTGGGCAATTAATGACAACGACGGAAGTTGAGAATTTTCCAGGATTTCCTAAAGGAATTACCGGGCCGGAACTGATGGATCAGATGAAGGCGCAGGCGGAGCGCTGGGGAGCTGAACTATATACTGAAGATGTTATATCAGTTGATTTGAGTCAGCGTCCCTTTACAGTGCGATCGCAAGAAAGGGAAATTAAAACCAACAGCATTGTCATTGCTACGGGTGCAACTGCAAAGCGTTTGGGTTTACCCAACGAACATGAATTTTGGAGTCGAGGTATCTCCGCTTGTGCAATTTGTGATGGTGCGACACCGATTTTTCACGGTGCAGAATTGGCTGTAATTGGTGCTGGAGACTCGGCGGCGGAAGAGTCAATTTACCTCACCAAGTATGGTTCTAAGGTAAATATGTTGGTACGCACCGATAAAATGCGGGCTTCTAAAGCCATGCAAGACCGCGTTTTGAGTAACCCAAAAATCCAAGTCCATTGGAACACAGAAGCCGTGAATATCTTCGGTAATGGTCACATGGAAGGGGTGAAAGTCCGCAATACCAAAACTGGTGAAGAAAGCCAACTGCACGCTAAAGGTTTATTTTACGCGGTTGGTCACAGTCCCAATACCTCTTTATTTAAAGGTCAGTTAGAACTGGATGAGATAGGTTACGTTGTCACTAAGCCCGGTTCTGTAGAAACTAGTGTAGAGGGCGTTTTTGCTGCTGGAGACGTACAAGATCATGAGTTTCGGCAAGCAATTACGGCTGCGGGTACTGGGTGTATGGCGGCGATGTTGGCAGAACGTTGGTTGTCATCCACTGGTTTAATTCAAGAATTCCATCAACAGCAAGAAACAGCAGATAATGAATTAGAACATCAGCCAGCCAAAAAGACTGAAGCCGAGGAAGAAGCTGGATTTAATTTGGATGGGACGCGCCATGAGGGTGGTTATGCTTTACGGAAATTGTTCCATGAAAGCGATCGCTTACTCCTTGTTAAATATGTCTCTCCTGGTTGTGGCCCTTGTCATACCCTGAAGCCAATTTTAAATAAAGTGGTGGATGAATTTGACAGCAAAATTCACTTTGTAGAAATTGACATCGACAAAGACCGAGATATTGCTGAAAATGCTAATGTTACAGGAACACCAACGGTTCAATTGTTCAAAAACAAGGAACTGGTGAAGGAAGTCAAAGGCGTGAAGCAAAAGAGCGAATACCGTCAGTTAATTGAAAGTAATCTGTAAGAGAATGGGGAGTGGGGAGCAGGGGAGAAGTTAGTTGCAGTAAGTTTTCCCCTGTGCCTCTTTGCCCCTTTGCACCTCTGCCTCTTTTCAATGCCCCAAGACTCACCCCCCTACATCGCAAACTAACCTGTTAAATAAAGATACAGAAATAATCGTTGTATTTACTAAAGTTTGCGCCTGATTAAAATCAGAATCACCCGTAATCAAAAAATCTGCCTCGGCTGCCATAGCACAAGCTAAAAACTTTGCATCTTTTCTATCTCTGGGAAAATCAACTTCTAAATTGACACCAATTAGCTTTATAAATGTATCGATAATTTCAAACTATTCAGATATCACTTCATCCAGCAAAAATAAAGCAGAATCTCACCTCTTCCTCAGTCTAGCTCTGTAACGACCCCTCAACAGTCGGACTTTTATTAAGGATATTTAACCAATTCCCGATCTAATATGTAAAATAGTCAGCGTATCTTGCTCGATCCAGGCGATCGCTTTATGGCCATTACAAAACGGCGGCTACCGACATTTTTACAGTTTGGCAAAAGTCTCAATCTTTCCCAAAAACTCATGTTTATTGGGTTAGCCATTACCCTATTTTTCGTCTTCCTGGCCTTCTTCGCTCCCGTATTACAGGCTTGGGGATGGCTGCAAAACCCCAAAGATTTTCTCTCTAATCCAATTCACGAGCCACCCTCAGCTAAACATTGGTTTGGTACTAGTCGCCTGGGTTATGATGTGTTCTCCCGGACATTGTTCGGCGCTCAAGCTGCTTTGCAGGTGGTGATTTTAGCAACGGCGCTGAGTATGATTATCGGTGTGCCTTTGGGGATGCTCAGTGGGTATCTCGGCGGGAAATTGGATAAGGTGTTGCTATTTATTATGGATAGCATCTACACTCTACCGGGGCTACTCCTATCTGTGACACTGGCGTTTGTGGTGGGACGTGGGATATTGAATGCAGCGATCGCTATTAGCATTGCCTACATCCCCCAATATTACCGGGTTGTTCGCAACCACACCGTCAGCGTGAAAACTGAAGTGTTTATCGAAGCTGCTCAAGCAATGGGTGCTTCCACTTGGGTTGTGCTTTCTCGTTATCTGTTTTTCAACGTCATTCAAAGCGTACCCGTCCTATTTACACTCAATGCCGCTGATGCGATTTTGGTATTGGGCGGTTTAGGCTTTTTGGGGCTTGGACTTCCCGAAGAAGTGGCAGAATGGGGACATGATTTAAAACAAGCCCTAGAAGCTCTACCTACTGGTATTTGGTGGACTACGCTTTTCCCTGGTTTAACTATGACATTTATGGTGGTAGGGTTATCACTACTTGGTGAAGGGTTAAATGAATTTGTCAATCCCCGATTACGGAGAGAAAATAGAATCCGACAGTAATCATTGGTCATTAGTTTTAGACAAATGACAAATGACTAATGACAAATAACAATACAGAGATTTATATGAAAGATAATCTAACGTTAATTGCTGCCGCTACTGGCGGGTTTATCCTTTCCATTGCTCTTGCTGGTATCTTAAGAGGTGCGCCAATTACAGCTTGGCAGGAGCAATCGAGTTTCCGCAGCACGACTTTTGCTAATTTACAGAAATCGGAGTTGAAAGCTGCGCGTCTTCTCCCAAGCGGAGACACTGCGCGAACAGATCGGGGTTGAAAACGACTCGCGCCCAATAATAGGGAATAGGGAATAGCTGTTCACCAATTACCAATGCCCAATGACAAATGACAAATGACAAATGACAAATGACAAAATTCAAGTAATTGGCATTGATGTCGGGGGAACAGCAATTAAGCTGGGGCGTTTTGCAGATGATGGTACTTGTCTGCAATCTTTGACTGTGGTATCTCCTCAACCGACAACGCCGGAAGCGGTGTTGGCGGTGCTGGTAGATGCGATCGCTCAAATCGATCCAGATAATCAAGCTATTGCGATTGGTGTTGGTACTCCTGGCCCATCCGATGCCGCAGGACGCATTGCTAAAATTGCCATTAACTTACCTGGATGGCTCGATGTGCCTTTAGCAGACTGGTTAGAAGCTAAAACTGGCAAACCGACTGCGATCGCTAATGATGCTAATTGCGCTCTTTTGGGAGAAGCTTGGCTGGGAGCCGGTCGCCATTTTCAAAATCTGATTCTGCTAACTTTAGGTACTGGGGTTGGTGGCGCAATTATTCTTGATGGCAAACTATTTATTGGACATCAAGGAGCCGCCGGGGAATTGGGTTTAATTTCCTTAAATCCTGATGGCCCAATTTGTAATAGTGGCAATCGAGGCTCTTTGGAACAATATGCCTGTGCTACTGCAATTCGCCGCCGCACTCTCAAGGAACCCATCGAATTGGGTTTTCTTGCTCAACAAGGAGATGCCGCAGCCTTGACTTTTTGGCAAGAATATGGCGGAAACTTGGGAATTGGTTTGACGAGTTTGATTTATGTACTCACACCACAAGCGATCGTCATTGGTGGCGGTATAAGTGGCAGCTTTGAGTTTTTCTTACCAGGTGTAAAGGCAGAAATTGAGAAGCGAGTTCAGCCTTTATCACGAGAAGGTTTACAGATATTGCCAGCAGAGTTAGGCAATTTTGCCGGGATAGTAGGTGCAGCAAAGTTGGCATGGCAACTCTATTCAGGATTTTAGATTATGGTTCAAACAATCCCAGCTAGAGACATCAGTCTTTACGAATTAGAAGAAAAATTTGGTTTACAACTTGCCACAGACACCAACTTTTTTACAGAATGGACAGAAAATTTACCAACTCTGACTGATGGTGAAAAGCAAGCGATCGCGCGAGTAAAAAGCAACTATTTAAACTTGAATAAGCATCGTCTGATGTCAGAAGAGGCGGTAAAGATGGTAGTACTGTCTCCTTTACTCGATTTAGCTGGGTTTTATCAACTTCCTTTTGAGATTGAAACCGAGACTTCTGTTGAGATTTCTGCTGAAGACGATAGCTTTATCGTTAAAGGAAACATTGATGTTCTTGTCATCCAAAAACATTTTTGGGTACTTGTCATCGAATCTAAAAGCAGTAAATTTGATGTGATGACAGCCCTACCTCAAGCACTAGCTTATATGCTTGATCGTCCAAATCCTGCACAACCGACTTTTGGCTTACTAATTAACGGTAGGGAATTTGTTTTTGTCAAATTGATTCAACAAGAACATCCGTGGTATGCACGATCTTATGCGCTCTCAATTGAACGTGATTCCGAATCACACCAAGTACTCAGTATATTGAAGCGCCTTGGAGAATTAATCATGCTTTTACGCCCTGAATGACCAAATTGTGAACCATAACCTGACCAAAAGTTAAGGCCATCTCAAGAGTTATAGCCAAAACGGAACATCAAATTTTGTATCAAAAGAGCAAACAGATCCCAGCAGTAACAAAAAGTTGGGCAGACCTTACTAATTAATACTAAGACAAAGAATATCCTGTTACTTTCTTAACGTATTTCACAACTTTTTCATAAGATTCAGGATTACTTACAGGGTTGATAATAATAGGAATAGTGCCATCTGGCAACCAAAAAGTTATCCTGCCGTTCGGTTCATGACAAAAGGAACTGATGCAGTTGAGATTAATTACATATTCATTTTTTTCGTAAATTATTTTCACCCAGTGGGCACAATCTAATTCTAATCCTGTCACACATTCTAAATAATCAAGAATTTTTTGATAGTCTTCCAGGTTACTTTGTGGGTTAATTACTATGGGAATAGCACTATCGGGTAGCCAAAAAGTAACTCTGCCATTCAGTTCATAACAAAAAGCATGGACGCGTTCAAAATTTACTACATATTCTTTCCTTTCGTAAAGGATTTTCACCCAGTACGCCACAACATCTCCTCAAGTCCAAAATTTACGAATGATGCACCCTGTATGTCCAAATCTGCTGAAGCTTTAAGTTAATGTTGTAATTAATTTTGAATTATGAATTATGAATTTTTATGACACCTCCAATGGCGTTGGTGTACTAGATGTCGAAAGAGAAAGAGCGATCGCTGTTTGAATGAATCCTTTAAACAAGGGATGAGGTGTACTGGGGCGTGATTGAAATTCTGGATGAAATTGGCAAGCAAGAAAGAATGGGTGCTTGGGTAATTCCACAATTTCAACTAAGCGTCCATCGGGAGAAGTACCACTAATTACATAGCCAGACTTTGACAACAAATCGCGGTAAGCATTGTTGAATTCATAGCGATGTCGATGTCGTTCATAAATCACATCTTCTTGATAAAGCTTAAAAGCTAAAGTATCAGGGAGAACACGACAAGGATATAATCCTAAGCGCATTGTACCCCCTAAATCCACTACTTCCTGCTGTTCTGGCAATAAATTTATTACCGGATCAATTGTATAAGGGTCAAATTCAGCACTATTGGCATCTGTTAATCCTCCTACGTTTCTGGCCCATTCAATCACAGAACATTGCATACCCAGGCATAAACCCAAGAAGGGAATTTGGCGATCGCGGGCGTATTTAATCGCGGCAATTTTACCATCCACCCCCCGAACCCCGAAACCTCCTGGTACAACTATGCCATCGACACCCTCAAGATAATTTTCGGCTGATTCAGTTTCCAAATCTTCTGAATTTACCCAACGCAGACGCAGTTTGCCATAAGTGGAGATTGCAGCATGGTTCAACGCTTCCACTACAGATAGATAGGCATCACTTAACTGCACATATTTACCAACAATGGCAATTTCTACCTCGTGCTTAGGACTATGTAAGCGTTTTACCAGGGTTTGCCACTGCGTCAAATCTGGTTTACGTTGTTCCATTTGCAGCAAGTTCAGCACTTGTTCTGCCATTCCTTCTCGTTCTAGATTCAGCGGTACTTCATAGATACTTTTGGCATCTTGGGAAGTGATGACGCATTCTTCCGGCACATCGCAAAATCCCGACAATTTCTGCTTTAATCCTTTGGGTAAAGGGCGATCGCTCCGACAAACTAAAATATCTGGTTGAATACCAATGGATCTCAGTTCCTTAACTGAATGCTGTGTTGGCTTAGTTTTCATTTCACCCGCAGAGGCAATCCACGGCACCAGTGTTACGTGCATATACAGCACATTCTGCCGTCCCACCTCTTTACGGAACTGGCGAATCGCTTCTAAAAACGGCAGTGATTCAATATCTCCCACCGTCCCGCCAATTTCTGTGATTACTACAGAAGGGTTTGTACTTTTAGCTACTCGCAGAATCCGCTCTTTAATTTCATTGGTAATATGAGGAATAACCTGTACAGTACCGCCATTGTAGTCTCCGCGCCGCTCTTTATTGATAACTGCCTGGTAAATCGAGCCAGTAGTCACACAATTTAAGCGCGACATTGAGGTATCGGTAAAGCGTTCGTAATGCCCCAAGTCTAAATCTGTCTCCGCACCATCCTGGGTAACGAATACTTCCCCATGCTGAAAAGGACTCATTGTGCCAGGATCAATATTAATATAAGGGTCAAGTTTGAGAATCGACACCGAATATTTGCGCGACTTGAGCAAACGCCCTAGACTTGCTGCTACAATGCCCTTACCAATACTGGAAACTACGCCTCCAGTAACAAAGATAAACTTAGTCATAGTAGTTTGAATTTCTAACGACTTCTAAAAATACATCCCGTCATTGTGCCACAGTTATTGTGGTGTCATCTTCTGTGATTTGCTGTGAAAAACCTCTTAGGACTAGTAATATTAGGCTTTATTCTCTCTTCCTCCATAGCATTGGCACAGCCATCTCTTATAGTCATTTTTCCTCAGACAAACTACCAGACAAGTGCCCAAAAAATCTTTTTTCTGGGCACTGCACCACCAGATGGTCAGGTTTTGATCAATAGTAAGCCAATTACCCGCAGCAAAGCTGGTCATTTTTCCCCTAGTTTCCCCTTGCAATTGGGGGAGAATCTTTTTACTGTGCGTCGCCAGAATCAAGAACTTAAGATTAAGGTGATCAGGCTTAACACTAGCCCTGAGTTACCACAGGGGGTAGCCTTTGCGAAAGATTCCCTGACTCCCGCAGTTGACATTGCCAGATTACCGGGAGAAGTAATTTGTTTTAGCGCGATCGCACCCCCTAATGCTAATGTCTCTGTAACCCTGGCTAATCAAACTACTGCCCTTTTACCGCAACCTCAACAAGCACAACTACCAAGTAATTTGGCTGCTTTGACAGGGCAAAATCAGCCTCATGCCCAGTTTAGAGTAGGTAATTATCAAGGTTGCACCACAGTGGCAACAGCCGCCGATCTAGGAAAACCTCAATTTCAACTAACGCTTGACGGCAAGACGATAACTCAACCAGGATCTGGTAAGATTGAAATCCTCTCAAGAGCTCAATTGCCAGTTTCTGAGGTTACAGTAGAGTCAGGCGTTGCTCGTACTGGCCCTAGCACCGATCATTCTCGACTCACACCACTGCCCAAAGGCACACGCGCAACAGTGACAGGTAGGGAAGGTGAATGGTTGCGCCTAGATTATGGCGCTTGGATTAATAGTAAAGAAACCCGCATTCTACCTGGTGCAGTTCCGCCACAAACAATAATTCGCAGTGTCGGATACCGTCAACTCCCTAGTGTGACAGAGATAGTTTTCCCCTTGCAAGTTCCTGTACCCGTGAGCGTACAACAAAGTGAGGGTGCTTTCGCTCTCACTCTCTACAATACCACTGCCCAAACAGACATAATTCGCCTGGATGATGACCCCCTAATTTATCGCCTTGACTGGCAACAGGAAGCCCCAGGACAAGTAAAATACACCTTTAACCTCAAAAAAGCTCAACAGTGGGGATACAAGCTGAGATACGACGCTACAACCCTGGTTTTGGCTTTGCGTCATCCGCCTAAAATCGGGAACACAAGACGCAAGCTTTTAGCTAATTTCAAGATTGTACTAGATCCAGGGCATGGCGGTAAAGAATCTGGTGCCAGTGGCCCAACTGGATATTTAGAAAAAGATGTAAATTTGGTGGTATCTAAGTTGCTGCGCGACGAGTTGGTGAAGGAAGGAGCAACGGTAGTGATGACGCGGGAGGATGATAAGGAGGTTTCGCTAGTAGAACGTCAGACAATTATTAGTCGAGAAGAACCTGCGATCGCTATTTCCATACATCACAACTCTCTACCCGATGATGGTGATGCCGAAAAAATCAAGGGATTTGCCGCTTTTTGGTATCAACCACAAGCCCATAACCTCGCAATGTTTTTACATAACTATGTAGTCAAAAAACTCGGCAAACCTTCTTATGGTGTGTTTTGGGATAACCTGGCGCTGACACGTCCGACAGCTGCACCATCGGTGTTGCTGGAATTGGGTTTTATGAGTAATCCCGATGAATTTGAGCAGATAGTGAACCCAGAGGTACAGAAGAAAACAGCTGATGCGATCGCTCAGGGGATTACTGAGTGGTTTATGAGTGTTAAATAAATTTGGAGGTACAACACTAGTTCCTCATTGTATTTGGTGAAGTGCGATCGCTCTTTTTTAGCTAGTTGCTGCTCAATGTTGCGATCGTTCTTTGTTTAAGCTTTTTGACTTTTATAGTGCATCTAGTGGAATTATGAAGCGTTTTTTAAGTCCTCCATTGCACCTTGGTAATCTTTCAGGGCAGCACGAATGCTACTTCGTTTGTTATAAGCTTGAGAATTGTTAGGATTAATACGCAGTAATTGATTTAAATCTTCAAGTGCTTGTTGATAGTTTCCCAGATTGTAATGAACACTACCCCGGTTATAGTAAGCTTCGGTAAAGGCGGGATTGATTTTCAAAACTTGGTTATAGTCCTTAAGTGCTTTGATATAGTCACTTAAGTTCTCATGCACAAGTCCACGGTAGTAGTATGTTAGAGTATCTTCACAATTAATTTGCACGGCTTGGGAATAATCTTCAAGTGCTACTTGGTAATTTCCCAGGCAATAGTGTGCAAGCCCCCGCCGACTGTAAGCTTCAGCAAAGTTGGGATATATCTGTAAAGTATAATTGTAATCCTCAATTGCTCTATGTAAGTCTTTTAAGCGATAATAGGCAACTCCTCGGTGAAAATAAGCTTCAGCAAGGTCAGGCTTAATTTTCAATGCTTGGCTGTAATTACCAATGGCTTCCTGCATCTCTCCCAGATTGCTACGGACAAAACCACGGTAGAAGTAAGCTAAGGCTTCATTGGGATTAAGGAATATTATTTCGCTGTAATCCTCAATTGCTTTTAGATTATCTCCCAAACTGTAGTGAACATGACCCCTCTGGTAGTAAGCATCTATATATTGAGGGTTTAGGTTAATAGCTTGAGTAAAATCTTCAATCGCCTCTTTCTGAAATTCTCCTTTAGTATTGGCTAGCCCTCTTTGGTAGTGTAACTGGGCATTATTGGGGTTAAGCTCTAGTGCTTGGGTAAAGTTCTCAATTGCTCCCAAAAAATCCCGATCTCGATAACATATTAGCCCTTTTTGAACATAATTAGGAGCATTTTTTGTCTTTCCGGTATAATTCTGGTTCCCTTGAGATTGTTGTTTATATTTCTTCTGTTGCAAGTCATGTGGTTGGCATCCACGGATATAGTCTTTAAGAATACTATTACGGTTGGGGTGGCGTAACTTGCGGAGTGCTTTCGCCTCAATTTGACGAATCCGTTCGCGGGTGCTGTTAAAAATCTTACCAATTTCCTCAAGGGTTTTCATGTGTCCATTATCAAACCCATAGCGCAGTTTTATAACATCACATTCACGAGAACTAAGACTTTCGAGAACTTTTTCTAAATCTTCCCGCAACGTATTTTTATAAACTTGTTCTTCTGGGGTTTCACCATCGTATTCAATAAAATAGCCCAATTGAGAATCTTCTTCTTTCCCAATGGGCGTTTCTAATGAAATAGGTAACTGAGCTGATTTAGCAATAAACCGCAACTTCTCAATGGTCATTTCCATACGAGTGGCGATTTCTTCTTCTGTGGGTTTGCGACCCATTTCTTGAGATAGCAGTTTGGTGGTTTTCTTAATTCGAGAAATGGTTTCATAAAGGTGAACTGGAAGATGAATAGTGCGAGATTGCTCGGCAATCGCCCTGGTAATTGCCTGACGAATCCACCATGTAGCATAAGTAGAAAACTTGTAACCTTTTTCGTGGTCAAACTTTTCTGCGGCGCGAATTAAACCAAGACTACCTTCCTGAACTAAGTCTTGGAAACACAAGCCGCGATTCATATATTTCTTAGCAATTGAAACCACAAGGCGCAAGTTGGATATCACTATCTTATCTTTCGCCCTGCGACCAACATGCAGCCGATAACGAAAAGCTGGTAATGGGAGTTGTACAGCTTTTGCCCATTCACTATCCCAAGGATCGCGATCCAACTGCTCACAGAGTCTTTCCCGCACCCTCTCTAATTCCATTAAGTCAACTATTTTCCGCGCCAATTCGATTTCTTCATCCGCACGCAGCAGGCGAATGCGACCAATTTCTTCTAGATAGAGGCGAATTGAGTCTTCTGTGTAGTGCTTTTTCTGAGTTTGCTTCCAATGATGGGAGTTCGCACTCCTACCAAAGTAACCATCTTCTTCATCTAACGGAACTTCTAAAAACTCATCTTCACCTTCATCGATGATCAGCAAGTCCTCTTCTTCGTCTGTTAAGAGTTCTTCTAACTCGAACTCAGGCTGATAAATACTGTCGAGTATTTTGTTAGCTACGTTGTTAGTCTGGTAATCACAAATACCAGGAAAACTATTAATAGGAAACTTATAACGGGGCAACTTGATTATTTTACAGACAGGACGAGGGGTTTTTGAGTCATCTATTTTGTGCGTTTTTTCTTTTTCTACAGAGATGTCTTTAGATATTGAAAATGATGCTTTGTCCACAGGTGTCTGATTAGTTCCACCAAAAAGACACATCAGCGATCGCCATTGTTCATCAGTTAAATTTCTTTGTCTACTTTGAACACTCTGAGTAAAATTATGTTTTAAAGTATAAGGTTTCAAATCTTCTCTAGTCAGTACAACACCTTGAATGTTTGGCAAATTATGAAATCCTTTATTTTGCCACTGTTCTTGGCTAATAAAGGGAATAACAACTCTAAAGTTTAAGTTCAATGAGGCGCAAAAATCTAGCTGTTTACGCAAATGGTTTTTAAGCGCAAACATCTGGTATTGTGCTTGGTTAACTGGTTTTATGCGGTCTTCATACCAGTTTTTCATTTTCCATTCAGCACCCTTAATAGCTTCTATATCATTGATGTAGCATCCTTTACATTCAATCACCCATAGTCCTAGCTGACGATGGACAATAAGAATATCAATCTCTCGCTCAAGATTTCCATATCTGTCAAATAGCTGATAACAATGAAATGCCTCACCAGAATCATCCCTGAAGGCAGATTTTACTTGTTGCCAAACTTCTTTCTCGGCATTATTATTGGCATCAAAAATATTGTCTGGATAGAATTCCATAGAATCTCTAATTTAAATAATCGTTACTAAACTTAATTATTTAGGCGGATATCATCTGCACAAAATGTTGTATTTATTGACGGCTATTATTAGGGTTCCCAGAACTGAAGTTGTTTTTAAGGTCACTTCTTACCAAGTGTCAACTACGATGAAATCATAAGCATCTTAGTCTGTCATATTTTGAGGCGATCGATCGCCCCACTGCAAACCCAAAAGATGGAGCCATGCAGAAGATAGCAAAAACATCTCTCAAGTTATTGAAAGGTGCGTTGGCGTAGCCCGTTGTAGACATCGCTGATTTGCCTACTAATGAAAAGCTAGTTGAAGTCTGTGGTAAGCTTTTGCCTGTAATTACTAAGTTTTTCGGTTTACCATAACTTAGCAAATATTACTCTACATCTGGATCGATACCCATTGCCCTGAGCCGTTCTGCTAATTGTGCAGCTTTTCGTTCTGCTTGCTCGGCTCTTTGCCTTTGCAACTCGGCTTCTTCTTGACCAATCAGTAACAGATTTCCCTCTAAATCCCACCAGCGCAACCAAAATTGCTGAGGATTATTCAAGTAGCTTCCCTGCCATAACCCTACTTCCACTCCTAAAGGAGTAATTGGGTAGTGGCCTCGCTCATTAGGCTGCATTTTGTGGTATGAAAAATCTACCAGGTGATAAACCTCAAGTTTGCCATTACTAATTTCATAGATTGCATAGTAGGGAATTCGGATTATTCGCTCATATACCCAGAATTTACCTGGTTTTGCGCCTTCCTGACTACCAGCTAAAGGTAAAGGAGTGACATCTCGTTCTTCATCACCATTACCACTAGCTAGTTCTATGGCAATCAATGGAGGTATGTATTCCCGCCACAAAACATAAGAGCGACGGTTTTTGCCATCTAGCCTTGATGATACACCAGGGACATAAAACCAGTCGGGTGCTGCTGCTCCTTTTTCTGGTGGATTGGTTTCTCGCCAGTAGATACCACAATCTTGACCAATGCAATACTGTCCATCTGGATGTACGCGTTGCAAAACTTGAGCAATTGAGTCTGTCAAAATGACGGTTTGGGGATGCTCTTGAAAATTTTTCACAAACGTACCATCAGACTCTGGTAGTTGAGTGTGATCGGGAAACTGGGGTGGTATGGCAATATCAGCAAGTGTTTCACTCATACTTTGAAAAGTATTGCAGCTATTTATATAGTCCTTTACGCTTCCCATCAGGTATTACCAAGTAGTATAACACCTTGCTCTGTCTTGATTTCAGTGCTTCTACCCTGCCAGAACCGCTTTGATTGCGGGTAGAAATATATGAAATCTTATATTTTGAAACTGTATGTATTTTAAAATAGGCGGGATTGTGGGAGCGATCGCTATTTTATTGTGTAATGGCAGTGCGATTGCTCAAGATGTACAAAGATATATCACTGTAGGGCATGATAAATTAGGAAACAGCGTAGCTCTGGACACGGAAACGATTAAGGGCACGATATACAAGCTTTACGGGATCTATGAAGATGGCATCTTCGAGACTACCTTTGATGCATCGTGCAAAGAATCGCGGCTATTTCGCAATCGCATTGCGATTTACGGGCCAGAAGGACAGCTACTTGAAGAGGATAAAGAAAAAGGAGAAATCCCTTTTGTAGCAAGTTCTTCACCAGGCAAAGGTATGAAAATTGTTTGTCAAAAGATTGGTGCGAGTGGTTGGTAGTTGCTCAATATTTTATGAGTAGGGAATGGGGAATAAGCAATGCCCAATGCCCAATGCCCAATGCCCAATTCCCAGCTAAAAAATACTAAGGACAAAACAACGTGTCACGCGTATCTCGTCCTGTAATAGGATTAGTTCCCTTAGCAAGTTTGCACAATTTTTTTTGCTCATCGGGACGCAGCAGCGTATCGGTAAAATCTGCCCCATCAATGATTGCACCATCAAATCTGGCATTAGCAGCAAAAGCACCCTCCAACAGTGCATTTGTTAAATTTGCTCTGACTAAACGAGCTGAGTCTAAAGTGGAATTTCTCAAATCAGAACCCTCCAAATTCGCAGACTCCAAATTTGCTGCAAAGAAACTGACACCGTTCAAATTAGCTCGGCTGAAGTTGCTCTGGCGAAGATTAGCTTTAGTAAAGCTAGAGTCTGTTAAATCACGTCCTGAGAAATCAGCCTCGACCAAAATTTCTTTATTATATTCAAGTGCCAAAGCTGTTGGAGCAAAACCGACAGTTGCGGTGATGCTAACTATTCCCCAGAGGAATAAGCTGAGTATACTTGCCCAAATCCGGGCGCTTAACTTAGAATTCATTCTATTTTTAGCCAATGGCGAACCCTCCTCCATCTCATTATCCTTGAGTCAGAGATGTTAGCGCAAAAATCCTTTAAAAATATTTTTATGAATACTAATTCAAGTTCATACGACGATTTGAACATTGCCTTCACACGACTTCAGGCTATTCAGTGGGATACGCTGGGAATGGGGGAGAAAGACGAATAGACTTACAGAACTGATGTTAGAATTTCTGTCGCGGGTAAGACGATGAATTTCGGGTAACTGCTAGAAACTCTTATTTTCCTGTTGAATTAAATAACCGATAATACTAAAGTTTATATGCATTATCAAGATATTGGTTCATTAGGAGAAGACCTAGTAGCCGAATGGTTGCAATCTACAGGTTGGATAATTCTCCATCGTCGCTTTTCTAGTCGCTGGGGAGAAATCGATATTATTGCTGAATATGATGGACGAACTGGGGAAAAACACCTTACTCAGCACTCATTATTGGCATTTGTTGAAGTCAAAACCCGTAGTTCAGGCAGTTGGGATGCCGGGGGAAGAAGCGCAATCACTCCACAAAAGCAGACAAAAATCTGGCGTACAGCTGGAATATTCTTAGCCCAGTACCCTGAGAAGGCAGATTATTCTTGTAGATTTGATGTTGCTATTGTCTACTGTCAAAGGATATCAAAAAATCTGACTGGAGTTACAGCAAATCAGGAAGCTTTAGCTACTTCATTAGTATCCGGATACAAGTTTAAGCTGCAAGAATACATTCTGGCAGCTTTCGACTCTTCAATTGATAATGGTTAATTGGTAATAGATAAAATATCTTAATTACCAATGACCAATAATTTTGTAGTGACGTTACAACCAAATAGTGTTACGCCAAAGTTTCTGGACAATAACCTAAGCCCCGGACAAACTGTTGCCGAAACGCTTCAATTTCGTCTCTTTCTGGGCTACCATGAGAAACGATCGCTACTTGATAGCGACGCATCACATCCACAGGGCACTGTCCGGCTTCCAAACTCCAAAGTGCCATTTGCACCCTCATTGGCGGTTCATAGCTAATTCCTAATTCATTTAGAAAAGCCCGAAAGTCGCCATCTTCTTGGGGCGAGACTTGACCTTTGAGTTTGATCCTAACCACCCAGCCATCAATTTGATGAATTACGGTGACGAACGAAACTGGTGTCTGGGGTCTAGCGTGGAGGTGTTGAACGACCCTCAGGGTTAGACTGGCATTTGCCAGATAGTACAAGTATTCCATGTTTGTTGGTGCTTGGGATCAAAGCCAATGCTACATATCTATATTCGTCAATCAGTGCCTGTTCCCGGTAGGGTAAAAGCCCCCGTTTTTAGATGGGGAGGTTTACCCAATTTTTATGTTAATTTTTCCGTGTTACTTAATAGTAACAATCTTATAGCCTAGCGACAAAACTGAGCGAAGATACCTTAAAGTTCCTTTAGAAGGGAAAACTTAACCCAGCTTTTTTAAGAGAGTATAAATACTAAATAAAGCACAAACTAGTACAAGCCAATTTGAAAGATACTTCTAACCCACAAGAAAAAGATTTGGAATTAGATTGCTCGGTAGCTAGCTATGACTACAAACTACCTCCAGAACTCATTGCCCAAAATCCAGCAGTTCCTAGAGATAGTTCGCGGTTACTAGTAGTTGATTCTCTCACTTCAGGCACCGAAACAGCACCCCTACACCACATTTTCCATGATTTGCCTGCACTGCTGCGCTCTGGTGATTTGTTGGTTATGAACAATACAAAAGTCATTCCAGCGCGGCTTTATGGTCATAAATCCACTGGTGCTAAAATCGAGGTGTTGCTGTTGGAAGAACGGCAGTATAACTGTTGGTTAGCTTTAGTTAAGCCAGGAAAAAGCTTCAAACAGGGAGCGAAGATTGTTTTTGAAGCAAGGCAATTGGGGATTGGGGATTATAAAGATTCTTCCCCAGTCCCCAGCCCCCAGCTAACGGCTACGGTTCTAGAAACAGATGCAGCAACCGGGGGGCGTTTGTTGCAATTTGATGTACCAGAAGGAAAGACTTTGGTACAACTGTTAGAGGTATTTGGGGAAGTACCATTACCACCGTACATCACTACCTCATCAGCAGCTGATGAGCAGTATCAGACAGTTTATGCCAAACAGCCAGGAGCGATCGCAGCTCCAACGGCAGGATTACACTTTACCCCAGAATTATTACAAAAGTTGCGCGATCGCAAAATCAATCAAGCTTTTGTGACGCTACACGTTGGTGTCGGCACATTTCGCCCTGTGGAAGTAGAGGACGTAACTACCCATCAGATGCATGAAGAATGGATTGAAGTTCCCGCTGCTACAGTAGAGCAAATCCGCGCCACTAAAGCTGCTGGCGGTCGAATTATTGCTGTGGGAACAACGGCAGTACGGGCTTTAGAAGGGGCGGCTCAATCTGGTAATTTACAACCATTTTGCGGTAAAACAGATTTGTTTATTTATCCCGGCTACCAATGGCGGGTGGTGGATGGTTTGATTACGAATTTTCACTTACCGCGTTCTAGTTTGTTGATGTTGGTAAGTGCGCTAATTGGCAGACAACGGTTATTAAATATATACAACGAAGCGATCGCTTTTGGATATCGCTTTTATTCATTCGGTGATGCCATGCTAATTTTGCCGTCAGCTGTGGGAGTAGGGAGTTAGGAGTAAAGATGCGATTAATCGCGTCTGTACAAAAGTTAGAAATTGGGGATTTTTCTTTCGTGGTGGGTACTCTGATTTATGAGGAGTGAAGAATAAGTACAAGTCTGCTATTAATGTCTGAAAAATACCCATTTTCTCATTGGTTAAATTTATTTTGTCAGGTAACACTTGGTGGCTGTTCTGCATTTTTGCTCTTGGCTGCACCGACAATTACTAATTTGCCAGTCAGCAAGCTGCTGGCAGAAACTGCAATTTCTCAGAATCTCGAAGCAGCTAGCTTTTTCCAGCAGGGAGTCACGCGCTATAACTGCCAAGACTTACAAGGTGCAGAATATGCCTTTGGCCAAGCGTTGCAGCGAGATCCTAACCTTGGGGCAGCACGGAATTATCTGGGTAATATATTTAGCAAAATCGCTTGGATATAGCTTTACAAGAATATACAGAGGCGATTAAAGTTAATCCCAATTTTAGCGAAGCTTATTACAACTTAGGGTTAGTGTTGCACCGCCAAGGAGAAAAGGATGCAGCGATTACGGCTTATCGCCAGAGCTCAGTGATAAATCCCACAAGGGTGGCAGCACTGTACAATCTAGGTTTGTTGCTGTACGAACAAGGAAAGTTAGAGGAAGCGATCGCTGCATACCAAAAAGCAATTAATCTAGATAGCAGCAATGCCAAAGCTTATCTTAACTTAGCGATCGCCTTGCAACAACAAGGTCAAATCGAGCCTGCGATCGCCAGTTATCGCCAAGCTTTGAAGCTAGATCCTAAAAATGCCACAGCCTACAGCAATATAGCAAATTTGCTAGCAATGCATGGTCAAGCTTCTGAGGCTATTTCTGTTTATCGGCAAGCTATTCGCCTAAATCCGAAAAGTGCCTCAGCTTACTATAACTTGGGAGTAACTTTATATAATCAAGGCGAACTCAAAAAAGCCAGTGGAGTCTTAAAACGCGCTCACAATGAATATCGCGAGCAAGGCAACATTGAACAAGCCCAGAAAATTGAACAGCTAATGCAGCAAATTGCTCATAAAAGTGGGCAACAGCAACCTCAAGCTAGTCAAACAGCTACTCCTTCTCAGAGTTCAGATTCTACCAGTAATCTAGTACAAACATCTGAGCCAGAGATGCCAAATCAATCAGAAACGCCCGCGAACCCTGTCTCAGTTGAACCACAATCTACTTCAACCACTGCCGGAGAATAACAATTCAAAATTCAAAATTCAAAATTAATATTCTCACCTTATTTAAAAACATACATGGTAGCCTACCTGTATGTTTTTTTTGAATTATACTTCGTCTCAATACTACTTTTTTCATGAGTGCAACACTTTACCAGCAAATTCAGCAGTTCTACGATGCTTCCTCTGGTCTGTGGGAACAGATTTGGGGCGAACATATGCACCACGGCTACTATGGGGCTGATGGTAGTGAGAAAAAAGACCGTCGGCAAGCGCAAATTGATTTAATCGAAGAACTGCTCAATTGGGCGGGGGTACAAGCAGCAGAAAATATCCTCGATGTGGGTTGTGGGATTGGTGGCAGTTCTTTATACCTGGCAGAAAAGTTTAATGCTAAGGCCACAGGAATTACTTTGAGTCCTGTGCAAGCTGCCAGAGCAACGGAACGCGCAACGGAAGCGAATTTGAGTCTTAAAACTCAGTTTCAGGTCGCCAATGCTCAAGCAATGCCCTTTGCTGATAATTCTTTTGATTTGGTTTGGTCGCTGGAAAGCGGCGAACACATGCCAGACAAAACTAAGTTTCTCCAGGAATGTTATCGGGTATTGAAACCTGGTGGCAAGTTAATTATGGTGACTTGGTGTCATCGACCGACTGATAATTTACCACTGACGGCAGATGAGGAAAAGCATTTGCAGGATATTTATCGGGTATATTGTTTGCCTTATGTAATTTCTTTACCAGAGTATGAAGGCATAGCCCGTCAACTTCCATTAAACAATATTCGCACCGCCGATTGGTCAACCGCCGTCGCCCCCTTTTGGAATGTAGTAATTGATTCGGCGTTCACTCCCCAAGCACTTTGGGGCTTACTCAATGCCGGTTGGGCTACCATTCAAGGGGCGTTATCACTGGGGTTGATGCGTCGCGGTTATGAACGCGGGTTAGTTCGGTTTGGCTTATTGTGTGGGAATAAGTAGAAACGTTATTTGGGAAAAGACCGCGCTGTTTTATTACAGCGCGATCGCACTACAATTTTAGAAATTCAATGATGGCTAATGTCTACCTTCAGAAACCTTACTTTGCTGTGAAATTGCCTATAGTACCACCAGCTTCGAGCGAACACCATAAAAAGTAAGAAAAGTGTCATATCTGACTGAATTTCTTTTTTCTGGTCTGGTTTTTTAAACTGGCATTTCCTGATAGCAACTATAACGCCAGTAAAGTTTTCTCAAACGCACGTGACAGAGTAAAACGTCTGAACAGTGAGGACAACTATAGGAATCCAGTTTGATTTTTTTAAAAAATGACAAGAGAATACAGAAGCGTATATAAGTATAACTGCAAACAATAATAAATCAGCATCTACAAGCGAGTATCACCGAATAACAGGAATTTATAGCTCTGTGTCGAATGGCACAAAGAAAAGCAAAAAGCCATGACAGATAAAGATTCCAAGCTTTAATCCCATTGAGCAGTGGACGGATAGGTGAGGCTATGTCTATGATAAGCTGCGTCTACGCTCTATGAATGCAGACACAAAGAATTTGCTGCCCTATCTTTGGTCTTAACTGTACGATAAATTGACGATCGCCTACCTGCGCGGCTGCGATCGCTTACTATATTGCTATCCCAAAGTCCTATTCTCTCATTGCTTATTATTTTAGACCAATACCCTTGGGATAAAATAATTTCCCGATAGTAGAGGCGTTGCATTGGAACATCTCTACTATCGGAAAATCTCACCAATAACCTTAACAAAACGGTAAGGAATAATAGTTTCTGAGAGTTATTGCCTAAGTGATGGCAAAGTTTAAGGTTAATTTAGCGTGATTTCATTCAACGACTGTTACCGAAGCCCCTTCGTTTGATGGAGGGATACCGGGTAATTCAAGACAGTATCCAGCACCATATACTGTCTTGATATAGCGGGGGTGGCGGGGATCTGGTTCTAGCTTGGTTCTTAAGTGGCGAATATGGACTCGAATCGTTTCTATGTCATCATCAGGATCGTAGCCCCAAACTTCTCTGAGGATTTCGCTGGGAGAAACTGTTTGACCGTGGCGTTGCAGCAAGCAGTGAAGTAGCTCAAATTCCAAGTGAGTCAATTTCACCGTCTCGTTGAACCATATTGCCTCAAATCTTTCGGGAACGAGGGTTAATGAGCCATAGTTGAGAATCTCACTATGCTTTGCAGCTTGGGGAATCCGGTCAGTACGCCGCAAAAGTGCCCGCACCCGCGCCAGCAGTTCTTCAACTTCAAAAGGTTTGGTGAGGTAGTCATCTGCGCCAGCATTGAAGCCTTCCACCTTATCCTGAGTTTGGCTCAAAGCCGTCAACATTAACACCGGAATCTCAGAGGTGCGATCGTCGCGCCGCAGACGTTGGCAAACAGTAAACCCATCTACCCTGGGCAACATTAAATCGAGCATGATCAAGTCTGGTTGTAGCTGGAGAGCCAGCGCTTGACCTTTGATGCCGTCTTCAGCTTGACTAACATCGTAGCCAGCCATTTCCAAGTTGACGGCAACTAGTTCTGAAATCGCTGGGTCATCGTCTATGACAAGAATCCTCGGCATTCTTAAAAAATTATTACTACTTATTAAGGATAATTAACAACCTTTGATAGATACAAAGATTTTTGAATCGATTCTAAAAAAGATTTTAAATCTTACATAAATATTAAGATTAAATGACTGTGAAATCAAGACTCAACTCAACTAAACGAAATCTTATAGTCTATGATCTGTTATACTCCCCCCTACAATCCGTCTTGGTTTTTACAAAATGGTGTAATGATGACTATATACACCGCTTTGTGGGGAAGCCGTTACTGGGAAAGTACTAATCAAAACCCAGAACCGTCTTATCACGAAAAAATCTTTATAGGTGGGCAAGGTGTGCCAATTTTTGGCTTGGTTGCCATTCCTGAAAATGCTCATAGCACAATTATTGGTACTTATGGCATTACTGGAGAGTTAAAGACGGAATGGTCTTTGAGGGTGCTAGGACGTAAAGCCTACGCTCAAGGGTACGCTGTAGTGTTATTTGATTGGCGTGCCCACGGTAAAACCGCCGACTTGTCGCCAACTCTGACTTCTGATGGATTGTATGAGGGGGAAGATTATGTTCGCATTGCCGCTGCTGCTAAGGCAATGGGATGTCCGGGAAAATTCTGGTTTACAGGATTTTCTTTAGGAGGGCAATTGGCGCTATGGGCGCTGAAAGTCTCTGGTGAAGTGATTAGAGAGCATGGAGATTTAGGGCTAGAAGATAGCGATATTGGTGGTGGTATGGTGATTTGTCCCAGTTTAGATTCTGAGCGATCGCTATCTTATCTGGTAACAAAACCCTTTGGCAGATATTTGGAAGCAGGGATTGCCCAAAATTTAAAAAAACTAGCGTGGCGAATCCATGATGCCCACCCTGGAAGCCTTAATCCAGAAGCGATTGAACGGGCGAACAGCATTTGGGGTTTTGATAATGAATTGGTAATTAAGCAACTAGGTTTTCCTTCTGTGGAAGCATATTACCAAGCTAGTAGTGCTTTACAAGTATTGCCACAAATCTCGAAACCGACTTTGATTCTATATGCTGCTGATGACCCACTTTTTGACCCAGCCATTATACCGGAATTGCAAGATGCCTGCGATCGCAATCCGGCAATAGATTTGTTCCTCACTCAATACGGCGGTCATGTTGGGTATTTAAGCAGTAAAGAGTGCCAGCGTCAGGTACAAGATTCCGATCCTTGGTGGGCATGGAATCGGGTTTTAGAATGGTTGGAGCAACAAAGAAAATAATAGGCGAGAAAATATTCTAGTTGCTAGGATACTCGACGAATGGAGTCGTATTGCTTAAAAGCCCAAAATAGAGAGGATGGCATTGACCCAGAAGCTACCACAATATTATTGGTAAACCAGCAATAACAGAAGCAATACCTGTCCAGAGAGTAAAGCGCTCAATATCTAACTCATCCAAAGCAACGCTCATTTGCCTAATTGCTAGTAGCAGCGCCGCTAGTAGCAGTATAAAGAAGGCAAAGTACTCCAAATTAATAATCATTCATCCTCACTATGTTCTACAAAAAAGTAGTTGTAATAGGTTTTTAACAAGCTTTGGCAAGGTTTTTTTGTTCCAGATTTAACACTTTCGGAGAAAAACTATTTACTACTGAAGAGATATCTACTTCAGAACACTTGCAGACATTGGTCGTAGTTCCTTTGAGTAATGCTGTAATAGCTAATGTTGTAGCCAAAATAAAATTTGCGATTCTCTGTCAAGAGTTTTAAAGTATTCTCTCTCAGGGGATTTAACGTGGAGTTGAGGAGTATACATCTAGAGTAATAAATTATAATATTTAGCCAGCAAAAGCAATTGCGGCTACCTGTATTCATGTTTACAACTAGACTTAATATCTAACAACACCTATGACAGATTCTAGGAAAAACACGCGCAGTTGTATATAGTAATGCTAAAGCCTCAAACCAGATCCACCCATAATAATCGTCGTAATTAAACAAACTATTAAAGTACAACTTTGACTTTTTGACTCAATGACCGCTTCTAATGATATTTGGCTACCTGCACCGACGGATTTAACTTTGCTACCGGATGAGATTCATGTCTGGCACATAGACCTTGAGCAACCGGAAACACAACTGCAAAATTTAGCAGCAACTCTTTCCAGTGACGAAACGGCTCGTGCTGAACGGTTCTATTTTCAGGAACATCGACAGCGTTTCATTGCTGGTCGTGGTATTTTGCGAACTATATTAGGTCGCTATTTGGATATCAAGCCATCACAAGTAAAGTTTAATTATCAACAGCGTGGCAAACCAGTATTAGCAGATGCATTTGCTGATAGTGGACTGGCGTTTAACTTATCTCATTCCCAAGGTTTGGGTTTGTGTGCGGTGAATTGCACTCGTCAAATTGGTGTAGACCTAGAATATATTCGCCCGATGTCTGATTTAGAAGCTCTTGCCAAACGGTTCTTTTTACCGAGAGAATATGAGATGTTGCGATCGCTATCTCCCAACCAACAGCAGGAGGTATTTTTCCGTTACTGGACTTGTAAGGAAGCTTATTTAAAGGCAACTGGAGACGGACTATCCCAGTTAGAGCAAGTTGAAGTATCCCTGACTCTCACAGAACCAGCCAAGTTACAGATAACTGAAGACTGGAGTCTTTTTGAACTAGTACCTGCTAACAATTATGTTGCTGCTGTTGCAGTGGCGGATTTTGGCTGGGACTTAAAATGCTGGCAATATTAATGTTGATTAAGCTCATTTCCTGGGTAAAACAAGAGAGATTTTGTGGACAAATGACAAATGACAAATGACAACCAGCTTACTTATCTTCCTGCATATTTCGTACAATTTTTGTTACCAGCTTTCTGGGTACAAATCTGACACTTTTTGCAAGTAATTTATTCATAAAGCCAGGAATCGCAATGGTTTTGCCCTTCATTAAGGCGTGAAAACCAATTTCGGCTACTGTTTGTGCATCCATCATCCTCTTACCCTTGAGCAACTTAGAGTCAGCCATTCCCGTTCTTTCATGAAAGCCAGATGCAGTTGAGCCTGGGCAAAGAACTGTCACAGTGACACCTGTACCTTCTAATTCATTAGCGATCGCTTCTGAAAAAGATAAGATATAGGCTTTAGTCGCAAAATAAACCGCCATCAAAGGCCCAGGTTGAAAGGCAGCAGCCGAAGCGACGTTTAATATTTTGCCATTACCTTGCTTTACCATGCCCTTTACGAATAGCTTGGTTAAATGGGTGAGACACACCAAATTTACCTGTAGCATTTCCAATTCAGTAGCTAGGTCTGTTTCGTGAAATAATCCATAGATACCAAATCCAGCATTATTTACCAGCACGTCAACATTAATATCGGCTTTTTGCAACTCTGTGAAAATTTCTTCAGGAGCTGTTGATATTGATAGATCCTTAACAATAGTTTTGACAAAATTTCCAAATTTTTCTTGGAATTTAGCTGCAATTTCTACAAGCTTTAACCCATTTCTGTCTACTAAGACCAGATTGTAATCATGAGCAGCAAAAAGACATGCTAATTCGTATCCAATTCCACCAGCTGCCCCTGTAATAAGAGCAGTTTTTTTACTCCGACCTTGATGTGTTGTGTTCATATAGGAATATTGGTGAATTCAACTTGATGAAGCTGCGTTGCATTTACAGTGGTTCTCGTTCTACAATTAAGTGCGCGTAATACCTGAACCAACGATAAACGTCTTAAGTTATTACCCTTTCAAATGCTTGTGTGATGCGTTAGATAGATGTAGCAATCCAAACGCAAATTTAGGATTTATGCATCGAAGAAGTTGAGCATTTAAGAAGTTCGGTTATTTCAAACTCCTAGCGCTGATTTTTGTAAGTAATCAAAAGCTAGCAGGTAAAATCAAACTTTTGTGCCCGACACTAACCATTCTATCCTCGATTACTTCTGTCAAGAGGTAGATACTAAAAATTTACCTTATTGAGCATAAAAAAACAGGGCAATTATCTTGCCTCTGTTGGTGTATCAGTTGTTGCTGGCATTTGAAATATTAGCTATTCAGTAGTACTGGGTTTGAAAAAATTGACTAAACAAAATTATTTTGTAGGGTGTGTTACGGCTTCTGTAACGCACCAAGAGTATCTAAAATAGCGAATTACGTTCCTAAGCTTAGAGATCCTCCTAAATCCCCCTAAAAAAGGGGGACTTTGACTCCAGTTACCCTCTTTTTAAGGGGGGTTATGGGGGATCTCTAAATGCCTAAAATCACAGCAAAACACTTTTTAAACATCCTACACAAGCTATGAATGCCTAAGCGATATTTAAGAAACCAGTTTGAATCAAATAAGCAGTATAGGTCATAAACAATTGAGAGTCAATCGGAGGGCAAGCAATAGAACTGCCTGCCAATGCATGAAGAGTATCTTGACAGCTAATATGGGGTCTTCTAGCTTGTAAGTACAAATCAGGAATAGTCAGTTGTTCATCAGACCAACGTTCTAGTAAAAAGGGTCGCAAGGTGTACAAAGGATTATCCACAGAAGTCACATTATTAATTAACTCTGATTGCCATTTCTCATAGGGAATCATCTCAACAGAATAACCAAATGAGCGTATCCACTCAACTAGCATTTTCAAAGCAGCAGGTTGGGGATGTTGTAAATTGAAAGCTTTGCCTATGGATTCTTTTTGCTGTGATAGATAAACAATCGCTTTACTTACATAGTCCACAGGAGACATATCCAACATATAATCTACATCAGGGAAATATCCCATTTGTAGACAGCCCTTGGTCATCAGATTGATAAAGTCATGTGTGTTACAAATACCTGTTTTGCTATCACCTGAAATCAGTGGAGGTCTATGGATAGTTACAGGAAGTCCGCGGTCACGAGCAATTTTGACTAACTTTTCAGCTACCCATTTAGTTTGGGAGTAACCAAGATAAATACCTTCCCAATGATTGAATTCATCCTGTTCTTTGACAACCTTGCCAGCATAAGCAGTAGATTCAAAAACAGCCACACTAGAAACGTAATGTACAGGCTTGACTTGAATTTGACAAGCCAATCTCAAAACTTCCTGCGTTCCTAAAACATTGGCTGCCTTCAGTGCTGAGTAAGGAAAAACATAATTCAACAAAGCTCCACTATGATAAATAGTATCAATATTGGTAGCTAAAATTTGAAACTGTTCAGAGCCAACACCTAATAAGGGCTGAGATAAATCGCCGACAATCGGAATAATTCTGGAGTTAAATTCTTCCTGCCAAATTGCATATTGTTGCAGATTATTTTGCAGTTTGCTTTTGCCTTCTTCGGCATTAGCAGCACGTACTAAGCAATAGATATCCGCATTAGTTTTCTGAAGCAATTCCCGGATGATAAAGGCTCCTAAAAAGCCTGTTCCTCCAGTTAAAAAGATATTCTTGGGTTCACCCACAAGTACGTTAGATGCAGCACCAGGATGAATGGTAGGGTCAAGAACAGCCTCGGCACTTAAATCTAAAACAGAGGGTGCAGTGTTGGCATTAGAGGATGTCACCCTTGTATCTTGAACTGGTGAACCTTCTTGCACTTCTTCAGCTAAACGCTGTGAAAGAGCTTCAATATTTGGGTAATGCCACAGAAGCAATGGAGATGGTTGAAATCCTAGCAACTTTTCTAAGTTACTTACTAGAATCATTGCTTGGGCTGAATCCAACCCATAGTTTTCTAAATGTTCTTTGACATCTATTTCATCAGTTGGTACTTCTAGCAACTTAGCTAGGTTAGATACCAAAAATACTTGAATATCGTCTGCTGTGAAAGACTGTTTTATAGTCATTTTTAAATCTCCAACAATGATGTAGAACGAACAGGGTGATACTGACTGTAATAATCGGAAGTTTGCAGTCCTTGAATTTTCAAATTTTGGACACGATACAAAAAGGCTGCACCAGTCATAATTTGATTAGCAACATCAACTACACCACGATTATTTGGTTCAGACAGGTAGGAACCGCGTACCCAGTCATTGAAACCGCCCATTGCCGGGCCACACCAAATTTGATAATCTACTTCTCTACCTTTTTCACCAGAACTAGACCAACGAGAAGATAATCCTAGATACCATCGGAAAATCAACGCCATTTTCAGTTTAGGATTATTAACTGCTTTCCCAAGTTTCTCAGGATTCTTTTGGGACAAATAAGCCGCAGTTCCTTCCCATACTTCAGCAATAGTTTTGCGAAAAACTTGTTTTTCTAATTTCTCTCTTTCTGCCAAAGGAATCTCTTCAATGGAATCATAAGCGCGGTAGAGTTCAAATAACTTCTGCGCTCGCATCGGGAACATTGTACCCCGTTTGAGAACTTGTAATTTGACTCCCATTTCAAACATATCTGCTGCTGGGGCCATAATCATATCAGCCATTTCTGCTTGGGATAATAACTTTTTGGTATGTTCACAAGCCCCAGATTCAACGCATGATTGATTAATGGAACCGGTCATTACATAAGCAGCACCCATCATAAAAGCTGCTAATGCTGATTGAGGTGTACCAATTCCCCCTGCTACACCGATTCTAATGGGTGTTTGGTAATGATATTGCGCTTGAATTTCATCCCGCAAGGCAATAAGAGAAGGCAGCAAACAAACCAAGGGACGGTTATCTGTATGACCCCCAGAATCAGCCTCGACGGTAATATCATCAGCCATTGGAACTTTGGCTGCAAGGGTTGCTTGTAACTCGGTAATTAACCCTTGCTCAAGAAGTTCTTTGAGTATTCTGGCTGGTGCTGGTTGCAGAAATTTAGTCGCAACTTCTCGGCGAGAAATTTTGGCAATGACTTTATTTTTGATTTCAATTTGATTGGCGTTATTTAACCCCAATCCAGCAACACGATAATAAACAATGTTGGGGGTCAAGTCGAGAAATGCAGATGCTTCTACTGTTCTCACTTGATATTTGAGGTATAAATCTACAGACCGGCGTTCAATCGCAGGTTCATTAGGACTGTGGATTAAATTAAAGGCATAAGGCCCTTGAGGTAAAGCTTGTTGAATGCGATTTATGGCTGCTTCCAAACGTTCTGGAGTTAAACCACCTGCACCAAAAGAACTTAAAATTTGCTCTTTTCCTAGTGCAATGACCATTTCTTCGGAAGCAATTCCACCAGCCATTGCGCCAGTAACATAAGCATATTTTACTCCATGAGAGGAGATAAAATTGGGATCTCCAAATTGTTGAATGTGGATTGGGGCTGCAAATGTTAAGAGTTCTACTTGTGCTGTTGTGCCATTATCACCAGGGGATAAATACCCCTCATTAGTGACACCGATTTTTCCGGCAACTTTCACGATGTAGCAGGGTTTATTTAACACCATCAATTTATCTTTGATGGTTTGTTTCTCAAAAGATACTGTTTCTAAAGAACCTTTCCAAACCTGGTTTTTGTTATAAGACCAAGCAGAGAAATTAAGGCCATTATCGTGTTTACTTAGTACCGTATCTACGGTTGTCACGGCAGTTATCCCTCGGATTACAAGCAATGGATGATAAAGTTGAAGGAGTCTATATTTTCATACCAATTCTCTATGAAGATGCACGTAATAATTTTTAAACGAACTGCACTCGCGCAGCGTCTCGTTAGAGAAAGACGCGAAGGGCGCCAAGGAAGAGATAAGTTAAGAATTAGGCGGTGCAAGTTGAGAGAGAATTGGTATGAGATATTAAGATTCTTCGTTAAGCAAGTTTTGGGCGCAAGCTAGTTGTAATTGAATGATTTCGCTCATTTGTTGACTGTAATCTTGTCTAGCTTGTAAGAAGGCAGTGTGCGCTTTAGTTATCTTTGAATTATTAGCATTAAGTTTTTGATACTGTGTCTTATTTAAATCGAACATGCTGATGATGCTACTAATTTTTTGAGTGATGACAGGTGGCGAAGAAAGAAGAACTTGCTGTCTAATTGCGCTTGACTCAGAAGATTGTAATTGTTCTTTCGTTTCAAAAACGTTATCAATGATATTTTTCGGTTTTACTTCTTCTGGCTGAGGCAATATGTTAGAGGAGTAATTTTCTTCTTGGGTGATTTGGTTGGAAGTATTAAGAGAATCTGTGATTTCAGATTGTTGGACATCAGGTATATTTAAATGCTGTTTTTTGAAGCGATCGCTCCTAAGATCCGCAGCGAAATCTTCCACAAGTTTACGATTTTCGTCGCTCAAAATTGTAGCAGCGATCGCTTTTCCACCCAAGGTAACTGTTCTTAATGTTGCTTTCTTTGAATTAACAGTTTCTTGGGCTTTGCTGTACAACGGTGATAAATCCACATTCACCTGATGACTGAGTAGTTTTGCTAATGCTTTAACCATTGAAGCATGGTCATCCATCCCTCTACGATTTAGAGAGACTGTGATATGTTCTTTGTCGCCGAGGATTTTATTAATCCATCGTGAACAGACACTACCTGCACCTGCTTCTAAAAATATTCGGACTCCATCACCGTAGACACGGTTAACTAATTGCGGAAAATCTAGTTCTTGGCACAATCCTTTGGCAATGTTGTGAGCAATGGCATCACTTTCAAGTGCAACTGGTTGATAATCTGCGGCAGAATAAAATACAATACCGGGAAGAGTTTGCGATGGTAACGTGTTTACCTTCTTGATTTCCTCGAATTGCGATCGCATCGCTTCACAATGTATCACATGGTCGAAGGGGGCGGGGAAAGCGTTGCAACCTAAAGTTTGAATCACTCGCTTACAGGCTGCATCATCACCAGCAATTAATACTTCTTCCGGTGTGTTGATTTGAGTTAAGTAGACGCGATTCTCATGCTTGAGGCATTCTCTAATTTGGGATGGAGTAGCCATGAGAACATAGGTATTCCAAAAATTGTTGTTTGGTGAATCTGTTAATCCCCAATATTCACGCACAGCATTTTTCGGACCAGATAACTTATCACCAAATAGAGGTGATGAGTTTAAGGTGTTACTTCCACCCTCAAAATTACTCCAAACTCCCTGGGCAACCATCATGCTAGTTTCACCCAAGCTATACCCAAAAACGCATTGCGGCTTGACTTGAAAATCATCTCGAAAAATTGCCGTCATGTATCTAGCAAAGGCGATTTCACTTTCAAACATTGCCAGTGAATCATCTAACAATTGCTTTTCAAGAGTTTCTAGTTGCCTAGTTGTCAATTTAGCTAAACTTCTGGGATAAACCAACTTTTCAACATCGGCAGCCCGGTTGTAGAGGTTGTTGCTTTTTAAGTCCTCGAATACTTTCGGGAATAAACGGAATACACTGCGACCAATGCCAATATAAGAATTGACTGCTGCGGGGTAAACGTAAGCAACTGCTCCGGTTTTACCCAATGGTTTCGCTGTGAAATAACTACCTAGTGGTGTTTGCCAATCTGTCCCTTTCTCAAAAGCATTATTTATACCTTTGCGGGCAGATTCAATTTCTTTGAGTAAATCTTTTGTGTTACGTCCTGCGATTGATAAGACGTATTTTGGATTAGAATGCTGTTGAAAAGTAGCGAATGTCTCGCTGGCGGTAGCTGATAAAGAAGAACTAGCTTCTATGGTATTTTGGAGATTGTTGAGAAGATCGGGGATAGTGGAGCGATCGCTAACTGCGATTGGAAACAAATGAAAAGGCATTTGTTGCAAATATCTGTTGTCGCGCTCCTCTTGGCTGGGTTCTTCCGATAAGATTAAATGGGCGTAACTCCCATCTATACCCATGCTATTAATTGCTGCTATTCTGCGTGTACCGCCTTTATCGACAAACCAAGGTCTTGATTCCATTGCCACATAGAAAGGGCTACCTGACCATACTTGCGGTGTTTTGACACCAGACCATTTGGGTGTCGCAGGAATATACCTGTAATAAAGACAGAGAGCAGTTTTGATTAAGCTAGCAATTCCTGATGCTGTATAGGTGTGGCCGATATTGGCTTTGACGCTGCCCAATGCACAGTGCAGACCATTGCCCACTTTCGGATAAGCTTGCAGTAAACCTGTGATTTCCGCTTCATCCTCCTGGGGAATGCCACTACCGAACACTTCCACATAATTAATATCTGTGGGTTGAATATCTGCAATTTGGAAAGCTTGTTTGCAGACATTACTGATAGCTGAGGCATCAGGTTTTACCAGAGCGTTACTCACAGTAGAATTACCTTGTGCGAAACTCATGGCATCAATTACTGCATAGATGCGTTCATTGTCTTCCTTAGCAGCTTCGTAGCGCTTCAGGACTACAGCACCCGCACCTTCGCCAACCATCCAGCCATTGGCTTGTTGGTCAAAACTCAATGTATTGACACCCGTATTAATTGCTGCAAATTGGTTGCGGAACAAGACATTTTCCACACCACCAGCTAAATCCACTGCACCCACAACGACTGCATCAACTTCTCCCGTAGCGAGTAGCATTTGCGCCACTTCCAACGCTTTCAGGGCAGAATTTTCGCCAGCGCTGATGGTGAATGCCGGGCCAGTGAAATTCCACAAAGCAGAAATCCGACTCGCCATGATGTTGGCGATGTGACTCACATATTCGCCGATTTCTACTGGTTGGTGAATGCTATCTTTAACAATAGTTTCCAGTTGGGAAAGGTGTTCCGCAGGTAAAGATATGTCTTGGGCGAGTAAGCCATCCTTAACCTGCCAAGATAAATTCCATCTTTGTTGTAGCTGATGCACAGAGAATTCTGTCTCAGCAGCGACAATAACTGCTACATTGCCACCCTCCTGTAGTTTCGCATCTTTCACGGCGCGATCGCTAACCTTGAGGAGTAACAATTGTTGTGGGTTTAACTTTTCGATTTCATTTGGTGGGATTTTGCACGATAAAGTATCGATTTCAAAATCTTTGATATATGCCCCAACTGGTGATTTCCCGTCTGTTAAACCGTACTCTTTCAGGACATTTTCTTGATTTTCTATCCCATGCCATCTTTGAGGCGGTAGAGAAGTAAAATGCTGTGTACCATCGTAAATACTGCGTTCAAAAGCATCTAAACCATTACAGTTACCAAAAAAGGCATCCATGCCGACAATGGCGACTTTCACAGGTGGAAGAGGTGCTGTTAATTCAACTGGTTGTGTAGTAGTTCCTTGTTCTAAAATCAGATGAGAATTAGTGCCGCCAAAACCAAAAGCGCTAATAGCAGCCCGTTTAATTGGTGCGTTATTATTAGGCCATGCTGTAGCTGTTCTAACAATTTTATCGGCGGAAATTGTACTTTTTTCTGATGTTAAAGGGTCAGAAACATTTATGGTTGGTGGAATTACACCATGAGACATACTCAAAATCACCTTAGTCAAGCCAACCATACCCGCAGCAGTTAGTAAGTGACCTGTATTCGCCTTAGCAGAACCTACCAAAGGCACAGCTTGATTTTGACCAAAGAATGTTTCTATAGAGTTGAATTCGGTTGTATCTCCTAGTAATGTGCCAGTGGCATGACACTCTAGATAATCGATGGTTTTGGGACTAAAGTTTGCCTCATTATAGGCTCGTTCAAAAGCTAAGACTTGTCCTTTAGGATTAGGGCTAAGTAAGTGTTTACCTTTGCCATCATTGGAGAGTCCATTACCGCAGATAGTAGCGAGAATATTATCACCATCTCTGACGGCATCAGAATATCTCTTCAGCATCACCATTCCAACACCATCGGCAGGAATTAACCCTCTAGAAGATTTATCTAAGGGGCGACTGATGCCGTTTTCTGCATACCCTTGAACCCCGGAAAATAACATCCGCACGAATAGCGAATCTGCACAACTGATGGCTCCAGCTAACATCACATCAGCTTTGTGTGACCATAAGTAATGAGATGCTAGTTTAATCGCATAAAATGATGACGAACAAGCAGCATCTAGACATAAATTAATCTGGGACAATGAGAAGGCTTGAGCAATGATAGATGCTGGTAAACCAGATATCATCGCATTGTATAAAGAGGCTTTAGTTACACCTGGGACAGCTAAATCAAAGTCTTCATACTGCAAAAGTTCTCTGACAGCAGGAGTAATAGCTTGCTGGTAAATTGGAGAGAATAGTTGATTAGATAATTTTGTCGGGAATGACAAATTACCTAAAATTACGCCGCATTTTGCCAGGACATTTTGATTATCCCAATAACCACTTTGTACAATTGCTTGTTTGGCGGCATACAATGACCATTTGAAGGTGTTATCTAAACCAGCAACAAATTCTGATGGTAGATTGTATTCAGAAGGATTAAACTGGAAGTTGCGGATGTATCCGCCTTTGAGGGAATAAGTTTTGTCTGGTGTACCTTTAACTGGATTGTGAAAGATTGTCGGATCTACTGCGATTTCTTCGACTGTTGCAGAGGATGTCGAATCTTTTTGAGCAATAATATTTTGCCAGAATTCTTCAGGATTTTTAGCATCGGGGAATAGGCATGATAATCCGATGATCGCTATTTTTTCCACGATTTATATGCTCCGAGTTTGGGTATTTAGCAAGAGATAATTAAAAGGCAGGATTTACGCTGTTCCCCAAACTTTGAAGTGGCAAGATATAGCAATCCTATTTGAGTTGTGAAAATTAGTTTTTTTAACGAACCGCAAAGGGCGCAAAGGACGCTAAGAAGAGAAAGAATTTCACAGAGATTTTAGGAATGCTATAGGTGTTAAGTGTTAAAGGAAGGTTATTAGCTTCGGAGTAGTTTCATTGACCAAATGATGGCGTGGGCGCCGAGCATTCTTGAGTATATTTTTCCTTGGCGGTCGTGTATGATAAAGTTTGCGATCGCACTACTTGGTGTCTTAGCTATTACTTCACAAGAAACGTAAAAAGTTTCGTTATGTGGGATCATTTTAAACTGTTCAAATTTTTCTACTTTTCCAGGTAAACAACCTTCTTCATGAAAGTGTTGTGTCCAAATCCATAAGGCGTGCATACTCAAGTCAGTTGTATAAGGATTTACCCATTGGACAGGGAATTGTCCTTGTTGCTGGGCGCTGAGTTCTGGCCAAAGACATTCTGTTGTAATTTTTTCAGGACTGATGTTTAAAACTCTTTTAACTTCTTGAAAACCGGGGCCGTGAAATAATGTAGCCCCACCATTTTGGTAAAAATCTTTTCCGGTAGTGGTGATGATATTATCTTGTTCGAGATTGAGAGATTCATAGATGGGTGCATCTGGGATTTCACGCTGAAGATTAAGTTGAGCGCTAAAATGAAAATGGGTTTTTCCTTCTGGATTTTTACTCGATATTTTTGCTTTAAGTTCGATTCTTTCAAGATTAACTTTGGAAATTTCTTCTATTTCTAAAATATGTTCCTTAGCTAATGTCTCATTGAAAGTAATTCCCTTTAAAACTTTGAAATCTTGGTAATAAAACAACCGATAACCTGGATATAATTGTTCACAAGCATTGATAATCCAGGTCATTGCACAAGTTGCGGGTAAAACCGGAGAACCAGCAATAGTATGATCGTGTAAAAATGGATTAGCCTCCAATGTCATTTGGCGACGAATTTGATAAGTTCGTAGTTCTGAATCTAACTCCGCCGCCATTGGAACGAGTGGGCTACCAATAACAACTTGTGCAGTTGCATGATTGGTATTATCCATTTCTTTAACGAGCATTTGTGCCCCAACTGCAATCGGAATTATTTCAATTTTTCGCTCTTGAAAAATCTTCTTTAATTCTGCTGTCACCATCCCACTATCCCAAGCACCCCAGTTGATAGCGACTACATGACATGAAGGATAGCTTTGCTTAAATATATGGGCTGATTTGTTCAGAATTTCATTAGCGATCGCATAATCAGATTGTCCAGGATTTCCGTAAAAGCCTGTTACTGAAGAAAACAAAACTAAATGCTGAAGTTGATTAGGGTTAACACAAGCCAGGAGGTTTTCTAATCCCTGAACTTTGGCAGTGTAAACTTTTTCAAAATCATCTTCTGTTTTCTTTTCAATTAACTTATCGGCTAAATTTCCAGCGCCGTGGATGATTCCGGTAATTGGGCCGAGATGTTGTACAGCAGCCGCAAGTTTTTCTTGTAAAGCCTGCGTATCTGTAACATCGACGCTGATATATTCTGCTTTAGCTCCGGTTTTTTCAATTGCGGCTAGAGTCTTTTTAATTTCGCGGCTGGAGGTAATTTTGTTATATATTTTTTGCACATTCATGGGTGTGGGCTTCTCTCCTTGAGAAAGAAGATTTTCCATGATGCATTTTTTCAATGCGGATTCATCAGAGTTTTGAGCAAAATCTGGCTCGGTTTCTAATAGTTCAGAGCGACCGAGGAGGATGAATTTGCAGGGTTGCTGCTGTGCTAATCTGATAGTACACTCAGCCGTAATCCCTTTTGCACCGCCGCTCACGACAAAGACAGATGATGGAGATGTTTGTATCATAAATCCTCGTAAATACCTGCATAAATTGGGTTTTTTGTTATACGAACCGCGAAGACGCGAAGAACGCGAAGGAAGATAAATAGGTAATTTTGTAGTAGGAAGGGAGTAAGAAGAATGCACCATAGCAGCCCTAAAAGATTTGTGAGATTCTCTGTTTATTTCCTTTCTTCGCGCCCTTCGCGCCTTCGCGGTTCGTTAAAAACAGTAACTTTCACAACTCAAATAAGACTGCTATATCAAAGAACTAATTAATCAGCGATAATCGTGACTCGTCCTTGTGCGCTATATCCAACTTCACTGATATAAAGATTGGGGTCGTGAAGCTCGGCTATGATGTTTTGTACTGACTGTTTAGCATCAAGTCTGGGACTTAGGTCGATCGCACGGGTGAAAACTTTTGGCCATTCCCATCTGAGAGTTTTGCTTAATCCAAATAAACCAGCGCCGATCGCACCGAAGTTGACTTTGTATTCTAACCCAAAGGCTCCATCGAGGTGAGCTACTGTGCAGAAACAACTACGTCCATGCTTTGCAACTTCGTTTAGAGAAGGTTTAAGGTGTTTCGCCATCAAAAATACGTGCTTGACGATCGCCTTTTCTTGTTCGTTATAGGAAATACTTCCGGTGTGATTTCCTACATACATCGGATGCAGATGGATAAAGGCCCCAATCGCTCCGCAGTGAGATGCGATCGCTTGTAATTGTTGTTGAAGATGTTCTTCACTCAAGTTTGCTAAGGTGACGCGGGTTACTCCTGTGGGTAAGGGCGCTTGTTGGGCGATCAGCGATTGGGGGAAGCTGATAACTACTACTTTCCAGCCTTTCTCGATTAGGGATTCGGTTAATTTATAAGTGGTGAGGGAACCATCATCGGTGATTAAACCGATGTGTCCCTCTGGTAATGTGAAATCCAAATAATCGGGCTGTGGTAGGCTTCTGAGTTTGACGGGATGGCGCTGGATATTATGCTCTAATTCCGGTGGCTGCTGTTGGACAAACTCAGGTTCAGACTTTTTTTTTTCACCTCCAGCCAACTGCTGTAGGTAATCGACTATTTGACCGATGGTGCGGAGTTCTCCGAGTTCTTCGATATTGGGCTTAGGTAAGTTGGGGTACATTTCTTGCATCGCCCCTAAGATTTCTACCCGTTTAATTGAGTCAATCCCTAAGTCGGCTTCCATGTCCATTTCCAGTTCCAGCATCTCGACTGGATAGCCAGTTTTATCACTGGTGATGGCTAACAGAGTTTCACCTAAGTTGGCAAATTCATCACTTGTAGCGGGTTCTGGTTCTGGGGTGAATGCGACAACTAGGCTTGGTTCAGGTGAAGTGACTACCTCAACTACGCTTGTCTCAGGTGAAGTGACTACCTCAACTACGGGTGCAGTCTCTACTGGAATCTCGGTTGCTTGTTGTACTTCGTGAATTGCAATTTCTACAGTAATACTTTTGGAAGCATGGGATTGCAGATACTCTACAACTTGACCGATGGTGCGTTTTTCTGAGAGTTCTTCTAAATTGGGCTTGGGTAGGTTGGGGTACATTTCCTGTAGCGCCCCTAAGATTTCTACCCGTTTGATGGAGTCAATCCCTAAATCAGCCTCCATATCCATATCCATTTCCAGCATCTCGACTGGGTAGCCGGTCTTGTCGCTGGTGATGGCTAAGAGATTTTTATCCAAGTCAACAATGTCGATGGTTGCGCCAGATACAGGTGCAGCAGTTGTGGGTGCTGGTTCTGGGGTGAATGCAACAACTTCGTTGACTGGAGGTGAGCTAATTTTAACTACAACCTCGGCTTGGGGTTCTACTACTGGGACAGGTGGCGCGACTACAGGTTCTACTGTCTCGACAGTGGCGAAGTGGGGAGTGGGTAGAGACGCGATTGATCGCGTCTGTATTGGGGATACAGGAGTTTCAACTACAGGCTCTACAGCAGCCGCGAGAGGTTCTTGGGTAACATTTTTAGCTACAGGCTCGGCTACAGGTAAAGGTTGACTTTCTACTATCTTGGTCGGTGCATCAGCAACAGTTGTTTCTGCTGTGAACGGATAGCGTACCCCATTGCTTATCTCTGTTAGTTGGGTTACTCCCTCACCAGAGATGATTTGAGAATACTCTTGCTGTATGAGTTGGAAAAAGTTTTTAGTATATTCCAACTGCTCTTGGAGATATTGCTCATGGATGCGTAGGGTTTCACCTTGTTGGGAATGAAACTGCATCATGCTACGCTCTAAGCTTTCCATGACAACAAGCTTCATCTTGGCAGTTTCGGCTGTTGATTTACTTTCGCTCAACAAGGAATTCTGCTGCTGCATCAGTTGGAAAAACGCTTTGGCGTATTCCATTTGATGGTTGAGATAAGTACCGTGAACTTGTAGATTCTCAGATTGATTTTCCTGAAACTGTGTCAGAAGGTATTCTAAACTTGCTAAAAGTTGTTGGTAATTTGTAAGTTTTTCTGGCGTTGGTTGCATCTTAGATTCCTGGGCTGGTTGTGAAAGGGTCACAGGATTCATTTGTTGCTCTGGTTGGGTGATGATATTAGAACTCACACCGTTCATTACTGGGGTGGATTTTTTATGTCCGTTAGTCTCGATCGCAGCGAGAGTTGGCGTCACACCTGGGCTGCTAAACAAAGGAGCCGCATCAGGATATTCAGGAGTGGGTAATGTGACTTTATGCCCATCCTGCAAAGCTAGAGCGAAGGCATTTTTCGTTTTTTCGGATCTGTAGTTTATCCCGTTTAAACGGACATTTAATGTCTTCTTCGTCTCAATTGGGGGGATAGTTTGGGGAAGTTGGTAAGGATCTAAGTTATTCAAAGCCAGACCAATTACCCGCAACTGCACAACTGCTTCTCGCAAGGAGCGATCGCTATTCTTTTGAGTGCTGGGGTTCAAAGATACAGTGATATGAGGACGATCGCCAAGGATATCTTTTACCAAGTTGGTGAGAATTTTCCTCGGCCCAAATTCCACAAAGCAAGTACCACCATCTGCATAGATATTTTCAATTTCCTGTTTAAACAGCACTGAGTTGGAGAGGTGCGTTTCCAGGATTTTTTGAATATTTAGGGGTTCCTTGGGATACTGCTTACTGGTGACGTTGCTGTAAACAGGGATTTTGGGACTTTGGAATTTGACCGACTTAGTAGCGATCGCAAAGGATTTTTGAGCAAAGGCGATTAGCGGTGTATGGAAAGCTGCTGAAACAGGTAGCAATACAGCTGTATATCCTTTCTCGTGTAAAGCCTCTCTGACTCTCACTATTTCTCCGGTAGGGCCAGCCAAGACAAATTGAGTTGGAGAATTTTGATTAGCGATCGCAACTTGCGGAAAATGTCTCAGCACTGCTTCCACTTTGCTGATATCTTCTTTGACAGCCAGCATACTTCCCGCATCATGATCTGGGTCTTCGGGTGCAGCCATTGCTTGACCCCTAGCTTTCACTAAGAACAAGTAATCTTCCGTACTCAAAACCCCCGCAGCCCAAAGCGCTGTCAGTTCACCAAAGCTATGTCCCGCCACAAAATCTGACTTGAACCCAGCTTGTTGCAGTATGCTGTACATCCCTGCACTCAACACCCCGATGGCTGGTTGAGCGTATTCTGTGCGTTGTAAGGCAGCTATTTGGACATTTTTTTCTACCTCTGTAAACACAGGATGAGGAAAAACTATCTCTGACAACGGCTGCAAATTATCTTTGAGCAACAGGCTATCCATATAACCATGAAGACGACGCATCAAAGGGAAATTCATCACCAGTTCCCGGCCCATCTCCAAGTATTGCGAACCTTGACCAGAAAATAGAGAGACAACTTTTCCACCCAACTCCATACCAGAAGCACGGTAATAAATCCCTTGGGGATGCTCCCAAGATGCTGCTGTTCCTTTGTGTTTCAGCCAGTCAATGCTAGTTTGTAGCAACTTGCAAGCTTCTTCGATATTCTCAGCTACAAATCCAAATCTGGCAGCAGAGAGGGGAATCTGTTGTGATTTGCACTCATTGACTAATTGTGCATAGTGCGTTTTGGCTTCAGGCGATTGCAACTTAGCTAAAATCTCTTCAGATTTGCTCAACAATTGGTCTACTGTGGGAGCAAACAACAGCACTTCACTAGCACCACTATGTAAGCGGTAGGCGTGGTTTTGGTCGGCTTCATATTCTTCCAAAACAACGTGATAGTTAGTGCCGCCAAACCCGAAAGAACTTACACCTGCACGTCTTGGCGCTTCCCCTTCTGGACGAATCCAAGGTCTGGTTTCGGTATTCAGATAGAATGACGAATTTTTAATATTAAGTTTGGGGTTCGGCTCGGTAATATTAATGGTGGGCGGTAATACTTTGTGATGTAGCGCCAAAGCAGTTTTAATCAAACTCGCCGCACCCGCAGCCGCTTTTGTGTGTCCGATTTGTGATTTCACACTACCCAAAGCGATGTGCTGCTTTTTGTGATCATGCACATCAAAGAAGTCTTTTAAAGAACCGAATTCTGTCGGATCTCCAGCCATTGTACCGGTGCCGTGTGCTTCCATCAAACCAACAGTAGCGGGAGAGAAGCCGGCATCTTCATAAGCGCGTTCTAAGGCTTTAACTTGACCTTCTTTGCGGGGAGCATAAATACTCTTGTAACGCCCATCGCTGGAAGTACCAATACCTTTAATTACGGCATAGATTTTATCGTCATCACGTTCGGCATCTTCTAACCGTTTGAGGACAATCATCCCAATACCTTCACCCAGCATCATCCCATCAGATTTAGCATCGAAAGGTTTGACATTTTCACTAGGAGAAACAGCCGGTGTTTTGCTGAAGGATATGAAAGCCATGATGGTGTTATCAGTATCAACACCACCAGTTAGCATCATGTCAGAACGATGCTCAACTAGTTCGCTAATTGCCATTTTTAAAGCACCGAAGGAACTAGCGCAAGCGGCATCAACTACGCAATTCATTCCGCCAAAATTTAGGCGATTGGCAATTCTACCCGCGACTACGTTAGCTAACATTCCAGGGAAAGCGTTCTCATCCCACTTCACATAAGCGCTTTTGATTTTCTCCACAATTTTTTGCGTATCTTCATCGGATAAACCACTGCTTTTAAGTGCCTTTTCCCAAATCGGATATTCCAACCTAGCTGAAAGTGGCATTCCTAATTGCTTGGCCATCGCCACACCTAAGATTACCCCAACCATTTCGCGATTAAACTCACGTTTTTCGCCATAACCTGCATCTTCCATCGCTTCTTTCGCAACCACTAAACTTAATAGTTGCGATACATCTGTAACTTCCAAAATGCTAGGTGGTATACCGAATTCCATCGGGTTAAAATCTACCTCTGGAATAAATCCACCTCTTTTACAGTAGGTTTTATCTTCGGTAGTTCTCGGATTTGGATCGTAATAATCTTCGACATTCCAATGAGTCGAAGGAATATCAGTAATACAGTCAATTTTGTTTACTATATTTTGCCAGTATTCCCGCAAATTTCTGGCTTGAGGCAATAGAGAAGCCATCCCAACAATGGCGATAGGATTGTGTTGTAATTGTCTGTTAATTTTGTTGATTGACATTGATTTATCTGATTTGTCTGATTTCATGTTTTTTTCCTCTATAGACTTCATTACAGCCTTTTCACAATTATTGATAAGGCTCTCTAACTCCGCTAAGGCAGTATCAATTGAATAAGCAGACATAGGGCATAGTTAGTACTGTGGATTGTGTAGCTACAGTAATTTCTGTTGCCTACTAAATAATGAAAATCTCTCATCTTGTAAAGCAGCTAGCTATCCTATCTGTGCTAAATGCTTTTCTCCAAATCGACACCACACGACACATACTGCCCTGACAAAGCCTTAGATTTATAGGCGATTTTGGCACACTGCGATCGCTAAAAAATGTTAGACAACGCTAGACTCTTGATATTGTGGCAATAGGTGAACCAATTTTGGATTTTAGATTTGCGTTAGTGAGTAATCAGGCGTAGTTACGAGCATCTTTTAGATTTGTTTTACCCACAATAAGTGGAGGATAAACCAAAAAAATCAAAATCCAAAATTGGCACGGTCGATGACGTTGTTAAAACTAGTAAAATAGTCTTGGAGTGTAATAGCTGCTTGACCAGTGAATTCAATCCATTTGTAATAGTAGAGATTTTGAGCAATGGTATCCTACTGGAGCGAAGAAAACTGAGGAGTAGCTAGGGAAACAGAAACGTTTTTTCATCCGAACCCGTTTGATTATCTAGCCTAAACACAGCGACATATCTGGTGTTAATAACAATGTTCTGTGTCTCAATTAATGTCATAGCTAGTTTCAACGTCCGGGATAATATATTTTATGGGATTTGACCCAGTAAAGTTGACAAGTTCGTTACAGAAAAGACACCACCTTTAATCCGAGTTTATGCAAATTGAAAAATTAATTAAACGATCGCTAGGTAATGACAACGCAGTTATCTTTAGTTATTTTTAATTTAAAAATATCAATTAAATAACTAGTTTCTATAACCACTTTAAAGCATTGAATTAATAAAAACACTAACATACTTTACAAAAACTAAATCATTCCTTTAAAGTTATTTTATAAATAACCATATACTCTTACTGATATAAATTTTGAATAAAATTCAGAATAATAGTATAATTTATGACTATGTAAATATGTGATAGATTTTGACATTTACGGGTTAAACATAAATATTCTCTTGATTAGGTTAACACTACAAATCTGTTGTCTAGTAAGTAAGAATCCAATGAATACATAGATAAATTGAATAACTACAAGTATTATTTCTCAGAGAAGCATCATAATTGAGTCAAAGTTTTTGGTTATTTTTTAATATAAGTCAAGTTAAGAAACAAAGTAGTTATTTATAAAGCAAATATTAATTTTTAATATGTTGCTTGATAAACATAATATAGGTTAAATGAATCTTCAGTAAAAAGTAAACCGAAACAAAGCTCAGATTTTGCATCTCATCTACCAACGAACCCGCTTTGCAAGTCCCTTACAGCGCTAATAGCTTAAGTAAGGGCAATTCATCAATTACCCCAACTAGAAATCGCTATAATAATGTCTTATATTACACAACCTCGCTCGTAATAATCTGTTAGTAATATCAAATCTGCTTAATCACCAACTATTTATAGGTATTCAATTGCTAGACAAGAGATTAGCGATCGGTACATTTTCTCAGGACTTAATCTTACTATGATGAAATATTTTAGTGAGAGAATCAAGACTTATGCAAATTAAATTAGTTGACAAAAATCAACTTTTAGTGCATACTTGATAACAAGTTTATCCAGATTTTGATCTCATTTTTATTAGCGCTTCGTTATTTTTAAAAGTTAAGTTTTCTGACTAGCGCTATTGTATTTTACGCTACGGGATTAGATGAGAAAATAGGATATAACTTAGGAAGCTTTGAAGTAACACGCCATTAATTTTCACGCCACAATAGTAAGTTTGGGCGGTAAAAGCGTACAACAATTCATATAAAACCAATTTAGACCCATCCACTTGATTTAAGGTAGAAAACCCAGAGGAAAAACCCTCTTGGTAATTTGCGGATGAGTCTATTCTAATCAACTAAATATAACCAGGATATTCCCTAAAAAAGTAGAATTGGAATGAAAATATGGCAGTAAATAAAGAAAGTCGATTATTCACAAAACCCGTAGGCCGATCGCAAGTAATTTTAGCAGCTTCTCTCACTTTAGCAGCTGGATTAATCGCTTTCTATAGTTTGACACCCTATTGGTCTAAAGCGAAAGTTGTGACAGCGCCAGCAAACCCTCCCAAAGCTGCCACGCCTGCGAAAGTTGCCGTGACAGCCTTGGGACGTTTAGAGCCAGAAGGCGAAATTACTACTTTGACTGCTCCTACTTCTAATAATGGGGTGCGAGTAGATAGACTCTTGGTGAAAGAAGGAGATGCGGTTAAAGCAGGGCAATTATTGGCCTATCTCGAAAATTATGGTCGTTCTAGAACCGCATTACAACAGGCTATAGACCAACTGCAAGTTGCCAAAGCTAAACTAGCGCAGGTGAAATCTGGAGCTAAAACCGGAGATGTCGATGCTCAAAAGGCTGCGATCGCCCGTTTAGAGCCACAATATAAAGGGGACGTTGCTACACAACAGGCGACAATCGACCGCATCCAGGCGGAAGTAGACAACGCTCAAGCTGAGAACGATCGCTATCAGCAATTATATAAACGAGGTGCGATCGCGGCTTCTGTAGCAGATACCAAAGCTTTGCAACTAAAGACTACACAACAGCAGCTAACAGAAGCTCAAGCCACCCTCAAGCGGACTCAAGACACATTCCAAGAACAACGCAAGCAAGCACAAGCGCAACTCACCAGTATTAGTGAAGTGCGTAGTGTAGATGTTCAAGTAGCACAAACCGAAGTTAACAGTGCAACAACTTCTGTTCAACAAGCAAAAGCCGACTTGGATTTAAGTTACATTAAATCTCCCATAAATGGCAAAATTTTGAAAATTCACGCCAAAACCGGAGAAGTAATCAGCACCAATAGAGGATTTGCTGAGATAGGTAAAACATCTCAAATGTATGTGATTGCAGAGGTGTATCAAACCGATGTTCAAAAAGTGCGTGTAGGACAAAAAGCCACAATTAACAGCACTGCATTTACTGGAACAATAAAAGGAACTGTAAAAGAGATTGGTTGGCAAGTTGACAGGCAAAACATCTTTAGCCTAAACCCTGGTTCAGATACAGACCGCAGAATAGTTGAAGTGAAAATCTCCATCGATAATCCCGCAGATAGTCAAAAGGTCGCTCGTTTAACTAACTTACAAGTGGATGTCGCCATTCATATTTAGTCATCGGGCATAAGTCATTCACAAATGACCAATGACAAATGACAAATGACAAATAATAAATAAATCCATGATTTTCAAAATTCCTTTAGCATGGCTACAGCTAGCCCAGCAAAAAGTTCGTTTATTAGTAGCTGTAGCCGGTATTGGTTTTATTGTGCTGCTAATGTTTGTGCAACTTGGTTTTCAAGATGCCCTCTATTCTAGTGCAACCGCAGTCCATCAGAATCTCAAAGGAGATTTATTTTTAGTTAGTTCGCAATATAAATCTTTGACCTCAAATCAAAGTTTTTCACGGACTCGTTTATACCAATCTTTGGGGTTTGATGGTGTAGAGTCAGTTAGCCCCATGTATTTGCAATTTGCCAAACTTAAAAATCCGGCAACTAGTGAGAAATATTCAATATATGTTATTGGTTTCGATCCAGGTAAACCTGTGATGAACATCCCAGAAGTTGAGAAAAATTTAGATAAACTCAAAACTCCCGATGTTATGCTTTTTGACCGGGGTTCTCGCCCAGAGTTTGGGCCAATAGCTGAAAAATTTAATGCGGGAGATACTGCACAGACAATTGAAATATTTCCCTTCAATTCATTAATTGGTTATAGAGTGAGAATTGGTGGCTTATTCACCTTAGGGCCTTCCTTTGGGGTAGATGGTAATTTACTTGTTAGTGACTCAACTTTCTTGAGGATAAATCCTAATACTCGTCCAGCAGAGATGATAGATATTGGTTTGATTTCCCTCAAACCTGGTACTAATGCAGAAACAGTACTGAAAAATTTACAAGCAAGTTTGCCTAATGATGTCCAAGTTTTTACACGTCAAGGCTTTATTGATTTTGAAAAAAAATATTGGGCTGTCAGAACACCCATTGGTTTTATTCTTAACTTGATGTTAACAATGGCTGCGGTTGTTGGTGTAGTTATTGTTTATCAAATTCTTTACAGCAATATTGCTACACAGTTCGTTGCTTACGCCACTTTAAAAGCCATAGGTTATGCCAATAGCTATTTATTAAATGTGGTATTTCAGCAAGCTTTGATTTTAGCAATCTTAGGTTATATCCCAGGATTTATTACTTCTGTCTTGTTATATAGTTTTGCAGCGGAAGCAACTAAGCTGCCAATAATTATGACCACTAATAATGCAGTAATTGTTTTAACTTCAACAGTTTTAATGTGTATAACATCAGGAGCACTTGCTATCAACAAACTCCGCTCCGCAGATCCAGGAGATATTTTCTAAATGATTACTAGCAGTAAAATAATCAATTTATTTTGCCACGATAGATACTGATAGCTAAGTATTAGTGCAGCCTCTCTACAGAAAATTTCTTCTTATACCAATTTTAGATTTTAGATTAAAAGTATTTACCAAAACTCAGATTTGGTGTTACTTCAAGTCTTTTATCTAAAAACTCAAATTCACCTATTTAACAATAATTTCGATTTTATGAACCTCAAAGACAAAACTCTCCTAATTACTGGGATTAATGAATTTGTCGGTTTGCGTACAGCCGAGTTAGCCATAGCGCAAGGGATGAAGGTTCGCGGACTACAAAGTTCTACAGCACAGAACAAACAATTACAGAATTTAGGTGTAGAGGTAATTATTGGTAGTATCACCGATTCTACTATTGCTCAAAAGGCTTGTCAGGGAGTAGATATCGTTTTACATACAGAGCAAATTGCGGAAGAAGCTGGTGCAATTAAGCATTTTCGTGATGTGAATGTTGGCGGTACTGTCAATATGGCTAAAGCCGCTAAACAGTCTGGTGTCAAAACATTTGTGCATCTTTCCAGTGTGATGGTTTACGGTTTCAACTATCCTAATGGTGTTACAGAATCCGGGCCACTATCTGGCGAAAATAATCCCTACTGTCAAACTAAAATAGAAGCTGAAACAGCAGTCTTAGAACTGAATAATCCTCCAGATTTTGGCATCATCATTATTCGAGCCGGAGATGTTTACGGTCCAGGAAGTATCCCCTGGATAGTCAGACCAATTCTGATGATGCGCCAAAAATTATTTGCTTGCGCCAATGATGCTAAAGGAGTAATCAATCATGTATATATAGATAACCTGATTGATGGCATCTTTCTCGCAATAGAAAAAGAAATTTACGGTGAAATATTTAATATCACTGATGGACAAGAAACTTCGTGGAAAGAGTATTTTATGCGTTTAGCAGCAATGGAAGATTTACAAGCACCCCTTTCATTATCGAAAGATGAAATCAAGTTGTTTCTAAAGCTACGTGTTCAAGGACAAAAGCTTTTTCGGAAAAAAGTTGATATTCTACCAGAGTCTATAGATTTTATGACTCGTCCTTACGCTTGTTCCATTGCCAAAGCCCAAAATCTGTTAAATTACAAACCAGTAGTTGACCTAGAATTAGGAATGCAGCAAACACATGAATGGCTGCAAAAAACAGATATTCAAAGCTTGATGAAATAGTTCACATATTTTTGGGAATTCAGGTGTGACGAGTCGGAATTCAGAATGATTGCAAAATGAATAAGCTAGAAGACACTGGATTTACTTGAAATCATTAAGCTTGGTATCAAAGTATTCTTAATTCTGACTTCTGGATTCTGAATTCTGAATTTTTATGTTGCATCTACCTAACTACGATTAAGCATAAACTAATCCACAGATTTTCCGAATTCTTGTTTTCTATGAGTAACAATCAGCCACGATTGAGCATCGGATTACCTGTATACAATGGTGAAAAATTTATCAAAGAAGCCATAGATTCACTCTTGGCTCAGACCTTTGAAGATTTTGAGCTAATTATTTCAGATAATGCATCTACAGATAAAACTGAGGAAATTTGTAGAGCTTATGCCGAGCAAGACCAGCGTATTTGTTACTACCGCAATGACAAGAACATCGGTTGTGCTGGTAACTTTGATCGCGTCTTGAAACTGTCTTCGGGTGAGTATTTTAAATGGGCAGCCTATGACGATCTACATTCTCCAGATTTTATCAAGAAGTGTGTTGACGTACTTGACCAAGATCCTACCATAATCTTGTGTCACTCCCAGGCATATTTCATTGATGAACAGGGGAATTTTATCCAAAATTACGATATCAAAGTCAAGGCAGATGCACTAAAACCACACGAGCGTTTTCACGAATTGCTGACTAAGCACTTATGTTATCAATGTTACGGGGTAATTCGTGCTAGTGCTTTGAAAAAGATACTGCCTATGGGTGGTTATGGTAATGCAGATGGAATTCTCTTGTTAAGACTTGGTATTCTCGGTAGGTTTTATGAAATTCCTGAATACCTGTTTTTCGTCAGAAGTCATCCGCAACAATCAATGAGTATGTTTTTTCCCAATTATTTGTTGTTAACAAATAAAAATCAAAAATCCTTCTTGAGTATGCTGCCTGATTTTTATGCGTATACAGTGTGGTTTGATTCAGCAAAGAAAGGAAAAATTTTATTGCCACATTGGAGAATGATTTGGGAGTATATACTCTCCATCTGGTGTTGTCCCCTGAGTTTATATGAGCGGCTGTGTTGTCATATAAGTCTGTATCAGCAGTTAAAAGGGACAGAATATCTTTTGCTGAAAGATTTGCTAATGGCGTTGCAAAAACTTTGGAAAGCTTGGAACCCAGCATCAATTAAAGAGGAGCAAGTCATACTTTCAAAGAATCAGTTCGCAAATAAAGGTTGACTAACGCAGCTTTTTATCAGCCCCAAAATCACCTATTCTGACTACAAAATTATGCTGAAACTATCTCAACTATCTCATGTTTTGCTTGCTACTTTAGTGAGCATCAGCTTTGCGAAAACAGTGAACGCAGAGCCAACTACAACACTTAGTGTTGTAGTAAATGGAATACATCACCAAAAAGGTGAGATTTGCTTCCGAGTTTATGCAAATGAAAAAGGATTTCCTATGAGTAGTAGTAGTGAAGCTCAAAGTGGCTGCGCTAAGATTAATGGCAGTTCGGTAAAAAAAGAATTCTCCGGTTTGAAACCTGGAACTTATGCTGTCGCTGTGGTTGACGATCAAAATGGCGATCGCAAACTCAATAAAGACTTTTTCGGTATTCCCAAAGAAGGTTTTGGGATTTCTAAAAATCCAACTGTGTCCATACAAACAGGTACACCAAAGTTTCGTGATGCCAGTTTTGTTGTAAACAAAAATACAACAGTTAACATCATGATGAAATATTCGCTTGATTCGTAAAGGCAACTGGGGAGAGGAAGTTAAAAGGTAAAAGGCAAAAGTAAATAGAAAAGAATCTTTTGCCCTTTTACTTTTTACTTTTTACTTTTTAATGCCCAATCCCTCATTCTGTCGGAGACTAAAAATTTAATGGAAGATTTGGCAATATTTCTGTCTAAGTCTTTGATGAGTTGGCTGGTTATTCAGGTGTGTTTCACGCTTGTCTTTATATGGTATCTGCGCTCGTCTAAAAAAAACTTATTACCAGACGATCAGTTACCCAAAACAGCAGTAATTCTTTGCTTACGCGGAGCCGATCCGTTTTTGCCTAGATGTTTGCGATCGCTCCTAAATCAAAACTATCCACAGTATGATTTAAAATTAATCGTTGATAGTCACGAAGATCCCGCTTGGAAAATTGCTAGTGAAACCATCACTGAGCAAGAAGCGACTAATGTTCAAATCAGCCCTTTGAGAATAGTACGCAACAGTTGTAGTCTCAAATGCAGTTCTTTAATCCAAGCTATTCGCGATCTAGACGATTCTTATAAGGTGGTTGCTTTAGTAGATGCTGATACTATAGTTCATTTAAATTGGCTGCGAGAATTAGTCAGTCCTCTAGGTGATGCGAAAGTCGGCGCAACAACCGGCAATCGTTGGTACGTACCGACAGGCAGGTATTGGGGTTCTTTAGTGCGGTACGTCGGCAATGTGTCCACAGTAGTGCAAATGTTTATCTTCCAAATTCCTTGGGGTGGAACTTTGGCTGTGAAAACAGAAGTACTTCGCCAAACAGAACTGCTAGATAAATGGGGACAAGCTTTAGGCGAAGATTTCATGATGCACAATATCCTCAAAAAACATGGTTTTCAGGTAAAGTTTGTGCCTTCGCTGCTAATAGTCAATCGTGAAGAGACTGATTTATTCAACTTAATAGACTATCTCAAGCGCCTTATGCTTTTTTCTCGACTGTATCATCCCCGTTGGTTGGCTCTGGTTAGTGAAGCTGTTTCTAGCATTTTGTTTCCGACTCTACTGATTATTTTAGTTCTAGAGTCGTTGTTAGAGGCAAAATGGGAAGCTGCGGCTCTGTTCTTAGTCTGCTATGGAGTCTACACTGTCGGATTACTCTTGATGATGCTGGTGTTGGAATTAGAGATACAGCGAATGGTTCGCTCTAATGACCAGGCGATCGCCAAATTATCAGTTGCTACAATTATCAAAATGTTGATTGCGATTCCCCTGACACAGTGGGTTTATGGGTTAGCGATGCTATCATCCCTGTGGACATCAACAGTCACCTGGCGCGGTGTCAGCTATCGCGTTAAAGGGCCGTGGAATGTCCATCTGGTGGAATATCGCCCTTATCAATGGTTGGATCAGCCTATTAATAGCAAGGTTTCTCTTTGAATTAAATTGCTAAATATCAACTAGGGCATGAAAGTTATTACACTAAACATTCCCTATTATTGAAATTGTATTATCTTATATTTAGTACAACTATGTTAGCTATAACCCTTGTCAAAAGATCCGCTTTTACTTGTTGAATACCAAAATGGATTTGCATTAATGGCAAGGGTTTAGACAAATGCATTAAGGGGAATTTTGACTTAGCATTTTGGATGTTTTGATAGTTTCAATCCAGATTTATAAACATCTACTTCAAAATCGACAATCTCGGCTATTTGACAAGGCGTAAATCATTAGTCTAACTGTATTAACGGGAATTTATGAGCCAAATAATCAGGATGTTCATCAAATATTTGCTGCGTAAATCCTAAGTTAACAACCAGCAATTTTGTGAAATATTCCCCTTTATTATGACTAAGCAAAAACTTCGCATTGCACTGTTTACAGGGTTATACGCTCCTTTCTTAACTGGTGTTTCCGTTGCAGTTCACCAACGAGTTCGTTGGTTGCTAGAACAGGGACATGAGGTTTTTCTAATCCATCCCCAAATCAACGATCGCTACCCCAAAAATGTTGGCGATCGCCCCATGCCAGGTTTAGAGGAAATTCAATCTTTTCCCAATTTCTCTGCTTACGCATTCCCTACAGAACCACTGGTATTCTACAAGTCTCTTCCTCAACCGTTGAACTATCGACATTGGAGCGATACCAAGTTGCTGGAGAAATTTCAGCCTGATATTATCGTGGTTGAAGAAGCAGCGCAAATGAGAGGTTTATACTCATTTTTCTTGCAAGGTTATGGTCGCCCTATCGGCACTCAATACGCAAGACGAACAGGCACGCCAATAATATCACTCTTCCATACAGATATTGTTGCATATATCAAATATTACTTTGGAGATCGCTTCTTTAATTTGGTTCGTCCGATTATTCCCCTTTTAGTTAAGCAGTTTAGTGAGTCTTATAACTTCAATTACTTCTCTTCTAAAGAACAACTGACTAAATACGAAGAACTGAAATGCCAACGCGCTGAATACGTCGCTTATCAAGGCATCGATTGCGAAAAATTTCACCCGCGAAATATCTGTTACGATCCAATTCCCAATGATAACCGACCAACTCTGTTGTTTGTCGGACGCATCACCCCCGAAAAGAATGTCAACCAATTACTTGATATCTTTCCAGTCATAGCTGCCAAAATTCCTGATGTGCATCTGGTGATTGTTGGTAGTGGGCCGTTAGATGAAGAGATCCGTCAGCGTGCTAAAAAGTTTGGAGCGGGTATTACTGTATGGGGTGAATCTCACGGTACGGAACTTCTAGGTTGGTTTGCTAGAGCAGATGTTTTTGTCAACCCCTCCGTCACCGAGAACTTCTGCACGACAAATAACGAAGCGCTAGCGTCTGGAACCCCTCTGGTTGCTGTTGTTGCACCGTCAACCTCAGAACAGGTATTTCCTGGTCGTAACGGTTTCCTTGCCCAACCTAACAACCCTACAGACTTTGCCCAAAAGGTAATTGCGATTCTGGAAAATCCCGGTTTGAAAGCAGATATGACTAGACACGCTCGCCCCTCTATACTTGACTTTGATTGGTCAGCATGTATGCAAAAACTTGAACACAAACTTTACCAAATCGTTGAAGGAGCGCAGAAGGTTGAGGTAGGTACAGGCAATATAAGACGATAACGATAACAAACACGGGGCGATCGCTAGTATTTACAGTACTAGCGATCGCTAGCACTGCAACTTTTTGCACCAACAAGTTTTAGGATTAGTAGAAGCTGTGAGTTAATAAAACTTTGAATTTTTCCCTTCCCTACTAGGCTGCACCTTAGTTGCATCAACCTGCAACATAGTTGCATCGACCTGCAACATAGTTATATCAACCTGCAACATAGTTATATCAACCTGCAACATAGTTGCATCGACCTGCAACATAGTTGCATCGACCTGCAAAAATTAAACACCTTGCTGGCGTCACAAGAGTAATAGCGTTGGCGTAGCCCACCGTAGGTATCGCTTGCTGGCTTGACCAAAATTAATTATCTTAAAACTTTGCAATATAAGAAATTGTTTAGAAATAACTTGGTGTTTTACCAATATAGGACTTACGCAGAATAGATCCCCCAACCCCCTTAAAAAGGGGGCTTTTCAGATCCCCCCCTTTTTAAGGGGGGTTAGGGGGGATCGAGGTTTCAGGTTTTCACTGCGTAAGTCCTACAATATTAAACACATCCAACTCGCACTGCTGTAGTTGCAGTTTCAGTGCGGTTTATTACTCCTAACTTATTTAATACCTGGCTGACATGATGCCTGATCATAGAAGTACTCAGTTTTATTCGTTGAGCGATCGCTTCATTACTCAATCTTAAAGCCAGCAGCGCTAACACATCTCTTTGTCCCTTGCTCAGTTAATTGCATTGATCAAGGTGATGACTGTACAATTCATAGCGCTAATGATTAAGCAAAATTTGGGCGATCGCTTTGTCTCTGCGGTTAAAGCCCACAGGTGCAGGATTTTTATAACCAAATGATTTCCAAAATCCACTTGATCTCCGGCTTACCTCGTTCCGGTTCTACCTTACTCGGAGCCTTACTGCGGCAAAACCCCCGGTTTCACGCCAGTATGTCTAGCCCTGTGGGTAGTCTGGTGAACCGAATGCTGGAAGCCATGAGTGAAGACAATGAATTTTCCGTCTTCATCACCCCTGAGCAAAAACGGGCATTAACCTTAGCTATTTTTTCCACATTTTACCAGTCGCAAGCTGATAAAGAAGTCATCTTTGACACTAATCGTTTGTGGTGTAGCAAGTTGTCCTTAATTCAAGAGCTATTTCCTACCTCAAAGGTGATTTGCTGCGTGCGGAATGTCGCTTGGATTATGGATAGCATCGAACGGCTGATTAGAAAAAATGCTTTTGATGTGTCGCGGATGTTTAATAACGCTGGTGAACGGTCTACAGTTTACACGCGCACCGAAGCCTTGAGTCAAGGGGGACGGTTAGTGGGGTTTGCTTACAACGCCCTCAAAGAAGCATTCTATAGCGAATACAGTGCGTCCTTACTTTTGGTGGACTATGACTTATTAACCCAAGCACCTGATAAAACCATATCGCTGATTTATCAATTTTTAGAAGAGGAACCCTTTGAGCATGATTTTGCCAATGTGGAATACGAAGCTTTGGAGTTTGATAATCGCTTGAATACCAAAGGATTACATCATGTGCGTCCCAAAGTCGAGTTTCAACCGCGACTGACAATTTTACCGCCGGATTTATTTACTCAATATGATGGGTTGTCTTTTTGGAAGAACCCTAGCAATAGTCTGGCAAATGTGATTGTGGCTCAACCAGTAGAAGCGGTGAGTTAATCAAGCTTTGAAAATCTGTGATGCTGCTTCGAGCTAGAGGCATAACGCGTCTGACAAATAACTGCTCATTTACCTACAACATTCGTAAAAAATCAAATGACAAATTTCATCGTCAACCAAGCCACAGATAACGGCACCGGCAACACTAAAGGCAGCCTCAGTTATGCAATTCGCCAAGCCAACCAACTAGCAGGGAATGACACGATTACCATTGATAGCGATGTCCGCGTCACCTCTGTGCCGAAAACCTTGGTGAACAGCAATATCACGATTGTGGGTAACAACCACAAAATCAGCGGCGATGCCAATAACAACGGCATCAACGACAACGGCGACGTGCGCCCCTTATTTATCTTGTCGGGAAGCGTTGATATTTCTAACTTGACGATCACCAACGGACGATCCCAAGGCGGAGATAGTAGCATCGGTGGCGCCGGTGCTGGACTGGGCGGTGGCTTGTTTATCTATGATGGCAATGTTTCTTTAACGAATGTCGCTTTCAGTAAGAACACAGCCCAAGGTGGCAATCACGGCAACGTCTACAGCGGCTACGGCAGCGGCTTGGGCGGCTTCGGCGGCGGCTACGGCTTCGACGGCAGCTTCGGCAGCTTCGGCAGCTTCGGCGTCGGTGGCCTCAAGGTCATCGGCGGTGACGGCGGCGACGGCGGCTTCGGCGGCGGCGGCGGCTACAGCTACTACGGCGGCGGCGACGGCAGCTTCGGTGGCGACGGCGGCTTCGGCGGCGGCGGCAGCGGCGGCGGCGGCGGCAACTACGGCCACAGCAGCCCCGGCGACGGCGCCTTCGGCGGCGGCAACGGCGGCTACTACAAAAACGCCGGCGGCGGTGGTGCGGGACTGGGGGGTGGGATTTTTGTCCGCAGTGGTTCTTTAACCCTCAGCAAGACTAGCTTTACCAATAACACGGCTACAGGCGGCACTGCGAGTGAGAGTAACTCAGGTCTTGGCTTGGGTGGGGGGATTTTTATCATCCAGTCCCTCACCAATACCAACGGCAATAACCAAGGAATGCCAACTGTCCTGCCAACTGTTACGGCTGTAAATAATCCTACCTTCAGTGGCAACCGTGCAGCTAATGATGCCGGGACATCCACCAATAATGATAATGTCTACGGCACAATTACTCCCCTCAACCTGACGGGAACTCCGAATGCAGATGTCCTTACCGGCACAGCTAGAAACAACATCATCAATGGATTAGCTGGTAATGATATCCTCGTTGGCGGTGCAGGCAATGATACCCTGATTGGTGGTGCCGGTGCCGATCGCTTCCTTTACAATACGAATGCTCCCTTTGTCCTGACTGCTATTGGTGTAGATACCATTAGTGATTTCAAACACTGCCAAGCTGACAAGATTGTCTTAGATAAGACTACCTTTAATACTCTTGCCTCTATTCCGGGAACAGGTTTTAGTAACGCCAGTGATTTTAAAATAACTTCTTCAGCGGCGACTAGCACGGCGAAAATTGTCTACGACGCTGTGAGTGGGCAGTTGTTCTACAACCCAAATGGCAGCGCGGCTGGTTTTGGCAGTGGCGGTCAATTTGCGACTTTGACTGGTGCGCCAACTTTAACAGCTACTGACTTTATTGTTCAAGTGTAGCAAGAAGTTTAGTATATAGGCTGGGCAACTAGTTTGTTCAGCCGACAAGCTTGCTGCTGCAACTTAGATGCATCGACCTGCAACTTAGATGCATCAACCTGCAACTTAAATGCATTAACTTGCAACTTGGATGTATTGGCTTGCAATTAAGTTGCATCGACTTGCAACTTAATTGCATTGACTCGCAACTTTGATGCATCGACATGCAAAAATCAGCTTATCCCTTCCCTAACCTTGTTTTATCTAAAAATCTCACCTTACTGTTAGTTTTAGAGTTGTAATGGGCACATTAAATATGTACCTTACAAGAGTATATTGATATGTCTACCCAAGATACAACACGCCGTTTGCGCCCTCAATTAATTAGTGAAGATGTGACTTCATGGCATGGTTTGCAAACCATCAGTACATACGACACAAACCGTGCTGATGCCTCTGCTGCAAATTTACAGCAAGCTTATCAAGCTATGTTGACACAGCAACAAGCCGAAACCGAGAAATTAGCTTTATACCGTGCTGCTGCTGATGCTGCGCGATTAGCAGAATGGGAATTTCACAATGCGGTATTAGCCATGAAAGAAGTTGTGCGCGGGCAATATGGATTAAATAGCGATCAAGCCCAAGCGGTTGGATTGAAGAAAAAATCAGAGTACAAGCGTCCCAGCCGTAAAAAGTTAGTCGCATCATGAGCTAGCAAAAATTAACACACTCAACTCTATATGCGATCGCTCTTTTATCTTCTTCACCACCTTAGCTAACGTTAACGCAAGCTAAAACCGAGGTGGGGTGCTTTTATTATCCTCTTGCATTTTTGTATTTGCATTGCTGTGCTATTTAAACGCAACCTACGGCAATGCGATTGTTTCGGCTTGCAATGCGATTGTTTCAGCTGACAATGGCATTGTTTCAACTCACAATGCCATTGCATCGGCTGACAAAAATTAATCCACTCTATAAAGTTGTGCGATAAAATCTACAATTGGGTCAAGCTAGTCTTAGCACCATGCCACCCGTGGAAGATCGGCATAGTAAACAATCCCCACGCCAAACCTGTAATTAACCCAAAAGGCGTAACCAGATAGTTATTAAAACTCCACAAACCAAAAATCTGTGCTGCCAATTCCAAAGGATAAGCCATCATCAGCACACTTGCTAAAACTGCACCACTCCCGCCATACTGATTTAACCAGTAAAATCCTTTACCACCAGTTACGCCATACAGCAGACGAGTAATTAGCAAACCCGTGACAGTGCCGTAGCAGCGCATACACACAGCCATAATAAACGGTGGTGCTAAATCTAACCCCATATTTGGTTGCGGACAGACATGATTACCCATGAAATAAATGATGTCCGCAATCCCAGGAAGCAAAGACACTCCAGACGCAGCCAAAAAGGGAGCGATAGGCGGGCCAAAAACCATCCCTACCAACAAGAAATCAGCTATAAAACTGACCCAATTAATCTGCAACTCTTCACTAAAAGCTACTCTTGTCATCTTCCTTTCTTCGCGCCCTTTGCGTCTTCGCGGTTCGTTCTCTTAACCTACCTTATTTACATAAGGACTTGTCAACTTATCCAACTGCTGAATCAACAGACTGAGGAATAATCCCACATCCGTCACCACACCCACCGATTCTACAGAACCGCGATCGCTTAACTTAGTCACCACAGCTGGATTAATATCGACACATACCATTTTCACACCTGCCGGGGTCATATTTCCCACGCCAATGGAGTGCAGCATCGATGACAGCATCAAAATCATCTCTGCACCTTCTAGGTGTTTGGCATATTGCTCCTGTGCTTGAATCAAATCCATTTGGGTATCAGGCAAAGGCCCGTCATCCCGAATCGAACCCGCAAGCACAAAAGGTATATTATTGTGGACGCATTCATACATGACGCCACTTTTAATTGCTCCCGCCTCCACAGCTTTGGGAATGCTGCCATAACGGCGGATACTATTAATTACCTTCAGGTGATGGCGGTGTCCACCATGCACGGCGACACCCCGCTTCATATCTACACCCAAGGAAGTGCCCATGATATTTTGCTCGATGTCGTGAACTGCGATCGCATTACCAGCCAGCAGAGCCTGTACATATCCTTCCCGAACCAGTTGCGCCAAGTGTTCGCCGCCACCAGTGTGAATTACTACAGGGCCAGCCGTGACAACTACTTTACCACCAGCATCGCGGATTTTACGCAATTCCCAAGCCACTTGTTCAACGACTAATTCCACGCGCCGTTCGCTGGAAACTCCCGCCGACATAAAGCTGAATTCTTGAGTGCTGCGGAGTTCCCGCGATTCAGTTTTGCGGATAGTGCGGATACCTAAAACGTCTACAATTACCTGTTCGCCAACTTTTAAATCGCGAAGGATTTTACACCGAGCAACTAAACCTGTGGAAGTTTGAGTAATAGCGATCGCGCCATCCATGCGTTGATTTTCCACCTTCACCCACTGACCATTAATTCGCACTTCAGTGGGATAAATGGTACTGACGTAGAAATCATCAGGTGCAACGCCATCTTGAATTACTGGCTCTAGTTTGGCATCTCGCTCATCATGGGGTAAATCTACAGCACCCAATTCAATCAACCGGGAGATGATTTCTTCCATCACCTCATGGGATGGTGCTGATACTCTCACCTCGGCGGCTGAGGTACTTTGCCGTTGTTCTCCCAAGTTGAAATTCAGGACTTTGAAACTTCCCCCAGCATCTATAATCAAATCCAAAGCGCGGTTAATTAAGCCAGCATCTAGCAAATGTCCTTCCATGCGAATGACGCGGCTTTCTACCGAGACATTGGCATGAATTTCATCTCTAACTGGTTCTGTCACCCGCAAAGTTAAGCATTTAGCTGCACCACCAGCTTTGAGAAATTCCGTAAGCGGCGTTTCCAGCACTTGGAAACCTGCATCCGCAAGACGGGTTTTCAAAGCATCACTCGTTTTGTTCATGATGACGATGCTATCCACATTTACCGCATTACAAGCGAAGTTGACTGCATCAGCCTCTTCAATTGCAATTCGCTTTTCTGGTGCGACTCGCATTTCAATTAAGCGGTTGGAGTAAGAATCAAAAGCACCGGGATAGTAAAGCAAATAGCCATTTGCTAGGGGACAAAAACAGGTATCTAGGTGATAGAAACGTTCGTCTATTAATCGTAGGGATAGCACCTCAATATCCAGCCATTTAGCTAGATAAGGGTGAGAATCTAATTCCGAGCGGAAACCGTATCCCGCCCATAACCAGCGTCCTTCCCGATCTAGCAGTGCGTCTCCTGCTCCCTCAAAGGGCAAATCTTTGGGAAGTTCATTGACTGTATAACCATTTCCCTCAAACCATTGCTTGAAGTAAGGTTCCTCTCCCTGACGTTCCTTGTGCAAAAAGCGACTGAGGACGACATTATCGCCCAGAACTAAGCCAGCGTTGGCAGTAAAAACCAAATCAGGCCAGCCTTTTTCCGGTGGTACTAAATCTACAATGGCGTGTTCTTTGAGGATTTGATGTAGTCCCTGCCACTGTTCCACGGCGCGATCGCGCGATGATTTGTGAATATTCCCTTCCATCCAAGGATTAATCACATAGTCCACGTCGTAGTGGTCAGGAGGGCACATTAAAAAGCGAATCCGGGAAGTCATAAAAATCTTACAAGCGTTTTGTATGCTACAAGCTTACTTTGAATACAGACTTTTGTTTTTTTTACAGGTAAAATCCGCTACTAGAGCTTCTATCTTTTGATCGTTGAAGACTTTACAAAGGCTTCAATCATCAATTCTATGGTAATAATACCAATTCAAAATTCAAAATTAAGAAAGCCTAATTTAATCTGGGTTTCCAAGAAAGTGGGGCAGGGGAAAACACCGTTAAAAGCCCTAAATAGTAAATACAGCAGTTTGCAAGTAAATGAGGTACAAAATGCAAGACTCAACATCAGATAAAAATAGTTTCTACCTCCTGCCTCCTGGCTGCATCGCTGTCGTTAGCGCGTAAGGTGGCAACCGCAATGTTAGTAGCTATGTTTTTAGTGGTGGTGACACTATCAGGGTTAGCTACTGGGGGTGTATTAGAGGGCGAAGCAACTAGTACCGCAAGGCGGAAGTCAAAAGTCAAAAGTCAAAAGTCAAAAGTATAATGGAATGGGCTTTTTAGGGATTTTAAATGGTTGCTTTATTTACGCCGTGGCGTACTAGATCAAATTCATCGGCATTGGCACCGAAATCTGTATCAAATGCTCTCAAATCCACAGTTTATAGTATGCTAAGAACAAGCAACTAACCATCATACTCGGCAGATATAGTCAAGCGATCGCTCATTTTCCCAGCGTTCGCTTTTAACTTTTTACCAACACCTGTGGCTTCTTGGTAGCAAAAGCCCCCGCAAGTCTAAGTGCAGCAGTGGGGTTTGGGTGAGCAAAAAACTCTTCAATCGCGGGGCAAAGGTGATTATGTATGTCAATAAAAATACACTGAATTGACCATAGCTCATGCCTTTGTAGTTTCCGGATGATGGACTTAGTTTTTGGTCTATACATTTGGCTATTTCCATCTTTTTTAGCCATATCAACGTGTGATACGTTCGACCTGATTAGCGAGGGCAGATTCCTCCTCGCTATGGGAAGGTAGAGCCGGAGCCTGACCACGGCTATATTGCCGTGGCGAACAGCCCATGATCCGCTTGAAGGCTGTGCTGAAGGCTGCTTCGGATTCATAGCCAAGCGCCAGTGAAATGACAGAAACCGGATCGCTCGAATTCACCAGCTTGTCCCCCGCCACCAGCATCCGCCAGCGTGTCAGGTATTCCATCGGTGACTTACCCACCCTCTCTTTGAATTTCTGGGCAAAGGTCGATCGCGACATGCCGGCGCACTCCGCCAGTTCCTGTAATGTCCAGCGATACCCCGGCTCTTCGTGCATGGCGTTGATCGCCGCGCTCATCTGTTTATCCGCCAGAGCGAATAGCCACCCAACTCCACCGTTCAACCCTTCCGCCAGATGCAGCCGCAGGGCCTGAACCAGCATCATCTGGGCGAGGTGCTGTGCGATCAATAGGCCTCCTGGCTGCGGCTCGCGCAGTTCCTCCGTCATCCGCTCGATAAACCAGCGCAGCGCGGCCTTGTCCGATTCTTTCTGGAGATGCACAATCGGCGGCAGCACCCCCAACAGGATGCTGGCGTGATTGCCGGTCAGGGCGAAGTGCCCACAGACAAGAAAGCAAACTGCGCCGCCGTTGAACGAGCCGATGCTCCCATTCTTTGAGGCACGAAACGTGAAGAAGTCAACAGGCGGCAAGGTCAGGTCGCTCGCAAGGCGGAAGGGCCGCCCACGCGGCAGCAGGAAGCAGTCCCCCGCCTTCAGCTGCACCGGGTCGGGAACGCCATCTACCGACAGCCAGCCTTGACCGGAAACAACGGCGTAGCATTTGATACCTGCGTGTTTGGGGAACTGGAGGCACAAGTCTCCACCGACATCAAAGCCACCGCACCCATAACTGTGCAGTTTCAGCAGCGACAGCACATCCGAAAGCGGATCCATAGACTATCCCGGACGATTGCGAAAGTAATACGGACTTTATAGCATAGCCAAACTCTTTTCAATCACCTATCTTAAGCCTAGTGGGCTGCGAGTGTAGTCTGAAAACGAAGTGAAGGAGAAGTTGTGATGCGTGTTTTCGTAACAGGTGCTACCGGCTTTATCGGTTCTGCTGTTGTTCAGGACCTGATTAACGCGGGCCATCAGGTGCTCGGTCTTTCTCGCTCAGATGTGGGTGACAAGCCTCTTATTGCCGCAGGTGCTCAGGTGCATCGAGGTGATCTTGAAGACCTGGAAAGCCTGCACAGTGGAGCCGCGATATCGGATGGCGTGATTCACACTGCGTTTATCCACGACTTCTCGAAATTCCAAGAGAACTGCGAAATTGACAGGCGCGCCATCGAGGCGCTCGGCGACGCGCTCGCGGGATCGAACCGCCCTTTAATCGTCACCTCCGGGATATCCCCCACATCAGGCCGCCTCACCACAGAGGACGATGTGCCTCCTTCCGGCTCTAGCCTGACTCCCAGGGTGTCGGAAGAGACGGCAGAGGCGGCCGCGGCGCGCGGCGTGCGCGTGTCGGTGGTGCGCCTGCCGCAGGTGCATGACCGGGACAAGCAAGGCCTCGTCACCTATATGATCACTCTCGCTCGCGAGAAGGGTATCTCGGCTTATGTCGGCGACGGGCTCAACCGCTGGCCCGCGGTGCACCGGTTTGATGCTGTACCCCTCTACAGGCTGGCGCTTGAGAAGGGATCTGCCGGGGCGAAGTATCACGCAGTCGCCGAAGAGGGTGTGCCGGTTCGAGAGATCGCAGAGGCAATCGGCCGGGGCTTGAAGATACCGGTCGTCGCCAAGTCCCCCGAAGAGGCAGCCGATCATTTTGGCTGGCTCGGTTTCTTCGCTGGTATGGACGGTCCAGCTTCAAGCGCGTTGACGCAGCAACGGCTGGGATGGAGTCCGACACAGAAGTCTGGGCTCATTGCTGATCTCGATCGCGCGAGCGCTTTCGGAGGTTGAGAAAGGCCTTCATCGCGAGGAGCAAAGTCAATTTTTTAACGTAGATGCAAAACTGCCGTAGGCTAACGCAAAGAATGCATACTCCTACGGAAAAGCAAGCTACACGTTGGGTTTCGTAGAGAAGAACGTAAAGGAAGAGAAGGAAGAAATGCTTAACTGAACTGTATTGTCCTATAAATAATTTGCTTCTCCTGCCCCCTGCCTCCCTCAAGCAGTCACTATATAAGACGAATTGATTGCTGCTACACGACCAGCATCTACCAAAGCTTGATACACTATCGCCGCTACCTCAGCGCGTGTAGCATCGCGGGTAGGATTGAGTTGTTTCAGGTTTGGGTAATTGACGATAATTTCCTTGTGTATAGCTTTTACTACCTCATCCTTGGCATATTCAGGAATCTTGGCTTGGTCATCGAAAACTTTGATAGTTGCCGTACCATCGCTAGATAACCCCAGTCCATTCACTAAAGAGACAATTACTTGCACGCGCTGGATATTTTTGTTGGGACTAAAGGTATTGTCGGGAAAACCAGAGAGAAATAAACCTTGATATGCCTGCTGAATTACCTTGGATGCCCAGAAGTCTGCTGGTACATCTTTAAATTTGCTCGCCGGACGGCTTGGTGGTGGATTGAAAGCTTTTACCAGTATTGCCGCGTATTGTGCCCGTGTCATCGTCGCATCGGGTTTAAATGTGCGATCGGGAAAACCATTAACTATTCCCAATTTAACTAATTCCCGAATAAATCCACCTGCCCAATGATTTGCAATATCGGTTAATTCAATAGTAGGTGTTGGTGTTGGTGTTGGGGTTGGAGTTGGTGTTGGGGTTGGGGTTGGGGTTGGTGTTGGCGTTGGAGTTGGAGTTGGGGTTGGAGTTGGAGTTGGCGTTGGGGTTGGTGTTGGAGTTGGTGTTGGTGTTGGTGTTGGTGTTGGAGTTGGGGTTGGGGTTGGAACTGAACTATCTGCAAACTCTATGTTTCCAGTAACTTTAGACGCATCTATTTTATTTCCTAGAGAAATCAGCTTGTTGGAACTGACATTTTGCAAATCAAATTTACCGTTATTGCGTAGAGTATTGCCCCCTGGATTATTGGTACTGCCGATATCCGGTAGAGCAGTTCCAATCACTGTAATCCCATCATCAGTATTATTTTCACTAACATTATTACGTAATACGGGACGGGCACTACCAGAGATGACTATCCCAGAACGGTTTTCATAAATTCTGTTATCTCGAAGGATGGGTGATGCAGTATCACTAATGGCAATGCCAAAACCTGTTTTGAAGTAGGTATTATTTTCAATTTGACCTTTAGAATTTTTAGCGATCGCAATTCCATTAGCTGCATTCTCACTGAACACATTACCTAGAATCACTGGGTTAGCATCGCCAGTGGCAAATACTCCCTCCCGCTTATTGTTGATGAAGGTGCTATTAGCAACAGTAGGGGCAGTTGATTCAATCCAGACACCACTACCACGGCTAGCCAAATTTGTTACAGTCACTCCCCGCAGTTCAGCTTTATCTAGCAGCACAAAAGTGACATTCTGACCAGCAAAAGTACGGCTCATATAGCTACCACTTCCTTCAATCAAAATGCCATTGCCTTTATTGGTTTCATTACCCACAACTGTTACGCCAGATGGAATCGTTAACGGAAAGACTTCACCGCTAGCAGCATTGTAATTACCATTTGCTAGTTGAATCTTAGTATTAACAGTAGCTACCTTGAGGGCTTGCGTAATAGTTTTGAAAGGGGCTTGTTGGCTACCTGGGTTGGCATCACTGCCTGCTACTGAATTTACGTAAAAAATTTGAGCCATATTTATACTTTCATAAAATACATAGCTATCCTAGCGCTAACCATGAAGATGGGTAGCAGTTGATGCATTAAGTAAGTTTAAGTACTTCTCACTACAAAGTTAAAAAATTATTGACATGATGCGATCGCTCTGGGATGCGAAGACATCGAGCAGATGGTTTACTGATTGTCTTTGTGGTGGATGATATTGATCGGGAATACGCGCGAATTCAATCAGTAAGGTGTGAAAATTACAACGGAGATCGAGACTGAACCTTGGGGTGAAAAGTTCTTTCAAGTCACAGACCCCAACGGTATCGTGATTCAACTCGTCCAGTGAATCGCCGAAAATATAGGAGAAATAGTATGAACTATGCCCCGCCACCTGCGATAAAAATAAACCTCCGCCCTGCTAGCTTTGCTGATTTGGATTTATTGCGCCACTGGGATGAGCAACCTCATGTGGTTAACTCCGATCCTAACGATGACTGGGGCTGGGAAGTAGAACTTAAGCGCGTTCCCGAATGGAGAGAGCAATTGATTGCTGAAATTGATGGTCGTCCCATCGGATTTATTCAGATTATCGATCCAGCACATGAGGATAGCCATTACTGGGGTGATGTTACGGCGAATCTTCGTGCCATTGATATCTGGATTGGGGAAGAAACTGATTTGGGTAAAGGCTATGGAACACAAATGATGCGGCTTGCACTTGCTCGATGTTTTGCTGATCCGCAAGTGACGGCTATACTTGTTGATCCGCTAGCCAGTAATACCCGCTCTCACCGCTTCTATGAACGCTTTGGCTTCAAATTTATCGAGTATCGACGGTTTGGTGACGATGAGTGCTTTGTTTATTGCCTGAGTCGAGCAGATTGGCATGGTGGGCGTTGCAGAACAGGGGGATGAATTTAGGCAGGCTCTTGAAGCAGGGGGTGCAGGGGAAGCAGGGGGAGAAATTTTATAACTTGCTAAATCATCCCTCAATTCAGCAACGCCGCATGGTGAAAGTGAAATTAACTGAATCACCAGATGAGGAACAATTCAATCAATGACTACCCGAATTTAATCAACGACTGCCCGAATTCAATCAACGACTGCCCGAATTCAATCAACGACTGCCCGAATTCAATCAACGACTGCCCGAATTCAATCAACGACTGCCCGAATTCAATTAACGACTGCCCGAATTCAATCAACGACTGCCCGAATTCAATTAACGACTGCCCGAATTCAATTAACGACTGCCCGAATTCAATCAACGACTGCCCGAATTCAATTAACGACTGCCTGAATTCAATCAACGACTGCCCGAATTTAATATAGGAACTTAGCAAACTTGCTTTTATTAAACACAAAAGCGATCGCTTACATAATTTATTTTTTCTGGTCGTTTATTTTTTTGGTAGTCCCGTAAGTTCTAAAAAAGGAAAAAGCAGGCAGAAGAGTTTCTTCTCTGCCTCTTTTCACTTATTTCCTATTTAGGACTTACGCAAAACTACAGATTGTAGGGGCAATTCATGAATTGCCTCTACCTGAAAATAAGGGTTTCGGTTATTGTTTGCGTAAGTCCTCTTATTAATAGGGCCACTTCCAATCGCGAATTTCCGGCATATCGTCGCCGTACTTATCAATATATTGCTTGTGTTCAATCAGCTTATCTTGCAAATGCTGCTTGACATAAGCTGCCCTATATCCCAATTTTGGTACGCGCTCAATTACGTCCATCACTAAATGGAAGCGATCGAGTTCGTTAAGAACAACCATATCAAAGGGGGTAGTGGTAGTTCCCTCTTCCTTGTAGCCGCGCACATGCATCTGATCGTGGTTAGTATGACGATAGGTTAAGCGATGAATCAACCAGGGATAGCCATGAAAGGCAAAGATGATGTGTTTATCGGTAGTGAAAATCGTGTCAAAGTCTTTTTCGCTCAAACCGTGGGGATGTTCGCTTTTTGGCTGTAGTGTCATTAAATCGACTACATTTACCACCCGCACCTTTAAATCAGGGAAGTGCTGGCGCAGAATGTCCACAGCCGCCAAGGTTTCTAAGGTGGGAATATCCCCAGCACAAGCCATTACTACATCTGGATCGCCGTCTTGATCGTTGCTTGCCCATTCCCAAATGCCAATGCCTTTGGTGCAGTGCTTGATAGCAGCATCCATATTGAGATATTGCAATGCTGGTTGCTTTCCAGCAACGATGACGTTGACATAGTTGCGGCTTCTCAGGCAGTGGTCAGTTACTGATAGCAAAGTGTTGGCATCGGGCGGCAAATACACGCGAACGATATCTGCTTTTTTGTTAACTACATGGTCAATAAAACCGGGGTCTTGGTGAGAAAAGCCGTTATGGTCTTGCCGCCAAACGTGAGAGGTGAGTAGGTAATTGAGGGAAGCAATCGGTTTACGCCAGGGAATATGTCTGGTCGTTTTCAACCATTTGGCGTGCTGATTGAACATGGAGTCAATGATGTGGATGAACGCCTCGTAGCAAGAGAAAAAGCCGTGGCGTCCTGTGAGGAGGTAGCCTTCTAACCATCCTTGACAACAAGTTTCGCTGAGAATTTCCATCACCCGACCGTCGGGGGAAAGGTGGTCATCTTCGGGGAGGATCTGGGCTACCCAATCCCGGTCTGTGACTTCTAAGACAGAACTTAAGCGATTCGATACTGTTTCGTCTGGGCCGAGGATGCGGAAGTTGCGCCTTTCTTGGTTAAGTTGCATGATATCCCGGAGGAAAGTTCCGGCAACTTGGGTAGCTTCAGCGATCGCTTGCCCTGGTTTAAGAACATCTACGGCATACTTTTGAAAGTCGGGTATCTTCAGGTCACACAGTAAGATACCGCCGTTAGCGTGGGGATTGTCACCCATGCGTCGATGACCTTTAGGAGCTAGTTCTTTTAATTCAGGAATCAGCCTACCGTTGCTGTCGAAGAGTTCTTCTGGTTTGTAACTCTTCATCCAATCTTCTAGGAGTTTCAGGTGTTCTGGCTGTTTGGCGATGTTTCCAAAAGGAACCTGGTGCGATCGCCAAGAACCTTCAGTTTTTTTGCCATCCACTTCCTTGGGCCCTGTCCAACCTTTGGGGGTTTTCATGACAATCATCGGCCACTGGGGACGTTCAGTGAAACCATGTACGCGGGCTTCCCTTTGGATGCTTTGAATTTCGGCGATCGCTATATCTAAAGTCGCCGCCATCTGCTGGTGGACATCTGCGGGATCGTTACCTTCAACAAAGTATGGCTTGTAACCGTAGCCGACAAATAGACTTTCTAATTCCTCACGGCTAATCCGTGCCAATACAGTTGGATTAGCAATTTTATATCCATTCAAGTGGAGGATCGGCAGTACAGCCCCATCATGCACGGGGTTCAGAAACTTGTTAGAATGCCAGCTAGTCGCTAAAGCACCTGTTTCGGCTTCGCCGTCACCGACAACAGCAGCAACAATTAAATCAGGGTTATCAAAGGCAGCACCATAAGCGTGAACGAGGGCATAACCTAATTCCCCGCCTTCGTGGATCGAACCAGGAGTTTCCGGTGCAACGTGGCTGGGAATACCACCGGGGAAAGAAAATTGTTTGAAGAGTTTCTGAATTCCTTCAGCATCCTGGGAGATGTTGTGATAATACTCGGTGTAAGTCCCTTCTAAATAGGTATTGGCTACCAGTCCAGGTCCTCCATGACCGGGGCCAGCAATGTAGATTGTGTTGAGGTCATATTTTTTGATCACCCGATTCAGGTGAGCATAGATAAAGTTCAGTCCTGGTGTTGTTCCCCAGTGCCCCAAAAGTCTTGGTTTAATGTGTTCCAGCTTTAGGGGTTCTTTTAATAGCGGATTGTCGAGTAGATATATCTGCCCAACCGAAAGATAGTTAGCTGCACGCCAGTAAGCGTTTATCTTACGTAATTCTTCATCAGTTAAAGGCTTTGTCTGTGGAGTCGTTGCTAATGTCATTTCGACACTCCATTACAAAAGGATTTTGACGGATTCACCAGTAAGTGATTGTACTTGTTTTCCTGATGATGGCCATCTAACCGATGATGAAGTTTTTCAGCCTTCTTGACTAAATTTCTTGGCTTTGGGCACAGGTTGGAGTAGGAATTTTAAATTAATAATCTCCATTCAATTAATGACCTAATTATTAATTTCCAATAACCCAGGCGGTGGTGTAATTTCAATGCGACCAGATGGCAAGTCTACCACTGGTGCGATCGCTTCCACAAATGGAATCAAAACAGTCTTTTGCTTTTTGTCATTTGTCATTTGTCCTTTGTCAGTAGTAAATGATTCATCCAACTTGACTTCTAACAAATCATTGCCAGCAGGGATGATGTCTACCACCGTACCTACGAGTTCGCCAGATACTTGCATGAAGACTTCTAAGCCAATCAAATCGAGGACATGATATTCATCTTCGCCTAATTGGGGGCGATCGCTTACTGGCACCATTAACTTACAACCGCGCAACGCCTCCGCTTGATCGCAATTTTCCACACCAGCTAATTTGATTACATACAAGTTTTTGTTACTGATGTAACGTCCTGTCAATAATTCGATTGGTTGCGGTTCTGTGTCACCTGAACGCAACAACCAACGTTTTCCCGCCATCTCAAATCTTTCGGGGAAGTCTGATACAGGATAAACCTTTAATTCTCCAGACAATCCTTGAGGGGAAACAATTTTACCAATTTCTAGCCAATTGTCGAGATTGGGGAAGGTGGGGCCCCCTCTGGGGATAAGGGGTAATGGGGATTGGGGATTGGGAATTGGGGATTGGGGATTGGACTTTTTTGATTTTCCTCTTTCTCCTCTGCTCCTCTGCGCCTCTGCGCCTCTGCTCGCTATCTCTTTGTTAACTTCTTCGTGTTTCATTTCTATTTTCCCTATTAGGCAGTCACCGCAGCACCTTTATAAGCTTCTTCAGCGACTTTTGCTAAACGTTGCATGGCAGTGACAATCTCCTCATCGCTGCCTGTAAGGCTGATGCGGAAGCATTGGTGTTTGTGCGCCCACTCTTCCTCTAAACCGGGGAAGAAGCTACTTCCTGGGACAATAATCACACCTACTTGCTTAACTAGCTGGTAAAATTCCCAGTCACTGATGGGTAGATCCTGTAACCACAACCAAGCAAAAATTGCTCCTTCACCGCGATGGAGGAACCAAGGTAAATTTTTGGGCATCGCTTGTTCTAGGCTAGTTTCTAAAACGGCAAATTTATTTTGATAAAAGGGACGGATGACAGTGTGAGAAATTTCCACTAAAGCACCAGAATTGATAGCATAAGCTGCGATCGCTTGGCCGTAACGTGAAGAATGGAGACTCATATTTGCCTGAAAACACTCCAGCGCCTCAATCCACTTTTCATCCCCAATGGCAATACCAATCCTTTCTCCTGGCAATCCGGCTTTCGATAAACTCATACAGTGGAGAATATTATCACCAAACACTGGTGTCATGTCAGTAAAATTTAATGCTGGGAAGGGAGGCGCATAAGCCGAGTCAATTAACACGGGTAGATCGTAAGGCGCAGCCAGGGCAACAATCTTTTTCACCTCATCATCGCTGAGGACGTTACCAGTAGGATTACAGGGGCGAGAGAAGAGGATACAACCTGTGTTTTCTGTAATCGATAGTTGGCTGAAGTCAGGGCGATATTTAAATCGGTGGGCAGCTGCATCGATATCAAGGGTTGGTTTGTGGGCGATTAGGGCTTTTGGAACTAAGCAGATACCGCCGTAACCTGTGTAGTCAGGGCTGAGGGGCAAAACGATTTGTTTTAATTTGCCGCTAGGGGTATAGCCACCGAAGGTATTGGCAGCGTAGAAGTAGAGGGTTTGACTACCGGGGGTAATGAGGATATTGCGTTCGGTTAAGTTTAACCCGTAGCGTTTGTTAAAGTCATTGGCGATCGCTTCAACAAATGGTGCATAGCCCTGACTTGAGCCATAACGGCAAACTACCTCGCCATATTCTGGACTAGCCAAAAGCTGTGCAGTACAATCCCGCCATAATTGCTCTACCTCTGGCAAAATCAACGGATTACCAGCACTCAAATTAATAAAATGCTGCCCTGCACCCGCTCGTAATGTCTCGATAATATCCTTCATGATTGCTCTGACGCCAGTCAGGTTGGACATTTGAGCGCCAATTTGAGTTAGGGCAGGGTTCATAAGCTGTGACAAAATATATTAATTTAGGGGTGGACAAATTACTTGGGGTTTGCTGCTGACATCCAGTTTACATTGTTGTCAAAACAGCTGTTGCCGCCTTTAACCAATCTAGCTAGAGAATGATATTTTAACAAAGTAATATTTATCGTTATAGTGGCGATCGTGCTTAGTAAATATGATGAAGTAATAAAAAAGTTTATCATGTGTTCAACATTTATGAGGGGACAAGGAAAGCAGGGGAGAAGTTGCAGTAAATTTTACCCCAATGTCCAATGCCCTTCAGAAGTGCTGAGTGCTGAGTGGGGAATCTCACTTCTTTACTCTAAGCCGAGGAACTCGAAACTCGGAACTGTTTTGCCCAAGGACAAATGACAAATGACAAAACTAAACAGGAGCGCTGAATATTGGAAGTTAAAGCAGCAGTAGCTCACAGCCCAGGTAAGCCGTTGACGATTGAAACCGTTCAACTATCGGGGCCACAAGCTGGTGAAGTGTTAGTTGAGGTGAAAGCAAGCGGAGTTTGTCATACCGACGCTTTTACCTTATCGGGTGACGATCCAGAAGGTTTATTTCCGGCTATTTTGGGACATGAAGGTGCTGGTGTGGTAGTGGAAGTAGGCGCTGGTGTCACCAGTCTCAAACCAGGCGATCGCGTGATTCCCCTCTACACTCCCGAATGTCGCCAGTGCGAATATTGTTTGAGTTTCAAAACTAATCTCTGTCAAGCCATTCGCCTAACTCAAGGACGCGGTGTTATGCCCGATGGCACTAGTCGCTTTAGTATCGATGGGCAGATGATTCATCATTACATGGGTACATCCACTTTTGCTAACTATACGGTGTTGCCGGAAATCGCTTTGGCAAAAATTCGGGAAGATGCCCCCTTTGATAAGGTTTGTTACATTGGCTGCGGTGTGACTACTGGTATTGGTGCAGTTATCAATACTGCCAAGGTAGAACCTGGGGCAAATGTCGTGGTTTTTGGTTTGGGTGGTATAGGCTTAAATGTCATCCAAGGAGCGCGGATGGTAGGGGCGAATATGATTGTTGGGGTAGATATTAATCCCAATAAACGCGCTTTGGCGGAAAAGTTTGGCATGACGCACTTTGTTAATCCCCAGGAAGTAGAGGGTGATTTAGTTCCCTATCTGGTTGATTTAACAAAAGGCGGTGCTGATTACAGCTTTGAATGTATTGGTAATGTAAAATTGATGCGTCAAGCATTAGAATGCTGCCATAAAGGTTGGGGTGTTAGCGTAATTATTGGTGTTGCTGGTGCTGGACAGGAAATCAGTACTCGTCCTTTTCAACTAGTAACTGGACGCGTTTGGAAAGGTTCGGCATTCGGTGGCGCTAGAGGGCGTACAGATGTGCCAAAAATTGTTGATTGGTATATGGAAGGTAAGATAAATATTGATGATTTAATTACCCATGTGATGCCCATTGAGCAAATTAATCATGCTTTTGAATTAATGCACAAAGGTGAATCAATTCGCAGTGTGGTAACTTTTTAGCTGTTAGATGCAAAGCTTTTTCTCAAAATACAATTAACTGTAAGAGCGCACAGATGTAATGCGTACTTCAGCCAAAATATGAGAGAAAATCCTTGTTTACAGCCTCTGGCTGTAAATGTTATATTTCCTGACATCTTTGCTCATCGGCGACAGCATCGCCAACGCCGCCGCCGCTCCCAACACCTGCTCGTCAGTCACTTCCAATCTGTAACTAAATTCAGAAATAGCTGGTACTGGTGTACTAGTTTTGATACAACTGATTTACTTATTGACAGAGTATGCTAAATCTAGCATACTAACTGTTACATGAGCGAAACGCACCAAAAAGCTTTCAAATGGATTGGAAGCGCTTTAGATGACTTAAAGGATTTCCCTGAAGACGTACAAGACGTAATGGGTTACGCCCTTGATGTAGCACAACATGGGGGTAAGCATCCCGATGCAAAACCCCTGCGCGGTTTTAGAGGAGGCGGGGTTTTAGAGGTTGTAGATGATTTTGATGGAGATACATACCGAGCAGTGTACACTGTAAAATTTGCGGGGTTTGTCTACTTATTACACGCGTTTCAAAAGAAGTCAAAACATGGTATTGCTACATCACAACAAGATATAGATTTAGTAAAAAAGAGGTTAAAAGCCGCTCAGGAAGACTATTCGGAACAAGCTGCTAAACAAAAGGAGTAAATAAGTGACTAAAGAAAATAGCGTTTATACTAGCAGTGGAAATGTATTTGCTGACTTAGGCTTACCTAATTCTGAAGAAAGATTAGTGAAAGCTGAACTAGCACGCAAAATCAGTGAAGCAATCACTTTCCGTAAATTAACACAAGTCCAAGCTGCTGAACTTTTAGGAATTGATCAACCAAAAATTTCAGCATTGGTGAGAGGCAGACTTTCAGGCTTTTCAATTGATAGATTATTTCAATTTTTGAATGATTTAGATAATGATGTAGAGATTGTCATCAAACGAAAACCTGAAGACCGCAAGCAAGCTCGGACAACAGTTGTTTGCTAAGTAATAGATAAAAACTCGTGACAGCATATAAGATACCCCTTTAGTTGATTCTAAAGGGATATCTTTAAAAGTTAGCGAATAATCTGGTTTTGCATCGTTTTAAGCTTAAGAAGCATATCAAAACGGTAGGGATTTGGCATCAGGAGAAACAAATCTGCCACTCTCAATTTTTCCCCAGCAATGTTTATATGCTTTTGAGGAAATTTTGAGCGATCGCTTTTATCCAGGTCAGCCTACCACAGATGATTTAATGGATTGACACTCCTCAATCAAAACTCACAAGTAGCAAAATTTGTCAACTTGATAATACTTCATCAAAGTATCGATCAATTTCTGCCGTAAGTATTTCAAAGTCTACAGGCTTGGTCAAGTGGCATTTAAAACCAGCCTGAAGCGCAAGCTCCCTATCCTCTTGGCTACCGTAGCCGGTAAGCGCAATCATAATTGAGCGAGTAAATTTGGAGTCTTTGCTTAGTTCCTGTGCAACGGCGAACCCATCCATTTCGGGAAGTCCGATGTCACAAATAATCACATGAGGCTCAAGTTTCTTTGCAGTTTCTACCCCTAAAATTCCATTATTGGCAATGGAAACTTCATGCCCAAAATGCTCAAGCACTGCTTTTAATGTTATGGCTGAATCGTCGTTATCTTCAATGACTAAAATCTTCAACGATTTTTTAGCCGCCTCTGTAATCTCCATATCGTTGTCCAAGGCTGTAATCTCTTCGCATATAGGGAGAGTGACTTTGAATTCTGCTCCCAAATTGATCCCTCTACTTGAGGCTTCAACATTACCACCATGAAGTTCCACAAGACTTTTTACTACCGAAAGTCCCAAACCTAGCCCGCTCCGCGAACGATCTAAACTGCGATCGGCCTGGGTAAACGGCTCGAAAAGTTCTGGTAATATTGTCGGGTCTATCCCGATGCCTAAGTCTTTTACAGATAAGACCGCTACACTACCTGAGCCATTTTCACCTGGAATAACTGAGAAATCTACCCAGATCGTCCCATCTGGCTTGGAAAACTTTAAGGCGTTATCAAGAAGGTTCCCAAAGATTTGGAAGAAGCGAGTGGAGTCAACATAAGCCCATACAGGCGTGTTTGGCAGGTCTTGTACTACGTTAAGATTCCATCTCTTTATTGCTTGTGCATGGTCATTGAGACTCTGGCAAACCAATTCCACCAAATTAACCTTCTCAAGGTTTAATGAAATCTTCCGATAGGTGATGGATGATACGTCAAGTAACTCATCGATTAATTTCGAGAGGTGCTTAATCTGGTGTTGCATCCTTAAAACTGTTTCCCCAACTGCGCCAGTCTCGCCTAGCTTCAACTTGAGTAGCTGAACGCCGTTAGATATGGGGGCAACAGGATTCCTTAGCTCGTGAGCTAGCATCGCAATAAATTTGTCTTTAAGGGCGTTTTGGCTCGTCAGTTTCTGGAAAAGTTGCACGTTAGCGATCGCAACTGCCGTAGTTTCAGTCAAAATCTCAAGCATTCCGATCTCTTGAGGCGTGGCTAGGTGTCGTGTACTCCAGTAGGCTCCGATCGCACCCAGTGGATCGGAAACCCGAATCGGAACCATCACTAAACTTTTGACAAAAGTCACCTTGTACGCCTCAATAGGAATTCGTGCATCCTGGTAAATGTCCTCAATTACGGCTGCTTTTTTATTGAGCATTGCCCAACCGGAGATGCAAGACTTGAGCGGAAAACGCATACCTTTCCAAAGTGGCCCAATGGCGTTTTCATCTACATAGTGGCAACATTCACCATCCCGCAATACAAAAGTTACTCCATCAGCATTTGTGAGATCGCGAGCCGCCAAACGCACAATCTCAATAATTTCCTCAATAGTCCGTACACAAGCTAAATCCTTCACGACCGAAAGCAGCCTGTTGTAAGACGAAATGCTATAGCTCTGATCTGAATTCTGTTCTTGAGAGATGGAGGTTTGTAATGTATTTTTCATAAAGAACTCCGAACAAAAGGGATGTCTATATAAAAACTCACCTAAAGCGGGTAGGTTCAGCAGACACCTACTTTCAATCGTAATCTTAACTTTGATCTTGAGAGGACAATAGACTTTTTGCATGAATCAAGAGCTTTCACCCTAAATCCCTCTCCCAAGCTTGGGAGAGGGACTTTGAAATTGGCTCTCTCCCAAGCTTGGGAGGAGGGAACAAGGGTTTAAGACGCTCTTATTCAAAAGGGGTCTGAATCCTAAACTGAGGTAAAACCTTCTGCCCTCAGCATAGCTGCCTTCTTCAATTAGGCGTAGCATTTGCAAGAGAATCGACGATGCGTCATCAACAATCCTTCGTAGACATCATTGATCACAGGCAAATTATTTGGCGATCGCTAGATAATACTCAAATCGCTGCCCGAGTTGTTTAACCGTTAGATTTTGAGTCCAGTACTCCACTAGGGCGTGACCAAATGCCCAGGCGTTGCGATCGGGTGAAGCGGAGTTTTCCAGCAGTAGCGGCCAAAGGGATAGCAATTCAAAGTTGAGTGAGTTGGAGTTCAAGAGCGAGAAAAGTTCATATCCCATTTGCAGTTTGCCAATCACAATCGGCAACTGTTCGACGGGAATTTGCTCCGCCAGCATATATGCTAAAGCTGGAGATCCGGTTGAGAGCGTAGAAATAAACTGAAGGACGGGGCTTTTGAGCAATGTCGTCAATCCTTGTGTTGTCGTCATCTGGAAGGTGTAGTGGTCGATGATTTTAGCGGCGGCGACGATGCGGGCTTCTAGATTACGCAAAAAGCGGGCGAGACGGAGTTGCTTGGTAGGTGCGATCGCATCGACTAATCCCAACGATAGCGCCTCCACTCCCCAAGCAACCCGACTTGTTTTGCTGTCACTTGTAACCACAGGTAGAACGAGATTACAGAATTCTCCCAGCAGTCTGGCGCGATACTCAGTGGCTTCGCGAATGGCAATTTCTTTGGGGCGATCGCCCCATTCCCAATCATAAGGTGGTTGCCACTCGCGGATCGGACGCAGCCGGTCTACTTGGGTGACAATTACGATCGCAGGTAAATCTGCAACTTCTGCTTTGATGTCTTGCAAAAAGTCCACATCCATTTGCAAGGCAGGATCGAGCGCAGGGGTGGCTAACAGCAGCAAATCTGCATTGATGGCATAATCAAGCACCAGATTTCGGAGATCGGCACGGTTGACTTGTTCGTAACCAGGTGTATCCCAAAGCGTTAGGGTTTCCCCACTTTGAGTCTGCCATTGATAATTCTGAATGCGATCGGTACTGGGTAAGACATCAACGGCTGCGAGATCCGCCTGAAATAGGGTATTAATCAGGCTACTTTTTCCCGATCCCGTGCGCCCCACCAGCAGAATATTTACAGGTTTTTGCTCAACCGCCTTGGCTGGTTGAGCTTGAGTCAGGATTTCTCGGAGTGTTTGGGTTTTTGCCTTGGGTAAAGTTGGTGTAGATACTACGGTTGCTGGAACTGGGCTACGTCCGTAAAGTGCGATCGCTTGTCGGCATAAGTTTCTCAGGGCAGCTTCCCGGAATAACTGGCTCAAATTCCCCAATAATTGCTGAGTTGCTTGGTTACTGAAACCCTGACTGGCTTGTTTTGCCACCGCCGCCACCGGATTTAAGATCCATTGTGCCCAGTTCCAAACTTTCCAGAATTTCCGAGCCGATGGTTCCAACTTTCGGTAGACTTCATATCCTTGGTATGCTTGTCCAACTGTTACCTGATTGAGGACAGGGGATAACTTTTGCATCCACCGATCCATATCATCCACTGTTCCCCGAATCAGCCCGTAAGCTTGGGGGACGTAAATGTTCAGCAGGGGATATTGAATCTCAGGATTGTAGATATGAGCGATCGCTACCACTAAATCCTGACATCGCGTCCAAAAAGTTTGCCAGTCTTCCCAAATCGGGCGATCGCTTTGTGCTGCTTGCAGAATTTCTTGAAGGGCGGCTTCTACAAGCTTTGTGGTGTCACTTCCCACAGGTCGCGCTACTGTATCCTCTGCTGTCGATTCCAGTTCTTCACGGACTTGAGTTAATACAGCTTCTACTTGGTTAACAGCTGGTTGAGTCCATTTGACTAGCAGCCAACGCCAACCAACGAATAAAACGGTGAACACACCCCAAATCCAATTAATGCCCCACGCATGAATTTGTGAACCTGCGGCTACCAGTAAGAAAATAATGATAAACGCGATCGGGATTGCTAAGACGACCCACTGCCACGGTTTTAATCGCACCATTGCCCTATACCTGCTTTGATTAGACTTCTTATATTGCTATTGTCGATCTAATTATCTTGTGGTGAGTTCTGGATTACTGCGTGTATTAAAGTGTAAGAATTTGCTGGTAATAGCTTACACTGCCTGCTAGTTCATATGATCTGTTGTGGTAAAAGTGGAGATTTGCCTACCTTTAAGATAATATTTACGTGAATAAATCACAAAAAACTGCCTTGTGGGCGTTGAATTATGCTTGTAGATTTTACAGTCGAAAACTACCGCTCAATTAAAGAACCTGTAACCCTAAGTGCGGTTGCTCAAAAACAAAGCGATCGTCAGACAATCCAAAACAGCAAACGCAAACGGGTGAAGTCAGATCATGAAATTGCACCTGGATATCATGTTGAAGGGTGGGACATTGAGCTTTTACCTGTTCTGGCAATTTTTGGAGCTAACGCGTCAGGTAAGAGTAATGTTATCCAAGCTCTCGATTATTTATTGCTTATTATGACTTATGGTACTCAGGAAGCGGTGCAATTCCAGAGAATCTTTAAATATGCAAAACTAGACCCTTTTAAATTAGATAGGATCTCTGCTCAAAAACCTACAAGATTTGAATTAAGGACTTTATTTAATAATAATATTTATACTTATTCAATAGTAATTAATAAAAATAATATAATTTCAGAAAACCTAGACTATGCTTTAAACACAACTAAACGGACTCGTCGTTTATTTCATCGTCAATGGGATGAAAGTAACAAAAAATTTATATGGAAAACTGGTGATGATTTTGCTGGAGCACATAATCAACTTCAAGATAATATTAGAGAAAATGAGTTATTTCTTAGTACATTAGTAAAATTAAAAGTAGATATAATCGAGTCTTTTATAAATTGGTTAGGAAGTGGATGGCGTGGAATTAGCTTGGGAAGTGAAGATTTTGACCATGTTTCTATTACAGTTCTACAAGATGCTAGTATTTATGTATTCAATGAATTACTTAAACAAGCATTAAATATTATACAAAAATTTGACACGGGAGTGTCTAGAATAGAGTTAAAAAAGAAATCTGATGCTCCGGCTGACTACAACATATATGCTGTGCATAAAACTAATGACGGTAACGAAATACAGTGGCTTTTCGATGAAGAGTCTCTTGGTACTCAGCGTTTATTTTACTTGGCATTCCGCATAGTAGTATCTTTGAACATAGGCGGATTGATAATTGTTGATGAATTAGGCACAAATATTCATCCTAATATTGTAAAAAGTATTATCAGAATATTTCAAAATCTTAAAACAAATCCAAGAAACGCTCAACTGATTTTGACAAGTCATGATAACACGTTACAAAGAAATAACTTGTTACGACGCGATCAAATTTGGTTTACACAAAAGCGCTCTGATCAAAGCACTGAGTTATATCCCTTGACTGATTTCCATGTGCGAAATGATTTGGCGATTGATAAAGCTTATTTAGATGGTCGTTTTGGAGCTGTTCCATTTCTCCCATCTGAAGAGGAAATGATTTTACAGAGTGATGAGCAGTGCCAAGAAAGTTAAATCGCCGCCCACCTAGCAGGAATATTGCTCAGAAAATACTAATTGCTTGTGAAGGAAGTAAAACAGAACCAATTTATTTCAATAGTATTCGCAATGAATTACGTTCGCCAACTTTAGATATTATTGTATTGCCTCATCAAAACAGAACTGATCCACGTAGCATTATTGAAAGACTTATCGAAGAACGACAGCAGAGGAAAGATAACCAGCAATGGAGTAAAGAAGATAAAACCTGGGCTGTTTTTGACGGAGATGAGCATATTGAAAAAAGTCTGGCAAATTGGCAAAGTGCAATAAATCGAGCTATAAGCCAAAAGATTAATCTGGCAATTACCAATCCTTGTTTTGAACTCTGGTATCTAATTCACTTTCAAGACCATTTTGCACAAATCACTCGTGATAGGTTAGTTAATTTGCTCGAAAAGCATATACCTGACTACGACAAATCAATGTGTTTATATCCAAAACCATTGAAATCGTTAACTGAACAAGCGATTCAACGTGCTGAGAAGATGGCAAAGCAGATAGAACGTAATGAATTATCTGAACATTCAAATCCCTGCTGTAGTGGCTTGCCTAAACTAAAGAATAGTTAGATAAATTACTTAAAATTCTTTTAATCAGTTTTATCTAATTATTGCTTGTTATAAAAACTTAAAATACTCGGAAGCGATGTCTGATGACAAGTCGCTTTGCGTCTATACAAACAACAATAAAGATAGCGATCGCTTGCCATAAAACCTAAAATATTAGTAATGTTACACTTTTCATTGCGATATTGATTCTTCTACTAACAATTCTGATGCTGCTTCACTCTCACCCACGTTATCAGATTTGGAAAAACCATCTGCTACATCTTTGATAAAACCAGCTACAGGTACCGCAACTAGTAAACCTAAGACTCCGCCAACATTGGTTCCTACAAGCAAAGCAACTAATACCCATATTGGTCTAATGCCAGTAAATTTACCTAATAAACGCGGTGCGATCGCCTGATCGATTAACTGATCGATGACAACAGCTACGGCAAAAACCTTAGCTGCTAGCCAAAAGTCATGTGACGCTATTATTAAAGTTATTAAAACCAGACTAACGACATCACCAAAGGGAATTAAGCTTAAAAGCCCAACTCCCAAACCAAAGAGTAAACCAAACTGGACTTGAAAACCTAAAAACAATAATGTTATTGAAACACCCATCAGCAAAGCCAAAGTTCCCTGACCAATTAAGTAGTTTTGGAAGTTTTGCTGAATAGACTGGCTTATCTGCTGGGCAAGATTTCCAGGTAACTTCTTAAATATTACCTCCCAAATCCTTGGACCATCTAACAACAAGTAAAAAGTTATAACTACTGTGATTAACGCCTCAGAAATACTATCAATTGTATCTATGATAATACTTAAAAGTTTATCTGAAATAAACTCTAATTCATTAGGTAATTGGTCAGTAGTTTGTGCTAATAGCTGACTTAGATTCACATTTAATTTATGTTTAAAAAACCAATCATTGACAATCTGAAGTTTTTCTTCGCTAGAATCAATCCATTGGGGAAAGACTTTAACCATATCATTAAATTGCTCTAAAACAATGGGCAATAAAGTGATACCTAGAGCCACAACAATTACCAATGCTAATATAAAAACTAATGCTACTGCATAGCCGCGTTTAACTCTCCGCTGTTGGAGAATCGAAACAGGATAGTTTAAAACGAATGCAAGCAAGGTAGCCAAGACAAGAATTGTTACGACAGGTTGAAAGTTTTTAACCAGCAAAAATGCTAGCCAACCATTGAGAAATACTAGAGGAAATAACAACGTAAAAATTAACCATCTAAGTAGTTGATTCAGTGGAAAATTCATAATTAATTTCAAAGCGAAAATTATTCTATTTACTAGATTTAACCGAATAATCAAATCTGCTCAAGAGGACATAGACAATAAAAATCTTCCCCTAGTACAGACGCAATTAATCACGTTTCTCCCAACTCTCCATTCCCTACTCCCTATTGTTCAAATTACTAACTTTCAGCGAAAGCTAAAAATTGCTCCTCATTTATTCGCCCTGCTTGATAGAGAGTATTAGTAATTTCCGAAATAGTTAAAACTGCATGACTGCGATAACCATTTTGCTCTAACCTATCTTTCACCCCCTGTTCATGATCGATAAATACCACAATATCATTAACCTTTAATCCAGCTGATTCCAACTTTCCTGCCCCTTCCATGACACTTTTGCCGCTAATGAGAATATCGTCAACCACTACAACTGTTTCACCAGTATGAAAGTTACCCTCAATTACTCTGCGAGTTCCGTGTGCTTTCACCTCTTTACGCGGGAAAATCATCGGACAATGAAGGCGCAAAGCTAAACCAGTCGCAGTAGGTAATGAACCATAGGGAATACCTGCTAATCTATCAAAATTCAGGTTCTTCAAAATATCCTCATAAGCTGTGAGAACTTGATTAAAAACTTGGGGATTGGAAATAATTTTGCGTAAATCAATGTAATAAGGAAATATAGCTCCTGATGCTTGGACAAAGCTGCCAAACATAATGCAGTCAATATCATAAAGTTGTAAAATCAAATCTTGGTGGGGGTGCTGATTTAAAAAACAAACATCAGGAAACCACACAGAACAAGTAGAATTTTCGTGAATAATTTCAGTTTTTATTTGATTAATTTCTGCACGTAGAGACTGGACTTCCTCTGATAATTGTGTATTTACCAACATATCTTGAGGAACAGGAATCAGTAAACCATCACCATTACTATTCAAGCCAGCTTCTAAAATTTGCTTCAAGTTTTGACCCTGCGCCCAGATGCTACGCGCCATAATAATTCGTTCAGGTGCAACTGCTCGAATAAGTGCTAAAACTTCAGGATTTGTAGTTCCCACTTCCAAACCCAATTGTTCTGGAGTTCCCCAGGTTTTTGATTCTTTTACCACTTGTAAATAAAGGGGTGATTCATTTGTAGGATATTGCTGTAGAGCTTCTGCACCTGGATTAGAAGTACAGCATAAAATAAACACAGCTTTATCAGGATAGACTAAAAAAGGTGCTACGTGATCTTGTCCTGTATAGGGACTGAGAGTGATTGCATCCACCTGCCATTTTGTAAACACAGTCTGGGCAAAGATGCTACTAGTATTTAAGTCACTGTGTTTGGCATCTAAAATCACTGGAATGTGGGCTGGAATAGCTGCTAAAGTTTTGTACAGCAGTTCTAAACCAGGAATACCTAACGCTTCGTAAAAGCCAAATGTCGGTTTATAGGCACAAACGAAATCAGAAGTTTCCGCAATAATGAATTGTAACCACTTTTCCAAACCAGTGATGAGTTCTTCCGATTCATAACGCACAGGCATCATCTCTGGATTTGGATCAAGTCCTACAAATAGTAAGCTTTGATTTTGCAAAATATTACGATTAAATTTATCAAAAAAGTTCATTTTTTTATTTTCAAAAAGAGTTATTGGTCATTGGTCATTGGTCATTGGTCATTGGTCATTGGTCTTTATTCTGTGCGTCTCTCTACCTCCATGACCATAGTTTGTTTACTAAAACATTGATTCTATTAGTTGAGTACCTCCAGCTTTTTTCCCTAATTGATAGTGAATTACTACAAATAATATAACCATCGGCACTGAGGCAAAGTGAACAATTCGCAATGCTTGCCAATCGCCGAATAAATCCACAATCCAGGGAAATTGAGCAGGTTTATACATTCCTATCCCTGTAAATAATGCCAGCAGCAAAATGGGAATAATTGCTGTATAAGCAATCCGATGCCAAGCATAAATTAGGCGTTGGGAATTTTGAGTTTTTTGTAATGCTTTGAAGTCATTAGCACCTACAAAGCGATGTCGCCAGCGTCGGGTAATTAAAATGTAAATTCCATACCACAACAGATTCAGCGAGAATAGCCACATTGCTGCAAAATGCCAGTGTCTACCTCCTGCAAGCCAACCTCCTAAAGTAAATATCAAAGGAATGTGCAAACCTGCGCGTCCACCAAAAACAGGGTTGGCGTTGTAAATTTGTAGTCCACTGGTGAGCATGATAAATAGACTAATGATGTTACAAGAGTGGAAAATTTTGGCTCCTATTGCTTGAGTGGGTCGCTTTCGAGTTGGAGAGGGAACGTTATAAGTCATAAATTTTGACTGATAAAATTTGCTGTTTATCTGTCTTGGGTAAATAGCCCAGCAAGTTTGGAGGTGGGCATTGCTTATCTTTATTTTCTCATCATTAGATTCAGTATTTTGACATTGATGGTCTCCATCTGCTGTTTTAATTGTCAGTTTAGGTATGGCTAGGGTTGTTCTAACTGGAGTTTAGACTAAATATAAATGAGGGAAAAAAGGAAAAAAGGGGTCGGATTGAATACAGTCTCCCAATTGGCACAAGCACCAGAGTTGAATCACCTACTCTTACCTGCCAGTATGAAACTTGCCAGACTAGAAGAATTACGTCAAGTAGCTTATCAACATTTAGGTAGAGCCAAAGAAAAAATTCTATGATTGAATCACGCCAAATAATTTAAGGATGCAAAAAATTATCAAGGCTTTTTTGTAGCTTTTTTAGTCAGGGCTGGCTGCTATATATACAACGTAGTCTACATTAACTTCCAAAGCTTAATGGTGTGAGAAAATATCATACTGAATTAGAGTCAATGAGTAATGACTATAGATGAACTAGTATTCCTGCTAAAAGCCAGTCAAGCAAGCGGTTTAACGACGCTCCAAGAGTTGATATTGCGTTCTTCGTGGGAAGGAAAAACCTACACCAATATAGCTAGTGAAGCGCACTACGACGAGGAACGTGTCAAGAACATTGCTGCTCATTTATGGCAAGTACTGAGTAATTTTTGCAAAGAAGCCAATTGAAGAACTTGCTTACGCAGAAATGGCTGAACCTAGGAGTGTAATTTGCATCAAAGCACTCAAAAAGATGGGGAAAAGCTCTCTGGTGTTGCGGTTGCTTGCACACGCTAACAAGCAAGGCTTTCACACCGTAACTTTGGACTTACAGCAAGCAGACAAAGCAGTATTTGCCAGTTTGGATAAATTTTTGCGCTGGTTTTGTGCCAATGTTAGTCGGGAGTTACAGCTAGAACCAAAACTCAATGATTATTGGGATGAAGATATGGGTAGCAAAGTCAGCTGCTCCTAAAAGGCTGTTGTAAGAAAGCTCACAAGGCTTAAGCTGAATTGTAAACATTAACGCCTTGTGAGCAAATGACTTTAAAAAATAAGAACTAAAGTCCTTACTACAAACTTGCTTAGCTATTAATTTTGAGGGATAAGAGAACGAAGCGCATACTCCTACAAAGAAGCAAGCTATGCGTAGCGTCTCGTTAGAGAAGAACGCAAAATTAAGAGGTAAAGAAGAGAAATTTGATAACTGATTCACCTGTTAAAATTTTTGCGACAGACCCACTACGGTAATTTTAAATAGAAGCCGAACTTGTAAAAGTCTGGCTAAGTTTAATCAATCATCTATACGCAGTAGCTTGCGGTAAAACGGTTGTGAAAAATCGGTCACGCGATAACGTTTATAGTTGTCCATAAGTTCAATTAAAAAATTAATAAACTCGAAACTAGCCATCATCAGTTCATAACTCAGGTCAGCATTGCCATCAAACTGAATTCGGCAACGGGTTAAGTCTGAGGGTAAAGTAGCAACATTCCAGGAGGCGACAAAGGGGACATGTTCGCTGGCTTCAATCTTCCGATGTCCTTCCAAGACCCCTTTTTGATAAAGACTGATGGCATAGGGTAAGAAATTGCGCCTAGCACCCTGAACATAAGGTAAGTAAACACTGGCTTGTTGTTGAGTTGCAGGCTGGAGTTGCTCAATAGACATAGTTAAATATTCCTCAAGTTAGTTAGCAACTGGGGATATTAGTGGATATTAGTAGTATTCCCCAAAGATGTGTCTAAAGCACATAGTGGTCAGTGAAGAAGGGAATAGGGTACAGGTTACAGGGTACAGATTATTCCCTATCACCTGTCACCTCTCCCTAATCCCAATACCAATACCCCATGACCAATAAATGAAGTTACTACTAAGAAATATTAAAATTTCGGTTACAATAATGCTGCATTAACTGTTATTGAATCTGGGGATCATTAACACTAAAAATGTCTACTGTAAAGTGGTGGATGCCGTTGTTGCAGTTTTTCCCAACAAAAAGCTGCTGCTACCTTGCTATTACTTTACCCAAACCGGAGTTCTCATTGGAGAAAGTCCGACTCTAGAAGCTTCCTACCCAAGTGGCTATCAAAGGAATCAAGCCTTTGTCAAAGAGTAGCAAAGGTGGTTAATACGAGGTAATTACGCAGATGGCGGTGACAACAAAGGTAGTCCCAGCGGCTTTTGGCTTAGGGATAGCGGGTATTACAGTTTACCCATTCCGATTAATACCGGGAAAAGTAGCTTAGGGATATTTGTCCGTAAAATTACTAACTGTAGACAAATAGTGGTTTTTGAATCAAGCAACCTAACCTATGCCAGCGAATTCCTGGCCCGAAGAAGATTCTTATCAAGACCTCGATCCGCTCAACTCCTTGTTGTCTGACCTATCAGTAGATGAGGAGTCAGTGTTAGAGACAGATTCTATGTCTCTACCATCTCGGTTTCAAGGTCGTAGAGGCAAAGCAGCTCTAGTCTTGACTATCGTCTGGAGTGGCACGATCGCTCTACATTTAGTTTCTTGGGCTTCCATTTTTATTCTAGGACTGACCACCATTCTAGGATTTCATGCTTTGGTGGTAGTGTTTACTAAATCCCGTCGCTATCCAAAAGAAATACAGGGAGATTTACCTTCTGTTTCTGTGCTGGTGGCTGCGAAAAATGAGGAAGCGGTAATTGCTAAATTAGTCAAAAATCTTTGTAATCTGGAATATCCAGGTGGGCAGTACGAAATTTGGATAATTGACGATCGCAGCAGTGATAGCACGCCACGTTTATTAGCAGAACTCCAACAGAAACACGATCATCTGAAAGTACTAAGGCGTTCAGCAGAAGCTACTGGTGGCAAATCGGGGGCGTTGAATCAGGTATTGCCGTTGACAAAGGGCGACATTATAGCAGTATTTGATGCTGATGCCCAAGTAACACCAGACTTGCTGCAACAGGTAATACCTTTATTTCAAAGAGAAAACGTGGGGGCGGTGCAGGTGCGAAAAGCGATCGCCAACGCTAAAGAAAACTTTTGGACTAAGGGTCAAATGGCCGAAATGGCACTTGATACATGGTTTCAGCAACAGCGAACTGCCCTTGGTGGCATTGGCGAACTGCGGGGCAATGGTCAATTTGTCCGGCGTTCAGCCTTGGAAAGCTGCGGTGGCTGGAATGAAGAAACCATTACCGATGATTTGGATTTAACAATCCGTTTACATTTGGACAAATGGGATATTGAGTGTGTTTTTCATCCAGCAGTGCAAGAAGAAGGAGTGACAAGTGCAATTTCACTCTGGCATCAGCGCAACCGTTGGGCAGAAGGCGGATATCAACGCTATTTGGATTATTGGGATTTAATTCTCAAAAACCGCATGGGAGGGCGCAAAAGCTGGGATTTGCTGATTTTTATGCTAATTATGTATATCTTACCCACAGCAGCAATCCCAGATTTATTAATGGCGATCGCTCGTCATCGTCCCCCAATGTTAAGTCCGATCACAGGCTTATCCATTTCTATGTCGATGGTAGGGATGTTTACAGGTCTGAAGCGGGTACGTCAAGATCAAAAATTCCCACTTTCTACATATTTTATGATGCTGGTGCAAACCCTGCGTGGCAGTTTATATATGTTGCACTGGTTAGTCGTCATGAGCAGTACTACTGCCCGGATGTCGGTAAGACCAAAGCGCCTGAAATGGGTAAAAACTTTGCATACGGGGAATGAAGAATAGGGAGTAGGGCATGGGGCGTGGGTAATGGGGAATAGGGAATGGAGCGGGGGATGAGGAATAAGGGGATGATGGAGTAGAGGAGACTTTCTTCGGATCTTTCCCCAATGCCCAATGCCCAATTTTTTATTCATCATCTACTTCTGATTCTTCTACCCATTCTGGTGTAGTTGTGGAATCGGAGAATTCTGGGAAATCATCTGCAAAACGGATAATTTGTCCGTTGAAAAATTCTGCTACACGTTGAGCTGCGATCGCTACTTCGTCAGGTTCCCAATCAGGTGCGGGTGTTTGTTTTGGGGGTAGAGGCAAAGTTTGCATCCCGTTTCCATTTAACCCGTTTCCATTTGCCCTATTTCCATTTACACCATTTCCATTTGCCCTATTTCCATTTACCTCATTTCCATCTCTTACAACCAACTCGGTTTTTTGTGGTGCTGGTGGTGGATTAGTTGGCTGCGGTACTGACGCTGAAGGCGAAATTTGCTGGTTGTAGCTAGGTGTGGGTGATTGCTGAACGCGAGTAGAGTCTTTTGGCGGAGGATTTTTTTTGGCGGAGGTAGAGTTTGAAGAAATTCCTTTTTCTATATTTATCTGGATTTCACGCTGGAAAGTCTGCTGGAAAGCTGCCGTAATCATCGGTAGATAAGATTTTCCCTTGTCATACCATGCCTGTTTAATAGCAATTAGAGCCACAACACCGTCGAACTCCATGAGTTGGCTCATTTGACGCAGCATTTCTTGCCTTGATTTTGGCTGGAGGTTGGCAAGCACTTGTTGCCAAATCTGAGTTAAGTCATATTCTACTTCGCCAACAACTTCTGAAGTTACTGGTTCAATGTTCACTGATGGCACAGGAACAGCAACAGGTTCTGGCGTTGGTGGTGAAACTAAGTTAGCAACAGAATTGTGATTTGTTTGCTGTTCATCTGAGGCAGATGAAGTGACGGGCTGATTTTGGGCAGCCGCTTGATGATGGTTTACAGAATTATGATTTTTTTGCGGTTCAGCTACAGGTAAAGAAGAGACTGGGTGATTTTGGGCAGCCGCTTGATGATGGTTTACAGAATCATGATTTTTTTGCGGTTCAGCTACAGGTACAGAAGAGACTGGGTGATTTTGGGCAACTACTGGAGGATAGCTTGGAGATACAACAGGTGTATGAATTCGCAGCGCGACACTTGGGGCTTGTGGCTGAATATTCGTCGCACTCGGTAACAGTCCTAGTAATGTTACCTCCAACCACAAACGCGGCTGGGTGGTATTTTTAATTTGTACTTCAGCTTCTCGCAAGTGTTTTTGTCCTGCCAAAATCACGCTCATATCGAAGTATTGAGCAAATTCAATCAGCGCTGTCCAGGTTTGCTGAGTACAAGCAACCAAATCGTGGCGGTTGGGTGCTGTTTTAGCAATCAGTAAATCGCGGTAAAAAGCGGCGAGATTTTGCAGAATAGTTAGGGGTTCTCGACCACGATCTAGAATGTGGTGAGTACAGTCTAAAACTGCTTCCGGTTTATCTTGAGCGATCGCATTTAAAAGCGCTAACAAGTCCTGTTCGCTTACCGTCCCCACCAAATCCCAAACTCGCTCTGGTGTGACTTCACCCGCTAACAAGCCCAATTGGTCAAGTAGACTTTCGGCATCCCGTAACCCTCCCTGAGAAAGTTGGGCTACCAGGGTGACAGCATCAAGTGAAATATGAATGTTTTCATAAGATGCGATCGCACTTAAATGCTTCACCATCGCTTCTAACTGAATGCGTCTAAAATCAAACCTTTGACAGCGTGAAATAATCGTTGGTAACACCCGTTGCGGGTCTGTTGTCGCCAACACAAAAACCACCTGTCTCGGTGGTTCTTCTAGAGTCTTAAGTAGCGCATTGAATGCCTGGGTACTGAGCATGTGGCACTCGTCGATTACATAAACCTTGTAGCGACACTGCACAGGAGCAAACTGGGCTTTTTCAATCAACTCGCGGATATTATCGACACCAGTGTTGCTAGCGGCGTCGATTTCAATTATGTCTAAGGCGTAGCCCTTGGTGATCCCCTGACAAACCTCACACACGCCGCAGGGTTCAGCAGTGGGCTTGTCACTTTTGAGACAATTGAGGGATTTAGCCAGAATCCGGGCACTAGAAGTTTTCCCCGTACCTCTAGGCCCAGTGAATAAATAGGCGGGGGCGATTTTGGATGTGCCGATCGCGTTCGTGAGGGTGGTAGCGATCGCCTCTTGGCCCACCAGTTCAGCAAAACTTTTGGGGCGATATTTGTGGTGCAGGGGTTCGTAAGACATGAAAATATAGACTTCAATGCCTTTCAAAGTTAATTACTAGCACCGAGTCGAGTTTGGGATTCAACTATTTTAAACTCTCGTACCTGCTTTGTTTGTCGATTTTTGCCATAGCGCAAGACTCAACTAATGCCGTAAATTTTGGCACTCAGGAAACTTGCAGCCAGAGCTTATCCTCTACTATGATTTCAACATCAATGTATGGGAATTATAGCATATTATTTAGTACATTTGTTCTATCAAATAAAATTGGGAGTAGGGAAGAATAACTATTGCTCAATCAGGACTTACGCACTCACATCCTCCAACCTCCTTAAGGAGCTAGGGGGATCTACGTTTCAGGCTTCAGTGCGTAAGTCCTATATATACTCAAACTAGACTTAGAACAAAAACGCAGTTTTTTAAATGTTTATACTGTAGTTGAAAAGAGAAAGTATCGTTAGATTTACATAAACTACAAAAAAAATGCTTTTTAAAACTACTCCTAATAACTTGTGACTTGGAGGCTGAGGCTACATAAACTAACATTTTGAGGTTTCTTTAGTTAAAGATTTTCAGGCGTTGCATAACAGTAGCAATTGTATAGTATTTGTCTTTATTTTACAAAGAATCAGGACGCTATTTCCGTGTGCTTTTAAATAAGAACTCTTGTAAAAGTGTTTTGTGGTATGATTAGGGTTTTGGCAATTTGTGATTAGGACTTTGAGGAGCAGTGAAAATAGAGAAAGCCAAGCAGCTTACTGCAAAAAAATTTAAGCGAATGACTGGAGTGAGCCGTAAAACCTTTGAATTAATGGTTGATGTAGTTAAAGCTGATGCTCAAAAGAAGAAGAAGCCTGGTCGCCGTCCTAAATTAATTATTGAAGACCAAGTTTTAATGGTCATCCAATATTGGAGAGAGTACCGCACTTACTATCACATTGGATTAGATTTTGAGCTTTCAGAATCTGCGGTTTGCCGAATAGTTTTTAAAATCGAAAATATTTTAATTAAGTCCAGAAAGTTTAGTCTACCAGGGAAAAAACAATTATGGAAAATATCATCTGAGGAAGGTTTAGTCGTAATGGATGTTACCGAGAGTCCAATTGAAAAACCTCAGAAAGGTCAAAAAGGATTTTTTAGCGGAAAACAGGGAGAACATACTTTAAAAACGCAGGTAGTAATCTACCAAAAAAGCAGCCAAATCATCTGTTTGGGGCATGATAAGGGAAAAATCCCTGATTTTCGCTTATTTAAAAATAGTGGAATAAAATTTGGATAATTAGTTAAGGTAATAGCGGATAAAGGCTATCAAGGAATTGCTAAAATTCATCAATTAAGTGAAACACCAATTAAAAAACCGAAAGGAAAAAAGTTGACGAAAGAACAGAAAAAATACAATCGGGAACTCAATCGATTAAGAATTGTTGTTGAACACGTAAATCGTCGTTTAAAGATATTTAAAATTTTGTCTGATAGATATCGAAATCGTCATCGACGTTTTGGGTTAAGATCGAATTTAATTGCGGGAATTTATAATCACGAATTAGCCATATAAATCGGATATAAATTGGATAAAAAAATCTAATTAATCCAATAATTTCAGTATTAATCAATAACTGAAGTGATGTTTACTGCCATCTTATTGACTAGCGATCGCCAGATAATACTTGTTAGAAGAAAATCATAATCTCTTACTATTTTAATGTCCCTAAATTGAAAATAAAATAACCCTTAATTATACTACAAAATATTTATGCAAGAGTTCTAATAAATTCAATGCAGCTACGCGCACATTTAGCGGTACACCAACTAAGGCTGATGTCAGTGTTCTCAATATTAAATTGACAGCAACTGATACATCAGATCAAACAGTCATTGCTAATTTTGCTTTAAAGGTAGACAACATAAATCATCCACCCACCTTACAAAATGCGATCGCTGATCAAATAGCTAAACAAGATACAGCTTTCAGCTTTACTTTTGATGACAATACCTTTATTGATGTAGATGCAGATGATAGTCTGAGTTACTCAGCAACTCTACAAGATGGCAGTAATCTACCTAACTGGCTAAAATTCAATGCGGCTACGCGCACATTTAGCGGTACACCAACTAACGCCGATGTTGTCAATCTGACAATTGAGGTACAAGCTAAAGATAATGATGGTGTAAGTGCCACTGACACATTTGCATTAGCTGTCGAACCCAATAACGGCACACCTACCTTCAAGCTTTCAAAAATTGCGGATGATATCTTTAAAATCTCTAATAGCAGTAGCAAATCAAAACTTCAAGTTACTCTCACCGGACAAAGCTCTAATCTTGTAAATGAACTAGGAGTGTTTACCGTTGACGATGCTCAAGGTAATATCAATGGTATTGCTCCAGGCGCAGCAGGTTATGCCCAAGCAGCTTTAGACCGAGCTAAGGTAATTTTCTCTGCTATTGCCAATCTTCCCAATGGGTTTAATACCGACAATTTGACACATCTGTTGGAATTTAACTCCGGTGATAATTTCAGATTTTATTTGGTGAAAAATAGCACAACTGATGCTGTACGGACTGGAGTAACTTCATTCACAGACATACTATTTTCCGATCCTTTAACGCAAAAGATTACAGATTTGGGGAATGATGACTTTTCCCTTGCGTGGAAAGATGGCTCTGGTAATAACGCTGCTGACTTCAATAATCTGGTGGTAAAAATTCAGTCCACAAATGATTCATTACCTCTGGGTACAAATCTGCAAGCAAACCCCCAAGGAGAAGTGATTGATTTGCGCGGTGTCACAAGTCAGGTAAAAGCTGATTTTATCGTCAACAGAGAAGCGGCTTTCAATAATTTCATCGGCTTCTATCAAGTAGCTGATGAAAATGGTGGCATTGACACCAACTCAGATGGTAAAGCAGATATTCTCACCGGACAGGCTGGTTATACTGAAGCCGCAGTTCGGGGGCGGGTTGCAGGCATTGACTTGACAGTTAATAACCAAGGTAGTGCAACTTCCACAGGAACTTTCCAGCCAGATTCTATCTTTGTACCATTTATTATTACTAATGGTACGCCTGATGCTTTACTTGATAGCAATCCAAATAACGATCCAGCAGTTTACTTCCCATTTTTGGGAGCTAACACTGATAAAGTAGATCACATTCGCTTGTTAGGGAATAACGTTTTTGGCTTTGAGGATTTAGCAAGTGGTGGTGACAAAGATTTCAACGATATGATCGTACGAGTCAATATGACTATCGCCTAGTCTAAATTATTAAACATTGCCGCTAGCTAACAGTCGCCAATATTTCATAATGTCTTCTTAATAAATCTCAACACTTCCACGATTAACTATTAAACCTCACAGAATAGAACAAAGCAGATGAGCAGAGGAGCAGAGGGGAAAGTTGCTGTGAGTTTTTCCTCTCTGCCCAATGACGCCAGTCGCTCATGGGGGAAACCCCCTTCTCTACGAGACGCTCCGCGTTCACGGAGCGTCTCGTAGAGAAGGGGCTAGCGTCTCTCTTTGGGAGAAGACCGCGCTGGCTCCCCAATAATGCACTAGAGGAAAAAAGAGATTTCCTGTCTATACGTTTTATTGACTGAACTAACGCCATAGTCCAGTGCGATCGCTACAATTTTATAGATAAGTAAAACTCGATGGTGCAGCAGATGCTCAAGCGGCTATTTCAATGGCTCAAAAAGCTTTTTCAGAGCTTGTTTGGTGGAAAACAGACTACCTCAAAATATCGGGGAAATGTCCAAAAAGAACCAGCACCACCCTTAAGCGATACGGATCTGGAATTTCTCTTCAACGAACTGTTGCAAGGAGTACATCAAGCACGAGGGGAAGCATGGGCACAGAAGTGGCTGCATAATATCGAACATCGCATCACAACTGAAGACTGGGTTGAGTGGTTAGGGCGCTTTGGCGACAGATTGCTAGCATCTCCGACACCAAATAATGAAATGGCTGCGCGGTTAGTGCAATTGGGTGAGTTGGGCATCGGAGAAATTGGAGATGTTGCTTATAATATCGGGATGCAGTTGTTGACACGCAATGAAGGCGAACCAATTTGGGAATATGAAGGGCCAGATGCTTTTAGCACTCCTTTGCCCTCTGAGGTAGCTGCCCCAGTATCAGAGTCACCAGATGCACCAGAGAACCCCCCAGAGGGAGAATACCAAACTGTCACTCTAGAACAGTTGTTTGTGATGTTGCAGGAGGATGAAAATTTACGTCAGCAGATTGCTCAACAGCTTGCCGTTGAAACAGACGATCCACAAGTGCTTGTCCAAGCATTAATTAGTCAGTTATATCCTGGTGGTCAACCGACTACAGAGCAAACTGAAAATTAACTGCTTACCAAGAGTCAAATTCAAGAGTTAAATCTGGGAATTGTTACGTTGTAATGCTATGCTTTTGAAGATTTGTATATTTTTTGCTAACCTGCTACGGAAGCGCTGTGCGAATCTAATGGATTTTTACGTAATTGATGATTTTTTTAACACAACGATGGCTACAATCTAGAAAAACAAAATCCAAGAGTGTGGCAGATGCTCAGGCGGATATCGCAGTCGCTTAAAAGGTTTTTAAAGCGCCTCATTGCAAGTAAACAGAATAGTTCTCTCAAGGGTTCGAGAGGACGCACTCTGGTGGGGATACTACCAGAACTAACCAATGCGGATCTGGAACAATTGTTTATCCAATTGTTAGAAGGCGTGCATCAAGCACGAGGACGACAGTGGGCATTGAGGTATCTGCAACGGATCGAAAATCGCATTCCGGCTGAACGTTGGATAGACTGGTTGGTGATGTTTGGTGAAAGCTTGCTAGCTTCACCTACACCAAATCCTCTTTTAGCAACACAGATGGTGCAATTGGGGGAACTTGGTGTTGGCAGAATTGGAGAAGTTGCTTATGACATTGGCATTCGGCTAATGCAAAACTTACCTACAGAGATAGAATATCAGGACAATCAGGCACAAGATGATGTAGAAAGTACTCCTGGGCAAGAACTACTCCGCGATTTGGGCGAGCAGTTATGGGAGTACGAAGAGCCAGATGTAATAGAAAGTACTCCTGGGCAAGAACTGCTCCGCGATTTAGGCGAGCAGTTATGGGAGTACGAAGAGCCAGATGTGGTAGAAACTACAACCGATGAAGAAATTCTCCCAACTTCCCCCGGACAAGGGCTAATCCGTAGCTTTGGCGAGCAATTATGGGAGTATGAAGAGCCAGATGTTGAACCAATAACGTCAGCCCCCCAAAATGCCTCTTTTGAAGAGAGATCGCCCGAAAACTTAGAGGAACTGGTATGGGAATATGAAAGGGAAGACGCCCAAACCACAATACCAGAAAATATCCCTCTCCCGGCAGGGGAAGATTCAATCAGCTTGTTAACCCAACTTAGGTTCGATGAAGAAGAAGTTGTTCAAATTACAACACCAGCAAATCTCCTTTCCACTAGACAAAGGACTGAATTAGCAACGTCTTCCTCGGTGGAAACCTGGGATAACACTTTGACGAATTTAGAGCCGAATGTGGCTAATACTTTAGATGAGTTGTGGGTGAGGTTGGATCAAAGTACCAATTTAGTCCAGCAACTTGCTTCTGATTTGGCAGTTCAAAGCACTAATTCCCCTGATATTATTGAGCGACATAGCGATAATCCGATTACTGATGCTCAAGGGTGGTTTTACCAAGGTCTAAGCCAAGCGAAAACAGGCGATTTGTTAGGCGCGATCGCATCTTATGACCAAGCCATTGAAATGCAACCCGAATTTTCCGAATATTGGTTTAATCGAGGCTTGACGCTGTTCCATTTAGAACGTTTTGATGAAGCGATCGCCTCTTACCAAACAGCCATAGAACTGAAACCAGACTTTTACAAAGCTTGGTACAACCGGGGTGGAACTCTCGGAGAATTAGGATATTTTGAAGAAGCGATCGCTTCTTTTGACAAAGCTATAGAAATCAAGCCAGACTATCAAGAAGCGTGGTCTAGCAAGGGTTTGGCACTGCTGAAATTAGGTTGGCTACCAGAAGCTATTGCTAGTTATGACCAAGCACTGCAACTCGAACCAGAAGACCAGGAAAACTGGTATCACCGAGGCATAGCCCTAGCTGTCAGCGAACAATTTGCTGAGGCGATTATATCTTATGACAGAGCTATAGAAATTGACCCAGAGTACCACGAAGTTTGGATAGATCGGGGTGTAGTGCTGTTTAATTTAAGAAGATGGTCAGAAGCGATCGCCTCCTGGGACAAAGCACTTTCAGTTCAAGCCGACTTCTACTTAGCTTGGTACAACCGAGGTATAGCATTAGACAATTTAGGACGTAGACAAGAAGCGATCGCCTCTTATCAGCAAGCGATCGCCATTAAACCCGACTTCCATTTAGCTTGGTATAATCAGGCAGTAGCACTGTTTTATTTAGAACAATTTGCCGAAGCGATCGCCTGTTATGATCAGGCTTTGCAAATTAAACAGGATTATTGGGAAGCTTGGATTGGTCGGGGAACTGCGATCAGTAATTTAGTAGATTCTGACGCCTTGCGGAATTTGTCGAGTAGTCTCATAGTGACAAATCCCACCCTACAACAGGGTGGCTACGAAGGAAAATTAGCCAGCTACGAAGAAGGGTTAAAGCATCTGCGGACAGATACCCATCCAGAAGGTTGGGGTAGATTGCATTTTGCGATCGCTAATACTTACTACGAGCAAGGCAAAAAACATACTAATCCCCGCGATTATTGGCGCAAAGCTGCATCTGAGTACCATCAAGCGCTGTTAACCTTGACACTAGAATATTTTCCCCAGTTGCACTTAGAGGTTTTGCAATCTCTAAGCAAAGTGTTGATGGGTTTGGGACAAACCACACAAGTTCAAGAATTGCTGCAACGTGGGACAGATTTATTGCGACAATTACTGAGTGAAGAAACTCGCTCAGACGAAAGTAAAAAACAGCTAGCTCTAAAATTTGCCGGCTTCGAGCAATTGGCAGTTGATTTAGCTGTGGAATCGGGTGATTTAGTAGAAGCTTGGGAAATTGCCGAACAAGGTAAAAATGCTTGTTTAAACTGGCTGCTTTCTGGTTGGAATGATAATATATACTCGCCTTATTATGGCGCAATTCAACAACTATTCAATCCCACAACAGCAATTATTTACTGGCATATTAGTCCTGTTGCCCTACATACTTTTATTCTCAAAGACCAAGCTCCATCACCAATTCTCCTGTTTACACCCATGCAAGATGCTGGAGTAATACCTTTAGGAGAAGATGTTATCCGTCTAAATGAATTGCCTCTACCCGAAGCAGTGCAACGCCTAATTGAATTTGAAATTTGGCTAGAAGATTGGCATCAACAATACCAAGAATATCGCAGCACAGCCCACGACAAAGAAAGTAAAAGTCAGCATTCTTGGCGAGTTGATATGGAAGAGAAACTGTTGCAACTGTATGAAATCCTGAATATTTCCACAATTACCCAGGAACTCGAAGGTATCACCCAACTGGTCTTAATTCCTCACCGGGACTTGTACAGATTGCCCATTCATACACTTTTCCATCTTTCTTCGCCATCACCAGAAGAGTTACCGAATGTGGAATCAAATTTCAGCTTTACCTATCTACCTAGTGCCAAAATAGGTTTATCAATCAGAACTGAGGATATTTGGCAGTGGCAAAATAAGTTATTGCTCAGTGTAGAACATCCTGAAAGTACAGGTTATCCCCCACTAAAATTTGCCAAACTGGAGTCTGAAATTGTTAGTCAGATGTTCAATAATATCCAACGAATTCAGGGAGCAGAAGCTACAAAAAGTATTGTTGAAAATGCCTTATCTGATAATTATAATATCTTGCATTTTACGGGTTATGTCACTAATAATCTAGCTGAACCTAAAAAATCAGAATTAGCATTAGCGGGTGAAGACAGACTTACTCTCGATGAAATCTGCCAACAAAATCTAGATAGTTACAACCTTATTACCCTCTCGGCCTGTGAAAATTTAAGTACTAACAACTACACTATTAGCAGCGAATATGTGAATTTAGTCAGTGGTTTTGTCACTCAGGGCGTACCTCATGTAGTAAGTACTCTCTGGAGTGTAGAATCTTCGGCTAGTGCCTTGGTGATGATCGAGTTTTACCGACGATTACAGCCCAATAAATCAGCAGTTACTGCCTTAGCTGAAGCAACACGATGGCTGAAAGAACTAACTGCTGGAGAACTGACAAAATGGTATGAAGATGTTTTGAATAATCTGCATCCAGAGGAAGTAAGAATTCAAACTTATTTAGCGACACAACTATATAGAAATAGTAAAATGGCATCAGATAAAAATCTTTATAACCATCCTTACTACTGGGCAGCATTCACGATTATGGGTAAGCCTAGTTAATACTTTGAAACTTAGTCACAAGCAATTTTTGATTTTGGACATTCTATTCCAGCCATAAAATTAGCCAGATACTTGTTTTTAGCAGAGAAGCTAGTAAGCGTTGTCAGCTTATTGATACAAGAATTGAAACGGCAATAGGTTTAAAATAATTCGTACTGAGAGGTTTATTATGCCAGATGTTCGGTTTGATAAATACTATCGTTATGAAGACTTAACACGCATTGTACACAGTTATGCAAAGGAATTTCCCCAACTAGTACGCATAGAAAGCATTGGCAAGAGTTACGAAGGACGTGACATCTGGCTATTGACAGTAACTAACTTTGCCACTGGCGCACATCAAGAAAAACCTGCCGTCTGGGTTGATGGCAATATTCACGCCACTGAACTCGCACCATCAAGTGTTTGTCTATATCTCTTGCAAACATTAGTTACAGCTTACGGTACTCACTCAGAAATTACCCGTTGTTTAGATACCCGCACCTTCTACATTTGCCCCGTGTCAATCCTGATGGTGCTGAGTTGGCATTGGCTGACAAACCGAAATTTATTCGCTCCGGTACTCGTCCTTATCCCCACGATGACGAAGGCAACGATGGGTTAGTAATGGAAGATATCGATGGCGATGGTCGGATTTTACTGATGCGAATCCCCGATGCTAATGGGGCTTGGAAAGTCTGCTCTACTGAACCCCGGCTGCTGGTGCGGCGCGAACCAACAGAAATAGGTGGTCAGTATTATCGGGTACTACCATAGGACTTACGCAATAATTCTCTGAAACCTTATTCCTTTGTGTCCTTTGCGTCCTTTGCGGTTCGTTTTTTCATGATTTTGCGTAAGTCCTGTACCAGAAGGAAATATAGAAAATTATGACGGAGTTGAGATTAAAATTCAGCGTTCTAAAGAAGGGCTAGATTTAAACCGAAATTTTCCATTTTTGTGGCGGCAAGAATCTGAGCAATCGGGGGCTGGCCCCTATCCTACATCTGAAACAGAAGTGCGTAGGCGTAGCCCGTCGTAGACATCGCTTGTCGAGTTTATCACTACACATCCTAATATTACAGGAGCGATCGCCTTTCATACCTTTAGCGGTGTTCTCATCCGTCCCTACACCCACCTCAGTGATAACGAATTCCCCGTCAATGCGCCTCTACCGGCTGATGATGTTTTACAATCTATCTGGGATGGGATTTTACATGATCCCCGTTTGTATTACATTGTGGCTGATGTTGATAACCGGTTAGTAGCAACATGTAATTTAACCATTGTTCCCAACTTGACGCGTGGCGCACGTCCGTACGGCATTATTGAAAATGTTGTCACCCATCTCGATTATCGACAACAAGGATTTGGTAGGCAGGTGCTAGATTATGCCTTGGCTTTAGCATTGCAGCAACATTGCTATAAAGTGATGCTTCTGAGTGGCTCAAAACGCGAAGAGACGTTGAACTTTTATGAAAATGCAGGGTTTAAGCGTGGACTAAAAACCGGATTTGTTGCCTTACCTCCAGAAGAGTTGTAAGCAAGATTGATACCGATTAGACATCTTCCAAAAACTCTAGTTTATCTTTGGGTTCATTTTCATAAAATTGTCTTTTGGAAAAAAATAATTCTTAGGCGAAAATCTTGGGACAATCAGGCTCGAAATTTTTGATTGCGATCGCTAATTTCCGGTCTAGTATCTGAAAATTTACCATCAAGGACAACTATCTAAAGAGTGAAAGTTTTTCTTCAAAATCCAGCCCTGAGTTAGTTGTATAATCAGGGTAAAAGATTAACAATACACCATATCGCCAAGATTGAATTTATTTCTTAAATATTGCTAAAGATCATGATACATTGAGTTTGACGGCATTAACCCTCCTCGGCAATTATAAAGAGATGGCTATTAAAGGCCAATTATTTTACTGCTTGACTGCAATTTTAGAACTGAATAAAATCGCCTACTTGCATTAATTCTCTTTATTGTTGCAACATATTAAATTACCACAGGAGCCATGCTTATTTTTAGTGTGCTCTGCGGTTCTTAAAAAAATAGGAATTCGATACTATGTGTGGTGCACATGAGGATAAACGTTATGAGATATCAGAGCAGCTACTCATAATGTCCAGCGTTTTAATTTTCCAGAGCTAACAGGTTTCATTTCTGGTTTTCATGTCGAGGCGAACCAAATAATCATCTAGATATTTGTATTCACTTAACCTTGCATCCAGTATTTTCCACATAGTCAACCCAAGAAATTGAAAAGAGGATATTTCCATGTCTAGTTTGTCTCGTTGGTCATCAACAAAGGTTGCTTTGCTAGTTCTGGGAATGACAGCTGCTACAATAACTCCCATCGTAATTTCTGCCCCAGCTTCATCTCAAACTCCTGTTCCATCTGCGACACCATCACCTGAGACACCATCACCTGCGACACCATCACCTGAGACACCATCACCTGCAACACCATCACCTGAGACACCATCACCTGCAACACCATCGCCTACTTCAACAGTTAACCTATCTGATGTTTCCTCAGATTATTGGGCGCGTCCCTTCATTCAAGCCCTAGCTGAGAATAACGTGATTAGTGGCTTTCCTGATGGCACTTATAGACCAAATCAGCCTGTGACTCGTGCTGAATTTGCTGCCTTGATTCAAAAAGCTTTCAGTAACCAAAACCGAGTTCGGCAATTAAGTGCAGGTGGATTTAGTGATGTTCCTGCTAACTACTGGGCGGCTGCTGCAATTCAAAGCGCTTACGAAACTGGATTTTTGGCAGGCTATCCTGGGAACGTGTTTAGACCAAATCAAGAAATTCCTAGAGTGCAGGGGATCGTTGCTTTAAGTAGTGGCTTAGGTTTAACTGGTGGTGATACAAGTACTCTCACTAATTTCTATAACGATGCCTCAGCTATTCCAGAGTATGCTGTTGGCAGTGTGGCAGCAGCAACAGTAGGTAATCTTGTTGTCAACTACCCGGATGTAAAACAACTCAATCCCCAACAGTCTTTGACTCGTGCTGAAGCAGCAGCACTTTTATATCAAGCTTTAGTTAAACAGGGACGCGTGCAACCCATTGCTAGCAATCTTCCAGCTAGTCAGTACGTTGTGGCTGGAACTCCTGTCAGTACTGATATTGTTTCTCTAGCAGCATCCAGTAGTTCTTTTACAACTTTGACTTCTTTATTAAAGACAGCCGGTCTAGCAGATGTTCTTCAACAGCCAGGTCCTTATACAGTCTTCGCTCCCACCAATGATGCATTTGCTGCTTTGCCTGCTGCTACCTTACAACAGTTAGAGCAACCAGAGAATAGAGAAGCGTTAGTTAAGATTTTGAGATATCATGTGGTTCCGGGTGCGGTAACTGCTAGTCAACTCTCAGCTGGAAAATTGACAACCGATGAAGGAAGACCTGTAAATATTAAAATTGATTCCGCCAGTAGTCAAGTTTCGGTGAATGATGCCAAAGTTCTCCAGGCAGACGTGAAAGCTAGCAATGGTATTATCCATGCAATTAACCAAGTCCTAATTCCGCCTGATGTTAACATCAGTAAGTTAAATCAGCCACCAACAGGAAGTACAACACCTGATGTTAACGTAGGTAGAAGTACTCGTGGTGGCAGAAGCTATATCGGAGTTGGTGGTAACATTGGTTTGAGTGGCGATGATACAGCTCTGAGCGACACTAACTTTACAGTGATCAGCAAACTTGGCCTGACAAACAATATATCGGTGCGACCATCGGTAATCTTTGGGGACGATACAGTATTTTTAGTTCCTGTGACTTTAGATTTTTCTCCCCGTAGAGCAGGTTCAGTGGGTGAAAGAAGCTTTGCTATATCTCCTTACATCGGTGCTGGTATAGCAATTGAAGCTAATGCTGATACTGATATTGGATTACTGTTAACAGGTGGTGTAGACCTTCCTCTCGGTTCTAAACTTACGCTAACAGGTGGTGTAAATGCTGCTTTTGTGGATGATACTGATGTAGGATTACAGTTAGGAATTGGCTATAACTTCTAAGTATATAGAAGTTGAATATGTAATAAGGGCGCACAGTTAGTTGTGCGCTCTTGCTGTATTAAGGTCGCTTGATTGCTAAAGTAAGTCCATCAGCGATGGGGACAAGGGAGAGGCTAATGCGTTCGTCATGATGTAACTTCTCGTTGAACGCCCGGATTGCTTGGGTGCTTTCATCTTGATTTTGCTCGTCAGCGACTTGTCCAGACCATAAAACATTATCAATTGCAATCAATCCACCTGGACGCACTAATTGTAGCGATCGCTCATAATATCCATCATAATTTTGTTTATCAGCATCAATAAAGGCAAAATCAAAAGTCTCGGCTTGTCCAGTTGCCAATAGCCGCTCTAAAGTTTCCAAAGCTGGTGCCAATCGTAAATCGATTTTATCGGCAACCCCAGCTTCTTGCCAATACCGCCGAGCGATCGCAGTAAATTCTTCACTCACATCACAAGCGATAATCTGGCCATCAGCCGGTAGTGCCAAAGCTACAGAAAGTGAGCTATAACCCGTAAAAACTCCAACTTCTAGGGTTTTCTTCGCTCCAATCAACTGCACCAGAAGGCTCATAAATTGCCCTTGTTCTGGTGAAATCTGCATTCCACTCCGGGGATGGTTGGCGGTTTCTTGACGCAACTTTCCAAGAATCTCTGGTTCTCGCAGCGAAACGGATAAAAGATAATTGTAGAGTTGGTTATCAAGGCCTATAGACTGTTTTGGCATGATAGATGAGAAAATTGAGAGAAACTACAGTTATACTATCGCTGATAAGTGAAATCTCAGGAATAACATGGTGCGGTTAGTTTTGATAACAATATTGCTGGTGCTAGTGACAGCTTGTGGCAGTATTGGACTGCTACCAACTAGCGATTTAGTGCAAAAAGCGATCGCATTTGGGCTAGAACAAACTCAACAAAAACTTAGCCAACAGTTAGATTTAGATTTTCAAGGATTTGAAATTAAGCGGTTATCAATTACCCAGGAACAACCCCTGACGATTGACAATTTACCAGCTTTCCGCGTTCGGGGAACCTACGACTTGATTGTTAAACTGCCAAAACGGCGCTTGACGCAACCAAAAAAACCCTTTGATGTTTATCTACAAATTCAGCAAGAAGGTAAAACTTGGCGATTGCTGCTTGCAGAAAAAGGTAGTAAAGATAGTCAATCAATTTGGCGTAGTTATTTAATTGAGTAAAACTGTGTCCTCAAAGTGCTTTTTTCTGGTTGCGTAAGAATTGCAAACCAGTAGCGCAAACACCAAATGCCAGTAAAGCTGACACAAAATTGGGTTCAGGAACACTAGCAGTAGATACAGAATTGATACCTACAGCAAAGTCTTTATTCGAGTCTACATTATCAGCAAATGAACTATCGGCAGCACCAATAAATATAAATTTTGCATCGATGGGAACTTGCACAATAGCACCATTAAAATCTACACGTGATATGTAAAAAATACTATTGTTTAAACACTGAAATGGAAGACAACCATTAGGAAGAATTGCATTAATAGCACCAGGAACTCTATCAGTCGTTGCGCCATTATACGTTCCGCTGCTTGGTAGCAATTTATTGTCAATACTGAAAGTAGCCCACATTGCACCAAAATATTCGTCAGTCGGATCACCAAAGGGTGAAAAACTGCCAAACCGTTCCAGTTTAATTGTGTCCCCTGAATTAATTCCCAAATCTGTTAGAGAAAAAGGTACGCTATCAGGACTAAATGTATATGAGGAAATAATACTTGCACTGGGGTCGATGTTGAATTTAGCTGCAAAGGCTTGAGCAGAATCAATTTTGAATAATAATATTAAGCTGAAGGCGGTTTTAGCTGTTGCAACTGATAATTTGGTGAATAATTTAGGAATTTTTTGATTAAAAAAAAAGATTGACATAGGGATTTATTAGAAATTATTAATTACTGGAGTTATACAGAAACTGAGGTATCAAGTGATAACTAAGGTATCTTACTGTTTAATTTTTATTTTATTTGTGAGTATATTTAAATACTTAGTCGTAAAAGTATCTTATAAAAGATAAAATTGTCAATCTACCAATAGCTAGTTGACAATTGGTAACAATACTGTACGATTGCTTTTTATCTAAGTTTTGCTTGATGAATTGAAATTTTTTGAATGAAGTACAGTGGAATATGTGCTATTAGAAAAACTATCACAAGGATTCTGAACACAAAAATTTTTGAGGTTTGAATTCCGCACAGTGGGATATGTGCTATTCAAAAAACCATCACAAGCATTTACGTATAACTGCTAGGGTACAGTCATGATCGAGGTATAGTTTCACCGGAGACAGGGTAAGATGTATATCAACTTTTTCATCGGTTCCATTATTGGAATAGTGGTTCCGGTGCTGGTGGCTTTTGGCTTACTGCAATGGTTGCACATACCTACAGGTAACTTTCTTGATTGGGTGATTGGTGGTGCTAGTTTTTGGTGGCTATTGGTAATTGTCACCGTACCGTGGAATGTGCATTTTCAAGCCAAAGAAGTTTTAGCAGAAGCAGCACAATCAACTGAGAAAGGAATTCCAGTTGATGAGAAACAAGTGAAGTATGTGACAGTGTTGGCAAAGCGATCGCTCTGGGTTGCCATTGCTTTACACTTATTCTCTACGGTTGGTCTTTATACCCTTGCTGCCACTGGTATTAGTACGGTTGGGTATATAAGTTCTGGTGCAGCTTTGTTATTAACAATTTTGCGTCCAGCGATTCGGGCTTATGAGTATTTATATGCGCGGTTAGCGATGATTCGCCAAGAATGGAAGTATCCGCGCGAAGATATTTTTGAACTGCGCGATCGCTTCTCTATATTGGAACAAAAAATCCAGTCATTGGAAGATCAACTCAATCCTGAACAACCCTATTCCTTATCTGCAACTCAACAACGTTTTGCCGAAGAAACTCGTAGAGATTTAGCCCGAATTGCGGCTAATTTAGAAGAATTACGGGCGACAAATCAAACAGAACATGAGCGTTTGGGGAGAGAAGCCAGAAATGCGATCGCGCAACTTTCTACCGATGGGCAATTTCTCGATCATGTCCGCGAAATTATTCGATTTTTTAAGACCGCTTAATTATTGCTTTAATAGCTATAGCTGTAGCAGTTCTCGTTTACATGAAGTACATCTTTCAACCTCACCCCCAACCCCTCTCCTTACTAAGGAGAGGGAAGTGTTTGCTTTACTCAAATACGGGGTGAGGTTCCGACTGTATATGTTATAACTTTGTACGAATGATGATTAGTGAAGCTCACATAACTTCAGGAGTACTCACGGTGAATCAGATCCAATTGACTTTAACTATTGGTTACTTATTAATGACGTGCTATTTTTTAACGAATTGGTTAATATTTTCCCTACGTCATTCTGCTTCCAATCCAGAAGATAAATTTTTATCGTTTGTGATGTTTGTGGTAGCAACTATCTTCTGGCCTCTGATGATTCCGATGTCTTGTTTAGAAATGGTTCAACAAAAGCGAATAGACTTTAGTAAAATGATTCCTGTTCTCTTAGCAATATTTGTATTTAGTATTTCATATTACTTAACAGAATAATCAATAATTCCTCCTCACAAATTGCATAGATATTAAAGAGAAGCCGGAGGTTTGACTTGTTACCCTCCGGCTTCTTTATGCACAACTACCTTTACTTGTTAGGCAGTCTATTTATTAAACTTGGAATTTCCTAACGGCGTCTGCTGCCAAAACCACTTGAACGGCGCGGTGCTGTACTACGCCCACTACCAAAACCACTACCAGAATTGCGTCTGGGTGAAGTGGCTCTACCAGAGGGTCGCAAGGTACTACCACCAAAACCAGAACCAGAAGGACGGTTATTACCTGTAGTGCTACGCGGTGTATTGCGTATATTTGAATTTCCAGGATATGACCTTCTAATTGTCCCTGTATTGCGGAAGGCAGTGCGATTTGTCACGGCTGCGGGTGGCGCATTATAGCGAGTTTGGTAGCTTTGAATTGCTTGGCCATAGCTTCCACCATATCCACCAAAGCCACTTAATCCTTGTCCTGGGTAATAGGCAGGGGGTACATAATACTGGGGTCTAAACAACATACTACCAATTGCCTGTCCCGCCAAGCTACCAGCCACAGACCCAGCAAATGGTGCCCAGAAGTTATTTTCTCGACGGACTACAATCGTCTCTTGTTGTCCTGTTTGGGGATTAGTTTTATTCTCGGTAACGTTGTGGACGTACTCAATTTTAAAGTCTTCCGTCAGATATAAAATCGGTTGTCCTTTTTCTACCTTTAGATAGGTTTTCTTACCTTGCTTGATTTCATCATCGGTTAACCGTGCCATTTGCAAATTTTCGGTTGCAAAGGTTGGGGGATTATTGTTAAGTAAAAACAGGCTATACTCACCAGTTGCATCGTCATAAGTAGCTTGTTGTATTTGATACTGCCCGTCACTCAATTTAGTGTTAGTAGAAGTTTGGCTAACGTTCTTAGCTGGAGGGGTAGTGGTATTTTGCTCTCCTGCCCCACAGGCTACAGTTGTCAGGCACAAACTCATAGCTAAAAAAACGGCTGTAAATTTACGTACTATGGTCATGATCATTGGATTATTGTCCTATCTCTGAGCTTAACAATTTATCGATACGAGTAGTAAGTACGGACTACCCAACAGATTACAAAGGAATCAATTCTGGGTAATATTGCAGCAGTTGATCGCTAGTAAGTTCATCGCCTAACTGTGCCGGCGAGAAATGTACTTGGATTGCCTTTAATCTATGTTTATAATGCAAATTTATCAATGCTTTCAATCCTTCCTTGAGCGCCTGAACGTTAGAAAGGTCGGTTTCCAAATCTGGTACTTCTCCTTCATAAGCTACTGTAATCATCACAATGATGTTGCGAGTTACAGGTATCGATAAAGGTTCATTCAATCCATTGGAAGCGTAATTTGGTTCGCTGAGATATCTTTCGGCAGAGTCAGTAAATAATTCATTCACGTAATCTCCTGCCTCACCTTCATTCCAAAATACGTCACCTTCGTTGGCAGCAGAAAGCCAGTATTCATCATATTGCAGCAGGGTTTGGCTAATTTCTACTAATCCTTCTCCTAAAACTTCTAAGTCACCATCAGCATCGATCGCATCCCGTCCAGCACTATTTAATACTCCCAAAATTGGCGCTACTTCACCTCCCCCTAAGTGCAGAAATAGGCGAAACACTACATAGCGAGTTCGACCAATCATTTTATTAAAAATATTGCTCATTTTTTCCTCCAAAATTTTTGTTTTTTGTCATTTGTCATTAGTTCAATGCCCCATCCCGCATAACTAATGACTAATATAATGAAATCCTTTAACAAAATCTATAATAATATCTAATGAAGGTAATATATTTTTTGTTGAATCACTGGACATATCATAAGCTGAAGCATTAAGAGGAGAGCGATTAATAAATCTTTTTCCAAAGTTAGGATGGTCATAAACAATCAAAGTGTGGGCACTGGAATTCGTTAAAACTATTTGGGCTGGAGCTTTACAAAAATTTAATTTTACGGCTACTTCGATATTTTTTTTCATCTGTTTAATTGTTGTAGCCTGATTCATAGCTTGTTCAAAAAGAGTATTTAATTGTTTGACTATATGAGGCGATTTAAAGTTTTGGTTTGCCACAACTTCACTATTAATCATTTCCACTATACTGGAAATATTTTTTTGAGTAGATGCCGCATCTAGAAAGGGAAGAATGACAATGTAAGCTGTGGGAAATAATGCTTCGTCGCTATCTACATGAAAGGTAAAAACAGTCCGGCGACGGCCACTTTCGATACTTGGAGGTTGTTTCAGCCCTCGATATTCTTGAGCGATTTGGTAGTAAGCGCCAGCGATCGCAAAATTAGCTTCATGTTCTAGAACTGCATCAACAATAATCCGAATTGTTGGCGGTGTTTCGTTAAAAAAATCTCGTGACTCTTCAGAATGGAAGTTTTGGACAATGGAGCGATCGCCAGCTGGGCTAAGATCAACCCATTCACAAACCATGCCTTCGGTTTTTAAACCAAACCTGGAAGTGGCATAAAGCTTTGCTCCTGTTAAAGTTGCTCCTGTTAAGTCAGCACCGATCCATTCTGCTCTAATTAATTTTGCCTGAGTTAAATTGGCGTGGACTAAACTTGTATTTGTTAAATTGGCATTGCTTAAATCTGCGCCAATTAAATCAGCCCCGCTCAATTTTGCGCCGCTCAAATCTGCCCACCGGAGATTTGCACCGCTCAAATCTGCCCACCGGAGATTTGCACCACTCAAATCTGCCCCGCTCAAATTAGTATGGCTGAGATTGGCTTGTCTGAGTTCGGCATCTCGCAAATTTGCACCGCTCAAGTCAGAACGACTCAGGTCACTGGCGTTTAAGTTAGCCATCTCCAAATTAGCTCCGGTTAAGGAAGCACCTTTCAAGATCGTCTCACTCAAGTTAGCGTGACGGAGATTCGCTTGGCGGAGTGTAGCCTCTCGCAAATCAGCACTGGTAAGGTCAGCCTCCAACAAATCAGCGCGACTGAGGTCAGCGCGAATTAACTCGGCGCGGATCAATGAAGCTCCTCTGAGTTGAGCGCGACTCAGATCCGCTCGAATCAAATTAGCGACGTTGAGACTGGCGTTGTTAAGGATGGCGCTGCATAGATTCGCGCCACTTAGTCTAGCTACATTCAGCTTGGCATTGCTCAAGTTAGCCTCACTCAGATTCGCGCCACTCAGGTTGACTATACTCAAATTAGCATCGCTCAGATTCACGCCACTGAGTTTGACCCCACTCAGATTGGCTTCTGGGAGGTCAACACCACTAAAGTTTAAGACTCCTGCTGCGTATTGTTCCAGTAATTCCTCTACAGTCATTGATGCTACCCCTTGGATGCCAACTTTAATAGTTGGTAAAGTCATAAAAAACGGAATGTCAAAATCAAAAATGAATATTGGAATTTTAGGATTGGGACTGATAGGCGGATCTTTGGGTTTTGATTTGCGATCGCAAGGACATCATATCTTAGGAGTTAGTCGCCGTGAAGCAACCTGTCAAAAGGCAGTTACCTTGGGGAGTGTTAATGAAGCATCAGTCGATCTGAGCTTGTTAGCAGCCGCAGAAGTTGTATTTATTTGTACACCTCTAGCCCTTATTGTGCCCCAATTTGAACAGTTAGTCGCTTATTTGCCTACCGCTACAGTCGTTACTGATGTGGGTTCGGCGAAAGCACAGATAGTTAAGGATATTTCTCCGCTTTGGGATAATTTTATCGGCGGTCATCCAATGGCGGGAAGAACAGACAGTGGGATAGAAGCTGCACAGCGCGATTTATTTGTTGATAAACCTTATGTATTAACACCGATAACGACAACACCAACTAGTGCAATTACAGTTGTAGAAGAAATTGTGCGATCGCTAGGAGCTAATATCTATTTTTGTCAACCAGAGCAACACGATCGCGCTGTGAGTTGGATTTCCCATTTACCTGTAATGGTCAGTTCCTCGTTGATTGCTGCTTGTTTGAGCGAAACTGACCCCGATGTTTTGCAATTAGCCCAAAAGTTAGCCAGTTCGGGTTTTCGAGATACTAGTCGTGTGGGTGGTGGGAATCCAGAGTTGGGCGTAATGATGGCGCGGTATAATCGTCAAGCATTGCTGCGATCGCTACAACAATATCGTCAAAACCTTGATGAGTTGACTAACTTAATTGAGCAAGAAAATTGGCCAGTTTTAGAGGAAAAGTTCAAATCAAGGCAACAGGCACGACCTGATTTTGTTTAATAGTTTTCGGGTGCGTTTAGTTATGGATAACGTACCCATTTTTTAATTTAGTGAGTTAATTAATAAAGTTTGTTGGCTGCTTTTTTGTCGAAACAACTCTTCACAGCTACTCAGAAATTCCAACAATAAAATCTTTAAAAATGCTACTCAACAGTCTGATAGTCACCAAATCGATGTACCATACAGATAAATTTACAAAAATCAACAATGGTAGAACGTCCAATTAAGAAATCGGAACGTCAGTCTCAAGCAAGCGCTGACAGCAATTCCGAAAATTCGGATTCTGTAACCCCTATTGAATCCAACCCCAAAAGCTCAAAACCGAGCCGCGATCGCTCGTCTGACAAAGGGAAAAAAGGATCATCATCTAGAGATGAAAGCAGGCAACCGGTGAATCCGGCACTAGCGCGCGGCCCAAAACCTGTTAAACCACCAGCCCCCAAAGTTGAAACAGAAGAACTTGAAACAGAATCAGAATCTATCTCTGAGGAGTCTCAAGACTAACATTACAAGTGTTGTTGTGTGTGATGTGGGAGGCTATAAGCATATAAAGACTGGGATTTCTGGCTCCGAAGGCAGCGATCGCGCCCCCCATCACCATTAGGTTATTTTTAGCGATCGCATCTCTCAGAGAGTTCCTGTATGTCAAATGCGCGAATGGGTAGGTGTACAAATTCCACAGCCACAAAAAAGTGCTTCTATCTCAATACCGGCAAGCATTTCACCCTACTCATCACCCAATTATCATCCGCGCAATCTCTGAAATGCTCACAAAAACTAGGGTGTCAGTCTTTAATCTTTCCCGGCACTCTTCCCAAAGGAATTCTCTAATGCTATGATTGCTCCAGAATCGCGCAACCGCACCTTGAAAACTAAATATAGCTTGGCTTTGCGGCTTCCGCTATTGCAATTCATCAAAATCCCTATTAGGGATTGAAACAAAAGCTGTATCTATAGCTGCATAGTCCATACCATTGCAATTCATCAAAATCCCTATTAGGGATTGAAACATATTTTTCCTACGTTTATATGAAAAAAGCGATATTGCAATTCATCAAAATCCCTATTAGGGATTGAAACGTAGTTTGGCGATATCTGCTTTAGACTGCTCAACATTGCAATTCATCAAAATCCCTATTAGGGATTGAAACGTAGGTGCTGCCCTTCGTGGTAGTTGAATTTTGGTATTGCAATTCATCAAAATCCCTATTAGGGATTGAAACAAAAAACCACGGTTCCTTAAGAGGTGTTCGCAATAAAATTGCAATTCATCAAAATCCCTATTAGGGATTGAAACAAATATACCATTCCAACCACTGCCATTGTTGAACGAATTGCAATTCATCAAAATCCCTATTAGGGATTGAAACAATTGATTTTGAGCTTGTTTACGCCCTTGTATAAAATTGCAATTCATCAAAATCCCTATTAGGGATTGAAACAGAAAATTACTTGGTAAAAATGCTGAAAAGGCAGTAATTGCAATTCATCAAAATCCCTATTAGGGATTGAAACAGATATTTCTGATTACCCTGCCGTCTTAACGGCTATGATTGCAATTCATCAAAATCCCTATTAGGGATTGAAACTTTAAAATCCTTTTACGAAAAGGATGAAGCAGAACATTGCAATTCATCAAAATCCCTATTAGGGATTGAAACAACCTTGATATTTACAATAATGCAAAAAACCACATTAAATTGCAATTCATCAAAATCCCTATTAGGGATTGAAACTCGCCTATAACATCCTCCATCCCCGGATACATCGCATATTGCAATTCATCAAAATCCCTATTAGGGATTGAAACAATGGCAGGAATCTATTAAGGAAAAAGCTTTAAATATTGCAATTCATCAAAATCCCTATTAGGGATTGAAACAACTTACAGATTCAGCAGGTAACAAGTCTGACAATTGCAATTCATCAAAATCCCTATTAGGGATTGAAACTAGTATCTTAAAAAGTTGTATACTTGCAAAGTAGAATTGCAATTCATCAAAATCCCTATTAGGGATTGAAACATTAAAATCAGTTCCCCCAAACTGTAAATCATTAAAAATTGCAATTCATCAAAATCCCTATTAGGGATTGAAACTTTTAATTAACTCTTCAGACTTGTTACCAGTCTGATTGCAATTCATCAAAATCCCTATGAAATTTTTGTTGAGCAAACTAATATTAATGACTTCGCCTTTGACGTGGAAGGCAATCTTTATGGAGCAACGCACATATACAACAGTGTGGTGCGAATTGCAAGCGATCGCAGTAGTACTATTATTGCTCAAGCCGAGGCAGGTGTAATTGATAGCACATCTGTGGCTTTTGGTCAAACTGAGAGCGATCGCTCCACCACAATATATTACTGTTCTTCACCTTTTTCTTGAAGAAGCGATCGCCAATCTTCAATCGCCTTCTCCGTCCACAGCCAATTTTTAGCTAATTTATCTACCTGAAAATTTTCTGGATCGGACTTGAGAACCGTTTGCCGCAACTTGATCGCTTCGTTCAGATACTGTGTTTGCTTGCCATTAGATTGACTAAGTGCAGATTTATACAATCCCAGAGCTAAACCAGCATAAGAAGTTAAAGCATCTTGAGGAACTGCTGTATTTCGAGATGTTGAATTTGTGTTCTGTTCTTTGAGAGCTAAATTCAAAGCCTTGAACCAAGAATCATTGGCTCGATTCAGATTGCCTTCTGTGTAATAGGCAAATCCCAAAGCATTATTATACAAAAGCGATTCGGGTTTAGCTTTGGCAGCAGTTTCCCAATAACGACGAGCATCATCGACACTATAGTTATTGTCTCCAGTTTGGATAGACTGCCACGCCAATCTTCCCTTGTAAAAATTCACAGATGGATCGTCAGCTTGTTTACTGGGAATTAGTTTTAAAGAAGTTTCAGCCGCAGCCAGTGCGCCCCGATTGAGTAGTTCTTCTACAGCCAATAAGCCACCTTGCAAGTCACCCTGGCTCAATTTTTCCGTAGCAGTAGTGGTGACAATTCCAGTCGCTTCTATTTCTAAATCGATATTCGGCTGCTTTTGAATCGGTCGAGAATCAGGTAGAGACTGGGTGGGAATTTCTGGTATTTTAGGCAGTGCTTGGGGGCGATTTTGCCACCACCAATTTAAACCGATCGCAGCTGCTAATGCACTGATCCCCACAACACCCACAATCGGCCACAGCTGACGGCGACGGGTACGATTTCTTGGTGGGGGTGGTTGCGATGCCTGCGGCGGGCTATGCCTACGCGAAAAATTAGAATTTTGCCAATTTTCTTCAAGGTTCCCAGGAGTTGCAGGTGGCGGTGGGGGAACTTCTCCCCACAAATCTGCTGACTCTTCTGAGGAAGTCATTTCTTCTGAAATCTGGCTTTGGTGAAGACTATTTTCGCGAATTTGTCGATCCGGTTCAGTTGCAGCTTTTTGGTTATCTAGCTGACGAAACAAATCCGAAACGATCGCAGAATCCTCTTCATAGCTGGGGTCATCATACTCAATTTCATCAACCAGATCGCCCCAAGTATCTTCACCCAGCCAGTCCAACCCAGAAGAGTCCCGCGTCAAACCAGAAGGAATCATGTCCTCCATTCCTAAAGGTATCTCGCTATCATCGACCATAGGAGAGTACATTGTAGAAGTTGCCCCTAAAGGCGAACTATACTGATTCAGCGACTCCGTACTTGCGGATACCTCAGTTTCCTGACTCAGAAAACCGTCAAATTCTGGCTGGAGATATAAAATCGGTAATGCCCAGTACATCTGGAGAGAACCATAAGCAGAAATTAATCCTTGGCGCACCCGACTGACGCACAAATCTACTGGATATCCCTGACTTAAGTTGCGGTAAAACAATTGTGTGAGCGTTAACGCCACTTCATCAGGAATCCGTTCTGACATCGCCAAAACGCTTCTAATTCCGCGCTTCACCAGACTTTCCGCTAAGTTTCGTTCGCCAGTATCTCCAGAGGAATTGGACGCTGCTATGTACGCGCCCAAGCAGGAATTAAACACTGCCATTTGGATATTATTGTTGACGAGCAAACCTGCCAAATCGTCCCCAGTCAATATTTCTGTTAAGCCAGTTCTGCGACTAACAAGATAAATTTCTCCGCCATTTGCGCCTAAGTTACTATGACCAGAGTAGTGGAGAACGTGGTATCTACCTTGTTCTAGGGCTTGCGTCAGTTCTTCCCGTCCTGGTTGATCTAATACAGTGAGTTCAATTTCAGGGAAACGATTGCGACCTTCACCAGATCGTGACGTTTGACGGTGAAGTTCCGCTTGCAGTTTAATCGCTTCCTGTTTCTGTAAGTCAAGACGGACTTGATCTGAGGGAGAAGCAATTACCATCAAGACTTTGACACCAACTTGTTCAAGTGGTGTGGGCATATTTTGCGTAGGCGTAGCCCCCCGCAGGGATCGCAAAGGAGAAGCCCCTAAAATTCCACTTTGGAAGCGAGAAAAAGCTACATAAGGCCCAGTAGCCAGAGGGCGATCGCCTGCGTGCATCACTTCCCAAGGCAAACGAGCTAACCTAGTGTCTTTTAACCCTAAACGTAAGCGTAGTACTTGTTGGTGATTCTGGGCAATACCTTGGGCAGTAATCCAACTATCTCTGAGAGTGCCTTGAAATAGGGCATTATAAAATTGTTGACCCAATGCCACCAAATTCACAGAGTTTCTGGCGATATCGCTTTCATGCCCGCCAGAGGTAAATGGATCTCCTTGCAACACCGAATTCAACGGGTCATTCATCAAATGCCCAGCAGCCATCAACCAATCAGCTATAGGCCAAGTCACCAATTCTTCTGCCAATGGTACCCCAGGCGCGACTTGTTCCGTCCGCACCAAGTAGTCATTTTGCCCTACTGGGGTTACGGAAATATGGAATTCCTGGGTCACAACTTCTCCTGTCCGCCTCCTAAATCTGGTTTGAAACGCGAAAGTTTCAAGTCGATTTTTCGCTTCCTCTGATAATTTAGATGCATCGCGCCCCTGAATGTTTCTGATTCGGTGTTGTTTTGGTTTTTCTGCCTCTACAACTTTATCCGGATCGGATTACTTGGGTCTAGAACACTTAATTGGTAGATGCACCTTGATCTTCAACTCCCCTAGTTGGCTAACACCCACTGGGGGTTTTTTTATTTTTGGCAAACAACAGCAACTTCTGACGCAGATATTCTCTACCAGAAAATAGTGCTTAATCCTAGAATACTTGATTAATAGATGGATGTCCCTCGATCTTTAACTCTCCTAATTGAGTTAATATCCACTTTTGTTTTTTTTGACACAAGACAACAATCAATTTTTTAATAAATTTATCCGGAGCATGGTGGTTAAACCTAGAACATTTAAGTGGTAGATGCACCCTGATAACTAGCTCCCCTGGTTGGCTAACGCCCACTGGGGGTTTTTTTATGAAAATTGAGTGCTATTGATTAACCCTGACACACCCATTTTGTAAAACAGCGCACCGAGCGTTTAATTGGTAGGTCTGTCCTGATACCTAACCCCTCTGAGGTTTTTCTTCGAGCGATAAACAGTAACAACTTCAACCTCTGCTAATTTATCCGGTAGCGACCCATTTGTTTTAGAAAAGATTATTGGTAGATGCACCCTGATAACTCACTCCCCTGGTTGGTTAACACCCACTGGGGGTTTTTTCTAGTTGCGTCACCGATAACCAATGCGTCTTGTAGAGAAATGTTAGCGAGTCTTTTCCTCTCAGAGACGCTACGCGTAGCTTGCTTCTCCATAGAGGTACGAGCTTCACAGCCTGTTGTAGACATCGCCTCTGATTTAGTTCTTTTTTCCCGGAAGATGCTGGCTACCCCTAGAAAAGATTATTGGTAGATGCACCCTGATAACTCACTCTCCTAGTAGGTTAACACCCACTGGGGGTTTTTTATTTAAAAAAATAACTGATCCTGATAACTCACTCCCCTGATAGGTTAACACCCACTGGGAGTTTTTTCTACTAGTTGCGTTACCAATAGCGATCGCAAATGCGTCTTGCAGAGAAATCTTAGCGAGTCTTTTCCTCTCAGAGATGATACGCGTAGCTTGCTTTTCCATACAGGTATGAGCGTCACAGCCTGTTGTAGACATCGCCTCTGATTTAGTTCATTTTTCCCGGAAGATGCTGGTTGCCCCTAGAAAAGATTATTGGTAGATGCACCCTGATAACTCACTCTCCCAGTAGGTTAACACCCACTGGGGGTTTTTTTTATTTAAAAAAATAACTGACCCTGATAACTCACTCCCCTGATAGGTTAACACCCACTGGGAGTTTTTTCTACTAGTTGCGTTACCAATAGCGATCGCAAATGCGTCTTGCAGAGAAATCTTAGCGAGTCTTTTCCTCTCAGAGATGATACGCGTAGCTTGCTTTTCCATACAGGCATGAGCGTCACAGCCTGTTGTAGACATCGCCTCTGATTTAGTTCATTTTTCCCGGAAGATGCTGGTTGCCCCTAGAAAAGATTATTGGTAGATGCACCCTGATAACTCACTCTCCTAGTAGGTTAACACCCACTGGGGGTTTTTTTATTCAAAAAATAACTGACCTTTGTCCAAATTTATCCGGAGTATGGTCTTCAACCTGAGAACATTTAATTGGTAGATGCACCCTGATAACTAACTCCCCTGGTTGGCTAACGCTCACTGGGGGTTTTTTTTGGCGTAGACGCGTAGCAGTGAGCCACATAACTGGAGTACATCACTTTTGTTACTACTGCTGGTAGACCTTGAGTATCCTCCTGTTGCCAGGATAGAGCATAACTTGCTCACTCAATCCCTAAATCGCTTTCTTTTTATTTTGAGCTAGAAATGCCACTCCAAAATGATTGCTATGATATTTAATCAAACTCTTAATTTTTTTTATATATTTTGAGGAGTTCCCTATTCCTTGTTCCTTTTTAACTTTCACTATTTGTCTGCTTGTCTGTCTCAGCAAACTTTACCTTCTTACTCAGCACAGACTAACAAACTAAATGTTAAGCTACCGCTAACAGCACGCCTGAAGCAATTGAAAAATGCTAGAAGTTCCAATTTGTAATCTGGCTGGGATTAGACGGTATTTGTGTGGTGAACAGGCGGTCTAAAATTTCTGATTTCTGTTCTGAACTGAAGTTGTCATATCCGAAATTTCTGAAAGCCTCTAAATTAGAATCTGATTTTTCAGTTAGAGATTTTTGTCTATTCGGGGAATAAGTAAGCATATCTACTGTATGATTATTCCTTCGATGCACAAGCTGCATCAATAAATCCATTGCAACAGTTGGCAGAACACGGTAGGTATAATTCACAAAAAAATCAAAAGTCATATTTCCTAGACGGATGCGATCGCCATCTTTGAGCTTGATCGGCCTAAGAGCGCGATTACCATTCACAAACGAGCCATTGGTACTGTTAAAATCAATTAAGTAAAAGCCTTGCTCGTCAATATGCTGAATAGCAGCGTGGCGACGAGACAGATGACTGTCAGCAATGTAAATACCACTGTTGCGATTACGACCTATCGTCCAGATTTGTTGTGGCTGTCGTAAACTTTGAGTCTGATTGTCGCCCAAGTTAGTCATCAGATAAACAGCAGTATTATCCACTACACCATGTACGTACCCCGCCTTGACTCTCTTCAACGACGGTTGAGATAGGTTTTCTAGCTGAAGAATTTCATCTAGAAGGCTGCTGTGGTGTTCATACAACTTGAGGAATACTTGATATAAAGTTAATCGGCGTTCTATTTCCGTTTGTGCAAAGTCAGTCATTATACGTAAACCTGATACTACCTGATTTCGGTTGTGGTATACTTTTCCAGCCTACAATCAGGGATAATTGATTTTTTGCTTTTTGCTGCCATCTGAAAAATTTAGTGGTTTAGATCATTCTATTTTAAAAATTTTAGGTGTGAGATTCCCTTTTCTTTATAGCCATAAAAAGCATGAAAATATATTTAGAAAATTATTATGCTTTATTGTTTATTGTAAATAATCATTTGTTATTTGTAACAGATAAAAATCATAAAGATTTCATGAAGTATTGACAAATATCTACGTATTTTTACTAAATATTTGGATATTTCTTAATATTAGTGATATTGATGACTATCGCTCAACCTAAACATTATATATATTTGGTCAATTCTGAATAAATTTAAGTTTTTATCGAGAAGAATCAGGGCTAATTTTCCCAGATATAAGAAAAGTTCAGCCTTGTGACTCTGATAAAATAAGAGTTTTAAAATTGTTAATAAAAATGGAGAACTTCAAAACAGAGAGGTTAAGGCTATTCTGCTAATCTAGAATCTAATATTAGGAGAATATTCGGATAGAAGTACAGCGACAAGAGAGGCTATTCCCGGCGAATTGGGAAACCCCATCCGTCTATAGGCTGGGGTAGTTCACACTTTAAAATCACAACAAGCCTCGTTTACCATTGGGACGCACGGTCATCCAATTTGTTTTTGCTAGTGCTAGCTGCTCATCAGAAATTTTGGCACTGGTGAGATTAGCACCACACAGATTAGCTCCTCGGAGGTTAGCATTACTGAGATAAGCATTGCTAAGGTCTGCACCTCGCAGGTCTGCTCCTTCTAAATCAGCATGGTTAAAGTATGCTTTGCTCAAATTAGCATCTTTAAGATTTGCTCGAGTGAGACTGGCTCTGCCAAAGTCACTATTGTGAAGATTAGCTCCCTGAAGATTGGTTTTTTGCAATTGAGCAGAATGGAAATTTGTTTGAGATAAATCAGCACCTTGCAGATTCAGCAAATTTAAATTGTGTAAGGCAAAATCCCGTCTTCCCTTCAGATAGGCTGTTAATAAACCTTGGGTATCTAACTTCCGCCCAACTTTAGAATTTTGAACTTGTGAACCATTGCTGTTGCTAGTGAAAGTCGTTGATTTGGCCATCCCAAAACCCTGGTGTAATCCTGCGGCTTCCGTCTTGGCTCGTCTAGCACGAATTGCAGCCGCTACCTGTGCTACTCCGGCACTGGTAACAGCAGTAGAAGGGTGATTAGATAAAACAGCAGAATTTTCTAGGTAATTATGTGTTCGCTCTTTAGATCCATTATCAGATTTAATCAGCAAACCCTTTGCTAAACTATCTAAGTATGGTTCTATTTCCAATGCTCTAAGAACTTCTACCGCTGACTGATAGCGATTACGTACAGACACCTCTAACATTTTTCGTAACACATTGCCCAAGTGATCGCTCACTTGCACAAGCTGCTCCCACATCATCTCGCCAGTATTGGGATTGTAATCTAAATCTTTAGGAGTTTTGCTAGTCAGTAAATAAATGCATGTTACCCCCAATGCATAAATATCACTGGCGTAGACTGGACGCATAGCCATTTGCTCTGGAGGTGCAAAACCAGGAGTACCAATAGCATACGCAGTTAATGCTGTCTGTCCTGATGGACTTGTCGCACTTTGGCTAATTTGGTTTTTGACGGCACCAAAGTCGATGAGTACCATTCTGGCATCTTGAGTGCGGCGAATTAAGTTGGCTGGCTTGATATCACGGTGAATCACCTTTTGCTCGTGGATGTATTGCAACAGTGGCAAAATCTCGCTCAAAAATTGCTTGACTCCAGTTTCGCTCAAGATGCCGTTAAGTTTGACCTCCTCTTGCAAGGTATCGCCACTGATATATTCTTGAACTAAGTAGAATTGCTCATGATCTTCAAAATAGTCTAATAATCTTGGTACTTGGGGATGATTGCCAATCTTACCTAGAGTTTTGGCTTCTCGTTCAAAGAGTTCTCTGGCCATCTGCAAAACGTGTGGGGCGCTTCCTGATGGGCGTAATTGTTTGATGACGCAACTCGGTTCTCCTGGTAAGCCTTGATCGTTGGCTAGGAAGGTCGCTCCAAAGCCACCCTGACCTAATGGTTTGATCACCTGATAGCGATCGCGCAACAGTAGTTGCGAGCCACAAGACTGACACCTTTGGCTATATACCAAATTTTCTGGATTGGAACAGGTAGGATTTAAGCAGTAGCTCATGCACTCTCAACTCGCTGCACGAATAATCACGGGGAGTGTTATACTCCCTTTCAATTATTTAGACATTAATCAACTCTTGCCAGGTAATTTTTGCTGGAAATCCTTTGAAGAGTTCCTAAAGTTTAGCTGAAATTACGTAAAGCGATCGCTAAACAAGATTATTTATTATACTTAAATTGGCAAATAGTGTTTATCCTACTTTATACCAATTTGTAATTCCTAATGACGCTCTCTTAAGGCTTGTGACGTGCATCGTGCTGCTATCCCATTGAAAAAGTCAGCTTTAATCTGGGTTTTTGCATGAGAGAATTAGTATTTAAAGGTATTGGAGGGCAGTGCCCAACGCCAGTTACTATACTTGGGGAGACTCCCAAGACCGCACTGGCTCCCCTACAGAAAATCGCTGTAGGATTTTGGATGCCCAAATTTGGAGGCAATTTAGAATCATCTCCATTAGTCGTTAACAGATTATTAGCTAGCTTTCATGTTCACACTAATCAGCTGTTCGATTAGTGCAAAAACATCACTGCGGCTGAGTTTCTCTTTACCATTAGCAAGGGCGTCAAGAGTGCCGTTTGCCAAGGTGAAGGGGATTTGACAAAAATCTAAGGCTGGCCCCGTAGGAAGGTCTTTGATATAAGCTTCTGCCAGACCTAGATTGCGCCGGGCATACTCTTGCATCTTTTCTGCACTCCAACCTTCTGGGAAGAATTCTACCCCACGCCCCAAATCTTCAGTATGATTACGCAAGATATTAACTGCTTGTAAACCTCGACCAAAACCAATTGCCTGGGTACGGTTCGTTTGTGTTCCATCATACCAAGTCCACAAGTCAGAAAGTAACAGTCCCACTGCACCTGCAACTCCAAAGGTATAACGATCCAAATCAGATTCTGTGTAAATTTTCCAGTTTCTTTCTGCCCAGTAAGCCATTCGGTCTGCCATTGCAGCAGTGGCATCCCAAATTCGAGGTGCAATGGTGTCTGGTGCTAGCAGTGACCATTCTCTAATCCTCAAAGTGACTTCTTCTAATGAATTCTCATACCCACTAAATCCTGCAAAGAAAGCATCTACCGCGAAGCCATCAACTCCTGCCTGTAATGTCAGGCTAATGGTTCTTAACAGCTTTGCTTTAGTAGCGTTATCTAGTTCGGGATGATCTTCAATTTCATCAATAGCACGCATACACAAATATGCTGATGCTACCGCTTCTTGCAATCCTGGCGGTAAAACACTAATTGGGATATAAAAAGTTCGGCTAGTTTCTTTGAGGATTTGCAATGCATCTCTACGTAAATTCATGTTTTCACTCCCCACTTGATTTTGGCACCAGATGAAGTTTGCAATTTTTTGATGATACTGGATATAGTTTTGACTAAACCTTAAAAACTATAGACTATAAGATACGCTAGTATTTCATTTAAAAATTGATAGTTTTTGGTGTTGCAATTAACAAAACTCTCAAATTTATCAAAGTCTAGTCTAGTATAGAGGTTTTTGGATGCAAAAGTGTTTGGAGTGTCGTTTAATAGAGCTTTCATCAACTTTTAGCATAGATATAAAGAATTATGGTAATATTTGGTTGGATATGACGAAATTTTTCCATAAGCAAACATCCATTTTAGCGATTTGAAAGTGCTTTAAGTCTGCGTTAATCTGACTAACAAAGTGTAATTATTGTATATATAAAGACAATTCAGGAAAAGCTGACAATGGATAACAGCATTTGTACATACCTTTAGATGGGTACAGTGGTTTACCAAAGAGTTAGGGTTCAGTTAAATTGGACGACATATAAAGCTGCAATGCCTGAGTTAGACTATACCTAATTGATTGGAGTCAGAACCGCCTTGCTATTCAAAGTGACATAAAGTGACCAAAACTCAAAACAAGAAGTTCCCGTATATTTACGAGATTGACAATAAAAAAGTTGGCTGTTTGCCCACTCAACATAATATTTGTGAATATTTGACCTCTCATATCATGTCCGCTTGATTGCTTATTAAACCCGAATAACCCCAAAGAGCTTAAGCTACACTTCCTCTCTCCTCCTTGCTTGTCTACGCTGCACACACAAGTCTTAAAAACCTAAGCTTTGATGAGGTTTTCCTCGTTCCCATACTCTACATGGGAATCAGAGGAATAGTAAATCGAGCTTTTTTCGACTTGTGTACATGCTAGCCCCGCTTACAGAGAGGGGATTAAGGAGAACCATCAAGAAATTAGTAAGTTTTTAGAGACCCCTCCCAAGCTGCTCTTAGCAAGGGAGGTGCCGCAGGTAGTGGAGTTCTTTTGCGTATTCATGAAGAATCGGTCTTATAGTCGAGATTATATTGACAAACAAACCGAACAGTCTCTAAAAACTCGAAAAAATATTGAAGTATTCCTAATTATTAAATTTTTTGAATCCCTTGTTGATACTGTAAATATTTTTTCTGTAATTCCTCTGGAATGGGAATAAGACGATTATTTTGCAGATTGACAAAACCACCCTTCTGGCTAGCCACTGCTGCTAACTCATTGTTAGATAAAATTTCAGCTTGCACAGTCCACTTTAAGCGTCCTAAACTACTCAGCCATAAACGTCCAATTACCCGATCAATAATCTTTATCGGACGTTTATATTCAATTTCAGTTCCGGCTAGAATCGGTGTATATCCTAGCTCAATTTGTTGATTGAGTTGCCAATGTTCATCTAAAAACTTTAGACGTAAATCCTCTAGCCATCTGATATATACGATATTACTCACAATTCCCATAAAATCAATGTCGTATGTTTTTACAGGAATTGCTAATACTACTTCTAATGGTCTGTGTAAGTTGTTATTTACTAGCATTATTTATCTTAATATTTTTTAATACTGCTCGGTCTGTTCAATTAAAGAGAAGTTTCCAAGTATTGAATCAGGTGATTAATTACCCTATGTATATGAATTGAATCTCCATAAAGCTTGCTGATCATTATGCCTCCTTCCAGTGTTGCGATGATGATGGTAGCGATTTCATCAGCACTCACTTCCGGGCGAATTTCACCCTTTTCAATTCCTTTTTCAATAATTCGACAAATTAGATGCAGCCAAGAGTTCATTGCTTGTTGAGCACGTTCTCGCAACGCCGGATGAGCATCATCACTTTCCACAGCAGTATTCAGCAGTGGACACCCTCCTTTGATCGGTGGATTTTCTGCGAAGGTACTAAACACCCCAATGATTGTTTGCAAACGTTCTACTGCGTGGTGTTTGCTTCGTAATGCAAATCTAGTATGCTGCTTAATGCGAGCGATCGCAAAATCAAAAGCCTGTAGTGCGAGATCGTCTTTGCTTTGGAAGTGATTGTAAATTCCTCCTTTCTGCAATCCAGTTACACGCATAATGTCTGACATTGATGAACCTGCATACCCTTGTTGATTAAACAGTTCGGCTGCTTGCTGAAGAATTCTGGTTTTTGTTTCTTCGCCTTTGGACATGACAGCGATTTTGATAGTAGGGAGTAGGGAGTTTATTGAATTGAAAATTGCTATAAATAAAATATTACCGACCGAATGGTTTGATAAAACTAGCATGATAGTTGCTTGCAAGTCAAGCTTTTTTAAACACTGAGTAAAGAACTAGGCATTGGCTATTCCCCAAACTCGCTCGGTATACTGTAAGAGTTTTTGCCATTTGCGATCGCGCCTAATTGTCAGGGTGCTATATAGCACAATAGCCAAAGTTTGACCACGATCTAAACCATACAGTGCTGTCAATTCTGTCCAGCCAATGTAGACTTCACCTGGTCATAGACGCCGTTAGCTTTGATGCTACCTCTACCATAAGTAATCAGGATTTTGGCATTTATCAGAAATTTCAGCAGCAATGTTGGCGATTTGACCTTTGCTAAACAGGATTTTGACTGGATTGCAAAAAACAAAATTTGGAATTATCCCTATGGTTATTAACTTGTAGGTAAATTTTTTAGCAACCAGTCCGTAGTGAGTTTGATGGACTGCGGTGTATTTTCCAGATAATTGAGCGATATACAACGCGAATACGCTGGACGTTTAATCATGCTTACTAGTAAAATACGGTAAGTGCATCGCCTTACGTGGTTTTATATGTCCAACCGCCGAAAAACCCAGTTAAAAGTTGAGTTTAGTAGAGCGACTGACCAATAAGCAGTTATCAAAGTCTGTTTCACCTAAATGCCAGTCGTTATGCTTACAAAAACTTCCACACAGGTTTTAAGTTGTCCAGGAATCCTTGAGAAAGACAATAACTTGTCATAACTAGCCCTGTCTAACACTGGGCTATAAGTTTGCCTGAGTTGCTGCTCTCTAGCTGCTCGTAGTTAAGTCAGTGAAAAGTTATTAAGGCTTCGTTTGGGGATTTAATCAACCCCTACCGACGCTGCTCACTTATAGAAGTGAGAGACTCAACAGGACTCTGATAACTAATAACTAATTGTTGAAACCCCCGAAGAGTATGCACTATTTATTACTACCGTTCTTAAGCTTTTTTGTTGGTATCATCGTTGGCTTGACAGGAATTGGTGGAGCGTCTCTGATCACCCCAATGTTGATTTTTATTTTTCAGGTTCCGCCTTCCATCGCTGTGAGTTCTGATGTTGTGGCCGCCACCTTAATGAAAATTGTTGGTAGTGTCAAGCATTGGGAACAGAAAACCCTTGACACAGAAGTTGTCAAATGGCTGGCATTTGGGAGTATTCCAGGCTCATTGTTCGGAGTGGGGATTTTGCACTTCATTAAATATACAGGTGAGTATAGCCTGGATAATATCTTGCTCCGTTTGCTTGGCGGGATGATTTTGCTAGTCACAGTGTTAGCACTAGTGCAATTGTTGTTATTGACTTTTTTCCCCAAATTTAATTTACCCGAACTGCCAAAGTTAGACTTAGAAACTAACTTTGGTCGATTTATGACAATTACTTTGGGAGCAATTTTAGGCTGTTTGGTTGGTCTAACTAGCGTCTCATCAGGTTCAATGTTTGCCCTAGTGCTGATTGGGTTTTTCCGCCTTGATGCCCGGAAGTTAGTGGGTACAGATATTTCACACGCAGCGATTTTACTGCTGTTTACAGCCCTTGGTCATCTGAGCTTGGGAACTGTTGATTGGAGTTTGGTACTCCCTATATGGCTAGGCTCTGTGCCTGGGGTGTTACTAGGTGCTAAAATCTGCCAAGTAGCTCCCCAGCGCCCACTACGGTTTATCATTTATGCCATTTTGATGATGGTAAGTTGGAAATTAGTTCATCAGGTGTAACCAATTTGAGATTTCCAATTGCAAATCCAGCATTCAACATCCAACATCCAATATTGATTAACCTCTTACCCAAGGTAGTAGAGTGAATGTGCCTCGTTCGTACATAATGAACAGACCCAAGCCAATTAACACAAAAGGTACAACAGCGTTACCGTAGCGACTTAAAATATCAGCAATAGTAGGTTGACGGCTTAAAAAATAAGCGATCGCACACCAAACCCCTACCATGATAAAAAATATACCTAGAATTACTCCCAAACTGGCAAGATTGTGACCTGCGAACAAAGGAATATATATACTAATATTGTCACCACCATTAGCGATCGTTACTGCTGCAACTTTATAGGTTTGGGGATGCAAAACACTCAAAATAAAAGACAATACTGGGTTAGTAGGTGTAGACTGTCTAAAATCACTACTGACTGTCTGAACTGTTATAGTTTCTTCTTTTCTAGATACTAATTGCTGAATACCAATAGCAATTGGTAACAATCCTAGCAATCCTATCCATTCTCGCTGTACAACCAATCCCCCAAAAAATCCTGGTAAGCTAGCGATGATAATGGCTGTAAAACCCAGATATTGACCAAGTAAGATATGCCGCCGCCGAAAGTTAACATCTACCTGTGAAAAAAAGATTAACAAGATAATGATGTCATCTATGTTAGTGGCGATGAAGGCAATTATCCCTTCACTGAAGGCTGTCCCTAGCTGACTCATGCTGGATTTTTAGAATCTACAATTTACCACCATACCAAATTCACTAATTCGTAATTCGTAATTATTGGGTTGAAGTCCCCCACAAAATTATATTTATTGGTGGTCTAGAAGAAAGTTGGGGTCTAAATTACCAACTAATTCAATTACAAATTATTTTAACCTTCTAGCACAACTAAGCTTTAAAATGACAAAGTAATTATCCTCACAAGTAAGCCGGCGGGAAAATTTACAAGTATGTAACCAAAAGTTAATCATAGTCATCATAGAAAACGGAATAATAATCGAAGTTATCCAACCCTAACCCCACAACCACCACAACAGCTTCCCTAGCCTCAAAACTATGGGAGGTTTGGAATTAGACTAAGTAATTCTTAAACAAGAAACCAAGTTTTAGTGATAAAAAAACCCAGGAAATATGAATGAGTTAGTTACTGCAATTACTACAGGGTCAATTGCGTTCATTGCCACTAATATTGATGATATTGTCATTCTATTATTGTTTTTTTCTCAAATAAATGCTAACTTTCGCCCTCGGCATATAGTTACGGGCCAGTTTCTAGGTTTTACGGTTCTGTTAATTCTTAGTCTTCCTGGTTTATTTGGTGGGTTAGTTTTATCAAAAAGCTGGATTGGATTACTTGGTTTACTACCAATGTCCATAGGTATCAGTAGCTTAGTGAATCGGGAAGAAGATTCATCAAAAGAAGTTGTAGCTGGAACAGAAGAAGGTGAAGCATCAACAATTCCTAGCTTCTTTTCTCCCCAAGTATATAGTGTGGCAGCTGTTACAATTGCCAATGGTAGCGATAATATTAGTGTCTATGTGCCTTTATTTGCTAGCAGCAACTTAGAGACTTTTTTGGTAATTATTGGATTATTTTTTCTATTGTTAGGAGTTTGGTGCTACGCTGCATACAAATTAATTAATAACAGAGTCATAGCTAATGTATTGACTCACTATGTTAATAATCTTGTGCCTTTTGTTCTTATCGGATTAGGCACTTTTATTGTATTAAAAAGTGAAGCTTTAAGTCCAATAAAGCTAGCTGCTAGTTGTTGCTGTTTAACAGTTTTGGTAAAAAATGATGTTGCTAGCCATTAACAACAAATAATTTAGGAGCAAAATTGAAGATGCTTTGTTTTTGGTTAGTAGTTAGAGGATTTTAGGCACTTTTATATCTCCCCTAACCCCCTTTTTAAGGGGAATTTAGAGGGATCTAGAACTTTTGATACCGACAAGTGGACTTTTAAAACATCCTCTAAGGTCAATTAGTGAAGCGATCGCTTATCACCATTGCGTATGCTTAACTTTTGTCAAATGATGATTTGCACTGTATATAGCGGTTCTCGTTTACGTGAGGTATACCCGTAAGGGCACGGCACTGCCGTGCCCCTACACCTCGCAATATAATGTTGTACCGCATCTGAATAGAAACCGCTATATATTGTGACTAATCAACTATCCAATAGGTCTAACACACGCTACAAAATCAAATATTAAACTTTACTCAACCACTCATTCTCCTCTGGGTCTTTGAATAGTGAGGTGCTGAGGTAGCGTTCGCCGAAGCTAGGCTGGATCATCACGATGAGGCGACCTGCATTTTCTGGCCGTTGTGCCACTTGAATAGCCGCGTATAAAGCAGCGCCAGTAGAAATCCCTGATAGCAATCCTTCTTCTTTTGCGAGGCGGCGGCTGTAAGCGATCGCTTGTTCATCCGCTACCTGAATCACTTCATCTACCACTTCTGAACGGTAAATTGCTGGGACAAATCCTGCGCCAATACCCTGGATTTTGTGAGGCCCTGATTTTCCGCCTGCTAATACTGGGCTGTTGCTTGGTTCAACTGCGATCGCTTGAAAACTCGGCTTCCGTTTTTTAATAACTTCTGCAACTCCCGTAATCGTCCCACCAGTACCCACTCCCGCCACGAGAATATCTACTTCTCCATCGGTATCATTCCAAATTTCTTCGGCTGTGGTTTCGGCGTGAACTTTCGGGTTAGCAGGGTTGCCAAACTGCTGTAACATATAAGCATTGGGCGTTTGAGCTACAAGCTGTTCTGCATGAGCGATCGCTCCTCGCATCCCTTCTACCCCTGGTGTTAACTCTAGTTGAGCGCCATAAGCTTTGAGCATAGATCGTCTTTCGTGGCTCATTGTGTCAGGCATCGTTAGAATGAGATGGTAGCCCTTGGCAGCTGCCACCATCGCTAGCGCAATTCCTGTATTTCCAGAAGTCGGCTCTACTAAAACAGTTTTTCCGGGGTGAATCAAGCCTGCTTCTTCTGCCGCTTCCACCATACTCGCGCCAATCCGGTCTTTCACAGAAGATGCTGGATTCATGCTTTCTAGCTTCACGACAATCCGAGCAACCGCTCCTGAAGCTTGGGGAATCTTGTTTAATTGAACTAAAGGAGTCCGTCCGATTAACTCTGTGATATCTTTTGCTATCCGCATGTGGGTACTCCGTGGTGTCTAAATATAATACATTGGACTCTGCTGGGCGCGAGTTTCTCTTTCCTCGCACAAGTCTTGGAGTGTATAACGACCCAAAACTTCAATTGAGGCAGCGTTAGCTTGCTCCCAAACTTCATAAACCAGAGTCTTTTCTAGAGTCGGAGAGTTAGAGGTATCTTTCTCTTTCCGTTCGCCTTCGACCAAAGTGACAATTTCAAGTATTGTAATCTGCCAAGGTTCACGAGCTAAAACGAAACCTCCTTTAGAGCCGCGTTGACTCTGCACCACACCAGCACGCCGGAGGTTAGTCAAAATTTGTTCCAGATAGCGTTCAGGTATGGGTTGCTTGGCAACGATCTCGCTCATGGTTAGAGGAAGTTTTTTCCCGTGGTGGCTTGCCAGTTCTAAGAGTGCTAGCAGCGCGTATTCCACTTTGGAAGACAGATCCAAGAGAGCGTAGTTTTGGCTATTCAAGACTGTACTCAATATACTACGGTGATTTGAGGGACTTATCGCAGTTTATGCGAAATTAATTTTTTTCAACTGTGGAATGTGATAGCATCCCACTTATTACCCACAAAAACACTATAATCTATCGACTTACCGTAGATTTTTATTTAACATAATTCCCATAAATAACTTGATCTTTCTGTGGGAATTATCCTGAGTTTCTGTTTTCAGAGCCTCACCTACCAACAAAAATCTCAACAGAGTATGCTACTAACTGATTTGCAAACCATTTTTGAGCGTGACCCAGCAGCCCGTAACTGGCTAGAAGTATTATTTTGTTACCCTGGACTTCATGCCCTAGTGTTTCATCGATTGGCACACTGGCTGCATAAAATTGGAATTCCCTTTATACCAAGATTCATCTCTCATCTTAGTCGGTTTTTAACCGGAATTGAAATCCATCCTGGGGCATTAATTGGTCAAGGAGTGTTTATTGACCACGGGATGGGAGTAGTGATTGGTGAGACAGCGATCGTGGGCGACTATGCCCTAATTTATCAAGGCGTCACCCTTGGCGGGACAGGGAAAGAAAGCGGCAAACGCCATCCAACTTTAGGCTCTCATGTAGTTGTGGGAACGGGTGCGAAGGTTTTGGGAAATATTCAAATTGGCGATCGCGTCCGTATTGGAGCCGGTTCTGTGGTGCTAAGAGATGTCCCCAGTAACACTACTGTAGTTGGGATTCCAGGGCGTGTGACTCGTCAGAACAACTTACCTACCAATGTTCTGGATCATGATAAATTCCGGGACGTAGAAGCTGAAGTAATCCGCGCTTTATTTGAACGCGTCAAGTCTCTAGAGAAACAGTTCGAGCAGTTGTCAGATCAATCAAGTTCGTCTCCAACTGAGCTAGGCGACGAATTAACCGACAACCCTAATAACAAAAACTCTGATGGGATAATTGAAGATTTTCTTGATGGTGCGGGAATTTAATTTAGGGAATGGGGCATTGGGCATTGAGAAGAGACAAGGTAGACAAGAAAGAGCGAGGAGATAAGGGAGAGACTTGTTCAATAATTCACCCTTGTCCCCCTTGTCTCCCTTGTCTCCCCTGCCCCTCTGCTCCCCTCTTTAAAATACCCATAGGTTCTTAGAACCTGATATAAATATAATACTACGGTTCATTTATCGGAGAATAGTTTTATATAATATGGTGTCTTTGTACACAAGCTTCTCTACTTCAAACAGTAACAATACTAAGCAACTTTTTGCCCGTAGGTCATTTCTACCAGAGCATTATAACGACCTTTGGAAGATTGAAACGGGTTTTGTAAGAACTTTTAGCTATCTGGAAGATGGTACAACTGTTGCTCTAGGATTGTGGGGGCCTGGAGATGTCGTTGGTAAGAGTTTGTCAAAATTAGAACCTTATCAGATGGAATGCCTAACTAAAGTGGAGGCAACAGTTTTACCTATAGAGGAGTGGACTGAACTAACAGAAACTCTACTTGCCCATATCCAACAGGCTCAAGAATTGACGATCATTCGTAGCCATAAAAAAGTCGATACTATGCTCATCAAGCTATTGGCATGGTTATCCAAAAAGTTTGGTTCGGAAGTTGAGAAGGGACGTTTAATAGATATGCGTCTGACTCATGAAGACCTGGCGGAAATGCTCGGTTCAACTCGTGTGACTATCACTCGTATTCTTGGGCAGTTTGAGCAAGAGGGCTTGATCGATCGTCTTTCTCTACATCGAATTGTGTTGCGAGAAGAAGAAATTTGGTACTATGAAATTTAAATTATTTCAGTAAAACCAACTATCGCCGTTAGCATTCGGCTTGCCCACAATTCTAATATTCAAGGATTCTAGGTAAGCTAAACCGCTAGAAATTTGTGGCACTGTTCCCCGCAGTTCAATGTCAAAGCATCCTTCTGCATCTGCATTTGGATGTAGCATAGCGTTGGTAATATTAACTACCAAGCCATAAGTAGAAATTAACTGCGAAATCACGGGCGCTTGCAGATAGCATTTGGGAATATGTATCCGCAGACGAATCTGAGTAACTTGGCTTTTTTCGTAAAATGAAGAAACCAGTGATAATCTGTTTTGGGAATTGGTTTTTTGGTTATTTAGTGCTGCCATTGGATAGTGATGATTTTATTAATTAGCGATCGCTATAAACGCTAGACAAATCCAACCATATCGGTAGTCACCAGTTAGTTTCTTCTTTCAGCAGCAATGATTTCACCTAGATCATTCGGCAATCAGTAACATTGCGTGTCCGTCAGGATCTTTAACTAAACAACCTTGGCGGTAAGAACTAGTACAGCGCGGCGGAAATAAACAACCCATTTCAAATCAACGAAACGTTTACGCTGTATTTCTTTTGACTTTTGACTTTTGACTTTTGACTTCCGCCTTGCGGTACTAGTGCTATCTGCAAATTGGACAATCCACGATGACACAAACTGAACCCCGTTCTGGCGCAGTATCTCTACTGTCTGCTCAATGTAATTGACGACAAGCTCAACTTGCACCCTCGCGATATCGTAACTTTTCCAATCACTCGGTATAGGACGGTCTTTTTCAGGCACTTGCTTTGCGAATCGCTGGGGATAGGTTTTCTCTCAACGTTGAAATACTCCATTAACTCGATGAGTTCATCTCCTAATCGCAAGGTGACAATGCGAATTTTTGCCCTAGTTACACCTTCTAGGTCGCTGTAATCCTGTCCTTCACCAATGATGTTAGAAACGAGTTCAAAGGCAAGTGCTTGCGTATAGAAATCAACAGAGCGATGTCTACGACGGGCTACGCCTACGCAGTTTATTACCCCTGTCACGGATGCGTTTACCGTGGGTTCTCTGTGGGTACTGATTGCCAAGCAAGGGGATGTTTCCAGTGTGATGTGAAATTAAGTTGAACTGCTTGGTTAAAGTCCTCCAAAGCTGCTGAAAAAGCTTTCTCTTTTAGCTTTGCTGCACCTTGATTGTTCAACTGTTTAGGGCATTGTGGATTCCATACATATTTTTGACAAGTTTGGTGGGCAATTTCTACATCACCGCCATTTTCAAGATTTTGAAAGACGGGATGATAATGTAACCTGTTGCAGCAAACTTGCAACCATTCTTGCCACCCACAGTTCCACAAGCGCACTGTTCCATCAAGACTACCACTGGCAATCAGTTTACCATCAGGGCTAAAAGCTGCGGAATTTACCCAATACTCATGCCCGCGCCAAGGTTGAGCGATCGGGTTGCCGTCAAGATCCCACAAGCGGATTGTCGAATCATTGCTGGCACTGACAATCCACTGACCATCAGGGCTAAAGGCGACAGAATTAACTTCTTTTTCATGCCCGCGCCAAGGTTGAGCGATCGGGTTGCCGTCAAGATCCCACAAGCGGATTGTCGAATCATTGCTGGCACTGACAATCCACTTTCCGTCAGGGCTAAAGGCGACAGAATTAACTTCTTTTTCATGCCCGCGCCAAGGTTGAGCGATCGGGTTGCCGTCAAGATCCCACAAGCGGATTGTCGAATCATTGCTGGCACTGACAATCCACTTTCCATCAGGGCTAAAGGCGACAGAATTAACTTCTTTTTCATGCCCGCGCCAAGATTGAGCGATCGGGTTGCCGTCAAGATCCCACAAGCGGATTGTCGAATCATTGCTGGCACTGACAATCCACTGACCATCAGGGCTAAAGGCGACAGAATTAACTTCTTTTTCATGCCCGCGCCAAGGTTGAGCGATCGGGTTGCCGTCAAGATCCCACAAGCGGATTGTCGAATCATTGCTGGCACTGACAATCCACTGACCATCAGGGCTAAAGGCGACAGAATTGACCCAATTCTCATATTTGCGCTGCGATCGCCCGATCACCCGATCTTGTAGTATTTGATCTAGCTCCCACAAACGCACAGTTTGATCGCCACCACTCACAATCAGCTTGCCATCGGGACTAAAGGCTAGGGAATTAACCTGTCCTTCATGTCCGTGCCAAGGTTGAGTGATGGGGTTGCCATTGATATTCCACAAGCGTATTGTCCGATCGCAGCTACCACTAATAATAAACTTGCCATCAGGGCTAAACGCTACAGAATTTACATGTCCTTCATGTCCGTGCCAAGGTTGACCGATGGAATTACCTTGGATGTCCCACAACCGCACTGTAGAATCACTACTACCACTGACAATAAACTTGCGATCGGGGCTAAAGGCGACGCAAATAATTTTTGCCTCATGTTTGTGCCAGGGTTGAGCGATGGTGTTACCTTGTAAATCCCACAAACACACCGTTCCGTCAAAACCAACACTGATAATACGATCGCCATTTGGGCTAAAGGTGACGGAAATAACTCCTTCCTTGTGTCCGCGCCAAGGTTGAGTAATGGCGTTACCTTCTAAATCCCACAAACACACTGTTCCGTCAAAACCAACACTGACAATGCGATCGCCATTTGGGCTAAAGGCGACGGAAATAATTCCTTCCTCATGTCCCTGCCACGGTTGAGTAATGAGATTACCTTGTAGATCCCATAAACACAAAATTCCGTCAATACTGCCACTAACAATAAACTTGCCATCAGGGTTAAAGGCTATACAATTAACCTCTTGCTCGTGCCCCAACAAAAATTGAGCAGTCGGATTGCCAATGATATTCCACAAGCACACCGTAGAATCACTACTGCCACTGGCAATAAACTTGCCATCAGGACTAAAGGCTACACAATTCACCTCTCCCTGGTGTCCGCGCAAGCTATTTGCCTCTGTGGGTGTGTTCATTGCTTCCTTTAAGCTTCCCAAAACAGAAGCTAGAAGCTGGTTTGGGTATTTCTCTAAATTCTCACCCATTGTTTGAATTGCCAACACCAAACCCTCTAGCGGTTGGACAGGAAGTAAATTCAAAACCCTGGCAGATTGCTCGCGCAGTTTTAATTCAGTCAGTGCAAGGTTTAACTTTTGAATTTCTTGTTCCTGGCGATCGTGCCATCCAACACTAACATTAATAAATCGATTAGCTTGTTCGCTTAAATAACCAAACGTTTGCTCTTTTATTTCTTTATAAGTCTTTGTCTTCAGAACCCGGTTTGCAATATTTTCCCTTTGCCACAGCACATCCAAGGTGTATGCCAGAAGTGGTAAATAATCATTTTGTTGGTGAAAATCATCAATAATTTGCTCAATTAATCCTTGTTCAAAGGTAACGCCATTTCTAGCAGCAGGTTCAGCGATCGCTAACTTTAATTCGCAATCGCTCATTCTAGTGAGTATAAGACTATAGCGATCGTGAATCTTTGCAAGTTGGGGATACTCACTAAATCTATCTAAAAAATCAGATCGCATTGTTAAAACAATTTTGACAGAGCTATCCTGCTGCTGGAACAGTTGAAAGAGACTAGCAACAAATTTATCGCGTTCCGGCTTCTGAGTTTTCGTAAACAGTTCTTCAAATTGGTCAATAAAAATCAGAACGCACTGATAATCTTGTTTGAGGAATGTGACAATTTTAATTAGCAAATCTTCTCTAATTTTTCGAGCTATATCGGCTATTTGCGATTTTTTCCCATAAGTAAAAGCAAGGCACTGATAAAGAGATTTAAAAGGATTTTCATCTGGATGAAAACTTATATTAATTAATGAATTTTTATTATATCCTAAATAAGGAATTAAGCCTGCCCGAATCAATGATGATTTGCCACTGTCTGATGCTCCTAAAAGCAAGAGTACATTATCTTTTTTTAAGCGATCGCCCAGATTAACAATCCACTCCTCCCGACCAAAAAATTTGTCTTTATCTTTAATTTCAAAAGTTTTTAGTCCTAAGTAGGGATCTGTTTTGAGTGGACAAGGATGAATGTCCTCAGACTTAATGTCAGAAAAAAAGTTGTATTCAGAAATACCTTGGACATTACACCCAATATTTATATCGCCTTCAGAACTGTTAACCATCTTATCTCCTTACCTTTGGACACCTCTGGCTAAATCTTTACCTCAGTTATAGTTCCTCGGCTAATCTTTGTAAGTACCTCAACAAAATTAATTACATATTCTCTTGTGAAGCTTTCCCTGTCGTCGCCCTATAGGATAGAAGTTTTGTAAATCCCATCTGTGAAAGATTAAGGTTTTAAATAGCCTTATTCAGCAAAATTACTTAAGTAAATTTCAAAAATATGTAGTAACTTTATCCTAAAACGCCGGAAATGACAAACGGGATGGAACTTTTTGATAATCTACACCTTGCTATGTTTAGCGGCAAAGGTGGAGTCGGAAAAACGACAATCTCCTGCACCTTTGCATGTGGTTGGGCGCAGAAATTTGCCAATGAGCAAATTCTTTTAATCTCAACCGATCCAGCTCACTCTCTTGGAGATGTCTTACAAGTTAGCGTTGGTGACATTCCTCGTCCGATAGCGGAACTACCCAATCTACGAGTAAGGGCGTTGGATGCAAAGCGTCTCTTACAAGAGTTTAAAGAACGTTATGGTCAGGTGTTAGAACTGTTAGTGGAGCGCGGTAGTTTTGTTGAAGGAGAAGACTTGCTTCCAGTTTGGGATTTAAATTGGCCTGGACTGGACGAGTTGATGGGCTTATTAGAGATCCAACGCCTTTTAAACGAGCAGCAGGTAGATCGAGTAGTAGTAGATATGGCTCCTAGCGGTCATACTCTCAATTTGTTTGCATTGATGGACTTTTTAGACACTTTCCTCCACTCTCTCGAACTGTTTCAAGAAAAGCATCGGTATATTAGCAAGACCTTTGCCGGAAGTTACACACCCGATCGCGCTGACGAGTTTTTGCAAACTCTGAAAGCTGAACTGTCCCAAGGTCGTCGTCTGCTTCAAGATCCCACCCATACAGCTTGTTTGTTAGTTGCGATCGCCGAACCAATGAGTTGGTTGGAGTCAAAACGATTTCTAGAAGCCTTACAAACCATGCAGGTTCCTTGCGGAGGGTTGTTTGTTAACCAAGTCCTTGCCAGTGCGACTGACCCAGATCGTTATCAAGAACAACAACCGCTTATCAGCCAGTATACGGCTCTTGCTAGCGGAAAGCCGATGTTTATTGTGCCACAACAAGATGAGGAGCCTTTGGGAATTGTAGCCCTGAAGCATCTGATCGACCAAATCCATATTCCTCAACTTGAACCGCCATCTCCTGTTCATCCACTCCCAATTCAATGGCCTGAAAAAATTCCTCCTAGCTTTGGAGATTTTCTAAGCAAAGGTCGTCGCCTGTTACTAATTGGCGGTAAGGGTGGAGTAGGCAAGACCACAGTAGCAGCTGCGATTGGTTGGGCTATGGCTCAACAATATCCTGAGCGTAAAATTCGCATGGTTTCTATCGATCCAGCCCACTCCTTGGGTGATGCCTTTGGTCTGAGTTTAGGACACGAACCATATCAAATAACTACCAATCTTCGAGGTCAGGAAGTGGATAGCGATCGCATTCTCGATCAATTCAGAGCCGATTACCTATGGGAACTGGCTCAAATGATGAGTGGCGAAACCCAAACAAGCGAAGCTATTGAAATGGCCTATGCTCCTGTTGCCTGGCGCAAAATTGTCGATCAAGCTTTACCAGGGATTGATGAAATGCTTTCCCTGTTAACAGTAATGGAATTGCTAGAGCAACAAGAAGAAGACTTGATTATTTTAGACACTGCTCCTACAGGTCATCTTCTGCGTTTTCTAGAAATGCCAACTGCATTAGCAGACTGGCTAGCTTGGATTTTCAAACTCTGGATTAAGTATCAGAATGTCCTTGGTCGTACAGAGTTTATGGGACGTTTACGAATTTTGCGACAGCGCGTGGTCAAAGCCCAAAAAGTGCTAAAAGACCCACAACAAGCAGAGTTCATTGGGGTTACGCTTAACCAAGCTAGTGTAATTGCCGAGCAACAACGCTTGTTCAAATCTCTGCAAGAAATGGGTGTGAGCCAAAATTACCTTGTTCTCAACCGCTTTACTTCTACAGCAACGATTAATTGCGATGACTGCAAGACAAATTTTCCAGGTTTGACAATGGTTCGCTTACCTGTGCTTCCTCGCTCAGTTCAGCCTTTAGAACGCATCCAAGCAGCAGCCGGCTGTTTATTTTAACGGCTAATTAGACTAAATACTTTCATACCCAAAGAGAAATTTATTATGCATCGCACTCCAAACCGCAGACAAATTCAAGCCAAACTTAGCACCATGCCTCCTCAACGTTCTCAAGCAACAGTTTACTTAAATGCTTACAAAATGATGTTAGAGAAGGAGCGTTTAGAGGAGGAACTAGAGAAACTCGAAGCACGCCGACATCAGATTCAGCAGCGTCTTGCTATTTTAAATAGTCAAACAATTCCTGAAGAGAACATAACCCATCAGCAAGCAAAGACTGACTTGGAGGACAATACACCAAAATTCAAAACCTTAACATTGGAATATTAAGTAATCCTTCACGAGAAAATCTCTTTCCTCCAACAGGAAACCTACAGTGTACACAAATAATTTAATCACTCCAAATCCTTCAGAAGTAGGGTGTGTTATGCCGTAGGCTAACGCATCATCCTAAATTTTCGGTGCTTAGGACTAAAGTCTATAACTCACCCTACCGAATCTAAATATGTTTCTATTGCTCAAAGTAACTAAAAACGGGAAAGAATTTCTAATATCATTGTCTCAATCTCAGGTAGTACTTCTTGAAGATAATCATGCTCCTTACCTGCGTATTGCATTAGTTTGAAATCGGCTCCAATCTTTTGCAGAAAATCTATGATTTTTTCAGGCTGTCGGGCATCCAGGACGTACCAGCAGATGTTTTTCAGTAATGGGTAGAGATCGTCTCTATGTTCAAATCTGCAAAGCGATAAATTCCACCCACTTTTTTCTAAAATGTTAACAAAAATACACGCTGTGACTCTGCCGAAAATAGTTTTCAAATTGATATCTACATTGGGTTCAGCCGCTATAACAAAATGAGTAACTAAGCAATAACCTTGCAAATCTCTTTGATAAGACACTACGTTTTCAGTTATACCTGATATGCCCTGTGCTATATAGGCTTTAACCTGATGTCCAGGTAATCCGCGCAATTGCTTACCTAGACTATCAATGTATAAGCCATTTTGATCTCTAAAAGCCATGCGACTGCCAAATCCTGGAGAGTTGTAATTATCTGCTATGCTTCCCAGGTGTAACTTCTTACAGTGATGAGATTGATCGTTGATTAAGATTTTGAAGTGAAACTTATTGCTGTCTCTATCAAAAAATATTGAAGTACCTTCTAAAAAAGCTAAATTAAAGTCTGAAAATAAACTTTCTGCAAATTCATGATGAGAAAATCCGGCTATATATGTAATGAAATTACTTTCAGCCTCAGAGAATTCTCGCCTACATAAAAGCACCTCCCTAAGTAACTCAACAGTTGGTCTTCTACACTGATTAACTAGTTCTGCAAATTTCTGATGCACTGTGTATTTCTTGCGCTATGCGTCTCTAAGTACTGCGTCCTTACTAAATCCCCTAAATTTGTTTATGGGGATTACCTTCTGCTACGGCAGTTGCTTTATGCGGGGAAGATGACATTAAGCTAAAAGGTCGAAAATCAAGAATCAGTATATAAAATTGTACAATAATTAATAAAATTATTAAGTATATGCTTGAATTTAATATCCAGCCACAGGCTGGTGGATGGTTTATCTTCCCGGAAAATGTTGGTTGCAAAATATATCAACCGCTTGACTATCCATCAAAAATAATTGATGGGTGTGATGCTTGCCATATTGAAGTTTGTGGCTGTGAAGTCTCATTTTCCTATGAAATGCACGGCATTCATGTTGTTTTCGAGTCGGGTATCATAACAGAAGAAACAGCTTTTGCAATTGTTACATCAATCAGTAATCGTTTAGCAACCATCACAGGACAGTCAACTGTTATTTATGAAAGTTAAGTACAAACTAAGAAAGGTACATCACGTAACAAGAATATTTTTGGCGAAAGTCCCCTTCTCAAATGTAATTAGCCAGATCGCTTCACAAGGAATGAAGAATCGACATCTAAAAGCCAATTCTCATCAATAAATTCTAGATTTTCATCATAAACAAGAACCAATTCACCAAGTTTTTGAGCATTGCTACTTGCAGTTTTCGTATTATCAACAGCATCAGCTATGAGCAAAAACTTTAGTTGTAAAAAACGTTCTTTGTGAGCAACGCCTATTGAACTACTAACTAATTCGGCTTTTAGGGTACGAGGTAACGTAATTTTCTCATAATATTCATCTTGTTCATCCCAATAGCCACACACTTTATAATCACACTGGTCAAGATGTTCTTGAACAAGAAGATTAGCATCTAAACTTTGTAATATTTCAGTTAAATCTTGCCAAACTTGATGATTTTTTAATTCGAGTCTTGTCATAGTTATCTGGGTTTAATGTTCTGTTACCAAACCAGGGAAGTGCAATATACCATCAATGAATTTTGCATGAAATCGGCGGTCGCCACCTTTACCTAAGACTTTAGATTTCAAATCGTAGCCAGATTCTTGGGAAGCCACCAACCCAACATTACCGCGAGGAGGTACAAGCCCTTTCTCAATGGCTTTTAAATGTTTCCCCTTCTGCTCATATTTTAATCCCAGCTTTATTTGTTCACTGCCAAATGAAACTAGCAGACCACTGATTGAAAGATATACAGTATCAGGTTGAATATCTGCCCAATTATCGGGTAAAGCTTCCATAGTAGGCATAGCCGAGACCCTTAGTTTTGTTAGGTATTTTTAGTCTCGGCCTTTTTTTATCACTTTTTCACCGATTCTCAATCAATCGTAGCGATTGCTGGCGTACACATCCAGTTGTGCAAATCGATACTTAGCAGGATTTTCGCCTTTTTCCTACCGTCGAACTCACGTTAGTTAAAGCAATAAATCACACAAGCTAGGAAAGAATTTCAATACTCTTGTGTTTGATCGCGTTCTTGCTGTTCTGCTTCCAGAATTGCTAATAAAAGAGCTTCTTCCTGAATTTCAAACTCTTTTTCAGGAATTTCTCCCATATCAAAAGCAAGTTGGAGTGCAAGAAGTTGCTTGCTGAGATTTTCTTTATCATCAATTTCAGTATTCGCCTGTTCTAAAATTTTTTCCCCAAGCCACGTTACCCCCATTAATGGGCCAGTAATCGGTAATAGTAAGAAGCGCAGAACCATATTATTTACACTCGTGTGGATTTATTAAGCTATCCTCGCAAGACCGTAATTATGCTGATGACATAGATATTAAACATTACTAGTCTTGTGTTGATGCCAAAATGCGTTGGATTTGAGTCCAGTTAAGGCTGATTGACATCTGTATTTGATATTTATGATGTAAAAAAAATTACTCTGGCATAATCTTACTATTTAGGAGGAACTTATAGTTTGACAACTGTATTAAACGCATCTCCGCAGCGATTTGTCAATACACCTGCTGTTCAACGCATTGCTCAACGTGCTTTGCGCTATCTACAGTCAGGTTTTTCAGTACATTTACGTGGTTCAGCCGGAGTCGGAAAAACTACTTTGGCAATGCATCTAGCTGATCTGCTCAACCAGCCGATCATCCTCTTATTTGGAGATGATGAGTTTAAAACCTCAGACTTGATTGGTAATCAATTAGGTTATACCCGTAAAAAGGTTGTTGATAACTTCATCCACAGCGTTGTCAAAGTTGAGGATGAACTCCGACAACACTGGGTTGATGCACGATTAACCCTAGCTTGTAAAGAAGGATTTACGCTGGTTTACGACGAATTCAATCGTTCGCACCCGGAGGTAAATAACGTTTTACTCTCCGTACTTGAGGAGAGGTTGTTAGTATTGCCAACAAACCAACATCGAGCCGAGTATATCCGGGTTCATCCTCAGTTTCGGGCAATCTTAACATCAAATCCTCAAGAGTATTGTGGAGTCCATGCAACTCAGGATGCTTTGATGGATCGTGTTATTACCATCGATATGCCTACACCTGATGAACTGACTCAGCAGGAAATTGTAGTTCATAAAACAGGCATAGATTCCGAGAAAGCAGAAGGAATTGTCCGCTTAGTACGGATGTTTTGGAGTCGATCTGGCTCTGGGCTGGGCGGTGGATTGCGTTCCTGTCTGATGATTGCCAAAATCTGCCACGAACATGAAATTTCCGTAAACCCTGGAGATCCTTGCTTCCAAGATATTTGTGCCGATATCCTGCTTTCTCGCACGAATCAACCTCTCATGGAAGCAACTCGGGTACTGGAAGAGGTTTTAAGTGAATTGTATCATAGTATAAATACTCAATCTCAGTCGGCAGAGATAATACCAAACAATCAAAATCAGATTGTATTGGAACAACGAGTACCTTACGAGCATGAAGTCTACAACTACCTGTGTAATTCTCCGGGAAGGCGTTTCTCTGAATTGGCACTAGAATTAGGGATCGATCGCAGTCAAATTGTGGCTGCACTTAAGTCTCTCAGAGAGCAGGGAGTATTAGTACAAATGCAGGGCAATGCCGATCTGCCGAACGTATCACAAACAGTTGCTTTTGATTCTAGCCATTTAATAAACAAATGAGTACTAATACTAATCGGGGAGTTATCACAGCAACTCAGGGTTCTAGCTTGGCAGATATTTTAGAACGGGTTCTGGATAAAGGCATTGTTATAGCAGGAGATATTTCTATTTCCGTAGGCTCCACAGAACTGCTCAACATCCGAATTCGTTTGTTGATTTCTTCTGTTGATAAAGCCAAAGAGATTGGAATTAACTGGTGGGAAAGCGACCCCTATCTTAATAGTCAAACTCGCACCTTATTAACAACTAATCAACAACTTCAAGAGCGTGTTGCCAGTCTAGAAACAGAACTGCGATCGCTCAAAGTACTCAATCCTAATAATCATCAGAATGCAGGCGATTAGCAAATCAAAAAATTCCGATTCCGGGCTAGCACCATTGTTATTGACGGTTGTCGAGCTGATACGCCAACTCATGGAAGCTCAGGTGATTCGGCGAATGGATGCTGGCACCCTCAACGACTATGAGCTAGATCGAGCTGCCGAAAGCCTGCAACAGCTAGAACAACAGGTTGTTAAGCTTTGCGAGGTATTTGATATTGACCCAGCCGATCTAAATATTAACTTGGGTGAAATGGGAACTTTACTTCCCCAATCTGGAGGATACTACCCTGGCGAAACCTCTAGTCAACCCTCTATTCTAGAACTCCTCGATCGCCTATTAAATACGGGTGTTGTGGTTGAAGGTGACTTGGACTTAGGAATAGCTCAGTTAAGCTTAGTTCATGCCAAGTTAAGATTAGTACTCACTTCTAAACCCCTGTAACTTTTTTATCTACATTCTTCTTGGTAAGACATTGTTATGAGTTATGGCTTTTACATTTATGGAATTTTGACCTTACCTGCTCCACAAAACTTAAATTTACAGGGCTTAGATCGGCAACCTGTACAAATTAAAATTTTGGATGATTTTGCAGTAATTTACTCCGAAGCACAGCAAGAGCGTTATTTGGGCAGTCGTCGTAACCTGCTAAGTCATGAGAAAGTCCTTGAGGAGATCATGCAAGCAGGCGATCGCAATTTACTCCCCGTGCAATTTGGACTTTTGGTTTCCAGCTGGGAAACTGTTTCACAGCAATTAATTCGTCCTCATCAAGAAGAATTAACACAATTACTTGCAAAGTTATCGGGTTGCCGAGAAGTGAGTGTCAAAGTTTTTTGGGATACCGATGCAGAAATTCAGGGACTATTGGCAGAACACCCAAATCTCAAAACCGAAAGGGATAAGCTAATAGGTCAACCCCTGAGTATGGAACAAGCGATCCAAATAGGGCAAACCATCGAACAGGGAATGAACGATCGCAAGCAAGGCATCATAGATGTATTTCAAGGCACGCTCAACTCCATTGCGATCGATGTGGTGGAAAATACTCCCCAAATGGACACAATGATCTACAATTCAGCCTACCTAATTCCTTGGGAAGCAGAATCACAATTTAGCGAACACGTTGAAGCACTCGATCGTCAATTTGAAGACCGTTTGCGAATTCGCTATAACAATTTCACTGCCCCGTATAACTTTGCTCGTCTGCGATTATTCAATTCCAACTGATTAATTCCTCTCCCTGTTGAACAGCAATAAAAATTGAGAATCAAAAATTATTGAAACTTTTAATTTTTTGGAAATTAAATTTTTCTCTGTCTTTTATTTAAGTAAAATCAATGGACGATATATTTAAAGGATTTGAACAGCTATTAGAAATTGCCAAAGCTTTAGAAGAAAAAGTAGAGAAAGGGGAGTTAAAAACTTCTATTCAAATTCAGTCTCATCATCTCAGTAGTATTCCCCGGCAAGGCAATATTCCGAGAACAAGTAATTCCAGCCGAGTCAGATCCAATTCCACCGTTGGCACCACCGATACAGGTACACCAACGGATGATGCTGATGTCAACCCCCCATCAACTCGGACGAACTCAAAAGATTCTTGGCAAGATGTCGGTGGCTTGGCTGATGTTCTCAAAGAAATCAGAGAGTTAGTTGAAATTCCACTTAAACGTCCAGATTTATTAGTGAAATTAGGGTTAGAGCCTCCGCGTGGGGTTTTGCTAGTTGGCCCGCCCGGTACGGGAAAAACTTTAACAGCCCGTGTTTTAACAGAAGAATTAGAGTTAAACTACATTGCCATCAATGGCCCAGAGGTGATGAGCAAGTATTATGGGGAAGCAGAAGCTCGTTTGCGAAGTATTTTTGAGAAAGCAACTCGTTCTGCTCCCTGCCTGATATTTATTGACGAAATTGACAGCCTTGCCCCAGATCGCAGCCAAGTGGAAGGTGAAGTTGAAAAAAGACTAGTGGCGCAGTTGCTTGGGTTAATGGATGGGTTTGCCAAAACCGAGGGCGTACTTGTATTAGCGGCAACAAATCGTCCCGATTATCTCGATCCGGCGCTTCGTCGTCCGGGACGCTTCGATCGCGAAGTTCATTTTCGGGTTCCCGATCGCGATGGACGATTGGAAATTCTCATGATTTTGACAAGTGCCATGCCCTTGGAGACTTCAGTGAATTTAGGAGCGATCGCTGATTTGGCAGTCGGTTTTGTCGGTGCCGATATTAAAGCTCTTTGTCAAAAAGCAGCCTACATTGCCCTTCGTCGTCAAGTCCCCTCGCTCAACAGTCCCATTCCTGAGAACATGACTATCATGCAGCAGGATTTTCTCGAAGCAATTAAGGAGATAAAACCCTCAGTTCTCAGGGATGTAGCAGTTGAAGCACCAAGTGTCAGTTGGGATGACATTGGTGGTTTGGATAACGTTAAACAAAAACTTCAAGAATCTGTTGAGGGCGCACTCCTCTATCCCGAACTATACGAGCAAACCAAAGCCAAGCCTCCCCGTGGGATTCTGTTGTGGGGACCGCCTGGAACAGGAAAAACATTACTTGCAAAAGCGATCGCTTCCCAAGCTAGAGCCAACTTTATTGCTGTGAATGGCCCGGAATTACTCAGCCGATGGGTAGGTGCCGCAGAACAAGCAGTCAGAGAACTCTTTCGCAAAGCTCGGCAAGCAGCTCCTTGCGTTGTGTTTGTAGATGAAATTGATACCCTCGCACCAGCACGGGGACGATTCAGTGGTGATTCTGGAGTTAGCGATCGCGTTGTCGGTCAACTGCTCACCGAACTGGATGGGTTGCATGAATGCCCGAAAGTACTGTTAATAGGAGCAACCAATCGTCCAGAAACGCTCGATCCTGCCTTGCTCAGAGCGGGAAGATTGGACTTACAAATAAAAATCGATCTACCAGATCGAGCCAGCCGATTAGCGATTTTACGAGTTCACAATCTAGATCGTCCCCTGGTTGATGTCGATTTAGAAACCTGGGCGACAGTTACCGAGGGTTGGAATGGGGCAGACTTGGCTTTGTTGAGCAATCAAGCTGCTTTAAGCGCAATTCGTCGATACCGCGCCCAGGGATTGAGTGACTCCAGCCTGATTCAGATTACAAATGATGATTTCCAAGTTACATACCAAATGCTTGCTAATCAGCATCAATCTCAATAAAGGACAGAATGCAAAAGGAAGAGGTAAGAATTTTCATGCTTGATTGTGCCAAAACTAGGCATGAATAGCTTACTTGAAAAAACGCAGAAGTTCAGAGCGGAAGCTACTTAAGTATAACGGTGCAAATAAACAGAACTATGTAACTAAAAGTAAATTTAACTAAAACCCTCTTCTCTTGTGCCTCTTGCCCTCTGCTTTCTGTCGCCTGTCTTGTGCCTCATCCCAACTATAAATATTCACGCCGACCTACTATATGTCAATATACGCTTATGCTCTTCTAGTACCGACCGCATCACCGCTCGTTCTACCCTTAGGGATGGAAAGGAATATTGAACTCGTTTACTCTTCTGGTTTAGCCGCGATCGTAGAGCCAGAAATCTCATTGGAGGCAATACAGGCAAAGGATGAGCGTTTACTTCAAGCTGTATTAAACCACGATCGCGTAATTCGAGAACTGTTTCAACAAACTCCCCTTCTTCCCCTACGCTTTGGGAGCGGTTTTACCTCTGTAGAAAAACTGCTGAATCATCTAGAACAGCACCAAGAGCAATATCTAGAAACCCTAACTCAGCTAGCAGACAAAGTTGAGTACACTTTAAAAGCTACACCTTGTGATTTGCTTGACGATTCTGACACTATTGATACTAGGGGAAAAGCCTATTTATTAGCTAAAAAACAACGCTACCAAACACAGCAAGCATTTCAAACACAACAATGCGAACAGTGGGAACTCTTGAACCAGTTAATTCTCAAAACATATACAAATGTTATCTGTGAGACTCGACAGCCAGATGTGCGGCAAATCCACTTTTTGGCACAGCACAACGATTCAACGCTCAGTACGCAGCAATCCCTCTGGCAGGTACAATGCTCGCACTGGCAATTGGCACTGAGCGAACCTCTACCACCTTATCATTTTCTCAAAAATACTCTCATATAAATTCATAAAAAATAAGATTTAAAACTTTCCCAGAAAAAATAAAGGTAAGCTGATTTTTTCTTTAATTTTTTTCTAGAAAAATAGTAACTGCCTAGCTGGTAGTATTTGAAGAAAGGAAACCAGAGAGATTACCTTGTAAAGCCTCAGTAATAACTTCCAAAAGATTCAGACCATGCTTAGAAGCAGTAGAGAGAAAAGAACGGATATTGGCGAATGAAACCGCAAAATCGAATCAGCCAAAGCCACCGGAAATTTTCTGCTTACACCTACTATATTTTTTCCTTGATGGGAATCATTTTTACCTTCTTACCTGGGCAGTTACAAAAAATATTGTTGACTTTTTAAGATTTTTTTATTTTCTTATATTTATCTCATATTTTTGGGAACACTAAACCCAGGAAGAATAAAACACATTGTGTAAATTTTACCTATTGCTCAATCAGAGCAAGATGAAACCCATAATTAGATTTATGAGAGGAAAAGAAAATGGCTGTTGAAAAAGTTAACTCATCTTCGAGTCTGGCTGAAGTTATTGACCGCATTTTAGACAAAGGAATTGTAATTGATGCTTGGGTGCGTGTTTCTTTAGTTGGTATTGAACTGCTATCAATAGAAGCTCGGATTGTGATTGCTTCAGTTGAAACTTACTTAAGATATGCCGAGGCAGTTGGTTTAACATCTCAGGCTGCTGTTCCATCTGCTGCTTAACAGCATATTAGAAAAAGGGAGTCTTCATGGCTCCTATTTAATATTTTTAGTTAACAAAATAGGATATTTCCGCTGATGGCTCTCAAGAATTTATGGGAACAAGAGCGATCGCAGCGATTGCAAATAACTGCTGAACGCCGTCAACAAGTTAACCAGTGGAAACAGCTAACTCAACAAGAATTTAAGCTGCAAGCAGATTTGCTTCATCAAGAATTGAGCAGTTTTGTTACCAGCCTTGACAACGACAGAAAGTTACAACAACAGCAATTTCAGCAAGAGATTGTAGAGCGGCAATTAGAAATATTGCAAATAAAAACAGATGTCTGGCAACGCCAACAAGAATATCGCCAACAGCGGACAGCAAAGGCTCAGGCATTATTCCAAAACTTGCAAAATTTCCGGGCAATCTTACATAACAGTGTTTGGGGCGATTACAGTGATGGACAAGCTGTTTCCCCGACTCCTGCTAAAGAAGAGAAATTAGTTGTAACAGTTCCAAAATTGTCAATCTCCCGTTCTGCAATTAAAGCTACTGGTTTTCGTTCTTCCGTCAATACCATGACTAAGAAAGTGCCTGCCTTGAATGCAGATTCTGTTAAATCTAAAGTGCTGCAATACATTCAGCAAGCTGAAGGAGCTACTCTGATAGAAATTGAAGAGGTGATAGGCTTAAGTCGGGTGCAAACGATAGATATCCTGCGCTCCTCGATCAAGCAAGGGGTACTAGAACAACGCGATCGCCAATATTTTATTCGGCAACAAGCAATTTCTTCACCAACTTAATTCAAGCTCATTTTTTGCATTTGCAGACTAGCGGTTGGGCGATCGCTTCTGTCTATCGCCTTAAGCAGCATAGTACAAAATCGATAAGTATTAAAGTTGGTCTATGCTTTGTAGTATTCAATATTTCCATCTTTTTCCGGTCTCTATTGCAACTACATCTATACAAGCAATTTGCTCAGTAGATGTAACATGGCAAAAAGTTAACCTATTAATAATTAGTTAACCTATTAATAATTAGAAAAAGAGCTAAAATCTTGTGTTCAAGCTTCCGGCTTTGAACTTTAAAAATGTCCCGATTGGAAAAGGATATAACAAGCTGGGGTAGCTAGATCGAGGTTTTGAACTGTGCTATTGGCAATTGCACGATGAAGTTAGTAAGCTGGATTGTTTGAGGAATTCTAATGTAAATGCAAAACTCAAGATATATAAGGAGGTGCGATCCATTGTGAATCAATTGATCGAGCAACTTCAAACTAAATTATTCACAGGCAGGCTGAATCTTGAAGCAAGGGATGGGCCGACTTGGACGCTATATTTTCGTTTAGGACGATTAATTTGGCAAGCTGGCGGTTCTAATGCCGATGAGCGATGGCGACGACACTTGTCGCAGTACTGTTCTAATCTGGATGTGACACAGTTGCAGTGGCTTGTCCCTCCCCAGGAAAATTATCGCGAGTATTGCATTCTTGCTAAGTTGCGAGAACAAAAATTAATCGAACAACAACAACTTGTTAGCCTGATTATAAGCTTAATAGCTGAAGTCCTGTTTGATATAATGCAGTACGTTGAAGCCAAAAGAAATGGCGAGAATCCAGCAGGGCAGTTGTCACATACTACCGTTGTTGGTGAAGTTCCTGGGTTTCTCCTAACTGTAATACCAACTGAGGAAGTCTTGAAACAGGCTACACAAGCCTGGCAAGAATGGCGAGGTGCAGGACTAGCAAGTTACTCGCCCAATTTATTTCCTGTTATTCAACAACTTGAGCTACTCCAAGGACATGCATCCTCTAAACAGATTATTTCTCTAGTTGATGGAACAAAAACTTTACGAGGTCTAGGGCAAAAAAGCGGTCGGGATGCTTTAGTTTTGGCTCGGTTATTAATGCCGTTAGTAAAAGCAGGGGCGATCGCTTTTTCACCCATCCCAAACTTCAAGAAGGTTGGGATTAGTAAAGAAACTGGCAACTCGTCCAATACAGTTAATAATTCCAATTCTTCACCAAAGACAGAAGAGGATACTGTTATACAAGTTGGGCCTAATTTTAAAAAAGTTGCTCCTCCATCAACTAATAAAGAAACTGGGAACCTGTCCAATACAGTTAATAATTCCAATTCTTCACTAAAGACAGAAGAGAACACTGTTATACAAGTTGCCCTCCCAGCGGCTAGTAAACAAATTGTTAGTCCGTCCAGTGCAGTTAATAATTCCAATTCTTCACTAAAGACAGAAGAAAACACTGTTATACAAGTTGCTCCTCCAGCAGCTAGCAAAGCAATTATTGATGTCTCAAGACCTTTAGTAGCCTGTGTAGATGATAGCCCGACGATCTGTCGCAGTTTGGAGGAAATTCTCACCCATCAAGGTTATCGCTTTGTTGGCGTTCAAGAGTCATTGACGGCAGTTTTAAAGCTAATTAAAAGCAAGCCTGACTTCATTTTTTTGGATCTTTTGATGCCAAAAGTGAATGGCTATGAAATTTGTTCTCAAATCCGTAAAACTCCAAGTCTTAAAGATGTGCCGGTTGTCATCTTAACGGGGAAAGATGGCATAGTAGATCGGATGCGAGCAAAATTAGTCGGGGCAACTGACTTTTTGGGTAAACCCGTAGAGGCAGAAAAAGTACTCAATGTGCTTCACAAATATTTAAGCGTTTAGGTTGAAGCGACAGTCATGCCAATGGCTCCCATACATCCATTTTCAAAACAGATTTTGGATGGAAAATTGCTCTCTAAATCTGGCTTGGTGTTAATTCATTTGTCACAATTATTTTTCAAATTCTGAATTAAATAGTTAGGAAATAAAAATGAAAAAAGTTCTTTTAGTTGAAGATAGCCTTACAGAATCCGAAAAGATGACACGTTACCTAGAGCAAGGAGGATATTCAGTTTATGAAGTTCGCAGTGGTGAAGAGGCTCAACTCAGGTTGAAACAACAAAAACCTGATTTGATCTTACTAGATTTGATTTTGCCAGGCCAAAGTGGATTTGAGTTCTGCCGCAAGTTGAAAGCCGATCCGATAACAAAAGCAATTCCGGTAGTGATTTGCTCAACTAAAAACACAGATGTTGATAAAACTTGGGGCACTATGAGTGGTGCCGATGGCTATTTAGTCAAACCTGTAGATGAAAATACCTTGCTCCAGACTGTTAATAAATTTATTCGCTAAAGGAAACCGGGGCAATGGTACAGGGCAATGATAGCTTTTCTTCGCTACCCATTAATAGCCAATTTCGACTTGAAAACTCTTCCCAAGGAAACAACCAGAGGTTTTTAAGATTTCCGTTGAATGGAAAGGTAAATGGGTTACTACCATTAGCTGATTTGCGGGGAGTAATTCAGGTTGCACTTACCGAGATTTTGCCAGTACCGCAGGTAGCAGAATTCTTGTTAGGCATAATGAATTGGCGGGGAGAAGCTATCTGGATTCTTGATTTGGCAGGTTTGTTGGGAGCAACACACTGGTGTCAGCGAGAAAGTGTGCGTAACTCTGGCATGGCGATGCTTGTTCAAGTCCAGAATCAAACCGTCGGGCTGTTGGTGGAGCAAGTCAATACCATTGAAGTTTATGACCCCCAAGAGCGGTTAGCGGTTTCGACATCGATGTTACCTGCCCGACTAGGCTCGTTCTTGCAGGGTTACTTTGTGGATTCTCAAGGTAGCCCTTTGATGTTAATTGACACCCATGTTGTGATTCAAGCCCTTCAGCCTCTTTAAAGTTCAGAGCTTCCTACACAACGCCAAGGGCTTCTGGACGCTGAAGCCGTTTTAGAAAAGTAAGTAGCCTCCGCTCTGTATTTTACTTATTAACTCCGACAACCTTCATAGCAAGAAAGATTATGGTAATGCAACACAATCTTACACCCAGCCAATCACACACAAATTCCAGCAACGGTTATAAGGACACCGATAATGGGCATAGCGTTGATGTACCAGCAAAACAGCAAATTATCTCCACTCTCGAAGAATTCCGAACTGAACTGGATCAAGCTGATTGGGTGGAAACAGGGCCATTGCGAGAGAGAATCCGCAAGTTAAAAGAACTGGTAAGTGTGTTGCCATATCAAAACGGAGGAGATGGATTAGAGGTAGAGCAAGTACAGGCGATCGCCACCAAAATCCGCCAATTTTCCGATCTAGATACCTTGCTCGCCACTGCTGTTATGGAGGTACAAAGCGCACTGCAAGTCGATCGCGTGGTGGTGTATGAGTTTACGAATCCGACGCTGGGAATAGTTGCTGCGGAGGCGATGAGGGATGGCTTTACCCCAATGCTGAAGGAAAAACTGCCTGCCATCACTTTTGGGTTAGGTTCTGCCAAGCTTTATCAACAAGAAAAATTAGCAGCGATCGCGGATACCTACACTGCAAGCTTGTCTCCTTACCAAAAGCAGCTCGTAGATCGGTTTCAGGTAAGAGCTTGTTTGAGTTTGCCGATCTTAGCAAAAGATGGGGTTTGGGGTTTGTTGGTAGTGCAGCAATGCACTGCTGCTCGCCAGTGGCAAAATGCTGAAATTCGGTTACTAAAACTAATCGAGCAGGAATTAGAAGTGCAACTGCAAGTTGCCGTGATTCAAGCTACTTTGCAACAAGAAGTGGAAAAAGACCAAATTCTTGTCGGTGTAACAAATAAAATTCTCCAGTCCAAAGATTTGGATACCATCTTTCGCGTTGCCAGCCAAGAAGTGCGACAGTCACTAAAATGCGATCGGGTGGCAGTTTATCGTTTCCAGCCAGATTGGAGTGGGGAATTTGTTGCTGAATCTGTTGGATCTGAGTGGGTTTCTCTGTTAGAAGAACAGCAAAACAACCCAGCAATTGTCAAGAACGTTAACTATTGCAGTGTTAGGAACCTTGCAGACGAAGGGGGATTGGCTGGGACAACAGGGCGATCGCACAGTGCGGATAGCTATATTCAGCACACCCAAGGCAAAACTTTCCATCGTGGACAAATCTATCGAGTTAATAATGATATCTACAGTGCTGGTTTTTCTGACTGCTATATCAAAATTTTAGAAGCCTATCAAGCCAAAGCATACATTATTGTTGCCATCTTCCAGGGAGAACAGTTGTGGGGCTTGCTCGCTGCCTATCAAAATTCTCAGCCTCGTCAGTGGAAAGATAGTGAAGTTCGACTAATGGTGCAGGTTGCATCTCTGTCTAGTATTGCTATTCAACAGTTGCAATATCAGCAACAACTTTATAACCGCTCTGAGGAGTCAGCGAAAATTGTTGAACGAGAACGTACTGTTTTCGGCATCATTGAAAAGATTGGGCAAGCAACGGATCTACGCACCCTTTTCCGCATTACAACCCAAGAGTTGCGGCGATTTTTAAAATGCGATCGCGTTGTCGTTTATCAATTTTATCCAGACTGGAGTGGAGAAATTATCGCTGAATCTGTGGCTGCTGGTTGGTCGTCACTATTGGAGATGCAGGAACAAGACGGCATTTTAAAAACAGGTCTGATATCTTCAGAGCGTTGCCATGTTAAGGATTATGGCTCCCCTGTTAAACTTGATGCCGATACCTATCTGAAGGAAACGCAGGGTGGAATATACGCCAAAGGAACGGGCTTCCGTAAAGTCAACGATATTTATGCTGCTGGTTTTTCACCTTGCTATTTAGAATCATTAGAGAAGTTCCAAGCCAAAGCATACATCATTGTTCCCATCTTCCGCGCTGGTAATCTTTGGGGTTTGTTAGCAGCCTATCAGAATTCTGATGTTCGCAAATGGACTGAGGAAGAGATCGGTGCTTTGTTGCAGATCGGCGAACCGTTGAGCATTGCCCTCCAGCAAGCTGAATATATCGAACAGCTACGGTTAAAAAATCTAGAAATGACACAAGTAGCTGAAATAGAAAACGCGCTTGCACGAATGGCAGATAGAGTGCGTCATTCCCAACAGCCAGAAACAATTTACCGCACTACCTTGGCAGAATTGCGGCAGTTGTTCAAATGCGATCGCCTAGCAATATATCGCTTCGACTCTGACTGGAGTGGTGAATTTATTGCTGAATCTGTAGGAAGTGACTGGGTGCCTCTGGTTGGCCCCGATATCAGAACTGTATGGGAAGACGAACACCTACAACAAACCCAAGGCGGGCGCTATGGCAATAATGAAACTTTTGTCGTCAATGACATCTATACTGTTGGTCATGCCCAGTGCCACATCGACTTGTTGGAGCAGTTCCAGGTTAAAGCTTACACCATCGCTCCTATTTTTGCTGGAAACAAACTTTGGGGTTTGTTAGGAGCTTATCAGAATAGCGGGTCGCGCCAGTGGAATTCCGAGGAGGTGCGATTACTAACCAAATTGGGCATTCAGTTGGGGTTAAGCGTGCAGCAAGCCGAGTACATCCAAGAACTGAAAACGAAGAATGCAGAGTTGGCGCAAGCAGCAGAAGAGGAACAGTTGCTGACAGCGATGGTAGAAAAAATTCGCCAAGCTCAAGAGCTAGATACAATTTTCCAGAATGTGCTGCCAACTTTACGCAAACAACTACAGTGCGATCGCCTCGCAGTATTTCGCTTTAATCCCGACTGGGGTGTAGAGTTTATTGCCGAATCCGTAAAAGATCAATGGCTGTCTTTAGCTGGTTCCGACAGCAAAACGATTTGGATGGACGAGCACTTACAACAAACTCAGGGCGGACGCTATCGCAATTATGAAACCTTTGTTGTCGATGATATCTACACTGTCGGTCACGTTCAGTGCTACCTAGAGATATTAGAAAAAATCCAGGCCAAGGCTTACACGATCGCTCCTATCTTTATTGGAAGCAAACTCTGGGGCTTTTTAGCAGCATACCAAAATACTGGCCCTCGGCAGTGGAAATCCAAGGATGTGCAACTGTTGAGAAAAATAGCTGTGCAAATAGGTATAGGCTTGCAACAGGTTGAGTATATCGAACAGCTCAAGAAGAAGAATGCAGAGTTAGCCAGAACCGCAGAAGGGGAGCGAGCACTGACACGGCTGGCAGAAAAAATTCGCCAAGTTCAAGAGCTAGATACAATTTTCCGCAATGCTCTACCAGAATTGCGATCGCATTTACAATGCGATCGCCTAGCAGTGTATCGCTTCAATCCAGATTGGGGTGGGGAGTTTATTGCCGAATCCGTAAGTCGTGAATGGGTGGCTTTGGTTGGCCCCAATATCAAGACTGTATGGGAAGACGAACACCTACAACAAACCCAAGGTGGACGCTATCGCAACAACGAGACCTTTGTTATTAATGATATTTACACTGCTGGTCATGCCCAGTGCCACTTGAAAATTCTCGAGCAATTCCAGATTAGAGCCTATATCATCACCCCGATTATTGCCGGAAACAAGCTCTGGGGTTTGTTAGGAGCATATCAGAATAACGGGCCGCGGCAATGGCAAGATAATGAAGTCAACTTGGTAGCGAAAATCGGCACGCAGTTTGGGGTTGCCGTCCAGCAATCGCAATACTTACAACAAACCTTAAGCAAGAATGAGGAACTGATCAAACTGGCAGAACGGGAAGTAGCAAACGCCCGATTTTCCTATCGCCTGCCAAGTCGGTTAACAGAGATGGCCCAAAGTCATGGTAATGTTCTGGAATTTGTCCAGTTTGCCAGCCACGAACTTCGTCAACTGCTGAAAGTAGATCGAGTTGGAGTTTACCGTTTTGAGTCTGATTGGTCTGGAGAATTTGTCGTTGAGTCTGTGAGTGGGGATTGGCCTAAGCTTGTGGGAACTAGCCTTGCCAAAGTTAGAGATACCTATCTCCAGTACAACCAAGGAGGGCGTTATGCCCGCAAAGAAAGTTTGCGGGTTGACAATATATATACTGTCGGTCATGACGAATGTCACATCCAATTGTTAGAAATGTGGGGAACTAAAGCCTACATGATTTCTCCGATTTTTCAAGAAAATCGGCTATGGGGGCTGATGGGAGTTTATCAAAATAGCGCACCGCGCCAGTGGGAGCAATCCGAGGAGGATGTTCTTAACCAAACTAGCGTCCAGATTGGTGTTGCCCTGAATCTTGCAGAGTACTTACAACAGATGCGTATCCAAGAGCAGCAATTAGCAGAAGCAGCAGAGCGCGAACGCACCGCCCGAGAAAAACTGCAACAAGGAGCTATACGCGTTCTCATGGCTTTGGAACCATCCTTCAGGGGCGATCTCACGGTTCGCGCTCCCCTATCTGAAGATGAAATTGGGACAATTGCCGATGGTTACAACACTACGATCCAAAGTTTGCGCGATTTAGTCCGACAAGTGCAGATTGCTGCTGGTAGAGTGAGTGAAACTTCCAGCAATAACACTACCTCAGTAGTAAAACTATCTGACCAAGCTCAACAGCAGGCAGAACGGCTCGAACACGCTCTGGAACAATTACAAATGATGGTAACTTCCACCCAGGTAGTCGCTGCTGATGCCCAGAAAGTAGGACAGGCGGTTCAAAGAGCTAATAACACCGTCCAAGCTGGCGATTCTCTGATGGAAAGAACTGTAGATGGCATTTTGGAGATTCGGGAAACCGTGGCCGAAACAGCGAAGAAGATTAAACGCCTCGGTGAAGCTTCTCAGAAAATCTCGAAAGTAGTGAGTCTGATTGAAAACTTTGCCACTCAAACTAATTTGCTGGCACTCAATGCTGCGATCGAGGCTACCCGTGCCGGAGAGTATGGCAAAGGCTTTGCGGTGGTTGCAGATGAAGTTCGTTCCTTAGCTTATCAGTCGGCTAGTGCCACCACAGAAATTGAGCGACTCGTGGAAGAAATTCAAAATGGCACCAACGAAGTTACCCAAGCAATGGAAGTAGGGATTAGCCAAGTTGTCCAAGGCTCGAACTTGATCGATGAGACTCGTCATTCCCTGAGTGCGATCGTGGCAGCTACCAACGAAATTGGGGGACTGGTACAAGGAATTACCCAAGCAGTTTCCCATCAAAGTCAGCAATCTCAGATATTGACAGAGGCGATGACGGATGTTTCGGCGATCGCCCGCAAGACTTCAGAAAGTGCCATCCACATTTCCGAGTCTTTTGAGGAACTGCTGATGACTTCACAACAACTGGAAACCAGCGTTAGCCAGTTCAAAGTTGACTAATCTCCCAAAACTGTTATGAACCCCGATCCCAGTAATCAAGAGCAGTTAGAGCAGGCTTTTCTTGCTGAAGCGGCAGAGTTGTTGCAAACCATTGAGCAGAGTCTTATCGGTTTACTTGATGAAAAAACCATAGAAAAAGTTCACGCCTTGATGCGAAGCGCCCATACTATCAAAGGGAGCGCTGCCAGTGTTGGGCAGGAAACGATTAAGACCATTGCCCATCATTTGGAAGATGTATTCCAGGCGTTATATGCTCCAGAACTGGAAATCGATCCAGAATTGGGAGCTTTGCTTCTAGATGCTTATGAGTGCCTGCGAACTCCATTGAGTGCAACCTTGATGGGCTTATCCTGCAATGAGGCAGAAATACTCGATCGAACTGCCTCAATCTTCGCCCAACTCCAACACAAACTAGGCGACTTTTTTGGTCGTGAGGCTCCGCTTCCCAGTTCGGAAGAACTTGGCTTTGATGTGGTAGAGTCAATCTTTTCCGGGAGTGTACTCCAGGATTTGCAACAACTTGAAGCTGACATTCAAAGCCAAGATCCGCAACAAATTCAAACAACACTCAACTCTCAAGCAGAATTTTTTGCCGAACTAGCAGCATCTTATGGCTTATCTGGATTGGAAGAAATTGCCCAGGCGACCCTAAAGGCGCTGAATCAGCATCCAGGCAAAGTATTGCAAATCGCTCAGGTGGCTTTAGAAAATTTTAAAGCAGCTCAAGCAGCAGTACTTGCAGGCGATCGCACTCAAGGGGGAGAGATATCTCCACAATTGCGAGAATGGGCAGGACTAACTATTCCTGTCCCAGAACCGCAAAAGCAGCCAGTTTCGATAGCTGCCCAACCAACACAAACAACTACAACTGAGAATAAGCCATCCCCTCTCCTCAGTGCGAGCGAATCGGAATCAATTTGGTCGTTTTTCCCGAAGCGGACTGATAACTCCGTACCGAAAGCACCGGAGGTACTGGAACCTATTTCTCAGGATTCGGTAGTAGTCCCTTCTGCCATAGAGCGGATTTTACAGTCAATCTGGATAGGAGATCCCAAAACATGTTACCGATACTCAGACTCAGATCGGCCAGCCTCTCCACCAGCGCCAAGCCTCCAAGCTCAATCATCACCATCACTTCCCACTATCCGAGTAGCGATAGAACAGCTTGATCGCCTCAGCCACACGATTGGGGAATTGCTAATCAACGAAAACCAACAAAACCTGCAATCTAACCACATCCACAAAGCCGCTCGAGACACTTTACTACAGTTTTTGTACTGTCAACAACAACTTAGTAAAGTTTCTACTTGGTCGGATCGACATCTGCTGCTCCCCGAACGCAAGCAGCGACATATACATGGATCTCCACGCTCAGTTCCAACTGCCGAGGCACAATCCAATTTTGATGCCTTAGAAATGGATACCTATAGCGAATTGCACATTCTCCTGCAAAATCTTACAGAAGACATGGTGCAATTAGGAGAACGGATTGAGGCTTTTAATGGCTTAGTTCAGCAATCTCGCTTCAGTCTCGGAAAGCGCAAGCAACTGCTTTCAGGAGCGCAGTCAGATTTGCTGCAAGCCAGAATGGTTCCACTGGGAACAGTGTTGAATCGATTTCCCCGGCTGCTGCAACAGATGGTAGCAACTTATCATAAGCCTGTTGAACTCAAGCTTGGCGGTACGAAGGTACTAGTGGATAAAGCCATTTCTGAGCAGCTGTACGATCCCTTGCTGCACATGATTCGCAATGCCTTCGATCACGGCATTGAACCGATAGAAACCCGCCGCCAGCAGGGTAAACCAGAAACCGGAACAATTACAATTCAAGCCTATCATCAAGGCAACCGCACTACTATTGAGGTACGAGATGATGGTCGAGGCTTTAACTGGGAATCCATTCGTCAGCGAGCTATGGAAAAACACCTGCTGACTCCCGAACAAGCCGCTGACGCCTCACAAGACCAACTGGCAGAGTTATTATTTGAACCAGGCTTTTCTACCGCTAACCAGATTGGTGAGTTATCTGGCCGTGGTATCGGCTTAGATGTCGTTCGCACTAAATTGCAAGCTTTACAAGGTTCGATTGTGGTGCGATCGATTTCAGGGCAAGGAACCACCTTCATCCTGCAATTGCCTCTGAGCTTGACAACAGCACGCTTGCTCGTTTGTCAATCTCAAGGTATTACTTATGGGTTGCTGTCTGAACGAATTAGCCAGGTTTTATTACCGCAGCCAGAGCAGATTCAAGTCCAGCAATCTTTACACGGGCAAGGCAGCCAAAAATTCTGGCAGTGGGGAGAAGGGCAAAGTCAGCAATTAGTTCCCATCCGCCCGCTTGCCAATTTGCTGGATTACAAATATCCTTTATTCACCCAAGACCAAAATTTGACCCTAAGTCCTTTTCCAGTCAAACAACGGAACACTGTCGAACCTCTGCTGCTGTTGGAAACAGAGCATCAATACCTGTGTTTGCAAGTCGAGCAGATTTTAGTCGAGCAGGAATTAGTAATTAAATCCCTCGGCAGAGTCCTGACTTTACCTAGTTACATCCAAGGCTACAGCGTGTTGGGAAATGGGAGTCTTACCCTAATCGTTGACCCGTTGGAGTTAGTTCGGCAAACCTGGGAGACAGATATGATGCCGACTTCCCCGACATCTAATCTTGCACTATTGCCCGCGCCTGAGCCTGTTCTTGCTCTAGAGGGTCAGCAATCCGAGCTAACTATAACGCAACTGCAACAACAGCCGATGGAAGTCAATACAGCCATTACTCAACCTAACCGACTGATGGTGTTGGTGGTGGAAGATTCGGTTGTACAAAGGCAAAGTTTGGTGCAGACGCTCCAGAAAGCCGGTTATCAAGCGTTGCAAGCAGGCGATGGTCGAGAGGCGATCGCGCAAATGCTTCAACACGGTGATGTAGATTTAGTGATTTGTGACATTGAAATGCCGCGTATGAATGGATTTGAGTTTTTAGAACACCATCGCCAAGACGAGCGTTTGTCCGGGATTCCTGTGGTGATGCTGACTACCCGTAGCGGACAGAAGCACCGCCAATTAGCTTTAGCTCTAGGAGCGAAAGCTTACCTGACCAAACCCTATTCAGAACAGAACTTCTTAACCACGATCGCCGAACTAGTTAATATTCCTTAGACCAATTCTCTAAAATGAGGCAACACATTCAAACCCCGAAAGCCATGCCATATCTAACTTTCTTAATTACGAATTACGTTAGCGTAGCGTTAGCGAGTATTCGAGCGTCATTACGAATTACGAATTGGTATTCAACCACTTGCTATGCTTAACACTCCCTTTCCGTTTAAGCGATTATCTAGCGCTGGGAGCGAACGCGACTCACTGCGAGTTGTTGTTTTTGCGATCGCAGACTATTTATTTGCCCTGCCAGTTGGTGCAGTTCTTAAAGTAATTGCTTGTCCACCGATTAGCAGTACGGTTGAAAGTGGTATCGGGATGGTTGATTTGGGAACGCAAACCATTACGATTGTGGACTTGCGCCAGAAGTTCATTTCGCAAGTACAAGCCCAACAGGCGCATCAAGTTCTCTCTGCGGTTGACACTTCAGGACGCTTCTTACTTCTGACTCAAACGCGGACTGGGGAAATTTGTGGCATTCCTGTGGACAAGCCCCCTGCCTTAATTGATATTCCTTTGTCAGCAGTGCGTCCGGTGCCTTGGTCTTATCGGCAAGTGGCGGAGTTAAGCTGTGTTAGCCACATGGCTGTTTTGTCTGTAGCACCAAACGAGGAACCACTCAAAGTACTTCTTCTAGGCATGAGCCAGATATTGGCTGATAAGTTGGGGTTGCCCGGAACAACCCACCAAACCTTGGCTCTTGGGCTGACATCAGGCGAACAACGGCAAAGATTTCTCCGTTTTTCTTTGGGGAATCAAGGAAGTGGATTGCTACCATTTCACTCATTACTGGATATTTTTCATCTCGCTAGCCAAGAAATTTCCCCAGCTCCGGCCTTACCAAGTTGGATTTTAGGTTTCTATAATTGGCAAGGACAGATGCTGCGGCTGGTTGACTTGGAACATTTGCTTGGTTATGCGCCACTTTTGAAGCGGCAGTCACGACCAGAAAAGCCAATGGTTCTGGTTCTCGAACTGCAAAATCAGGTAATCGGGTTTTTGGTGGCTCATGTCTACGATGTAGAGTGGCAGGATTTACAGCAAGCACAATCGGCACCAACCGACTTTTCCCCAAACAAACTGCTAAATTTTGTTCGAGGTATTCTGCCAGGCGATCGCTGGATTTTAGACACCAGAGCCATCGCCCAGACATTGCAATGGCAAACCCACTGATTTAACTTGATGCTGCCAAGGAGTTTTCTGTGACGATCGCAACCTTAGACCCTAATTCTGAAACCCAGCCTGTTGAAAATGAAATCCAGATAGAAGAAATTTTGGCTAATGTGGCTGTAATCAAAGCAGTCTTTGAATCTGCTAAGGGACCAAAGGTCGCTCAATTGCAGCAGAAGGTGAGTCAAATCGAAGCTTTTATCCAAGCTTTAGCTAAGGATTCGCCCAGTGACAATGATCAAAATGTTCGAGGGGCTTTTCAGCTCCAGCGAGAACAACTTGCAGCCATCGAGCGACAAATGCAGCAGGCAAAAGGTCAAACCGCACTTTTGCAGGTTACAGTCACCGCCCTTCGAGATGTTCTCAACGCTGATCGCGTCCTGATTTATCGTTTTGAGGAAGATAATCGCTCTCGAGCGATCGCTGAAGCTATACAACCGGGTTGGACATCCTTGCTCAACCAATCCCTACCGATAAATTTGTTTGTTACTACCGATGTTGGCGACGAACAAAACTCGCTCCACAACTTAACTGAAGTATTAGAACTAACTGGGCGCCAACAGAAATTTTGGCAACGCTTTCAGGTGCAAGCTAGCCTGTGCTTGCCCTTGATTGTCAAACAACAGCCTTGGGGTTTGTTAGTTATTCATCATTGCCTGGAACCCCGACAATGGCAGGAAGCAGAGCGCAGTTTGCTGCAACAAGTAGGAATGATGTTGACAATTAACTTGCACTGGGCTGAAATAGTAGCTCCACCTGCTCAACAGCTGTCATCACCTCCCCAAAAGGCTGAATCCTGCGATCGGTCTGAGTTACTAGTGCCATTTCAGCAAGTGAGCCAGGCTGTACAAGAAGGAGCAAGAATTGCCGAGTTCGCCAATGAGCATTTAATGTCTATTCAAGATACTGTTGCTATTACTAATAAACAGCTGCAATACCTTGGTGAATTTTGCCAGCAAGCTTCTGGCTTTGTTCGCCTTGTGGAAGGCTTGAGTACCAAAATTCAGATTTTGTCTCTGAATACAGCCATCGAAGCAACAAAAGCTAGCGATCGGGAACGAGGTTTGCTAGCTGCTGCCGAACAGGTGGAAATTCTCGCCCGTCAAGCCCGCGACAGCACGCTCAATATAGAGGAATGGTTCCAGGAACTCCAGGTAGCAGCAGCAGATGTTGCTTCTGCTATCGAACCGTGCGATCGCCAAATCAGTGCGGGGCTGGAGTCAATCGCGCAAATCCAGGAGCAATTCAGAGCGATCGCCAACATCGCTGCTTGTACCCTCAAATCAATGTCGAAGCCATAGAATTGTCACAAACCCCATAGAAACTGAGAGTTGTTTTCATGAGTACCGATTTTGTCCCCCAACCGCAGAACGACGATCGCTTCCTAGAAGAAGCGATCGATCTGTTACTGTTCTTGGAGCAGGAGTTGCCTAACTATACAAAAGACAGTAACCCTGGTACAGCTTTGGCTCTCATGGAAGCTGCTCGCTCTCTGCATTCGATTGCCATAGCAGCTGAGCTAGATGCCATTGCCATAGTTGCGGCTGCACTAGAAGAGATTTTTCAGCTTCTGCATCAGTATCGGGCAACTGTCAACGCCCCAATCGCCTCTCTGTTGTCGGAAGGATTAGATTGCCTACAGATGCTGCTGATGGCATTTTTAACAGCCTCGCAAATTGAGGAAGTAGAAATTCTGGAGCGCATGTCTGCCATTGTTGCTCGTCTACAAGCAGAGTTTAGCGATCGCCAACAAAGCATCATTCCCCAGGAAACAAACCTTGAGATATCGATAGAGCAACCGCAGGAATATCAACCAGTTATTCAGTTTGGCGACCGCCAACAAAGCGTTATTCCCCAGGAAACAAACCTTGAGACATCGATACAGCAACCGCAGGAATATCAACCAGTTATTCAGTTTGGCGATCGCTTGACCGAGGTAGAATCTTCTGCGGTTCTACCAGAGCAAGTTATGGTTCAAGATAAGGAAAACTCGGACAGAGAACTAATAAGTGAAACTGGCAGCCTTTGTGACGTAGATACCGAGCAGTTTCCCGCCAAGGTAGGGGAACTAGCAAACCCCGAAGAGTATGGGGAAGGAGATTTTCAGGCTTGGTTGGGAGATTTTTCGCTGCCGACTGAAACTTCTGTTGCATCCCTAGTTAAATCTTTTCCTCATCACCATACACTCTCTTTGCAAGAATCCATTTCTACCATTGTTGCAGCAAGTATTCCAGCCGCTACACCCATCAATATTAAGCATCTCGAACAACTAAACGCGCTAGTTGCAACATTATTAACTACATATAATCAGCAAGCCTGTCAGGAAGAACAACAGCAACATACGATCGGGCGGTTGCTCCGACAAGTTAAACGATTACAACACCTGCTGGATAATCTACAGGAATGGTCAGGACGTTTAGCAGCAATTTCAGATACCCTTTCTCCTCTAGCTGCTTCTCGCTCTCAGCAATTATACAGTACTCTTCAATCTGTTTTGGCTGAAGCGTCTCAAGTGGCATCAACTGTTCATTCCCTGAATAACAATCATCATCAACTCAAACAAGAACTGATACAGCAGGAAAAGTTGCTTAACCATTCTTCCAATTTAGTCAAAACAGTCACAACTATTCCTTTAAGAGTAGCCTTAGAACCGTTGCATCAGCTTTGGTCTCAGTTACAAGCTCTACAAGATAAGTCTGCTAGACTACATTTACAAATTAGCGATATCCAAGTCGATCGGGCGTTTAGCGATCGCCTCCATGCTCTCCTGTTGCATATAAGTTGCTATTTACTAGAGCAAAGTATTGAGTCTTGCCAAACACGCCAACACCTTGGTAAAAATAGCAACGGTATCATTGAAATTCAAGTTTACCAGCAGGGAAATCAACTGATTATTGATGGCTGTGATGATGGCGCAGGACTTAACTTATCTCAAATTTATCAATCGGCTTTAGCCCAAGGGTTCGCCCTTACAAAACCAGGAGATTTACAAGGAACTCAACAGACTGAATTGGTACTTGAACCAGAAGTTTCATCTGTTTTATACGATCGTGCTGCCTTAGAGTTAGGAGTAGAATTAACTGAAATTTGCAAGCAATTAACAGCTGTTCAGGGAAGAATAGTATTGAAGTCTAAAGCTGGACATGGTACAGCCTTCTCGCTCCAAATTCCCCTAGATCAAAAAATTGCTCAACTTATCGTCTGTCAAGCTAACTCCAGAGTCTATGCATTTATTGCCGATTCTGTAGAGCAGATTTGTCTATCCCAGTCCGAACAAATTATCCAAACTCAAGCAGGACGCATGTTGTTATTGCAGTCTTCTGGCAGATCGAGTGGCTTCCTTGGTTGTGCTCATGAGCATTTAACAACAGAAATGCTCGTCCCTATCCATTTATTGACTGATGTGCTGATTTGTCCTAACCACCTTCCCACCTCAGTTACTACTTACAGCACAGATACACTCAATGCTTTCAAGCAGGATAAGCCTTTATTAGTATTTCGTTACTTAGACAAACTATGTGCTTTAGAATTAGATTGCATCATCGGCAAGCAATTCTCTGCGATCCATTCTCTGGGGGAAGCAATCCCAGTTGCTGCTTATATCCAAGGAACTAGCATTCTTGCCAATGGGCAACTTAGCCTAGTTTTGGATGGTCGCCTTCTCACGAAATCTCTAACTTGAACTCAATACCACCAAGCAATGACTGAAGCTGTAAATTACATTACTGAAGATGATGCCTTCTGTTGGTTCAATCACTGTGGTCTATTTATCTGAAATTTGCTGTAACTAAAGTCTTGCAAAGCGATGTCTGCGACGGGCTACGCCTACGCCTAACGTAACAATGCTATATCTGGACGTAACTGAGCAGCACGATGCAGATAGACTGGGCGTAATGCATTCCGGGGTAGAGGAGTGTTTAAGTGGATTAGCACCCGAATACAGCGATCGAGGCTATTGGCAACCTGCATCTGTTGCACATCTAGCAAAGGAATTTGATCCCAACCAGGACGACGACGTGCCACCGCAGGCGGAAACATTGCATCCAAGTCTGGAGTTGCAGAAAAGGTAACACTGACAATTTCCTCAGAGTCTAAAACATTGTTTGTTTCTAATACCAATTCTTTATGAAGCTGCGCTAAATAAGGCTTCAAGGATAAAGTCGTAATACCAATTCACGATGAAGATGTACTTAATATTTATTAAACGAATTGCCAAGTACGCCTTTTCTTAGAGAGGGCTATGGATGCGGGTGATTTTCCCAATTGGCAGACGCTTTACACCGACTTCTGCAACTGGTAAAGCGCGATCGCTTTTTTATTATTCATAATTGAGCCATTTTGTAAAGTCGCCAAACTCCTACTTCACTATGGCGACAGCCTGATCAACAAATCGGGTAAATTAAGATAAGTAAAGAAAACGCTTTGAACTAAATGGCAGCTCTAAGCTTACAAGAAATTTCTACTCAGCTAGAAAGTCCGAATTTACGCGATCGCATGGTAGCCCTTGCTAATCTGCGTCACGTTGCGGCTGAGGATGCAGTTCCTTTGATTAAAAAGGTACTAGACGACGAATCTTTGCAACTGCGATCGATGGCAATATTTGCTCTGGGAATCAAGCCAACGCCAGAATGTTATTCTATTTTGGTAAAAATTCTCGAAAATGACCCTGATTATGGTATCCGCGCTGATGCCGCCGGTGCTTTAGGATATTTGGGTGATGCCAGAGCCTTTGAGGTACTTTCACGGGCATTTTATGAAGATACTGATTGGCTAGTACGTTTTAGTGCAGCTGTTTCTCTAGGTAATATTAAAGATCCCCGTGCCCATCAAATTCTTATTCAGGCATTGGATAGCAAAGAAGTCGTATTGCAACAAGCTGCAATCTCTGCACTGGGAGAAATTCAAGACATCGAATCTGTAGATAAGATTCTGCGCTTCGCCCAATCAGATGATTGGTTAGTGAGGCAGCGTTTGGCAGAAGCCTTGGGAAATCTTCCCACTCCCAAGAGTGTCTCAGCTTTAAAATACCTGGAAAAAGACAATCATTTCAACGTTGCTGAGGCAGCCAGAATTGGCCTCAAGAAGCTTGAGGAAATAGGCAATCAAGCTTAATATTAGAGCTTCCTGCTATCTTTTAATAATAATTAAGCGGGAATTTTAGCATTTTGATGCAGGGTAATTTCATTCATGAATATTGAAGAGTTTTTTCAGTTAAGTGCTGGTAAATGGTTTTCTCATCGTACTAGTCAACATTTGGCTTTTAACCAATCGGAACATAGCAAGTCAGATATTATCATTGAGGCGCTGGCAGTAGATCATCCAGAAGCCGTCAAGCTGTGTCAAAGTTATAATATTAATCCTAGTTCTGCTTCCTGTGCTACCAAAATTATCTGGAATGGCACAATGGACAAGGATCAAACAAAACATAGTGGTTCAATTGTGTTAGTTTCAGTACCTGATGCGGATAATCCCACCCAAGGCAGGTTACTGAGAGAAATAGTTGATGCCAATAAAACTCCAGTTGCCGGACGCTATAAAATTGACAGCGATGGTGCTTTGATCCTAACTACAGAAGATGAAACCATCTTCTCAGAGGAACGCCTGTGGTTTGCTAGCCCCAATTTGCGAATGCGGGTAAATGTCCTCAAGAGTTTTGGTGGATTTAGTATTACTTCCTTCACTTCTGAGATTCGTATGGGTGGCTTTCCACCCCCTGAGAAGGTTTCCGAGGCGGCTAATTCAGTATCTAGTTAGTTCGCATCGCAAAATATTCCCCCCGTTTCTGGGGGGAATTAAGTAGAGATGAGTTAGGGAAAGTTTTTTATTAAGCCTGTAATACTTTAAACCACTTATTCAAAACTGTGCTAATGGTTTTCTTAATCTGATGGTTACGACTCCATTTTTGGAATGCCATTTCATACTCTTCGCCTTTAATTTGAAAGGTATTCCAGACATCAAGCGCTACAGGCAATCCACAGAATAGTAAAATGTACAGCGACCAAGAAATTCCGCCACCAGTGATTAAATCAAGCAGTATAAAAAAGCCATTGAAAATTGCATATTTGCTTAAACGCTTCTGAAATCTTCTGATGCGGTAGGCGTCAAAAGCTTTTCGCTGTTGAACTTGGCCTTGTTGTAATACCCAATCGCGTTCTGCTAATTTTAAAGACTCAGGTGAAATTTCTAACTCAGCAGCAATTTCTAATATATGCTCATAAGAAAATTCTGTGTCTTTATCATCTGCTTGACGAGCGATCGCTAAGTGCAGAATTTGTTGGACATCTTCTTGGCTATACGAGCGGATGCTTTGAGGTTCAAAGGCCGTCATAATTCTTTCTCTTATATTACTTTTAATAGAAATTTGCTGCTTGATAGATTTTAAGCAGCTACGCCAGTACTATCTCTATTATTCTTAGATTAACAAATCTAGATGCTGTCCGGCATCGAATGTATGGGATTTTTAACTTTGGGCATTGGGCATGGGGTATAAGAGGCAGAGGGGATAAAACTTACTGCAACTTCTCCCTTGCTCCCCTGCTCCCCCATCTCCCCACTCCCCACCAATATAAAGACTCTCCAAATATCCAGATATTATCAAATGCAGCAGAGCATAATAACGAAATAACAAGCATTAACAAGGATGTAACTCAATGGTTGAAGAAAATGGATCGATTCGTACCCTATCGGTTGATATTGGCGGTAGTGGCGTTAAGGCTATGGTTTTAGATATTACAGGGAATCCTATAACGAAAAGGGCGCGTTTAGATACACCTCAACCTGCGACACCGGAGGTTGTAATTAATGCAATTGTTGAGTTAGCAGCGGCTCAAAGTGAATTTCATCGCGTTTCGGTCGGTTTTCCTGGTGTGGTACGGTCTGGAGTCACAGAGACAGCCGTAAACTTACATCCAGATTGGATTGGATTTAATTTGGAAACAGCATTATTAAAACACTTAAACAAGCCTGTACGGGTGATTAATGATGCAGACATGCAGGGTTTTGGTGCGATCGCAGGTAAAGGTGTCGAATTGGTGATTACTCTGGGTACGGGGTTTGGTTCGGCTTTATTTGTAGATGGTAAGCTAGTACCAAATATGGAAATGGGGCATCATCCGTTTCGCAAAGGGGAGACTTTCGAGCAGCAGTTGGGGCGTGCAGAGTTAGAAAAAATTGGTGAGAAAAGATGGAATAGGCGTTTAGAAAAAGCGATCGCATCTTTGCAACATCTGTTTAATTATGACTACCTTTACATTGGCGGTGGTGAAGCTGTGAGAGTGAATTTACAGCTACCGTTAAATGTCAAACTCATCCCCAATATCACTGGTTTATTAGGCGGTATTGCTTTGTGGCGAGATGAAAAAAGGTAAAAAGTTTTTCAATATCCATAACTGAGAGTACTAAGCGATATCTAAGGGCGGCCTACACCTACACGCTTTTTATCAAGGTACATCCTTTCTCAAAGTTTCAAAATGATATAAAAATTAACACAGACTAGACAAGGAATTGTACAAACATTATGTTCAGTGCCCCTGTGTAATTTTGTCATGTAGTATCTAAACTTTAACTCAAATTTAATACCGTGCAACAAGGTTGTGCGGTTTCATTCTTTTGAGGTTAAAGTGTGCGCTTTCTGAGAATAGGTTGAAAGAGCGACATAAGTTGTGATTGATAAAAAGTTTATAACCCCCTGTAATATCGTGTTCGACTAAAGACTTATCATTTAGATCGCAGTTATTGCTGGGAGCCGGGGGAAAGAGGCTTTTGGGATTTTTGCACAGATGTGGTAATTATAAGTAATTAACCGAACTTGATATAAAATAGGAAAAAGTATTTGAAATTAATTAAGAGCTTTTAATCAATAGTTAAAAAACTGACTCGATGAATTGAGTAGTATTTTTACTGACAGTATAAATATGATAAAAGCAACATAGCATACCAAGCACGATCCAAATATAACTAGGTAAATTTGTTTGATGGCATTCCCAGACGCTCGTATAGTATGTTATTGTCTAAACGATCGATTTAGATAGTATGTCTGATAACTTGATGGCTTGATTAAGTATATTAATCTGATTAAATGGAATCGGAGGTGAGCAAATATGAACATGAAAATATTATCTGGAAAAATTAGTACATGACTTTTTTATTTGGTCAGTATGTACTATCCCGAACAGCAACAATGTTGTTGGTTAAAAGAAATATTGGTTAAACTAAAATGACTGAAATTAGCCTGATGATGACGGGCGAGTTAACAATAAGACAAGCATCTGGGGCTAATTTGCCACAGCAGCAATTATTTCAGATGGAAAATGACGTAAACCAGTCAAAACAGAGTCAGTTAGAGATAGCTGCTAAAGTTACACCACCTGAATTCATGCAGACAGATGGGATTTCCCAGGCTTCTCTCTCAGCGCTGAAACTAGAAAAAGAACGCATACTTCAGAAAATCAGCAAAAAGAATCTGGGACTAGTTTCTTCTAACTTAGGTAAGCCTAAGAAATCTTTTCAGTCTGGAGGTAAAGTCCGTACAAAGGCTACAGGACGGTTCCAGAAGTTTAGCAGCCAACTACCGACTCTTTATTTTGGTAGTTCTGGTATTGCTGTCAGAGCCTTACAACAGCTATTAGTGTCTAACGGTTATGCTGTGAGGGTGGATGGGATTTTTGGCGCACTAACAGAGACTGCTATCAAAGCCTTTCAAAATCAGCAAAATTTAGGAGTAGATGGAATAGTTGGTCAACGAACTTGGAGTGCATTGACAATTTAGTTATTTGTGCTTTAGTCATTTGTCTTTAGTCTTTAGCTAATGACAAATGACAAATGACAAACTAACGGTACTTATGCTGCTCTAATAGCTGTTGCGCTCTTGGCTTGTAAATTAAATAGAACAAAGCCTCTATATAGCGTAACAAATCTTCCCGATTTTCTTTTGAGGTAAAGTTCCAGAAGCCATAAATTCTTGCTAACGATAACAGCTTGGTAGTGTGAATTTTCCAAGTATAGGTGCTGTAAACTCGGTCAACTCCTCGCTGCGAAATTTCATTCCAATAGTTGGGATTTTGTTCGCATTTAGTAATGAATTCTATAATTTTTGTGGCTGTCTCCTCTAAATTTGTCGGGTTAATATAAAATCCATTCACCTTATCTTGAATAATCTCTAATGGCCCACCAAACTGTGTGGCAAAAGTTGGCAATCCTGAAACCATTGCTTCTAAAATTGTTAAACCAAAAGCTTCAAATAAAGCTGGTTGTACAAAAATTCCCTGATGATCGGCAATGACTCGGTAAATTTCACCAGAATCAGTTTTAGTCAGGCGCACACCCAGCCACCGAATTTTCCCGTGGAGATTGTACTGATCAATAATTTGGTAAAGTTTGATAATTTCGTCACGTTCTTCGTTGTCGCCTGATTCTTCGACGCGCAATTTACCCGCCACCAAAATTAAATTGCAATGCTCTTGTAATTCTTTACTTTGACCATAACATTCAGCTAAACCTGTGAGGTTTTTGATGTGGTCAAGACGCGCCATTGAGAAGAGAGGGCGCTTGTTAGGATCGTCGAGTTTGCCAAAGATTTGCGTGGGGTCTTCCAGAGTAAAAAGCATTTCTGCAAGGCGTTGGCGATCGCTCTCCACGCGGTCTTTATTCCGGGTGTAGGGGAAGTAATTATTTTCGTTTACTCCAGGCGGTACAACATTAAATTTGGGACTAAATAATTCAATGCCATTGGTAACATGGTATAACTCCGGCATGGTGAAGCACTTATAAGACTCATACTGTCCCACACTATCCGGTGTTCCGACAATTTCTTGGTAGGTGCTGCTAATCACAAAATTGGCTGCATTCATCGCAATCAAATCAGCAGTGAATTGCAAAGAAAAATGATATTTCTCCTCTAATTCTTGCCAGTAGAGGTTACTGAACAAGTATTTAGATTTTTCTAAAGCATGGGCAACATTGCATTGAGTAACTTTCAGCCGTCGCGCCAGCAAGAATGCTACTAAATTCCCATCAGTATAGTTTCCAACTATTAAGTCAGGTGTGCCGTGAAATTCTGCCCTTAGTTCTCTTTCGGAATCAATGGCAAAAGTTTCTAGATAAGGCCAAAACTCAAACCGGGAAATCCAGTTTTGAGTCATGTTAGGGTTAAAATCCCGTAAAGGCACTCGCAAAATCCAGGCATTTTCGGTATCGTGGACTTTTTCTAGCCGTTGATTACAAAGAGTACCATCACTATTGGGAATCAAGCGGGTGAGAATAATTACCTTTGGCTGGACATTCAATTTCTCTAAACCCGCAAGCAGGACATCTTCTTGTAGCTGCTTCTCTAGGCTCTTTGCCTGGTCAAGGACGTAAACTACCTGCCCGCCGGTATCGGGACGCCCTAAAACTCCCTCTTGCCCAAACCAACCGTGAGCTGACACCAAGACGATTCTAAAAATCATCGGCACACGAGAAATGAAAGCTTCTAGGGTCTGAGGATCGGCAGAATCAATCAATTCATCGAGAATATTTAAAGTTTCCCCCACTCGCGCTGCGGTGTTACCCCAACCTGGCTCAAAACCCATTGACTGCAATTGGAATCGGAATTGTTCGTAAGGTTCATCATCGGGGCGATCGCTAACAAAAGTTATGGCTTTTTTAACTTGTTGGGAAAGTAGCTGCTGTGATTGAATGCGATCGTTGAGCAGCAGCTGAACACCGTTGTATTGGTGCAAACGCAAGAAATTCAACAAGCTATCCAGCAATTGTTTGGAGTCTTGAAATAGTTGGCTGGAAAGATAGCGGTTGAGAAATTCTACCCCCTTACCAATATTTTTGGGGTCGCGGATGACTGGGGAGTAGTCATAAAACGGGCCGAAGTCCAATTCTAGCAGGCCGCCCTCGTTAGGATGATATTTGTTCACCAAGCGATCGCGTAGATCCAACAAATCCTGCACCGTCATCGGCTCAATGCTTAAGTCTGATGTCAACCAATAAACTTCTTGGCTGGCAATCTTAGAACGGATGATGAAACAGAAGTTTGAGTCCTCCTGAATTATTTCCTGAGTATAGTAAATGAGTTTGCCTAACTCCGAAGAAGTGTAAAAAGTCTCAGGTTTTTGGGACTTGGAGCAATACTCACTATATACATTGAGTATATCGTTCCGCAGCAAGTACTTCTTTTCTTGTTGGCGTAATTCACTAAGAAAGGAACGTAAATCACTTCTTTCTTCACTATCTAAGACTGCTTGAAGCAATTCAGACATAGCAACTCCACTAAATGACGATGTTTGCATTGCTAACTTTCTAAGCGAGACAAATAAGCCTCCACCTTTTGTTAGACACATATAAAAACGAAACAACACAGATAAATATAATTTATCTGTGTACCTACAAGTATCAGCTTTTTAGCAGACACTTAAATCGTGTTCTTCTTTACCTAAAGTATCTATGACTCAGTATTTTTGGATCTTACTAAAGAAATACAATTTTTATTTCTTTTGATAGATGTTAGTAAATAACTCCATCATAATATTTGGAGGACAAATTATCACGCTCTCAATAGCTTGATGTAATCTTTAGTATATCATTTATTCGCGTATATTTTGATTGTCAACACATCTAGAAGAAAAATATTTAACTAAGTAAGTTGGTACAATCAAACCAAACTGTGTGAAGAAAAGTAAACAAGGCTCAAACCCTTTTTCTTTTTGCTCCCTGCTCCCTGCCCTCTGCTTTATCCCAACGATAATTATTTACGCCGACCTATTTATCAAGCTCTATAAAACTTGTAAATGAATATTTTTTTAATTATTTCAGAGTGCTAATATTCCTTTTTATAGTGCGTATAAATAATTTATTCTTAGAATAATTGTAAGAATTCAGCACCCAAAAGTCAGGAGTCATAATTTATAAGGAATCTAGAATAATTAGTATATTTATTCATCAAATGTTATTCTGATTCTTTAACTATTTTGAATTTTGAATTCTGAACTCTGAATTCTGCTGTAAGTCCGCATTTCGACGACGATCGCCACCAAAGCTTCTGGATCGATAGGTTTGGGGACATGACGTTGAAATCCGGCAGCGATCGCTTGCTGCCGATCGAGTTCTCCGGCATAAGCTGTTAAGGCAATAGCGGGAATTTGTCCCCCTTGCTCAAGCCCAAAGGTACGAATTTGTCGCATCAGCATATAGCCATCCATCTCTGGCATCCCAATGTCACTGATGATGATGTTGGGAATGGATTGAGCGATCGCTTGCAACGCATCAGTGCCAGATCCAACAGCAGTAACGATCGCGCCACGTTCCTCTAAAACAAAAGCGATGAACTCCCGCGAGTCTGTTTCATCATCGACGACTAAAATGTGAATGCCGCTCACATCACTCTCTTTAATGGGTGATTGATTTAAGATTGGTGCTTCAGTTAACTGAGGCGCAAGCGGAATTTTAACCGTAAATGTAGCTCCTAGCCCAACACCTGAACTGTCTACTGTCACCGTTCCACCGTGCATTTCCACAATTTGGCGCACGATCGCTAATCCCAAGCCCAGTCCGCCAAATTTGCGGGTGGTTGCGCCATCTTCTTGTCGGAAATGCTCAAACACGTAGGGCAAAAAGTCGGTACGAATCCCTTTTCCGGTGTCGGTGATTTGAATTTGGGCGTGATTTTCAACTTGAGATAGGGCAACCGTGACTTGTTTTTCTTCAGGTGTAAACTTAACAGCATTAGACAGAAGATTCCACACAACCTGCTGCAATCGCCCTGCATCCCCGATTACCACTCCCATAATCGGTGAAATGGTCGTGTGAATTTGGATTGATTTAGTTTCTGCGGCTAGCCGAACCGTTTCTAACGCGGCTGAAATCACTGCATTCAGGTCAATTGGTGAGGCTGATAAGCTCATTTTGCCTTGCAGAATCCGGGAAATGTCGAGCAAGTCATCAATTAGCTGCACCTGGATCTGGGCGTTGCGCTCGATCGTGGCGATCGCAAGATTCGTTTTTTCAGGATTAAGCTTTCCTCCCTGTAATAGTTTTGACCATCCCAGAATTGGATTCAGGGGAGTACGTAACTCATGGGAGAGAACCGCTAAAAACTCATCTTTAATGCGATTACTTTGATCTAACGCTTCGGCACGTGCCTGTAACTCTGCAACCAGGCGCGATCGTTCTAAGGCAGCAGCAACTTGATTGGCAAGGGTTTGCATGAGATCGAGTTCGTCGCGCGTAAAGTGATCGCGTTGACGAGTTCCCAGTCCCAGAGTACCCAAAACGCGCTCGCCTACCATTAGTGGATGACAGGCATAAGCTCTGGTACCGATTGACTGAACTTCAACAGCAAGTGGATCGGTCTTTGAGAGTGCATTTTCAACGATCGCTGGCTTCTGATGTTGCACCACATAACCACACACCCCCTGCCCTAACTCCAAAAATTTAACAGATAAAGCAATATCTTCTGAGATACCCCCATAGGCTTGTAGCTCAAGGCGTTGCTGGTCTTCTTGAAACAAGTAATTGAAGTAAACTTCCAGTCCCAAATAAGTGGAAACCTTTTCAAACAAACTGGCTAAAAACACCTTGGGATCTTCGTTGAGCAACAGATCGTTAGCGACTTCTGAAAGCAGCTTCAGCCGTTCGTTGCTGGCTTTGACAGTCGCTTCGATTTGCTTGCGATCGGTAATGTCTCGCGTCACACCTGCTACCGCTTCTACCATCCCATTTACGCCCAAAAGCGGGACGAAAATGTATTCATAGGCGCGCGTGCCAAATGCGCTTGTGTACAGCATTTCATCTTTGAGCGGTTGGCGCGTCTCGATGACTTGCTGAATCTGTCTTTGGAGTCTGGTTGCTAAATCTATTGGATAATCCAGGTCAAAAAAGTTTTTGCCGAGAGTTTGAGCCGAAGTTTTTTGGAAGAGGTCGAGCAACGCCTGATTGACGTAAGTGAACCGTCCAGACAGATCGAATGTGTAAATAAAATCGGTTACGGAAGAGGCGATCGCGTCAAACTTTCGCAGTTGTCGTTCGAGTTCGGTGGAAATCTGTCGCCAAGCATCTTCGGCTTGTTTGCGTTCAGTAATATCTGCCAGTGCCCCAGGAAAAGCAAGCGGTGTGCCATCAGCAGCATATTCAACGCGACCGCGGGCGGCAAGCCACCGCTCCTCGCCTGCTGCCGTATAAACACGGTACTCACTGATGAATTCTTTGCCAGTTTCAATCGCCTGGTTAATTGCAGCGGTCACTTGGGGGCGGTCTTCTTCGTGTATCGCCTGTATAAACAGTTCAATTGGTAAACCGCTTGCTGCCTCCACAGAGTCAACACCAAACAAGTGAGCAAAGGCTGCATTCACGATCACCAGATTCTCGGCAATCTTCCACCGCCATGTGTAAATCGCTCCTGCCGCTAAAGCGGCCTCCCATTGCACATAGGCTTCCCGGAGGTCAGCTTCAGCTTGTTTGCGATTGGTAATATCGATTGATATTCCGACCATCCGCTCAGGATTGCCCGCCTCGTCGTAAATCGGATGCCCACGAACGATTACCCAGTGCGTACTGCCATCGTTCCAAACATTGCGGTATTCCACATCGTAATCGGTGTGGTTGGTAATCGAGTCTTGAATTGCCGCCTGCACCCAAGTCCGATCCTCTGGATGAATCCGCTCCATCAGAACTTGGTGCGAGAAATCAGCGTCAATGGGTAGACCATAATTGAATTTGCACTGGTCAGAAACAGACAGAACATTTGTTTTGAGATCGAATTGCCAGGAGCCGAGTTTGCTGGTCTTAAGGGCGAGTTTAAGTTGCTGTTCGCTGGCTTGGAGTGTCTGAGCCGCTTGTTTGCGGATGTCTGCCTGTTTTAAGATTGACTCAATACAAGCCAGTAGTTCGCGGTCCGAAAACGGTTTGATTAAATAATCATCGGCTCCGGCTGCCAACCCTGACACGCGAGACTCTTCACCCGGCTGCGCGGACAGCAAAATTACGGGCAATTCGCTCCTTTGGGGGTCAGCCCGCAATTGACGCAGCAACTCAAACCCATCCATCCCCGGCATCATTAGATCGCTGAGAATCAAATCTGGGCGCTGTGCCTGGATCGCAGCCAGAGCCGTAGCCCCATCTGTGACTACCTCAACCTCATACCGTTGACTCAACAATCGCCACAGATAATCGCGCATATCGGTGTTGTCATCTGCCAGTAAAATTCGGGCGGGTAAGGAAGATGGCGCGATCGCTGAAGGTAAAATCCAGTTGGAAGCGATCGGTTCGGATGAAGCTTCAATCCCTGCCGCTTCCTGTTGCGAAAACTCAAGCAGTGTGTTGACTAATTTTAGCAACCGAAGTCCATTTCGCTGCACGAGTTCAAGGCGATCGCGCTGTTGCGGTGCTAATGGAGCTTGAATGTCGAGTAATAGGTCTTCGATTGGACTCAACATCAGCGTTAAAGGCGTGTGAAATTCATGCGAGATATTGCTGAAGAATACGGTCTTAGCGCGATCGAATTCTGACAACGCCTCATTCGCCGCTTGCACTTGTTCGTTGACCTCTTGTAACTCCTGCGCTCTAGCAGAAATTTCCCTCTCCATTTGTTCGGTGCGAGACTGGAGTGATTGATTGAGCTGACGCTGCTCATTTAGCTGTTGCTGCACTTGCACAAACTCGGTGACATCTTCGACTCGGTGAATAATGTGCGTCATTTCACCGTTTTCACCAAAGATTGGGGAGTTGGTTGGCGTCCAGTACCGCTCCTGAAAACCACCGCCTTCTGATTCGGGGCGGCGAATGTCATACTTCTGCACTGCCATCGTGTGAGGCTTTTGATACTTCAGTACGCTTGACAACGAGGTACGCAAATTCTGAATTCCAGTACCATTCGGATCGTCGGGATTGTCTGGAAAAACCTCGAACAAATGGCGACCAACAACCTCTTCTCGTTTGGTCTTCGTTGCCCAAAAGTAAGCATCACTTCCCCCGACAATCACAAAGTCGAGTGAATAGACGATATACAATCCCGGTATTGATTCAAATAAGGTTTGAAAATTCAGCATCCCTTCCTCTAATCGGTTTTAACTTCTTGGCTTAAAAAGCTATTAAAACAAACAGCAGTCCAATTAAAGGGTGCTGCAAAGCGTAAATTTATAGCTTCAACAGTCCAGAGCTTGGGTCTTAGAGGACAGAGGCTTGCAGAAGCAGAATTAGGATGCAATCGAGGCACTCACTATATAGTAAAGGAATAAGAGAATTAAAAGTGGTATTACTTGCCTCGATCGCATCACTCCAAAAGGATGTAAGGCATTGCATACCTAATTTTAATTTAGCAAGTAAATTTGCTTATATACATATATTCCTTTAATAAGATAACCTAATCAATTATAGTAGGCTTGCAATCCTTGCAAGTCTATAAAGCTATAGATGACAGATTGTTGGTAAAGTGATGCTTATGAGGGTTCACACCATACAACCCATCTTTAATAGGAGTATAGCTATGAATATGAAATTATCTAGGGCGAACGATGGGAATTGAACCCACGAATGGTGGTACCACAAACCACTGCCTTAACCACTTGGCTACGCTCGCCATTCAACAATTTGAATTATAGCAATAAATTGACAAGCGATCAAGAGTTTTTGTTCAAGGAACGGACTTAGTTGATTTAGAGTCTCTGGAGTCTGACGATTACAATGAATTTTACTTGGCAAATATGAAACCATTGACCATCATCGCGTATACTGGAGCAGCAGTAGGACTCGCCGCCTTGGGTGTGTCAATGGCGAAAACCAATCCCAGTCAGGTTGAATATGAAGAATATGCAGTTCAACGGCTGACAAAATACTTAAAAAACGATGTATGTAAAAAAACTACGAATGTTATTGAAAATTTAATCCGTTTTAATTGTGATAAATTAGTTGACTCGGCTAGCCCGCAAATTCAAGAAGTTATTGCCAAGACCACAGAAAGGCAAGATTTCGTTATTTTTAGCATTTACCGTACAGATTTAAAAATAAATTCTTGGATACCTTCGTACAAATTTGAAACGGTAGGGGCTTTCGATCAATTTTATACTTACACTGCCGAAAAACAATAAGGTAAGGAGTAGGGCGAGAATATAAAAGTGATTAAGAATACTTCCATTTAGTAATTAATAATAGTTTCAATAATTACCAGAGTACTTATTATCCCCAGCTTAATCTTAAATAAGAATAGTAACTAAGAATTTAATTTACCGATGTCATCTGCCTATCTGCTACTATCTCACGGAAGTCGCGACCCGCGCCCAGAAATTGCTATGCAGCAACTAGCTAGGCTGATATGTCACAAATTGCCAAAAAACCACAACTCAGCAAATAGCGAACATTTGGTTGGCATCGCTGCTTTGGAAATGAATCCTCAGCCTTTACACGAGCAGATTCAACAATTTGCTAAGAGCGCTTTTGGCGATTGCCCAGTGTCTCAAAATGAAAATAGCCTCAAAATTGTACCGCTATTTCTACTGCCGGGAGTGCATGTCATGACAGATATTCCCGCCGAAGTAGCACTAGCACAGCAGACTCTTGGTCAAGATATCATGATTGAGTTGCAACCATATTTAGGCTCTCACCCCAATTTAGAGAAATTGCTGGCAAAACAAATAGCTGCTATAAAAGCAGAAGCATGGATTCTATTAGCTCATGGTAGCCGTCGCCCAGGTTCTCAAGAAACTGTGGAAGCAATGGCGGCGAGTTTGGGAGCCGTGACTGCTTATTGGGCTGGTCCTCCTAGTTTAGAATTACGGGTGAAAGAGTTGGTAGGTGCTGGTTATCGGGAAATTGCAATCTTGCCATATTTTTTATTCGCTGGTGGAATAACCGATGCGATCGCCACCTCAATAGAGCAGCTAAAATTACAATTTTCTGCGGTGAATTTCCAATTGGCAGAGCCATTGGGAGCAAGTGCAGAATTAGCCGAGCTAATTTGGGATTTAACAGATAGATGAACCGCACAATGACAGAAAGGAACAAGTATTTGGGAAAGGTTTATTTAGTCGGTGCGGGGCCAGGAGATCCAGGACTAATAACTCTGAAGGCGAAAGGTTTGTTGGAATGTGCAGATGTAGTCATCTATGATGCCTTGGTGAGTCCGGCTATTTTGGCAATGATTAATCCCCAAGCCGAGCAAATTAATGCTGGTAAACGTGCGGGGAGACATTCGTTGTTGCAGTCAGAAACAACTCAATTGCTGATTGATAAAGCGCAGGATCATGCAATTGTAGTGCGGCTAAAGGGTGGCGATCCGTTTATTTTTGGTCGCGGTGGCGAAGAGATGGAAGAATTAGTCAAAGCTGGAATATCAACGGAAGTAGTGCCCGGTATCACATCGGGAATTGCAGCAGCAGCATACTCAGGTATTCCTTTGACGCATCGGCTGTATAGTTCATCAGTGACATTTGTAACTGGTCACGAGGCGGCGGGTAAGTATAGACCGATTGTAAATTGGAGTGCGATCGCTCACGGTTCCGAAACCATTGTAATTTATATGGGAATTCACAATCTGCCTTATATTGTGGAAGAATTAAGTGCAGCTGGGTTGAATTTAGAAACGCCGATTGCTTTGGTGCGCTGGGGTACACGACCAGAACAAGAAGAATTGATTGGTACTTTAAAGACAATTGTCAAACAGGTAGAGGAAACTGGATTTAGTGCGCCTGCGATCGCAGTTATTGGACAAGTAGTAAATATGCACAGTATTTTATCTGGCTGTCGCCCAGTTTGATGGTTGCCACAAAGCTTGTTGTTTCGTATTCTCCGATAACCCTAGTACCACTGCGTGGAAGTCAAAAGTCAAAAATCAAAAGTCAAAAGTATTGTATTCCGGACTTTCGCGTCATTTTGAATGGTATGTTTATTTACGCCATGTTGTACTAGTGTATGATCGATAAGGTTATTCGGTTCTGGTGGGAGTCAGTCACCAGAGGTAACGGGGAAAGTTCGGTGCAAATCCGGCGCTTGGGAGCAACTGTGAACCAATTTGAGATTAAAGAACTAAATCTCAAATCTCAAATTGAGTGAGTCAGGATGCCCACCGAAATAGATTTATTAGTTTCACATATCTGCGAGGTACAGATGACTACTACTGTAAATATTTCCCCAACCAGTCCAATGGAAGTTGCTGAACATACTTTATTTGTTTGCAAAACCTGTGCCAGTGTTTGGCAAAATGGAAAACGCTTAGGTGAAAGTGGTGGTGAAAAACTTCTACACGAACTTCAGCAGTTGGCACAAGATTGGGACTTACGAGATCGATTCCCGATTCAGGAAGTTGAATGTATGAGTGCTTGTAATCGTTCTTGTGTAGTCGCCTTTGCTGCTAAAGGTAAATTAACATATTTATTTGGTGATTTAGGCGTTGATGGTAATGCCTCTGCGGTACTGGAATGTGCTAGTCAATACTATGCCAAAGCAGATGGTTTACTACCTTGGTCAGAGCGTCCAGAAGCAATGAAGAAGGGCATTTTAGCAAAAATTCCACCTTTATCTAAATGATCCGCGTTTTGATTCTGGGTGGGACGGGTGATGCAGCAGAATTAGCTGCCAAAGTTACGACTATCCAAGGGTTAGAAGTAATCACCTCTCTAGCTGGCCGCACCCGTGAACCGTCAGTACCGTTGGGCGATTTACGGGTTGGAGGCTTCGGTGGCGTGACTGGATTGGCTAGCTATCTGCAAGTCATGCAAATTGACTTATTAATTGATGCAACCCATCCTTTCGCTACTCAAATTTCTTTCAATGCCGCAGATGCAGCAATGGAAGTTAGAGTACCCCGCCTGATGTTAATTCGTCCACCTTGGGAAAAAGTAAGTGGCGATCGCTGGATTGAACTGGATAATGTTGCAGCCGCAGCAACAGCCGTGCAAAACCAGGCACAGCGAGTGTTTTTGACAGTTGGTAGGCAAGAACTGTCCGCTTTTGCTCACCTAGAGAAAATTTGGTTTTTGATGCGGATGATTGACCCTCCTGGCGATGATGCTTTAGTACCGCCGGGGATGGTATTGTGCGATCGCGGGCCTTTTACCCTCAATAATGAAAGACAAATTCTGATTGAGAATAACATTGATACCATCGTCAGCAAAAATAGCGGTGGCGATGCTACAAAGCCCAAGATTATTGCAGCGCGAGAACTGGGCGTAAAGGTTGTGATGGTCAATCGTTCAGCGATACCGCCAGGGGAACAGGTTAGTAATGTTGATGCTGCTTTGGCGTGGTTATTAGATCGCTGCTAAGTAAATAGGCAAGATTGATAATACTATCTTTGTTAATTCCGTATAATACACCGGAACCTTCTACAATATCCGCGATCGCAGTAACGACTTCCATGAAAAATCTAGCTTTATCTGCCATAGCCCTCGTCACCATATCTGGATTAGTTTTCGGGACAATGCCGGACGCTTCTGCTTTAAGTTGGAACTGGAATTATTCTGGTACTGGCATAGAAGCGAACGGTATTTTCACCACTAATGACACCCCTAACGATTTGGGTTTTTACTTGATTACTGGAATTACTGGTACACGAAATGGTGAAATAATTACTGCTCTGCAACCCGCCGGGACTCCAATGCCAGGAAACGAACCTTTTGATGTTGATAATTTAATTAGCCTTAATACTCAGCAGTTAACACGTAAGGGTTTTGCGTATTCCATTTCGGGAGGAAATTATTCTAGTCCATTTTTCGCTAGTTTTTTGCCGACACCAGGTTATTTAGAGGTTTTTTCTGCGCCAAATAGACCAGGTTTTGAAAAGTTAGGATTAGAAGATAGGGAATTACCCATTAGTTTTTCTGCAAACCTAATCACCGTCCCTTAACCCACTTCTATTTTTAGCTTACTCATCATCGGCACTCTGGGCGCACCTCCAGTACTCAAACGTCACAAGCTATTCAAATTCACTCAGAAGAAGCTCGAAAAAGTTTCCTAAAACCATTTGTAGGGTAACTTTAATTAAATACAGTTTTGCGTAAAAGCGTAGCGTTTTTAATCCAAGCCAACGCATTAACAATCCAAGCCAACGCATTAACAATCCAAGCCGACGCATTAACAATCCAAGCCGACGTATTAACAATCCAAGCCAACGCATTAACAATCCAAGCCGACGTATTAACAATCCAAGCCGACGTATTAACAATCCAAGCCGACGCATTGACAATCCAAGCCAACGCATTAACAATCCAAGCTAACGCATTGGCATTGTAGGATATTGCCTTTGATTAATTCGCTATGAATTAATGAAATGCTGTACTAAGTGTTGGCGTTCGGTCTTAAACCCTTAAATTTACGAGAAAACTTGCGATTTATCTATAGGCTCTTTGAGACATACAGATTAAAGTAATATAGCAACGGTGGTATTATTGCATCCAAATGATACCGTAATTTTGTCTAGATGTAGAATTATATCGCCCTGCCAACGGGAGATTATTTCTAAAAGGAGTTTGCTGTAATGTCCACAACCCCAACTACTCGATTAATTTTAGAGACTTTACTCCCTCATCTCAAAGTAGCAGCAGCCTATGCCCATTTTTTACAACCAAAAATTGCTGCACTTCCCGCCAAAGAACAAGGAAACAACTTTTTTAGTGCTGCACTTACTGATGCAGATGTGGCTATTCAAAATCTGGTAGAAGTAGTATTACTAGGCACTTTTCCCGATATTCGCTTTTATGGTGAAGAATATGAAAGTTCTAATAATACCAAATATTTTCGGGCTACCGAACTTGGTTCAGAAGGTGATTATTTAGTCACACTCGACCCAATTGATGGCACGAAGTTTTACATGGATGGACATTCTAATTACCAAATTATTCTCAGTATTCTAAATTCTGATGATTTTGAAGCAGTAATCGCTATTTCTCCTGCCCAAAATGTTTATTTTTACGCTCTCCGAGGTGAAGGTGCTTTTGAAGGGACACTGGAGATGAGCTTAGCAGCCTGTACCCCGTTACATATAACATCTCCTAAACCTGCTATTTTGTTGGGATGGGGAATGAATGCGATCGCACCTTTACTAAAAGATCGATATCAAGTAATCGATATAGCAACTGATTACTCTAGTGATATTCAAATTCCCAATCTCAATGGTATTCTCAGTGGCGACTTGAGTGGAGCAGTCATCAAATCGGGCAAATTTATTGATGGTGCTGCACTTGCTTTTATTGCGAAAGAGGCTGGTTGGATTGTAACTACTCTGGACGGTTCTACTTTACCACCACTGCATACTTGTAAGAACTATAGCCTGCCTGGATTGATAGTGGCTGCCTCAAAATCTGTTCATCAAGATTTACTGAAAGCGATGCAAAGCCTAGCTGTTTGATGTAAAAGCAACTGGATAACGTCTTCCATGACTAATATTCTTTTGACAAAATGAAAATCTGTATTGTTGGCGCGGGTGCTATCGGTGGATATTTAGGGGCAAAACTGGCACTTGCTGGTGAAGCCGTGACGTTAATTGCGCGTGGTTCCCATTTAGAGGCAATTCAAAAAAATGGGCTGAAGTTGTTCATGTCAGACGGTTCCAGCCAAATTGCTACTCCATTTATGGCAACTAGCGATATTCAGTCAGCGGGGACGCAAGATGTAGTAATTTTAACTGTCAAGGCTCACAGTGTATCTGCGATCGCACCTTTTCTCCCAGCACTCTACGATGCTCACACGATAGTGGTGACAGCCCAAAATGGCGTTCCTTGGTGGTACTTTCGCAAGTATGGCGGTGAGTATGAAGATACGCGGATTCAATCTGTCGATCCAGATGGGATTATTGAAGCTAGTATCGGTGCTGAACGTGCTATCGGTTGTGTAGTTTACCCGGCAACTGAGATAATTGAACCAGGTGTAATTAAACATATTGAAGGCGATCGCTTTACTCTCGGTGAAATCGACGGTACTAAAACAGAACGCATTCAATTATTAGCCCAGACTTTAAAACAAGCAGGATTTAAAGCACCAATCCGCAACCAAATTCGCACGGAGATTTGGATCAAGTTGTGGGGTAATGTGGCGTTTAATCCGATCAGTGCGCTGACTGGTGCTACTTTAGAGGATATTTGCCGCTATCCCCTCACCCGTGAACTAGCGCGACAAATGATGACTGAAACTCAAGCGATCGCTGAAAATTTGGGTATAAAGTTTGGCATTACTTTAGAACAACGAATTAATGGCGCAGAAAATGTTGGTGCCCATAAAACCTCAATGCTACAAGATATTGAAACTGGACGCTCCACGGAGATAGACGCTATTGTTGGCGCGGTGGCAGAATTAGGAAAACTTACTCAAATTCCCACACCTTATATTGATGCGATCTATGCCAGCGTCAAGCTCCTGGAAGCGACCAAATTAAAGGTTTGATTTGACTTTCCTTGACTTTTGATAGCATCTGGAAAGCAGCGGACGGGGAGGAAAGTTTGTCTTCACCAGAGTCTTTCGGTTCCTCACCAAAACTCTGGTTTTTAGCATTATATGCGTAAAGCAGGATAAGTCTATTTGATGAAAGTTAAAAGGTCAAACTCTTATAGAGTTAATTAATCAAAAAATGAAGTAGGGATGGGATATTTCGTATTCTATCCCTATTTAGGTTTAACTTTCTTTGATTTCTAACAGATTTAAAACTAAAACAGATGAAACATTGATCCAAAATTAATGTTTTATTTACTACAGTAATTACTGGCATCCACATAAGTATAGCAAGTGTATTGATAGCTCAGGGAACTAAGGCAAAAGGAACATGCAGTTTACTTGCTGTTTGTTTCAATATATCAAATTTATAATCATATCATGTATAAACACAAAAAAACTCTTATTGCTGATATTAAGGGTATTTGATAATATGGATAAAAAATTGTCTCTTGTGAATGAAATCGATAATATGATTGATACCGATAGAGCAGGTAGATACATAGAACAGCTTACTGGATACAAAGCTTTTATACCTAATCCTTTACCGCCTATACCCAAATTATGTATTGATGATGAAATGTTAGAACTTTTATCACAAGCAGATAGAGCATTAGGTCGTTTAGATGGATCAACAGACGCTTTACCTAATCCCGACTTATTCGTGTTTATGTATGTTCGTAAAGAGGCAGTGTTGTCAAGTCAGATAGAAGGAACACAAGCTTCTTTAATAGATGTTCTTGAGTTTGAATCGCGTACAGTGGAACCAGACAACCCGCAAGATGTAACCGAAGTTGTCAACTATATTGCAGCAATTAATCACGGACTCGAAAGATTAGAGAATAATTTTCCTTTATCATTGCGATTGATCCGTGAAATTCATAAAGAATTATTGAGAGAAGGTCGAGGTTCTGAAAAGGGTTCAGGAGAATTTCGCCGCAGCCAAAATTGGATTGGTAAGGGAAGATGTAATTTAAAGGAAGCTACTTATGTTCCACCTCCACCCCATGATATGCAAGAAGCTTTAAGTAATTTTGAGAAGTTTTTACATGACTCTGCTCCAATGCCAGCTTTAATTAAAATTGGATTAGCTCATGCTCAGTTTGAAACAATTCACCCTTTTGAAGACGGCAATGGGAGAACAGGACGCTTACTAATTACTCTCTTATTATGTGAAAAAAATATATTAAAACGTCCTTTGCTCTATATATCTTATTACTTCAAAAAATACCGTTTGCAATATTATGATCATCTCCAATCTATCAGGGATAATGGGGACTGGGAAAGCTGGCTTAAGTTTTTTCTGAAAGGTGTATATGAAGTTTCTCAGGAAGCATCTACTGTTGCTCGTCAAATAGTTAATTTAAAAGAAGATCATCGTAAAACAGTAATGGAACGAATGGGAAATCGGAAGGCAGGGAATGCTATAGCTTTACTCGAAAAACTCTATTACAAGCCAGTTTTTAATATAGAAATGGCTCAAGAGTTTACCCAATTATCATACACTAACGCAAACATTTTAGTCAGAGAATTATGTAATATAGGAATTGTGGAAGAAGTTACTGGAAATAAACGTAACCGAGCTTTTATTTATGAACCATACCTGTCTATTTTTAAGGAGTCTTAACAACAAAGCAAATGCAGATTCAAAAGCTTCTGCACAAAATTTATAGCTACACTAAAATCTTTTGATAGCTATGGAATTTATCTAATTATCAAGTTCATGAAGAAAAAAAAAGTATGGCTATTAACGATACTGCTTGTAGCAGTAGTCGGAATTAGCATCATCACAGGACATAGCAATTCTCTAAAAGCTGCCTCATCTTTAGGTAAAGACACGCTGACGATAATTACTTCCCCAGATTATCCTCCTTATGAGTTTTATGATACTAAAGGAGGCGATCGCCAAATCGTTGGCTTTGATATAGATATTGCCAAAACCCTTGCTGAAAAACTAGGGTTTAAACTTCAAATAATGGAATCCGATTTTAATGGATTAATTCCTGCACTCCAAGCAAATCGCGCTGATTTTGTCATGGCTGGGATGACTCCGACTCCAGAACGTCAGAAAAATATTGATTTTTCAATTATTTATTACGAAGCTAAAGATACGATTGTCGCACCTAAAGGTAGCAACCTGAAGCAGCCCCAAAACTTATCAGGAAAAAAGGTTGGGGTACAACTAGGAACGATACAAGAACAAAATGCTCAGAAGATTGCTAAAAAAGTTGCGGGGATTCAGCTAAAGCAACTCAACAAAGTGCCGGAAGTAGTTCAAGAAATCAAATCTGGGCGAATTGATGCCGCAATTGTTGAAGATACTGTCGCTAAGGGATTCGCCCAAGCTAACCCAGATTTAGAATTTAATATTATTCCCTCAGAGGAAGCAAGTGGATCAGCGATCGCTTTTCCCAAAGGTTCTTCTTTTGTAGAACCGTTTAACAAAGTCCTTCAACAAATGAAGGACGATGGCACATTGAATAAACTTGTAGCCAAGTGGTTTTCACAGAATATCACCGCCAATCCTGCATCCTCAACTCCTGCCAAAGGCGGATTGAATCTTGACTTCACCAGAATTCTTCCCGACATTCCCTTTATTCTGCGGGGAATCCCTTTAACTTTGTTGTTCACGCTATTATCTGTGTCCTTGGGGTTAATCTGGGGAACAATCCTGTCTCTATTAAAAATTCTCGGCATCAAGCCGCTTACCTGGGTTGCTAACGCCTACACCTCTGTTTTCCGAGGCACACCTTTGTTATTACAGTTGGCGTTAGTTTACTACGCAACACCCCAGCTTACAGGCTATGACATTTCCGCATTGGAGGCTGGGGTGCTAACTTTTACCCTGAATTCTGGTGCTTATATGTCAGAAACCATCAGGGGTGGGATTCAGGCGGTGGATAAAGGGCAAAGTGAAGCGGCGATGTCTATGGGTGTTCCGTATTGGTTGATGATGTGGGATGTGATTTTGCCTCAAGCATTGAAGAACATTCTCCCCGCATTGGTAAATGAAACTATTGGATTGCTTAAAGATTCCGCGTTGGTGTCAACCATTGGGGTGGTGGAAATATTACGCAGCGCCCAAATCGTTGGTGCAAACAAGTATATTTATTTTGAACCACTGCTATTTGCAGGATTAATCTACTATGTTTTGGTAATGGGTATGACCTTGGGTGCATCCGCTTTAGAAAGGAGGTTACGGGAAAGTGAGTAATGTAGTAATTCGCACGGAATTCTTATGTAAATCCTTTGGCAAACTCGACGTACTCAAAGATATTTCCAGCGAGTTTTATCAGGGGGAAGTAGTTGCAATATTAGGCCCTTCTGGTTCAGGTAAGTCTACCTTTTTACGATGCATAAACTTGCTAGAACAACCCACCAGAGGAAGAATCTACTTTCACGAGCAAGAAATTACCAAGCCTAAAGCAAACATCGCTAAAGTACGTCAGCAGTTGGTGATGGTATTTCAACATTTTAATTTGTTTCCTCACATGAATGTGCTGCAAAATGTCACCTACGCACCTATAAAGGTGAAAGGAATAAACAAGCAAAAAGCAGAACAACATGGCTTAGAATTGCTTGCTAAGGTAGGTTTAGAGTCAAAAGTGTCTGTGTACCCATCTAAACTATCCGGGGGACAGAAACAGCGAGTAGCGATCGCTCGTGCATTAGCAATGGAACCAGAGATGATTTTGTTTGATGAACCCACCTCCGCCCTAGATCCGGAAATGGTCAAAGATGTGCTGGAAGTGATGAAAGCTTTAGCGCTATCTGGAATGACAATGGCGATTGTTACCCATGAAATGGGCTTTGCAAGAGAAGTTGCCAATCGGATTATGTTCCTCGACCAGGGAAGTCTAGCAGAAGATACTACTCCTGACGAGTTTTTTCAAAATCCTCAGTGCGATCGCGCTAAACAGTTCTTGGAAAAAATGCTTTAGAAGAATTGAAATTCGCCACTTTTCTTGTATTCCTGAAACTTTTTAATTTCAAAAAATCATGTTTTTAACATATAAGTATTGTGTTATTACACAATAAATAAAGGTTTCGGGAATATTTATTAATACATTGCTTGACTTTTTTATCAAAATTTTATATAAAATTTTTATGTCATTATGGTAAGTTTTTTTTAGTGTTTCTTACCAAGCCAATAGTAAGGATAAAAGAACATATTTGTGTTGCTCCTACAGCTTTTTCACATTTGTTCTGTCACTTTAACTTTTCAAACGATCAGATCAAGCTTGCGTCACTACTTATCTAAGGATTGCTAATCAAGTTTGTTAAGGTTCATAACCGATACTACGATAAATTCAGAGATCAGAAACCCTAGATTCTGACTCCTGGATTTAATGAAAGAATAGGCATTGTGAATATTTTTCGCGAAATCGCGTTTATTCATTCAATAATTCAAGGTGTTATTCATGAAACTTCAAATATTCCCTGTATTGCTTGCGATGGTGACTTGTTCATCCATTCCCTTTGTGTTTGCAGTCTCATCCGCTCAGGCTGCTGATTTTGCATTCAGCGCGAATTTTAGCAATGGATATTCAGCCGAAGGTTCATTTACAACTAAAACTAATGCTCCGGCTTCTTTTTCAGAAATTAGTCCAGGCAATATTCAATTTTCAACTTCATTTTTAGAATCTCAGTCGCTATCCATTTTCGACTCTAACAATACACTTCTTCAAAGTGGTAGTTCGGTTATAAACGGCATTTCAAATGACAAGTTTTTGCGTTTGGATTACGATAACTCTCTAACTGCTAACCTTCCAGTATTAAATGTCAGCACGGAGACACCTAGTCAGAACCCGTACTACTTCATCGGTAATAACGTTGATCCCAGCGGTAACCCTGTTGCAGCTGGTAGCACTAATTACAACCTATTTTCGTATGACAAAATTACTGACAAATATACTTTCTTAGGTGACACAACTAGCATTAAGGCAACACCCGTCCCTGAACCTTCTTCAGTAATCAGTTCACTGGCAGTTGCTGCTTTTGGTTTTGGTTTTGCTTTTAAACGGAAGCTGAATAACAGGACTGCATCAAACTGTCCCCCAACCAATGTTGCTGTTATCTAGTCAGTCGGGAATCGTTCTGAACCGACCAAACCCAAATATGAGTATCAAGTACAATCATTGCAAAACGTCCCAGTCCTCTAAGGCGACGGGTTCTGTGGGGTCGTCATAACAGTATGGCTGTGTGTTGTGCAAAAGATAAAGTATTTGTATCTAATTGGGGTTTCGGTGCTGCTTGGTGCTGTGGAGTATTAGTTTCCAGAATAATCACTTCCACAGCATCGCCGGCATGAAAGGGTAAACCCCGCAGCATCAGAGTTTCATTTTCAGTTAAAACGACTTCTATCTTGTGAACGTTCATATTTCAACTCTAAAAGCAGGGTTTTCAGTCTTTACGATCATTATTGTAATTATGTAATTTTGTAATTAAATCCAAATTTAACTTAGAGAAAGTTTGTAAATAAAATGTAAAGGTAGCAAATAGCGATCGCCTGAAAACAGGATAATGCAGCTGAACAGGTTAATTCTTCTCATTCAACCTAGAATTATGGCATTTACACCTAAAATTCTCGCCTTTGCTGGCAGCACCCGGATTGATTCTTACAACAAAAAATTGGTAAAAATCGCGGCGGTTGGCGCGAAGGCAGCTGGCGCAGAAGTGACTTATCTAGACCTCCGCGATTTGCCTTTACCTCTGTATGATGAAGATTTGGAAGCTCAAGAAGGACTACCTGCCAACGCCCGCACGTTTAAGGACTTGATGATTTCTCATCAAGGATTGCTGATTGCTTCGCCGGAATATAACAGTTCACTCACAGCAGTTTTGAAGAACGCCATCGACTGGGCATCTCGTCCATCTCCAAATGAAGCACCTTTGGCTTTGGCTGCTTTTGTAGGTAAAGTTGCTAGCATTATGAGCGCTTCCCCAGGCGCTCTTGGTGGTTTACGGGGATTGGTTCACCTGCGATCTATTTTGGGAAACATCAAAGTTTTGGTACTTCCCGACCAAGTAGCAGTATCCAAAGCTTATGAAGCCTTTAATGTTGATGGCACGTTAAAAAATCCGAAACAGCAAGAATCTATTGAGCGGTTAGGCGATGGCTTAACAAAGATATTGCTGAAGCTTAATTAAATTCTTCAGGTGTTCAGTAAATAACGAACACCTACAAGTAGTTTCAATCCCTAATAGGGATTTTGATGAATTGCAATGTGGTTGTAAACCTTACTAGAAGGCTGTTTGAGCTAGTTTCAATCCCTAATAGGGATTTTGATGAATTGCAATTTTAATAAGTTAAAATTCACTTAATTATTAGAAATTGTTTCAATCCCTAATAGGGATTTTGATGAATTGCAATTTTAGATTTAATTCCGCTTCTTTTAAATGAGTTAATGTTTCAATCCCTAATAGGGATTTTGATGAATTGCAATTCAACTGCTTCTACCCAAACACCTTTATACGTGCCGTTTCAATCCCTAATAGGGATTTTGATGAATTGCAATTTTAAACTCCAATCATTACATGGCAGCTGTAGCGGTTTCAATCCCTAATAGGGATTTTGATGAATTGCAATGTTACTGGAGGGGTAACTGTGACTGTATCTAGAGCAGTTTCAATCCCTAATAGGGATTTTGATGAATTGCAATTAGTCACTATCGATTACTTCCTATCCCACGGTTACGTTTCAATCCCTAATAGGGATTTTGATGAATTGCAATAAGTCAGTACAATGCATTGAATGTTTAAGGAAAGGTTTCAATCCCTAATAGGGATTTTGATGAATTGCAATGTGCAAGGAAGCAAGAAAGCATACGGCGCAAAGGTGTTTCAATCCCTAATAGGGATTTTGATGAATTGCAATCGCACCCTTGGGGGGTGCGCCTACGGCTGATGTTTCAATCCCTAATAGGGATTTTGATGAATTGCAATGAGTAGCTCCTCTGTTGCGCTTGCAAATGACCACGGCGTTTCAATCCCTAATAGGGATTTTGATGAATTGCAATATTGGGATAGTGATTCTCGCGCTGCTGCACTTCAAACGTTTCAATCCCTAATAGGGATTTTGATGAATTGCAATGTGCATTCCTGTCCTCCCATTGGGAGGGAGACGTTTCAATCCCTAATAGGGATTTTGATGAATTGCAATCTTAGAGAAATACATGGACGTTACCTTTATCAATAGTTTCAATCCCTAATAGGGATTTTGATGAATTGCAATAAAAGCCTCTAGTTGATAGCTAGAGGGTAAAAAATTAGTTTCAATCCCTAATAGGGATTTTGATGAATTGCAATCGGAAATCTTGCAATTTATGTCGATGTCAATGGCGGTTTCAATCCCTAATAGGGATTTTGATGAATTGCAATAATGCTAGCGTTAAAGCGATTGATGCTAGTGTCTTAGTTTCAATCCCTAATAGGGATTTTGATGAATTGCAATACGTCCCTGCATCTCTATGGGGTGTACATCGGTCTGTTTCAATCCCTAATAGGGATTTTGATGAATTGCAATTTGGAAGGAAGGAGGGCATTGGCGGGTTAAATGTGTTTCAATCCCTAATAGGGATTTTGATGAATTGCAATAGCGGGAGCCTGAAAGTCAAGCTGTATTTAGTTTTCAAGGTGCGGTTGCGCGATTCTGGAGCAATCATAGCATTAGAGAATTCGTTTGGAAAGAGCGCCAGGAAAATTTCAAGACTGAAATCGTATTTTGATAAGCATTTCAGAGATTGCGCGGATGAGAATTAGGCGACTAATGGCTTGAAAGTATTACTGGAGTTGGGATAGAAGCACTTTTTTATGGCTGTGAAATTTCTACATCTACCCTTCCGCGCATTAGAGATGCAGAAACCTAGCTAGAAGGAGACTCAGCAAAGAAAATTGTTTCGTCTCGTGGCTGTTCTCCGCCAATGCGTTCGACTTTTCGCTGACAACAGCCACAGAGAAAATAAAAACGCACGCTGTCAGTGTCGGGTTTAATCAATTTAGCTAAACGCGATCGCAGTTTAGCATACTGAGTGGGAGTGATATCGCACTCAAACACACTCAGTTGCATCCATTGTCCGTAAGACTTGAGAATGGAATGGATTTTAGTCCGACGCTTATCTTCTGGAATGTCGTAGCTAACAACAATATACATGGGGGAAGATTGGGAGAGGGAGTTATTTGAGAACTAAGGGGGGATATTTATCGATTTCGTTCATAAGGTACTTACTCAACAATCTCGCCTGAATTTCAAAGGCTTCTTGGTAGGTGCATTTGTTTCCCATGACTGGATGTTTGAAATCCGATTGTTTCTTTTGTTCGTAGGCGCGAAGAAATGTATGCAGTCCTTCTTTGGTTAAAGACACAGCACCACTAAGCGGTTCGGTGGTAAAGTCAGTTAAGGTTAGCGATCGCTTGTTAATCAGCGACAAGACTACAGCATCTACTATTAAAGGACGAAATTCTTCCATCAAGTCCAAGGCTAGGGAAGGTCTACCATAACGCTCAACGTGTAAGTATCCTAGATAAGGGTCGAAGCCGACAATATTTAAAGCACTTTGCACATCATGACGTAGTAATGAATACCCAAAACTCAGTAGGGCATTAACTGGATCGGTTGGTGGGCGGCGGCGTCTGGCTTCAAATCGAAATTCTGGGGTTTTGATTAGCTGTTGAAAGCAACCGAAATAGGCTGCACTACCAGCACCTTCTAAGCCTCTGAGGGAATCAATATTGTTAGTGTTTTCAATTGGTGCGATCGCGTTTTCCAATCGAGTGATATTATTATTCAGGTCAGTATCAGGATGTTCTCGCTGAGTCCGAAGTAAACTATGGCGGTAATTTTTCAATTTACCCCGCACGAATCCTCTGACTAAATGTATTGCTGGTTGTGATTCTCCCACAGCTTGCCATTGGGCTTTCCGAACAAAGATATTTTTGGTAACTTCTGGTTCTAAACGTCCTAAATATCGTCCGTTTTGTGTGAGAAAAGTTAAACAGATATGACGTTCTAAAAGTTCACTGACGACGGCAGGAGAAATAGTAGCCCGTCCTAGTACTACAATTCCCTCTATTTTAATTAAAGGGATATCCAAGATGGTTTTTTGTTCAGCTTTGACGGTGAGACGTTCGTCAACTTTACCGATAAAAGCATCGGCTTGTGTTACGTAAAGTGTTCCCATGATTTAATCCTTAATTAATTGAAAGTTATCAAACTCAATACAATACGGTTTGGTTAGCTTGTTTACTGCGCTAAGATCCCCCCAACCCCCCTTAAAAAGGGGAACTTATCTTCCTCCTTTACCCCCTTTTTAAGGGGGTCGCCACAGGCGGGGGGATCTTATTTGAACAGTATTGAAAGTCAATACATCCTCAAACTAGAAGTTACCTGAGTATGATTTAATGTACTTCTTGATAACTTTTGACCTTATCCGTTGCTTTGGGCAAACATTGCGAATAAAGGCTGCATCCTTTGCAGCGTTTGCTGTAAACTGGTTTTGGCATCACTCCTGTTTCTAGGATATTTGTGACAGATTCAATAGTAGCGATCGCACTTTGCCGTAACTCTTGATTAATCTCTACTAATTGCCGTTGATGCGAATGAGCATAATAGATATATCCAGTGTTAACAGGTTGTCCTGTCATCTCTTCCAAACATAAAGCTTGGGCACAAAGTTGCAACTCATCGTTATCCCATTCGCCTTTGCGTCCCCGTTTATATTCGACTGGGTAAACTTGGCCTGATTCGGCTTCAATTAAATCAGATTTACCGATGAGTTTGTATTGCTCAGACTTCAGCCAAATTGCCCGAATCTGCCAAGTTTCTCCTCGCTGTCCATCGCTTGTGGTGTGGACGCGATCGTGTAAAGTTGTGCCTTCAATTGTGTATTGATTATCGGTAAATTCGCCTGCACAAAACATCCGCCAACAGCGATGCGGACAATAGGCATATTGATTCAATGCCGCAATTGAAACATATTCGGTTTGATTCATAACTTAGATAGTTTTTAAATAATTATTGAAATTATGGAGAATACAGCCGCCTTGCTATGCCCATACCCATTGTTGTTTTGCGACCAACACCGCTATACAAAGCAAAATCAGCTAAAGCGTTAATTTGCTTAATTTGTATTGGTTCAACTGACCCTAAAATCTTATAAGTAACTTCGCCAATAATACCAATAAATTTGCTGCGGGAGTCAGCTAATATTTCTGTGTGAATATTGACAAAAGAAGGGAAGATTGACTCGATCGCAATCTGAGGAAATTCTATGCCACTGTATTTATTCCACCGGGAAAGTAGAGAATTAAAGACAGATTCTCTGGTAGGAAGGGTAGTATCATACTGTCCTTGACGGAAAGCGGTAGGTGTGGAGAAGCTAAGGTTAATGGAAGAAATGCGATCGCTGGCTTCTTCGTATAATTGAGCGTAAGTAGTGGCATTTGCCCAAGGTTGAATAGATTGGGGTGTGCCTTGAATGCTGGTAATATACAAGTCAGCCGGGCCAAGATGCCAAGGGCGATTGGGATTAAGATTTAGCCAAAGTTGGGTAAGTTTGCCAAATAGAGTGTCATCTAATAAAGAGATGCGCCACCAACAAGGTGTTCCGGCGGGAATGGATTGTTGATGTGAATATTGCAATTTAGATCCCCCCTTACCCCCCTTCAAAAGGGGGGAATTAATTTGTAAGGGAGAGAGGGTGAAAGCTTTATCAGCAGTAGAATCGTGCAAGCGATCGCCTAATGTGGTATCTACAGAACTAACGAGGGTTAAAAATAGGGCGTGGAGATGTCTACCTGTGAGAAACTGTGGTGGAATGGGCGATTGAGGTAGCAAATTCAACACTAAACTATGAGGCATACTTTTTCTTTTTGGTTGTAGACTGAGTGATTCTTGACTCTACAGTAAACTCAGGAATTTCCTGGAGTTCAGCTTCACTCAAACTATACTGTTCACAAACTAAACTGAGGCGATTTCCGGGGGTTTTGACAGCGTTAACCGAATGGGTTAAATCACCTTGAAAATAAACTAAAGTATTGATTTGGGGCTTAATTTGCCCAAGTTGGCGTTTGTGCGATCGCAATACCAGTTCTCCCCCTTCCATATCCGCAGGTACACGCACATAAAGCACGCTGACAACCGCAGGTGGTTCAATGGTTTTGGAGTAGGAACGTAAGGAGCGATCGATATGCGGATCGACGCGGGAGCCTTCCTTTAGCTGTAAAGGATTGAGGTAAAAAGCATTACAATTTGGCTGGAGAGCCAAATCTAGGTAAGGCTTGAAGTAGGGAAACTGCTGTTCTACTTTTGGTAATCCAGAACGCTGAAATACTACAGAAAATCCTTTGGTGGCGACAAAATCGCGGTTGAGGTTGTTGATAGCAAAGTAAGGACAAGCTTGGATTTCTCCCCACAAGTTGTTGAGGTAATCGCTGGGGAAGGCGTTAGATTGTTGTTGATAGTGTTTCACTGGGGGTATGAGAGAAATATACTTATAAATTGATGTTCTACAAATTCTCGCACCATTGGTGCGAGAATTTAATTACTTATCCCGCAATAAAAACCTCATCATCTGGAAGACGTAATTGTTTAAACTTCATTGCTATTGCTAAAATTCCTGACAAGCCTGCAAAGAATCTATATTCTTTCTCCACATCATTACAAACAATGGTTATTGGATAAGAAATAATTCCTTGCTTGTTTAATTGGAAAATAACAGCAGCATTTGTTCTTGGGCAAATAATTATTCCTGGTAAAAGATGCTTATTCAAAGATTGTATTTGGTCTGTTGGTCGTGTTCCTCCTCCAAGAGTGCGGATAATTCGACAATTTTTAAAAGCTGTTAGTTTGTTCAGTTCTGTACTGATAAATTCTTGCCAGTTATCAGTGTAGCGTAATTCAAAACTCAATTGATAAGCTTCAGCCGCGCGACTGGTGACTTCAATATAATCACCATTTTGGACAAATTCGTAATAGCGTAATAGATGAAAAGGATCTAGTCTTGTTTCCTCCGATTCATCTAGAATAAAACCATAAGGGTCACGAATGGAAAGACTTTCAAACAGACTAGAGCGAAAACTAAATAAAGGTGCATAGCTTGTACTAAAAACTTCAGCAAATTCTTTTAACTCAGCTAGTGCGTCTTCATCTTTTTTAAATAAATCTACGTATTCGTCTAAAGTTGTACGTCCAGCTTGTAAGTCATCCCAATCTTCAGGAAATTTAGCCTTGATAAAGGTTCTGACAAACGCTTGACCACCTTTGATATACTTCCAATCCTTTTTAATTTCTTTGGGAGTTTTTTTAGCAATAGTTTCAGCGCCTCGTAAAAGCTTCATTCTGTAGCGATAATCATCCCAAGTTCTGTTTCCTTCAAAAATAGATTTTAGAGTATTGAATAACTCCAAAATAAATTTTTCCTCAGCTAAACCTTCAAGCATTTCTTCCAATTCCAACAAGGGACGGGCAATTTCTAGAAATGCTTCTGAACGCCAGTAAGCTTTTAAAAAAGGCTTATCTAAACAGGGAAGTGTTTCTAGTACGTCTTTTAGCGCTGTACGTCCCTCACTAGTATCTAGAGAGGTTAAACCTTCTTCCCAAGCGTTAGCAGGTAAGTAAGCAATGGACTCTGAATCAATATTAGTTTCAGATTTACCCAAAACACGCCCTACTCTACCAATTCTCTGCCAAAATGCGGCGCGATCGCGTGCTGAAAAAATCAACCAATCTAAATTTTGCCGTTTCGGTTTAGGATATTTTTCAAAGTTAAACCCTACATCTACAGTGCTAGTAGCCAAAATAATTTGACACTGCATAGCCCTTTCTCTATCTTTTTTGGGTGCAGGGCCTGTAATGCGTCCGATGTCATCACCAATTCCTTGCTGTCTTAACAAAGTCGATAAACGATTAATATTATCAAGAGAGTCAAGAATTACAGCACCATTTTCATCAGGTCTTTCTCGAAAACGTTGGACAACTTCTGCTGTTAACTCTGCTAACCACTCTTCCTTACTATCTGGTTTTGGTCTTAATTCCAGATTAACTGCTGTTTGTGACGGTAAAAGATTGGTATTACCTGCTTCCCCATCAATTCTTGCTATCTTCACACCAGCTTGTTTGAAATTCTGCAAGGCTAATTCACAAGCTGGTTCTGGTGTTGCTGTCAGCAAAACTACTTTACGTCCGTCCTGAAAAAAGCGAAAAACGTGAGAATAAGCGAGGTAGAATAGCATTCCTACTAGCTGTTTAGCATCGTAGAGGTGAAATTCATCAAAAATGACTGTAGAAAATTTGGTGTAAAAACCAGCAGCAATATTGCCTCTGTCTAGATTGTTATATGCAAAGAAAGTTGCATAGTAGAAAATATCAGGATTTGTTACCAAGAGAATTGGTGTATTTGCCCCAACATCATCAAAAACTGTAGTGGGATTTCGCAAAACATTATACAGCTTTTCTCCTGAACGACGACCAACTTTCTCGTCAGGCCAGCTTTTAATATCTTTAGCTGAGGCTGATTTAACGACATGAGGTAAATTAGCATCACGAACAAACTGTTTTGCTGCTTCTGTTTGCTGTTCAATTAAAGCATTAGTTGGCGCAATGTAAACAGCACTTTTATTTGGCTGATGCTTTAATACTGTTAGTCCTGCTTTAGTTTTACCTGTGCCAGTAGGTGCTAAATCAAGGATTATATCAGCATCCTTAGATTGTTCAAATACATCTACTTGGTGCTGAAGTGCATTACCTATGAAAGATAGTTCATCTGGTAAAGATGCACAAGCTGAAATACTGCGTGGTTCTAATCTGATAACTAACTTTTGATTACTCATTGCTATTTTCTCTACCGCAAAAATGTAACCCTGCTGGTACAATCATTTGCCCAACTTGCCAAGCAGCACCCCGAAAACGAAGATTTTTAATAATGGGTGCAGGAGGAATAGAAATTAAATCGAATGCTAAAGTTTCTATTTGCTGTGGTAAATCGGCAGCATTTAAATAATGTTGACTTTGATATTCACCTTCTGGTAGTAAAGTCACAGGAAATTCATTAAGCACATTCACCTTGACTTTACTCATGAATTTACCAAGCCGAATATAATTTGGTAATTGGTGATTTCCAAATACCAAAGTTTGAAATTTGTTTCTGCGTTCAATCATCCGCAGTCTTCCAGTTTGTGGAAAATTACTTGGTCTAAATGAACTTGGTTTTTTACCTTGGCGTTGTAATGGTAAATCTTCCCGTGCAGTCGCAACACGGTTATTAGTCATTGCATACCAATAAGCATCAGAAAGAGCATTGAAACGTTCAAATCTGAATGTAACTCTGCCTATCGGTGAAGCTGGTAAGATATAAAAATCCTGTGCTATTGGCTGAAAATCTTCTTTGTAGGTTGGTCGTCCTGTAGCCTCACCTTGGAGTCGATAGGGGGAATTTACCCTACCTAAAGCATAGGTAAGAGCATAATTCCCAATTACCCCTTCAGTGTAATAGGTATCAGACAACTCTCTAGAGGCAAAAAAGACTGGTTCAAGACAGTATAATTCAACAAGTTTTGCCTGCTGAAAAGGAATTGTTGACATAATTTAACTCTCTACTTCAACTAGTGTATTTTTTCCTTTAGCCTTAGCCTTTTTCTTTTCAGTTGCAACCTGACGGAAGGGTTCATAAGATTGGCTTAAACGCTTGAGAAAATTATCACGTTCAGCTTCTGACCAATTAGTTTCTACATCAGTCAGTAAATTTGTTACTTCTGCTTCAGATAAATGCACAGAAACTCCTCTCTTATTTTGCCAATTTGCAATTACTTGCTTACTTGCTGTAATTAATTGATTAATATTCAAAGGGTGTTCTAAAGGTTTACCTAATACATCATAAGTAGCTTGTACAAGTTCCAGAGAACTAGGAAGTTCGGTAATACTACCAAATACACCTAATATTTGGTTTTCCATTCGTCCAACACGACTAGAAACTGCACCGTAACGACTTGTGAAAAGAATGTTCCCGATGATATAGCGCAATTCATCCGCAGTTACATCTTTTAGGGTGACGACATCTAGAAAATGCACGCCTGGTTTGATGTATTCGCTGGTATTTAAAGCTGTTGAGGGATTACCTTTTTCATCGCGCATTGTGCCAGTTTCGTAGATGGCGTTTATGGTGCGATCGCCTACAACATCACTAGCAGGTAAAATACTAAAAGCATCCTCAGTCCAAATGCGACTTTTTTGAGCGCCACCACCACCGGCAGCGAAGCCGTAAAGGAAACAATCTGTACACATTTCACAAGGTGCATTAGTATTTAAAGAACAAAGAGAGCCATCTTTAATATTGGTGTATAAAAGCTCATGCGCTCTTAAATGTTCTCGTCCGTAGCGTCTTTCTGGTGCTACTTGTTTACGCTTAGTCATTACCAAGCGTTGAATTATAGTTTTTTGATTTTCACCCTCCAAACCAGCTTGGACAAATTCGCTACACATTGGTTCACCTGAACCTTCTGTGCGAAAAATAGTTTCAGAATGGGTTGTTCTTAAAACAACTAAAGTAATAAAACGTCCTTTGGGGAAATTCTCATAAATTGTTGCTATTACTGAAGAAAGCTTTTGAATTGACATGATAAACTCCTAATTAATTACACAGTTGTATTTGTTTCGACTGAATCATCTTGAAGCTGAGTTTTTAGCTGTTTACGCGCTTCTTCAAGGAAAAACAAATAAGCAGCTTCTAAAGTTTTTTGGTCAGATAAAAACTTTTCAGGACGTGCTGAATAAACCTCCTCATATAGCTTTCGCAATACCTCGTAATAATGCTTCACCTGTTCATACTTTGTCGCGCCTACGCCATGCTCCCGGATACGGTCTAAGCGAGTATGATATTGCTGTATTAAAGCGGCAAAAATTACATCTAAACCCAAATAAGACTTTTGAGAACGAATGGCAGCAATAAAGGCTGTAAACGGTTCTGCTTGAGCAGTTCGTTTAAAAGAACTTCCCCAAATTTTTGCCTCTGCTGCAACTTGAGCAGCTTCTTTGAGATATTTAGTTAATAACGACTTTTCATCCGGCATAAGGTTCTCCAACAAAGTATTTAACGGTTCACAGATACGACTCCAAATAATACTCAAATTTGGTTCATCTTGTTCTCGTAATGTCCAACGTAGCAAGACATAATAAAGTTCAATTGGTCTGACACAAGCACGAGCTAAATCATAAAAACAATCATCGGCTTTCTGAATACTTGCAACAGATGTTGCTAGTTTGCCAATGCAACGTAGCCGCTCAAGAATTTTTTCTGCATCTTGGCGCTGCTCATATTGTCCATTTCCTAATAAAGTTTGCAGTGCAGAAGGAATTCCTTCTATTCGTCCGTAAACATCATTAGATAACTCCACTTCTAGATTGCTACTCAAGGTAAAAGGAAAGCCAATATCTAAAGACAAAGAAATTTCTAAAGCAAGCCTCAGTGATTTTAGTAAAGCTAAAGAATTATTAATATCTCCCCAAACTAGAGGAATAATGACAGATGTATGCACAAAATCAGGACGTTTTGGCAATGCTAAACCAACTACTTTGTTAGCTTTAAATTCAAGCTGGTTATCTCTATATAATTTCAATTCATCAATAGTGACAGTACCACCTTCAGCATTTGTCGCTGCAAGTTGTTTTAAAAGTTCACGCCAAATTCTCAACAATTCTGGAGCAGAACCTTTAGGTAATGCTAAGTGCAAATAAAATAGGTCTTGTTTTTTAACAGCAGCAAAGTTCGCCCCAACTGCCATTAATTGGTAGGCTAAAGCTGCAATTGAATCTGCTTGTCTTTTCGGTTCAGCACTGATACCACCCGGTAAGCGGTTAGAAAAAGCTTGTACTTTTGTACCAGGAGGCATATTATCTGAAATTAGCTCATCTATATCAGTGGAAGTAGAACCTAAAGAGCATCTTTGTCTGGGATTTGCTTCTACATAAGTATTTAAATCATTGGCTCCATTTAACCGAATAGCAAAAGGTAAATTTACCATTCTGCTAACGGCTGCAATCATTTCTTCAGATACTTCTGTTTCTTCAGATATTTGTGTACTTTCCTTTCTTAGCTGGAAAGATTCTTGTAGAGCTTCTTTAATACCCTCAATTCCTTTGATAGCAGCCTTAGCAGCAAATAAAGGTCGCCCATATTGACCATTAAATGGCTCAATTGCAGTGCGCTGAAGTTCAGAGATACCCGTATGATAAGCGATTTTATCCCAAACTTCTTTAGGGCTTAATCTGGCTTCACGGTAACTTAGATAAGCTGCTTTCAACCCCTCAGATATAGCAAATTCTTCTGCGTTACTTACAGGTAATAATTGAAGTTCAGCCGCTTTTATTAGTGCATCTGCACCAGCCGCTTCACCCCACTTAGTCACATCTTTAGCAATCTTGTCTGATTTATAACCAGCCTTTTTCTTTTCTAAAAGAGCTAGAACATTTACCAAAACTTCCTCAATATTTTGTTGGATAGCTTGATAAGTAACTTTAATCCCATCCTTGGTAGCTCTGACAAGTCTTTCAATATTATTTCCAAAAACTTGGTCAATTTTAATTTGCCAAACAGCAGCTATTTCTTTTGTCAAATCCACATTTGGTAAAGCTTCCCCTTCAAAAAGTTCGCCATCAGGAAAAATTGCTAAAGGATTTAACCCATGCTTTTGTAAAACCTCTTCGCAAGCACCCAGCAACAAAGCTGTAATATAGCCTTTATCTTCAGAGATGCGGATTCTAAAAAGATTACAGCTTCGCCCGAAAGCAACCGTTAATTCTTTTTCCAGCTTACGAAAACGTTGTGCATCTGGAATTCCTAAATCAAACAAGTCTGCGGCTGTAAGCATCGCCGCCCAACGTTCAATATTTGGGTCTTCTGGTAAAAATCTTGCTCCATCGCTGACGTTATGACCTGAATGGCGTTCAATTAGCTTTCTAACTAACTCCAAATCATCTTCTGAGACGATAAAGGTAAGTACACAAGCCTTTTCAAGTTGTTCTCGTAAAAATTCCTGATTTCTAGCCAGGGTTTTAACATTGCGTCCTTTGGTATCTAATTTATTTAGGTCATGTACAGCAGTTGCAGCTAGTAGCAAAGGTCTTTTATCTTCTGGGACTTCTGCAATTCGGCTGACTGTCAAAATGAACTGACACGCAGAATCGAGGTGTTCTGCAAGGGTTGTACCCGTTCTCACACCTGTTTGATGACGATGTGCATGATTTTCGTAAAGCTGGGAGCGAATTTCCGTGAAATAAACCTCCTCCAAAGACTTTGGAGGGCCATTCAAAAGCTTATTGCGCTTAATCATATTGAAAAATATAAATTGTAAATAGATTTAATGCCAAACTCAGTCTCACCATGTGGTCAACAATCACCATAGTCTGTCTTAATTTCTTGTGCCACTAGTACGAGTTTTTATTGAATGAATTTTCAAGCCCTATTTTCAGGTGGGCGAATTCTGACTCTATCTAATTCAGCAGTTACAATTGCACCAGAGAATAATTCGTTTCCGTAAAGCTGAAGTACCCGCAAACAAACTATTGATTGTTCTTAGGTTGAGAGATTAACTAAGCGCAAAATACCACAGTGAGGATTTCCCCGCAAAATTGCTAACTCTCCAAAATCTTTATCAAGGGTGACTAAAATCCTACCTTCACGATAGGCGGTTGCTAAAATTTCCTCGTCACCTGGATCTTTTGGCCAATCTCCAGACCAAACCACATCATACCCTGCCGTTTGTAAATCGGTACGCACCCTAGCATTAATGCAAGTATCTAGTAGTATTTTCACCTTTGGGACTCTATGAATAAAGGTTCAACTCGTTCATGACCAACTAACCTTCGTGCATAGACTAAACAGGCTTGTACATCTTCCCGTTCTAACCAGGGATAAGCTTCTAGCAAAGTTTCAATAGTATCTCCTACTGCTAACATTCCTAAAATATGTTCAACAGCTAGGCGACGACCTCGAATAATCGGTTTACCGCCAAAAATTTGGGGGTTAAATGTGATTCTTTCTAGTAATGTTTGTTCGTTCATGGTTTATACGATGACCTCTAATACAAGGTTTATCGAAATAAATATTGGAGTCAAGCGAAATTCTGGACAGCAAATGATCATCGGTCATGGTCGTTGACCTCACTAGCTGCTTTTTCAGGAAATGGGAGTAGCAGTAACTACCCCCGATAGCTGAGAAATACTGTTTATGCGATCACTAAAGACGTGATCAAGGCGTTAACATAACTTTATGAATCCCTATCAGGGGTTGCAAGCCAGAGTATAGCTCTGGCTTTTTTGATATCTGCCTAGCGAGTAACATTGTGTTTTTTTTGGTATTGAAATTCTTGATTAACTTGGTATACATATAAAATAGCTAAAAATACTATTTATGTCAATAGTGTAATTACAAATTAAAGATGCCGAGAAAAAAAGAAACGATTACACTGTCAATTCCGCCAGGAACTAAGGAACAACTAGAAGCGATCGCTCGCCACCTGAATATAACTTGGGGCAAAGAACCCAGTATTTCCGGCTTAATAGTAGCGATCGCACAACAATCTGTAGAGGTCGGAAAGCCGTTTACGCTTGACTCGAACCAAGTTAATGCCTTACAGCAGGCGATAAAAACTTTAAACGATGCAGGTCATATAGGAGAAGCAGAAACTGTAATTGCACTTTTACTAGAACGTGGCAATCTCGAAGCACCTCTTCGTCAATTGCTGATGAAACAACTTAGTCAACCTATCCAAGAGTGGCGGAGTAGGATAGAAGAACTTATTAAAGCAAAACAGCCTTTCTATCTCTTATATCAAGACTCTCAAGGTCGTGAGCTAGATTATAAAGTTCGTCATGCTGAGGTACAGTTTTTTGATAAACGCTTCTATCTGATGATTTGGTGCGAAGAAACAGCAGACGTAGAAGATGATATCCCAGAACTACCTGAACTTTGGCACAACCGTTGCCTCAGCTTCGACAGAATTAAATCTGTTGTATCTACAAGTGGTGATTGGCGAGGCGAACTTGATTATGTAAAAGTGCAATTACACTTTCGGAGTCGGCTAGCCAAAGCTTATCAACCGAAGGAAAATGATATTGAGGATGACATGATTAATGATGTGCGTCAGGTGGTGCGCCAAGTAGCTAATCCCTTCTGGTTGATTCGAGAAGTATCGCCTTATTGGGAAGATTGCGTGATTGTATCACCTGAGAGTCTGCGCGATCGCCTCAAACAAAAACTCCTCACCCTCTGCCAGTTGTACGATATTGAAACCAAGAGTTAAATATCGTGTCCTGCTAATTGCAATAATGTTTCTGCAATCCTCCACTTAGTGCAAAATCTGGTCAATCATCCGGTTGGCTTGCGAACTATAACCGCTGCCAAATAAATTGAAGTGATTCAAAATGTGATACAGGTTATAGAGCGTTTTTCGTCGTTCATAACCTGCATCTAACGGAAATACCTCGTTGTAACCTTTATAAAACGCTGCTGGGAACCCACCAAACAATTCTGTCATGGCGATATCAACTTCTCTATCTGCAAAATAAGTTGCTGGATCGAATATCACTGGTTCTCCCGACGCAGTACACCCAGCATTTCCGCCCCATAAATCGCCATGTACCAAGGAAGGTTGCACTTGACGATTTGCCAACAGTTCAGGAATCGCCGCTAATAACTTATCTTCTTTAGGGAAATTACCTCCCCGCCGCCTTGCTAATTGAAATTGATAACCCAGGCGATGTTTAAGATAAAATTCCACCCAGTCTGCTGTCCAAGTATTGATTTGGGGTGTGGAACCAATGGTATTGTTAATTTTCCAACCAAAACCTTGACTGCTGCTAGCTTTATGCATCGCTGCCAATTTGCGCCCCATCTCTTCCCATCGCGGAGCGTCTCGTAGAGAGGATTTAGTATTACCGCTACCAAGTTCTAACCATTCCAGGACGATGTAGCTAGAATTATCAGCAGTACCCCAGCAAATTGGTTTGGGAACGCGAATACTAGCTGTTACTAGCATTTGCTCTAAACCCAACGCCTCAGCTTCAAACATCGCAACTTGGGATGCTTGGTTTAGCTTGAGGAAGTAGGTTATCTCACCATTGGAAACAGCATAACCTTGGTTGATACACCCGCCACCAACCGATCGCCGTTGCTGACTTTGAAATTTTTTGCCAGTCACCTGGCTAATATGGGTGTCGATTTGAGTCCACATCATGCAATTTTGGATTTTGGATTTTAGATTTTGGATTAGTAACTGGGCATTGGGTATTGGTTATTAATAGAACTTACGCAAAATTATGAAAAAACGAACCGCATACTCCTACGGAGAAGCAAGCTACGCGCAGCGTCTCGTTAGAGAAGGACGCAAAGGACACGTTCGCGTAGCGTCTCGCAGAGAAGTAATAAAAGTTCTAGAGAGTTTTTGCGTAAGTCGGAATTAATTATTTTTCTCTTCTCCATGCCCAATGCCCCATTCCCCATACTTAATTTACGGCTTGACAAAAACTACACCATAAGCATCTGGAGATAGATACTCTTTGGCTGCTTGCATCAAGTCTGTTGCATCTTGGCTCTGAATAATCGCTGGGTAGTTAAAGGCGGGTTCCAAATCTCCCACCAAAGATTGATAATAACCATACAACCCAGAGCGATCGCTTGGTGTTTCGTTACCAAATATAAATCTGTTGGCTACTCGTCGCTGCACGCGAGCTATTTCTGATTCTGTTACCAACTCTGTTTGTATTTTGCCAATGTGTTGAGCGATCGCATTCTCTACAACAGCTAAATTTTCTACTGCACATTTAGCTGAAATATAAAATATCCCTTGTAGCTCGTTGCTCATGTTGCTCACAGAAATCGAAGAAACTAATCCCCGTTCTTCTCGTAAATCCCTCACTAATCTTGATGTCCGTCCGTGTCCCAAAATTCCGGCTAAAATATCCAATCCATAGGTGCGATCTAACTGAGTCATTCCTGGAACCCGCCAAACCATTACTAGTCTTGCTTGTTGCAGACTTTCATCGATAAATTCTCGACGAACAATTTCTGTAAATGCTGATTCAGGATTCAGTGGGGAGTGGGCAGAGACACGATTAATCGCATCTGTACTGGGGAGTGGGGAAGGTAGGGTTCCCTCTGGGGATAAGGGGTAATGGGGAATGGCTTTTGTAAATCCTTCTGCAACAGTTGCAATTAATTCTTCCACGGGCAAATTGCCCACAGCCACGGCAGTAATTGACTGGGGTTGATACCAATTAGCATGAAAATCTCGCATCTGCTGAGGTTTAAGTTCGGCAATCACCGATTCTGGCCCTAATACTGCACGGCGATAGGGTAGATAATCAAAGGCTGTCTCCATCACCCGCCGAAATGTCCGCCGTTGGGGATTATCCTCTGAACGCCTAATTTCTTCCAAAACTACCAATCGCTCACGTTCAAAGGCATGATCAGGAATACTCGCATTTGATACTACATCTATTTGTAGTGGCGCAAGCTCGGCAAAATCTTTGGGGGCAGTAGTTATATAGTAATGAGTATAGTCCTGGCTAGTAGCAGCATTGGTTACAGCACCCCGCTCTTCAATTCGACGTTCAAATTCGCCGCTAGCTAGTCGTTCTGTTCCCTTAAAAATCATGTGTTCTAAAAAGTGAGCCATGCCGTTAATGGCATCAGGTTCGACAGCAGAACCAACTTTTATCCATAAGTTGAGGTTTACGGCTTCAACTGGCATTTGCTCGGCAATGATTGTCAAACCATTGGGCAAGTAGTGCAGCGTCGGAGCATTGAGACGGGGAAATTTCCGCAGGGTTGAGGTCATTGCTACTTGTGTGTGAGGAGCATGTTACTCTTTTATCTTATCTGCGACTATAAAATAAGCACTGCGATCGCTTCTCCTGTCAGAGACGCTTTAGAATCTCCGCTCTACTTGTTACATCTGTGAGCGTGAAGATGTATCGGTTTGAGTTTATCTGCAACCTCAACCTTTGTCACAATTCTGGGTAGACTCGCTCCACTTCATCCCATGCCTGATTTGCTAGATTCTCTAGTGCCATAGCCAAGTACAGAGTACGATCGTACTCACCCTGTTGTAGGCGCAAGGGAGAAAATCTCGATTTGCAGGATCATTGAGTTTGGTGTTCATAGAGTTGCGATCGCAACATCGACAAATTATGAGTGCGAACTTTGACGATACTATCCTCAAGTACTTTTGTAACCTAGAAGATCCCAGAATTGAGCGTACTAAACAACATCAATTGGTAGATATCGTTGCGTTAGCGTAGCTCACCGTTCGCGGAGCGTCTCCGACAGGAGAAGGTATCGCAATATTAGCAGTTATCAGTGGAGCAAATAGCTGGGTAGCAATTCATACTTATACCCTAGCCCAGTGAGAATGGCTGAAAACGTTTCTGATGTTACCCCCAAACACGTTAAAACACTTATAAATTATCAACACATTTATGAGATATCTAGACATTGCAGTTTTGGTTCAGAAACATTTCTGTATCTACCCTCTTGCGCTAAAGTTGCATAAGAATGTGCATCTAAAGCCAGGAGGAAAGAGTTGTGAAAGCAGTTTTGATGACAGCAGCTGGTAGTCCCGAAGTTCTGCAAGTACAGGATGTGCCAAACCCTGCTGTTCCTGTAGGGAATACTGAACTTTTAGTGCGTTTGGTGGCAGCTGGTATTAACCCCATTGACACTAAACTTCGTAGTCGAGGCAGTTTCTACCCCGATCGCACGCCGACAATTTTAGGATGTGATGGTGCAGGTATTGTTGAAGCAGTGGGTGCTGGCGTGCAGCGTTTTCACGCAGGTGATCAAGTATATTTTTGCCATGGCGGTTTGGGCGCACACCAAGGAAATTACGCTGAATATACCGTTGTAGATGAGCGGTTTGTGGCACGTAAACCCGCTTCTATCTCCTTTGCCGAAGCAGCAGCAGCGCCTTTGGTGTTAATCACCGCCTGGGAAGCTTTATATGAACGCGGACGATTAGAACCTGGAGATCGCGTTTTGATTCATGCGGGTGCTGGTGGTGTCGGTCATGTAGCAATTCAATTAGCGAAACTTAAAGGTGCTACTGTTTCCACCACAGTGAGTTCTGAGGAAAAAGCTAATTTCGTCAAAGAACTTGGTGCCGATCGGGTAATTTTTTACAAACAAACAGACTTTGTGCAAGCGGTATTAGATTGGACTGGCGGCGAAGGCGTAGACTTGGCTTTTGATACCGTAGGCGGCGAAACCTTTCACAAAACCTTCCCCGCAGTGCGAGTCTATGGCGATATTGTGACCATTCTCGAACCAGATGCCAATACTGTTTGGAAAACTGCTAGAACTCGCAACCTCCGCATTGGTTTAGAATTCATGTTGGCACCAGCATTGCTAGAATTACAAGATAGTCTCCACCATCATGCAGAAATTCTCGAACAATCTGCCACCTGGATCGATGAAGGCAAATTAAAAATCCATGTGAGTCATAAATTTCCCTTAAAAGAAGTAGCTAAAGCCCACCAACTGATTGAAAGCGGTACTGTAGCGGGTAAAATTGTTCTGCTAATTAGTGACGAATGATCGAACAATTTGCATAATTTATCTTTTAAAAACAGATTTATCCAGAGGTTAAACGCAAAGATACCCAGAAAACTCTCTCTGCGTACCTCTGCGCTTCCCTTTGCGTTCCTTTGCGTTTTACTTCTCCTCTTCCTCCCCCTACCTACTTGGGCAGCACAAACACAATCAGAACGCACACCCTTAACTCTAGAATTATTGCAAGAACGACTACGCACACCCATACTCCGCGAAGGAAATTTGACCATAGATTTGCAGAAAATGGCGATTGATTTACGCCCAGAAAACGCCACCTTTCGTAATGCTTTTTACCAACTACTGCGAAAAGAACTCGCTACAAAACCTCTAGGTTTAGACCTCAGCTATGCTTTGATTCTGGGGGATTTTGTCGGCAGCGATTTGGGTTTAAGAACACCATTGTATGCAAAAGCCATTGCACCCATTTTCACCGCTACCGAACAAGAAAAACTAGAACGTTTGCGCTTCGTTTGTCTAGAGTCACTCGCCATCGCTTTACCCAACTCCAAAGATTGTCGATCGCTTCTGGGAACAGAATCAACTCCATACAGTGAAATCGCCGTCTTTCGTGGTGTCTTAACACTGGTGCAAACTCGCTTCAACGGCGAAGTGAAGTTCTCCAATACATTTTTTCTTCAGTCTGTGGATGCCCAAGGTGCAACTTTTCTCCAACCCACAAACTGGACTGAAACCAGATTTGCTCGTTCCATTAGTTTCACCAGTGCTAACTTCCTGCAACCAAGCAATTTTCAGGGCAGTATTTTTTTTGAAAAAGCTGATTTCAAAAAAATAAAATTTCGGGAACTCGCTGATTTTCAAGGCAGTTTCTTTGAGAATACTGCCAACTTCAACAAAGCAATTTTTAAACAGGTGGCTAAATTCAGTAGCGTGCAATGGCAAGGAAATGCTGATTTTTCTGAAGTGTATTTTGCTAATCAAGCCCAGTTTACTAAAGGGAATTTTAATCAGTTTCTCCTTTTAACAGAAGCGACTTTTGAACAAGCTGTAAGCTTCCGAGAAGCGGAGTTTAACCAGTTAGTAAATTTGCAAGGTGCGAACATTCTTAACCAAGCAGATTTTAGTGATGCCAGGTTTGCTCAAGAAGCTTGTTTAAGCGTATCTAGTTTAACTTTTAACTCCAACCAAGCGAAAATTTTAGGTAATCCCGGTCAGATTGGTCAGATGTTCTGCATCAAAACATTGCAAGGTAATCAAAACGTCTTGCGGAACTTGGGGCAGAATTTTCGTCAGCAACAGCAAGTTGCCGATGCTAATGAACTGGAATACACAAAACAACGACTGCGATTAATAGAGTTTGGCCATCGTTTGACGGCTACAAATATTAATAGTGCAACTGTAGCAAGTTTGATTAACCTGGGTTTTTCTGCAACTCAAGCTGAAGCGATCGCCCAGCGTCGTCTGCTAAAATCCTTTCGCAACAGTAGTGAGTTACTCACCATAGCAGACATCGATTTAGAAAAATATACCCAACTGAGCGATCGCTTAATTGTTGGCGAAACCCTTTCTATCGGTGGATGGTTACTGCAAGCTTGGAGCTGGTTGGCGTTGAGTGTATTGCTGTTGTTGAGTGGCTATGGTACGAATTTTTGGTTAGTCTTTGGCGTGGGAGGATTAGCGATCGCTTATTTCGGCCTACTGTTTTGGCTAGTCGATCGCTATCGTCGGCTGCATCCCGTACCAATTATTCCCACATCTTACGAAACAATTTCGATATTAGTCAGTTTTAGCGTTTTAGAATTCTTCAGTTTACTAGCGATCTTTCGCAATGCCGAACAACCTTGGCTGACATTGGGGTGTCTGTTAATAATTATTGTCCCCGTCCCAATGGCTTTATTAATCCGACTTTACCAACAAGGTCGTTATCACGATTTAATGGACGTTTCTTACTTCACAGAAGACGGCACATTTCGCCAGTTACGATTATTGATTGGACGTTTGCCAGTCATACCAAGGAATGAGACATTTCGGGAACGATATATGCCCTTGTTGTGCGATCGGCGTTGGAACTGGCTCAACTACTATGATTTTAGCCTCAACAACCTAGTTAAATTAGGATTTAACGACATTCGGCTGCGAGACGAACACTTACCAGGTATCATCTCTGCACTTGCTTGGTATCAATGGAGTTTGGGTTCAATTTACATCACCCTAGTTTTGTGGACACTTTCGCGTACAATTCCAGGATTGAATTTGCTGATTTATCTGAAGTAATCCCTGTACCTGAACCTTTTTTCGCTGCACTTCGTAGTGGTGCTAATATGATGCAAGCTAACTAGGTCGGCGTAAATAATTATCGTTAGAATAAGGCAGGTAGTAGGGGCAGAGGGCTAGGAGAAAAAGCGTTTCAACCTTGTTTACTTTTATTCACATAGTTTGCTTTGATTGTGCCGACTTAATTATTGTAAGCTATAAGTAACCGTGCTATTCGTTATTATCAGTCTTGCGCTATCACATCAGATAAAAGTGATATAGCCCCGGATAAATGCAGATAAATTAAATATCTAAAAATTTGGTAATTTTATCAAAAGATTATTCATTACAATATAATAATTAGTCTAAATTCAATTTTATTATCCAAAAACTTTAGTTATTTTTTTATTATTGTCTAAAAATATCTACAAATTTGATAAACATATCAAAATATTTTTCATTGTCTTTCAACATTAAATCATATAGATTGTAAATTGTAAGTAGTATTGGTTAAAAATTGTTTATCTCCACTTAACAAAGATAACCAAATAATCTAATAACTACTAACTAGTTTTGCTAACAAAAAGATAGCAATCAAATAGACAAAACAGACTTATATTTTGTCTATTTTATGTTGCAATGCTAGCAAAATTTTCATTAAAATAACACGAGGATTAATCCTAAATGGCAGATTTGAGTAATAGTGGTAGCGGTAACTCCTCTACTAGTGGGAACAATCCGCTTGGACAATCACCCTTCGGTCGCTTGGAAGAAGTTGTCGGTAAGGAAGGCGTCAAAAATCTATTCAGTGGTGTTGGTGATGGAAAGGGTGGCAGTAGCCCATTTGGTGGTGGTGGCGGTGGCGGTGGCAGTCAGCCTGATTTAGCCTATGGTGGTAATCCTTTCGCTGGCGACAACTTCTGGAATATCTTTGCAGGTGGTGTAAACCCATCCAAAGTTAGTGGTAGCCCATCCACAGGTGGTAGTAGCCCATCCACAGGTAGTGGTAGCCCATCCACAGGTGGTAGTAGCCCATCCACAGGTAGTGGCAACCCACTTGCAGGTGGTGGTAGCCCATCCACAGGTAGTGGCAACCCACTTGCAGGCGGTGGTAGCCCATCCACAGGCGGTAGTAGCGACCCTTTGACTGGTGCTGGTAGCCAGTCCGGTGGTATTAGCACAACTGAAATACCGGACGGGTTCGGTTTGAGGGGTAGTATTGACAAGCTAGTTAACTCAAGGCTTGACAAGGAACTTGGTGGTGGAAAAATCCCATCATCTGGCGGACAAGGACAAATCCCTTCATTTGGTGGTAGTGGTCAAATCCCCTCATTTGGTGGTAGTGGTCAAACTCCCTCATCTGGCAGTAGTGGACAAATCCCCTCATTTGGTGGTGATGGGCAAATCCCCTCATTTGGTGGTGGTGGTGGACAAATCCCCTCATTTGGTGGTGGTGGTGGACAAAACCCCTTCGCTTAATACAATATTTGCGAAAATCAGCAGATAAATCGAGAGGAACAATCATGAGTTCTTCAGTACATAGTATGCTAGTACAGCTTGGCGCAAATAAACATATTATTCGATAAACCAGAAAAGCGTGTATTATCGCTGATGTGACTTCTGCCTTATTGTACTAGTTTGCTATTTTACGCCCGAAACTCTTCTCAGGTAAAGGTTTAGGCAATATCTTCTGTTAGTTTGACGGTAAGATTATTAAAGCCTTTATTTTAGAGAGATTTTGGGTTTAGCAAATTCATAATTGGTATAAGAAGTACTGAAGACCCCATAATTTTTTAACTAAAAATAGGAGAATTAGTGCCAATGGAAGCGTCTGCTGTCAATCCCATAAATGGTGGATTTAATCCATTAAGTGCAGGTGGCGCTAGCAACCTATATAGCGGTAATTCCTTTGCTGCCAATGACAGTTTGTCTGCTGCTAAAGGCAGCCTGTTGACGGGTGGTAACAATCTGTTATTAGGTAACGGTAACAATCCTATTCCAGGTGGCGGTATTAACCCGTTTGCAGGCGATGGTGGCAGTGGGCTTCAGAAATTAATCTTTGAGCGATTAAAGTTAGTTCTGGGTGATAACTATTTCAAGGGTATTGATAACACATTAGCAGGAGGTAGTAACCCGTTTGCAGCCAGTGGTTATCCGATCGCAGGTGGGGCTACCAACCCGTTTGCAGGTAACAGCAATCCGATCGCAGGTGCTGGAAGTCTGCTTCAACAATCGCCTTTCGATCCATTGAAAGAAGTCCTTGGTAACAATATACCCTTTAGTAACACTGGTAATACATCTAATTCAGGTAGCCAAACTTTTAATCAGAGCAACGCACCGCTTGGGAATGGTAATAAGGACTTTGGTAGTAATAACGCGACTATTGGTAATTTTAACTCGGATAATGGCAGTAACAGTGCAACCATTGGTAATGGTAACTGGAACTTTAATAATGACAACGCAACTATCGGTAATGGCAACTGGCTATTTGGAAAGAGTAACACAACCCTTGGTAATGGCAACTGGGATTGGGACAACGGCAGTAATAATGCAACACTAGGTAATGGAAATTGGCACTTCGGTAGTGACAACGCAACCATTGGAAACGGCAATTGGGACTTTGGCACTAATAACACAATTATTGGTAATGGGAACTGGGTTTTTACCAATGGAAATGAAATTATTGGTAATGGCAATTGGTTAACAAAGACTGACAACACAACGATTGGAAACGTCAATAATCTCAGCAGTTTAAAGTTATCCCCATTAGGGATCAAAACTGATGTTAACAATCTGATTGACTCTCTTATAGGTAAAATAGGTCAAAATTTTCTGGGGTTTACAGGAGATTTTGATGTATCAAGTAGCCAAACCTTTAACCGCCTGATCTCTTCTAAAAGTGTTGGTAATGACACTAATATATCTAAGGATATTGAGCAACTTTTGGCATCACTCAGCCCAATTCAAGGAAATTTCATCAATTATCAGCCTGTGCAAAACTCTCAGCCTGTCCCAGAATCTGCTTCTTCAGTGTCGTTGGTAGTAATGGGACTTATGTGTTTGTTGTTGTCACTCTTCAAAAAACAACAACACTGTTAACGTAAATTCAATTCTTTTAAGCTGATTGCGATCGCACTTTCTGTTTCTCTACTAGGTTGACTTACAGCAGTAATTAGCGAGAATTGATGCCGTCCGTGCCAAGCTCTGCTCATAAAGACGGTTTGCGATGTCTACGACGGGCTACGCCTACGCACTATAGAGCAACTCATAAGTTAATTACAACGATTGCTGCAATGATTTAAACCTTTCTTATACATGAACAAGTAATTGTTGCAAAGCATGAAGCCTTTGCAGCACCTGCTTATACCTTTCTTGGAAATACTTAAACCTTTCTTATACATGAAAGAGCAATTGTTGCAAAGTATGAAGCCTTTGCAGCACTTGCTTATACCTTTCTTGGAAATACTTAAACCTTTCTTATACATGAAAGAGCAATTGTTGCAAACGTTTCAATTTTGGCAACTAGTTTTCAGGGTTAAGCGAGTTACGAGTGCTGATAGCAAGGAAAGGGGAGACAAAGCATAGCTTTGGCTGTTTGGGGTGCAATGACTAGACCTCTTGCACAAATGCAAAATTTGCCCTCATCCCCCAACCCCTTCTCCCAATTTTGGGAGAAGGGAAGCCAATTTTAAAGTCCCTCTCCCAAGCTTGGGAGAGGGATTTAGGGTGAGGGTTTTTGATTCATGCAAGAAGTCTACTGTAGGAATCATAAATAATTTCCTTTCCTTGCGCGCGGAGTTTTATGAGTCCTATAGCTGTATTTGCTAAATTTGATGGGCGATCGCTTAAAATTTAGAAGTTGGTGATTGTTATCTGCTCAAAAGAATGCCTCAGTCAAGTTTTCAGCGTGCAAATACTCTTAAAGCGGCTTTTTTGGCTTGTAATGTTGAGCCGCTTGAACCAGCAGAAATGGAACGGTATTATGTCGATCTGTCGGGGGTGCGGAAAACTTCGGCTATTGATAATGTCAGTACAATTTTGGATTTTCAAGAAGCAGGTGATTTTACAACAATTTTATTTACTGGACATCGCGGTTGTGGTAAAAGTACGGAGTTAAAAAAAATTCAGAGTCTTTGGGAAAACAATTATCGGGTTATTTATTTGGAAGCGAATGAAGAGACAGATATTAATGATACCCGGTATACAGATTTATATTTGATTGTAATTAAACAAGTTGAATTTGAATTACGAAAATTAGGTTTGACTTTTAATCAAAATTTATTAAAAAGTTTTGAATCATGGTTTAAAGACATTACTCAAGAAGACGAGCAAAGTGTCGAAAAATCAGTCAACGTCGAGGCAGAAGCAACTCTCAGCCCTACTGCGCCATTTCTCGCCAAACTAATGGTCAAATTGCTGGCACAAATTAAAGGCTCGGACAAGCAAAAGACAACTATTCGGCAAACTCTAGAAAAAGATTTATCTCGCCTCAAATCTGATACTAATCTGTTATTAAGCGACGCTTACACAAAATTGCGGCAAAAATTTCCTCCGTGTAAAGGTTTATTAATTATCTTCGATAATTTGGATCGGGTTCCTCCTGCCGTAGCAGAACATTTATTTTTTGATTATGCGGCTCAGATGCAAGAATTAAATTGTACAATCATTTATACAGTACCAATTTCAATTCTTTGCTCGCCGAAAAATCCCCTGAATCAATTTGATGGTAATCCTCATATTGTGCCGATGATTAATATCTATGAATTTGAACGGCATAAATGTGATTTAAATTATCATCAGACGGGCTTAGATGCGATGGCAAGTGTAATTGAAAAGCGGGTTGATATTGATGCAATTTTCGAGAGCCGTAATCAATTATTAGAACTAGCAAAAGCAAGTGGTGGCCATGTGCGTCAGTTAATGCAAATGATGCGCTCTGCATGTCAAACAGCGAGTACCCGAAAACACGCAAAAATTATATCCGAAGATATAGAGTATGCAGTTAAACAGCAACAATTTAGTTTTGAGCGGTTTATTCCTGAAGAACATTACGCTCATTTGGCTCAGGTTTGCTTAACTAAAAATGTCAGTAAAGATGAAATTGGACAATTAATGTTATTTAATACTTCTGTATTGGAATATAACGGTGATAAACGGTGGAATTATCCAAATCCGGTGGTGAAGCGAAATGAGTTTTTCCAAGAAGCTCTCCAATCAGCACAAAAACAGTGAAGTTCAAGCCGAAATAGGTAAATTTATTGCCTATAATAAAGATGAATTTGCTGAATTAGTGACATTTGTCGATTTTGCAGAAAAATTTACCTTAGGTTTTATTGAAATTAACTTTACACCCGATATAAACCTATTAATTGCTGGATTGCAACAAAATCCTCAATGTCAAGAAATCCAATTTGTGGTTTTAGATTTTCCTGATGGAAATTTGCAATTTTTGCGGGATGAATTGGTGGAGCAATTAGCCAAAATTACTAAAGAAACAAATAAAAAACTTGTTTTATTAATTCGGAATTTAGAAAAATCGATTGGTGTTTTTGGAGATTATCCACCAGTTTTACAAGATTTAAACTTCGTCCGCGATTCTTATCGAAAAACCGTACCTCATCCGCTTTTATTTATCTTGCCAGATTATGCGATTTCGCGGTTAGCAAAATTTGCACCTGATTTTTGGGCTTGGAAATCAGGTTTATTTCGCTTTAAAACCACAGAATTGACTAGAGATAGGGCAATTGCCAATACTCTGAATACAGATATAAATATAGAACGCTTACCAACACCAGAACAACAAGAACGTATCGATTTATTACATGGGCTGTTGATGGAATATCACCCAACTGGAGAAATACCTAGCCCAGAACATCTCCGCAATTGCGGTAATATTTTAAATGAATTGGGCAAAGCATATTTAAGCCAGCACAAACCAATCAAAGCTAGAGAATATTTAGAAAAAGCTGGGAAAATTACCAAGAAATTCCCTGATTATTCCTTACAAATCGAAGTTATCAATCAGTTAGGTGAAAGCTATCAGCAGCAACGACAGTTTGAAAGTGCAAACAGCTATCATCAACAAGCTTTAGATATTGCCAAAAAGCAGAAAAATCGTCCTGCTGTCACCAATTCCTTGTTTTATTTAGGTAATGTCTCTCTGGATATGCGACAGTTCCACCAGGCACGGGATTATTATCAACAAGCCCTGGAAATCAAAATCGAATTTGGCGATCGCTATGCGAGTGCTAGCACTTACCACAATTTGGGAAGGGTTGCCCAAGAGTTGCGGGAATACGACCAGGCACGGGATTATTATCAACAAGCCCTGGAAATCAAAATCGAATTTGGCGATCGCTATGCGAGTGCTAGCACTTACCACAATTTGGGAAGCGTTGCCCAAGAGTTGCGGGAATACGACCAGGCACGGGATTATTATCAACAAGCCCTGGAAATCAAAATCGAATTTGGCGATCGCTATGCGAGTGCTAGCACTTACCACAATTTGGGAAGGGTTGCCCAAGAGTTGCGGGAATACGACCAGGCACGGGATTATTATCAACAAGCCCTGGAAATCAAAATCGAATTTGGCGATCGCTATGCGAGTGCTAGCACTTACCACAATTTGGGAATCGTTGCCCAAAAGTTGCGGGAATACGACCAGGCACGGGATTATTATCAACAAGCCCTGGAAATCAAAATCGAATTTGGCGATCGCTATGCGAGTGCTAGCACTTACCACCAGTTGGGAAGGGTTGCCCAAGAGTTGCGGGAATACGACCAGGCACGGGATTATTATCAACAAGCCCTGGAAATCGAAATCGAATTTGGCGATCGCTATGCGAGTGCTAGCACTTACCACAATTTGGGAATCGTTGCCCAAAAGTTGCGGGAATACGACCAGGCACGGGATTATTATCAACAAGCCCTGGAAATCAAAATCGAATTTGGCGATCGCTATTCGCAAGCTCTCACGCTTTATTGTTTAGGAACGCTTGCACAAGCAGAGGAAAACTATGCAGAGGCTAGGGCTAATTTGCAGACAGCGTTGGAGATATATGTTGAGTATCAGGATGAATATTGGTCTAAGGTAGCACGGGAGATTTTAGAGAGTTTACCGGAGTAGGGGAATATAGGCGATCGCATTTGTGTTTGTGGAAGTGCGATCGCGTTTGCTTGTTTGGTTTGGGAGAGCGATCGCGTTTGGGTTTGTGGAGGTGCGATCGCGTTTGCTTGATTGGTTTGGGAGAGCGATCGCTCTCCAGTTATCCTTAAAAGTTACAATGAGTATGGTATTTACAGGAAAGGCAGAAATGACTGCAAAAGACAAAATTCACGCTGAAATTGATAGCCTTAACGAAGAATATCTAGATGAACTATATCTTTTAATCAAAGATTTTGCCCAATCTAAACAACATCTAAAAAAACCGAGTTTCATGTCAAAATTGAAACAAATCAAGATAAATGCTCCAGAGGATTTTGCTAGCAATCATGATTCTTATCTAGCTGGGGATGAGGCAGGAGGCAGAAGGCAGGAGGCAGGAGGGAAGAGGGTTTGAGTCTATTTAATTTTTATTAACACACTCTGGTAGTGCAAATTTTGCCCTAACTTCCTGTGCGGAAATTACTTTACCAGCTTGACTCTCAGCAAGTCCAGCTTCCACAACTTGCCTAACATAAATCTCATACATGAGGTCATCCCATGTTGAGTTAGCAGGTAGTTTATCAATTAGCTTTCGAGCTTCTTCTTTAATATTTAGCTTTTCCATAGAGATTACAGATAACTTGCTTTTCTATATTGTATGCTCAACGGGAATCGCGTTTGGGGTTTGTGGAGGTGCGATGTCTAACGAAAAGCCGCATTGCGTCTACGCGTTTTGGGTTTGTGGGGAGGTGCGATTGGGTTTTCTGGAGGTGCGATCGCTCTAAGTTTTTCTTGCTTTTCAACTTTCATCTTTATAAATATTTTTACGATGTCCGACTTCCACAACATTCACCACTAGAAGATCGTCGAAAATATCATAGATAAGGCGATAGTCACCTACTCTAATTCTGTAAGCATTTTCTTTCCCTTTTAGCTTTTTGACCCCATTCGGACGTGGTTCTGTAGCTAGATCATCAATTTTAATTTGTATACGTTCTTGAAGTTCTGACGGTATTTTTTTAAGTTGCTTCAATGCACCCCTCAATATTTCAACTTTATAACTCACGCAACTTTCTTTTTGATTCCTGTTTTTAGTTCTTTTTTAGCTTCTTCCCATAACAATGAATTATCAATATTAGCTTCTGTTTTTGCTTTATCGTAGGCTTTTAAATCTTCTTCTTCTTCTTCTTCTTCGATTGTTTGAATTAGTGTGTAAATCTCATCTAAAGTACTATCATAAGCCTGATTTAACAGGATGTTAATCTCTTTAATTAATTGTTCGCGTTCCTGTTCACTTTTCATTTTTAGACCTCTTTTATTGCAAATATATGTTTATAATTTGTCTTTCTTACTCTCAACTGAGGCTATAGCTAAGACAGTAATTCAATTATAAATGCGATCGCGTTTTGGGGTTTTGAGATGGGGAGAGAAATAAATAAGTGTATTGATGGCTATACCAGTCGTAAAAATTACTTAAAATTTCTCTTTACTCCCGCTACCTCCCCTGCTCATTTCAGGATCATCTCACTTTTTCGCGTTGCTCCTCTTAAGGAAGCGATCGCATCTGTATTTTATTTACCCGGTGGTAAAGTTCCCCCGTCACCTCTGTCGGTATACTTGCAATAGACATTCAAGCCGATTTTGAGGATGTAGAGAATAACAATAGTAGCGATCGATGGATCGAGAGGAATTGCGGTTAAAGCCATGAGGGATGTAATCGCTGCCGTCAGTAACACAGCATTTTCTGGACTTTTGGTATAATCGCTCAAACGCGTCCGAAAACCTTTATCAATTACGTCCACAATTGCGAATTGCGAATTGTTCGGTCAAGCGATCATTCCCTCTTCGACGTTATCTGTGCCAGTACGAACCTCGCGTATGCGTTCCTCGTCAAGATTTTCCGGCAGAAATCCACCTGCTTGCATTTTCCATAATCTGTAGTAAGCGCCGCCGAGTGCTAGTAGTTTGGCGTGGGAACCATCTTCGATAATCCGACCTTTGTCGAACACCAGAATCCGATCTAGATGGACGATGGTAGATAATCGATGAGCTACCACGATCACCGTTTTCCCATTCATTGCTAAGTCGAGGGTATCCTGGATTGCTTTTTCGGTGATTGAATCGAGGCTAGAGGTGGCTTCATCTAAAATCAGAATCGGCGCATCTTTGAGGATTACCCGCGCAATCACAATGCGCTGTCTCTGCCCTCCAGACAACTTGACACCACGTTCGCCCACCAGAGAATTGTAACTATCCTTACTTTGGACGATGAAATCGTGAGCATGAGCTTTTCGCGAAGCCTCTATTACTTCCTCATCGGTTGCATCCAAGCGTCCGTAACGAATATTTTCCAGCAAAGTGCGATGAAACAGAGACGGATCTTGAGGAATCAAACTGATCTGAGCGTGTAAGGCATCCTGAGTCATGTCTCGAATATCGACCCCATCAATGATAATCTCTCCAGATTGCGGGTCGAACAAACGCAGAATCAGATTGACAAAGGTGGATTTTCCAGAGCCGGACAAGCCCACCAATCCAATACGCTGTCCGGGTTGGATGGTGACAGAAAGGTTGGTGAAAACTTTCTTCTCTTCTGTGTAGTTGAAATTCACCCGTCGAAACTCAATCTTACCTTGAGTGATTGAGTGGGCGATCGCTTGATCGCGATCGACCAACTCGTGCGGTTGAACGATGATAAAAACACCATTGGCAACATTACCAATATGTTCAAAAAATTCCAGAAAGCGGCGGCTCAAATTACGCGCTTCACTGATGATCAACAGCGACAGGCTAGTTGCTACAACAAAGTCAGCAGTAGCGATGGTTCCTTGACTCCAGAGAGAGAGCGAGTAATACAGGGTGCTGATTTTCAGAATGGCTGCTGAGATGAACTGAAACCAGCGAATTCGCTCCGAGTACCAGTTGGACTCTCTCACGTGTTTGATTTCGCGCCTTAATTGCTCATTCAAATAGCGTCGTTCAAAACCAAAGCGAGCAAATAATCGGCTACTAGTGAGATTTGTTACCGCATCTACGATGATCCCAGTTGTCTCACTTCTGGCGGCTGCGGCTTTCCGGGAGTAAAATCGGCAGCGAGTTGCCAGCCAGAACGAAATACTGATGAAGAGAACTGCCCATATCCCCACGAGTGCAGCTAGCGGAGGATAGGCGCGATACAGTATCGTTGTGGCGACGGTATACACAACAATTACTGGCATAAATTCAGTAATCATCATTTGCATCGTCTGCGTAACACCTAGAGAAGTTTCGCTAATTCGATGTGCCAATGCCCCGGAAAAACTGCTGCTTAAGTAGCGATGCGAATGGTGCTGTAAGTAGGCATATAGCGATCGCACAATGTGCTGGCGATGAATCGGATGGAGAATCGTCTGCAAGAGTCCAGCCGAGCGCCCAAATACCACTTCACCCACACTCAAGCCGATGAATAACATTAGGGGTTGCTTCATGGCATCAAAAATGGGCTTGCTGTCGCCCGTTGATCGCGTTACACCCCGAATTATCTCACCAATAGCATAAGGCAACATGATGCCACAGGTTGCGTTTATAATCTCCAAGATAACTGCTAGCACATACCACCAGCGAAACTGGTTAACGAAATAGCAAATGAACCTGAATGGAGTTGATGGCAAATCTGGTGCATCAGCAGCACGTTGAAAAAATTTGGATTGTCTGATCTTTTTTGTCATGAAAGTTCCGGTTTGCAAACGTCTAATACCAATTCGTAATGACGCTCCTACATCGCTAGTGCTGCGCTAACGTAATTCGTAATTATGAAAATCATTTTTTATAAATAGAAACTAACGAAGAGAATCTCCCCTGCGGTATTCGGCGGTTAGGTCGTCTAACTTTTGTTTCAAACTGTCGTCAAGTTTTAGTTCTAGTGCCTTGAGGCTGTCAGTAAGTTGTTCTGGATGGCTAGCGCCAATAATCGGGGCAGTGATCATGGGATTAGATAAAACCCAAGCTACCGCCAAGGTGGTGAGGGGAAATCCGGCGAGATCCGCTACTGTGCGTAAAGCTTCGACAGTATTAAACTCGCGATCGTGCCAGTAACGATCTTGATAACGTTCTGCGGCAGCACCTAGCGTAAAACGCGTACCTGATGTGGGGCCTTGAGCGAGAATGTGTTTGCCAGTAAGTAGACCACCCGCCAAGGGATTGTAGGAAATTACACCCAGTCCCTCTTCTTTCGCCAGAGGCAACAGTTCTCGCTCAATTTCGCGAAATAATAGGTTGTAGCGGGGTTGAATTGAGATGAACCTGGTTAAATTGCGCGTGTCAGCACGACCCAAGGCGCGGGCGAGTCGGTAAGCTAAGAAGTTGGAAACCCCGATGTAGCGCGCCTTGCCAGCACGAACCACTGTATCCAGTGCTTCCAGAGTTTCATCGAGGGGGGTGGAGGCATCGTCAGAGTGCAACTGATACAGGTCGATATAATCGGTTCCCAGCCGCCGCAGAGAAGCATCGATCGCATCCAAAATATGTTTCCGCGAAGCCCCTTGATCCCAAGGTGCAGGGCCAACCCGGCCGACGCACTTGGTAGCTAAGATAAAATGTTCGCGTTTGCCTTTGAGCCAGCGCCCAACGATTTCTTCGGTGCGTCCAGCAGTAGCAAGCCCGCCGCCGAGGGGATAAACGTCGGCTGTATCCAAAAAGTTAATTCCGCCATCAGCAGCAGTGTCGAGGATGTGCCTGGAAGTTTCTTCATCGGTTTGCAACCCAAAGGTCATGGTACCGAGACAAAGGCGGGAAACGGTCAATCCAGTTTTACCGAGATTGGTAGTTGCTAAGGTCATAGAGATGTTGTTGGTTGAGAAAGTGTGGAAATTTTTAAAGAAAATGCGACGTGCGTTCCGCCCCGCTTCTCTACGAGACGCTACGCGAACGCTAACGCAGAACTAAAAACCTATAGGACATATTAACTAACCCATGATTAGCCCGATTTCGGCATTTTTAAGGTGTGAACCAATTTAACCAAGCTTCCCAATTTTGGACGATCGCGGCAAATTCTGCATAACCATCAGCTTTTGGGTGAGCGCCGTCATTGGCTTTTGCTTCTGCTAGCCAGATGGGTGACTTCAGCAAACTAGAAAACACATCAAGATACGCAACATCTAGTTCATTACAAACCAACGCGAATTCCTGTGAGAGATTGGCAAGAATTTGATTATCACCACAGGGTGGCGGACTAACCATCAAGATTGGATAGAGTTGCTTTGCTTGGCTTAAGATGCTGCGAGCATTTGCGATCGACTCTGAAAGTTCGATTCCTTGCTGTTTACCCGCCCATCCTGAATCGTTTGCCCCAAAGGAAAACACTACTCGACCATCAGATTCTCTTGGGAGACGATAGGAGAGCTACGATAGGTTGGCTAATTCCTAACTGCTCAAATGCCTGACACATCTTGGTCAAATCCAGATGGCTACGTGGCAAGTGACAGATGACAAGACGACAGCATTAGGCTTTCAACCGCTGATATAAGTCCAAAAAATATTTGGATAGCATATCGACAAAATCTTTTTCCCATAAAACTTTGAGGTATTTGTGTCAGCCACTCAGGCATTCACTCTTTGCTACACACTGAATGTAATCATGGAATGCTCTCTAGTAAGCAAACTTGCCGTTCAGTTACTTACTAATTGCTCAAAAATCAAATAACCGAATTTAAGCAAGTTTAATAGCACAGCAGAATTAGGGATGCTGCTGCTTGGTGCTCGAATTACCATAAATTTATCTAGTAATTTTACCCAGCAGATATGAGCCTACACGATCAATGCAAAAAAAGATGTGCTGGAAAACACAATATCATGAAATACTAATTATTAGTTTCTCTAATATTAAGTATTACAAACTAATTATTTACTAAGTATATAGTTATTTATGTATGATGCCCTAAGCTTGTTGGAGAATACTCTATGTTCGCTTGATCTCTCCCCATGACTAAAAACTGAGGGTTTTCACTCTGGCAATTGTTCACTGGTTTCAAGATTCTGTTTTATGGCAGCACCAATGGCATGAACAGTTGGCTCTGTACTTTGTAGCAACGCATCTGCAACATTACTCTGGACATGATAACCAGAGGTAAGCTGTTACGCATTTAAGTTGTATATTTACTCGTGTTCGCGCAGCGTCTCCTTCAGGAGAGGGTTGTCATTAGTCAAAAGTTATTAGTTATTTGTATTTCAAAGTCAAGATGACCAATTGACTTTAGAGAGTCAAAATGTCAATATGTACAATTCTTTTCGCGCATCAGCTTATCGTAGTTTTTTGAAGTATAGGTATAATTTTACTTAGAGACAATCCTTGTCTCTAAGTGTGATTGAGAAGGCGATCGCATCTGTTGTTAAAGTAGGCAGGAGCCGATCTTAAAACGTTGCTCTAAGTACTATGAGTTATTTTTTTAAGCTTTCTAATACTTCCATCACTTTTGCTTCAGGTTTTACCCTAGCTTCTGCTTCCAAAAATTCAGCCACTTGAGCCTCAATTTCATCTCGGACAATTTGGCGATATTCCAAGAAATGCTCAATTTGGGCACAAACAGCTAAGTAGCTACTCACCCCACCCGGATTATGCTGATACATGCTCCACAAGTATTGCCAGAATTGCCAGCGCGTCTGACGACGTACACCCTGCCGCCAGCAAATTACCAACAACGCCCGGAGTACTTTCCAGTTCAATGGTTTCTTGGCAGCTTTGCCCTTTTTCGGGTAGGTTGCTTCGCCCAAAAGACGGAAGTGTCTGTATGTACGCTCCAAAAACCGCTCTGGATCATACAAATCACAGAACGCCTGCACATATTCACGAGCGATGTCTTCTAACGGTCGAGTTGGGACAAAGTTCATCAACGTAGTTTGGTTAATGTTGGCAGATTTATTACGGAGTCGTCCTTCCTTTTCTAATCTATGCCAGAGGGCTGTATCTGGGAGCGCTTGCAACATACTAAATAAGGCGGTGGGAATTGCTGTTTGCTCGACAAATTTGACAATTCGTGCTCCTGCTCCTACTTTCTCGCCATCAAATCCAATGATAAAGCCTGCCATGACTCGCAGCCCTGAGCGGGTAATCCTATCCACCGCTTCACTGAGTGAGTCTCTGGTATTCTGGTATTTCTGAGTGAAAGTGAGACTTTCTTCGTCGGGGGTTTCAATTCCCAGAAAAACGGCTCCAAAATTACACGTTACCATCAAATCCATCAGTTCTTGATCTTGGGCTAAATCAACTGAAGCCTCTGTGGCAAAGGAAAAGGGATAGTTATGTTCCACCATCCAGGGCAAAAGGGACTTCAAAAATAATTTGACATTCCGCTTATTACCGATGAAGTTGTCATCCACCATAAAAATACTGCGCCGCCAACCCAGTTTGTAGAGGTAATCAAGTTCTGCTAACAGTTGTTCTGGGTTTTTGGTGCGCGGTTTGCGACCATAAAGAACAATAATGTCGCAAAATTCACATTGGAAGGGACATCCACGGGAAAATTGCACCGACATCTCCGCGTATGCTTCAAACTCTAACAAGTCAAAGCGAGGGGTTGGAGTGTTGGTGACATCTGGTTTTTCACCACCAGAGCGAAAGATGCCTGTGCGATCGCCCCGTGCGATCGCTGCTACAAATAAGGGTAGGGTAATTTCCCCTTCGTCTAAGATCAAATAGTCTGCTCCGGCGGATGTCATTTCATTCGGGAGCGCTGTCGGGAAAGGCCCACCCACCGCAACCCGCTTACCTCTCTGCTTTGCTTCCAATATCTGAGAGAGCAAATCCTCTTTTTGCACAATCATCGCCGACATAATAACCAAATCTGCCCAAGCCCATTCGGCTTCCCTACAGACGCGAACATTTCGATCTACTAGCTTGAAATTCCATTCTTGGGGTAAAATCGCCGCTACAGTCACCAAGCCTAAAGGCGGTAGCATTGCTTTACGGTCTAATAAAGCCAGTGTCTTTTCAAAAGACCAAAAACTTTTTGGAAAGCGGGGGTATAAAAGTAAAACGTTCATATTTGATGCTTATCAACCTTGATTTTCGTTGCTAGTTGAGTTGTATGTCAAACTAAACCAGTCGTGACAACACATTAAAGGAGGTTGTGTATCCAGTAACTGTAACCTCTACTAGGACTGATTTAGACAGAGCAATATTTTCTTAGGGCAATTATTACTGTTTTCAGACCAGAGAATAGCTGAAAATTGCTCATAAGTGTGAGGAGTTCAATCGCAATTTCCAGAAATTCTCAAATATGTACCGGTAAATGATTTAGCCAGAAATACCAAGACTTGTGGGACGGTTATAACATCTGTTCTTTAGAGATATGAGTGAAAAAATATAGAGACGTAGCACTGCTACGTCTCTACAAGAGTTGTGGATAACGCATATTTAATTTCCCCTGATGTCTTTTTTATGAATTGGCAAATTGGCAACTCGGAGAAAATCAACTGTGTTATTTTCAATCATATACAAGGTGTATTTGCACTTTCAAGCTATTTAGACGGGCTGCAACCCGTCTTTATTTTGTTTGGGGCAGTTCGTTAGTCCAATCCTTACCCAACAAAGAGAAACTTTTAACTTATTACTCCTGAAAGCGGGTGCAATATTGTTAAATGAAAACTATGTCTGGTTTCAGTTTTCAGATACCGTTCTTGCAAAGGTTGCCACTGCTGCCACGACTGGTAACGATTTTCAGTTAACAAGTTAGCAAAGGTGGGCAACTCAGTCTGAATTTCTGACTTGTATACATCTGTAAGCCAATCAGTTAAAACAGCACTATCTTGCATCGTACCCAAAATTTCTTGGATATTTTTGACTTCTGTAATATAAGCTTCGTAAGAATCGCCATATAAGTCAGTAAATAACTCCATTTGATAGCGTATACGTTTAGCTTCTTTTCGCAAACTATGAAGAATTTCACCTTCTGTTGTCAATTGTTTTTCTATCTTTTTTGGTTTCCAGTTTTTCTGGATCTTCACTTCTGATTCTACAAATTCAGTACCAACTAGCCAACCTGGATGCAGTAAGAAGTTACTCACTTCTGGTAAAAGTAAGTCTGGTAGTACTTGCTGAATCGAAACAGCTGCCAAAGGTTGATAACTGGGTTTCTCTAACCACTTATTTAATGCATCTTTTAAAGACTTGTAAGATTCATCGTTTAATGTTTTCTGCACACTCGATTCTACATCTTCACGTTGTTTCGCCAAAGCTGTAAAAGCTGTTTGTAGAGATTCCTGTTCTTTACGGGGTAAGTTTGGTTTGTAATTGTTTTCCAAACTTTCTTTGAGTACGTCTAAATCTCGCAGATTACCAAGACGACGAGCTATTTTACCAATATTTTTATCGTTGACTGGTTTCGATACATCCACCGCTAGCCCAAACCGAGTTACCGCTGTCCGTAGGCGGCGCATTCCCACCCGCATTTGGTGTAGCGCTTCTGGATCTTCATCTTTCTTCACTGATTTTTCCCACTTGAAGGTTTTCTTACAGTGTTTTTCAATCGCTTGATAGGCGTAGTCACCGAGAGTTTTTACTGTGGGTTGTGTGGCTAATTTCATAATTGGTTTGAATGATTACCTCATGAGGTTATTGCATAATAACAATATTATTTAAAAATTTTCATCTACTTTTGATATTTTTTAACTATGAGGATTGTTACGTATGCTTATGACTATTGATAGGTGCATCCTCTTCTATAAATATGCAATATCTGTCAAAGGTTTAAATAGTAGTTCATCCCCTCAAGTTAATATGAACTATAGTTTTGAGATAAATTTTTAGGATAATTGAATCATATATTATAATACTATGGCTAGCATATTTATAACTATCAATATGATTTAAAATGCCAAATTTACATTTGTTAAATCAAGTTTTATTGACTTTTGTAGATTCTTTTCAAGAACATAGAGAAAACTTATCAGCAGTGCTGCTAACGCATCAGAAGTATTTATGGTTGGGGTCAGATGAAACCTCAACTATTGAGCGTTTATCTTTGGTTGATACTGATAAATTTACAGAACATCAACAATTTAGAGTAGCAGAATTTATCAATTTACCTGCATCAGAAGAGGAAGAAATTGATATAGAAGGACTGGCTTACGCTGATAATTACTTATGGTTTGTTGGTTCTCACAGCTACAAACGCAAAAAATCCAAACCTGAAAATACAGATGCCAAAAATTTTAAAAGGCTAGCAAAAGTTGAATCGGAACCTAACCGTTACGTTTTAGGACGAATTCCTCTGATAAACGGTAAGCTATGCTCATCTTCCCCACACCCCCAAAAGCCAGATGTGCAATTGAATGCCGCTAAATTAGAGGTGACGAATCAAGGTAATTTGCTGATGACAGCTTTAGCAGATGATGCCCATTTAGGCTTGTTTATTAAAGCAGGAATTCCCGGAAAGGATAATGGCTTTGATATTGAAGGAATAGGCATTTATCAAAACCGTGTTTTTCTGGGTTTGCGGGGCCCTGTATTGCGAGGTTGGGCTGTAGTGCTGGAAATAGAATTAGAAGATTCTACTCCTGGACTGATGAAACTAAAGCAAATTGGGGAATTGAAGGAGTTATATAAAAAGCATTTTATCTGGTTGAATGGTTTGGGAATTCGGGATTTGTATGTAGATGATAAAGATTTGTTGATTTTAGCCGGGCCAACGATGGATTTAGATGGGCCCGTGCAAGTTTATCGCTGGGTAAATGGTGTGAATTTAGGAGAAAATGTCTTCAGCAATCCCGATTTTGTGCAAGATATTCCTTATGGAAATCGAGAAGAACACGCTGAGGGAATGGCGCTGTTTCAGGATGTAGCTGGCATACCTTCGCTATTGGTAGTTTATGACTCTCCAGCAAAAAGTAGGCTGGTGGGTGATAGTGGTGTAATCGCGGATGTGTTTAAGTTGGGCTAACTTCAATTTTAGATTTTGGATTGCTGAGAAAGTTGGATGGGCAATGCTCCGTGGTGTGTGCGCTAATCTTAAATGTTAGTAGAGATTGCTTGTACGGGACAGGTGGGAATACACTGTTCGCAGACAATACAGCGCGATCGCGTGAATGTCAACTTGTACGTCTCTGGGTGGAGGGTGAGGGCTTCGGTAGGACAAACCCCAGTACACAAACCACAGTGGACACACACATCCTCGTCGATCGCAATTTCACCTAATGTAGAAGAAACATTAACATTACGCGATCGCATCCACTCGATCGCTGCATCTAATTGATCGATGTCTCCCGATAATTCCACTACCAGTTTGCCAATTTGATTTGGGGCAACTTGGGCGCGGATAATATTAGCGGCAACGTTGAACTCTTTGGCCAGTACGTAAGTGACTGGCATTTGCACGGCGCGTTTCGGGAAGGTGAGTGTTACTCGTTTTTTCACAGATTTAGCAGAGGGTTTTTTCTGTTGTAGCGTATTGAGAGTTTTATCAGTCCTTTCCTACGGTAAGTTGCCCGAACCAGCAGGACAAGAGAAAGACACTGCTCTTACCTCAACATACATAGCACCATTTCCAAAAATCTTTGCAATACATAAATCGGCTGTAGAGGTGTACAGCTAGCTGTACCAGTTTAAATCCCGATTTGCGATCGCTTGCAGCCAAAGATGCGCATACCTTGGCGAATATTTAGGTACTTTTGGCTTGCCTCTTAGATCAAAATTGGCACGCAATATCGAACTTTTACTGAGTTATAGTCAAACCCTGAGTCAATCTGAGATTAGCAACCTCGTAAGTTGGGTAAAGTTATGGCGTCGGGAAATTGACGACTTAATATATATTTACTGAACTACTTGATGTTGTAAAATAAGCAGTGGATTTTGTCGATTAACAAATTAAATCGTAATTTGCTTATTTTTGGTAATGAAGACCAAAACAATTGGACATAATCAGCATTTTCATTTCACCGAATTAATATTACGGATGGGTCTAATTGACGAACCACTCATTTTGGTATTATTGCTTTTTCTTCTTCGCTATCACTCTTGCCCGATACTTTCTGATTGCTGGTGGAGCATACTTGCTCTTTTATTTAGTTCTGGGGAAGTCTCTCGCCAACAAGAGTTTGCGTTTGAAACCGTTGATGAATTGTTCCATTAAAAAGGATATTGAATTATCAGTAATCTCCACAGTAGTTTTTGCTATTTCTGGAGCATTTATGATCTCAGAGTATAATTTGGGAGCAACGCTGTTATACGCTGACATCTGGAAATACGGACTGTGGTATTTAATAGTTAGCTTTATTGCAGTGCTAATTCTTCAGGATACTTACTTTTATTTTATCCATCGGATGTTTCACCAGCCGCTAATTTTTAGATGGATGCATTATGGACACCACCGTTCAGGCGAGCCAACACCCTGGAGTTCCTCTGCCTTCGACTTGCCGGAAGCGATCGTACAAGCACTTTTCTTTGTAGGTGTAAGCTTCATAGTTCCGCTGCATTTTGTCACCTTAGTTGCCGCACTTATAACTATGACAGTATGGGCAGTGTTTACCCATCTTGGATTTGAGCTATTTCCCTCCTCATCTAAAAGTTACTGGATTGGAAAGTGGCTTATTGGTTCTATGCATCATTCCATACATCATCGTAAGTATAAAGTACACTACGGTTTGTATTTTACGTTCTGGGACAAACTGCTTGGTACTGAAGATCCTAATTATGAAAACGAAACCCACACAAGGGAGTTTTAACAATATTAGCAGAAATCCCACGTCTCACTTTTAGGAGCGTGGGATTAATCCGCCTGAGCTTCTGAAATATTCAACAAGGTTAATCTATGCTAAAAAAGTAACACTGTTTTATAGAACAAATGAGAACATCCTATAGGAGTTCTAAATCATTTGTAAAATATTTTTGGAGTTGGCTGTCATTATTCATTTGTCCTTTGTAATCAAAAATAACATAGACGCACCAGCGGCTGACCGCAGGGTAGCACAAATGACCAAGGACGACCATAATAAAAATTTTCACAATCTCATTTAAGATTGCTATAGCAGCACCGATTAAACTAGTGGAATTCTAGAGTACTGACTCTTTAACTTTTGTCGAATTCTCAAGCTTGTTTGGATTCACCCAACGATTAACAAATTCGTTGTTATGTTTGTAAACCTTGATTTGCACTTGCTTGGAACTTAACTTGACTATTTCGGCAGGAATTCTTTGGACATCGCTAGAATCTGTGCGGGGCTTGTAAAGCCAAATCACTTTTTGCCCAACTTGAAAGTTGTTAGGATTGCTAGTTAAAGAAAGCGTACTTTCTGCCCACGAGGGGAAAGCAATTACTAAGTTTATCAAAAGTGCTAAGACCACTAGAGTGATTTGAAAAAGTTTCATAATCATTGCACTTGTCTTAGGTTTGATGGGGCAATCAATCTGCTGCTCTAACATTTAGCTATTGTCCTTCTTTGGGTTCTTAAAGTTGAAATATCCGTATACTAAAACTTCTTTAGGCAATTTAGTAAAAGTTAAAATATCTACTGATTTCAGGATAAAACGACTTGTAGAATAAAATCAAATAGTCTTATTTTTTAAAATGATAATTTAAATTTATCTATAGAAGATTGTGTTGCAAAAATACGTTTGAGAACCAATGGAATAGCTGAAGTTACAAGTTTATTTTACGAAAGCGATCGCTGTTTGTCCTTAAGCTAAAAGAAATATTTTGACTCAGACATTCAAGCGATCGCCTTGTGTGAAATTTAAGCAGCCCAAAAAATTGGGGCAGGTTCTAAACCCGCCCCGACATCTGATATAATACGCCCAACGGCTGTGGCTACAGGCTTTAAACTATTAACTAAATGCACCATATCTTCTAAAGAAAGTGCTTGACGGGCATCAGAAACAGATTTTTCTGGTTCTGGGTGACATTCAATAATTAATCCATCTGCACCGCAAGCGATCGCAGCCCTAGCCACAGGTGCTACCAACTCCCGTTTACCGACGGCATGAGAAGGATCTACAATTACAGGCAAGTGAGTTATTTGCTTGAGTGCTGCCACTGCCCCTAAATCTAGGACGTTACGGGTATAATCATCGAAACTGCGAATACCTCTTTCGCACAACACCACATCAGGATTCCCGTGGCTAAGGATATATTCAGCAGCCATGACAAATTCTTCAATAGTCGCTGCTAAACCACGTTTGAGCAGTATTGGTTTACCAGCTTGTCCCAAAGCTTTGAGCAAATCAAAGTTTTGCATATTGCGGCTACCAACTTGAAGCATATCAGCGTGAGCGGCGACTACTTCAATTTGGGAAATTGACATCACCTCCGTGACAACTGGCATATTGTAATGCGATCGCACCCTGGCTAAAATCTCTAACCCTGACTCTCCCATACCCTGGAAAGCGTAAGGAGATGTGCGGGGTTTGTAGACACCGCCACGCAACCCTTGTACTGATGCAGTAGATAACTTTTGGGCGACTATCTCCATTTGTTCTAAGCTTTCAACAGTGCAGGGGCCGCCGATAATTACCAGTTCTTCACCGCCGAAAGCGACTTCTTCCGAGATTTTAACGATTGTCTGGTGGTTTAGATGGGATTGTGCAGCAAGTTTGGCATTAATCATGATTACATTCTCCAGAGAAATTAAGTATTGGGCATTGGGCATTGGGGATGGGTATTAAGATAAGAGTGTTTTCCACTCCCCAATCTCCGGTAACAACAAAAAAGCCCGAAACCTTTAAGAGTTCCGGGCGCGTTCTGATTCATTAGCATGACGCTATTTACCCGGAATTTATTCTGGGCCAAAAGTAAAAGCCATAAAACCAGCTACTGAAATAAGTCATGACAATGAAATTCTCCTTAAAAAAACAAAAACCGCAGAGTTTGCTCTGCGGTTCACCGGGTGGTTTCCATTAGGAAACTTAATTCACTCCCGGTGAACCACCCTAAACCAAAAATAAAAGTAGGAATTTGTGTTAAGCATTTGCAGGGTTTTTGCTGAAAAATCTAAGAAATATATTTATATAAATTAACATTAGCAGGAAGAGTGGGCTTTGTCAAGACCTGCACAAACTATAAAAAAGCGATAGACTCAGTACAACTCTGGGGATTAAGACTAATAACGCTTTGCACAATTCAAAATCACACCCTGTTCTGATTGTACTAGTGCAACACGGCGTAAAGAAACCACCCATTCCAAATCAATGAAATGCTTATGCTGTATTCATTTTGACTTTTGACTTTTGACTTTTGACTTTTGACTTCCGCCTTGCGGCACTAGTTGCTTATTTGCGTAGCGAAAAAAGCGGCTTGTCATTAGACATTACGATAGTTATATAACCTCAGAAGAAAAAGCCAGGATTGAGAAGTTAAAATATATAATTATCCTGACTTATGATTTCATCTTACGAAAGCTGATTGCAGGGAATTGACAACCGCCATACATTATTACCCAAGTCCTCATTGACCAGATCAATTTTTTAGGATCATCAGTCTCATTATGCCCAGTTCCAAAATCTTAACCCAATCTTTCGACTATTATGGAGCTTATCCCTGCCCAGTCTGTCGAATAGGTAAGATTTCTCACATGCCATTGATGGAAGCTATGGCTTGTGACTTTTGCCAAGAGATTTTTACAGTCAACTTAGAACAACAGCAAATCAAGATGCCTTCTAGGCAACCACCTTTAACTTGGCGTTGGAATGGGTTTAGTTGGACAGAAGGCCAGTTGGAAGGTGTGGAATTAGGTTGGGGTTATGGACTAGCAGCAGCAATTTTTATAATTTTTCCTACTACTCTAATTGGCATAGTAGCTTACTATTTTCCTGCTAATCTGAAAGAACCCATTACCTGGATGCCATATATTTGGACAATATTAACCTTCTTATCACATTTATCAATTATTGTTTGGATTTATATTGAAGTCTATCAGATTCCAGTTGCAGCATATTTTAGAGCGATCGCTCGATGGAGAAATGGAGAGATGGGAAGATGAGAAATCAATTAAAAATTAAAAATTAAAAAACTTCTGCCTCCTGCCTCCTGCCCCCTGCCCTATAATCCATAACAAATAATGCAGCGTATAGATGGCTCCATCACTCATAATTAAGTTGATTGTCCACCAAAATATCGTATGAGCGATCTGGAGCGGTACTATAGAGTTTTGGAATTAGAGCCTGGAGCAACACTTGAAGAAGTGAACCAGGCTTACAAAGATTTAGTCTTTGTTTGGCATCCCGATCGCATTCCCAAAGACAATCTCCGTTTACAGCAGAAAGCGCAAGACAAGCTGAAAGCTATAAATGAAGCTCGTGAAAAGTTGCGCTCTCTAAAAACCAAACATCAAACCACACATCAAACCACACATCAAACCACACATCAAACCACACATCAAACCACACATCAAACCACACATCACTCACCGCAACCTCAAGAGGAAAAACCATCTCAAACAACCCAGCGACCACCAAAACCAAACTCAGATTTAAGCGGCAAAGACTACAGTCGGGCAAATTTGAGCAATAAAGACTTATCTGGCAGAAATCTGAGTTATGCCAATTTGAGCGGTGCTAATCTTAGCGATACTTTTATGCACAAAGTCAACCTCAGAGGTGCAAATTTATCTGAAGCAAATCTATTTCGAGCAAATCTACTTTTAGCCGATCTCAGGGAAGCGAATTTACGCGCTGCTAATTTGATTGGAGCGGATCTCAGTGGTGCCGACTTGCGAGGAGCCGACTTGACGGGAGCGCGGATTCGCTCTGGTGAGCGTCTTCTAGTTAAACTAGTTGGGACTAACTTAGCAGGGGCAATTATGCCTGATGGTTCAATTTATCAATAAGTGAGGTTGTGCCATAACACCAAAACCCTCATGTAGAGACGCGATTTATCGCGTCTTAAAAAACCAATTATTTACACCAATAACCCTTAATTGAAACGTATTGATGCATAAATTACTCCTATGCAATGCAATTAAAAACTGCTATATGCCTATTTGCTTGCCTAAAACACTAAAATGAATACGCGATCTACTGAAAAGAGAAAGCAATATGCCTTTTTGCTTGCTAAATTTACTGAAATGAGAAAGCAATCAAGCATTTTAAGAAAAAATCTGTGATTTTTTTTAACAAGTTGGGAATTTGACCTAGTACAGCATGGCGTAAATAAACATATCATTTCAAATGGCGCAAGAGCTTGGAATATAATTATGCGTGACTTTTGACTTATGACTTCCGCCTTGCGGTACTAGCTTCATCCATTCCTACAATCTGCCTGTAAAATTGAATATGATACATCAAGGCTTTTAAGCACTGTGAACTTTTTCATCGGTTGTGCTGTTTGGGCATATAAAGGTTGGGTAGGCGAACTCTATCCCCAAGGTACTCGCACTGCCGATTTTCTCCATCTTTACAGTCGTCGCTTCACCACTGTAGAAGGTAATACCACCTTTTATGCCGTGCCTAACCAAGAAACTGTAACCCGTTGGGCTGCCGAAACACCAACAGGTTTTGAATTTTGTCTAAAATTACCGCGAGATATTACCCATCAAGGGTTGCTAAAACCTTATATACCAGCTGCTTTAAAATTTCTGGAGGGGATGCGCCCTTTAGGTAAGCATCTTGGCCCAATGTTTGCCCAGTTACCACCCAGTTATGCACCTGCATTACTTGACGATTTGTCCAACTTTCTGGAAGCTTGGCCGCATACAGAAGCACCCCTAGCAGTGGAAGTTCGGCATCCCGACTGGTTCAAGGAACCCCATGCTAGTAATTTGACGGCGCTTTTAGAAAAGTTAGGTGTCGGACGAGTACTGTTAGACTCGCGCCCCATTTACACTGGAGATGATGACCCCCAATTACAATCGGAACGGCGCAAACCAAAGTTACCGTTGCAATTGAGTGTGACAGTACCTTTTACTCTGATTCGGTTTATTTCTCATCCGAATTTATCAGTGAATCAGCCATTTATGGAAGAGTGGGTAAGACAGATTCAGGAATGGTTACAGATGGGAGTGCGAATTTATTTCTTTGTCCATTGTCCAATAGAAGCGCGATCGCCCAATACAGCCCGTCACTTCCAACAGCTATTGGAACAAAGTGGTACACTAATTCCACCCCTACCTTGGAATAACCTTGAGCATCCCCCCAATCAACTCAGTTTATGGTAAGCGTATTTAGTAGATAATTAGTATTGTCATACTTTTCTGTTAAAGCAAATTTTTTCAGAGCAGTTCCACCAAAGGAGGTTGAGATGAGTCGTCTTCTTTATGAAAATTCAGTCTCATACAAAGGATATCTCATCATTCCATTTATTTTTGGGAAAGCGGATAATTACGAGATTTATTCGTATAAATTGTTATCTGAGATTGGACACAAAAGCCAATTTCATAAAGCAGAAAATCCAGCAGGAATCTATGGAAGTGGCATTAGTAACATCATTGATATTGCTAAAGAGCATATCGATCAAAATTCCGAGTTTGTTCATCGCGGAGATAGTTTTAAGTCTCGCTACATTTATCGGAACAATTTGATTATCATCTTCCAAGAAGGAGACAAATACTTTTATGACCATTACCCACCAGAGTTATTGAATAATATTGCAGCTCCAAAGTTATTCAAATCTGAATATGAATGTCTGAATTGGATTAAGCAAGGGTTTGATGGGCGACATCTGCGGCAAAGAGCTATTTGAAGAAGGTAAGAGTATTTGCATTTGTGTATTACAGCTATCGTAATCATATTTGATTTCTGAAAAAGACTATCACAAAATCCAATTGAGGATATTTAGTTACAAGCTAAAACCTGAGTGTGGCGTTTCTGTGCTTTAATTCCTTCGTTCTCTCATCTCAAATGGCTGTTCGAGTGGTTTATCCGACACACAAACGAGTGATTTTACCACTCTTCAAATGTACGGAGATTTTTCAGAAATCAAATATTAGTCCTATATCTAATCTGCTCTGCGTATTGATTGATCAATTTAATATCAAGCTAATATAATTGAAGGTTTTTAAGTGCAATTACTGGTTAAAATAGCATATTAATGTAATTAATGCAAGCGAAAAGCTAGTGAAAATGGCTACGGAAATATACTGAATAATTTAACAAAATTTATTATTTGCCTTCTTATGTCTCAGAAAATATACGCTCACAATCATTAACCAATATAGATATCCTTTATTAGAGCTAATTCGCTCTCAAAGTTAAGAAACTTGGTATCAGTTACTAAAACTATGACGATCCTAGCGGCGCTAACGCAGCGATCGCGGAGCGTCTGTTTGACGTAGCCTCTCGTAGAAAAAAGAAGATAGCCAGTAAAGAGCAACTGTTACCGATCTACAGCGCTGGCTCACCGTTTTTACCACTTTAGTCAGCAGCTACTTTTTCAACTAGGAAGGTAAAAAATGGAATGGGCTATTTATAAAAAGAATACAGGCAGTTTTGTAATAGCAGTCGCAATTATGACTGGTGTTGGCGTAATCTCATATCTTAGTTTGCTTCAGTATAAAGAAAACGCTCAATGGGTAACACATACACGCGAGGTGCTTGAAAAGACGAAAGATGTAATGTCACAGATCAAAGATGCAGAGACTGGACAACGGGGCTATCTTCTTACCGGCAAAGAACGGTATCTGGAACCGTATCGCAGTGCAACTGGCGAGATTGCTCAGAAACTTAATACTCTGCGCCAATTGACTGCGGATAATCCCAATCAACAGCGGCGGCTCGATCGCCTTGAACCATTAATTGCTAAAAAACTGGTTTTGATTGAACAGACGATTAACGCTAGGAGCAAAAATTTAGAATCCGCGCTGCAAATAGTTCAGACAGATCGGGGTCAGCAGATCATGGAGGACATCCGAATGCTGACTACAGCTATGGAGAAAGAAGAAAATGAGTTGTTGAAACAGCGATTGATGAAGGCGAACGCCAGCGCTCATCAAACAACTTTGCTAACTATTTTTGGCAGCATTATCGCTTCTGTTATCGTCGGTTTCGCAGCCACAATCACCAATCAGGAACTCATCAAACGCAAACGGATGGAAAATTCTCTGCAAAAGGCTCGTGATCAGTTAGAGATAGAGGTTAACAAACGGACTGCTGAACTGAGAAACACTAACGAAGAATTGCAAACTGAAATTAATGAGCGCAAAAAGGCGGAGTCAGAGATTCTGCGCCTGAACGTCCAGCTTGAGCAGCGAGTTGCAGAACGCACAGCACAACTCGAAGCCACTAACAAAGAGATGGAAGCATTTAGTTATTCTGTGTCTCACGATCTGCGGGCCCCCTTGCGCAGTATCGACGGCTTTAGTCAAGCACTACTAGAAGATTATGCTGACAAGCTAGACGGGCTAGGTCAAAATTACCTCCAACGAGTGCGTGCAGCCACCCAGCGAATGGCACAACTGATCGACGATTTACTAAATCTGTCACGATTGACGCGTAGTGAGATGCGTTACGAAAAGGTCGATTTTAGCGCATTGGTGGAGGCGATCGCTACAGAGTTGCACAAAACACAACCAGAACGCCAAGTGGAGTTTGTCATTACACCGGGATTGGTTGCTAATGGTGATGCTCATCTGTTAAGGATTGTGCTAGAAAACCTACTGGGTAATGCCTGGAAGTTTACAGGAAAACATCCAAAAGCACGGATAGAATTTGGGCTTTTGCAGCAAGATGACAGCCACGTGTATTTTGTTCGTGATGATGGCACAGGCTTTGATATGGCCTATATTGACAAACTCTTCGGTGCTTTTCAACGCCTTCACGCCATGACTGAGTTTGAAGGTACTGGCATTGGACTAGCTACTGTGCAGCGCATTGTTCACCGTCATGGTGGCCATGTCTGGGCAGAAAGCGTAGTGGAGCAAGGCGCAACATTTTACTTCACCCTTTAAATAGAGGAATACAACATGATTTTACTTGTAGAAGATAATCCTGACGATGAAGCGCTAACCTTGCGCGCACTCAAGAAAAACAATATTCTGAACGAGGTAGTAGTGGCACGCGATGGGGTAGAAGCCCTAGATTATCTCTTTGGTAAAGGTGTGTACGCCGCTCGCGACATGAGCGTTATGCCGAATCTCATCCTTCTAGATTTGAAGTTGCCTAAAATGGATGGTCTGGAAGTTTTACGACACCTGCGAACCGACGACAGGACAAAAATTCTTCCCGTTGTCATTCTCACCTCCTCCAAGGAGGAGCAAGACTTAATCAATGGTTACAGCTCGGGAGCCAACAGCTATGTTCGCAAACCAGTAGACTTTTCCCAATTTAGTGAAGCAGTGCGACAACTAGGATTGTACTGGTTTGTCTTAAACGAATCACCGCCGAGGATATAAACTGCGTCCACGTTGAAAACCGTAGTTCTGTATGAATAGAATAAACCCTCATCCCCCAGCCCCTTCTCCCAATATTGGGAGAAGGGGAGCCGGAAAGAAGTCCCTCTCCCAAGTAGGGAGAGGGATTTAGGGTGAGGGCAAAAACTACGGTTCTCAACATAGATGAGGTTTAGCTTATACCAATCCTCCAAAATCAGGTTATAAACGCAAGGCTGACTTTCTTAATTACGAATTACGAATTACATGGGTATACCACTGCGCGTATTACTTGTTGAGGATTCAGAAGACGACGCTTTGTTGCTGCTGCGTGAACTACAACGCGGTGACTATGAAGTAACCTTTGAACGGATTGATACACCCACAGCCATGAAAGCTGCGATCGCAGAGCAAATATGGGATATCGTTATCTGCGATTATTCTATGCCCACCTTTAGCGCCCCTGCTGCATTGAAGCAGGTTAAGGAAAGTGGACTTGACCTGCCATTCATTATCGTCTCAGGAACTATTGGTGAAGATACCGCAGTCGCCGCCATGAAAGCTGGTGCCCATGACTACATTATCAAAGGCAATTTAGCGCGACTAACCCCTGCTGTTGCCCGCGAGTTGCGCGAGGCACTAGTGAGGCGGGAGCGTAAACAAGCAGAGGAGCAGATTAAAGCATCACTTCAAGAAAAAGAGGTGCTATTGAAAGAAATTCATCACCGGGTAAAAAATAATTTGCAGATTATTTCTAGTCTGCTCAACCTGCAAGCAGAGTATCTCAAGGACAATCAAGCCCTTGAGGTATTCAAAGATAGCCAGAACCGGATTGAATCAATGGCTCTGATCCACGAGAAACTTTATCAGTCTCAAGACTTGGCAAGAATTAATTTTGCCGACTATATTCAAGATTTAGTAACTAATTTATTTTATTCATACAACGTTAATTCCAGCGCTATTACCTTGAAAATGAATGTTGAGGAGGTTTTTCTAGTCATTGATGCAGCTATTCCTTGCGGCTTAATTATCAATGAACTTATTTCAAATTCCCTAAAATATGCCTTTACCCAAACAGAGGGGGGAGAAATTTGTATTGACTTTTACCCAAACAAAGTAAACTTATATACACTTACTATCAGTGATAATGGTGTCGGTTTTGCCCAAGATTTTGACTTTCACAATACAGAATCATTAGGTCTGCGACTAGTAAAAGGTCTAACACATCAGCTAAAAGGCAATATCGATTTTAGCAGCAATAACGGAGTGAAGTATAAAATTATATTTTCGACTAAACTATAAATTTATAATTTCAATAAAAACATGAACCCAGTAAATATATTAGTTGTTGAAGATGAATTCATCGTGGCAATGGATATACAAAATCGGCTAAGGAAATTTGGATACACTGTTCTGGGGCTTGCTGATTCTGGAGAAGAAGCAATTAAGAAAGCAGCAGATAATTCTCTAGATTTAGTTTTAATGGATATTCACCTCAAAGGAAATATGGACGGTGTGGAGGCCGCTCAGATAATTCATAATATTTTTAATATTCCAGTCATATATCTGACTGCTAATGCAGATGAATCAACATTGAATCGAGCAAAGGGAACAGAGCCGTTTGGCTACATTCTCAAGCCCTTCAAAGAAAAAGAATTAAAGTTCACGATTGAAATTACTCTTTCTAAACATCGGATGGAAAAAAAATTAAAACAGAATGAACAATGGCTGACTACTGTACTTAAAAGTATTGGAGATGCTGTGATTACTAGCGACCAATCTGGAACTGTGACTTTTATGAATCCAATTGCGGAGGTACTGACGGGTTGGAATTATTCAGATGCGTTTGGTAAAGAAGCAGCAGAAGTATTCAATATTGCTCATGAAACAACTCGTATAATAATTGAAAGTCCTGTAAAGCAAGTCCTTCAGTCGGGCATTACTGTTGGTTTACCAGAACAGACGATACTTATTGCTAAAAACGGTACAGAAATACCAATTGATGATAGTGTTGCACCGATTAAAGATGACAAAGGTAACATCACAGGTGCAGTTTTGGTCTTTCAGGATATCACCGAGCGCAACCAAATTCTGGAGGCATTAGCGCGTCGCCAGCAAGAATTCAAAGCACTAGTTGAAAATGCACCTGATATTATTTCCAGATTTAACCCTCAATTGCACTACGTTTACGTTAATCCAGCTATTGAAAAAGTTACAGGAATATCAGCCGAAACATTTATCGGCAAAACAAACGCAGAGTTAAACCTGCCGGAAGAATTTTGCCGGATATGCGATCGCAAGCTCCAGCAAGTTTTCCAAACGAAAGAAGAAACGGAGTTTGAATGCAGTTTAGCGATCGCCCAGCAAACAAGACATTACCATACCCGTCTAGTGCCTGAATTAGCTAGCGATGGCGAAGTATATTTTATTTTAAGTATTGCTCGCAACATTACTGCTCTCAAACTTGCAGAGGCGCAATTAATTCATGATGCCTTTCACGATGTACTAACTGGTCTGCCAAACCGCGCCTTATTTATGGAACGGCTAGAGCGTGCGCTCATGCTGACAAAACGACGTACAGACTATATATTCGCTGTTCTCTTTCTAGACCTAGATCGCTTCCAAGTTATCAACGACAGTCTCGGTCATACAATTGGCGATCAACTACTAACTGCCCTTGCTCGGAGATTGGAGAATTGCCTGCGTGCTGGAGACACAGTTGCTCGTCTCGGGGGAGATGAGTTTACAATTTTGCTTGACGATCTCAAAAACATCAATGACGTAACAAGCGTAGCCGAGCGGATACACGAAGCTCTGACATCTGCGTTCCAACTCAGTGGGTACGAGGTATTTACCACCGTCAGCATTGGTATCGCCCTGAGCAGGGGTAGTTACAACCGAGCGGAGGAACTCTTGCGCGACGCTGACATTGCAATGTATCGCGCTAAAGCATTGGGTAAGGCACGCCATGAAATATTTGACTCAACCATGTACACCCAAGTAACGCAGCTATTAGAGTTAGAGATGGATCTACGACGGGCAGTTGAACGCCAGGAGTTTCAGGTTTACTACCAGCCAATTGTTTTATTAGAAACTTACAAAATTATTGGCTTCGAGGCTCTCGTTCGCTGGCAGCACCCGCAATACGGATTAGTATCTCCAGACAACTTTATTCCCCTGGCAGAAGAAACTGGGCTGATTATCCCTATTGGTTATTGGGTACTATGCGAGGCTTGTCGGCAGATGCGTGCTTGGCAAGTACAATTTCCTATTGACCCACCCTTGACAATCAGTGTAAATCTTTCCACTAAGCAGTTTTCACAACCCGGTCTGATTGAGCAAATTAACCAAATTATCCAAGAGACTGGTTTGGAAGGTGGCAGTTTAAAGCTGGAGATTACCGAAAGCGTACTTATGGAGAACATTCAATTAGCAACTTTTATGCTCTTGCAACTACAACAGATGAATATCCAATTACACTTAGATGATTTTGGCATCGGCTATTCATCCTTGAGTTACCTGCACCGCTTTCCCAGTAATGCCTTGAAGATCGATCGTTCCTTTATTGCTAAGATTGGTGCTAATGGAGAAAACTTAGAGATTGTTCAAGCGATCGTCGCTCTAGCACAGAATCTAAACATAGATGTAATAGCAGAGGGCGTAGAAACCCTGGAGCAACTCGCACAACTTAGACTTATGAAATGCAAATATGCACAGGGATATTTTTTCTCCCAACCCCTTGATAGCAAGTCGGTAGAAACATTAATTGTATCTGGCATTGAACCTAGATATTAACCAGTCTTTAGCTTCGTGTAACTAACCCAACAAAAGCCCGATATTACAGACAATTCAGAACCGCTATAGTTTATTTGTGTTGTTAACCAAATTCTTGGAGGCGCAGCTAAACTTACCCTCAAAAAGCATCCAGGTTTGAGGAAACTGCGAAAACTAATGACTGATGACTTTTTTAATCACAAAAAGCTACTTTTTGACCTATGGGCATCAAGTTACGATTGGTTCTTTCCTTCAGTGTTTTATCGAGCCGTTCACCAACGGTTACTGGAGTACGTCGATTTACCAGAGCTAGCAAATGTACTTGATATCGGCTGTGGTACTGGACGCTTGCTTGAGCGCCTTGTTACTCAGTTTCCCGATCTACGAGCTACCGGATTGGATTTATCTGCTAATATGTTGCGGGTAGCAAGACAGAGCAACCGCCACCGTCCACGCTTAATTTATATTGAGGGCAAAGCTGAGTCTCTTCCCTTTGCTGATGGTCAATTTGATGCCGTTTTCAGTACTATCAGCTTCTTGCACTATTTGGAACCTAAACAGGTGGTTAGTGAGATAGCACGGGTACTTTCTCCTGGTGGACGCTTTTATTTGGTTGACATTACTTCCAAAATAGAGACAGAACCTCAATTATTGCCAGTTACTCCCCGTGGAATTAGACTCTACAGCCCTAATCAACGTCAACTTCTTGGCTCCTCTGCTGGGGTATTGTGTTTGAATCACCATTATTTACTAGGGCCTGTCTTACTAACAATTTTTGCTAAACCTCCGATTTGAAAATGGAGGCAATAAAAGGTTGGAAACGTTTTGTATCAAGCCTTGTTCTGCATATCTTAAATTACGAATTAGTCTGACCTTGATATTCCATAAACACCACAGGAACTTTGAGCAGCCTTTTCGCTAACTGCGAGAATCTAAATTTCTCCTTGAGCGTAGATAAGCCTATTGTCTTGGGAAATTGTGGCAAGTCTTCAAAAGATATTGGCACAAAGTCAAAGCGACTGTAAAACTGCACCAGTCGTTGACCTAAGCATTCCAGATAAAGTGCTTGCGTTGCTGTATTAATCAAATGCTGCGTTAGCAAACTACCCAAACCGCGACCTCTCCAAGCTGATGCAACGACCAAGCTACCAAGTTCTTGTGCCCCTGAAAAATTACGCAGTTGTCCACAAGCTATAAGATTCTCATTGTATTCAATTACCCAAAATTGCTGCCAATTTAATTGGGTTGGGTCGAGTTTGGCTGAAAATACCAGCAATCGAATCGACCACTGATCCGCAGAGGTTGCCTTGCGAAGGACACATCCAGATGGTAACGATAGATTGCTCTGGTTCATTAATTACACTTTCATAGCTTGTATCATAATCATCACACCATACTATTCATTCAGATCCAGTCAGATATTTGCGGTTTCGTGTCAACTATCTATAAAGCAATTTTAAAAGCATCTTGGACATAAAGCCCATTCCAAGTTCTCCCTTAACAACAGTAAGGGTTCTAAGGTTAACAAATTCTATATTTATGGATTTTTATCAGCATATATGAGTAGTACTAAACAATACTTACGATAGAGGGACGAATCAGCCATAACTATATTCTAGATAGATACACTCACACCCCTAATTTTTTTAAGATAATCCCAAGAATAAATGATTAGGAATGTAGTCATGGCTGAAGATCCAAAAGAAAAATCTAATAATCAAGAAGCTACGCCTAGCGCTTCTGGTGGCTATCAAACCCCTATTGAAGAAGGTATCCGCAAAACCGGTGATGCCGAAAAGACTGATGGTAAAGCAACTGCTACTCCAGAAGCACCAGAAAATGATTCTGTAGCAGGTAGCCCTAATCAAGGAACTGAGTCACGTTAATTGGTTTGAACTTTCTCAAGTTTTAATCATCTTGTCAGGTTTTTGTAATCACCCTAATAGAGTAAGTATCGAGTGGATATATGGTCTAACAGCTACAATTATCCACTTATTTTTTGTGTGATGAGCTACATTATCTCTACGTGTCTTAAATTGCTTACCGCAGATATCGTAGTCAAAAACCCCGATGCATCTAGCATAAAGCGTTACAAAACAGTAGGATGAATATATGATTGATAAAACAAAGTAGATGCAGCAGTTGATTCAAGACTTGCTAGTGTTATTCTCGTATGGAGACTCGCAGTCAAGAATTTGTGGTCGTTGACTGTAATATAGCACTGAGTCTAGCTCTAAGTAATTTACATATAGCAGCGATCAAACTCATCTATTTCAAACCTTCTATCGCGCCAGTAATGTGGGTGTAATTCAAGGAACAGGACTAGGACTTACCATCGTTAAAAAATGTGTAGAGTTATATGGTGGTCATATTCAATTAGAAAGTGAGCAAGGTGTTGGTACAACAGTAATTGTCACTCTGCCACTACAATGATTAGGCAAATAAATTATAATAATTGGGCATTGGGCAGAACAGTTACGTTAGGGGTAGAGGGACATTTAGCCCGTTCCGAGTTCTGAGTAAATAAATGAGATTCCCCACTCAGCACTCCTGAAGGGTATTGTTATGAGTTATTCTCTCTTGCTTATTTTGGTGCTTGGGGATTTGGCGTTGGACAAGTTTTATTAACAAAATCACACTGATAAATATAGGGTTCTTGCCAACTCAGGGGAATTTCTAACAAGTCTCGTGCTCCTGTCATGCCTTGTCCAATAAATAACAACAAAGCAATGCAGTTTAAAATCGTATGGACGATACGCCAGCGATTGGACTTGTCTTGATAAATATCTTGAACAATTGCTAATGAAAAAATCATTAGCAGTGCTGCGGTAATTCCAATATAATAATGTGACCAATACCACTCATTGGTGAGGCGATAGACTCCATCTTGACAGCCTAGAATTACTAAACCTGCACCAGTTAAAGTTGCAAAAACTGCCCGCCACACCCGTTGTTTTGCCCGATAAAGAAATACTAATGAGGCGATGGTGGCAGCAAATATTAGCAGTATAAAAATCACTTGAAAAGGTGTTTGATTCCACAATTGATTTTTGATAATATTTTTGCCAATAGGGTAGCTTAATCCGATTAAAGTTAATCCAACAACTGCACTTGTGAGCCTTTCACCTAACTGCTTATGTTCTGCACCCACCACTGGAGGAATTTTACTCTTACTCCCTGCTAAAATTTGCAATCTACGTTGGCGTGTTTGCCAAGCAAAATTAACTACTGTACCGATGAGTGGAAACACGAATATAATTGCGATCGCTGGATGTAAAAGACCAAGAAAATCTGTTATTTGCATACAACACCTTTCAATGAATCATTGAATTCATCACAAAGGATAATTTAAAGCATCGTACCATTACTTAAATTAATTTCAGATGAGAATTTGTTTAATATTTATTTTTGTTGTTTTTAGTTGATTTTAATCAAAAAGTATTTGAATATCTTATAAAAAATGATGACTCTAAGAAATATTTCCATATATTAAAAGATAAACCTCATCTATGTTGAGAACCGTAGTTTTTGCCCTCACCCTAAATCCCTCTCCCAAGTAGGGAGAGGGACTTCTTTCCGGCTCCCCTTCTCCCAATATTGGGAGAAGGGGCTGGGGGATGAGGGTTTTTCTATTCATACAGAACTACGGTTTTCAACGTGGACGCAGTTTATATGGAAATATTTTTTAATATAAAGTTACGCAAATAGGTAGTCGAAAAGAATGATTTCCAGGTAGGGGCAATAAAGCCTCTTTTTTAGGAAACGCGAATTCGTCTACATGAATTGTCCATACTTGTAGCGTGTAGTTTTGGCTAAGTCCTAATTTTTTCAAAAAATACATTGCTACGTGGATTTTCTATTTTCCAGAGCAAGTAATTATTGTCACCATACACAACAAATGTTTTATAATTATAATTTGTTTCTATTTGCTTGCGCCAGCTATTTGAAGGATTTAATAAAAAAATCTCAGTGAACCCATCAGGAATATTGGGGATAGAACGATCTTTTACTAATTGAAACTGCACTTTTGGCTGTACAAGATAGCTGAGAGAAAAGACATTACCATAATTAATACCAGAATCATTGCTAATCAAAAGTGGATGAGTAGCCTGATTGAGAATTTTTGCAACTTGTGGATTACCAGAGCTAATAACCTTACTCCACCAAGTTTCAGCCTGAGAACTCACTCCATAAGAAACTAGCCCACAAATAATCACAATTCCCATGATTATTTGCCAGATTCTCCGGCGTGCAAAACTTTTATTGTGTAGCTGCGTAGCTAGTAGGTAAGTAACAGCTAGTTGAATTCCTAAATAAGAAATCAATAAATAACGTTCGGCAAGTGAGCGTATACCCCCAAAAAGTAAATCTGGTAGCATTAAAGGTAATGCAGGAATCATAATCAGTGTGACGATAAACAACCAAATTTTATAGTTAGTTGTTCGACAAATAAAATAAATAGAATATCCAATAAGAACTAAAAAAATAGGCGTAATTACATAACTAAACGGATTTTCAAAGCCAAAGTTTAAATCAAGAAAAATCCGATTTAACTGTAAAAGCCAAGATTTAATTAAAATGTCTAGAGGTAAATGCCTCTTTGTCCATGCTGTTGAACTCTTTACTTGCAATAAGTTAACTATTAAAACCATTATCCAAGGTGTAAAAGCTAAAATCCCTGCTAAAGATGCTAATAGATAAGCTTTTACTGTTTTAGTAAATCTAAATTTTGCAATGGCAATTACATAAATACCATGAGCAACTACGACAAATCCACTGAACAAAAATGTATATAGACTAAGCACCAAAGTGACTGCATACATTCCCCAATTTAATATGCGTAGCACTCGCTCTTTTGATTCTAACCGTAATGCTCGTAGTAATGAAGCGCTGCATAGTAATACAGTCACTATCCAGAGAATATATTCTCGTGCTTCTTGGGCGTATACTAAGTGAATAGGGGAGATTGCCATGAGTGCGATCGCAACCTCCGATACCCATGCCGATGCTTTAAATAATTCTCGACACAGCCAATAAATACTGGGAAAAATCAACAAGCTGATGCATGCTGATAAACTTCTGATTACTGTTACAGAATTACCAAATATTTCCACCCAAAACCGAGCGAGTATATAATACAGTGGTGGATGCTGTGGATCGTCTACTTCCAAAGATATAATTGTGTCATTTAAGCCTTTCTCCATATTGGGACTTTGGAATTTGGCAAAACTTTCCTTATTAATTATGCGACCATTGAATATTTGCTGCCTGACTTGATTTACTGTATAACCAGAAATCCGCAATGAAGTGAAAGTCTCATCGTGCCAATAAACTTTGCGGTCAAGGTTAAAAAAACGAAAAAATATACCCACCATTAACAAAACTACAATAAGAAACCGCAACCTATTTGGAGCAAGTTGGAGATGTCGCATAACTAAATTTCACAATAACTTGTACAACAATTATCTACTTTAACGAAACAACTTTATGACTCTCAAAACTATTGCAATTGTAGATAGTGAGTTAGTCAATTAGCGGAGGTAGCAATTTGCCAGACAAGACTGTATATTTAGCTACAAAATTAACTATTTAGTAAAGTGGGAAAAGTGGGTTTAGTATGATGTTTTTGTAGGAATCCTTGATTATCCTGTTGATAAGCTGTAACTTAGTGTCTAGTACATACCCTCTATAAAATATTTTCTCATTAACAAATAAAAATTGGGATGTACCCGTTAATTATTTCTTAAAAGATGACTAATTTGTATATTACGTCGGCGCAAATTACGAATTTTAGCCAATTTCCAGATTGAATAATAGTTATCATTATAAACAATATCTGTCTTGAATTTATATTTTTTTTCTATTATTTTGCTCCAAGTATCTGAAGGATTGAGTAAAAATATATCAGTAAATCCATCAGGAATTTTAGGAATTTTTTGATTGTTCACCAACAGAAATCGCACTTTTGGTTCCAAAAGATAGCTTAAAGAAAAGATATCACCATAATTATTGCCCAAAGCATCACTAATTAAAAGTGGACGATTACTCTGATTAATGATTTGGGCAACTTGTGGATTACCCGAATTCATACCCTTATTCCACCAAGTGTCTGCCTGGGAACTCACCTTAAAAGAAATCAAACCACAAATAATCACTAATGCCATGATTATTTGCCAAAAGCTCCGGTGTGATACGCTGCCATTGTATAGTTGCGTAGTTAGTAGATAAGCAACAGCTACTTGGATTCCTAAATAAGATGGGATTAAATATCCTTCGATAGACGATCGTATACTCCCAGCAATTAAATCTGGCAGTATTAGGGGTAATGCTGGTATTACAATTAATGTGATGATAAAAGACCAAATTTTATAGTTAGTTGTTCGACAAATAAAATAAATTGAATATCCTACCAAAGTTAAAAAAGCTAGTGCAATTAAATAGCTTAGAGGATTTTCTAAACTAAGGTTTATATCAAAAAAAATCCGGCTTAACTGCATTAACAAAAAAGGAAAGGCAGCTATCAAATCTAACTGACTTGTTGTTTTATCTGCTGAAATTAAAAATTGAAAAAAGTCACCAATCACAATTGTTATCCAAGGCATGAAAGCTAAAAAACTTACTAGTGATGCTAGCAGATAAGTTCTCACAGTTTCAGTAAACTTAAATTTGGCTGTTATCATCACATAAATTCCGTGAGCAACTGCTACAAATGCACTCCAAAAAAATGTATAAAGACTAATGGCTAAAGTGACTGCATAAATGCTCCAGATAGCGAACAAATCTGGTTTTTGTCGTTGTTTTGCTAGCTCATCTTCTAGGCGTATGGCTCGCAGTAGAGACGCACTGGATAGTAAGATGGTGACTAACCAAAGAATATATTCTTGTGCTTCTTGGGCATATACTAGGTGAATTGGAGAGATAGCCATGAGTGCGATCGCAACACCAGAAACCGATAATGGCACATTAAATAATTCTCGGCATAGCCAATAAACACAAGGAAAAACCAACAAGCTAATGCAGGCTGATAAACTTCTAATCGCCGTCACCGAATTACCAAAGATTTCCATCCATAATCTGGCTATTATGTAATATAACGGTGGATGTTGAGAATCTTGTTTTGCTAAAGACATAATTGTGTCATTTAGGCTTTTTTCTGGATTTACACCTTGAAACTGAGCAAAACTTTCTTTGCCAATCACACGATTATTAAAAAGTTGCTGTTTAGCTTCATTAATTGTGTAACCAGAAATTCGCAATGAAGCATAAGTTTCATCGTGCCAAAAAACTTTACCATCAAGATTAGAAAAGCGAAACAATATACCCATCGTCAATAAGAAGATAGTTAAAAATCGCAACCAACTCGGAGCAAATTTGAGATGGCGCATAAGTGCGTTTCCTAAAAAGTTTTTTCAAATCATCTAATTAAGTGGGCTGGATGAGGTCGCCCATCGTAGATATAACCAAGACTTCAAGCAAAGCCTATTTGTTAAACATCGCCAACGGACTTTAATTTGATTGGGAAGATGGCAATCAACACCTCTCCTTTATTAACTACAAAAAGAAATGGGCAAGGTTGTATCAAATCCCGCAAAACTGGATTTAGTTTTGAAACCGCGATATCAATGGAGTGTAAAATACACCAGGTATAGCCGTATCTGTGGTCAGGCGACTCCATAGCTACCGTGCATTGAGCGATCGCTTTGCAGGTTATAGTTCTCAATTTTCTAACGGCGAATAAAGGATTGTTTTTTGCCTCCGGCATAGTACAGGGTATAGTATCAAATGCAGTTATTCAAGCCCTTAAAGCCGATCGCTTTTGCAAGTACACAAGGAGAAATTCATTTGGTCGCTCGCCTTAACGATGATTCATTAGTCATTAATCGTGAAAAATCCTCAGTGGTAAAGGTTTTTTGAGAGGATTTGGATAACGCCATCTAGCAAAGTCTGCAATATTAGATATAGTTAAAAAATCAATAGTTTTAAACTGCCGATCAATAGCAGGAAGGCTGCATATTTTAGCTCCAATATTTAAGTATGCCTGCAAAATTTTCGGAATCTCAACATTAGATGAATCTGGACAATTTTGAGTCAGTTCTAGACAAAATTGTGAATTTGGATAAACCAAAATACTTGGATGCATCAAGTTATTCTGCCGAAAATAATCATAAGCGCAACTAGCTTGCCCAGGACATTGTGTGAGTAATGATGCACAGCCAAAGAAATATTGGTTTTTACTCCAGATGAGATAATTTGCCAGCCCTTCCCAGAGTAATAAAAGTGTCTGACTATTGCGATATTCTTTAGCTATACATACACGCCCAACTTCTACTGATACCTGAAGTACAGAATTGGGAATTCCATTAAGATTAAATATATCGGTAGCATCAAAGCCTAGTCTTTGAGAAGCCATTATATAGGTCTGCATCCGATAAGTTCCAATCGTTTTACCTGTTTGTTTGGAGATTAGGATTAAATGATGGCAAACCGCATCAAACTTATCTATATCCATCTGGGTAAAGTTTGAAGCAGGAAATCCCAAGCCTAGTTCAAGATTAAAAACCTCAAAACGCAACCGAAAAATTGATTCTAATTCTTCTTCAGTTGAAGCTAGCCGTAGGGTATATTTTTCAGTTTGAAGGACGGGAAAATCTTCAACAGCGGGAGGAGGATTCAGTGGGTAATTGATGCGTCCAGAAACTTCCATCTATCTTCCTACTTAGATTTGCGAAAATATTCTACTAGGATTTAGGCACTAACAAATAGCTCACATTATGCATTAATGTGTCGAAGTGTAATTGAGAGGGTTTTCGAGAAAAGATCCTTTAGAGCAATACGCTTTAGTTAAGGATTTTTTGGTACTGATTTTTGAATTGTAAAGACGCGTTAGCGCAACGGGACATTAGCATAGCGGGGCGTTCGCGCAGCGTCTCCAAGAGTTGCCCAGTCCAATTTCGCGTCTCTACCAAGGATTTTAAGTTTAACTGAACGGTATTGTGGTCTAGAGAGTTTTTTTACTTTCCTAGATTAGGGATAGAGTGCTTTTATTATGGGCATTAATTCCCAAAAAATCTGGCAATAAGATACAAAATTTTCCTTTGATATACGCTATAGATGTAAGTCATACCATTTTAGACAAACCCTGATATATATTGTGGCGACAAGTAACGTCAGTGAGGGAGTTCTATCAATTGCTCGACCGAGATAACTTGCTATGGTGTGAAAAAGTTGAATTATCGCAACAAGCCCGATCAAAAAATTTTTAGAATTTCCGGCTTCAAAATCAGTTCTAAATTTGCTAATTGCACATTCGAGGGCTATATCCCGCTTGCTAGAGTGTAAGTAGTTCACGTAAAATATAGTGCCATTGTTGCGGCAGTTCTCATGACCTCATCTGCGTCGTTTGACACATTAGAGTCTTTACAGGCGGATATCGCTGACTTGCTCGTTCGTTTACCGACATTAAAAAATCGGCAATTTATTCTGCAAGCACTTACTACTATTATTCGTCTAGCTGATACCGAAATTGAGCGTCTCGATTGGAAAATATTATCGTCTGCATTAGCAGATATGGAGCGCGGTTTCCAGCTTTTTTATGATTACCGACACGTTCGCAAAGTCACCATCTTTGGTTCTGCTCGTCTAGCTCCAGATAGGCCAGAATACTTAATGGCCCTTGAGTTTGCTCGTGCTATTTCTCAATTAGGATTTATGGTGATGACTGGTGGTGGTGGTGGAATCATGCAAGCGGGTCATGAAGGTGCTGGGCGAGAAAATTCCTTTGGATTAAACATTAAGTTACCCTTTGAACAGCAAGCAAACCCTTTTATAGAGGGCGATCCCAAGCTAATTAACTTCAAATATTTCTTTACCCGCAAGCTGTTTCTCCTCAAAGAAAGTGATGCTGTAGCCTTGTTTCCGGGAGGCTTTGGCACTCAAGATGAAGCTTTTGAATGTATGACATTAAGCCAAACTGGTAAATTTGGGCCAGTACCTTTAGTTTTAATCGATCGCCCTGGTGGTGATTACTGGCGCTCTTGGAGCGAATATATTGATAAGCAATTAGTGCAAAATGGTCTTGTCAATCCTGAAGACCCCAGCCTTTACACGGTGACAGATAACCTGGATGTGGCTTGTGACGCTATCACCCGTTTTTACCAGGTTTATCATTCCTGCCGCTATGTAAGCGATAAGTTGGTCATCCGCCTGAAGACGGATATATCAGACGCTCTTTTAGAACAACTCAATGCTGATTTTAGCGACATTATTATTCAAGGAAGAATTGAAAAAAGTCAGGCATTACCTCAAGAAGCACAAGATGAAACTGTTGGACTACCTCGCCTCATTTTGTACTTCAATCAACGTGACTTAGGGCGCTTGTATCAGATGATTGCCACAATTAACCAGATGGGTACTCCCTCACCAGAGGATGCAGCACATCCAGAAAGAAAGTAGGTAAGCTAAAATACATCCAATTTGCATATTAAAATTTTCTCAATATTTTGTGGGGTGGACATCTTATCTGCCCTAGATTATCCAACTTGAATGCTGATTAGCTTATTAAGGGAAAAAAGGGAGAGAATCTTTAATTACTTTCCCTATCCTTGTTTCAAGGTTATAGAATTACGTCACCGATCGCGCAGCGTAAAGCCTTTTCTTCTCAGGCTGTCTGCGATACGCTGCGCGTAGCTGGCTTCTTGGCAGGAGTAAACGAACGCTTAGAGCGAGTCTTCTCTTGTTGGAGACGCTACCGCATAGCTTGCTTAAGAGTAAGGGTACAAGCGTTAAAGTCTGTCGTTGACATCGCCAACGGCGTAGCATCTGTACAAAGCAAAAATATTTTTATTTTTATGCGGCTATCTTCATGAGCAATGGGTATTTTGGCATTGTCAAAGCAAGCCACGAAAACAATATAATTCACCCTACTTACAGATGAGAAAAACACCAGTTATTATGGCTCAATACTGATTCTCGTAAAAAAACTTGTATATTAGCACAGTAAACAACGTTTCAAATCCTGACAGAGGAATAAAAAATGCTGGAATTATTGGGTTCAGGTTTAGTGTCGCTTTGGCTGGAAATGGCTGGGGTACAAATTAAGCCTCTAGATGCCTTAGATGCACTAACTTGGCAAAGTAGCCCTGGCTTGGTTCTTGCCCCCGATCCAAATCCATCTGGGGCGACTACGGTGCAGGAATATTTGAAAAAGCTGATCACATCAAAAGTGGTGGCGCAAAATCTGGCTGAGAGTCAGGGTATTTGGATGCAGTCGGGGCCGATGCTGATGGCAAATCACCAAGGTACGACTCCTCTGCCGGCTGCTTCTTTAACTAAAATCGCCACTTCACTAGTTGCTTTGAAAACTTGGGGGCCAGATTACCAATTTGATACTTTGGTGAGTGTCACTGGCCCAGTGGTAAATGGAGTTGTGCAGGGCGATTTGGTGATTACAGGCCGTGGCGATCCTTTGTTTGTTTGGGAAGAAGCGATCGCTCTTGGTAATACTCTCAATCAAATGGGCATCAAGCAAGTAAAGGGGAATTTGATTATTACTGGCAGTTTTGCCATGAATTTTCAACGTCAGCCGATGCTAGCAGGTCTGATGCTCAAGCAAACACTAAATCGTGCAACTTGGGGTCGCCCTGCGATTTATACACACTCAATCATGCCCAAGGGAACGCCTAAACCTCAAGTTATAATTGCGGGTGCGGTGAAAGTTGAGGCGCAACCAAACCCTCAACAAACTTTGTTACTGCGTCATCGCTCATTGCCCTTGAAGCAACTTCTCAAGGAAATGAATGTTTATAGTAACAACGATATGGCAGAGATGCTGGCAGACTCAGTGGGGGGAGCAACTGTAGTCCAATCAACTGCTGCTAACCTTGCTAGGGTGCCACAAGTAGAAATTCAGTTAATCAATGGTTCTGGACTGGGCCCGGAAAATCGCATTTCCCCCAGAGCTGTTTGTGCCATGTTTATGGCTATTCAAGCGGAGGCATCTCTACATCAACTGAATTTAGCTGACTTGTTCCCCATGTCTGGATTCGACCACCGGGGGACACTACACACTAGACACATTCCCCTCGCGACTGTGATCAAAACTGGCACTCTCCGGGATGTGAGCGCTTTAGCGGGAGTCATGCCTACACGCGATCGCGGTTTGGTTTGGTTTGCTATTATCAACCGTGGGACAAATGTCTGGGGTTTGCGGACTGGACAAGACCAACTTTTGCAGAGTGTTGTCAAACAATTACAACTACCTGCAACTGTTCCTGTTGCCCTGACTCCACATTCAGCCATCAACTCCTTACCCCAACTAGGTGCAGCTAGTCGGAATGAAATTTTATACAGAAGTTAGTTCATCCATAGTCTAGAGTTAGAACAGAGATCTGACTAATCTTATTGGCAATCCAAAAGTTTTATTGATGGGTAAAAACCGAACTTGTAAAGGGTAAATGTCCATAATAGCTTTTGGGTGAAATTTTCTATTAAGTTGATTACAGGTAGTTCGCAAAATGCCCTAACCCCAGTAGTGGAAACAGGCGAAACCTGAAATAAAAATAACTGTAAATAGATTTGTCACGACTAAGCAACAATTAGGCTTATAAATTAGGTTGTGATTATGCGATTTCCCAAATTATCTCGGTCTTTACGTCAATTCACTACTCATGTTTTAGCGATCGCGCTAGGAGTTGTGCTAGCGGTTAGCACATTGCAGGTGTTACCTTCCCAAGCCGAACCAGCACCCACAATAACTGCTGGAGATACTTCAGAACTGATTGCTCAACGGCAATCACCAGCTAGTGCTGCGATCGGTAGCACTAGCTTTGTCACAGCAGCAGTGAATCGTGTTGGTTCAGCAGTTGTCCGCATTGATACTGAGCGGACAATTACTCGCCGCGTCGATCCATTTATGGAAGACCCCTTTTTCCGTCGGTTTTTTGGTGACGGTTTCTCCCAACAGATGCCTTCTGAGCAGCAGTTACGCGGTTTAGGCTCAGGTTTCATTCTTGACAAGAGCGGGTTAGTTTTGACTAATGCTCATGTGGTCGATAAGGCTGATAAAGTAACAGTCCGACTCAAAGATGGCCGCACCTTTGAAGGGAAGGTTCAGGGTATTGATGAAGTCACAGATTTGGCAGTAGTCAAGATTAACGCTGGTAACGATTTACCAGTCGCCCCCTTGGGTTCTTCCACTAATGTCCAAGTAGGAGACTGGGCGATCGCAGTCGGTAATCCTTTGGGATTTGATAACACCGTTACCTTGGGAATTGTCAGTACCCTCAAACGTTCCAGCGCCCAAGTCGGCATTAGTGACAAACGCTTGGATTTCATTCAGACAGACGCCGCCATTAACCCTGGTAACTCTGGGGGGCCACTATTAAATGGTCAAGGTGAAGTAATTGGTATTAACACAGCCATTCGCCCTGATGCAATGGGTATTGGGTTTGCAATTCCTATTGATAAAGCCAAAGCGATCGCCACGCAACTGCAACGAGATGGCAAAGTTGCTCACCCCTATTTGGGCGTGCAAATGCTAACTTTGACACCCGATCTTGCCAAGGAAAATAACACTGATCCCAACTCTCCTATTCAGATACCAGAAATCAATGGTGTTTTTGTCATGCGAGTTGTTCCCAATTCTCCAGCGGCATCTGCGGGTATCCGGCGCGGGGATGTAATTCTTCAAGTTGATGGTAAAGCTATTACCAGTGCTGAACAATTGCAGAATGTTGTGGAAGACAGTCGCCTTGGTCAAATATTACAGGTGAAATTGCAGCGAGGTAATAAGACAGAGCAGCTTTCAGTACGCACAGCTGAGTTGCAAAATGCTTCTTAAGGGCGATAGCCAATTTTAATTGTGTGCAATAGTAGGGGCACAGCAATGCTGTGCCCAAAGCGCGTGTAGTGATATCACCGGATAGTTAATAAACTTGATCATGCGTTCCGATGTCGAGCAGAACAATAGCTTTAGTATTATTTAAAAGTGCTAAGGAGTCTTAAATCACTTACCAACAGCTAATACTAGACCTTCATGGGCTAGTATGGCGTGAGGAAAAGCAGATTTAATATCGACTTGAACCTGGTCAAGAAAATCATCATGGTCATCTGGGTGATGATGAGAAATAGCTAGCCGTTGAACGCCAGCACTCAGAGCAGCATTCATCGCAGCTTGCCAGAGTAAATCAGCAGAATCATGGTTGTGAGACGTAGGCGGAGTGTAAGTGGCATTGGCAATCAGCAAGTCAACGCCTTGAATGAACTCTAAAATCCGCTCTCGCTCCACTTGATCGGCATTCTGGTGCAAATCTGTGATGTAAGCAACACTATATTCTTGCCAAGTAACTCGGTAGCCAACTGACCGCTGAGTTTGATTAATTAATGCAGTTGTAATGGTGACATCATCTAACTTCACGTCACTTTCTGAAGTCAGATTGTAAAACTGCAATCCTGACTGCATTACCTGTAAAGGGTAAGGAAAGTGTGGCTGGAGCATCTGATCGTACAGACATTGTTTGATTGAGGCTCCATTTGAGGCAGCTGTCCCGTAAATATGGAAGCAATTTTCCCCAATAAATGCGGGAGCAAAAAAGGGAAACCCTTGAATACGATTTGATTGGCAGTTGGTAAAAAATAAATGGGCTTCTAGTGGCTGTTGCAGTTCTTGCCAAGTTTTACCCAGTATACGTAAGCCAGTACCGCCATCAAAAATCAAGCGTTTCCCAGCTACATGCATTTCTACACAAGCAGTATTACCACCATAACGATTGGTGTTTTTACTGGGAGTGGGAATCAAACCTCTGACACCCCAGAATTGCACGATAAATTCACCTGCTGGGCTACTGGGCAGGGTAGATGACTTTTCTGTTATGTAACTCTGGGAATCCGACAACTCAAAATTTGACATTTTCCTTGAAATTAGACCTTACTGAGCAGGTCATCGTAGCGCCGCACTTCCAACAGCCTGTTTTTTTCGTCCACAATGACTACCGTAGGAGAGTAACTTTTTAACTCTTCTGGAGTGAGCTGCCCGTAAGTCATTATAATCAAGCGATCGCCAATAATGCCTAGACGTGCCGCACCCCCATTTAGCTCAATTATTCCTGAATGAGCTGGAGCGGGGATCGCATAGGTAATAAAGCGCTGACCATTGGCATTATTAACTACTTGCACCTGCTCATAAGGTAAGATACCAGCTTTTTCCAAAAGGATTTCATCAATGCTGATACTACCCACGTAGTTGATATTTGCCCCTGTGAGGGTGCAGTTATGAATTTTTGCCAAAAGGAGAGTACGCTGCATTCTAGTTTGGGTTTGGTGGCAGTTTTTACGATCCGTAACAAGCGAAAGTGATTAAAGTGAGGAGTTAGGAATAAAAATTCATAACTCTTAACTCCTAACTCCTAACTCCTCTATTATCCTCTATAAGCTTTGACGGATTTTTCTACTAATGCTGCAACCTTGTCCACATCTTGCCAACCGAGAATTTCAGTCACCTTTTTTTCCAAATTTTTATAACTACGGAAAAATTCAGCAATTTCATCTAAGCGGTGTGGCGCTAGGTCTTTCAGGGATTTTACCTGAGTGTAGCGCGGATCTTTGTCAGGAACACAAAGGATTTTTTCATCGCGATCGCCACCGTCAATCATCTCCAAGAAGCCAATTGGTCGCGCAGCAATAACGCAGCCGGGAAAGGTCGGCTCATCAATTATGACCATACCATCGAGGGGATCGCCATCATCAGCCAAAGTATTGGGTACAAAGCCGTAGTCATAAGGATATTGCACCGAGGAATAAAGTACTCGGTCTAGAGCAAAAGCTTCTAGTTCCTTGTCGTATTCGTATTTATTTTTACTTCCGCCAGCAATTTCAATCAGAACGTTGATTAGACCCGGTTTTGGTTGGGCAGGAATACGAGATAAGTCCACAAAAAACTCCTCTGATAACGGTGAATCATGGGGGCACTCAGTCAGCTTCGCTCCCCGTGTAGAATTTTAGGGCAATATGGATCTCTTCCCAAGGTATTTGTTCTACGACATAGGGGACTGGGAAGAAACTTTCAGCTGTAACCTATTCCCTTGAATTAGCAAAAAAATAGAAAAAGCGTTACGAGCAAACTTCGCAACGCTTTTTCCACGAGGGTATTATGGATATCCTCCGCCCTTAATTGCTGTTAGAGGAATTTTTTGTCTTAACAAAGTTAGGACAACTGAAATCTGGAGTTACACAATCCAGATTTAGCTTCTGCTTAACGAACTACACCGACATCTACAGAGATTGTCTACAAAATCAATGTTCTGCTTTTTTGTGAGTCTCCCCATGAAAAAATGCGACTGGGAAGCTCGATCAATCTTGATTTCTTTGGATGTTTTGGATCAGAGGTTGCTGGTTATTTTGAACATTAGTTGAAGAATAGTGGGCGATGACAAATACAGGTAGGGTAAGAGTCAACAGAGCGATCGCAGTTCCCACAATGTCTGCCAAACGTTGGGAATATGTATCGGCATTGGCAGACTGGCTATTTGAATTCATACAAAATTGAACTTCTTCGTAACACTGTGTAGGTTTACTCTCTGAGTGAGAGTATTAATACTATTTTAGCTATTTTTAAACTGTAAAATGTGTAGCATTCTCCAATTTAAACCAGTTATACAACTGTCATAGTAGCCTTTTTATACATGGACTTTTTAATACAAAGTTACAAGCAAACAAATCATGTTTTATTTTGTAATTAATATTTTCAGATGTTTCTTTGTATGGTGTAACGGGTTGCATACGCAAAGCCAACTTTGACAGCATCATAAGCTACATTTTTTCGCTGATTAAAGATTAATTAGCAAAACAGATTTGTCCGATACTTCATGATTATAACATCCTAAAACGCCTTTGATAAGGTGATTTTACTGGAATTGCTAATTTGTGATACAGAACACAAATTAGCAATTGCACTGATAGATATTCAGTGCTTTTGATTGTTATATGGTAGTTATACACAAAAATATTTGACACCAGAGAAGAAATAGGTAGGAATGATTTTTTTAACCAATGATAACTACCGAATAAATACAGATACATCAACTGTATAAGGCAGAATGGATTCAGTGATATCACTAAACAAATATTTAATAATTTAAATTTTGCAATCTATGTAATATCACAGCAATTTTGTCAATCTATATAAAGGTAGAGTAAAAAAGTTTTAGAAGGTGGCGTAGACGTGTAGTGGGTTCTTACCAAACTTTCCTCATATCTGAACAAAATACCCAATCCCAATTTCCAGATCCTAAATCCGTATAACTTTTTGGATAAATTAAAATCTAAGACGAAAAATTGTATAACAAATTAATTAACTAAAAAAACTGCCACTAAATATAATAGAGCGGTCTGGTTAAGCAATCCGAGGATAATTACAGATTACTCTGCTAATAAATGAAATTGCTGTAACGACGTTTGCACTAAATTGAGGATTGGGGATTAGGCACAAGAGGCAGAGGTGCAAAGGCGCAGATGGGCGGGGTGCAGTTCTTGCTGAGGGGAAAGAAAGAGCTAATTTTTTATTCTCCCCCTTGCCCTCTGCCCCCCTGCTTCTTCATCTCCCCACTTCCTACTCCCTTCCATAAACACTCATTGGTTCCTTGATAAATCGGGTGTAAAGATGCTTAAACGTAGACTTAATTACGCGGGGCATACCAAAATCAATGGGCATTAACTTTTCTGGTAAGCGCCAATCTTCTATTTTTAATAAATCAGGATTTAAATGCGGAAACTCTATGGCAGCAAGTTCTGGACAAACTCCTAGTCTTTGAGAAGCTGCAACTGTGGGCACTTGTTCAGGAGAAACATTGAGGATTTCTACCATTGCCCGATCTAAGGCAAATATATCTGATGCGGCTGCTAAAATGCCCAGTTGGCGAGGTTCCCCGTTGCTGGGGCCATTACCTTCATGACCGATGATACCATCTAATATGGTTAAGTCAGGGTTAATCGCTCTGGCAGTTTCTACTAACATTTCACCAAATCTATTTGCATCTTTTCCCGCTTCTAGGTGCCACCAAGCTTTCATTTTGCCAGGGACACAACCAAACAGGTTTTTTACGCCCAGTGTTAATGTCAACTGGGCGTGTGATTTCACTTTCGGTAGGTTAATCACTACATCTGCTTCCATTGCTTCTTTAGACAGTCGCAGATGGTTAAAATTGTCACTGACGATTTGGTAACGCTGACCGTGAAAATCGATGATGGGAAGATTGAGTTCTTCTAAAATAGGCAGATAGCCATTTGCTATTGCTACGCCCTTGGCACTACCAAAAGCAGGACTATCGCCCAAAAATGGCTTACCGCCAACCTCAATTACCATTTGGGCAACTTCATAAACTAGTTCGGCACGGGTGATACACTCTTTACCAGGACGCGAGCCTGTAAGTAGATTCGGTTTGAGTAAAACGCGATCGCCTTTTTTCACAAACGCTGCTATTCCTCCAAAAGGTTCTAAGAGAGTGACTAAAGATTGCCGTAAAGCCTCTCGTTCGTAGGATGTAGCCCGAATGAGACTAACAGCTGGTTTTTGAGTCTGCATGGATAGATAGGGAATAGGGGAGCAGGGGAGTAGGAGAGGCAGAGGGGAGCAGAGGAGAATAATTAATCCCCAATTTCCAATGCCCAATGCCTAATGCCCCATAACTATTATTCTGTTTTAAGCGGTAAGATACCACTCATTTGTTCTAGATTTAGCACTGTGGCTAAATCTGTTTCACTCATCAATCCGCGTTCTAAAACAATCTGCCGTAGAGATTTACCAGTTTCTAAAGATTCTTTGGCGACAGCTGCGGCATTTAGATAACCGATGTGGGTATTTAGTGCGGTTACTAAAGCTAAACTGCCTTCGGCATAATCTAAACAACGTTCTTGATTAGCAGTAATTCCGCCAATGCAGCGTTCAGTGAGTGCGGCGATGGTATTGCCGAGAATTTCGATACTGTGAATTAGGTTATAGGCAATCAGCGGCATCATCACATTTAGTTCTAATTGTCCGGCTTGTGCGGCTAAAGCGATCGCACTATCGTAACCCATCACCTGAAAACATACCATTGATGTCATCTCTGCCATGACTGGGTTATATTTCCCTGGCATAATTGAGGAACCGGGTTGCACTGGAGGCAGTTGAATTTCTTTTAAGCCTGTTTTTGGCCCTGAATCCATCAACCGTAAATCGTGAGATATTTTAACTAAATCCTGGGCTAAGTTGCGTAAAGCACCGGAAACATTTACAAATGGCGCCATACTCTGCATTGCTGCCATGAGATGGGGTGCAGGTTCTAAAGGAGTATCAATCAATTCTGAAAGAACTTCTACCACGCGGGCGCGATACAGAGGATGAGTATTTAATCCCGTTCCGGCTGCACTACCTCCCAAACCCAGCACCATCAAATCCCCAGAGGCGGTGTAAATCCGGTTTTGATGTTCTGTAAGAATTTGCGCCCAAGCCTGAAAATTTTCACCCAAACGTACAGGTACAGCGTCTTGTAAGTGGGTTCTGCCAGATTTGACAATATCATGAAATTCTACAGCTTTGTCTTCTAAGGATGCGATCGCTCCATCTATTGCTGGCTGTAATGTCTTAGATAATGCCAATAATCCACCAATGCGGATTGCCGTAGGAATCACATCATTGGTAGACTGTCCATAATTAACGTGGTCATTGGGACTAACACGTTTGTAATTGCCCTTTTCTTCACCGAGTATTTCTAAGGCGCGATTTGCGAGAACTTCGTTGAGATTCATGTGGTGGGATGTTCCAGCACCCGCCTGATAAACATCCACAACAAATTGATCGCGGAACTTCCCAACTAAGATTTCATCAGTTGCTTGCACAATCGCCTGACTAATATCTTGGGGAATACAATTCAGTTCTCCATTCACTATCGCTGTAGCTTTTTTAATTATCAATCCGGCATCTACGTAAGTAGCTAAAGGCTTGATGCCGCTAATGGGGAAGTTTTCGATAGCTCGTAGCGTTTGAATACCGTAATAAACGCTACTAGCAATTTGGCGATCGCCCATCGAATCGCGTTCGATGCGGAATTGGGAGTCTGTGTGTTCAGTCATAGTATTGTTTTAGGAGAGCTTTAGAAGACAGATTTTCCCACGCAGTTACACTCAGATACACTAATCTGCATATATTTTGCATATTTGCTTGGCTATTTGTTGCTTTACACTTGTTAATTTTTAATCTTCCATGACTCTACCCAACTGGATTACCTTCTCTCGCCTTCTGGGTGTACCATTTCTGCTTTATGGCTTGTACAATCCCACAACACAAGCTAGATGGATATGTTTAGCGATTTTTATCGTTGCGGCTTTAACTGATTGGTTAGATGGCTATTTAGCGCGGAAACTGAACCAAATTAGTGAGTTGGGTAAGTTTCTTGACCCCTTAGTGGATAAATTTCTAGTACTTGCGCCATTGATGGTTTTTATTGAACTAGGAAAAGTGCCGGCTTGGGGAGTATTTTTGATTTTAGCGCGGGAATTAGCGATCGCTGGTTGGCGAGTGAATCAAACGACAATTACCGGGGCAAATATTTGGGGTAAACTCAAAACTGTTAGTCAAATAATCGCGATCGCACTTCTAATTGCGCCACTACCTGAAGTCTGGCAAATTCCCTGTCTGATTGCCTTTTGGATTTCTGTCGCCTTGACTTTAATCTCTGGGGGTATTTATCTTTTGCCACAAAAAGTCAGCACTAATGAAACGGCAATATAGTATTGTAACTAGGAAAAATAAACCTTTAAGTTCAAAGTGAGATCAAATAAGCTGCATGGTACTAATGTTTTTTTATTTGGAAGTCCTTTAGAACTTGGAAGTTGCACCTCTGAACTCGGAGGTTGAGCCTCTGAACTCGGAGGTTGAGCCTCTGAACTCGAAAGTTGAGCCTCTGAACTCGGAAGTTGCACCTTTGAACTTGGACGTTGAGCCTCTGAACTCGGAAGTTGAGCCTTTGAACTCGGAAGTTGCACCTTTGAACTCGGAAGTTGCACCTTTGAACACGGAAGTTGCACCTTTGAACTTGGAACTTCAAGATCAAAAGTTCAAAACTCAGAATTTTTAGAATTTGCAAACAAGTAAAGAGTCGAGTTGAACGAATGCGAGAGGCAATTTAGCAGATCACCTTAACACAACTACTACTTTATTTCTCAAAATTATAGCTAGGTAATCCAGTAACATCAGTTTGTAGAGCAAACAAATCACCTGAATAGAAACTTTTTTCAATCTCTGCTTGGCTGAGTCCAACTGAAGCCGTGGTGATGTAGAGGGTTTGCAAATCTTCGCCACCAAAGGTACAACTCGTTACGAGTGGAACGGGTAGATTAATCCGCAATATCTCTTCACCCTTGGGGTTGAAACGAATCACACACCACCCATCCCACATGGCTGACCAAATATTTCCTTGACTATCTATTGTTAACCCATCTGGGTAGAAAGATTCATGAGTTAAATCAACAAAAATCCGGCGATTAGTAATGTTACCTGTTACTGAATTAAAGTCGTAAGCGTATATCTTTTTATGGGGAGAATCACTCAAGTAAAATGTTTTTTGATCGGGACTCCAACCCAGACCATTAGAGAGAGTCAATCCCGTTTCCATTACATGCAATGAACCGTCACGATCATAGCGATAAAGGCTAGCCTGGGGTTTTTCTAAAGAACACATTGAGCCGAACCAAAAGCGGCCTTGGGGGTCACATTTGCCATCATTGAGGCGGTTATCTGGGAGATTTCCTTCAATTTCCAAAATTGGGGTAACTTCACCTGTTTGGGTGTTGAGGAATGCTAGGTGATGACGCAGTGCCATAATTAAATTATCTTTACCTGCTATTGCGATCGCGCCGACCACATCTCCCACATCAAAAAATAAGTCTTTCCCCGTATCAGGATTGAACTGATGTACCCGATAGTTGTAGATATCAACCCAGTAAATTAGGTTTTGGGTAGAGTCCCAGATAGGGCCTTCACCTAAACGGGCACGGGCTTCTAGAACATTCTGGAGTGGATATTGCAAAACCTGGCTCATTTTATCAACCAACAACAGTATTTACAGAAACTAGTTTGAGTAGCTTCGAGGTAATTATAAAAAAATCTTGTCTAACTAATGAGAAAATTTTCATTCCTGTTCCAGTAAAAACTAAAAACGCAATTTATCGCGTCTTTCCCAGGTAGAAGAAAATATTTTTGATTTTGACTTTGACCAAATCTTTACCGCAATTCGTTAACTTAAAGTTAGTCGGTCAAGATTCTCCTTATGTACCAAACAGACCCGCCTCTCTCCCCCAAAGAAGTCCTACGATTTTGCGAGTTCCTTACTACATTGTGTTTGATCGCTACACTGACAAACTTCAAGCATTCCAATTAGTTGCAGACCGCTACAATGAATTGGATTTGAGTACTCTACGGGTCTGGATGCCGGGTTTGGAACTGGGCTTAGGACTTTGGCAAGGTTCTTACCAACAAATTGAGCGATTGTGGCTACGTTGGTATGATGCAAGTGGGAATTGGCTTCCCACACCGCTAGAAAAACTAGAACGAGAAAGTCAACGTGCTAACAGATTAGCAGCACAACTGCGAGAGTTAGGCGTTAACCCTGATGAGTTATGAAGATGCGATCGCATCAGTAAGGGCACATAGCGATATGCCCCTAAACATCTTTACTCACAACGCTTTTAAAATTTCCTCATCGACAGAAAAATCAACATCAGCTTTGTCTTTTGCATTAGCCAAATAGTCATTTTCCAAAGAATCTTGTAAACCAGAAATCAAATCATATTCAGGATGCCAGTTTAATTCTGTTTGCGCTTTATTCACCGAAGCAAAGAAATGCTGCACCCGCATCGGAAAAGCTTTGCGTTTGCCAAAATCAAACTTTTTCGGGTCGTAGTGGACGATTTGGACAGCATCAGGTGATTTGCCAGCCGCTACAGCACTAGCACGGGCTAAACCATCAAAAGTGACAAAGCGATCGCCAGAGATATTATAAATCTGTCCTATGGCTTGTTTATTGCCCAAAACCTGAGTCATTGCTAGTGCCAAGTCTTTTACATGACCTAGCTGCGTGATATGCAAGCCATTTCCAGGGATAGGAATGGGGCGATCGCGCACAATTCTGTCAAAAAACCAGCCTTCCAACTCATTATAATTACGAGGCCCGTAAATATAAGTAGGACGAATAGAAGTGAATGGTAATCCCAATTGAGTCAGATAAGCTTCTGTTTCATGTTTACCCTTATGGCGACTTTTGGGATCTACTGCATCGCCTTCTATGTGGGGCAATTGATCGGATTTGAGATACACCCCCGCAGAACTCATATACACAAAATGTTGCACTCGGTCTTGAAAAATTTCTGCTAGTGGTTGAGTATCAGTAAGTTCCCGCCCGTTATTGTCAAAAATGACATCAAAGTTTTCTTGTGATAATTTTGCTTTTAATTGAGTAGTATCAGTGCGATCGCCTATAATTTGTCCTACTCCCTGTAAAGAAGGTGCTGGTCGATTCCCACGATTGAACAACACCACCTCGTGTCCTTGTTCCACTAGTAGTTGAGTTAAATAGACACCAATGAACCGAGTACCACCCATAATCAGAATTCGCATAAATTCACCCTTTCTATATCAGTTGTCATCAAGGGAGTAGGGACTGGGGACTAGAGAAGCAAAAAGGACAAGAAGAATAACCCATGCCCCATACCCAATGCCTCATACCCAATGCCCCATACCCAATGCCCAATCTGAGATTATCAGGTTGCCGCATCCATCTGGAACCTCTGGGGAAAAGATTCCGTCTTATGTGCTAATCTGGGGCGCTTCCCGTTAATTAATCACAAGGGGAAACTTTTCAGTTAACGTCATCAAATTAGCCTTTGTATTTTCCACTTATTCAAGTTAGCTGTGCCCTTGAAATATGCTCTAGTTCATGAGTGGCTAACACCCAAAGCCACAGGTGGTTCAGAACTCGTTGTCCGAGAAATTTTGAATCACATTGATGCTGATTTGTATGCTCTCATAGATTTTGAATCCAGCAATAGAGAAAGTTATTTATATAAGCGTCAAATTGGCAAGACGTTTCTCCAGAACTTTCCCTATGCCCGCAACGGTATACAAAAATACTTGCCTTTGTGGCCCTTGGCAATTGAACAACTTGATTTGCGGCATTATGATGTCATTCTGTCTTCATCCCATGCTGTTGCCAAAGGAATCCTTACCACTCCCGAACAGATGCATATTTGCTACTGTCACAGCCCTATGCGCTATGCCTGGGACTTGACCTTTGATTATCTGCGCCACAGCAAACTGGGTAGTGGTTTACCTGGATGGGTGACGCGATATTTATTACATCGCTTGCGTCAGTGGGATGTATTGAGTGCCAATCGCGTTGATTATTTCATTGCCAACTCGCAACATACAGCTCGGCGGATTTGGCGTTGCTATCGGCGAGAAGCAACAGTTATTTACCCACCAGTGAATATTGCGGAATTTCCGTTTCTGTCTGAGAAAGAGGACTTTTACCTGACAGTTTCCCGGTTAGTGAGTTACAAGCAAATATCGTTGATTGTCAAGGCTTTTAATCAACTCAAACGACCATTAGTAGTCATTGGTACAGGAGATGAAATGAACAAGATTCGCGAGATGGCAAACTCAAATATCCAAATACTCGGATGGCAACCCGATAATGTGGTAAAAAAATATATGTCTATGGCTAAGGCGTTTGTGTATGCAGCTTGTGAAGATTTTGGTATTGCCCTAGTGGAAGCACAAGCCTGTGGCACGCCAATAATTGCTTATGGTGCAGGGGGTGCTCTAGAAACAGTGCGAGATATTAGCTCTTGTGCGGATACAGGGACAGGTATATTTTTCAGGACGCAAACAGAGGCGGCTTTATTGGAGGCAGTAGAAAAGTTTGAAATGTATGAGGGTTCGTTCAATTCCGAGTATATGCGATCGCACGCCGCGCAGTTTTCACCGCAAATCTTTGCAGATCGTTATTTAGATTTTGTAAACAAGTGCAACGAAAAAAGACCATTTTTGCAATGATGGTCTTAGTTAACGTCTTATTTTTTTAGGCTTTTGGCAATTTCCCCCAGAAGCACCTCATTTTGGCTTTAATATTGGGACTATGTGTGGTGTGGATTATTAAGGAGTATGATGACTGCCCAGAGCTCACTCCTCTCCGGCAAGCGAGGCGTACGACAAGACACTAGAGCGTCTACGCGTTTCTTAAAACGCGGTCAAAAAACAAAGACGCCAAAACTTAAGCCCAAAGGTTTATCTTTTCAGGGTTTAAACGGAGAGTTTGCCAAACGACTGTTCGATATAGTGTTTTCGCTGTCGGTATTAATTTTGTTCTTCCCCGTCTACTTAATTTTGACCTTGCTGATTGCCTTTAGCTCAGAAGGCCCAATTTTTTATGTCCAGGAACGGGTTGGGAAAAATTACAAAGCGTTTAATTGTATTAAATTCCGAACAATGGTAAGCAATGCGGATGAAATCCTCATGCAAATGATGGAAACCTCGCCCGAATTACGACAAGAATTTGAGAGCAGTTTTAAGCTGAAACAAGACCCGCGGATTACCAAAATTGGTCGATTTTTGCGAATTACTAGCTTAGACGAATTTCCCCAGTTCTGGAACGTTTTAAAAGGGGACATGAGTGTAGTCGGTCCCCGACCCTTGGTAGCAGAAGAACTGCCAAAATACGGTTATCACATTGACGACATTTTAACAATCCGTCCAGGAATTACTGGGTTGTGGCAGGTATCTGGGCGTAATGACATTCCCTATCCTCGAAGAGTCCAAATAGACCTGCATTATGTCAAATTTAGGAATTTCTGGCTTGATTTATGGATCATCTTGAAAACTGTTGATGTGGTCATTCTGCCCAAAAATAACGGGGCATATTGAGTAACTACTTAAGGTGGATTCTGTGGGGCAGTTAATGCCCCTAAGTACCAATTCTCCCCTAAAGCTAAAGTATTGCTCATCTTTGTTTCTATAATTTGTGCTTTTCTACTTAATTCAGACTTCTGTGAGTGTGGTTCTTTGGCGCTTTTGCCCTGATTTGCATTTTGCCAGAAGTCTAATTTAAAATCCCTATTTTATTAAGTCTTCACAAAACTAAAGATATATGAAGTTTTGACAAAAAAACAACATACATAAAAATAATCTTGATCTATCTGGTGAAAAAATATACATAATTAAATAATCTTGAGCTATCTAATATTGGACTTACGTGCTAAATTGCTTTTGATTAAGTATATTTATTGACGGTAAAATTCTTATAACTACAAGAACTCGTAGGTTTCCCATTAGGCAATTCAGCAATTAGCTGCTAGGTTGTATCAGATTGGTTGTAAATTTTTAATCAAAGACAACAAGGGATAATTGAGCATGACGCAACAGAAGCGAGCGTTGATTACTGGTATTACTGGACAAGATGGTTCATATCTAAGTGAGTTTTTGTTGGAACAAGGTTATGAGGTTCATGGCATCATTCGCCGGACTTCTACCTTCAACACAGACCGCATCGATCACATTTACGAAGACCCCCACAAAGAGGGAGTGCGCTTGTTTCTTCACTACGGTGACTTGACAGATGGTACAACGTTGCGGCGTATTTTAGAAGAAGTAAAGCCAGTAGAGATTTACAACCTCGGCGCTCAATCCCATGTCAGAGTCAGCTTTGATTCACCAGAATACACAGTAGATGCTGTAGGAATGGGGACACTGCGTCTGTTAGAAGCAATTCGGGACTACCAACAGCGTACCGGAATTCAAGTGCGATTTTACCAGGCGGGTTCTTCTGAAATGTACGGTTTAGTACAAGCAGTACCTCAAATTGAGACAACGCCCTTTTATCCCCGCAGTCCGTATGCCTGTGCGAAAGTTTACGCTCACTGGCAAACTGTAAATTATCGTGAATCTTATAATTTATTTGCTTGTAACGGCATACTTTTTAACCACGAGTCACCACGGCGGGGTGAAACCTTTGTAACCCGCAAAATTACTAGAGCAGTGGCTGGTATCGTTGCTGGGAAGCAGAAAAAAATTTACATGGGTAATCTAGATGCCAAGCGAGATTGGGGCTATGCAAAGGATTACGTCAAAGCAATGTGGTTGATGGTGCAGAAAGACCAGCCAGACGATTACGTAATTGCTACTGGTGAAACCCACTCGGTGCGGGAGTTTTTAGAACTTGCATTTAATTATGTAAATCTCAATTGGCAAGATTATGTAGAGTTTGATGAGCGTTACCTGCGTCCATCTGAGGTAGAGTTATTGATTGGCGATTCTACCAAAGCACGGCAGAAGTTGGGCTGGACACCATCAGTAACCTTTGAAGAATTAGTTTCCTTAATGGTGGAAGCAGATTTACAAGCATTGGGTCACACTTCACCCAATGGAAATGGTTCGCAATTTCAACATGATATTGCTACTGTTCGTCAAGAATTGGGCGCTTTGCACTTCTGATTTGCACCACAGAGGATAAAAATATGACCGCCTTAGTATTAAAAAATAAACGGATTCTCGTCACTGGTGGGTCGGGGTTTCTAGGTCGTCAGGTGATAGATCAACTGTGTAAAGCAGGGGCTGATCGTGAGAAGATTACAATAGTGCGATCGCGCGATAATGATCTGCGTGTCTGGGAAAATAGCCAACGTGCAGTTGACCAACAAGACATAATTATTCACCTAGCAGCTCATGTCGGTGGCATCGGTTTGAACCGCGAAAAACCCGCAGAGTTATTCTACGATAACTTGATCATGGGAACCCAGCTAATTCATGCTGCCTATCAAGCTGGAGTAGAAAAATTTGTTTGTGTTGGCACAATCTGCGCCTATCCCAAATTCACTCCAGTGCCATTCAAAGAAGACGATCTTTGGAATGGCTACCCAGAGGAAACCAACGCCCCTTACGGAATTGCAAAAAAAGCGCTTTTAGTCCAATTGCAATCTTACCGTCAGCAGTACGGTTTTAATGGGATTTACCTACTGCCAGTAAATTTATATGGCCCAGAAGATAACTTTGACCCCGGAAGTTCCCACGTCATTCCAGCATTAGTTCGCAAAGTTCACGAAGCCCAAATTCAAGCAGCAAAGCAACTTGCAGTTTGGGGTGATGGTAGTCCGACCCGTGAGTTTCTGTATTCAGAAGATGCAGCGCGGGGGATTGTTATGGGAACTCAATTGTATAACGAATCGGAACCAGTTAACTTGGGAACTGGTTATGAAATCTCCATCCTTGATTTAGTAACTCTAATCTGCGAATTGATGGAGTTTAAGGGTGAAATTGTGTGGCAAACTGATCAGCCTAATGGTCAACCCCGCCGCTGTTTAGATACTGAACGAGCAAAGCAAGCCTTTAACTTCACGGCTCAGGTGAGCTTTGAAGAAGGGCTAAAGAATACCATTGAGTGGTATCGTCAACACGCAGCATAACAATGTTCTGGTGAATGTAGAGTGATGCAAGCTGGGCGATGCCCAGCTTATTTTTTTGACTATTTTTATGGGCAAACTTAATCATCAACTAAATAAAGTAGAACTGCGCCGCACTCTACTCAAAACACGTCAATCAATGTTCATTGGAGAATGGAGAGAAAAAAGCGATCGCTTATGCTCTCATTTACAAAACTTTACTTTGTTCACCCAAGCAAAAACAATCCTCGCTTATTTCAGCTTTCGCCAAGAACCTGACCTCAGTCCACTATTTACCAACACCAAATACCGTTGGGGATTTCCTCGCTGCGTTGATAAATCCTTATGTTGGCATATTTGGACACCTAACGATTCTATGCAAAGCGGCGTTTATGGGATTAGTGAACCACACCCCGACGCTCCAATCTTAGATGCTGCTGAAGTAGATTTGATTCTTGTCCCCAGTGTCGCTTGCGACTATCAAGGATATCGTTTGGGTTATGGCGGGGGATATTACGATCGCTTACTCAGTTTACCGCACTGGCAGACAAAGCCGACTATCGGAATTGTTTTTGATTTTGCCTATTTGTCCCAAATACCTATTGAACTTTGGGATAAACCACTACAAGCTATTTGTACGGAAACCGGATTGACTCGAAAAGGTTGAAGGATTCAGGATAATGAAGACATCTCATTAAATGTCTATAGAATCAAATTAATCAAATTCTCAAGTAAAGCTATGTCTGACTCAATTCAGTATGTCACCCTGCTGAAACTTTAACAGTTAATACTTTTTAATTTGAGCATATCATTATTTAATTTTCAAAAAAGATAATTTCCTATATTAATCAAATGCTAAACCGAAAAAAATCACGATCGCAAATTCTGTTAATGTATGCGCTGTTGGGAGCGATCGCACTGTTGATGCTCTTTCCTTTACTATGGCTAATTAGTACAGCCCTGAAATCGCCGACGGAAAATATTTTTCAGTCGCCGCCACAGTTGCTACCTAGTCAACCGACACTAAATAATTTCTCTAGTGTGTGGAACTCTCTACCTTTTGGACAATACCTGTATAACAGTACCTTGGTATCAGTACTGACTGTGGGCTTAAACCTACTGTTTTGCGCTTTAGCTGCCTATCCGTTGGCAAGATTGTCGTTTGTGGGGCGAGACTGGATTTTTGTAGCGATCGTCTCCACGATTATGATTCCCTTCCAAATCGTGATGATTCCCCTCTATATTTTGACAGTCCAGTTAGGTTTGACAAATAGTTATTTAGGGATGATTTTTCCGAGTTTAGCTTCTGCCTTTGGCATTTTTCTGTTGCGCCAAGCTTTTATGAGTGTCCCCAAAGAAATAGAAGAAGCCGCCCGGATGGATGGTAGCTCAGAGTTAGGATTATGGTGGCACATTATGTTACCAGCAGTTCGCCCAGCACTGGTAACTTTAGCTATTTTCGTATTTATCGGTGCTTGGAGTGACTTTTTGTGGCCTTTAATTGTCATAAAAGACGAAAATTTATACACCCTTCCCTTGGGAGTTAACAAGCTAGCAGGGACATTTTCCCTTGACTGGCGATTGGTAGCTGCTGGCTCAGTGATTGCGATCGCCCCAGTATTATTACTATTTCTGTTCTTACAACGTTATATTGTACCTACAGAAACAGGTAGCGGCGTCAAGGGGTGAAGAAGAATTCAGAAGTCAGAATAAGAAAGTGGTAGATGAGGAAGATGAGGGAGAAATAATTAATGCCCAATGCCCAATTCAATAAGCACCAGTCTTTTTAAATACCACCCAGATAGTTTTAACAATCAGACTCAAGTCATAAGTTACAGACCACTTGTGTTGATAATCCATATCCATTTTGACAATGGTTTCAAAGTCTGTAATACTAGAACGCCCATTAGCTTGCCATTCTCCAGTAATTCCTGGTTTTACTCGCAATCTATCCCAGTGGTGTGGATCGTAATTATTGACTTCATCAGGAGTAGGTGGACGTGTACCAACTAAACTCATGTCCCCTAACAAAACATTCCAAAATTGAGGGAATTCATCCAAGCTAGTACGCCGTAAAAATTTACCAACAGGAGTAATGCGAGGATCGTCAATGGATTTAAAGATGTGACCTTTAGCTTGGTTCTCAACCAAATGCTTGAGTTTATCAGCATCGACTATCATGGAGCGAAATTTCCAGATGCGGAAAGTTTTTCCGTTTAAACCACAACGAATTTGAGAATAAAATATTGGACTTGGCTCATGAATAAAGGTAGCAATTGCTACGGGAATTGCTATCATAAATGTAACAATCAGCCCCACAATGGCTCCAATAATGTCAATTAATCGTTTTCTCACGCTTAACGTTGACGGATGTGAAGACTGTTGCAAACAATTAACTGAATAAAGATAAAGATTATTCACAAGGGCTAACTTATTTTATAATAGGAATTTTTACATTAGTAGTGTAGACATAGAGATGATTTTTAGGCGATTTTTACTACTATTGTCGCTCCTACTGAGTGTTAACATACACAAATTTTAACCAATATAAAAACCAAAAACCTAAAATTTACAGAATCTTTCAATTAGAGTGATAGATTGTAAATTTACGGTATTTTCGCCATCTAATAAAAAGATACTACTATCGTACACATCCAAAAAATTACTGTCTTGAAGTATTAGTAGTACTTTGAAAAATTCCAAATGCTTACGTTATGAGCATTTGGAATTTTGAGTATTATTCTTATTTCTAGCGCGATGTACTAGTCTCAACGATCGACCTCTAAACCTCTAAGGCGAAATTCACCGTATATGGTTCCTCCAGTGATTGCTGATTGCTAGCCTTGATTGCATCTAGATAGCGACGCAAAGACAACAGTTGTTGAGAATTGGGACGATAAGTCAGACTCCCTTGTTTTTCAAAAAGTGGTGCTGTGGCGATCGCCTGATAGTCAGGATTTTCTTGCGAACTCTGGGTAAGCCAGGTTGATTCTGTGACTGACGGTATCAAACCGGAAGGCAGTTCACCTTCCAAAAAAGCCAGCAGCCGTTGCTGACAAATGCGAGTATTAATCCCACGACCCTCAAATAACTGGATAACTTCACCGAAAGATAAGGGGCGGTCTGGTAGCAATCGCAACAATTCTGTAAACAAGAAATAATCAGTGTATTGTTGCCTGGGTATATCTAAAATCTGGGGATGCAGAGGCAGCATCGCCAAACCATAAGCAACCCGGCTGCAATTGGGAGCGCCGTTTTCGCCGAGATATAAATCTTGAATAATCTTAGTGCTGGGAAGTTTTTGGCGTAACCAGCGGTTCACCGTCCCAACACAAGCCACTCCACCAGTCAGGATAGCTTGATTAATGGCTTCTGTGGGAATGCCACGAGCTACCAATAACTTGTTGAGTTCTCGGTTCAGGCGGCGCACAAAGGGGATAAATACCTGGCTTTCTAAGTCTCGTCGCTGCAAAATCCACCGCTGATCGGCTAATTCTAGGGTAAAAGAGTCTTGGTGTTGCAAAATCAGTTTTAGGGCTAATGCTGCATCTAATACCGCCTGTCCCAGTAGAGAACTTTCTAGACGCTGCTGAAGGCGAATTCGAGCGGTGATATCTGGTTCTCCAACTCTGGGTAGTTCTAATTCTTCCAACCCTAAAGTCTGCCAACGCATTTGGTCTAAACCGGGAATTGACGGTTGCCATTGCCAAGGATTACTCGTGGTAGTTTTGCGTAGGCGTAGCCCGCCGTAGGCATCGCTTGGTGTTTCTAGGCGTGATTGCCGAGATTTCGGTGGCAATAGCAGCTGGCAGATTATATCTTGTTCAATACCCTTGCCAGCATAAGCAAAACTGTGGAGCATGAAATCATTGTATGTCAACTGCTGCAAGGTTTCTGGTAGATTCACCAGCAACATTTCTGTGGCAGTTGTCCCAATGTTAATCACAAGGGTGTTGCCAACAATGGGATGTTCGCTGGTTTTTGCTGGATGAGAACCTTGAGCATCGCTTAGTTTTACTTGCTCACCATTAACAGCATCGAGTTCTGGGAGTAGACTAGCGATCGCTTCTTCGACAAAAAAGACTTGCTGCGGATGTTGAATGAGTTTGCTAGTGAGTAAAGCTTCCCGCACGTTAAAGCGGTATTGTTCCGACCAGCTAGATGGACAGGTGCAAATTACACCCGCAATATTATTGATAATCTGGGGAAAATTTTGTTCGCTGATCCCAACAGCAGCAGCCATTAAACTAGGGGTGGTACTTGTTTTTTCGGATTTGAGGGTTAATAGTAATTTAGAGAGCGATCGCACAACCCAAATCAAAGGCCCTGCCGAAAATTCATTTAATTGCAAAACAGGTTCCCATTTCTGTCGTTCGCTCTTGTAGGGAATGGCTACTTGTAGATAAGGCTTCAACTGTGCCGAGTAGAGATTGTTTTTCGTCGGATCTGCTGTCGATTTCGGTGTTGCAGGAGTGGTAGCCGAGCGATCGGGCACTTTATCTTGGGCAACAGCCGCCGGTGCTGTCTGCTCATGTGCTTCGATAGTTTCGTTCTCACCGTGGGGTACAGAAGCTATAGGCAGATAAACCTCTGTTGGTAAACGAAACGATTGCTGAAAGGAACTTATTTCCGGCGGATTTTCTGCTGACCAGTAGATAGGATGTACAACAAAAGTCGAGCGATTTAATAATGCGGCGGAAATTCCTGTTGTACCTAAATCAATTCCTAAATACCAGACTGATTCTAGAATATTGGGCGAAACTTCTGGATTATTTATGGAGTTGGCAATTGGAGGTAAAGAACTTTCTGGAACAGGAGTTGTGACTTCCTTTTTTTTTTCAGTTTCTACCTGGGGAACTGCCAAACTTGAGAAAGCATTAGTTGATGTATTCTCTGCTATTTGGGGATCTTCAGGGGAAGTTGTGGGGATTGTGTCTTGAATGTTATCAAATAGTTCCGAGAAAACATCCAAGTTATTAGCTGGCTGCGATTCAGAATTTAGCTGCCGATCAAAATTAGCCAAATCCCGATCTAATTGCTGCAACTGTTCTTCATCTAAAGAAATATCTGGTACGGCTGGAGACTGATTTGACTCAATAGAAAGTAAGTTTTCCTGGGGTGAAGCAGCAATGTAGTTATCTGAAGACAGCTCGGAGCGATCGTTGTTAATTAATACTTCCGATGTGGTGATATCTTCAGTAGGCTCTACCAACGAAATTTCTGCTACTTTTGGAGTCACTGCTGCTGTAGTTGTGGCATTGTCCACAGAAGATGAGATTTCCAACAGTTGCACTTCACTATCGGCATTAGGCAATAAATCAGTTGCTGTAGTTGTGGCATTATCCACAGAAGATGAGACTTCCAGCAGTTGCACTTCACTATCGGCATCAGGCAATAGGTCAGTTAGGGTATTAATTGTATCAACACTAGCTGGCTGAGTGTCGATTTGTGGCAAACTATCTATTTGTGGAGTAGAAAAACTAAGAGGTGAGTTTAGGTCAGTATCCTCTCCAAAAAATAGTTCTTCCTGTGGCTCTGAGGAATCTGTGGTTTCTCCTAAAGTCTCTTGGGTTGAAAGACCCGTATCTGCTGTCACAACCGCAGAATCCACCGTTGGAGAGAGAGGTGGGGCCTGGGCGATGTTCAACGGTGACGGAGAAGCTGTGGAAGCAGATAAGTCATTTGTGGGAACATCAAGGCTGGGATTATTAACATCACCAGCATCAAACAAACTGGCATAAAGTTGATCTACTTCATCACCAATTGCCGCAGAAATATCTTGCGGTAATTCGGTCGGGGTTTGAGAATATTCAGATGAGTCTACACCAAGCTGCAATAGCACTGCATCTAGATCCTCTGTGAGGCTAGTCTCCTGTAGCTCAGAATTAATTGTGAGTGGAGATGAAGTTTCTGGCTGTATAAGCTCCAAGAGTTGGGGTGCAACTCCAGTAGCGATCTCGACTGGTTCAGTCAATGATGGTAGTGTTTCAGATTCTCCTGCTAGCAAAGATGACCGCAAACTAGGGGATTGCTGCAAATGCTCGGTCAAATTGTTGACAAAGCTGGCCATCAGCTGTTCGCCTTGCATCCCCTTGCTATGCATTCTTGCCAGTGCTTGCGACAGGGATTCGTAATAAGTATTAATGTTGCGCTGTAGTGCTTCAAACACTACATTCACCGTCCCATCTAGTGATAATAGGCGTTGATCCAACTCCCTGGCTAGCTGGGTTAACCGCTCTACACCTTCAGGGGATTCTAACAAAGATTGATTTGCAGAGGTTGCGTAATTAATTCCTCCTGAAGAACTGGCAGAATTTTCTCCCGTCTGTCCGATCAGTGGTGTTAAAGTTGGCACAAGGCGACTCATGAGTACCTGTAAAAACTCGGTAATCATTTGCTCCTGGTTTGTCAACTGCTGCGCTAAGGAGTAGTTTTGCAATCGCTTTTGCTCTAGCTGCCGAATTTCCTGTATGAGGGTGGCTCGCTCTTGCAAAAGCAATTCTAATTCCGATCGCAACGGCTGAATCAATCTCGAAAATTCATTATTTAATTCTCCGGCGCCAATAGTACTCGGTTCCTGACTAGGTTTGAGCTGCGGTAGTGGATATTGGTTGTAATCGCGATCGATAAATTTTGTTAACAAAGGCGATGGCTCCGCCAACGCCAAGGGCGAACGCGGTTCTTCAGAAGACTCTTTTGAGATGCTGCTCTCTAATGCTTCTTTTTCTTGTAACCTCACCAAGAAGTCGCGAATTCGCTCTAAAACTTCTTTAGGCTCTTGCGCCTGACCAGACAGAAATTTAGACAGGCGCTTGCCACCGCTGGCAAGTAAGTTGTCAATGTCTGCGATCAGCTTTTGAATTTCATCTGTACTAAAAGTCACTTTTCTACCTTATGTATAAATCTATGTCAACTAATGTGACAATTACTTTACAATCACTGCATCCCTATGGGGATCTTGCTGTGCGCAGGGTCGACCATAGGAGAAGTTTTGAGTGGCAAAAGCCGCTGCTTGGACTTGTGACTGTCATTATGTTATGGATTACTGGGAGTCGTGGCAATCTTCAATCATCCAAGAAAACAAGGAAAAAAGTTTCTCTTTGTCCCCCATCTCCTTGTCTCCCCCTCTCCTTGTCCTCTTCAGACAGCCTTTGCTCGAAAAGCTTAATTTTGCAGGTCATTGGTTGCCTATTTTTGAAAATCGCTAAAATACCTGAGCAATAATTTACTCCCTTTAGTATCATTAATGTTGTTTGCCTATATTCATAACTAATCAAGTTTGCAGTGCAGCTAGCCCTAAGCAATATAACCGCCGGCTATCAACTACTTTTTGCAAAACTTTTACTCCGTTTAAACTTATAGGTAAAGATTATTTAGAAAAACTTCTTGTCGCTTTCTTGTGTAGCATAGTTTAGTTTTTTCTTTGAAAGGGAGCTGTGCAATGATAGCTTAGGCTACAAATGGCGCTCCTGTTTTTTGTGTGTACATAGCAGCTTGAATTAAAGATGTCGTAATGGAAGATCGATATAGCTTGCAAGCACAGGCTAATTCCTGGATGATCACCTCCGCTCCCTTTTTTCAAGGGTTGCCAGAAACTGCTGTGGAATCAGCCCTCACCCATCTCGTTACCCGCACTCACCCAGCCAATCAGGTGATTCTACTGGAAAATGACTGGGGTGGTTCTGTGTATTTTATTATGGACGGATGGGTAAAAATTCGCACCTACAATCTGGAAGGAAAAGAGGTAACGCTGAATATTATTGGCAAAGGTGAATTGTTTGGTGAAATGGCGGCGCTAGATGAAGCACCTCGATCCACGGATGTGATTACCTTAGCCCCAACGGTAATTGGTAGTATGCCTGCTCAGGATTTTGTCAAATTACTTCAGATAGAACCCTTGGCGGGAGTTCGATTGGCGCAACTAATGGCACGACGTTTGCGGCAAGTAAATCGCCGATTGCGGTTGCGGGAATCTGATAGCCAGTCAAGGGTGGCAGATACGTTGTTATTTTTGGCAGAAGGACAGGGAAAAAAAGGGCAAACCGGAACCGAAATCCCCAATTTACCTCATCGGGAATTGAGTAGTTTGAGCGGACTGGCGCGGGAAACGGTGACACGAGTATTGACAAGGCTAGAAAAAAAAGGCTTGATTAAACGGGATCAAGACACTATTTGTATTCCCGATTTGTCAGCTTTAGAAAGAATGATCGTTTAAAAACTTGTCAGATATGAGTATTTTAGATTCTCTCCCAGATGAACCGGAGGAAGATCCATCTTCTGAATCTCCAACTCCTCAGAATCATTGGTTAGATAAAGAACAGCAGTTAATGCCCCCTCAAATCAAAGCTGATGCGCCCTTGAGGATGGTGGAAACGGCATTTTTAGCCAGTACTGCTAGCTTAATTTGGTTTATTAATTTTTACTTTCCTTTGGGCCCAGTTTTGCGGATATTTTTTCCAGTGCCGATCGCTCTAGTTTATCTGCGTTGGGGCAAACGTGCGGCATGGATGGCAGCACTCACCTCTGGGTTACTGCTGACGGTATTGATGGGGCCAGCCCGCAGTTTACTGTTTGTCATGCCCTACGGGTTTATGGGCGTGCTTTTGGGCGCTACGTGGTGTCGTCGTCGTGTTCCCTGGATTGTTTCTATCACATTGGGTACGCTATTAGGTACTTTAGGAGTCTTTTTTCGCCTGTGGTTGCTGTCTGTTTTGTCAGGTGAAGACTTGTGGATTTATGTGATTACCCAGGTAACTGAGTTCATTGAGTGGGTATTTTTTAACTTGAGTTTGTTGGCGAGTCCCAGTGTATTTTTGATTCAAGTGGGAGCGATCGCCTTAATTATACTCAACAACTTTATCTACCTTTTTGTGGTACACCTGGCAGCATGGTTGCTTTTTGACCGCCTGGGCAACCCCATTCCCCGCCCACCACACTGGGTACAAGTTCTCATGGATTATGAAGGATAATTATTAGTCATTTGTCATTTGTTATTTGTCATTGGTTAAATGATGAGTCCTAACTAATAACCAATGCCCTATGCCTAATTCCCAAATTAGTATTTATACCCAAAAAGAACAGGGTGAACAATGGCTGCGAAGGTATCGTGGTTGTCTACCCGTATTTGCTTGTGTTTTAGGATTTACTGAAACTGGTTTAATTCCAGGGATTTCAGCAGCTGGTCGCACTCCAGAGGATCGAAAATATACTGCTTGTGCCGATGCTGAGTTTTTGTATTACGGCCCAGAACATAAAGCCCAATATCCCTTACCACCATTAGCGGCTGGGGCTTCACCTGTGCTGATTTCTCGCGCTGTTTTTGAGTCATTAAAGATACCAGTTCATTTATTTAATGCTGGTTTACCACAGCCTCCTGCTGTGCCAGTAATTGATTTGGGTGGCGCTCCTGCTAAGTGTTTAAGTGGAGGTGCTGCGATGGAAATTACAACAGTACATCACTTGTTTGAACAAGGGCTACTTTGGGGAGAACACCTAGCTGCCAATATCCAACAGGGGTATCTGATTGTCGGTGAGTGCGTCGTCGGAGGTACTACAACTGCCCTGGCAATCTTAACTGGTTTAGGTATAGATGCTGCCGGAAAAGTTAACAGTAGCCACCCTGTTTGTAACCACGCACAAAAGTGGGCACTAGTGCAAACGGGGCTGGAGAAGATGAAGGGGAGCAGGGGGCAGGGAGCAGGGGGCAGGGAGCAGGATGAGATATTCCAATCTCAAATCCCAAATTTTGTAGATCCCCTAGAACTCGTAGCTGCTGTGGGCGATCCGATGCAAGTGGTGGTAGCTGGAATGGCGATCGCTGCTAGCCGTAGTTGTGGTGTGATGATGGCTGGAGGGACGCAAATGTTGGCTGTTTATGCGTTGATGAGTGCGATCGCTCAAGCTTACGCCTTATCATGGCAACCAAAAGCAGTAGTTGTAGGCACAACCCGCTGGGTGGCTGAAGATCCTACTGGCGCTACAGTTGACTTAGCCCTTAACTTAGGAAAAAACAGCTTAACTCCGAGTGGAGAAACCCCTTCTCTATTAGCAACTCATCTAAGCTTTGCTGATTCTCATTATCCCCAACTGAGAGCCTATGAGCAGGGCTTTGTCAAAGAAGGTATGGGTGCTGGAGCCGCTTGCATAGCCGCCCATCTTAGCCAAGATTGGCAGCAATACCAACTTTTGGCAGCCATTGAAGCCCAACTTGAACAGCTAAGTATTGCCTTGAATTAAAGATTAAAATCTGTCTTTCTGCAAGTCGGAGAGGGGCAATTTTACGTAGTGAAACCAGGGAGAGGTCTTTTCTGCGTGTCTGTACGTAAGATCGTCTTTATAGCAATTTGAACTATAGTAATCCGTGCAGGAGTTATGAACAAAAAGAACCTCAACTTCTTGAAGAAGTTAGGGGTTCTGAGCCTTTAAGTGGAGAGCAAATCAAATAGGATTGCTATATACAACTTTCTTTACCTTCTAGTTTTTCAGGAGAATTATCTGATGGAATTAGTCATAAATCTTGGTATTGCTACCGTCAGTGCTGTTATAGGTATCACTTATGTCGGTGCATCTTCTCCAGTCCAAGCTGTACAACTATTTGATTTTCAGTACTCTTTTCCCAGTTATCAACCAAATGGTACAGCGATTTCTGCTAGCGGCACCCTTACAACCACCGATCTAGATCCGATAAAAAACAATTACACAATCACAGGAATAACGGGAACAAGGACAGCCCAAGGAATTACTGAGACAATCATCGGGCTACTTTCACCAGGTATATACGGAATCAATGATAATTTTTTAAATACAAGTACGCCGCTGCTAACCAAGAACGGTTTTTCTTACCTGGTTTCTGGAAGCGGGGAAGACGGAAATGGCAACGTTAACGTATTTTACAGTAGTTTGGATGAAGGTTATTCAGAGCTTTCAAGCAACGTAGATTATGGCAGCTTTAGTGTTGTCACTCCACGTCCTGTTCCCGAACCCTACACAGTAAGTGGCTCATTGGTTGCTCTTGGTTTTGGCTGGTGGACAAAGCGAAAGCAAGCACTAGCTTCCCAGAAGCAGCCTCATAAAGGTATAAAACTCCTGTCTGATTTCTGAACAAGATTTCAAATGAAACCCTGATAAAACGCGCTTTTCAGTCTCAGTATATTTTCAAAAATCAAATCGGAGTCCTATATCTATCTGTAAGGTTTACAGTGCATTTCCGATCTAGATTGCGTTATGCCTGCCATCTTCCTCTTACTTAAAGTAATACCAAGTCGCCTTCATGATGTATCACTAGACAACTTGGTATTAGGATATGATATCAACCGTAGCTTGATTAAAAACTTCCAGGATTGTCATCAAGTGCCAGCAAGAAATTAATCAGGTCTGCTTGCTGGTTGGAATTAAACCCAGACTGTCTATCTACGTAGAAGTAATGACCTGTGCCATCAAGGTTACTACGCACTAAAGCAGGGTTAGCTTTGTTAGCTTTCACAACTAAGGCACGAAGATCGCGATCGACCAAGGCACGTAAGCTGCTAGCAGGATCGGCAGGTATACCTTGACTGAGAGTCCCAGATAGCCCTAAGCCACTCTTGTTAACAACGGTGAAACTACCATTTGAGTCAAATTTCAGGCTTCCTGCCCGTACTGCTGCACCACCATCGTGCAAATATGGGGCGCTTACATAAAGACCACGTAATGTAGTAGTTTTGTAACCGCCTTTTGGCAATATACCTTTGGGTAGAGTTGTGGGAGTATCGGAGATATCCTGCGTTGGTACATCCAGCACTTCAGCCTTAGCAGGTATGGGAACGGGAGTGTTAAAAGTGTATAGCTTAGGTGGTACTAACAATTTATTCAGCGCTAAGTGAGACTCAGCACGGGCTGGGTTAGTACGAATTTCATCAAGTGGATGAATTTTGTTGTCAGTGAAGAAGGGTGGAATATGGCAAGTTGCACAATTAGCTTTCTCAAAAACTTTTGCGCCACGCTTAACAGAATTGCTGTTCAACGCTTGCCAGTTTTCCGAAGTTTGGTTAGCAGGTGGTACTAAGCTATTTTGAAAAGCAGACATGGCGTTGCTAGCAAATAAAAAGGAGCCGCTGGCAATATCACCAGGCTTTCCAGTATTTGGGCTGAAAACCAAACCGTTTAAAGTAAACAAACTGGGTCGTAGGTTTGGGTAAGTTCCTGTGTCAGGGGCAGGAATTTGGTCTTCTAATTCTGCTTGTGTAGGATTCGGTGCAATTATCCCTCGCAGCCATTCTGAGGGTTTTACTATCATTCCTTCTGGTAAACGTAGGCTCTTAACGGCAGCGTTTTGAAGAAATGTACCAATATAAACCTCTGGGTCAATACCAAGAGTATCTGCACTGAGTTGAGCAGCTGCCAACAGATTAATTTCTGAAGAGTGAACACCATTATTAAGAGCGCTCAGTCCAGCAAATGGGCCAGCGGCTCCTTCTCCTGATGCTGCATAAGGATGATTTTTAAACGTGAAGAGACTGGGGATTTGAGTACTATCTCTAATGCCATCTGGTGAACTTTCGAAATGACCGAAAGGTACATCTAGCACAGCATCGTCAAAGGCTTTTTCTAACTTGTCAGGATCGGGTAATTCTACCTTATGACCTTTACTGTCAATAATAGTCTTACCATTGCCTTTATATTGTGGATCTAGGGGATTGAAGTTTAACCGCGCAAACCCTGCGGCTGTATTTGATGATAAGGCAATGAACAAAGGGATGGCTAGTTCTCCATTCGCTACTCCTGAAAGAGTTTTGCCATCACTAGAAAGAGTTGCATGACAAAGCGCACAGGTAATATTACCACCATTAGGTGTGGTTCCTAGTGCAACACTCTGTCCCTTTGGAATTTTTAAACCTGTAGGAATAACAGTCCCTCTGGGGAAAGTTCGACTACCAATGGTTAAATCCTTCTGAAGGGTAATTTTTAGGTTTGTCGTTGATTGCCCGTGCAAATTAGCGATCGCTGCACCTATTTCATTTGATAGAACATTAAAGCCTTGCCCTAAACCAAATACCCCTTGTAAACCAAATGTATCACCAATCTTCCGGTTTAAGAATATATCTTCACCTTGGGCGATTAATCCCTTAGTAATTTTAACTGCCCCTACCCGTTGATAGGAAATGGGATTATTGGGATTGAGTCCCTTATTTGCAACTAGTTGTGATGCTTCTTGAGGACTCAGCAGTTTGCCGAAATAGTCGTAATAGCCTAACGGTTGAGTGGGAGCAGGTTGTAAAAGGTCAATTTTTGCGAAAGCTGTCTGGCTTGTCATCAACCAATTTGATAACAAGATCCCAAAAACGCTAATGAGAAAAACGCAGATTAATAAAAAAATCTTGGTTTTTGAAACATACAATACCCTAACGACACCAGTCTTCGGGTTGTTTTTTTTTGTTTCATAGTGAGGTATTTACTAAAAACCTATGGGTAGATATATCACACTATTACGTAAAGATATGTAATAGTGTGTTTAACTTTTTTATCAATTTGATGGCTGGATTACTTACTTGTATCTAAGTATATACTCATAAAACCATCACCCGATATTGAACCTAAAGGCTTGTCTTACCTACCTCAATCTATTTTTTGAATTCGTTGAACTTCAGGTTAAATTTAGTGAATTCTCTCTCTAAGTAATTGTTCTTCTAAAGCAGCAATGCGATTGTACGCTGCTGTTAATTGGGCTGTCAGGCGTTGTATTTGAATTTCTGGTGTTATATTATCTCCACTTTGACGATGCATATCTAGATAAATGCCATCTGTCAACACATCCTTGTGTTCCATTTCTGGATTTAAATTGTTACGTCCTTTAAACTGGTAGCCTCCAGCCGCGCCATTTTGTTGGCTATTATCCTTTGCTTGTGTATTCGCTAAAGAACACTCTGAGAAAGTTTGAGTGACTTTACCATCAAGCTGCTCAATTACTTGGCACACGGCATCTAACTTTTGGCTTAAAGTCAGGATCTGCTGCTGTAATAGCTCCATTTAATACCTTTATTCGTAGATTTTCTTTATGTTATTCAATTTACTTCCAACCTTAACGATACTTATGGATTATTTAAGTATTGATAATTTTTGGTGGAAATGTGACATTTAAATCATTACTTCTAAATACAAGTAAGGTTTCATCATAAGTACCACCAAGTAAATTTATGGATAAAAATTAATCTTTAGGTAGAAATTTGCCAAAAAATCGCTAACTTGAGTCAAATATTCAAAATTAACCGTATTATCAAGAAAAAATACCGATAATTTTCCAGATCCACTTTTTCAGTTAGTCAGCCACTGCTGAATCTCTGCTTAATATTAGGTATAATCAAAAATCTCAAAATCCAAAATCAATGGATCGACGGTCTTTTTTGCTAGGTACAAGCACACTGGCACTTTCACAACTGCTTTTTGGCTGTGGTGGAAACAACCAGACGCAACTAAAAGTACAGTTATTAAAAGGTTCTATACCTGGTCAGGTAGTTAATCAGTTCCACAAAGGTTTGCAGCAACAGGTGCAGTTAAAGTTTGCTCCAGTTGAGCAGATACAAGGTTTATTTCAGCAATTACAAAATTGGCAGCAGAAACCAAAAGCCACTGATGAGCAGGGATGGAAACGCTTTATACCCTTTATGCAAGGTCAAAAAACAGCTGATGCAGACCTAGTGACATTGGGAGATTACTGGCTAAAAGCAGCTATTGAGCAGAAACTGATTCAACCACTCCAAGAGGTACAAGGAAACCAATTAAAGCAGTGGTCTGCTTTAGATCAAAGGTGGAAACAACTGGTAACGCGCAACGACCAAGGTAACTTGGATACTCAAGGGAAGGTGTGGGGTGCGCCTTATCGGTGGGGTAGTACAGTGATTGTTTATAACCGTGACAAGTTGCGAAAATTGGGATGGACCCCCAAAGATTGGAGTGATTTGTGGCGAGATGGAGTGCAGCAGCAGATTTCCCTACTTAATCAACCACGAGAAGTTATTGGTTTAGTCTTAAAGAAGCTAGGAAAATCTTATAATACAGAGAATCTTGACCAAGTACCAGACTTGGAAAAGGAATTACAGACATTAAACCAACAGGTGAAGTTCTACAGTTCCAATAACTACTTAGAACCTTTAATTATGGGAGACACTTGGCTAGCGGTTGGTTGGTCAAGCGATGTATTGCCAGTTCTAGGACGTTATCCGCAACTTGGCGCAGTTATTCCCCAGTCAGGAACAGCAATCTGGGCAGATTTATGGGTACGTCCCGCAGGTATTACTACTAAGAGTACTTTATCAGATCAATGGATTGACTTTTGTTGGCAACCAAGCACAGCTAAACAAATTTCGGTGCTGACCAAAAGTAATTCGCCAATTTCTACAAATATTGCCGCTTCCGATATCCAAGAACCATTATGGAGCATTTTACAGAGCGATCGCAAAGTTTTCGATAAAAGTGAATTTTTACTCCCCTTACCTCCATCAGCAATAAAACAATACGAGTCTTTATTCGCCAAAATTAAGGTTTAATTGGGAATTGGGCAATTCAATTTTAGATTTTGGATTGATAATTTTAGATTGAAATTTAATCCAAAATCTAAAATCTAAAATCTAAAATCTAAAATTCTTACTCCCTTTTTTCTACAAAGAACGCTGTAACCCTATCTTGTTCTTAATAGTGGTTTGGATACTGCATAAAGCTGGACTTGTACTAAAGTTGCAAGTGTAGGTTGCCAAGGGTTCTTTTTGATAATTAAATACCCGGACGTTGTAACCAAAGTTCCGTGCAGCGCTACCCAAGCGATTTACAAAGTTATAGCGCTCTATATTGTCTAGTAAGCTCCAAATTTGCTGATTCACGATCAAGTCTACTCGTGCAGGTTCTTTGTTAGAAGCTGGATATGCTATCCAATTATCCAATAGCTTTTTTTCAGAGTTTTGTTGTGCCCACCATAAACTGGGAATGGTTAATCGTTCTGGATGAATGGTGGTAGCTGTGATTATATAGTCTTTTGGCTTGGTCAATAAGTCTAGTTCTAAAGGCGCACTAGAAGGCGACGGGATTGAGGGGGTTTGTGCTAATGAAGGCGGGACTAGTAAAGTGGTGAGGCTAATAGTTAGTAGTAATGAAAATAATGTCTGGCGATGGCTGCGCCAAGGCCAAGGGCGATCGCACAATTTAGGTATATGCATAACTGATACTAATTCGTAATTCGTAATTCGTAATTAAGGCACTAGTAAAAAATCGTACATTTTATAGTTTAATGGCAACGATGCGAATTCTTCGATAATCTGCTGTCCAAGTTCCTTGTTGATATAGTGTTGGCTTCAGATATTCCTCAACGACGGAAATTATTTGTATTTGTTGCTCAGGTGAAAGTCCTGCTAAAAAAGGGCTGGCGAACATTTTAATCCAGTTTGCGATGCCAGCTTCTCCCTCTGCTAGGGGAGTTGGGCGAGGAAACAGGATAGCATAAATGACATCAAAGCCTTGCTGTTCTAACAGGCTGCTGTATTCGCCAATACTGGGGTAATACCAAGGATTCTCTACTTGTGCCTGAGGGATACCAATGGACTCTAAAGCACTGTATAAAGCTGTGGTGATCGCCTTTACATTCCCCCTACCGCCAAACTCTGCCACAAAACGTCCTCCGGGTTTTAGAGCTTGATGTATGGAGCCGATCGCGCTATCTGCTTGTTTCACCCAATGTAATACAGCGTTGGAAAACACAGCATCAAAAGGCTGTTTAACTTGAAAATTTGTCGCATCCGCAACATCAAAGCGGATATGGGGATAGTTTTCTTTTGCCTTTTCAATCATCGCAGGTGCGCTATCAACTCCCATTACTTCAGCACCAGCTTGGGCAATTTTTTCTGTGAGTTGTCCAGTACCGCAACCAAGATCCAAAATCGATTCTCTTGGCTGAGGGTTGAGTAATTTCAATAAGTCTTCGCCATACTGCCAGACGAAGGCGTGTTTATCTTCGTAAAGGGAAGTGTCCCAATTATTGCTTGTCGAAATATTATTCATAACGTAGGATTTTATGGTGTGTAGAGACGTTACATCGCCGGACCAGTTGTAACTCAGCAGAACGGCTGGCAACAGTCAATTCCCTCCTGGGTATGGCGTGCGATCGCAGTTGATAGATTAGATGCAGCAATTGAGTGTTGATGAAGGTTCAATCGGGATTAGCAAAGAGTAAAGACTGAAAGTATTGCTATTGTGTCAAATTAGCTCTGTGATGGAAAATAAACGTTGTCGGTCTATTTGTTGAAGCTTGATTTTTTCAGCGTAGAAAGCCTGATAATAATATTGATACCGCTCTGGTTCAGCTTCTGGATCGGTTTGTTGCCATAGTTCCAAAAAGTGACGATAGCGTTTTTCAAGCATCACTAAATCCATACAAGCGATCGCAGCTTGAACTACTTGCGGAGTCCGCAGTATTTCTTTCTGGTTTTTTTCATCCACATGAAATAAATGAGAAATTAACCCGATCTCGCTGTCAAATTCTAAGAACCGATCTTGGAGGCGGGAAATTAAATTTGGTAGAGACGCAAAGTTTTTCGTCTCTCCATCACCGGATGAAATTTCTAAAATCTGTTGCCATAAAAATCGGTGGTGGGAAAGGCTAAATTGCAAATCTCGCTCCTCTAGTTCGTCAACAATCATTTGACGCTGTTCGGGACAATGCAAGTAAATTCGCAATAATAAAGCCTCTGCGTGTTCTAAAAGGCTGCGTTCTGTGGGCAGTGAGGAGTCGGAAATGGGGAGTAGAGATTTACCACCTCCCCATGCTTTCTTCGCTGACACGGGCTTAGAGTATGTAGCCGCAGCCGGAGCAATTTGAGTTAGCAGATTTTCGACTCTTAGGGGTATGAGTCTGGTATCTCCCAAGCTGAGTATTTCAGCACAATAAGAAACATAATAATTTCGTGTATCGCTGTTAGCTATATTTTTAAGTAATTTGACTATTTGCTGAGTTACTTGCTGAAAATCAGTAGCCTGTTTTAAGTCTCGGTCTTGAATAATTTGCTGAATCTGCCAGTCTAGCCAAAGTGGCGCATTTTTTAGCAGTTCTCCATAATCTTCTGAAGTTCGCTGGTGCAAATATTCATCAGCATCTTTGCCATCGGGTAAATTGAGAATCTTTAGCTGAACTTCGCCCTTGTATGCCAGTTCGGCAATTTCACCGATCGCCCGTTCGGTTGCATTGGTTCCAGCTTTATCAGCATCAAAATTTAGTACTAATTGTTTCGATTCGGTGTAGCGTAATATTAACCGGACTTGTTCTAAACTTAATGCTGTACCGAGAGAGGCGACGGCGTTATTAATACCAGCAGCGTGGAGAGCGATCGCATCAAAATATCCCTCCACCACCACCGCTTGATCGAGTTGAGAAATCCCATCTTTGGCTCGATCGAGGGCAAATAATGTTTTACCTTTACTAAAAAGTTCGGTTTCTGGTGAATTGAGATATTTAGGCTGTTCATCAGTTAGAGTTCTCCCACCAAAGGCAATGACGCGCCCTTGGACATCACGAATGGGAATCATCAAGCGATCGCGGAATACATCATAATAACCGCCTCCTTCCTTACGTGGCTTAATCAATCCCGCTTTTTCCAGTATCTGCACTGGGTAATGTTTATCTTCCATTAGATAACGATAGAGAGTTTCCCAACCTGCGGGGGCAAAACCTAAACCAAATTGCTGTATAATTTCTTCTTTGAGTTGGCGGTTAGATTGCAAATATTGAAGTGCGTTTTGCCCTTGGGATTGTCTGAGGGCGTGTTGATAAAACTGTGCGGACGTTGCTAGAACTTCATATAACTGCTCGCGCAAAGATAGCTGACGCTGTAATTCTTGGCGTTGTTCGGGTTCGAGAGTTTGTACAGGTACTTGGTAACGCCGTGCTAAATCCAGCACCACGTCAGCAAAAGAACGCTTTCCCAACTCCATGACAAACTTAATCGCATTTCCCCCAGCTTGACAGCCGAAGCAATAGTACATTTGCTTGGTTTGACTAACGGTGAAACTGGGAGATTTCTCATCATGGAAGGGACACAAACCGACGAAATCCTTTCCTCGTTTGCGTAAAACTACGTATTCAGACACGACATCTACAATATCAGCCCGTAGTTTAACTTCCTCAATTGTGTCTGGGTGCAAGCGGGGGATTTGCATAGCTTTGTCATTAGTCATTAGTCATTGGTGAGCCAGTGCGGTCTTGGGGGTTTCCCCCATGAGCAACTGGTGAACCCGAAGGGTCATTGGTCATGAACTTTGGAGAAATACCAAAGGACAAATGACTTTAGACTTCTGATCGCTATTATATTCTTGTTGCTAGACCAAGAATGATGTACAGAATTGCTTAAACTTAATTTTATCAGAGGAAATACTGAAAATGGGGCGTATTTTTATATCAGCAGCTCATGGAGGCCAAGAAGCGGGAGGAATAGATCGAGGTGCGATCGCAGGTGGTACAAGTGAAGCAAAAGAAATGATTCTGCTGCGGGATTTGATTGTCACGGAACTGAGAGCGCGGAGTTTGGAAATTTTGGCGGTTCCTGATGACTTGAGCGCCACCCAAACTATCACGTGGATCAATTCTCGCGGCCGTCGGGGTGATATCGCTCTAGAAATTGCAGCTAATGCAGCTAACAGCCCTTCTGTGCGTGGGGCTAGCGTTTTCTACATTGTTAATAATAGCGATCGCAAGAGTAATGCTGAACAGTTACTAGTAGGATTGTTGCGCCGCGTACCCCAATTACCGAATCGGGGAGTCAAGCCAGATACAGATAGTGGATTGGGTAGTTTAGCATTCTGTCGCCAGACAACGCTGCCAGCTTTGGTGATGCAAGTGGGGTTTCTTAGCAATCCAGAGGATCGGGCTTTACTGCAAACTCGTCGCCGCGATTTTGCTTTGGGAATTGTCGATGGATTGGTGACTTGGAGCCGTGTAATTGACCCCACTCCTGGAACTCCAACAGAAGCAAATTATCCGCCAATTAATATTAATATTAATGGACAAAGTTACACCGAGCAAGGTGTTTTAGTTAATGGTAATGCTTACATCCCCATTGATTTAGTAGACCTTCTACGAATTGACCTTTCAAAAGCAGGTAATGTCAATCGGATTACCTATCACAAAATAGTTTATGTCAAAGCCATCGAACTGCGAGATTTTAATGTTGCAGTCACTTGGGATGCTGCAACGCGTACTGTCAGCTTGCGCTCGAATTTAGTAGTTTGCCCCGGTCAATTTTCGCGGGTAATGTCAAACGGTAATACTTCCGAAATACAGTTACAATTATTCCTCAGAAACAATAATGAAAATGCTTTAGCAAAGTTTCCTGATATCCCAAAACTTTATCGAGAAGAAGCAGGTATAGAGGGAGTGAACTATGATATTTCCTTTTGCCAAATGTGTGTAGAAACTGGATTTTTACGGTTTGGTGGTGATATTAGACCTGAGCAAAATAACTTTGCAGGCTTAGGTGCGATCGGTGGTGGTTCGGAGGCTGCGTCTTTTCCAAGTGCCAGAATTGGAGTCAGGGCACACGTCCAACATTTGAAAGCTTACGCTAGTTTAGAACCTTTGGTACAAGAAGTAGTAGATCCAAGGTTTCGCTTTGTCACACGCGGGATTGCACCATTAATCGATCAGCTATCAGGGCGGTGGTCAGCAGATTTGGATTATGGTACGAAGATTTCAGCAATGCTCAAACGATTATATGAATCAGCAGGACTTCTTTGAGTGAGAAGTCTCAAAATTAGTAAGGTTTTACACAACGTGATCGCAAACATGGTCTGGTCGTCAGAAAACCTCATTCCACTACTTTGAAGTGCGCGTAGGCGTAGCCCGCCGCAGGCATTGCATAGTTGCCGAGGATAAGTGCGGACGGGTGATGAGTTTTTATGCTCTAGCAATGGTAGGTATGATGCCCTTTGGGAATCTGTTGACTGGAACTTTGGCACATAATTTTGGTGCGACTAATGCCTTGATTGCCTGTGGCAGTCTGAGTATTTTAGGTGCGCTATCGTTCTATGCACAACTGCCAGCAGTGAGCCGTTGGATCGGTCGCTAAACGCCGACTCTCACTGTTTGCCGTTCTCTTCGCGCGACTTCTGCACGTACTAAAGGAATGACATCACGCCCATAAGCGATCGCATCCTCTAAAGGATCAAAGCCCCGAATCAACAAGGTAGTCACTCCTGCATCGTAATAATCAATTAAGGCTTCTGCTACTTGTTCTGGTGTACCCACTAGGGCTGTGGTGTTGCCTGCCGCACCAGTAGCTGCTGCGATCGGTGTCCATAGACGCTTATCGTAAATCTCATTTTTGGCTGCAAAATCCTGCTGAAGTAGCGAAACTAGCAACAGTCAAACCATCAGGGCTACTAGAACTCACGATCAGAAATTGTCCCTCAGTTGAAAGTTGAGCGATGTCTACGACGGGCTACGCCTACGCATTTGTTGCTTTTCTTCTCAAACTTGAAAACAATTAAGTCTGAATCCTTATCTTTCTTAGATATCTTGCTGATATTCTTCTAACAATTGCGGAATGTGATCGTACCCATCTACACCGATAATCGCAATAATTTTCGGGCGATGTTGCTGTAAGAACTTTTGGAAAGCTTCTGCCCCAATTTGCCCTTGTAAAATTGTCAGTAACCCTGCTGGTTGTCGCCACTCATTAGAAGCAATTTGCTCTAAAAGATACATTCCCAAGCAGCCAGTGTAAATGGTTTTTTCAGAATTTTGTAGATGATAATAAGCTTCTGCCAAATAAGCTAAATTCCGCCCTTGGAGATACAAATCGCCGGAAACTTGCGCTGTTTTAAAACCATCTTCAAGATATTTAATTGCCGTTTGGTGTTCTCCGATTACTAAATAGGCAATTCCTAAGCTGCTGACACATAAGGCTTTACTTTGAAGATCGCCTAATTTTTCTGATAATTTTAAACCTTGTTCCAAATAGTTAATTGCAGCTTCATAAGTTTCTGGTTCTAGGTTTTCCAATTCCTGAGCTTGCATGACTTCGCTGTAACCTAAATTTACCAGCGCGTTTGCTTCTCCTGTGCGATCGCCTGCTTGCCGACTTAGTATTAATGCTCGTTGACTGTAGTTAATTGCCTCAGGATAATTTTGCTGTTGCACGTAGGTACGGCTGAGGTGATTGAGATTGGCAATTTCACAGGCGCGATCGCCTGCATTTCTGGCTATCTCTAGCGCCTGCTGATGAAAATCAAGTGAGCGCTGGTATTGTCCCAAAGCACGCTGGGAATAGCCTAAAAGGGTCAAAATTCGCGCCTTTTCTTGAGTTCCCTCGCCTCGTCGCAGAGGTTCATCCAAATAATCTAAAGCATCTCGCAAATAAGTACCAGTAAAAGAGGCAAAAATCCCACCGTAAAAGGGAAAATACGGACGCTGGGCAAAGGTTCGCAAAATCTGGAGCATGATTTGAGAACAGGCATCGCTGTATACTGTCCCAATACTCCCAAAACCACTTGCTAACTGACTCCAAATCACTGCAAAGGTCAAAAAAGTGGAAATGGACAACTTTGGCCCCGCTTTCACATCGTAAGCTTGTTGGTCAAACCAGTTAATTAGTCCCCGTTGCAAGTACTGTAAAATCAATGCCATTTCTACCCAATCTCTAAGGGTAATCCCCCGTTGTCGCTCGGCAAACTCTATTGCAGATTCTTCCCTAGCTAAGGTGCGAAGCAGTGCTTGTGGTAACTCACTATTAAGTTGTTTCGCCCAACTTGCCCAAGGACCACGTTCTCCCGGTACACCGCCAAACCCCAGAGATTCTTTTTGCTCGTACATCCAACTGAGCAAGTTGTCTTGCAATCGCTGCCAAGAAGCTAAACCACGGGTAATCCCTTCAGAAAATTGTTGTAAATCAGCATCTGCCTGAGCAAATTGCAGCAATGCCTTTGACAACTGCTGTAACTGTTGTAAATTTAGTGGATACTTCTGATTCGGGTCAGTAACTCGGATAAATGTCGCTAGACGCTCGGCAGCAGGGGCTGTGGTGATTTCTGTAACTGCGAAGGCGATCGCTTCTGTGGCTTTGTTTTGCTCTGAAAAGCGTTGCCATTGACTTTGAATCGTCTTAATGGCTCTCAAACTGCGAGTCACCTTAGCTTTCTTGAGTTCGTCTTTTTCACTATCTATTTGGCTTTGGAAGGTAGTCAGGCGATCGCTCAAAGCTAGCTCAAAGACTTCCCCTGTACCGGAAGTAATTCCTTTCAGCAGCATTTGATACACCTGTTCTACAGAGCTAATTTTGCCCTTGAGGGTGGTTTCGACAATTTCATCGATTAAGGCAAGATAGCGATCGCTTAATGGCAGAGAGTCTGGCACTTTGGCTACTAGAAGAATGTCACATCAATTCTAATTCTAATCTTAGCAGCAGACGTAGAGAAAACAATTGGTCAATTTAGGGCAGTCATGGTCATAACTAAATGCAAAATTTAGAAAAAATTTATTTAGCGATTTGTGATCATTCCTTGAGCGATTCGCTGTTTAACTAGACGATAAAAAAATAATGGAATGCCTACAATATAACGGTCTGCTAGACGAGTCGGTTCAGTAATTAAGCGTATTAACCACTCCAGACCATTATCAGTCAGCCAACGCGGCCCGCGATATATAGAGTCAGTATAAAAATCTAGACAAGCACCCAAAGGTAAAAATACAGTAGTTTCAATTTTCTTGAAGTTATCTAAAATCCAGCGTTCCTGTAACGGCATACCAAAACCAATATATAAAATATCTGGTTGGAATATATTAATTTTTTCTATTACCAAATCATTCTCTTTTCCTGATTTTTCAAAATAACCATGATGTCCCTGTACGCGTAAATTAGGCGCAATTGATACTAATTTAGTGATTGCCTTATCAACTACGCCAGGTTTTCCAGCTAACAAAAATAAAGAAAGGTTTTCTTTCTCACACCTTAATGCTAAATCTTCTATGTAATCTGGTGCTGTCATTCGATGTGCAGATTGCATTGAATAACCGTTGAATCTAGCTCCTACCATTACACCAAATCCGTCACAAAATACTAAATCAGCCTTATTTAAAAAATCTCGATACCAAGACTTTTCATAAGCTAAATTCATTGCTCTGATATTCACATGTCCTACAACTGTTTTTTTTTGGTTTTTTGCTGCTTCTATTAAATAATCAACTAATTCTTGTACTTTAACTTTATGGAATCTTGTATCAAACAACTTCACTTCAGGAAAAGTTTTCATTTCTGCACCTCCCTTATTTATTAGCCAGTATACCAAGTTTAGAATAATGCAAACAACAAAAGAATAATACCTTTATCGCTTCTTGACTTTTCCTAATATTAAATCCATACCTTTTTAACGCCTATTATCCTTATACAGAATGAATTATGTCGTTTGTAAGTTCGGTATTTAAGACATAGTGTAAGTCACTTCAAACTATTTTCATGAAGATGGTTCTTAATTGATAACTGCTGTATATATGCATCTTAAATATGTAAAATAACTGTTTATGTCCAAGTTTTTAACTCTGACTCGTGCATTACTTCCCAAAGATATTCTCAGATTTTCGTCTGCAATTAAGGATTGCATTGCCTCTGACAATTGTTGAATATTCCCCGGATTAACTAACAAACCATTCTGATTTTGAGTAACTAATTCGGGTATTCCTCCAACTGCGGTAGTGATAACTGCCAAACCCCAACTCATTGCTTCTAGTAATGCCATAGGCAGACCTTCGTTGTAGGAAGGTAACACAAATACATCAGCTTTAGTTAAAAGATCGTCGCGTTCTTCTTGGTTTACCCAGTCAAGAACAATGATGTACTCAATGAGATTTAGACTTTGAATCAAACTCCGAGCTTGTTCTGTATCTCCATCCCCCGCCATAACCAACTTGGCTCGGCTTTGCTCAAGAGCAGGTATAGAAGCAAATGCCTTAATTAAATCAAATGCACCTTTGCGCTCACCAATGCGCCCTAAAAATAAGAAAAATATCTGTTTGGAATCTATTCGCTGTGGAATTTGGGCGGGAATTTTTACTGGGTTAGGGAGAACAATAACTTGCTCTGACTTCAAGCCAAGATTCTCAATATAGAATTTTTTCCAGCTATCTGATAAAACAATGAAACGGGTACATTTACAAAACGACCAACTTAGCCACTGCTTAAGCCATTCAGGTAGTTTAGAGTAAAACAAATGAAAATCAGCACTATGAGTATGAATAATTACTGGTTTTTGAAATAGCCAACCAATAAGAGTAGTGATTGAATGACGAAAAGCGCTACCTCTATCAGAAACATGAATGTGAATTAGGTCAGTCTTTTGGTTTAATAAGTTCCAAAATAACTCACCTATTGCCTGCAAAAACACTAACACTTTATGGATAGCAGAACCATTCGGTAAAGTAGCAATATGTTTAATTTGAATATCAGAGGTAGTTTCTTCAAGAATGAGCTTTTCCACAGAAACTATTCCACCTTGGCGCTCCAAGCTTTCGCCCAACATAGTAATTTTTATGGGACTCATAATTGCTATTCATCTGTTTTGGAAATTGAGTAAATGGCTATTTATATAAACTATTATAAGAACGAATTTCTTATAGTTTATATTCAAAGGCTTACTTTAGGGGCATTTTGAGAGTTAATGCTACTAACTCTTAAAATGCCCGATCGCAGTTCCACAAATTTATTCAATGTACGCTTTAGTAATTTTACAGGATTACTGCAAAAAAAAATTCTGCCATAGGAAGTGTTATGAAAGGATGTTTGAAAAGTATTGTTTTTAATAAGAAAATATTATAGATTTAACCCTCTTTTTATCTGAGGGTATGGTGGTTTCAAAGCCCCTCACGAGTGTGGGAGGTTTATAGAAAGGGTTTATAGTAGACTTTTTGCAGCTTTTTAACCATCTACTTAAACAATCCGAACTTTTAGAACTCTATAAACTATATCATGTATCACGTCCAAATCAAACATAATTTCCGATAAACTGCCGATAAAACTATAGAAAAAACTTAAACGATTTCTACGTTGATAACCGTAGTTTTTGGAATGATGGTAAAGTTCCAAATACAAGCTAAAATTCAATAATCTCCTATTATTCAAAACCCCAGGTTTCAAAATAGATAAGGTTTAACTCAGAAAGTAGCCATTATAAAGTGGGTACACAAGGACACATGAAAAACTTCTTCCCTTGATTCCCCTGACCCCTGTATTTGCAAAGCTTTGACCATAGCATAAGTTACAGATATGGTAACTTCTTTATAACTTCCCTGCTTTTTCCAGCTAGAACGGCACAATTTTTTGTTTAAGCTAAATCATAATATTTACAGTTCGGAAAAACCAATGAATTTATTTGAGCTTTTAGTAGGGGAAGACAATCATCCAGCCCTAGTTACACCTGATGGGCGATCGCTAACCTATAAGCAATTGCGCGAGAATGTTATTAGACTGGTATCTCAACTCAATAGCTTTGGATTGAAACGGGGAGAACGCATTGCCATTGCCATGACTAACGGTTCACCAATGGCGATTACCTTTTTGGCTGCTGCCATCTGTGGCACTGCTGCACCCTTAAATCCGAAATACAAACAAGAAGAATTTGCCTTTTACTACCAAGATACCCAAGCAAAAGCACTGATTACGTTGTCTGAGGGATTGGAAGCAGCCATTGCTAGTGTCACACCCGATATGATGCTGATTAATGCTAAGGTAAATACTGACGGCACATTAAGCTTTGAATTAGTCAAAACAGGTTCACAACCAGCAGAACCAGCGAATTCCGTAGTCCCCAACGCTGATGATATAGCGATGATTCTCCACACTAGCGGCACTACCAGTCGTCCCAAGCGCGTGCCGATTCGTCATCGTAACTTAATCGCTTCAGCCAGCAACCTAATTAGTGCTTACTCACTTACAGCAGCTGATACTACACTATGCCTAATGCCCCTATTCCATGTTCACGGATTGGTGGGCTGTTTGCTGGCAACTCTGGCTTCGGGCGGTACATTAGTTTGTCCTAATGGCTTTAATGCCTTAGAGTTTTGGAAACTGGTAGATACCTACAAACCTACCTGGTACTCCGCAGCGCCAACCATGCACCAGACAATTTTGGTGCGCGCTAGCCGCAACCCAGAAATTGTTAAAGCTAACCGCTTTCGTTTCATTCGCTCTAGTAGCGCTTCTTTGCCGCCGATTATCATTGAACAGTTAGAGGCAACTCTTAATGCTCCTGTGGTGGAATCTTACAGCATGACTGAAGCATCTCACTTAATGACCACCAATCCCCTACCGCCAAAAGTCAGAAAACCAGGTACTGTAGGTTATGGCTTCGGTGTAGAAGTAGGCATTATGGACTCTGAAGGCAACCTGTTATCTAAAGGTAGCTTGGGCGAGGTGGTGGTAAAAGCACCCAATGTTATAGATGGCTACGAAAACAACCCAGAAGCTAACGCCACTGCTTTTGTGAACGGTTGGTTCCGCACGGGGGATCAAGGTACTGTGGATGCAGACGGCTACCTCCGTTTGACTGGACGGATTAAAGAATTGATTAACCGGGGTGGGGAAAAAATTTCTCCTTTAGAAGTGGATGATGTCTTGCTGCGCTATCCCGCCGTCGCCGAAGCCTTAGCCTTTGCCGTCCCCCATAAATCTTTAGGAGAAGATATCCACGCGGCTGTGGTTCTGAAAGCAGAAGCTGGCGAAAAAGAACTTTTAGCTCACTGTGCAACTATGCTGGCAGACTTCAAAGTTCCCAAGCAAATTCACATTTTAGATCGACTACCTCGTACTGCTACCGGGAAACTGCAACGGTTGGCGATGGCGAAATTGCTGAATATAGGGGAGTAGGGAGTGGGGGAGATAACGGAAGTTTACTGTACATCTGTACTATAATTCAATACGGTTCAGTTAAGGCTAAAACTCTTTGCCAAAGTCAATTTTTTTAACGAACCGCATTCGCGTTAGCGTCTCCCCTTGGGAGAAGAACGCAAAGGACGCAAAGAGAAGAAAGAAATGCTTAACCCAAGCGTATTTTACTATAATTCCGTCGTTCCCACGTTCCTGCACCTCTTGACAAAAGTGCAATCACTTTAACCTCTCACCGATGCTCTACATGGGGATAGCTAATTAGGGGTTACTGCCTCAAGTCACATCATTTCACGAAATTAACGAGAGAGAATTTATTTATGAGGATTGTTAATTTTGAATTTTGAATTATTAGTAAGAACTGCCGCCTAAATGATAAGTTTTTAGCCGAACACGATATGAGCCAGCCTCCAAATCTCTGCCACAGGTGTCCTGCAATTAGTGTAGGTCTGACAAGAGCACATCTCCAAAAGTTATCTACACTGTATTGCAACCTCCTGCCTCCTTCACGACTTTGTTTTTAATTAAAAAGTATTGAATGCAGTTGACAAATTCTTCTAATTCTAAAATTAAATTAGTAGTACCTTTAAGGTCTCGATCGTTAGCTAGTTGTTCTAGTTTGTCAGCTACTAAGTACATAACTGTGGCTCCAATGTTGGCACTAGCACCTTTAAGGTGATGAGTTTCTCGCGCTATTTGCCCAAAGTCATCAGTTGCGATCGCTGCTTTAATTATTTCTAAACGGGGTTTAATATCTTCAACGCATATTTGCAATAGATTTAATTCAAATTCTTGATCATTTCCTGATATCTGATGCAAGTGTTCCCAATCAATTGCTAAGTCAGTGGAAACTGTTTGTTCATAGACAACTCCTTCTTGTTGGGAAACGATCACACCTGTCCAATGCTCTAAAGTCTCAGCCAATTTTTCTTTAAATACTGGCTTACTCAAATAGTCGTCCATTCCGGCATTTAGACACGTTTGTTTGTCTTCTTTCATCACATTAGCTGTCATCGCAATCACCACAGGACGATGACCCAATGCAAAAACGTCCTCTTGCCAACGATGAATTTCTTTTGTGGTTTCCAAACCGTCAAGAATTGGCATTTGGCAATCCATTAAAATCAAATCGTAAGGAATTTTTTCTAATAGCTGCAAAACTTCCTTTCCATTGGCAACGACATCAGCTTTATAGCCCAAACTCTGGAGTTGCTTTAGGGCTACTTTTTGATTCACCAAATTATCTTCGGCTAAGAGAATTCTTAACTTGGATTTAGTAGACGAGTTAGAGGAAGAAGTCAGAATACCTGAAGTTTCTGTACTCGGAATTTCTTCTGTAGGCTCTAGGCTCCTGCCTCTAAACCCTTGTTCTGATTCCGGCTGAGTTTCTAAAATATTTTTGATGGTATCAAGGAGTCGTGATGGCTTAATGGGTTTGAATAAATAAGCAACAAATCCGATTTTGAGCGCCTGTTGTACTTCATCCCGTTGATTAGTAGAGGCGAGCAGAATCAAAGGTATCTCAGCAATTGCAGAATTGGCTTGAATTTGTTCTTTTATTGTTATGTTATTTGTCTGGGGTATTTGCATATCAACCAAGGCAACATGATAAGATTTCCCCTGCTCGCTAGCTTGCTGAATAACTTTAACGGCCGCAGCAATACTGTCAGATCGATCTACCTCCATCCCCCAATGAGTAGCTTGATGGGAGATAATTTTATAATTAGTAGCGTTATTATCCACCACCAATAAGCGGCAATTTTGCAAAAGTCCGCGTTCGGATTTTGGCTCAACAGGCTCAACTTGTTTGGTAAAAAGTACCTCAAACCAAAACTTAGATCCTTTGTCCATCTGACTTTCTACCCCAATCACTCCTCCCATCAAAGTTACAAGTTGTTTACAGATGGCTAATCCCAAACCGGTACCACCATACTTGCGAGTGGTAGAAGCATCGACTTGGGTAAATGGCGTAAAGAGTTTGCGTTGGTCTTCAGGGCTAATGCCAAGACCTGTATCTGTAATGGCAAAATGGATGGTGGCTGTAGTCGAGGAAAGCGTAAGCAATTCGGCTTGCACTAATACTTCGCCAGCGCTGGTGAACTTGATCGCGTTACTGATTAAGTTCATCAGAATTTGCCGCAGCCGACCAGTATCTCCTTTGAGTTGGGTGGGGACGTTGCGATCGATCAGTACAGCAATTTCTAATCCCTTGTTATGGGCTGAGGGAGCCAATAATTCCACCACTTCTTCCACACAAGTAGATAGATCAAAATCTAGAGTTTCGAGAGCCATCTCTCCAGCCTCAAGTTTGGAAAGATCCAAAATCTCGTTGATTAAACTTAAAAGAGCGTCTCCACTACTCCGAATTGTTTCAATAAAATCTCGCTGTTCTTCGTCTAAAGGAGTATCTAACACCAAACTGGTCATTCCCAATACAGCGTTCATTGGCGTGCGAATTTCATGACTGATATTTGCCAAAAAGGCACTTTTCGTCTGAGAAGCTAATTCGGCTTGGCGACGGGCAATTTCAAGTTCTTGTCGCTGACGAGTTTCTGCTGCTAATAGTTGGGCTTGGGTTAAAGCAATACCTACTTGGTCGGCTATTTGTCGCAAAAGATCGGTTTCAAAGCTAGACCAGTGGTGGGAATCGTCACACTGATGAACTATGAGCAAACCGCGAAGTTCTTCTTTGACAAGAATAGGCACAACCAAATTAACTTTCACCCCAAACTGTTGCATTAATTCCAGATGGCTTTGTTCAACTTCCAGCAGATCCAAGTTAGCGAGTCCGAAAATCTTTCCTTGACGATACTGCTGTAAATAGTACTGTTGGAGATATTCTGCTTGAAAGTAGGGGGCGGTGTTGTTTTGCTCTTTCATTGCTGGTAAGCCAGAAACTACTGCTTCAACAACGGTGTTTGCAGACTGATCTGGCAAAAGCTGATAGATCAAAACTCGGTCAGTCTGGAGAATCTGTTGTACTTCTTCGACAGTGATTTGGAGAATTTCTTCGATATGCAAAGACTGGCGAATCTTCAGGGTGATTTCGGTAAATAGTTGCGATCGCAAATTTTGGCGTTGTATTTCTTCTTCAGCCTGTTTACGCTGGATAAATTGCCCCACTTGCTCGCCGATAGAATTCATCGCTTTGACTAAATCTTCGTCAAGCGGCTGGATTTCCCGGTTGAAGCAGGTAATGACACCGAGGATTTTGTTACCGCTGCGGATCGGAAAACCAAAAGCTGCGTGTAATCCTACTTGAGCAGCTATTTTGAAGTTAGGGAAATTAATATCTTTAGCGATATCAGCGATCCAAACCGATTCAGAACTAGCCCAAACCCGTCCAGGTAATCCAATTCCGGGTGCAAAGGTGGTTTGCCGCTTCAGTATTTCAAACTCTTGCATCTCAAGGGATGCTTTATGCCAGATATCGAGAAAGCGTAGCACATTTGCTTGCTCATCTATCATCCAAATTTCACCCAAATCCCATGCCAGACTCTCACAGATTCCTTGCAATATTTTGCGAGTAGCTTCGCTAATTGTGGCAGACTCTGCTAGGACGCGGGTTGCAGCATATTGTGCAGTCAGATGCTGCTGTGTTCGTTTGCTATCGGTAATGTCAATGCCAGTACCAACGATGTACTCAACACGGCCTTCATAGTCTTTTAAAATGGTATTCGACCAGGAAATCAGCCGCCGACTACCATTCTTCATTACCCAATAATTTTCGTACTCATGGGGGAGTTGACCAGTTAGCAATTGCTCGAAAATTGCTTTAATCGGCTCCACCTCTTCAGAGATCAGGAACAAGTTCCAGTAATACCTATCTCTGACTTCATCAAAGGAGTAACCAGTTATTTGCTCACAAGCTTGATTGAAACGAACGATTTGCCCTTGAGTATTGAGAACTATTACCAACGCGCCGACTGTATCAAGGACTGCTGAGATAAAGTTGCGTTCTTGATTTAAGGTTTCTTCTGTCCTCTTTCGCTCAATAACCTCACGATAGATCAAGTAGTAGACTATAGCAAGAACGATAAAACTTAGGCAAATAGCGATCGCAAGTGTCACAATTGTGTTGCGATCGCGATTCTTTGCGGCTTGTGACTGCTGTTGGAGTTGTTCCCTGGACTCGTTTTCCATCTCATCGATCGCCTTGCGGATATCATCCGTGAGATTTTGTCGATCGTTTCTCAGTAGTACTTGCAACGCCGCTTCTAATCCCTTGTTCTGGCGCAAGTTGATAGTCTCTTTTAGTTCAGTAAGTTTAGCCGTTATCAGAAATTCAAGCCTTGCAATCTGCTTTTGTTGATTCGGTCGATCTGCTGTTAAACTCTTCAGCTTGATAATTTCTCGATCGACGTTACCAAGTGCTGTTTGATACGATTTTAGATAAAGTTTTTCTCCAGTAAAGATGTAGCTACTTTGTCCAGTCTCAGCATCTTTTATCTGGGACAGTATTTCTTCTAGGCTATTAAGTTTTTGATAAGTGTTTTTTACTATACTGCGATTATTAGTAAATAGTGTTGTATTTTGATAAGAAACCACCCCAATCAGAACTAAAATTACCGACGACAAACCAAAACTTGAGGCAATCTTTTTGAAAAATTGCTTGCGTGCCCTTTGTGCCTGTTGGCCTTTCTTGGTAACAAGTACCAAACTTGCTAAATTTCGGCGCAATTCCAGTTGCTTAATGACTTGACGACCTAAAGTTCGTAATGCCTCTATTTGCTCTGGATTAAGTTTTCGAGGTACGTAGTCAATTATACACAGGGTTCCGAGCGTATATCCTTCAGGGTTAATCAGAGGGACGCCAGCATAAAACCGAATATTTGGGTCAGATGTTACCAGTGGATTTGTAACGAACCGTTTGTCATCTCTGGTATCAGGCACGACCAAAATATCAGGCTGGAGGATGGCATGGGCACAGAATGCAAAATCTCGGTGTGTTTCTAGGGCATCCAAACCGACTCTTGACTTAAACCATTGGCGATTTGTATCAATCAGACTAATTAAGGCAATAGGAGTCTGACAAATATACGAGGCTAAATGAGTCAGATCGTCAAAGGCGGCTTCCGATGGCGTATCGAGAATCTTATACTGCAAAAGTGTCTCGATTCTCTGTGCTTCGTTATCAGGTAATGGTGCTTTCATCCTTAGTTTACTTAAAAGCGTTAGCGTAATTTTACTGAGTTCTCTGTTGTGAAATAATCAGTCAAATGATTAAGTCTCTGCTGTATTTTTTGTGGGCTGGTTTATTTGAAATTGGGGGTGGCTACTTAATCTGGTTGTGGTTGCGCGAAGGTAAGCCCTTCTGGTGGGGCATCTTGGGAGGAATTGCTTTAGCTTTCTATGGGGTTCTTGCAACTTTCCAATCGGCAAATTTTGGCAGAGTATATGCGGCTTACGGCGGTGTATTTATCGCAATGGCAATGCTTTGGGGTTGGAAGGTAGACGGGGTAACTCCAGACCGCTACGACTTAATCGGAGTATGTTTAGCTTTGGTGAGTGTTTTAATTATCATGTTTGCTCCTAGAAGTTAAGTAAAATTTCTATATTATTTTTTTTGACCAATAACTTTTATATTGTTCCCTTTGAAACAGATAATAATCTCACGCAAAATTGCAAAAGTTTTTTCGCAACTAACCTGTCAAAAGCAAGCATCTAGATATATACGTGTTTATGCTTAAGATATAAATAAAACTTATAATGCAGTATTTTGCAACTACATGAGGTACACTCTTCCCCAACCCTTACGCTATTTGCTTCTCCCTTCTCTAGGAGACGATCGCGATCGCACGAATAGGCTATTTCTGTACCTCACATTGGCATAGCCTTTCTCTTTGACACGCTGTTTGCGTTCGTAGAGAAGTTTAAATCTGCTGTATATTTTGTGTAAATTCTCTGAAAATACTGGTGATACTTGACAATAATTATAAATTATTACCAGTATTTTGCTTTGTAACAGTAGGGTAAATAAAAATTTGGAATTTTGTCAGGCTTGAATAAGATACTATTCTTCTATTCTTCAAAAAATAAAGATGCAATGTAATGATTGCGTGTTTATACGCTAATTTAAATCTTGGCAACTACAATCCGGTTTATATTTTTGTTAACATTTCAAGAAAATTCAGGTTAAGTAACTTTTAAGACAAAAATGTGTCCATAAAAGTAATCAAATGTAGTTAAGGATACAAATCATTGGTGCTTAGGAAGAAAAAAAAGTGTTGAAGAAAGTTGTGATGATTGGAGCTATCACCCTACTATTTTTAGGAGGGCCGTTGATGGGCAATGCCTTTGCCCAAACCCCAACTGCTGCCCCGCCTACTGCTGATACTGGAGACACAGCATTTATGCTGATTTCAGCAGCACTTGTGCTGTTAATGACTCCAGGATTGGCGTTTTTCTATGGTGGATTTGTGCGATCGCGTAATATCCTAAACACATTGATGATGAGCTTTGTGTTAATGGCGATCGTGGGAGTTACCTGGATTTTGTGGGGCTATAGTCTTGCCTTTGCGCCAGGTTTACCGTTCATCGGTGGATTGCAATGGCTTGGGTTGAATGGTGTCGGGTTAGAGATAACCGATTATCTCAAAGGGTCAAACCCGCCGGAAGTTGTCTCTTATGCCGGAACGATACCCCATCAGGCATTCATGATCTACCAAGCCATGTTTGCCATTATCACCCCAGCCTTAATTTCTGGGGCGATCGTTGAGCGGATGAGTTTCCGCGCCTATTCGCTGTTTGTCCTCCTGTGGTCAACCTTTGTTTACGCTCCCCTAGCGCACATGGTCTGGGCGAAAGGTGGATTCTTGGGTTTGTATGGTGGATTAGGTGCCCTAGACTTTGCAGGCGGCACAGTAGTTCATATTAGTTCTGGGGTTTCAGCCTTAGTAGCAGCGATCGTCCTTGGGCCTCGGAAAACCCATCCCGATCGTCTTAGCCCGCCGCACAACGTTCCGTTTATTTTACTGGGTGCTGCCTTGCTGTGGTTTGGCTGGTTCGGTTTCAACGCTGGAAGTGCCTTATCTGTTGCCAGTGGAACTTCTGGTAATGTAGTCACAAATTTAGCAACAACAGCCTTTGTTGCCACCAATACAGCAGCGGCGGCGGCAGCTTTAATGTGGCTAATTTTGGAAAGCGTTTTACGGAGTAAACCAACCGCCGTGGGAGCAGCTACAGGAGCCGTTGCTGGTTTGGTCGGTATCACCCCCGCCGCTGGATTTGTCACACCGCTATCAGCTATTTTGATTGGTTTCATCACTGCCTTTGTTTGCTTCTATGCTGTGAGTTTCAAGCACAAGCTGCAAATTGACGATGCTTTAGATACCTATCCCGTGCATGGCGTTGGTGGTACAGTCGGGGCAATTTTAACGGCCATCTTTGCCACAACTCAAGTCAACGGAGGAGGTAAAGACGGAGTACTGCGTGGTAATTTGGGTGAATTGGGAGTTGAACTAGTAGCAATTGTCGTTGCTTATGTGATTGCAGGTGTTGGTACGTGGATTATTCTCAAAGTTATCGATGCTACAGTCGGGCTGCGAGTCAAAGAGGAAGCGGAACTTCAAGGTTTGGATATCAACGAACACGGCGAAGAAGGTTACAACTCCGAGTTTGGCGATCGTCCTACTTAGTAATGAGTGCTGAGTGCTAAGTAAAAATCTCACTCAATCCCCAATCCCCATTTTAAGATTGTGTAATTTGCGATCGCTAGCGTTAAAATTTGATTCAAATAATTGGTAAATTTCGCTAGTCGTGTCTACTTCTGCAAAAACCTTTCCTATCTGGGCATTTTTCTCGCTGTTAACCAACGGCATCCTAATGTTGGCGGTCATCCTGCTAATTTGGCAACAGCAGAGATTGGCCGCTTTTTTTGGGATAACGACATCTCCAGAGCCAATCAACCTGAACAATTCACCGCAAATTGCTACACCTGATTTAGGTCGCCGTCACCAACTTACTTATCAAGAGTGGGTAGATATCCTCAAGCAAGAAGCTAAGGTCGCAGCTGACCAACATACTCCGCATTTAAACATCCTGGCGGGAGATTCTCTGAGTTTGTGGTTTCCCCCTGAGTTATTACCCGAAGGGAAAAATTGGCTCAATCAAGGAATTTCTGGCGAAACTAGCAATGGACTCTTAAAAAGATTAACAATATTTGATCGCACCCAACCAGAGGTGATTTTTGTGATGATTGGCATTAATGACCTAATTCGGGGGATGAGCAATGGAGAAATTTTAGATAATCAGCGGCAAATTATCAATTACCTACAAAAGACGCATCCCACAGCGCAAATTGTTGTCCAATCGATTTTGCCACATGGCGCAGAAGAAGCAACTTGGAAAGGACGAGATAAACTTCTGGCTGTTGCCAACAGTCGCATTCGCGAGTTGAATCGGCAACTGCAAAGCATATCTACCAAAAAAGGTGTCAAATATCTCGATTTACATCCTCTGTTTACCAACAAGCAAGGAAATCTCCGCCGGGAATTTACTACTGATGGCTTACATCTAAGTTCTGAAGGTTATATGGTTTGGCGTTCTGCATTGCAGATTTATAGCGAGATTGAATTAAAACCCCAGCGTCAACGTCCTGCGCGAGAAAAAGGCTAAAGCCCAAAAAGAAGTAATATCTTTGAAGACAACTCTGTATCAATCGCGTCTAGGCGCGAGAAAATAAGCAATAGTGGTTTAAATAGAAAAATCTCATGGATACAAAAGCTTTTAAGCGCAGCCTCCAACATTCAGAAAATTACAATCGCAAGGGCTTTGGTCATCAAGCAGAAGTTGCCACCCAGTTGCAATCTGAGTATCAGAGTAACTTGATTCAAGAAATTCGCGATCGCAATTACACTCTACAACGGGGTGATGTGACAATCCGACTAGCACAAGCCTTTGGCTTTTGCTGGGGTGTAGAAAGAGCTGTAGCAATGGCCTACGAAACTCGTCAGCACTTCCCCACAGAACACATCTGGATTACTAACGAGATTATCCACAACCCTTCTGTAAATCAGCGGATGCAGGAGATGGAAGTAGAATTCATCCCCATTGAAGGAAAGAATAAAGACTTTTCTGTTGTGGGAACTGGTGATGTAGTCATATTACCCGCTTTTGGGGCTAGCGTTCAAGAAATGCAGATACTTCACGATAAAGGCTGCAAAATTGTTGATACTACTTGTCCTTGGGTATCTAAAGTTTGGAATACAGTAGAAAAGCACAAAAAAATCGATTATACATCAATCATTCACGGGAAATATAAGCACGAAGAAACAGTTGCGACTAGTTCTTTTGCTGGCAAATATTTGATTGTGTTAAATTTGCCAGAAGCAGAATATGTTGCTGACTATATTATCAATGGTGGCAACCGTGAAGAATTTCTGACAAAATTTCCTAAAGCTTGTTCAGCAGGATTCGATCCCGATCGCGATTTAGAAAGAGTTGGCATTGCTAACCAAACTACCATGCTTAAAGGTGAAACTGAGCAAATCGGCAAGCTTTTTGAGCGGACTATGTTACAGAAGTATGGCCCTACTGAGTTAAATCAGCATTTCCAAAGCTTCAACACCATTTGTGATGCTACTCAAGAACGGCAAGATGCCATGCTGGAATTAGTGGAACATAATTTAGATTTGATGGTAGTAATTGGTGGGTTTAATTCCTCGAATACTACTCAGTTGCAACAAATTGCCTTTGAGCGAGGAATTCCTTCTTATCATATTGATACTGTTGAACGTATTAAATCAGGATATTCTATTGAACATCGGCAATTAAATGGACAGTTAATAACTACAGAAAACTGGTTGCCTAATGGAGAAATTGTTGTGGGAATTACTTCTGGTGCTTCCACGCCAGATAAGGTGGTAGAAGATGTGATTGAGAAGATTTTTACATTAAAAGCAACAGCAGCGCTGGTTTAACAGTTCTCAGAAAGACTTGCAAATAAAAAATATCCAATTACTTATTGTGGGGTGGGCATCTAGCCCGCCTTACAAAAATTATCGATTTCATTATTGGCGAAATACCACACCAATATCAGTTAAACCTCATCTATGTTGAGAACCGTAGTTTTTGCCCTCACCCTAAATCCCTCTCCCTACTTGGGAGAGGGACTTCTTTCCGGCTCCCCTTCTCCCAATATTGGGAGAAGGGGCTGGGGGATGAGGGTTTTTCTATTCATACAGAACTACGGTTTTCAACGTGGACGCAGTTTATCAGTAACTAATCTTCAGTGTTCGAGTAATTTGAAAAACTTGCTAGCTTCTGCTGATGAAATCGCAGCCAGGTGTCAAAGGCTAGCAGCAGATATAAATACAGGACGCATTACTGAGATTGTCAAAAAGTATGAAAACGATTACGGAGATTATTTGTTTATAATTGCCGATAAAGTCGAGCTAAAGGGTAAAAGATAATCAGTGAGGTACAAGAATCCCACCCTTAACCTCCTCCCAAAAGCAAGGAAAGGACTATCGGGACTATGATGTACCTGACTATGATTAGGAAACGCTATATTTATTCACACATCACGCGCTTTGAAAAAATTATAGATAGCAAGGCCAATGGCTATAAGCAACACTGCGTGAATTAGATTTCCGGCAATATGAAGTGTCAGTCCTAATGCCCAAAAGGCAACCAGGATAACAACAATACCCCAAAGTATACTCAACATATATTTGTCCTGAATCAAATCAGTTTTTATTTGTTCAAATATTTTACTCCCGATCTTCACTTTTATTCTATTTGCCTTAAGAAAGATTACTTTACACCACCACTTAAAGTGACTTGGTATGCTTAATCTTTCGTTACTATTTAATTAGATAAAGATAGCTGTTAGTAGTTTTAAGCAAAGCCTTATCTCAAGCGACAGGATTGCTCTATAGTCGGAGTCTCCTCAAGTTGCACCATTATCAGAACAGCAGGTGCATCGCCTACTGTTCCAGATAAGTGACCTTTATGACCTTGCGCGTCTGCTTTTGTATTCTGATCTTCTCCAAATGAAATTTCGCCAGGGCCCATCTCGACTCGCTGTCCGTCCATAGTCTCCACAAACCAGCGTCCCGACAGTGGGATTATCCACTGGGGCTTGGGGTTCTCATGCCAGTTGCCAACCCATCCTACAGGTAGCACAGTAAAGGTGATTGTGGCACCGGACTGTTTCAACTTAGAAAGCCACTGCGGTGAAGTATCTGGGGCTATGCCTTTTTCCATGAAGTCCTCAATTTGACAACGGGATTGGTGACTTATACCGTCGCGATCAATCCAGACGTGCCAGTAGTCAATTGTTGGTTTATTTGATGAGTTGTTCTGCATAAAAATGGCTCTTTTTTATTGTGTGAGTCAGGACTAAAGTCATTATTTTCTAAGCACTAAAGTGCTTACTCCAAACTCTGAAAACTTGCAATAATTGCTACTAATCAACTGCAACTGTATAATTGCATTGTTCCCATTTATTGCTTTCAATCCAGAAAAAGGTAAAGCTGATTGGCTGTTGCTGGTTATCAGCAACAGAAATATCTACAAAATTCACTCCTAACTTTGTGGAAGTAGAAAGCGTATCTTTTACGGTTTGCCAATTATCATCTGACCAATGCAATTGAAAAGATGCTAAAGCGTGAATTCGCAATGTGTGACCTTTTTTAACTTTGTCTACTTGACGGTTAAACTTCCAAATTTCCAATGATTTACACTGCTTTCTTTCGCCTAGATAGCGATTTGCCACCTCTGGAATAAAATCAAACACCTGTCCGTCATGAGTTGACCGTAGCAGCTTGATATACTCTGCGTGTGCCCACATTAAAGGCATGGCTGAACCTGTTGGTTTTCCTAAATACATATAGATATCAGGTATATCTGCCTCATCCCAAACCTGTTCTGGTAGCAAACAAGTGTCTGAAGCAAATCCTTCCATCGCCTTGATATATGTTTTGACATCGCCGCCAGCAGCTAGTTCATAATGTCCTCGTTCTCCTGCCAAAAGAGGCCAAGCGCGTCCCTTACCCGAACCGACATAAGGATTTCCGTCTTTTTGCTGACCGTAGCCGTCGTGGTTGTAACGATGCCAACAAGGCCCAACAGGTGTATCTACTTTCAATACTGCATCAATTACTTTGACAGAATCAACAATAATCGGGTCATCTGGTTTACGAATTCCATAGCGTACTAATTGGAAAAATCCGCCATCGACAATTTCTTTGGCCGGAAATTCTGCTGGTTCACCAGCTGGTTGACTGCTAATGAAAATAGTTCCTTGGTTAGGATTTTCGTTGGGGTGAGGATTATTAATATCTGAGGGAGTTATTCGGATATAATGCCGTTTGATCCCAGGAACTAAAGTTCCTTCAGTAGTAACTGTCCAAGCTTCAATGTGAGATTCTAAAAAATCTGCGTATTCTTCAATAAACTTTGCTGTTGCTTCATCTCCACGTTCACGAACAAATTGAGCAGCACAGATTAAGGCGGCAATATTGGATGCTAGTGTTGATGGTGAATAACCACTGTTTTCTTCCCAGCGTTCTTGTTGGGTAGCCGGGCCGTGACGAATTAAATAACCCGCCGCCCGCAGAACCATCGGATAAATATCGAATTTTAAACAAGTATTCTGTTGGTGCAATAGCCATGCTAGAAGAATCGGAAATGCCACCTCATCTAGTTGGATACCTTTCCAGTAAGGTTTACCATCAACCCAGAAATTTTGGGCAAAACCGCCATCTTCCTGCTGGCTGGTGGCGAGATAAATTAGCGATCGCACTGCTGTTTCTGTTTGACCAGCAGCCACTAAACCTGATGCACTGCTTACCATATCCCGCGTCCAGACAAGGTGATATCCGCCTTCGTCTTGGTCGTTTTTGGCTTCACCCCAGGGGATCGCAAGGGATGCAATCAACGCACCTGGATAAACTTTGTCTTCATGTGCTAACAACAAACTAATGCTGTTGTGATACAACTTCCCATCATTGTATGAAACATCTTCGAGGGGTCGGATATTGCGGCGCGATCGCTTCCACTGTTCGCTGTATTGCTGCTTCTGCTGTTCAAAAGGAATATTGAGCGATTGAAATAGTGTAGAAATTGCATTGTGCAGGTTTGTACCAAACGCCAGTCCTAAAGTAAACTCTTTAGTGCGATCTAGATTTAGTTTTCCAGTCAGAGCAAGGTTGCCATCCACTGCACTGTCAAACTCCCAATCCATCTGGAAATTATCAGCTAAATCTGTCCAGCCATCACTTTCACCCACGTAACCACAGGAAAGGCGGGTAAAGGGAACTGTTGCACCCAGCGCCAGCCATGTTCCTTGTTTCTCGGCTATTAGAATATGATGCCCAGCAACCTCTACAGCGTAACCATTATTACCCATACCTCCAACTTCCAGATGCGGCGCACACAAAGTATATAAATGAAGTTGGGAGATAAAATCGTCCTCTCCTGTTAATTTTGTGTGCTGTAAGATACAAGATAAATGCGGGTCGGCAATTACTTCTTTGATTACGGCATAACGTCCTTGGGGATCGGAATTAGTGATACGGTATCCTAAACCATGAGTCCACATCGGTTCCACTTTGGATTCGAGATCGCCTTTCTCTTCGTGGAAAAAGCTTTTCCCATCAGAAATTAGATACTGCAAATCTCGAATTTGGGGTCTGTCTACTGTAGGATGGTAGACTTCAGTAACAACACCATTCCAGATAGTAAACCAAACGCGACTAGAGGTAGAGTAAGCTGTTCCGACTCCATCTTTATTCGCTTGAGTCCATCGAGGTTCAATACCTGGCGAGCCAAAAGCTTCTGCTTGACCAATAATCTTTACCATACTGTTTTGTTGTACCGATAAGCTTTGAAGATTTTTGGAAAATTATGTATTTGATATTTATCTGATTAAAAATTTATTGAGAATTTGGCGAAAATTGGCGAGCGGCGGTTAAGGATTTTGCTTCAATAAAAATTTGTTTTATTTCAGGATGTTTTTGGCGAATTTTTACTTCTAAATTTTCTACGGTTAGTGCTATATCCTCACCTGTAAGATTTTTAGAAAATTGAATTTCTAAGTTGAGTAATACTTCCTGGGGAGCAAGCTGCATTGTTAATATACGTACAACTTCTTGCACTCCTGGTTCTGTTTTTGACAAAGAGCGGATATTGATTATAGTTTGAGGATTAGCACTTTCACCAACTAATAACCCTTTACTTTCTCTTGCTAGTACCACTGCTACTATAGCCAATATAATGCCAATAACAATCGAGGCAATGCCATCAAAATAAACATTATTAAATAAATGTCCTAAAAAGATTCCTATTAAGGCAACAAATAAACCTAAAATTGCAGCAGAATCCTCAAATAATATTGTAATTACTGTGGGGTCTTTACTGTTTTTGATTGCTTGCCAGAAATTTTGTCTTCCCTTGGTCGGCAAAAACTCTTTTAAAGCTACAGTCCAAGAATAACCCTCCAATAATATTGCCATACTTAACACAATATAATTCCACATTGGGTTTTCTAGAGGGCTAGGTTTAATTAAATGAGTGATTCCTTCATAAATTGACATACCGCCGCCAAGGGCAAAGATCAGGATAGCAACGATGAAAGTCCAGAAATAAAGTTCTTGACCATAACCAAAAGGATGGCTATCATCTGCTGGCTTTTGGCTTCTGCGAATTCCTAGCAAAAGTACCAGTTGATCGCCAGTATCTACCACCGAATGAATTCCTTCAGAGATCATAGCGGAACTGCCAGTAATGGAGGCAGCAATAAATTTAGTAATAGCGATCGCTAAGTTAGCGCCCATCGCTGCAAATATAGTTTTATGAGATGAATTAGATGCCATGAGAGTAAATAATAATTATGCAGAAACTTCTAATTCACCATCCAGATGGGTAACTTCCCATTGGGTTTGTGTGCCATCACGCCAAAAGCGCAATCCCACCGTAGCGTCTCCTACAGACAAATTTGTGAGTTCTAAATCGGGTAAGAAATCTGGTAGATTCGGCTGTACTTTTAACTGTTGTTTTGAGGCATCGGCTTTAAGTCCTAAAATGGTACGAATGAGTAAGAAAATTGAACCAGCAGCCCAAGCTTGGGGTATATTAGCATCTGGGTAGGGAACTGGAAAGTTATCATCTTGGCGTTCAATTCCCGCAAACAATTCTGGCATTCGCCCAGCTTGAAAATAACTAGCAGCAGCAAAAATCCCCTCAGCAATGCGGTTAGCTTCTTGATGATAGCCATACTTTTTTAATCCAGCCGCAACGATCGAGTTATCATGAGGCCAAACACTACCCCGTTGATAACTAATCGGGTTATATGCCGGATTTTCAGATGAAAGAGTCCGCACACCCCAACCACACCACATATCTGGTTGAAAAAGTCGGTTAACAAGTTTTTTTGCTCGTTCCTGTGGTACGATACCAGACCAGAGCAGATGACCAGGATTTGAGGTAATTGATTGAATTTGTTGCTTTTTATCGTCTAATCCTAAACAGTAAAAGCCAGCTGAATCCATCCAAAAGCGCTCGTTAAATCGTTGATAAAGTTCTTCGGCTTTTTGACGCAGCTTTTTCGCTTGCTCTTTTTCGCCCCACACTTCATAAATTAAGGCTGCTCTTTGCCAAGCGTCATAAACGTAACCTTGTACTTCACACAAAGCGATTGGCGGTTCAACTAACTGACCATTTGGGTAAACTATCGAGTCCCCCGAATCTTTCCAACCTTGATTGCGTAATCCTTTTGACGAACGAGTTAAATACTCAACAAAGCCATCGCCGTCAAAGTCGCCGTATTTGTCAATCCAACTTAGGGCTTTTTCCAATGGCGCTCGACACTCATCAAGCATACTGACATCGGCGTTCCAGTTATAGGCTTCAGCTAAAGTAACAATCCAAAGGATGGTAGTATCTACTGTTCCGTAGTAGGGATGATATGGAAGGAGGTTTAATGTAGTTAACTCATCGCGGCGCATTTCGTGCAGCATTTTGCCTGGTTGAGCATCGTGCCAATCATCCAACTCAGTTGCCTGGAGTTGAGCCAGTTTTAGTAAGGTGCCACGGGCAAATTCATGATAAACTGCGATCGCTTGCAAACTAGCAATTATCGAGTCGCGTCCAAAAACGGCAACAAACCAGGGAATACCAGCAGCAGGCATCCAAAATTGATGCCCATTGTCATGTACCTCAATCCGCAACGCTCCCATATCTACGAGCGCTTGCTGATAATATTCGGCAATTTCAGCATTGGACGATCGCAACTTTGTCGCATTAATCAGAAACTCATCCCTAACTTTTCCGGCTTTTGTATTATGAGGTACAGCGCAGGTGTCTTGAGGTTTGAAGACATTTCCATTGGCTAGGGCTGTAAAATTGATACAAGTGTGCCATGTTTTGCCAGAAGCAATGGTAACATCAAACATTAAACGACCATTGGCATAGCGTGGCTCAGAACTAGTACAAACTGGCTCAATCACAATACCTCTTAAAAAAGAGCCGTTTCGATATTCAGTAGTGAGTACACCATTTTTCCAGGTGGTTTCTGTCTCACCCCGCGTCAAGATTTGCTGTGATTTGACATCAAAAATATCCGCAAAATCAGAGCGCACAGCTAGCATTAATTGAAACTTAACAGTTTCACTGTGATAATTAGTTATATCAATATCTTCATGCATACCTTCCACAATGTCGCGCCGAACTGTTACAAGCAAACTACCAGGAGGTAAAGTGCCGTTGATAATAGGAAGTTGCGGGTTGGTGAATTGGTAAAGCGCATTATGATGGGTGATAATGCTAGAAGCTAGCAGCGAAAGTGGGTGGCGATTGAGAGAAATTTCGTAGTAAGAAATTAGGCGTGTATCCCAAACAAAAAAACCTTGAGGTAAATTTTCGTCGATAGAACCATCACTAGCTGTTACTAAAAAAGAAGAACCATCGTTGATGGTTATCAAACCAGGATTAACAATGACTTTTGTCGGCATTATCTATTAACCATTCTCTGTAAAACCTGGATACAAGGTCATACCACCGTCTACAAACAGTGTTGTACCATAAACATAATCAGATTCATCAGAAGCTAACCAAACTGCTGCTTTGGCGATGTCTTCCACCTCTCCGACACGTTTGGCTGGAATCAGTTTTAGTAACTTCTCCTCTGCTTCTGGAGTATCCCAAGCTGATTTATTAATGGGAGTTTTGATTGCACCAGGAGCAATACTATTGACGCGAATTTTGTGGGGTGCAAGTTCTTGGGCAATACTTTGCATCATCATATTAATACCACCCTTGCTAGTAGCATAATTAACATGACCCGCCCAAGGAATTACTTGATGCACTGAACTCATACAAATAATCTTACCTGCGGCAGATGAAATTTCAGGCTGTACACCCCGGCGCAAAAATTCCTTTGCAGCTTCCCGCGCACACAAAAATTGTCCTGTCAGGTTCACCCCAATAACTCTATTCCATTGGTCAAGGGTCATATCTACAAACGGTGAATCTTTTTGAAGACCCGAATTGTTTATCAAAATGTCAATAGTGCCGAATTGCTCGATCGTCTGGCTGAACATTGCCTTTACTTGGTCTTCTTCGCTAACATCAGCTTGAATAGCAAATGCTTCACCATTAGCCGCTTTGATCTCATCAACAAGTTTTTGAGCTGACTCAGCTCCCGAATGATAATTGACGGCTACTGCTGCACCTGATAGAGCTAAATAGCGAGCTATAGCTTCACCAATACCAGAACTAGCACCCGTTACAAGTGCTTTTTGACCTTTGAGCAGGTAAGGGGAATAGCTCATAATGCTTTCAATACTTTTAAAACTTGTATTCGTTGTGAGTGTCTGAATATTCGGAAGACTTTCATCATATTATTTTTGCTTTTTGGACGTAGTAGTAACTTGGCGATTTAAATTATCAAATCAGTAAGCTATTTATGAACAAAGCAAAACATTTTTATGATTTTAATAATATTTAGTATTTTTCTAATCTATCCAGAGAAAGATAAATAGCATATTTTTTATAAATGATATTTCAATTATTTGTCATTTGTGTGGCAATAGTATGTTTTTATTTTGAAAATTTGTAAAATTTAAATTTGAAAGCTAACATCAATCTCAATAAAGATTTATGGTATATTCAAAGCAAGTTTGGTTAAAGTAAAATTTTGATTTAATCAAATCTAAAATGAGCTAAAGTAATAAAACCATATAAAGTAAGACGTTAAAGATTTTTTAGCTGCCTCTAAAGTATCTGAGTTGATTGGCTGTTGTCAAATATCCTATCTAATCAGAAATAACTCTCTTTTAATTTTTGTAAATGCAAATTTACATATAATATAATATAAATCAAAAAGATAGTTATTTTAGTGAGTTTTGACATTAGTGAAAAATAATCGCTGAAAAAGGAAGTATGTAAAAAGTTTTTTATTTAAAAATTTACTTAAAACTTTTCAGTGCATCGTAAATTTCCAATGTTTTTTAATTAGTTGAACTGTGGCGTTAGCACAGTATTCTTAAAAATATGAATGGTGCGTTAGGCGGATGGAAATTCCATGCAACGCATCTACATTATTTAGACCCATGAAGGAGAAAGCGATGCCTGCTCTGTCTCTGAATAACCAAAATTTACCATACCCTGACCCTCTACACCCGATAGTTGTCCATTTCGTAATTGCGATGGTGCTTTTTTCTTTCGTGTGCGATGTGCTGGGCTATTTCACGCGCAACGTGCGTTTATTTGAGGTGAGTTTCTGGAATATGTTTGTGGCCTCAGCAGCTATCTTTATAGCGGTGATTCTTGGTCAGTTTGAAGCAGGTCTGGCGAACATCTACCCAGCAGTCCAACCAACACTGAATTTTCATACGTTGATGGGTTGGTCACTGGCGGCTATTGTCGTTGGCATTACAGCTTGGCGTTTTGTGATTCGCAAACGCACCCCACGGAAAGTACCGCCTGCTTACTTGGGTGCTGCAACGTTTTTAGTCTGGCTAGTGTGCTTGCAAGTCTATCTAGGGAGTAAGCTAGTTTGGGTGTATGGGTTACACATCGAGCCAGTTGTGCAAGCGATGAAGCAGGGAGTTTCGCCATGAACTGGCAACTGATTGACCAGTTGAGATTGAGGCTGAATGCTAACGGATTACCTTATGAGATTCCGATACATCCGCAACTGGTGCATCTAACATTGGGTTTATTCATTCTTGCGATCGTTTTTGATATTGCCGGAGCGCTTTTTGCTTTAGAAAAACCAATCTTCAAATTTTTGGGTCTGCCTATTCTGCGTTCTGGTTTTTTTGATGTCGGCTGGTATAACCTCATAGGAGCAGCTTTTATAACTTTTTTCACGGTTGCAGCTGGTTTTTTCGAGCTACTGTTAGCAAATCCACCAATCGATCAAAAGAGCGTTTGGGGGTTAACTGCTGGTTGGACGATGCTTTTGCATGGTTTGGGTGGCGTTTTGCTGTTGGGAGCGATCGCAGCCATGACAGTATGGAGAGGTTTACAACGCTATCGCTGGCGCAAGGATGCTTCTAGGCAGGTGCAGTGGAGTTACTTGTTAGCAGGTATTGCAATATTGGGCATCTTGTTTGTCCACGGAACTTTGGGAGCGCAATTGGGAGAAGAGTTTGGAATTCACGTTACTGCTGCGAAGTTACTCCAAGAAGGTAAAAACCCAAATTTACTACCCAAATAATCAAGCAAGAAGCACTGTTACATGAGATTATTATGTTTAGTTTTTTTGAATATGTACTAATAGCGTTTTATGTCGCAGGGCTGCTAATTGTCAGTCGATGGATTGGACAACAGGCGTTTTCTTGGATGCCTCCCCAGGCGACAGCAGAAGCACAACGCGTAGATGATTTATTTAGCTTTTTAGTCTCAATTGGAGCATTTATTTTGCTGGGGCTTGTTGGTGTTATTGTGTATGCGATCGCTTTCCATCGCGCCAGCCCGGAAGACTACAGCGAGGGACACCCTTCTAGAGGTAATGGGAAGCTAGAAATATTGTGGACAGCGACCCCAACTCTGCTAGTAGTATGGATTGCCTTGCAAAGCTTCAATATTTATCAGCAATTAGATATTTTGGGTCTAAACCAAATTGTGCATTTGCACACACCCCTAGAATCTGCACCCGCCTACGCTGCAACCGTCAGTGATGTCCCCAAACCTGCATCTGAAACAATTGATGTTTTCGTTAAGCAGTGGGATTGGTCTTTCCGCTATCCAAATAATGTTACCAGCAAGGAATTACACTTGCCAATCAATCGCAGCACTCGCTTAAATATGCAAGCCCAGGATGTAATCCACGGTTTCTACGTTCCTGAGTTTCGCTTAAAACAGGATATTGTTCCAGGGCGCAAGATTGACATTGTGCTAACACCCATTCGCCCAGGCAAATATCGACTGAAAGATTCTCAATTCAGTGGTACTTACTTTGCCTTGATGGAGGCAGATGTATACGTTGAATCCCTTGATAAATATAACCAGTGGCTCGCGCAAACGGTATCTAGTGAAACTGCGAACGATAAAAATCAGGCAGTTGCCGAAAATATCCAACCACCAAAGACATTATTTAAAAGCGGCTGGCACACCATCACACCTCCTCAACCTGCTATAGCGAATCAAAGGAAGATAAATAATGACACATGATATGAGTGAAGCTATAGCCAAGAATAGAGAACATCAAAATGACTGGCGGCAATATTTCAGTTTCAGCACCGACCATAAGGTAATCGGTGTTCAGTACATGGTGATGACCTTTATTTTCTTTCTGCTTGGCGGGCTGTTGGCGATGATTATCCGTGCTGAGTTGCTCACCCCGGAATCAAATTTAGTCGATCGCCCCCTCTACAATGGTTTGTTCACCATGCACGGGACAATCATGATTTTCCTGTGGATTATTCCCTTCAATGCAGGTCTTTCTAACTACCTAGTGCCATTGATGATTGGAGCGCGGGACATGGCTTTTCCCCTGCTCAACGCCATCTCTTTTTGGATTTTGCCACCAGCCGGTCTTCTACTACTATCTAGCTTCTTGCTGCCTAACGGGACTGCACAAGCTGGCTGGTGGTCTTATCCACCAGTTAGTCTGCAAGTTCCAGGCGATCAGTTCATTAACGGTGAATTCATTTGGATAGTTAGCCTAGTACTAATCGGCATCTCCTCAATTATGGGGGCTGTCAACTTTGTCACTACTATCTTTTGGATGCGGGCACCAGGGATGACATTTTTTAGAATGCCCGTCTTTGTGTGGTCAGTTTTTAGCGCCCAGTTGTTGCAACTGATTAATTTGCCCTCCTTGACGGCTGCATTGATACTACTGTTGCTTGACCTCTCCTTCGGTACACAATTTTTTAAACCTGAAGGAAGTGGCGATCCCATTATCTACCAACATTTATTCTGGTTCTATTCTCACCCCGCAGTGTATATCATGGCGCTACCAGCCTTCGGTATTATTGCGGAAGTTCTGCCAGCCTTTTCTCGCAATCCTCTATTTGGCTATCGGTCAGTTGCTCTTGCTTCTTTAGGTATCGCTGTAGTCAGCATCTTCGTCTGGGTGCATCACATGTTTACCAGTGCTACCCCCGACTGGATGCGGATGACCTTCATGGCCACCTCGATGTTAGTTGCCATACCCACTGGTGTTAAAGCATTTGCTTGGACTGCCACCATCTGGAGGAGCAAATTGCACCTAGAGACACCAATGTTATTTGCGATGGGAGGTGCAGCGATGTTTATTTTTGGCGGTGTGACTGGTGTGATGCTTGCCGCCACCCCATTTGATATCCACGTCAATAATACTTACTTTGTAGTAGGTCACTTCCACTACATCGTTTTTAATACCATCACAATGGCAATCTTTGCAGCCATTTACTTCTGGTTTCCCAAAATAACTGGCAGGATGTACGCTGAGGGTTGGGGTAAGCTGCATTTCTGGTTGACCTTTATTCCTGCTAATATCACCTTTTTCTCCATGCACCCATTAGGTTTGCAAGGGATGTTACGCCGAATTTCTTCCTACGATCCTCAGTATCAGGGTTGGAACGTCATCGCTAGCCTGGGATCGTTCTTACTAGGAGCATCGACACTGCCCTTTATTGCTAACATTGTCGGTTCCTGGCTATATGGAGCCAAAGCAGTTGATAATCCCTGGCACGCTACGGGATTGGAATGGACAACTTCCTCACCACCTCCGCGAGATAACTTTGAAGAGATTCCTGTTGTCAACAGACCTCCTTACGACTATGGCGATCCAAAATATTCATTCGTGGAAAATTCTGATAATGCTGAGTCAAATCGGTAGGGACTGGGGAGTGGGAAGGAGATATAGTTATAAATTCTTCAATGCCCAATCCCCAATACTTCGGCTCCCTTCTCTACGAGAGGCTGCGCCAACGACTACCAAGAGGGCAAGTCGCTCAGTACAAGTGCCCAATCCCCAATTCCCAATTCTTAATTCCCAATTTCCAAAATTATGCAACGTGGCAACATTCATATAGATGAAAGTCCGATCCGTTTTGATCGGTGGCTGCGACGCTTACCGAATTGGTTACAGCGCTTTCTGCCAAGTGGTGGCGGAAGTCATCAAGATCATCATGGCAAAGGAATGTTTGGATTTACTGTGTTCCTGTTGTCAGAAAGTATCATTTTTTTGAGTTTTATCTTTACTTATGTTGCTCTACGACTGAATACTACTAACTGGCTACCACCCGGTATTTCTGGCCCAGAATTGTCTAAACTCGTGATTCTTAATACGGTAGTTTTACTTTCTAGTAGCTTTGTGATCCAACCAGCAGAAAATGCCCTCAAGCGTAATCAACTGGGTAAATTTCGCGGGCTATGGCTGATAACGATCGCAATGGGAACCTACTTTTTAATTGGTCTATTAATTGAGTGGAAAAATCTTGATTTTAAGATTACTACAGGATTAGTTGGTTCCACATTCTATTTGCTGACGGGTTTCCACGGTTTACACGTTCTGGCTGGTGTTGTGCTTCAGATAATTATGCTGATTCGCTCATTCATTCCAGGCAATTATAATAAGACTCACTTCGGTACAAGTGCGACTACACTATTTTGGCACTTTGTAGATGTAGTTTGGGTCTTCCTTTTCTCGCTTATCTACCTTTGGCGGGCATAAAATTTTTCAGTTAACCAAGTATTCTCAGGAGGAATTTCATGAACTTATTATTGCAAGAACTACCAGCCTCAGAACTCGCCCCAAAAGCAGTTCAAGAAACACCAGCACCAGGTAAAGACCCTCTCATTGCACAAGGTTTACAAAAAGAACAATATATTGGCATTATTGGGCTAGCGATCGCTCTAATTGCTGCTGTGGGATTTTTTAGTCGTAGAGTCGAATACGCTATTGCTTTCGCTTTATTCCTCAGCGTCATTTTAATTGCGTTATTTTTATTTATATAGCAGATTTGTCATTTGTCATTTGTGCTTTTGCAAAAGTCTTAATTTTGACTCTTTCTTTGCACCTGTGCGTCATCAAGCAAAAAAATCTGATTTAAATGCTTAACATCCTGGCAAAATCATAATTTGACATACTTTGGAGATATTTTATGAACAGCCCAGTTTATCAAACTGTTATTGTCGGTGGTGGCTTCACCGGCTTATTTACAGCCTTACACCTAGCTAAGGAACATTATCCTCGTTCTGTAATTTTGATCGATCAAAATGAACGCTTTTGCTTTAAGCCGTTACTATATGAATATTTCGATGGTGAGATGGATACTTTTCAAGTAGTACCGCGTTTTTCGGAATTGCTTAAAGGTAGCGGTGTCATCTTTGTTCAAGATACAGTGCAATCGGTAGACTTGCATCAACGAGAAATAAAATTAGTTTCGGGAAACTCCTACAACTACAGTAATTTAGTATTAGCTTTGGGTAATGTTACTGCTTATCATCATCTTGAAGGTGCCCAAGAATACGCTTTCCCTTTTTGGACACAAGAAGATGCGATCGCTCTTGACCGTCATTTACGCGACTGTTTACAAAAAGCAGTCAAAACAGAAGATATAGAACAACGCCGGAAACTATTAACAGTAGTCATAGTTGGTGGTGGTGCTTCTGGTGTAGAAATGGCAGCTACTTTAGCAGATTTACTCCCACATTGGTATAGCGCTATGGGAGGAAGTTCTAGTGAAATCCGTGTAGTACTGCTTAATCATGGTCAAAAAATCCTTGATGCCGATATTAACGATCCACTACGCCCAATTGCTGAGAAAGAATTACAAAAGCGCACTGTACCAATTGAAATCCTTACGGGAGCAGAAGCTACTGCTGTTCACCCTAATGCAATTGAATATAAGAGTAATAATCAAGTTAATACACTGGCAACGTATACCACAGTCTGGACAGCTGGTACTTCTATTCATCCACTGATTAAAGATTTACCAATTTCCCAAGAACATCGCGATCGTCGCGATCGCCCCATAGTTACTCCCACAATGCAACTACTTGACTTTCCAGAAGTCTTTGCAGGCGGGGATTGTGCAGCCGTTGAGAATAAATCACTACCGCTAACAGCCCAAGTTGCTTATCAGCAAGGAGCCAATATTGCCCAAAATTTGAAAGCATTAGCGTTGGGCGAAGACCTCAAACCAGCAAAGGTAAATATACGCGGAACTCTCTTAAAATTAGGGTTAAATAATGCTGCTGCTAACGTTTTTAATGTTTTGGAAATTACAGGCGAATCCGGGCATTTAATCCGTCAAGGCACTTATTTAACGCTATTACCAACTCCAATTCATGATTTTAAAGCTGCTAGTGAATGGGTGGATGAAGAGATTTTTCACCACCACCTTGACCCTCATGATGTGAGCAAAAAAGTTGTCCAAGCAGTGGAAGTAGTTGGTGCAGGAGTTGTAGGTGTTTTAGTTGCCAGAAAACTATTGAAAATGTTGGGTTCGGAGGATAAAAGAGACTAGGGATTAGTAATCTGTCAACTTTAAATTGATGTGGAAACAAGTTCGTAGTAAGGACTAAAGTCCTTATTTTCTAAGCACTTTAGTGCTTACTACAAACTCTTCATTACTAGCTTGACAAGCCACTAGAGATTGGGAGAGGGTAAAGGGGACATTGATTTATGAATACACCTACTCATATCAACGTACAGGTGCAAAGAATTCGAGCTATTGGATTAACAGTGACAAACTGCGATCGCTCTTTAAATTTCTATCAAGAAGCACTGGATTTTAAACTAGTTTCTGATATTACTGTTGAAGGGCACAAGTACAGCGATTTAGAAGATGTAACTGGGACAAAAGTTCGCATTGTTAGCTTACGACTTGGAGATGAATTTATCGAGTTGATAGAGTATCTCAATATTCAGGGTAAGCCGATTCCCAGCGATTCACAAAGTAATGACCTGTGGTTTCAACATCTGGCGATTGTTGTAAGTGATATGGATCGCGCTTATGCTCACTTGCGTTCATTTCCCATTGAACCAATTTCAGTTGCTCCCCAGACAATACTACCTGATAATGAAGCATCTGGTGGTGTCCGTGCTTTCAAGTTTAAAGATCCTGATGGCCATGATTTAGAGTTAATTTGGTTTCCGCCTGATAAAGGTAAAAAGAAATGGCATCAAAACAGTCATAGCTTGTTTTTGGGAATCGATCATAGTGCGATCGCAGTTTCTAACACTGAGCAAAGTCTACACTTTTACTGCGACCTTCTGGGAATGCAAATTGATAGCCACAGCCTTAACTGGCGTGCAACTCAAACTCGCTTGGATAACTTACCAGGAGCCAAAGTGAGAATTACAGGACTGCAACCAGTTGAAGATGGTGTAGGAATTGAACTGTTAGACTACATTTTGCCTGGAAAGGGCCGTCCGATACCAAGTGACTGGAAAAGTTGCGATATTGCAAGTGTGCAAATTGAGCTTATTGCCAATGATATTGAGCAGCTAATAGATAAGCTACGGCAAAATCAGATACCGATTGTAGATAACTCTTTTTCTAAGAAGCAAGGTTATTTAATAAAAGATCCTGACAAACACACCATTCTACTCATTGCAGAATGATATTAGGGAAATTTTCATAAATCAGGGCGCAATTTCAGACGACATAAATTTTAATACATTTAGTCATGCTTTTGTCACAATTTCGCAATAGCTTTGTCAATACCCCGTGTAATGCTATAGCTCTGGCTTGGGAAATAGTCTCAGACTAAACCCACATACCAGAATCTACAAAGGAGAATCACTCAAGGCACAGTCCCTTATGAAGATGACTCTTCAAATAGAAATTGCAAAATCTCATCCAGTTGGAAGGAACAAGAAGATGAATTGGAAAATACTTGCTTTGCTCCCTGCTTTGACTCTAGCAGCTGCTTTGCCTGCTTACTCTTTAACTAATAAAAGTCAAAATACAACGGCTACTACTACCCACATTGCCCAAAGTACTCCGCAAGGCAACATGATGAAAAAGCCTAATGCTATGCACAAGCCTAATGCTATGCACAAGTCTAATAGTATGGCAAGGCGTAGTACTGGTACTGTATTAACAGTAGGCAGCAGGGGAGATACAGTGAAAACTGCTCAGAATTCTTTAAAGCAGCAAGGATTTTATACAGCAAGTGTGAATGGTGTCTTTGATAATAAGACTCGTGCAGCAGTGATGAAATTTCAGAAGTCTAAAGGATTAAGAGCAGACGGAATAATTGGACGCCGGACTTTAGCCGCTCTTAAATAAAATGGTTTACTAATATCCTGATTGCAAAAATGTCTTAAAGACAAAAGGCTAGGAAATGAATTCTAGCCTTCAATTTTCACAAAGCCAAGCGTCTTGATAAATAATGTATGTTTCAGCGTCCAAAAATTAAAGCATCAAGTGAATAAGCTCCAGGGCCTAAAACCGCGATCGCAATCAGCATGACGCAGTACATAAAAGCTTTTTCCCAACTTGGCGGTTCACCTTTTCCTAAAGGCCCTTTATACTGTTGTTCAGGAATTAAGTATGGATCTTGGGCTACAAAAGGCTTACTTCCAGAAATGTCTAAATAAATCGCAAAAATCATTGAGCAGAGAATCGGCAAGGTTGCTAAGAGTGTCAGGAATCCAATCATTAGAAAAATTCCCCCACCTAACATCGATGCAGCTGATAAAAAGCAAAGAGAAACAGGCGTTTTTAGAGAATCAGCCCATTGTTGAAGATGCGTTATTTTGGGATAGCCATGTAGTATAAACAACCAGCCAAGGCTAACTCTTAATAGTAAAAGTGCCAATCCGGGAAATCCGTCAAGATACACAAAAGAGAGTGAACTTAACAAGTGTGGGCCTAATTGGGGGAAATTAAATGCAGCGAGAAAAAAGGCGATCGCTACACCCAGCCCAAATTGATAAATCATAGTTGTACACCACGGGTATTAAGGTCAATAGCATATAAAGAATGACCGGCTGTGATAAATAAGCGATCGCGTTCTTTACCACCGAAAGTCAGATTAGTGCTTGTCTCCGGGATGAGAATTTTTCCTAGCTTAGTCCCGTCTGGGGCGTATACCTGCACGCTGTCTTGAGAACTAGTAAAAATATTGCCATGTTCGTCAACCCGAAATCCATCCGGTTGTCCTGGATCGATGACTGCAAACACACGCCCATTTTTTACATGGCGATTATCTACAACTTCGTAGACGCGAAGATGATGAGGCCCACCAGGAATATTAAACGCAGCTGTATCTGAAACATATAGTAAACTTTCGTCTGGACTGAAAGCCAGCCCATTCGGGCGTACCATATCCGTTACTACAGCATAAATCTCACCAGTAGTCGGGTTAAAGCAGTATACGTAACTTCCAGGTTGTTCCTGTTCGCCGCCGTAACCTTGGTTTGGCTCGGTGATCCCATAAGGCGGATCGGTGAACCAAATCGTGTTGTCACTTTTGACTACCAAATCATTTGGACTATTCAGGCGTTTGTCCTGGTAGCGATCGATTAAAACCTTCCATTCCCCATCGTGTTCGCGTCGGATAATAGCCCGCAGACCGGAGGAACACGCAACCAAACGACCCTCTAAGTCGCGGTAATTACCGCTTTGGTAATCAGATGGGTCGCGTATAACACTGACGTTTTTGGTAGAATTCCAGTGCAACAGGCGGTTGCCGTGAGCGTCACTCCACACAACGCTATCATCTTCGTGAAAGTAAACAGGGCCTTCGCTATGGACTGCACCGTTTGCCAGCTTTTGCAGTGAAGCACCTGGGCGTACTAAGGCACAGATGCGATCGTCAGAAATCTCAATGGCTTCAGGCATAGGAATCTCCTGTTATTTAACTTGGTTACTGGCGATAAATGGCAGGTTCAAGTTAATGTCAATTTAAAAATTAATAGGCTGTAAAATTATTCCACACTTTTATAGATATCAAATATGCTTGAGTTACATAATATATAGACAAAAATAAAATTAAAATTAAATATTAGCCCCTCTTTAGACATAAATAAAAATTAATCCCTTGGGTATAATCTAAAATTTTAAATTGACAATACCTCTGTAACTCTAGGTTATACCCATCCATCTACCACCAACTTTTTTCCCAATTCTCAGTTAAAACAACTTTTTTAAGTTTATCTATGTCTAAAGGCTGAATTTATCATCTTAAGAGATATACCATCGATAAGTTGAAAAAATCAGAGTTTGTGACATAAAGTAAAATGTAGAAATAAAAACTATTTAAATATTTCTCAATTAATCGGTTTGGCGTAAATTGTTCTTCATCTAATAAATAGCTTATGGATCTTGGTCTGAAAGATAAAGTTGCTGTAATTACTGGAGGTGATTCTGGCATTGGAAAAGCGACAGCTAAATTGCTCGCTCGTGAAGGTGCAAAGGTTACTATTATCGATAAGACTTCGGAAAGTCTTCAACTGGCGGCTGAAGAGTTGAGAAAGTCTGGAGAAATATTTACACTTCAGGCAGACCTCACTCAGCCCAAAGAAGTCGAAGCTGCTAAAAAGCAAATTATTGAGCGCTTCGGAACAGTTCACATCCTTGTTCATGCAGCAGGAATCACAGGTGCTACGGGAGATTTCCTGGAACTAAGTGATGAAGAGTGGTACAAGACGATTGAGGTTGACTTGATGGCGGCGGTACGCACCTGTCGCGCTTTTATTGGGGCAATGCGTCAAACTGGTTGGGGAAGAGTCATCCTCATTAGTTCGGAAGATGCACTACAGCCCTACCCAGAAGAGATGCCTTACTGCGCTTGCAAAGCAGCAGTACTGAATCTTGCTAAAAATTTATCTAAAGCTTATGCAAAAGATGGCGTGTTGGTAAATGCAGTTTCTCCTGCCTATATTGCCACCCCAATGACTGACGCAATGATGGAAAAGCGCTCAAAACAATTGGGTGTAAGTTTTGATCAGGCAATTGACAGTTTTCTTGATGAACAGCGCCCTCACATCGAACTTAAACGACGTGGCAAAGCAGAAGAAGTTGCGGCTGTGATTGCATTCCTTTGCTCTGAGCAATCAAGCTTTGTGGTTGGTTCTAATTATCGGGTAGATGGTGGCTCGGTTGCAAGTTTGTGAGCAAAGGAGGTTTAGGAGAAACTAGTGGTCTGTCCGATTAATTCTGATATGGTGAATCAAATTTAAATTTTTCTTCTTTCCTTCTTCCTTTGCGCTCTTTGCGTCCTTTGCGGTTCGTTCTCTGAATCTCTCAAAACTAATCGGACAGACCACTAATCCCGAACACAGTATGCCAGTTTTTTATTGTTATATCAATTCGTCATGAAAGGGTGTAAAACCTTGTACCCGTACTCAGACTAACATGTTATCAAATTTTAAAGAATTGGTATAACTCTTATTCTTATTTTGAGAGTTGATTATGAAACAGATAGAAGCAGTTGTTGGTAACATCAACGATTTAAATGATGGCGAAATGCGACAAGTGTCTGTCGGCGAGACAGAAATTTTATTAAGTCGTATAGATGGAAAGTTTTATGCCGTCGGCGCACACTGCACTCATTATAAAGCGCCACTGGCTGAAGGGGTACTGAGTGGACATCATGTTGTTTGCCCCTGGCACAATGCCTATTATGACGTAACGACTGGCGACCAACAAGAGCCACCTGGTTTGGATGCTTTAGCTTGTTATAAAGTACGCATTGAAGGTGAAAATGTCATTGTCAGCGTACCAGAGGACACTAAAGGATTGCGATCGCCGGCAATGGCGAAATTCGACCCTAATGTTGATGGGCGGACATTTGCGATCTTAGGCGCAGGGGCAGCGGGTGTCCATGCCGCAGAAACTTTGCGAGTAGCTGGATATCAAGGGCGAATCGTGATGATTACTCAAGATAACAAGCTACCCTACGATCGCACCAAGCTGACTAAAGACTACTTCATTGGTAAGACATCCGCAGAGGAAATGCCTTTGCGATCGCCTGATTTCTTCAAAGAACACGCGATTGAAGTGCTGTTGAATAAGCGAGTTGAACAGGTGCAAACAACGGCAAAAACGATCGCCTTTACCGATAGCGACACAGGCGCGTCTAGTGATTCATTAACCTATGATGCCTTACTAGTAGCAACAGGAGGAAAACCACGCCAGCTAGATATTCCCGGTGCAGACTTGCAAAACATTTTGACATTACGTAGTTTTCAAGATACAGATCGCATCTTGACAACCATCAAGCAAAAAGGACAAGCGGTAGTCATTGGCTCCAGTTTTATCGGCATGGAAACGGCAGCTGGGCTGAGGCAGCATGGCTTAGAAGTAACTGTTGTTTCACCGGATTCTGTACCTTTTAAGAAAATTCTGGGCGAGGAAATTGGCAAACTATTTCAGCAAGTCCATGAGAAAAACGGCGTTTCCTTTAAGTTTGGTAGGAAAGCGGTGCAATTTGAGGGTAGTGACAAGGTTGAAGCTGTAATTTTAGATAATGGCGATCGCTTAAAAGCAGATATTGTAATTGTCGGAATTGGCGTACAGCCTGCAACAGACTTTCTTCAGGGTATCGATTTGCATCCTAAAGATGGCAGTGTTGTTGTTGATGAATACTTGCGTGCAGGTGATGGCATCTATGCCGCAGGTGATATTGCCCATTATCCCGATTGGCGGACAAACGAATCGATTCGGGTTGAACATTGGCGAGTCGCAGCACAGCAGGGGCGAATTGCCGCTCAGAACATGACAGGGAAAGCAGTCAAATTTAGAGGGCTTCCTTTATTCTGGACAATGCAATTCGACTTTCCGTTACGCTACATCGGACACGCCCAAAGTTGGGATGAAATAATTGTCGATGGGGATTTGCAAAAACAGGAATTTATCGCTTTTTATCTGAAAAACAATCAAGTCTTAGCAGTTGCAACCAGCCATCAAGATACAGAAACAGCAGCGATTTCAGAATTGATGCGCTTGAACCAGATGTTAACTGTTGATGAATTACGGCGTGGTACAGTTGATTTGATTAACAGAGGACAGCCTGAAGTTAGTAGTAAGCGCTAAGGCATATATGACAAACATCACTGAGCGCTATGACATTATAATTATCGGTACGGGAGCAGGTGGAGGTACGCTAGCCCACCGCCTCGCACCCACAGGTAAAAAAATTCTAGTGCTGGAACGAGGCGACTTTTTACCGAGAGAAAAAGATAACTGGAATCCCCAGGAAGTCTACCAAAAACATCGTTACCACACCGATGAGCAATGGTATAACAAAGAAGGCAAAGTTTTTAAGCCTCAGACAGGTTACTGGGTTGGCGGCAATACTAAACTCTACGGTGCAGCCTTAATTCGATTCCGGGAGCGAGATTTTGAAAGGGTAATTCACAAGGGAGGAATTTCTCCAGAATGGCCGCTCAAGTACTCAGACTTTGAGCCGTACTACACACAGGCAGAAAAGCTGTATGACGTGCATGGCCAAGCAGGAGAAGACCCAACTGAACCACCTCGCAGCGAAGCATATCCTTATCCGCCAGTGAGTCATGAGCCGGATATGCAGTCCCTTGCTGATGGCATCCGCGAACTGGGTTATTACCCATTTCACCTACCACTAGGATTAAAGCTTAATGAAAGCGATCGCACCAAGAGTCCCTGCATTCGTTGCGATACTTTTGATGGATACCCCTGTCTCGTACACGCAAAAGCTGATGCCGATGTTAACGCCATTCGTCCTAGCCGCGAGATGTATGCCAATTTCACTCTTTTAACTAATGCCAAAGTCTTGCGGCTGCATACCAGCGAGTCGGGACGAGAAGTGACGAGGGTAGAAACTGAAATTGCCGGGGAAAAACATTGGTTTACCAGCGATATTGTCGTTGTTGCTTGTGGTTCTATCAACTCAGCAGCCTTGCTGTTACGTTCTGCTAACGATAAGCATCCCAATGGATTGGCAAATAGTTCCGATCAGGTGGGACGGAATTACATGAAACAGCTGGAAACCGCGATAGTTTCCATACACCTAGAGGTGAATCACGCTAAATTTCAAAAAACGATCGCTGTCAACGATTTTTACTGGGGAGAGCCGGATTTTCCTTACCCAATGGGCATGGTGCAAAATACTGGCAATGTACTAGCAGATATGATTCCCGCAGAGGCTCCGCCACTCATGGCTCCATTTATCAAGCTGATTCCTAATTTTGAGAGAAATTTGCTAGCCGAGCGATCGGTTGGCTGGTGGTTGCAAACAGAGGATTTACCAGACCCAAATAATCGGATTCGTGTGGTGGGCGATCGGATTCATGTTGATTATACATTGAACAATATTGAAGCAAGCGATCGCTTAATCCATCGTTGGACATCTGTACTCAAGTCAATTCCTCATTCGGCTAAAAGCGTCTTGCCATTTAGCATTTATCCCCGCACTCAAATACCTGAACAAGCAGTTGCTCATCAATGTGGTACTTGTCGATTTGGTACAGATCCCAAAACTTCAGTCCTTGACCTCAATTGCCGTACCCATGATGTCGATAATCTCTACGTGGTAGATAGTAGTTTCTTTCCCTCAAATTCAGGTGCTAACCCGACATTAACGATTATGGCTAATGCGTTGCGCGTTGGCGATCTGCTTGCAGCAGCGTTTCGCTAATGCATAATAGCTGAACGATTGCAATAGTGATTGATTTAATTTGTAAGGATAAAAAGGGCAAACATTATGACAAATGATGAACGGCAAATTACACCACAACAGCAACCACAGATTCAATCTCAACAGAACGAGTCAGAAGGTATACAATCCCATCCTTTGGCTACAGGTCTAGGTACTGTGGGAGGTGGCGTTGCAGGAACGGCGTTAGGTCGCTCCATTGGTGGTAAAGTGGGTGCTGCAATTGGTGGGATTGCCGGGGCAATTACTGGTGGCATTGCAGCCAATAAGCTGGTAGAGTATGCTGAAGAATTAATTGAAGAAATCCAGCCGACAAGTGGATTAGGATTAGGAGCCGATCGCAAACCAATTGAACTACCCTCTCATTATTCTTGGGAAGAATTACAAGCTTTATCAAAACCTTCAGCAATTTACAAGGCTTAGAAGGGTTTAATATCAGGTTTGGTTAAACACTTATAATATATGTAGGTTGGATTGAAGAACGAAACCTAACATTTTATTCTAGTTAATGTTGGGTTTCACTGTTATACCCCAGTGGCGAAGCAAGCTATAACCCAACCTATATATAGCAATCCTAAATGAGTAGTAAAAAATATAGATAAGGAAACGAACCGCCAAGAACGCCAAGGACGCAAAGGGAAGAAAGAAGAAAGAGATATATCATTTTCACAAATGATTTAGGACTGCTATATTTTGAAAAACATTAGTTTTACTTTTCAAAATTTCAATATGTGAATATACTTTATTAGCTTTAGAAGGGCAATCTACTAAACCCTTTCTATATTCTTCAAGATAAGCCAGAAACTCCTCTATTACTTGATAGCAATTGTTCGTAATCCTTTGGTGTATCAATATCGATATTTCCTAGTGGAAATGGAATAGAAAAAACTTCATTTAGGTTATTATTAATAACCCTTTTTGCTCCTGAAGTTTCTTTTAAAGTAGCAAGCTCTGAAAAAAATGTCTGATTAAATAAAGCAGGTACACCTAGTGTATCTCCATATTCACAAGCAATAATCGGTTTTTTTGTAGAATAATATGCATCAATAAGTTGATTAATAAGTTGGTGAGTAACAAATGGCTGGTCGCAAAGTGTAATAACTACTGCTTCTATTTTTTGCGGAAAATTATTTAAAAATTCAATCCCACTCTTGATTGAAGCACTCATTCCACAAGCCCAATCCAAGTTTTTAACTACTCTAACGGGAAGTTGCTCGATTTGGGGATGAATCTGTTCTGCGTTGGCTCCTAGTACTACTACCACAGGTTGACAAACTGAAGCGATCGCCATTTCTGTAATGTATTGTAACAAACTACGTCCTTGGTAAAGCAATAGTTGTTTAGGTGTACCCATCCGTGTAGATGCACCAGCAGCAAGAATCATAATCGCTATGGTTGATTTTTCATTGTCTATAGTAGTCATAAAAACTATGTGGTGAGTAGCAAGTTTGAGTTGCTTTCATCGTATTGGTGAATTGGTTGATTGCGATTTCTTAAAAAATTACCACTGCGATTTGTTAGCACTGCTTGAATTTCTGCAATAATAGCGATCGCTATTTCTTCGGGTGTATCTGCTCCGATGTCAATCCCAATCGGACCATGCAATCTGGTTAATTGCTCAGTAGTATAAACTATTCCTTGCGAACCTAAATCTTCAAGCAATCTTTCAGTACGCGCCTTTGGGCCTAAAACCCCTATGTAGCGTGCAGGAGATGGCAGCAACGTTTTCAAAATTTCCAGGTCATCAAGATAATTATGCGTCATCACTACAGCAACTGTGTTGACATCTATAAATACCTGTTTTTGGACAATTTCTCGCCGAGTCAGAATCACATCACAAGCTATTGGAAATCGCGCTCTAGTTGCCTCATTAGCTCGACAATCGACTACAGTAACGTCCCAACCTAATGCTTGAGCAAACTGTGCTACGGGTATAGCGTCATAACCTGCACCAAATATTACTAAAGGCGTGGGTGGTTGAATGACTTCAATAAAAACTTCTGCACTGCCTAAAGGTAACTGATAGTTTTTTACACTAGACTTTTGATTAGTAAAAGCTGCTTGAGTATCTGCAATCAAAGATTGAATTAAATTCGGATCTTTGATGTCGGTGATAATTTTACCATTTGGATACACCAGTAAGCGCGACCCAAGTTTCACATCTACCCCGCCTTCAAAAGCAAAGACTGTAGCAATAATACCCAAATGTTTTTTATGAAAGCACTCTTGTGTAAAAGCGATCGCATTCGGTGAACTTTCTGTTTCAAGACGTTCGATCAGAACTTGCACTGTCCCATTGCACCCCAGACCAAAGCCCCAAAGAATATCTTCAGAGGCGGTGTTATCGTAACTAACAACAATTGGTTTGCCATCTGACATTCGTTGTTGAGTATGCTCAAATACGTCGTTTTCCAAGCAACCAGCGCTGATTGTTCCGATCATCCGACCTGTATTTGTCATCAGCATTTTGGCACCCGGTCGGCGATAGGTTGAACCTTGAGTTTTGACTACAGTGGCAAGGAAAGTGATTTCGCCATTTTTTTTACTTGACTCGAAGCCTTCTAAAATTGCTTGTAATTCGTTCATTTGATTACTGATTTTTCTGTTTCTAGCAGTTTGATGAACTTGAGTAGACAGTCCCAATGAAAACAATGTGATAGACTGTGCCATTGTGCATTGCTGCTAGTGTCAAACACTCCTTCGATTTGCCGCTCATTAACGATTACAATATATGCGTTAGATTGAGGTGCGATCGCGGTGTTCTGCTATCCAAGATAAACGAAAATACCACTGAAATCATGCCCCGCAGGATAGTTGCCAACTTTAGTCATATAGTTGAAGACTTAATTACTAGTTTGCGTCAGTGTTATACCTTGCTGATTGTGACGCATAACCTAGCGCAAGCCAAGCGCATCGCGGATCAAGTTGCTCTGTTCTGGGTGCAGTCCGGTGTTGGGCAATTGATTGAGTTAGGTTCAGTGCAGCAAATTTTTGAGTACCCCCAACATCCCTTAACAGCAGCTTATGTCACAGGTGCAAGAGGTTGATTTGAAATAATTATACTCCCACTGCAATAAAGACGGCGTTGCTGAATCAAGGGATGAATTTTACCTATTGAAATGTAAAACTCCTCATTCTCTTTGCGCCTCTGCGTAATATAAATTCATATTCACACTCAGCAACGCCCAACAAAGACAGGACTTTGAGCAATTCTTCATTGCACCCATTATCAGTCAGTGTATGCTGCATTATTATATACTTCACTACTAGGTGGTAAATTTAATGGTACATTGAACGCACACACATCTGAAGCACTACCAGGCATAAATACAAATTCAACCGGAATACCATTTTTTGTGGTTAATAGCTGAATCACCTCATATAAATACATAATTTTATGTTATCATTTGTGCCACAGGAAATGAAAGACCCTGCTCCTTACCATCTATTGACAAGCATCGTTGCTCCTCGCCCAATTGCCTGGGTGTCTACAATTAGTGCCTCTGGAATTCCCAATCTTGCCCCGTATTCCTTTTTCAATGCAGTAGCAGGTTTTCCACCAACTATTATGTTCTCAGTCGCATATCGTAGACATGAGCCAAAAGAAAAAGACACGTTACGCAATATTCATGAAGTTGATGAATTTGTGTGTCATGTGGTGGATGAAACACTGTCTCAGGCAATGGTTCAAACCGCAACGGAATTTCCCTATGGAATTAACGAGTTTGAAAAAGCCAACTTAAAAGCTATTCCTGCTACAGATGTCCGACCATTGCGGATTGAAAGCTCACCAGTGGCAATGGAGTGTAAAGTCACACAAATAGTTGCAGTGGAAGGAACCAATAATGTAATGGTATTGGGTCGAGTGTTACGATTTCATGTGCGTGAAGACCTATACCGCCAAGATTTGGGGTTAGTTGATACTGTAGGGATGCAGCCGATTACGCGTTTAGGTGGGCCAGTTGAGTATACAAATATTGGGAAACTATTTGAGATGACAACTCCAAAAGTATGATGGGAGGTTAATTTACAAAGAAAGGCAGTGGGCAGAAAGCACAAGGAAAGAAGTATTAATCAAAACTTTACTGACCCTGACTTTGATAGAATTCGCCAAGAGCAACTGTTCTAAATTTCAGTTGATGGTTTTTTGTAGCAAGTGAACGATTAACATTACCGTAAAGATTTAAGTCTTTTATTCAAATGAATTCATACACTGAAACAAAATTTCTTGTTGGTGATATTCCATACCAAATATTTATTCAATATTACAGCGATCGCAAACACCAGAGTTCCGGCAATCACAACTCCATCGGCTGTGAGATTTTGCCGCACTCGTGGCATCAAAATTGCACCGAGAATCGCCCCAAATCCAAAGCAACCGAGTAGTAAACCATACCCACCCACCTGCTCACTGTCGCAAATCCTGTTGTGCTACCAAAGGCAGCAATGCTAACAAAGCACTCGTGCAACTACGTTACAGCAGAATTCAAGTATGAGAGAAGTCATTAGCCAAGCTCCCGCCGTGTCCTCCATCCAACCGCCAATGTTGGAGACAATTGAGGCAATCTGGCGATCGCGAAACAAAGATTTACGGAGCGGACTCCAAGCAGAGATTGTCAAAGTAATTCGTAATTGATAATTCGTAATTCGTAGTTGCAATCAGTTCAGGATTGTACCCTCCACTGATTTTAAACCACCAAAATCTCTGATTTGGCGGGGGCTATGACACCAAGTAATTACGAATTACGAATTAGGAATTAGTAATTATTTGGTCATAACTGCGGTATGCAAGTATTTACTTCAGCATTCGAGGAGCGGGGCCACGAGTTGTATCTAATCCTGACACACGAGGTAAGGTAATCGTCTTGCCTGTTTGTGCGGCTTCGTAAATCAACGCTATCAGTTTTTGGTCTTGCAAACCTTCTTCACCAGGCGTATGGGGTTGTTTATTTTGAATCACACAATCTGCCATGTGATCGATTTCCAAAGCAAACTGATTTTTCTCACCTATCCGCACTTCGCTAATGTTTTCTGCCATGCTATTCGTTGGTGATTTGCGCGAAATCATCATCCGCAAACCGTTGTAGGAGAACCCCGGATCAAGTTGCGCCCAAGCATCAGAACCGAAGACACGAAAGCGACGTGCTTCGTGGAAGCCGTAGCTAGTGGAGCAAATCCCTAGTATCCCACTGGGAAACCGCAATTGGAAGGTGACACTTTCTTCCACTTCTTTGAAGCGGGTATCGCCAGGAGTGCTGAAGATTTGGGCGCTAATTGCGATCGGTTCCTCTCCCGTCAAATAGCGAGTTGCATTCAAGCAATAAACTCCCACATCCGGTAAAGAGCCACCTCCAGCTAAGGCGCGTTTCAATCGCCACTGGTTTAAGTCACCGCCTTGGTTTTGGCCATTGTCTGCCTGAATCACCTTCACAGTTCCCAATTCTTTGCTGCGGATCATCTGAATCATGGCGCGATGATGCGGCTCATATTGGCAGCGATAAGCAATCATCAGCTTGCGATCGGCTTGTTTGCACGCATCAATCATTTGTTGAGCATCTTCGACTGTGGTTGCCATTGGCTTTTCACACAGAATGTGCTTTCCTGCTTTCGCACCACGCACCGTATATTCCCGGTGCATACTGTTAGGCAATACTATATAAATCACGTCAACGTCTGGATTGTTGCGGAGATTATCGTAATTCTGATAGTTGTAAACGTTCTGCGGTTTGATGCCATACTGCTGTGCAACAAGATTTGCTTTGGCAGCATCACCACTAACTAATGCAGTTGGCTTTGCTAGTTTACATTCTGCAAACGCAGGCATGATTTCTTCTAATGCTAGTCTCCCTAGTCCAACGATCGCAAACCCCAAACGTCGCTCTGGGGGTAATGCAGTTGGTGGCCCACCTGTATCAACCTCAGTCTTTTCTGAGATGGGCGGAAACTGAATCTGAGACGGTAAGGGGCCTCCGCGTGGGGTGGCTTGTCCAGTTGGCTGTTGGGCAACAACCTCTTGGCCCATACTACCAATTGCGGTGGCTGAAATGGCTCCTAACCCAGCAGTAGTGAGAATCTGACGACGAGAAAATTTTCCTTTAAACACTTCAGGCATCGTGGTTCCTTAATGATGAAATTTTGGATTTAGTACAACAATTCGTAGCGAATTAAATTTGGAAATACCCTGCAATGCCAATGCGTCGCCTGACAATGCCAATGCGTCGTCTGACAATGCCAATGCGTTGACTAACAATGCCAATGCGTTGACTAACAATGCCAATGCATTGCCTGACAATGCCAATGCATTGCCTGACAATGCCAATGCGTTGACTGACAATGCCAATGCGTTGACTAACAATGCCAATGCGTTGTCTGACAATGCCAATGCGTTCCTCTGCAATTAAAAATCTACGCTCTTACGCAAAACTGTACTTAGAGAACTCGAAGAAATAAATTATCTAATTCCTTCATGCAACGCTAATATTAGATTTTTCTGGCTAAAACTCTTTAACGTAGATGCAGAGCGATTTGCCACAGGCTATCGCCTTCTTGACGAGACACTACGCGTAGCTTGCTACTTTGCAGAAGTACGCGTAGCGGACGCAAAGGGAAAGAAGAAATGTTTAACTGAACTGTATTGCCTTATGGGGTAGTGCTTGGAGTTGGGGTAGTGCTTGGAGTTGGGGTACTAGTTGAACTTCCAGGATTAATAAGAGAACGAACTTGTTCCAGGTGTGCTGTGAGGGTTGGTAGCTTTTGAGCCGCAAATGCTTTCACATCTGGATCTTGTCCCTGTTGAGCTTCAGTTTCAAATGCGGAGACATCCTTTTGATGATCTTTAAGCATCTGATTCAAATATTCGCTATTAAACTTAGCACCAGAAAGTTTAGATAAGCGCTGCTCGACTTGCTTATTTGTGCTATTGAGAGTAGTTGGAAGCGTTACACCTTTTTGAGTCGCCAACTGTTTGAGTTCATTGTTTACCGGGGTGTGATCGTCAACCATACGCTGTCCATACTGTTTTACCGCATTGCTAGCTCCACGTTTTGATGCCAGTTTTCCTAATTGGACTTCTGCTAAACCACCTTGAGCGGCTTCAGTCATAAACTGTCTGTCTGAAGAACTGAGGCTATTTTGCCCTGATGGAGTTGGTGAAACAGTTGGTGAGGCAGTTGGTGAGGCAGTTGGTGAGGTAGTTGGTGAGGTAGTTGGTGATGCAGTTGGTGATGGACTCTCAGTCGTTTGTACAGGCACAGCAGATGGAGCTTCCGATGTAGTCTGGTCATGGGGAGTACTTGGTGTGCAACCAGTCGCCAAAGACAAGGCGATCGCTACTATACCAGTAGAAAATATTTTGAAGTTGGACATAATTGTTCTCCTTGGATAAAACTAGATTTTCAAACGTCGAATGAAAAATAAGTGCGATCGCACAGTTGAATACGACCATTAATGCTGAAATCACGAAGCAGATGCCGTCGGTGCAAATTGTGCAAATAGATTCAACATTTCCCGATTGAATGCAGGGATATCATCTGGTTGACGACTTGTCACCCAGTTTCCATCTACTACAACTTCTCTATCTACCCAGTTACCACCTGCGTTACTGATATCATCTTGAATTGTGTAATAACTAGTTAAAGTGCGTCCTTGCACCAAGTTGGCAGATATTAATACCCAAGGCGCGTGACAAATCACAGCGAATGGTTTACCTGCTTGTTGCATTTGTTGTAAGAAAGATTGCACTTTCGGCCCCATTCTCAGCATATCAGCATTGAGTACGCCACCAGGCAACAACACTGCATCGTATTCGCTTGCTTGTGCTTCATCAATAACCCGATCAACATTCACAGTCGTGCTTTTATCGTGATGCCGAAACGCTTGGATTTGTCCAGATTTGGTTGAGAGAATTTCAACCTGTGCGCCAGCTTCTTTGAGTGCCTTTACGGGTTCTGTGAGTTCAGCCTCTTCAAACCCATCGGTTGCTAATACTGCAACTCGTAAATTTGTTAATTTAGCCACGATCATCTCCATGTTTTATCCAAGAATTTGCAGTTATGATTCAACGGTTACTCCTGCTTCTAACTCCAAAGCTTTGATGAATGCCGATGCATTTTCTTCTCCCCACCCTTGATTAACTGCTGTTTTAATCGTTTCTCTGACAATTGCCGCAGCAGGCATTGGAGAATTTAAATCTTGGGCAAATTGAGCGATCAGATTCGCATCTTTGAGCATGTGCTTTAACGCAAAACTCGGCGAAAAATCACGATTCACCAGCATCTTGCCCATGCCGTCAAAAAGCAGCAATCAATACCGGGGTAGCAGTGAATCCTCTGGATTTTTGGGAAAATGCATTGAGTCAAGTGACACAAGAATTTATTTTGAGAGGATGTGCGTAACTCACACCTGCAAAATTGTGTCACCGATAGCGTAGCGTCACAGCCCGTCGTAGACATCGCTGTTAGCATTCAGAAAACGGTTAATAGTATTAATATTTACCCCAGCCAAGCTGGATTCATAGCTGTACTATCATTTTGGGTTGTGGTCTTATATCGTTCGTACTGCCCTTTAGCTGCTGCCTCACGGGTACGCGCTAACAGTGCTGTAACTCGTGCCTGATCCATCGGCTCAAACGTGCGGACTGCCTCAAAGGCTTGGTCTAAAATTCTCATGCTATCGATGCCCGTAATTACCACTGAGGTGGGCAAATTCATTGCGTAGTGCAGGCAGTCAATCGCGCTAACCGTGTTGCTTCTAAGAATGTAAGACTCCCCGATCGATTTCATTCCCAGGACACCAATGTTGTTTTTGACTAGCACAGGTAAAACTTGATGTTCAAAACTTCTAAAATGGGCATCCATCACATTTAATGGCATCTGCACGGTGTCGAAGCGGAAATCATTTTGTGCAGCAGTTTCCAACATTTGAAGGTGAATCTGGGGATTCTTATGTCCTGTGAAACCAATATAGCGAATTTTGCCCGCTTTCTGCGCTTCAACAACTGCCTCCATTGCGCCGCCAGGAGCGAAGATCCGATCGGGGTCTTCAAAGCGCAGTATTTCATGATGCTGCACTAAATCGATGTGATCGACCTGCAAATCTTTGAGCGATTCATCAATCTGCATTTTGGCAGCGCCTTTGGTACGACCGTCGATTTTCGTCATTAGGAAGACCTTTTGACGATAACCATTTTTAAGAGCATTTCCCATCCAACGGTGGCTACGTCCGTTGTTATAGTCCCAAGAGTTATCCATAAAGTTGATGCCGCGATCAATCGCACTGCGGATCAGCTTGATACTTTCTTGTTCCTCTTCAATTTTTCCAATGTGATACCCACCTAAGCCAATCACAGATACTTGTTCTTTGGTGCGTCCAAGGCTGCGATACAACATCTCGCCGCGTCGGGTTGAAGTGGGTGTTTGGGCTAGCAGTTGAGTATTTTCATCAACAGGTTCTGTTTGAGCGAGGCTCGGTTGCAAAAATCCTTCCGAAACCGCAAGTCCTGCTGCCACTAATCCCGAAGCAGAAGCAGTTTTTAACAAGCTGCGTCTACTGATTTCCATAATTGTCTCCTACAACCAACAACAGGAACGAGCTGTATAATATCACGGCTATCTGGCACAGAGACTCTAGCTAAGGTGTGTTTTGAAACATACTCCGCAAGATGTATTCCCAATGCAAGTTGATGTATTCCCAATGCAAGTTGATGCATTTACAATGCAAGTTGATGCATTTACAATGCAAGTCGATGCATTTACAATGCAAGTCGATGCATTCACAATGCAAGTTGATGCATTCACAATGCAAGTCGATGCATTCACAATGCAAGTCGATGCATTCACAATGTTTACCCTTTGTTTAAGCTTGCCCGATTTAAAACTTTATCTTACTGATATATTTTTAGTTTTAATGGGCACATCAGAGGTGTACTATACTAGTAGATACATTTATGAGTATCCAAGATACTTCCATTCACCTTGGCTTTAAGTTCATTACTTCTTTTTTTCCCTTGTTGGGCTTACCATTACAGGCACTAAAGTTTTAACTAAACCCGTAATCGCCACAATCACAGAGGTAATTCCCCCAATGGATAATGAAGTCAAAAATGCCGCCGCGAGGATGATTTCAGTAGGACTGTATCCATCTCGCATCCAAGAAGATGGATTCTCTACCGATGTTGGCGATGCAGGGATTAATTGCGAATGGGTAGTTTGATTGGAGTTGACTGGAGTTGTTAAGGCACTCTAGAAATGGAGAGAAAGTAGAAATTAAGTAGAATCAAGAAGAAATCTTACAAGCTGTCTATGCAATGGGTTGATTTTCTCACCAATGAAGCTGCTACTCATAGCTTATCGTCAGAGCAAACGGCAGCTTTTGTAGAGCGTTTGAAGAATGAAAACTTAGGTAAGAGTCAGGTGAAACTTGCCAGTGAATTGAATATCGGTGTTGGTGTTTTCAAAAAGCTGATGACTAAGGTGTATAACAAGTTTGCTCAGAGTTATCCTGAGTTAGCGACTTCTAAGAGTCGGGGCAAACTAGAAAAGTTACGGGCTTGCCTGAGAGCAAAATATAATGGCAGCCAAGACTTCGGCGTGAGCGCTCAGTCGAACGCTGCCCACACCACAATTAAAGAAATTCATCAAAATATTCCCCCTGCTGTTCCATTTGAAAAATTTGTGGGACGTGAGGCAGAACTACAAAAACTGCACTCCTCATTACAAACATCTCGGCAAGTTGCCATTGTAGCTAGGGCGGGTATGGGTGGTGTGGGAAAAACTCAACTGGCTACTCAATATGCCAAACAGCACTTGCAGAATTATCAAGGTGGGGTTTGCTGGTTATCAGCGCAGGTAATTGATGTCGGAATTCCGATTCTCAGATTTGCCCAATTGAAATTTAACTTCATTGCACCGGATGAGTGGGAATTAGCAGATAGGCTGAAGTCCTGCTGGGAGAAGTGGCAACAAGGTGAAGTGTTGCTGGTGTTTGATGATGTCACTGACTACGAAACACAGGTTCAGCCTTATCTACCCCCAGAATCACCCCGGTTTAAAGTATTGCTGACAACGCGCCAGGAATTTAATAAAACTTTGCCGCAATTACGTTTGGATGTCCTCAAACCATTGGCGGCGATGAAATTATTAAAATCGCTGGTTGACAGGGAACGACTTAAAAACGAGGCTTGGGTTGCCAGAAGAATTTGTAAATTCTTGGGATATTTGCCTTTGGCGTTAGAGTTAGTGGGGCGATATCTGGATACAATACCAGATTTGTCTCTGGAGATACTACTAAAGCGGCTAGAGAAAAAGCGACTGGAACACGAAGCAATAGCTAAGGCTAACCCATTGATGCGTTATGAATACGGCGTTGCTGAAGCTTTTGCATTGAGTTGGGAACAGTTAGATGAGAAAGCACAAGGCTTAGGCTGTTGGCTGAGTTTGTATGCTTTGGCTGACATTCCCTTATTTGTTGAGGCGATAGAAAATGACAATGAACAAGAATTCTGGGATAAAGCTATAGCCCAGTTGCAAAAACTGCATTTAATACAATGGCAGGCTAAAGGAATTTATCGTCTACATCCACTGATTCGGCAATTTTTCCAAATGAAGTTGGATGAGTCAAGTGAGGCAGATAATGTGAAAACTGCTTTTGTGGCGCTGCTGGTAGAAGTGGCAAAGCAAATTCCTCAACAGCCTAACCCTGAAGATATTTTCAATCTCACTTCCGCTATCCCCCACATTGCAGAAATTGCAACCCATCTATCCCAGTATCTCAGTAACGAAGATTTAATTTGCCCTTTCACAGGCTTAGGCTGGTTTTATCTAAATCAAGGACTTTATCAGCAAGCAGAACCTTGGTACAAAGTATGTGTAGAGGTAGCTGAAAATCGTCTTGGTTTAGAACATCCCGATGTCGCCACTAGTCTGAACAATCTCGCAGAACTCTATCATTCTATAGGACGGTACAGCGAAGCCGAAGCCCTGTATCAGCAAGCTTTGTCACTGAGAAAACGCTTACTGGGAGACAACCATCCCGATGTCGTTACTAGCCTGAACAATCTCGCAGGACTCTACAAATCTACAAGACTCTACAGCAAAGCCAAACCCTTGTTTGAGCAAGCTTTGGAATTAAGCAAACGCTTACTAGGAGACAACCATCCGCTTGTCGTCACTAGCCTGAACAATCTCGCAGCACTCTATCATTCTATAGGACGGTACAGCGAAGCCGAACCCCTGTATCAGCAAGCTTTGTCACTGACAAAACGTTTACTGGGAGATAACCATCCCGATGTCGCTACTAGCCTGAACAACCTCGCAGTTCTCTACGAATCTACAGGACGTTACAGCGAAGCCCAACCCCTGTATCAGCAAGCTTTAGAATTGAGAAAACGCTTACTAAAAGACAACCATCCCGATATCGCCACTAGCCTAAATAATCTCGCAGAACTTTACCGTTTTACAGAACGCTACAGCGAAGCCGAACCTCTGTATGAGCAAGCTTTAGAATTGAGAAAACGCTTACTAAAAGACAACCATCCCGATGTCGCCACTAGCCTGAATAATCTCGCAGAACTTTATCGTTTTACAGAACGCTACAGCGAAGCCGAACCTCTGTATGAGCAAGCTTTAGAATTGAGAAAACGCTTACTAAAAGACAACCATCCCGATATCGCCACTAGCCTGAACAATCTCGGATTACTCTACGGTTCTACAGAACGCTACAGCGAAGCCGAACCCCTGTATCTGCAAGCTTTAGAATTGAGAAAACGCTTACTGGGAGACAACCATCATCATGTCGCCAATAGTCTGAATAATCTGGCATTACTCTACAAATTTACAGGACGCTACAACGAAGCCAAACCCGTGTTTGAGCAAGCTTTGGCGATTTGTGAGCAGACTTTAGGTGTAGGTCATCCCAATACAATGACGATAAGGGGAAATTATGCAATCTTTTTAAGAGAAATATATCGCTAGCGATCGCCTCTTGCACGATACGCGAACGCACCTCTGACAAAATCACACCATAACCCTTCACTTGTAGAAATCTTTGCCCAACTGCAAGCAAAAATTGATGCCACACAACAGTTGTAGTTTAAATTTTAGGAGCGATCGCCCATCAATTCTAACTTCAAACAGCGATCGCTCCCTGATATCTAAATTAAACTGAAAAATAGAGCGACGCCGAATAGCCCGTCGTAGACATCGCTTACCCATTTCAAGTTCCAAACGCCAAATTTGAGGTTCAAAGGTTCAATATTAGCGCTCTTGACTCTAAGCAGAGGAATGCTCTCTAATCAACTGAGGATAAATTTATGCGAACAGTACCAATTCAATTACCAGAAACAGTATTTTCAGCACTTCGTAAAAATCCGGAAGAATTTATTCAAGAAATGCGAATTGCAGCAGCAGTTAAATGGTATGAATTAGGTGAGATTTCACAAGCTAAAGCAGCAGAAATCGCTGGGCTAACTCGTGCTGAATTTATTAATGCGTTATCACGCTACCAAGTAGATTTTATGCAATATACTGCCCAAGAGTTAGCCCAGGAACTGGCAGATGTCGATTAATCGTGTAATTATTAACTCTTCACCTTTGATTGAGTTAGCGGATAGATAAGTAGAAAAGCTATTCCAATAAGAACCAGAGCGATTCGTAAGTAGCGATCGCGCCCATCCATTGTTTTAACCTCCGCGATTTTCCAGTGCAGTCTCTACAAACAAAACTGTCTAATTTTGTGATTGTATTCCCACTAGTAACACTTTCGCTTTGGAGTGTTAGAAATTTTAATGCTCCTCGTGGTTTAAAACTGATTCAACTGTGAGTGCAAGTCGATGCATTCACAATGCAAGTCGATGCATTCACAATGCAAGCCGATGCATTCACAATGCAAGTCGATGTATTCACAATGCAAGTCGATGCATTCACAATGCAAGTCGATGTATTCACAATACAAGCCGATGCATTCACAATGCAAGTCCATGCATTCATAATGCAAGCCAATGCATTCACAATGCTTACCCTTTGTTTAAGCTTACTCGATTTAAAACTTTATTTTACTGATATACTTTTAGTTGCAATTATTACATTAAATGTACACTATACTAGTAGATACATTTATGAGTATCCAACATACAACACGCCGTTTGCGCCCTCAAACCATTAGTCAAGATATTGACTCATTCCACGGTTTGCAAACCGTCAGCACCTACAACACAACTCGTGGTGATGCCTCAGTTGCAACGTTACAGGAAGTTTATCAGACGATGTTGATTTCTCAACAAACTGAAACTGAGAAACTAGCTTTATACTGTGCTGCTGCTGATGCTGCGCGATTAGCAGAGTGGGAATTTCATAATTCTGTATTAGCGATCAAAGAAGTTGTGCGCGGGCAATATGGTTCAGATAGCGTGAAGAAAAAATCAGAACGCAAGCGTCCCACGCGCAAAAAATCCAGATGCGATGGCGTAACCGCCCCCTGGAAGCGATCGCCAGTTAATCAACTTGATTGAGATTGAAAATTAGCGATCGCTAATCGGATGATTGAGCTTTCATCGTTTCGGCGATCGCACAATTCCTTAAAGTTCAACGGCAGCAATTAATCTCTTATGTAATATCTTGCATTTGCTGATTGCTCGGACGCTCCAACTCCATATCTTCCCAAGAAACTGGATCTTCTACAGGTTCCAGGTGAGTTGTAACGTGGGTTGAAGGCAGCACCCGAAGAATAGCAAGCTCAATTGTCTCGCACAAATCATGCCCTTGTTTCACTGTCCAAGATCCAGGCACAAGAACATGAAAGGAAACAAAGCGGCGGGTTCCAGCAGTGCGGGTTCGCAAGGCATGAAACTGGATGTCCTGATGTTTGTACTCGTTAAGAATACTCTTGATTGCGTCAATTTCTTTTTTAGGCAAAGCTGCATCCAGTAACGCACTACTGGTTTCCCGCAGCAAACGAAATCCTGTCCAAGTAATATTTGCTGCTACTATCAGTGCAACAATTGGATCAAGTACGAGAGCGCCTGTTACCTTGACGAGGAAGATTCCAACTACCACACCACCTGAAGTCACCACATCGGTAAACAGGTGGTGAGCATCAGCCCTCAGTGTAATGGAACGCAACCGTCGCCCTGCCCGTAGCAAGATAAAGGCAACAACGCCGTTGATTGCGGTTGCAAATAGGGAGAGTGCCAACCCAAATCCAAGCTGTGTTAATGGTTCTGGATGCAACAAGTGTCCCCAAGCTTCAATAGCAATGCTGATGGCTGCCACTATAATCAACGCACCTTCTGCACCACTGGAGAAGTATTCAGCTTTAGAATGCCCAAAGGCGTGTTCGGTATCGGCTGGTTTATCAGCATAGGTCAATGCCCATAGAGCGACCAATGCAGCTAGAAGATTTACAATTGATTCAATAGCATCTGAAAGCAAACCTACTGACCCGGTTAGCAGGTAAGCGCCAAATTTTAGAGCAATAGTGACGATTGCCGCTGCAATCGACAAGAAAGCGTAGGAGCGGGCTGATCGACTACTCATCTCGGTCACGGATGTAACTACAGTGATTCCGAGCTAAGAGTACCAAATTTTACTTTAGTCGTCATCAATCCTGAGACTTCTACTGATTGGCAAAAGAAACGTATGAACTTCTTGCTCATACTAGATAATGTAGCGATCGCCGATCGGATGATTGAGCTTTCATCGTTTCGGCGATGCCTACGGCTGGCTACGCCTACGCATTTGCACTATTCGGTGTATTAATATCTCTGACTAAGTTCACCCACCCCTACAAACACTAAGGTATCAAGTGGATTAGTATTTGCATTGCCCTGTTATTTAAATGCAGGTCGATGCATTCACAATGCAAGTCGATGCATTCACAATGCAAGTCGATGCATTCACAATGCAAGCCAATGCATTCACAATACAAGCTCATGCATTCACAATACAAGCTGATGCATTCACAATGCTTACCCTTTGTTTAAGCTTGCATAATTAGCAGAGTGGGAATTTCATAATGCTGTGTTAGCGATGAAAGAAGTTGTGCGCGGGCAATATGGCTCAGATAGCGTGAAGAAAAAATCAGAACGCAAGCGTCCCACGCGCAAAAAACCAGATGCGATGGCGTAACCGCCCCCTGGAAGCGATCGCCAGTTAATCAACTTGATTGAGATTGAAAATTAGCGATCGCTAATCGGATGATTGAGCTTTCATCGTTTCGGCGATGCCTACGGCTGGCTACGCCTACGCAATATCTACAGCAGCTTGTCTAATGTAATTGGCAAATCGCGGACGCGCTTACCTGTGGCATGATAGACAGCGTTAGCGATCGCCGCCGCACTTCCAGTAATCCCAATTTCGCCAATTCCCTTGACTCCAAGCGGGTTGATATGTGGATCATGTTCATCAACAAACAACACCTCAATATCAGGAACGTCTGCATTTACTGGCACGTGATACTCAGCTAAATCATGGTTGACAACGTGTCCTCGGTTCGGGTCTGTTACCGTATGTTCCATCAGTGCCATACCGATACCATAGATAATCCCACCAATTAGCTGACTGTTGGCTGTTTTAGCGTTGAGTATGCGTCCCACGCCAAAAGTTCCCACCCAGCGCGTTACTCGCACTTCACCCAAATCAGGTTCAACGCGGACTTCGGCAAACTGCGCTCCAAATGCGTGCATTGAGAACTTCTTTTGTTCGTCTCCCAGCTTGGCATCTGCACGCGCTTCGATCATTTTCATTCCATGCCGTGCCAAGATTGCCTGATATGTTTCGGTTGCGGACGATTTATTTTTTAAGAAAAAGCTGCCATTTTCGGCAATCACATCCTCAGCGTTTGAACTATAAAGCGGCGATTTTTGATCGGCAAGTGCTAGTTCCAAAAGCTGACTACGAGCTTGATTTCCCGCTAAATGCACGGACGAACTGACACTGGCGGCAGTTTGTGAACCACCGGAAACGGGGGTTTCTGGCATCTTAGTATCGCCTAGTTCAAAGCGAACTTTGTCAACTGGTAGACCGAGTGCCTCAGCTGCGACTTGAGTCATTACAGTATAAGTTCCCGTGCCAATATCTTGGGAACCGCTCTGCACAACGGCTGTACCGTCTGCCATAATTCGGGCGATCGCTGATGCTGGAGAACGGTTGGTAGGATAAGTTGCTGTCGCCATACCCCAACCAATCAAATAATTGCCGTCTCGCATCGAACGGGGCTTAGGATTGCGCTTTTGCCAACCAAACTTTTCTGCTCCTAACTTGTAGCACTGTATCAGTGACTTGCTCGACCAAGGCAGTCCTTTACTAGGATCGACATCAGCATGGTTACGCAGACGCAACTCCACCGGATCGATATTCAGCGCATAAGCTAGTTCGTCCATTGCCGATTCTAGGGCGAACGACCCAGAAGCTTCTCCAGGCGCACGCATAAAGGTTGGTGTACCCTCATCGAGCTGAACCAGATGGTGGCTGGTTTCGATATTCGGGCAAGCGTAGAGCATACGGGCGCTTTTACCAACAGGTTCGATAAATTCATCGAAAGTTGAAGTCTGGGAAATGCCAGCGTGTCGCAGAGCGGTTAATTTACCGTCGCGGGTTGCACCTAGAGAAACCTGTTGAATTGTCTCTGGTCGGAAGCCAACAGGCCCATACATCTGTATCCGTCCCAGAACTAATTTCACTGGGCGATTAACCTGCCGTGCTGCCATCGCCGCTAGAGGCACATGCGACCAAGCCGACCCTTTGCAACCGAAGCCACCGCCCACAAAGTAAGACATAACGCGGACTTTCTCTGGCTCAATTCCTAATACCCCTGCAACTTTTTGTTGAGCCGAAAAGATTCCCTGAGTTGCGTCATACAGCAGCAGTTGATCGCCTTGCCAAACTGCTGTTGTGGCATGAGGCTCCATCGGATTGTGATTTTCGATCGGTGTAGTATAGGTTTGCTCGACGCGGACAGCCGCAGTTGCTAATCCCTGGTTAATATTGCCGTGCGCTAAATCAGGCGGTTCTTCTCTGGGGATTTTACCTTTAGGCAAGTATGCTTTAGCGAGATTGTCCCGCATATTGATGGTCGGTTTTTCTTCGTCATAGCGAACTTGCACCAGCGAGGCAGCGTACATGGCTCGTTCAAAGGTATCGGCAACGACGACACCAATGTGTTGACCGCTATACAGCACAACGTTATCTTGCAGGACTTGTAGCTTGCGACCGCCACCCTTTTCTCCAGAAGCTTTAGGCGCGTTGAGGTGGGTAATTACTGCTAATACACCCGGTACTTGTTCCGCCGCCTTTGTATCGATTTTGGCAATCTTCCCTTTAGCGATCGTGCTTTGAATCGTCACACCATAAGTCATTTTTGCTACCGGAAACTCTGCCGAATAGCGTGCGCCACCCGTCACCTTCAGGTGTCCATCGACTCGATTGAGCGGTTTGCCAAGAACTGTATTTGTATCCCCTGTATTCATGCCATTCCTCCCACGGTTGCCAGCGCCTTAACAATTGTGCGTTTAGCCAGTTCCACCTTAAACCCGTTGTATTTTTGAGGTTTAGCTCCAGCGACAGCAGCGTTCGCAGCTGCTTGAAATGTTGCCTCGTTTGCGGGCTTGTTCAAAAGGGCTTTTTCCGCTTCAAAGGCACGCCAGGGCTTTGTTCCTACTCCACCAAGAGCAATGCGTGCAGCGCGAATGATGCCATTTTGAACATCTAATGCAGCCGCAACCGATGTCATTGCAAAGGCATAGGAAGCGCGATCGCGGACTTTTAGATAATGCGATCGCCTAGCAAGGTTTGAAGCAGGTAAATCAACGGCAACGATTAACTCTCCGTGTTGCAAAACTGTCTCTCTTTCTGGTGTATCACCTGGTACGAGATGAAAATCGACGAGCGGAATACTGCGCTCTCCCCTCGGCCCGCGTGTTTGCACAACTGCATCGAGTGCCACCATTGCCACCGCCATATCAGAGGGATGGGTGGCAATACAGCGATCGCTACCGCCAAGAATCGCATGGATGCGGTTATAGCCCTCAATTGCCGCACAACCTGAACCTGGAACGCGCTTATTACAAGGCATCGAAGTGTCGCGAAAGTAATAGCACCGGGTACGTTGCAGCAAATTCCCGCCCACACTTGCCATGTTTCGCAATTGCGGCGATGCTCCAGACAGCAACGCCTCCGACAGCACCGGGTAACGCTCCTGAATCATCGCATTATAAGCAACTTCACTATTGCGTGCCATTGCGCCAATTCGCACGCCGTTACCCTGCATTTCTATCTTGGTTAGGGGTAATGGGTTAATGTCAACTAATTCTCTTGGTGTCTGAACATTCAGCTTCATCAAATCGATTAGGCTAGTACCACCAGCAAGATACGACGCTTCGGCATCTGGAGACACCAATGCCACGGCATTTTCTGCTTGTCCCGCTTTTTTATAATTAAACGGCTGCATCTTTTTTTCCCCCTAAGACATCGCGGACAGCAGCCACGATATTTGGATAAGCACCGCAACGGCAGATATTGCCGCTCATCAGTTCACGAATGTCGGCATCGGACTTAGCGTGTCCCTCGTTCACCAAACCCACTGCCGAACAAATTTGTCCCGGTGTGCAGTAGCCGCACTGAAACGCATCGTGGGCAACAAACGCGGCTTGCATCGGGTGCAGATTGTTTCCTTGCTCCAGCCCTTCAATAGTTGTGATTTTTGCGTCGGTGTGCATAATAGCAAATGTCAAGCAGGAATTAATCCGTTGCCCATCAACCAGCACTGTACAAGCACCACACTGTCCGTGATCGCAACCTTTTTTAGTACCAATTAGTCCTATATATTCCCGAAGTGCATCAAGTAAGGTAACACGCGGTTCAATCTGCAAACTATGTGCTGTTCCGTTCACTTGCAGCCTCACCTTCATAATTTCAGATGTTGAAGTTGCTTGCATTGGAGTAGCTTTTTTGACTTGAGTTTGTGCTACACTTTTCTTTACAAAATTACCGAGCGTAGCCGCTACTGTGCTGACCACCATTAATTGACCCAACTTGCGACGTCTTAGGACAAACCTCATTTGTTGACTCCATTTTATTTTTGTTGAGTGATAATATTGAGTAATTCTTTTGACTTAAATTTCTAATAGAAAACCATACTTCCTTACAAGCATTTTCTTTAAAAAGACATTGTTAATAGAATACAATTTCATCTTGTTATCTCTCTCTCTCAGAAGGTTTATGCCATAAGTATCATCTATAATTATCAAAACAGAATTAAGGCGTCAGTCGTCAGAATAAAGCCATGAATTTGAGTTCGACTAGCAGATGAATAAACAGTGAAACACTACACTAAATATGCTTTATTTAGTCGTCTTAACTTCTTTACAAGAGGCTGCGCCAATGTGATGCAAATGCGAACGAGAGGAACAGTATGTAGACTCGCTACCGTTAAGTAAGTCGGGTGAAAGTAAGTTTCGCGCTGGCTGACATTTTGTGCAATGCTTTCTAAGCTGCAAAGTACAGTATAAAAGGAGAACAAGAATATTGTTCCCCTACGAAGGCTTTTTATTCTATGCCATTGAAAGCGGCTATAAGTTTTTAGCGATCGCCAAATTTAAAATAACTGCAAATCAGTTTTCATCTCGCCCGTGAACTTGAGCCGGTGGACTCGTTGCTTCAACAGCAGTGAATGTTTCTAGAATTTTATAGGTGTGGCTAGCTCCTTTTGGTACTATCCAAGAACTTCCAGGCTCTAATAAAATCATTTGCCCTTCAATATGTAATTCTGCACGGCCATTGATTACATAACCAACAGTTTCATATTCCCGTGCTGTTGGCTCTTTAGGTTCGTTCGGTTGTTCATTTTCCCACAGACGCATGGAAATACTTTTGCCAGATGCAAGATATTTTTGACCAAGTTGGCCTTTAGGGGAATTACTAGAGTCTACTTTACTAACGGTTTTATCAGACATATTTTTGCCTCTTTATAGTTTTAACTTTGGACATTGAGCATTGGCATTAGGAGAGAGGTGACAGGTGATAGAGAATAATCTGTAACCTCTAACTTATTCCCTTCTTCATTCCCACTCATCATTAAGGCTTGAGTACAACTTTGATGCACTTATCTTTCTTGTCCTTAAAAATTTCGTAGCCGTGGGGCGCTTGTTCTAGACGTAAACTGTGCGTGATGATAAATGTTGGATCGATATCACCGTTTTTGATGTGTTCTAGCAAAGGTCTTAAATACTTGTGGACGTGTGTTTGTCCCATTTTCAAGATTAGGCCCTTGTTCATCGCAGCACCCATCGGCACCTTATTTACAAAGCCACCATATACACCTGGAATTGATACGTGACCACCTTTGCGACAAGCCACAATTACTTGCCGTAATGCTCGTCGGACGTGATTTTAAGACGCGATAATTATCGCGTCTTAGTAACTTTTTAAAGCTTTTTCGACAATCTATTTAGTCAAAAACTGAGACTAAAAAGTTGTTAGAAGCTCAGATTCTATTTCTCAGTTATTTTTTAGGATAATTCTGGTAATAACCTTCTTTTTCTCCAGTCACTGGTTCAACTGTTTCTTCAACTTTATTTGTTGCAGACTTAATAAACTCTTTTGTCGCTTCAGGAGGTTTTTCATCCAAGTTTAACTTTTCGCGGATATTATCAACAGCGCTTTTGATTGGATTTTGGGAGTTTTGAGTATTTCCTATTTGGGTATCGTTTCTAATTTCACCTTGCCCATTTGGCACTCCTTGGTAATAAGTGCCCTCTGGAGTCGTAACATCAGCTATTGCTATGTTAGTGTAGCTAAAAGTCTGACCCAGTAAGAACATAAATCCTACGAGGAAAACTACAAGGATTTGGGAAATGCGAATATTTCGCAGCCATGAAATTACTCGATTCATAAAAACCTCAATTCCATTATGTTGGGTGTACAATTCAAAATGCTGAATGACTTTTCACCATTCAGATTGAAGAATAACTTTGATGGAGTTATCCTTTTTTTGTTGAAAAATGTGATCGGCTTCTATACTAGCAGCATCGATGCAAAAATCGGTGCTACAGCCACCAGTCATCTGTTTCAACGCTTCGCCAGGATTAACTTCTTCGTAGTTAATCACTTCTTTTTTGGCAAACTTTTACCCCATTTTCAGGTATTCGGGAAAGCGAGCGCTATCAATCAATCGCTTTTTCGGCACTAATTATGGGCTTGGGCAAAAACTACTTGCGTCCACTTGATTGACCTTCAGTGGTAGCAATTTCACCTGCTTCCATTAGCATCTTGAAGCGGTGCAATTCATCACCAATTTGCTGTTTTGGTTCTTCACCAAAAAGTTTAGCTACAGTAGCTCCCAATGCACCACCTGGTGGGTTATATTCCAAGACAATCTTTACTTCTGTGCCGCGATCGCCTAAAGCTTTTTTAAAGCGCACAAAACCAGAATTATCAACATCTGCACCTTCTACAGATGCCCAAGAAATAAATTCATTTTCTCGGTCTTCAAGAATTTCTGCATCCCATTCCACACTATTATCCAAGGGTGCATTGGCTATCCAATGAGAACGTTTTTCGTTATACACCCTTACAGATTTGAGATGCTTCATGAATGTGGGCAAATTCTCAAAGTTGTGCCAAAAACGATACAATTCTTCTGCCGATTTATTAATTGTTACCGTCTTTTCAATTTTGATGGGTTGGTTTATTCCTATTGCGTCCTGTGCTTGCTGGATTGTGCTTTGTTTAGTTGCACCTTGATAAATCAAACCACCACCAGCCAAAGCTGTTAGCGCTCCCCGCAAAGAACCTTGCTTTAAACCCATCAATACCATAGCACCGCCACCGATCAGAGATGCCCAACGCTCTACTTCACTAGCTTCACCTTGACTAGTAGTAGATTTATCGCCTGATGTCGAAGTCACTTTTTTATCTCTCCATTACATACAATAGATAACTCCAGATAACTCCATAAATTAAATATGCGTTATCCAGAATCCCTGTAGAGACGTAGCACTGTCACGTCTCTACACATTCTTTTTCACTAGATATCTTGTAAAATAACCAAGACGCAAATACTCACAATAAGCTACCCATAGGTTACTTCTGCGTCGTCGGAGTATGCACCTGTGCGATTGGTTACATTTGTATAGCTGCCCCTGTAGTCGGCTTAGGAGGCTGAACCTGAGTGGTTATCCGCGCCCGATACAACTCTACTAATTGCTGTTCGGATTTTGATAAATCCTGGTAAATTCCTTTGAAAATAGCAGTTGCTACTGGGTCGGTGAACATCGCAGACAAATTACCAATGTCGCCAATACCCGTTTGCACATCTCCCAACGCGGAACGTAACTGATATATGTCATCACTTCCTGTCAAGGCAGTTTTTAGCTTGGCATACTGATTGGCAATATTTGACCCTAAAGAGGGTTTCTCACCCAAATGCTGTAGATAGGTTTCCAGTTTTTCGATGTGACGTTGTTTATTAGCAATGATTTTTTGAAAAAGCGATTTAATTTCGCTATCTGATGCTTTTTCAAAGTACTTCTCAAATGCTTCGAGTGAATAACGTTCACCAGTAAGAGCAGTATTTAAACCTTTGCTAATATCACCCTTAGTTGAACCACCCCAAGCATCAGCTAGTTTCCACCATTCAGCAGTTGTGTCTTTTTCATTTGGCAATGCAGCATCTTTGCCACCATAGCCCAAATGGTTCAAAATAGCTGTGGTGAAAATTGCCAAGTCTCCAGGTTCGCGAGATGTAATCAAATTCCCGTCAACTACCAACGGCTCATCTAAATAACTTGCGCCGGCGTTAGTTATATCCTTGGCAATAGCACTAAACCCAGTGGTTTGTTTACCTTTAAGCAAGTCGCCTTCAATCAAAACTTGTGGTCCGTGACAAACGGCAGCGACTAATTTTCCTTGTTGGATAGCCTCTTGTACGAAACGTACTGTGTTGGGGTTGCGTCGCATTTTGTCGGGAGCCATACCACCGGGAATCACTACTGCATCAAATTCAGCTGCGATCGCTTCTGTTGTGGTACCATCAGCTTCTATACTAACTTTGCCGAGTTTACCCTTATATTTTTCATTCATTCGGGAACCAAGGACTACTACCTCCATTCCTGCTTGTTTGAATCCATTATATGGAACTGTAAATTCTGCATCCTCTACTGCTTGCTCAATGAGGATAGCAACTTTCTTCTTACCTGGGTGATTGTTATGTTCAGTCATAAAATGGTGTTACGTTTTTATTTCTCTAGTCTTTAACTAGTTACAACAATATTTATCAATGAAGACAGTTAAATGGGCAGACTTTCTACTGAATAAACAATTTTGAATTACTTATCCTCATTATCTACCTCCGTTACTCAGATAATTTTTGAGTATTCGATTGTTTAGCATTTAGGCAATTATAAATATGAATAATAAGTGAAAATGCTAAACTTAAAACTTGATGATTTACCTATTTTTGTCTAGCAAAAAACAGTTATGAGTTAGAAGTTCGCTAAGGAATAATTTCGGTTGAATAATTTCTATCTCATAACTTCAACTACAAGTTCCTTGACCATGAATTCATAGCTACAATCTTATGGCGCGATCGCTAGTTTAGCGTCGTTCTCAGGGGATAGATTATTTTATCAGCTATACACCTCTAGTTAGACAAATTGGTGACAAAAAAACGTTATTGTAAGAATGCAGAAAAGGGCTAGTATCATGGCAGAAAAAAATCATAATGACAAAAAGAAAAGTAATGATTTGCCACAAGAGATTACCGAATCCTACGGTACTGGGGTGAAAGACTTGCCGGGATACAATATTGGCGGACGCTCTATGCAGGACGAAAGGGACGAGTATACAGAAACTAGTCCGAAACTGACTGGTGGAGATGTCGATGCTTATTGGCAAGATGCAGATGCAGTTGGGGATGAAGCTGTTGGTGGTAGTACTTCCACTCCCGACCAAAATGTAACTGAAGATTTAGAAGCAGCAGTAGGGCTAGAAATGGCTGATTCTGAGTTTCTGCATACCAACGATATTTTAGAGGATCGTGATGGCGATCGCTGGGAGTTAGATCCAAAGTCTTCTGAAGACTATCAAGACCGATGAGAATAATTACCAATGACAAGAAGCAACCAAATTAGCCACTATCTCAACTAGTTCTTCTGGAGCGACCGGTTTAGATATATGAGTGTCAAAACCAGCTTCCAAGGCACGGATACGAGCCTCACTATCAGCAAAGGCTGTTAAAGCAATAGCCGGGACTCGTCCAGAATTATTTGGTTTAAGCGCACGGAATTTGGAGATGAAAGTGTAACCATCCTCCCCAGGCAACCCAATATCACTAATTAAAACATCAGGTTGTAATTCGGACAATACATTACGTGCATCTGCTGGTGATATCACTGCTATAACTGTTGCTCCATCCATTTCCAAGACAGTAGTGATAAAAAAGCGAGTATCATCATCATCCTCAACTACCAAAATATTTAAACCAGTAAGAGTTCCAGAAGTTTGCATAATAAATGACATTTTATTTATCCTTACTTGCTATATTCGTAATTCGTAATTAAGAGAGTACAGAGCAAGCACTGATTACAACTACAAATTACGTTAGCGAGTCCGCAAGCGTCATTATCAATTACGAATTATTATGACTTTTACACCCATTAGAGCTTCTTTTAGAGCAGATTTTAGATTTACAAAAGTAGATTGATATGCTCGGAGTGGTGATGAGATACCGAAGCAGGCTCTTTTAACAAGAAATGATTTAACACATTAATTTCAAACATATAGCTTGATGGTTACTACTGCTTCATCTATTTTCCTACTGGAAGACCACTTCGCACAAATGAAATTCAAGCATCGTTAGAAAGTCTTCATTTATCTCGATTTTCAGTATAATTCAGGAGTCAGGAATCAGAATTTAGAATGAATTCTGTACGACTGGCGCATGGCGTAGCGTAAAGCTTTCTGTACGAGAGGCTTGTCTGCGACACGCTACGCAAATGCCAACAGCATAGCAACTCTTAGAGCGAGTCTGCGATAGCGCAGTGGTAGCGATGCGTACTCTTACAGAGAACAAAGTTATGCTCTATAAGCAGATGATAATTTGGGAAACGGCTTACCAAGAATTGCTTAAACATCAGTGGGAAATTGATTCAGACTCAATCTTGGGCTAAAGCATACAAGCAAATAAATGTTTTGAATTTAGCAGCGACAAAGAAATATTGCTAGAAACGGTGTGTCACTGTAATTTTTAAAAGTGCTGGAATATATCAGTAATTGATTAGCGATCGCTGAACCAAGTTGTCGTAGGCTTCGCTACTCATTCACTCTAAAGTATGGAGGGGATTCAAAAAGGTAAAATTATAAAGAATCGTTACAACATAATCATGTCAGCTATCCAAACAACTGTGGTTCTTGCCATGACGGCCGACGGAAAAATTAGTGCCGTAGATCCGAAAGCGCCTCGTGAACCCAATGTAGTCGATCAAGCACACTTGGAGTATCAAGCTTCCCTTGCTGATTTAATCCTGGTAGGAGCAGGAACGATTCGGGCTGAGGGGGAAACCTTTACAATTCGCGATCCCGAACTGTTAGCAGCGCGTCAGGTTCGGGGTCAGTCTCCTCAGCCGATTACTTGTGTTGTTTCAGGTTCGCTTAACCTATCGCCGGACTTGCCTTTTTTGAGCCAGGAAGTTGAGCGATGGATATTTACCACACGGGCTGGTTTGCAGCGCAGTTCTGATACAACAACTTTGCAAAAACTGGCTGAATTAATTGATTTAGGAGATACAGACCTAAATTGGGATCGGGCCTACACCTTGATGGCAGAGCGGGGTATTCACAAAGTCGTTGCTTTGGGAGGTGGCTCTTTAACAGCTGCTCTAGTTCAGGCAGGGCGAATTGACGATTGGTGGTTGACCATTTGGCCGGTCATTTATGGAGGAAAACACGCCCCTAGCCCAGTGGAGGGAGAGGGTTTTCTTCCCAATGCTGCTCCTCATCTCCAACTCATAGAAACTCGTCAGGTTGGAAGTGATTTGTTTTTACATTACCGCCCAGTCAAGTGAAAATGCGCTGCCAGAATTCAGCACTACGATCCTTGATACAAAAAAGCAGGGGAGCAGGGAGCAGGAGAGCAGGGGTGCTTTCGCCCACAAATCCACTCAATTTGTACCTTTTTCTCTGTCCCTTACCTCCTGCCTGTCATCAACCAGGGGGCCAATCCAACTGCCGTCCTCCTAAAATATGCAAATGTAAATGATCGACTGTTTGACCGCCGTCATCACCAGCATTGATGACAACTCGATAACCATTTTTTAGTCCAGCTTCTTGGGCAACACGTTTAGCAGTTAATAAAAGATGCCCCAACAGAGCATGATCCTCAGATTCAGTGTCAGCTAGTGTAGCAATGGTTTTTTTGGGAATGATCAGGATGTGAACGGGCGCTTGGGGATGGATATCTTTAAATGCCAGGGCTAAATTATCCTCATAAACAATATCAGCGGGAATTTCCCGACTAATGATTTTGCTGAAAATCGTTTCTGTACTTTCACTCATGCCAATCTACCTACTAATCTGCTAGAGATTTTATATTAAGTCCGCCTAATTACTTATCATTGAAAAAATTTGATTGTGCGGGTATATCCCAATTTACTGTTCGGTTAGGTTTTTTCAGGTAAAAACTATGAAAAAACCTGCCAATCTTTTAAAAAGACTAGCAGGTATGGCTTATCATCAATCGGAGCGGCGGGATTCGAACCCACGACCTCCACTACCCCAAAGTGGCGCGCTACCAAGCTGCGCTACGCCCCGGTCAGAATTCCTATCATATAGCAAAACTGTAGGATAATCAAGAGGCTATTTTAAAAAACCTTAAGCATCCCACTAGCTTGCAGTAAATCTGGAACAGTAGAAGCATTCCATTTACCTTCTACACATCGCCCTGTATTCAATATGAAACGCAGACTGTAATCATGAGGATAGCCTTCCACTTCCATCCATAATAAATCGCTTTCGGCTTCACAAGTAATTTTTTCCTCTTCCATCAATTCAGTTGCGAGTTGCTTCATGGTGTCTGCTAGCTGTGCTAGTAGACGACAAAAATCATTTAACTCGGCTTCGGTTAACTCAATTGCCCAATCATCTGTTCCGACTAAACCTTTAAACTCAGGTGTGTCGGGGTTCCAGCCAATACGCCAACCCGATCCGGTTTTGACAACGCGTTCCATAGTTTAGTTTTTTAAACGCAGAGGTGTAACGCAGAGGGGCGCAAAGGAAAATTTATCATTTTAGTAGTTCGGCACCTCCTCGTTGCGGTGGCTGTGGGCTACTTGATGTAGTCGGACTAGGTGCGGTATTGGGGTTAGGGGCTAGGGTATTTTGGGAAGTAGGATTAAATATATTGACTAAGACTTGTACTAGGGCATCTCGTTGGCTGCGGGTGAGACTCTTGATGGCTTTGCGATCGCCTTCGATCGGATTTTCCCGTAGTGCATCATTTCCTGGATAGGTAGTATCATACATAATTTCATTTGCACCCAGGTAATCAGCTAAAGTCAGCTTCCAATCTAAGCGATAAATGGGGGCCCGCCCTTTGGTATAAATGTGATATCTAATTAGGCGATTTGCTAAGGTATTGTTTTCGGCAACTTTCCCATTTTCTTTGCTGATATACTTATTTTCTCGTGGGAAATCTGGCAATTGCTGATAAACTAGCTGCCAAACATCGCTAGGAGTGATTCTCTGGGCATAAACAGGTTGGATACTAAATAAATTTCTATGTATTGATTTATCCGCCCCTGAACCTAAAACAATTACACCCATTACCATTAAGGTAAGCAGTAGTAACGAGTGCTGAGTTCTGAGTTTTGATAAAATTGATTGAAACAAAAATTTTTTCTTTTTCATAGAACAATATTTTGGGCGTTGCTGAGTGAAAATATGAATTTGACTTATTCATCACTCAGCACTCAGCACTAAATCTTATAGTTCACCGATAATTTCTGGTTGAGTCAATTCATCGGACATTTCGATTATTGCCCTTAGCACTGGCTTCATCATCGCATCTTCGTTACTTTCAAAGTCTTCGTAACGCCGACGTTTAGCACGATTTGCCACCTGAACCGTAATGCGGTAACGATTTGAGGCTGCACTAATCAGCTCCTCAGCACGGTGCATAATCTGAGATTGAGTTGTCTCGAACTTAGAACGCTTTAGCATAATCAGTGGTTCTTGGGGTCATTCTCCAGTGTAACAGTACTAAATCAGTCTACTGCTGTCTGTTTAATCGCCAGCAACCTCTCTATTGATAGAGGTTAAGATATTTTAGTCACTTTATAAGTAACTTGTAGTATTAAATAACGCACCCTCATGGCTGACCTTGTGGAAACTGCGATCGCAGCGGGTAATTTCAATACCCTAATAAAGGCTGCTAAAGCTGTAAATTTCATCGAAACTTTGAAAAGCCCTGGTTCTTTCACGCTCTTTGCACCAACTGACGAAGCTTTTGCTAATCTGCCAGAGGGAACTTTAGACTCGCTACTACAAGATATCCCCAAGCTCCAGAAAATTGTGGCGTATCATATCGCTAGTGGGGATGTTAGGTCTGATGATTTGGTACAGATTAACGAGGCACAGACGCTTGAAGGTTCAATTGTCGCCATTGAATCTGCTAACGGTAAATTTAAGGTGAATAACGCCAATGTCCTGAAAACAGATATTTTAACAGACAATGGCGTGATCCATATCATTGATGCGGTGTTGATGCCTGCAATGGTGGCAGGAAAGTAATTTATGGGATGTGGGGCATGGGGCATTGCTTATTCTCTTTATCCCTTTCATCCCCCTTTTCTCCCACTCCCTACTCGCTACCCCCCACTCCCAGAATGCAGCCACTGCGTGCGGGAACAGTCAATGACAACTGTTGAGTTTCTCCTTTACTATTCCACTCAACTTCAGCATTACCATATAAAAGCTTGTTGGGTTGAGTACGCAAAGTAGCGATATCTGCATTCGCTGTTGCCGAACTTGTGCCAGCGTTGATGGTAATTATTAATTCCTCTGTCCCTAAAGTTCGCGCAAAGATATAAAGTTGTCCTTGAGCATGGAGAACCTGGTAATCACCTGTACGCAAGGCTGGGTAAGTGTGGCGGAGGGCAATTAATTGACGATGAGTATTGAAAATTTCTCGCTCCCACTTGGCTTCTAAAGGAAAGCCACGCCGTGAGTCGGGATCTATTGCACCAGGTAAACCAACTTCATCACCATAGTAGATGCTGGGGGCACCGGGAAAGGTAAGTAGTAGTAAAGTTGATAATTCTATGCTGGCTACATCACCGCCTGCAATGGTCATCAATCGGGCTGTATCGTGACTTGCTAACAAATTGAGTTGAGTTAGCTGAATTTCCCAAGGGTAAAGTTGCAGTACTTCCTGAATTTTGGTGGCATACTCAGCAGCAAATAAGGGTGGGTAGGGTTGATAATCGCGGCTTTGGACTTGTTCTAAGACTACGCGATCGCCTGCTGCAAAGGCAATTGTCGGCCCAGCAAATAGATAATTCATCACGCCGTCAAATTGCGTCCCATCTAGCCACTCACGTGAATCTCCCCACACTTCGCCCACAATGTAAGCTTCGGGATTGACTGCCTTAACGCGATCGCGAAATTCCTGCCAAAAACCAGGAGTTTTAATTTCAAATGGTACATCCAATCGCCAACCATCAATGCCGAATTTAATCCAATATTCGGCAATTTCCATAATGTATTCTCGCACTTCTGGATTGTCGTGGTTAAATTCTGGTAAGGCACGATTTCCCACCCAACCCCCGTAGTTAGCAGGGAATTCACCATTGTATGGTGCCAAGGGCCAGCCTTCTATTTTGAACCAATTTACCCAAGGCGAATGGGGGCCATTTTCTAAAACGTCGTGGAAAAAGAAAAAACCACGACTGGAATGGTTAAACACCCCATCCAGAACGACTTTGATATTTCGTTGATGGGCTGCATCGAGTAATTCCTTAAAAGCTTCGTTGCCCCCTAACATCGGGTCAACTTGATAATAATCGTGGGTATGATAACGATGATTGCTAGCGGATTGAAAAATGGGTGTGAAGTAAATCGCGTTAATCCCTAAATTCTGGATGTAGTCTAAATCCTCCATAATGCCCCATAAATCGCCGCCTTTATAGCCTTGGAGGGTTGGCATAGAGTCCCAATCTTCCCAACGGGCTTCCTGCAATAACCGTTTGCGCGGCTGTTTGCTTCTGGCAAAACGATCTGGGAAGATTTGGTAGAAAACAGCGTGCTTCACCCAGTCTGGTGTTTGAATTTGCATGAATAACTTTTTGTATGTTTAGAAGCGATCGTTGCAAATATTAGCTTCTTTATGGCTCTTACTTATGATAGAGAATCTGTCATTTCTCAGTATTCATTAGTGATTTAGCCTTTTTCATGCTGTTTTATACGCAAATGTTATCAGTCTTAACTATTTTGACTACAATTTGTTTTAGTTTTTAACAGGTCAACTAGATAGACTCGTCACTGATTGCATTCTGACTCTTGAATTCTTCTTTAAGAAATTTATCTATTACTTAATTATTCTTAATTTTATTTTCCTCACTTTGTCCGTAATGATTTAGGCAGACAATGGATTAGTTTAATAGCTGCATAAAAATTGCCTGTTATCTCAGATTTCGGGAATTCTTAGATGCAACCGATCAAAGATGTCTCCTGAACCACAGAAAATCACTATGATGAATACTTAATTCAAGAATATGAGTTATGAATTAGCAATTGTCTTAGGAATAACTTACCACTTTCTAAGCTTATTTGATGTTATCTAAGAAAAAATAGATAACTATAGTCGCATCAAATAATCAAGGCAAAAAAACTACATAGACTACATTAATGTGAGAGCGACTTATCCTACTAAAATCACTACTTTGTTGACAGCAAATAAATTGAATTTGAGGTAAAAATGAGGCACGAAAAACTTTCTCCCGGACTACTTTTGGCATTTCAAGACTATCAAAATGAAGGAGATAAAGCTTTAATTACACACAAGCGATCGCTTGGCATCATTGCCCACAAAAGCCCAGTCAAGCCTAGCAAGAGCGTCGTTTTTATCTACTGCGACCCTGATGCAGACTTAAGTTACCTATCACAATATAATATAGAAGTCAATCAAAACTCTGGAAGTGTGCGGACAGCTTTTTTACCGATAGAGAGTTTAGATGTCTTATCTGAAGAAGATGTGATTCACCGAATTAAGCCATCACGCAAACTTCATTTGAGGATGGATACTGCAATGGAAACAGTCAAACTGCCGGAGTTCCAAAACAAAACCGGATTGACTGGCAAAGGAGTAATCATCGGCATTATAGATAGTGGCATTGATCCGAAACACCCCGCTTTTGCTGGACGAATTTTACACATTTGGGATCAAACACTGCCAGGGCCAGGAGTGACGGAGGGCGGCTATGGGGCTGAATTTGCGGGAGCGCAACTGACAATTTCTCAGGATACTGGCGGTCATGGTACTCACGTTGCAGGAATTGCCGCCGGTGCCGATACTAACTATAGCGGTGTCGCACCAGAAGCGGAATTAGTCGTCGTCAGGTCAGATTTACAGGATGCCCACATTGCTGATGGTGTGCGTTACATTTTCCGAGTTGCTAGAGAGTTGGGACGCGCAGCCGTGGTAAATCTCAGCTTGGGTGGACACGCTGATGCCCATGATGGTAGTGATTCCCTATCTAAAGTCATCGACGCGGAAACTGGCCCAGGAAGAATAGTTTGCTGTGCTGCGGGTAACGAAGGAAACGCTAACATTCATGGACAAGCGACAATACCCAGTGGACGCACTCGTGGTATGCGCTTTAATGTTCCTTTGAATCAAATAGGCATAGTTTGGTTAAACGCTTGGTATTCCAAAGACAGTGAGTTGGAAGTGTCTGTGCGAAGTCCTAACGGTTTTGTCACCCCCTTTCAAAAAATAATTACTGATGGTAATGCTGCACAAGATTACCAGTTACCAGATGCACGGGTACAATTAGCGACACCAGGGCCAGATCAATCCAACGGCGACCATAATTTCTTTGTGCAAATCCGGGGTATTGACCCCTCGCCAGTTATGGGAGGTGTTTGGCAGTTGCGAGTCCGCAACGCTTCTTCAACTGACACATGTTTGAATGTATGGACACTAGATGATAGTTCATCAGTATTTTTCACAGGTAAAAGTGTGAAAGATGCGCTCAAAATTGGTTCGCCAGGAGCTGCCAGCAGTGCAATTACAGTTGCCGCCTATACTACTAAAGCCAAATACACAGATATTGATAACCAAGTGCGAGAAATGGGCTTAGAATTACATACTATTTCGGAATTCAGTAGTGAAGGGCCTCTACGCAATAATGCACACAAGCCTGATGTAGCAGCACCAGGAGCAATGATTGTTTCCACCCTTTCCGCCGATGCCAGTTTTGACCGCTCATCGATGATTAATTCCAAGTTTGTGGTAATGGCGGGTACGAGTATGGCGACACCTTTCGTCACTGGGTTAGTGGCACTACTGTTGCAGCGCGATCCTAAACTCGATCCGGCTGCTGTGAAAGACTTGCTACGTAAAAATAGTACAATTCCTAGAAAACCTGCAGGCACATTTGATGACAAATGGGGTTATGGAGTGATTAACGCTTTAAATCTGTAATTAGATTGAGAAAGATAGATTTATTTCTGCACAACGGTAGGGGATAAAAACCTATAACTTTGATAAATTTGGGTAGGCAGTAATTGCCTACCCTTTTTACCAAGGAATTGCTGATGAATTATCAGAAGTTAGATGCCGCTCTTGCTACAGCGCTGAATGATGTTCAAAATTCAGAAGAACCGAATTTGGGGGTTTTCATCCATACTCAACCAATCTTAGATTCTGCCGCAACTGCTGTTTTAGAAAGTTTAGGCGTTAGTGGTGTTACCAGTGACAAAGATATTTTCACAGCAACACTGTCCCTAAATGCTATTTCTCAGTTGTCAGAGCAATCTTGGGTAAAGTATTTGAAGCGATCGCAGCAATTGCGTTTGGTTAATAGGAGAATAAATATAGGGAAGTTGGGTGTTTAATGGGCATTGCCTAACCCTACACTGTGCAGATAATTTTTTGCAGTTACTGTGAATCAGGTTTTTGTTTTTCTGTAAACTTACACTTCACCTCAATTTGCAGATTACTTTCAGCTGAACCTTCGGTAATGTAAGGAATGCCTGCTTTACCACCCAACTTAATGCCAAATGTAAGTTTTACCTCTTCAATCTCAGCAGTATTAAAGTCTTTAAAAGCACTAAGAGCATAGATAGTATAAGAGCGAATCATTTGGCGAGCTTGTTGCATCCGAGCGATCGCATCTGTTCGCACATCCTTGTATTCTATGCCATCGTCGTCCTCTTCAATTTCCTCGGTTATTTCGGTGGCTGTGACGTTAATCTCAATCTGCTCAATCTCCCCGTCTGCTTGGAAAAATAGTTGCTGTACTTCTGACATGAGCTACCTCGATTAAGTTTTGTAACCTATCTGAATAAATTTCAGCTTACTTGCAGAAAAGTAACAGATGGTATTGTTTCTAGTAACACAGCCATTGATTGTGTCTGTCAAGATTATCCCGCATTTACCAACCCAAGGTGTGTTAAATGGCACGATATGCGCTTGTTATTGGCATCGCCGAGTATCTCAGCCCTTCATTACCACGTTTGTCGAAGACTACAAATGATGCTGAAGCGATCGCACAACTCCTAGAGCAATATGGTGATTTCCAGTCTGTGCAAAGACTACCACAGCGCTGGAATAAAGATAAAAACGGCTATGAAATGGGAGCGCAAAAAGTTACTGGCGCTCAACTTGGGCAAGATTTGAGAACTTTTTTACTAGAGCAAGCTACTAATAATGAAGCGTTGATTTATTTTAGCGGACATGGTTTTACCATTTCCGACAATTTGGGACAACAAAAGGGATATTTGGCAAGTTCCGATTGTCAAATTGAATTTAAGGATAACGAAAATGTTGAACAAAAATATGGTATTCCCCTGAATAGCCTTAACGACTTAATTCGAGATTCGCAATTGAGTAGTTTAGTGATGCTACTCGATTGCTGTCATAGCGGCTATTTCTTAGAAAGACAATTAATAGAAAGAACTCTTAACGCTTTCAGTTCGCAAAAGGATTATTACTTAATTACAGCTTGTCGGGGCTTTGAACGTGCTGGAGTAATTAAAACTGAAGAATACAGCATTTTCACAGGTGCAGTTGTTAAGGGATTGGCGGCTGAAAATGCAGGTAATAGTAGGCGAATTAGTGGCGATCGCTTGTTTGATTTTGTCAGCAACGAGCTTAAAGGTTCCGTACAGGAGCCGATTCGCATGGGTTGGGGACGTTCGATTACTTTAGTAACTTATCCCCAATTAGATATTCCCACAGGAGAAAAAATTGCTTTCAATCAGGAAAATCCTTATCGAGGACTTTATGCTTTTGAATCAGAGCAAGCGCAATATTTTTGTGGACGAGATGAAGCGGTTCGCACATTAATTTCACGTTTAGCAGAGAGTCGATTTTTGGCTGTAATTGGCTATTCAGGTAGTGGTAAATCTTCCTTAGTAAAAGCGGGTTTGTTACCGCAACTGAAAGGCGATCGCCTTCCTGGAAGCAGTGAATGGGCGATCGCATCTTTTACACCAGGAGAACATCCATTAGGTAAATTAGTTAACATTTTAGCTCGACAACTACAGCAAAATCAGCCACATCTATTATTTATCGATCAATTTGAAGAAATATTTACCCTGTGTCAAGACGATGAGGAACGCAAAGCTTTTATCCGCTTAATAGCACAGGAAGTAAAAAAGGCTGAGGTAGAAACGCGGATAATTTTGACAATTCGCGGTGATTTCTTAAATCGTTGTGCTGACTATCGAGAAATTATTACTCTCATTAATAATATTCCTCCCACATCATTCATCATCACACCGATGTCTTTTGCTGAGTTAGAAGAAGCGATAGAAAAACCAGCAAAATTACATGGCGTAATATTTGAGCGTGGTTTAGTTTCACAAATTTCCGCCGATGTAGTCAACCGTCCTGGTGTATTACCCATACTGCAATATGCGCTTAAAGAGTTGTGGCGAGTTTGCATTGAAGAACCTGATTCGCCAGAACCGCTTTTAACTCGCAAAGGCTATGAAGAAATTGGTGGAGTTAAAGGAGCTTTAGACAAACGAGCGACAATTTTGTATGAAAGTTTAACAACTATAGATCAAGCCTTTGCGCGTTGCTTGTTTATGGAATTGGTGCAGTTAGGTGAAGCTGGAGAAGTGACGCGGCGGCGTGCTAGCTGGGATAGATTAGAAGTAGTTGCAGATTCTTCACAACAACTGCAAAGGGTTGTAGGATTACTGGCAGGTTCTCAACAAAGGTTAATTATCACCGATCAAAATACTGTAGAAGTTGCTCATGAAGCACTTTTATCTGAGTGGAAATTATTAAATACTTGGATTACTGAAAATCTGGAGAATATTCGTCTGAGTCGTTCTTTAGAGGAAGATTGCCAAGAATGGGTACAAAGATTTAATAAATCGGATGATGCACTGTTGACTGGTGCAAACTTGGCTGTATTGTCTGAGTGGGTGAATAAGACTCAGCCAAGACTTACGCCATTAGAATCAGAATTTTTACATAAGAGTTTGGAAAGACGCGATCGCCAAAATCAGGCAGAATTAGAGCAAGCAAAAAAACTCCAACGAGAAGCAGAAGCCAAAGCCAAAGCTGAATCACAGAGAACTAGATTTGCGATCGCTTCTGCAATACTTGTAGCTGTATGTGGGGGATTAGGATCGTTTGCATGGCAACTTAGCACTAAGAATAGCCTGAAGGATAAGATCGCTTCTGGAGCATTAATTGCATCGCCTGAGCTCCTTTTGCAAACAGGGAATCAGCTTGATGCGATGATAGCAAGTGTACAAGTACTCAAGCAATTTCAAGATTTAGGTATAGACAATGCTGACGCACTTAATCGACTTAAATTAGTGATAGATAAAGTGCAAGAACACAATCGTTTAGAGGGACATACAGATTCTGTTACCAGTGTAAGTGTTAGTCCTACAGAAAACCTTATTGTTTCTGGAAGTAAAGATAAAACTGTGAAACTTTGGAGGTTTGATGGCACTCTGGTTAAAACTATGACACATGATGCTGCTGTCTATAGTGTAAATTTTAGTCCTGATGGTCAGTATATAGTCTCTGGTGGTGATGATAAAAAAGTTAAGCTCTGGAAGAAAGATGGTACTTTCCTTGATTCGGTTACAGAAGATCAAAATATCTATTTTGTCAATTTCAGTCCTGATAATAAAATAATTTCTACTACGGTAGATGGGACTGTAAAATTATGGAAATATAACTCATCCAAAATTATACAAAAGCCTTATAAAACTATACTAGAAAATGGCAAAAACAAAGTTTGGAGCGCAGAATTTAGTAATAATAATATTGGTGAAAATATTGTCACTGCTGCCGATGATGGAAACATTAGAATATTCACCAAAGATGGCACTCTTGTTGCTACTTTACCAGCACATATTGCAACAGCAACTTATGCAGCTTTTGGTCTGAATAACGATACTATCATTTCCTCTAGCTACGATGATACAGTTAAAATGTGGCAAGAAAAAAACAACAAACAATGGTCAGAGATAAAAAGAGTGAAGGCTAACAATCCCTACAAGGTTACATTTAGCCCAAACTATAAAATTATTGCTGCTACTAGTATTGATGGAAATATCCAACTATGGAAAGATGCTCAACTCACTCAACAATATTTTATAGGAAGACACCTAGATAAAATAAATGATTTGAGCTTTAGCAAAGATAGTAAATGGATTGTCACTGCTAGTCGTGACCAAACTCTAAGGATATGGAGCTTAGATTCCCAGCCTCAAGATACATCACAAGCAAACACTGCTAGTTTATTAAAAAAAGGCTGTAGTTGGCTATCGGAATATTTAAATAATAATGATAAGGCACACCAAAAATATGTTAATGTTCGTCAGATTTGTGAAATGCCAAAAACTAGAAAAATTTAATACGAGTAACATCCATAAATTCAGTGTATAATAATCATAATTATAAGGATCTCAAGTATGGAAAACTTAGAAGCTAATTCCGATAATTCCGAATCCACCCAGCCTCTAAATGAGGAGTCTGGAGGAAATGGAACCAATTCCGAACAACCAAGAGGAAAACATGAACCTGGCAACGTTGGAAACCCAGCCCCAGCCAAGGACAACCAAACTGAACCAATTCATGGACCTAATAAACCTATAAAAACTGAGTGACAACCATCCAACAGCAGATTAATAGTCGCCTGATGATCTAAGCTCGACTTTATCCAAAATTAAGAACTCGGTTTTCTTTATCCGGCAAAAACCTTGGCTTTTCGGCAAATACTTTTTCCACGTCACTGATTATCGATGAAGTTAAAAAAGTAAAACTACCCTACCACAGAGGTTTAAGCTTAGGCAATCACGTTGCGAAAAAAATGGATAAAGTCGAGCTAAGAGGATGTTTGAAAAGTTCTATTGTCGGTATCAAAAGTTTTAGAACCCTCTAAATCCCCCGATAAATTGGGGGACTTTGATTCCGGTTCCTCCTTTTTAAGGGAGGTTAGGGGGGATCTGAAAGTGCCTAAAGTCACAGGAAAACACTTTTCAAACAACCTCTAAGCAATTCTCAGTGCAGGACTTTGACGTTCGCATAAATGGCAATTATTTGATTAATTAGATTCTTCTCTTACAATTCTCTTTGGAGGGGATTTTATTGCTTAACTGATTTCAAGCGATCGCCTGAATCCATAACCATAACTAGCAAATGGGTTATTAGCAAATAGACCTCTTGCAAAAGTCAAAAAATTAAAAATGTCATTCTGAACGGAACGCAGTGGACAAAAGAATCTCACAACTCTGTTTAGCTCCGCTCAATATGACAATTTAAGCATTTATGCAAGAGGTCTAATCTCTTTGAAGTTATGTTTTTTTACCATAACCTGAAATTTAGTTATGTTCCTCAGTATGAGTGGAGTTTAGCGATCGCACCCCATTCCTCATACCAATTAATACAAATGTTCTATTAATCTCCTTATCAGCCGCACTATCCATCACCAACCGCATTCTGTAAAATTCATCCCTGAGAATATTTGCTCCCCCCTTACCTGTGGTGGCAGACAGTCCTAAACTGAATATGAGAGTTGAACAGGCAGTCGGGAGAAATTTTGTGAAAAAAGTATTATCAATCATTCTTGGTGGTGGCGCGGGTACTCGGCTTTACCCGCTAACAAAACTACGTGCTAAACCAGCAGTACCAGTAGCGGGGAAGTACCGCTTAATCGATATCCCTGTAAGTAACTGCATAAACTCCGAAATATTCAAAATCTATGTCCTGACACAATTCAACTCAGCTTCCCTGAATCGTCACATCGCCCGTACCTATAACTTTACTGGTTTCAATGAAGGGTTTGTAGAAGTGCTAGCCGCACAACAAACACCAGAAAACCCTAACTGGTTCCAAGGTACAGCAGATGCTGTACGTCAGTACTTGTGGTTAATGGAAGAATGGGATGTAGAAGAATATCTAATTCTCTCAGGCGATCACCTCTACCGCATGGATTATCGCCAGTTTATCCAGCGCCATAGGGAAACGGGAGCTGATATTACTCTCTCAGTCATCCCCATCGATGAGCGTCGCGCCTCAGATTTTGGCTTGATGAAAATTGACGATTCTGGTAGGGTAATCGATTTTAGCGAAAAACCCAAAGGTGAAGCGTTACTCCAAATGCAAGTTGATACAAGCGTACTGGGATTATCAAAAGAACAAGCCCAGCAACAGCCCTACATCGCTTCAATGGGGATTTATGTCTTTAAAAAAGAGGTTTTGTTCAAGTTGTTGAGAGAAGGTATAGAAAGGACTGATTTCGGCAAAGAAATTATTCCTGATGCCTCTAAAGATTACAACGTTCAAGCTTACCTTTTTGATGACTACTGGGAAGATATTGGAACAATCGAAGCATTTTACCATGCCAATTTAGCTCTAACTCAGCAGCCTCTGCCACCTTTTAGTTTCTACGATGAAGAAGCGCCAATTTATACCCGTGCCCGCTACTTACCTCCAAGTAAACTTTTAGATTGCCAGGTAACAGAATCAATTATCGGCGAAGGTTGTATTTTGAAAAATTGCCGCATTCAACATTCAGTGTTGGGAGTGCGATCGCGAATTGAATCTGGTTGTGTCATCGAAGAATCCCTACTTATGGGTGCAGATTATTATCAAGCTTTTGTAGAACGCCAATGTAACGTCGAAAAAGGTGACATCCCTGTAGGTATTGGTACTGACTCGATTATTCGCGGTGCGATCATTGATAAAAATGCCAGTATCGGTCACGATGTCAAAATTATCAATAAAGATAACGTGCAAGAAGCTGACCGCGAAAGTCAAGGTTTCTACATCCGTAGTGGCATCGTTGTCGTGCTAAAAAATGCTGTAATTCCTGATGGAACAATCATTTAGTCATTGGTCATTAGTCATTGGTCATTGGTCATTGGTTAATAGTTACAAGTAACAAAGGACAAAGGACAACGGATCAAAGGACTAATGACTAAACTCATCTTACTGATTGGTCTTCCAGGTAGCGGTAAGTCAACTTTGGCAAAACAATTACTGGCAGAATGCCCTCAAATGGCGCTAATTTCTACAGATGCCATTCGGGGGCAATTGTTCGGTTCCCAAGCCGTTCAAGGGCCGTGGCTACTGATTTGGCGCGAAATTGAGCGGCAATTTCAGCAAGCTATTTCCACAACTAATATAGCTATTTTTGATGCCACCAATGCCCAGCGTCGCCATCGTCGTGAAGTGATTACTTTCGCCCGTAACCAGGGCTTTAACCACATTAGGGGAATTTGGGTAGATACACCAGTTTGGCTGTGTTTGGCACGGAATAAAAAGCGATCGCGCCAAGTTCCTGAAGAAATTATTTTGCGGATGCACCGTCAACTCCGGGATGCTCCCCCAAGCCAGGAAGAAGGACTAGACAGCCTGAGCCGCTTATCAGAAAAATCGGAGTACGGGAATTGCTATCCCTTGGTGAGCGAGAACCACACTTGATTTTCTATATTTTTTGTTAATTTAAAATCAGATTCTTGATTCTTTTTGTTTGGCACTATACCAGGCAAATTAAACATCTCTCATCTTAAAAAAAAACATAACGGGAATTTCTATAGGAGGCTGGTAGATGGCTGCAACCGACTTCAAGGACTATTACGCTATTTTGGGAGTCAGTAAGACTGCCAGTTCAGAGGAAATTAAACAAGCCTTTCGTAAACTAGCCCGCAAATATCACCCTGATGTTAACCCAAACAACAAACAGGCAGAAGCACGCTTCAAAGAAGTTAGCGAAGCCTACGAAGTTATATCAGATCCAGATAAACGTAAAAAGTACGACCAATTCGGTCAATATTGGAAACAAGCTGGTGAAGGTTTCCCATCTGGCGGCGCTGGCCCCGATATGGGTAACTTTGACTTCAGTCAATACGGCAATTTTGATGAGTTCATTAATGAGTTGCTAGGACGCTTTGGTGGTGCTACCCCTCGTGGTGCTGGGCGGCCAAGTCACTCACGAAGTTACTCTTACCGCACTTCTCCAGGTACGTCAACTAATTTTAGCAGCAGCTTTAATGATTTTGGGTTTCAAGATGGAGGTGCGAGTACTAGCCAGGATAGTGAAGCTGCGATCGCTCTAACTTTTGCTGAAGCATTTAATGGTGTGAAAAAGCGCTTCAGTTTAGGTAATGAAACAATAGATGTCAACATCCCATCTGGGGCTAAAACTGGTACTCGCCTACGAGTGCGAGGCAAAGGTCAAATCAACCCCATGACTCAACAACGGGGGGATTTATACTTAAAAGTCGAACTTCAGCCGCACACGTTCTTCCAAATGGAAGGCGATAACTTGGTATGCGAAGTGCCAATCACACCAGATGAAGCTACTTTGGGAGCGTCTATTGATGTACCCACTCCCGATGGTTCAGTTAATGTCAAACTACCAGCAGGAGTCCGTTCTGGTCAATCTCTACGTTTACGTGGCAAAGGTTGGCCTCTCGCCAAAGGTGGACGCGGCGATCAGTTGGTGAAAGTGGCGATCGTTCCAGCAAAAGACCTCAGCCAACAAGAGCGGGAATATTATGAAAAAATCCGGGCTATACGAACTTATAACCCCCGTAGTCATTTGAACCAATTCAGGCTTTAACAAGCAAAAAGAGAATCCCCATAATTAAAATCTCGTCATTACCCACATTTTTGTAACAGTCAAAGTATTATGCTAAACCACATACTGTCTAGAACTTAAGTTCTGTGCTTGAGAGCTACTGTTCACTCAAGTGGACTTGAATCATGTTCGGGTGAGTGTTTAACCGAACCTGAAATGAATTGTTGTTTAGTCCATTTAAGAGAACTTGAACTATTAGCCTTGGAATTCTATTCCGAGGCGGAATAGCAACGAAGCTAAAGATAAAAAAGATGTGGGTAATGACAAATAAAAAGAATTAAGGGATTTTTGTGGCGATCGCTAAAACAAGTAAAATGTAGAGACGTGAAATTAAAGCCTCAACTTCGCTCAGTATTAAAGCCGAGCGAAGTCAAATTCTTAAGATTTGATTAGGGTCTGAATTCTTATTCAAATTTTAAGAGTTCCCAATTCCTAATCTCTAGTTCTCAGCACCAAATTCAATTTATGTCAATTGAATTGTTCTAACAATGTCTCAACACTAGCATTGTGAGCCAAAAAAGAAAATAAATGCCAGTAGCGCAGTTTTCCTTCTTTATCTAATACAAATTGTGCTGGCAAAGGCGCTCCCAATGCTTGTCCTACTTGATATGTACGAAAGACTCGACAACTAGGATCGCTCAATAGTGGCATTTTTAAGCCTAAATCCTTCACAACTATTTGACTCTGCCGTTCATCGGTACTAGTAATCATTAAAACTTCTATACCGCGATTTTTGAATTGCTCGTAGTTTTCATTCAAAGCTTTGATGTGAGGAAAACAAAAAGGGCAATATTGCTTTTCGGTAAAGATGCGAGTAAAGGCGAGTAATACTGGTTGTTTGCCTTTATAATCAGACAATTTTACCAAAGTTCCGTTGGTAATATCTGGCAGCTGAAAGTCTGGTGTTCCCACTCCCAATCTGAGTTGATTGCTAGCTGGAACTGGTAAAAAATTGCGGAAGAATCGCTCATTTAGTAAGCCACTAAAGTCAGTTGAAGTCAGCATATTTTTAACCTTGATTATTTAAATACAATTTTATAAAAAAACCACAGATATATGACGGAGGTTGACATTGTTTAATGCGTATCTCTGTTTATCTGTGGTTTTCATTGATTTCGCTTTCAACTCCAAAAGGCTGGATTAGAGTAGAGTTTTTTCGCTAGCAAAATTTAGACAGCAGAGAAGTAGACTTTAGACTTCACTGGGTCAGGATTCATTGTCTTGTCACCAGGTTGCCAACCAGCTGGGCAAACTTCGTCAGGGTGAGACTGAACATACTGAATTGCTTGTAATGTCCGCAGGGTTTCATCAACGCTACGACCAAAAGCTAGATTGTTAATGGTGGCGTGCTGTATGATACCATCTTTATCGATGATGAACAGACCACGCAAGGCAATGCCTGCTGCTGGGTCAAGAACGTTGTAAGCGGCGCTAATCTCTTTCTTGATGTCGGAGACTAGAGGATAATTCAGGTCGCCAACGCCACCAGACTTACGATCTGTTTGAATCCAAGCGAGGTGCGAGAATTCACTGTCAACGGAAGCCCCAAGGACTTCAGTATTGATTTTATTAAATTCTTCGTAGCGATCGCTAAATGCTGTAATTTCAGTAGGACAAACAAAGGTAAAGTCTAGTGGGTAGAAAAACAGGACGACATACTTACCGCGATAATCGGAAAGTTTGATTGTCTTAAATTCCTGATCTACCACAGCGGTTGCTGTGAAATCGGGAGCTTGTTGACCAACGCGGAGGCTTCCTTCGGTTCCGTAAGTAAGGGACATTAACCTAATTCTCCTTTATCGATTTAGTAGCGTTGGAATTTGGGTCAAGTAAAATTTACCCATCCACGCTCTCGCAGTTTAATTACAATCTGTTACGACTATATCATACTCATAACGATTTTGAGTAGCAAATGCCTGATTTAGATACAAGAGAATGGTTGCTTACCAATGGCTTGGGAAGTTTTGCTAGCGGTACAGTTTCTGATGTCCGCACACGCACATATCATGGTTGGCTATTTGCCGCGACAAACCCACCTTCTGGAAGGACTCTGCTGTTTTCGCACCTAGAAGCTAGCTTGGAAATATTAGGGAGCGTTGTGGCACTGGGGACAAATGTTTGGGGTAACGGTGAGATTGAGCCAACAGGTTACGAACAGCTACGCCGTTTTGATATTAACCCAGTTCCCAAATGGACTTGGGGTCAAAATAACTGGCAATTAACTAGACAATTGGTGATGCCCTATGGTTTGGTGGGGACTGGGGGCTGGGGATTGGGGATTGGGGACGAAGGGACGAAAGGACAAGGGGGCAAGGAGACAAGGGGGGATAAGCAATGGCCCAATGCCCAATTTTGCCATCAAATTTTAATCCAGTATCGCTACGAGGGAAGTGAAACAGCGATTTTACGGTTGCGACTGTTGATAGCAGAACGTGACTTTCACCACCAGCAGACTGCTAGTCAAGAATTAGAGTTTTCACAATTGCCAGGGCAACAGCAAGTCTGTCTACAAGCAATCAATTCTGGGCGCTTCGGCATACCTTGGCACTTGCGCTGGACACAAGGAAATTATCAACCAGATGCAGTTTGGTATTGGGATTATAGATTGTCTGAGGAAACAAAACGGGGGTTAGGCGACAAGGAAGACCTCCACAGTCCTGGTTACTTGATAGTCACACTTCAACCAGGAGATACGGTGACTTTAGAAGCACGAGTAGGTTTTCCCGACTCAGTGCCAGGTGTTCTTACCCTCAAAACCTTCGTAGAAGCTGTGGAGGCAGAGCAAGAAAGGCTCTCACAGATTTTTGGATGGAGAGAGGGAGCAGAGGGGCAGGGGAGCAGGGAAGCAGTGGAGCAGGGGAGAAGTTACAATAACTTTTTCCCCTCTGCCCCTCTGCCCCTTTGCACTTCTGCCTCTTATGCCCAATTCCCAATCTGGCAACAACTACTCAAAGCAAGCGATCAATTTATCGTCTATCGAGCCTCAATTGCAGGCCCCACGGTCATTGCTGGTTATCACTGGTTTAATGATTGGGGACGCGATACATTAATCGCTTTACCGGGGTTGGCACTAGTTCCACAGCGCTTTGATCTAGCAAAAGCAGTATTGCGAACTTTTGGGCATTATTGTCGCCACGGTTTGATTGCGAATGCATTTCCCGATCTCAATGGCGAACCAATTTATAACAGTATTGATGCGGCATTGTGGTGGATTGAAACTTTAGGACTTTATCTAGAAGCTACCCAAGACTGGGATTTTTTGGCAGAGCAATTCCCTGTAGTACAGCAAATCTATAAAGCATTTGTCGGTGGTACACATTTCAATATCCAGGTCGATGCTACCGATGGGCTAGTTAGTTGGGATGCTCGTGGTGTAGCTCTCACCTGGATGGATGTGGTAATTGGAGCACACCCGGTCACACCCCGTTATGGGAAGCCAGTGGAAATCAATGCGCTGTGGTATTCTGCTCTATGTTGGTTGAGTCAGTGGGCAGAGCGCTTGAGCCAAATGGAATACGGCTCACCAGTGCGTCTCACTAAGCAAGCACAGCGTTATGCTAACCAAGCACAACACGTGAAAACCTCACTGCAAAAATTCTGGAATCCTCAGCTAGGTTATCTGTACGATACTATTGAGCCGGACGATCGCCGGAATTTTCAAATTCGTCCGAATGCCGTTTTGGCGCTGTCGCTACACCATTGTGGGTTTTCTGAACAGCAAGGGTGTCAGATATTAGATTTGGCAACTACTAGCTTGCTCACACCTTATGGTCTTCGCAGTCTCGATCCAGGAGATCGCGAATATAAAGGGAAATATGAGGGCAATCAACAGCAACGCGATCGCGCTTATCACCAAGGCACTGTTTGGACTTGGCTAATTGGGCCATATATTCGGGCTTGGCAACGTTTTTATCCACAACAAGCGCTGCCTTTTGATTGGCAACCATTGCTAGATCATTTTTTATTTGACGCTTGTCTTGGTTCTATTTCTGAGATTTTTGATGGCGATTCACCTCACACACCCAGAGGAGCGATCGCTCAAGCTTGGTCAGTTGCCGAAGTAATCCGCCACATTAAATAGTTGTAGGGATATAGATAGTCTTGGATAATTATTCTTGATTAATATATATTCACAAATTAATGTTGCTAGTTGGAACCTACAAAACCCTTACTATACAAGCTTTTTATTAATTTATCTGATTATCCAAAAGTTACTATATATTTTCGATTATTTCACAAATTGAGGCCGCAAAACCAAAATATTTTATTTTCTTCTATGAGAAAATAAAATATGAAAAAAGTTTATCAACGAGATGTAGTATTCTTGATAATAGAAATGTATTTCAGGCTTAATTAGATGCTCTACAGGATGGATGATTGATAGCGCAATTACTACAATTATAAAGCTGATTTTACATTTGCTTCTTATAAAACACATCATATCTTAACGCTAAATAAGCCTAAAGAAGTATAGATATGAATTAAGAAATAAATTAATAAAATAAAGTCCAAAAAATCAAGTTCACGTAGGAATTAATTGTAAATAAAGTGACTCTACCTAATAACAAGACTAACCTTCAAGAAGAAACAGATTTAGGGACTTCCATTGCTCTGGCTACTACTACAGATAAATGGGAAGTATTGTCGTACAGTGCTCCAATCCTACCCATACATGCCGCTTTACTTCGTACTGGTAAGATATTCTTTTTCTGTGGCTCAGGTAACGACCCCAATCGGTTAAATACTCCCTATGACAGTGTGGTCTGGGATGTAAACAAGGGAACCTTTTCCCGTCAAGCGCCTCCATTGGATAGTAACAGTCAACCTATGGATCTTTTTTGCGCTGGTCATTCCTTCCGCCCTGATGGTCAGTTACTAGTTGCAGGTGGAACTTTGCGCTATGACCCATTTTATGGTTCACCCTATGCTCTGATGTTCGATCCCATTGCTGAGAAATGGGTCAAGATACTATCAATGAATAATGGTCGCTGGTATCCTACTGTGTTAACACTAGGCAGTGGTCGAATCTTAGCAGTGTCTGGGCTGGATAAAGATGGCAAGCTCAATAGACAACCAGAAATTTATTCTGCTTTCTTTCCAAATGGTTGGAACGCTTTTCCAACAACTAGTGGCTTCCCGTCATACCCACAGCTGTTTTTACTAAGTAGTGGAAAAGTTTTTTATTCAGGTGCTCAGATGGGTGGCAGTGGAGTCACACCAAGGATATTAACCCTGCCAGAGACATTTACACAATCCATTCCAGAAAAAGTGGTGACAGGGCTGCAAGACTCAGCTTTCGGCGATCAAGGTGCCAGTGTGCTTTTACCACCTGCACAAGATCAAAAGGTGATGATTCTCGGTGGGGGTAGTAATAAGACAGCAACAAAGAGGGTAAATATTGTCGATTTAAAAGCTAGTAATCCAACTTACGTAGCAGCAAAGCCTTTAAACTATGCCCGGATGCATCACAGCGCAGTTTTATTGCCCGATCGCACAGTGTTTGTTTGCAATGGTAGCAAAATGAATGAAGATACAAAACAATCAATGCTGCCAGCAGAAATCTACAATCCAGCTACAAATACTTGGACAGTAGTAGCTAAACAAAATGTTCCCCGCGTATATCACTCAGTAGCCTTGCTACTACCAGATGGTAGGGTCGTCACAGCTGGGGGGAACCCTCAACGGAGGGTCAATGAACTGCGATTAGAAATCTACACTCCTGCATATATGTCGCGATCGCGACCAGTTATTCAGAGCGCTCCTCAAACAGTGACCTACGGGCAGCAATTTACGATTCAGACACCCCAAGCTGCGAACATTAAATGGGTTAGTTTTATTAGACCAATGGCAACTACCCATTCTTGCGATACAGAACAAAGGTTAGTGGATGCACCCATTATTTCTAGAAATGCTACTTCTCTTAAGGTGACGGTAATAAACAATCGAAACATCGCACCTCCAGGTTGGTACATGCTTTTTATTAGTGACAACAATGGAACACCCTCAGTAGCAACCTGGATGCAAATATATTAGCCTTATCTGTTTATGTTCGCACTGCTACCTAATAAAAGTCATTAATTCTAGGAAGGAAAATATGAATTACAAGCTATCGCGTCGAAAGTTTGGACAGTTGGCACTTGGTGGAACTGTATTATCTGGACTTAGTTATCTCACCAAGAAAGCCTTGGCAGAAACACCAACTTTAAATATTGTGGGTATAGGTTCCAGCCCGATGGTTACTACTGACCAAACGGTTATTACAGAGGTAAACACCACTGAATTAGTAGAGAACACTGCCCCAAACAGTGTAAGCACAGATATGAAGCCTGTAGGACTAGTTTTGCAATCCTTAATTACAGGAAAGGCTCAGGTACTTACGGATAAAAGTACACCTCTATTAGAGCCTAATGAGATATTGAGTGGTTTTACCTCTTTAAGCGATGGCACACTTGTTGTAGCCATTACTCCTGTTGCGATTAGTCAAAGAGAGGCGACACCTACTCGCATTACATTTTTAGGTACGCCTGTAAAAACTTTGATAGTTTCAGGACTTAAACCAAATCAACAGCTTGGGAGCTTGTTAGGTACTAATGATGGGCGACTCATTGGTCTAGTAGGTAAGAAGAACGGTACACCACCGATCAGATTGGTAGATATTAACCTTCAAACAGGAGAGATAAGTTCTATTAGTAAGATTAAATTCCTGGACGATGAGCGGGTCAGCAATTTAGCTGAGTGCCCAGATGGAATACTTTATACCTCTATAATTGGTGCGTATGGTGATACAACTCTGGTGCAGCTAGATTCAAATCAAAAAAAGCCCATCAGATTAGGACAATTGAAAGTTAATGGTCAAGCATGGAATAATGGCTTACAAAGCTTAGTTTGCTCTGCAACAGGTCAACTCCTCGCCTTTGGAGCTATGAGATATGAGACACCTAATGCTGTGTATATTGTTGACAAGAACAGTGGAAATATGACTCGGCTACAAAACTTTGATACTACTCAGATTACGCGTGCTCGTGCTTAGAAGGAATTGAACTGATATCTCTAGCAAAAAAACTGCCTAGCCCTCATCTTTGCTTGAGGGCTTTTTATTGGCATTGATTGGTATAGCTTATCCCTAATTACCACTGCTTTATCTGCTTGCATTAGCCTGATAGGAGCCGGATTTTGTTGTCAGGCGAAAGTTACAGAAGGAACGTTTACTCTCGTTGAGGGAATGGCCACGAGTGTGCAATGCATTCGGTTTGCCAAGGAAGCTAACGATAGGCTTGATAAAACTTTGGCTGAAATGAAAGACGGAGATTAAACGAGTGCTGCTAAGTCGCTTTGCTTTGGGCAATTTAAGCCATCCAGTAGACTGGAGCGCAAAAAGAAAGGGCAGATAATGATTCTGCCCTTTAGACATTAAAACTTAATTTTTGATTTTAAAGTTTAGTAGCGCGATCTATTGTATCCACCGCCACCACTGCCGCGACGATCGCCACCACCAAAAGAACCACCTCTATCTTCCTTTGGTTTAGCCTTATTTACTTTGAGGTCGCGTCCCATCCATTCAGCTCCATCAAGAGCATCAATGGCAGCTGTTTCTTCAGCTTCTGTGCCCATCTCTACAAAGGCAAAGCCGCGTGGACGTCCTGTTTCACGGTCAGTAGGTAACTGAACCCGTTTTACAGTACCGTGTTCGGCAAACACAGAATTGAGGTCATCTTGTGTGACCTCGTAGGATAGATTACCTACATAAATCGACATGCATTATCTCCAAAATCATAGGTGTGTAGAGATTTAGATTTCGGAGGCAAGCTTGTTAAGACCAAAAGGGAAAAGCCTGTCAATACTAAAAACAAACAATGTAACCGAATTTTATTCTCACTTAATTACCTTAGCACATCATTCAGTTCTTACCCACTGTGAAAAAGGAAGTACTAAGATTCAGACAGGCTACGCGCAAGATTGGGGATTAGGTATTTGGTATTGGGAAGAATTTAATCCCTAGTCCCAGTTTCAGTCTTCAGTCTTCAGTCCCCTCATAATATTGATTAGCAGAAATTCCCCAAATAATTGCAAAATAAATGCAGTTCGTCATTGTTACTAATTGGAAATGCCGACTACACTTGCTGACGCACAAAATTTACTTTCTGACCTGATCGCCCGCTACTCTAAGCGTGTAGATTATCTGATGATTCGCCTTGAAGAAGCAGAAGGGACTGATATCTTGTTGCGTGGCGACAAGGTAGAAACCCTTAGTGAAGGTCTCTCCATTGGTGGACATATTCGCGCTTGTTATAAAGGCGGATGGGGGTTGAGCTGCTTTAACCAGCTGGCAACAATCAAAGATCGCATAGAAGAAGCGATCGCTGCTGCGCGGATGGTTGGTGATGAAGAAACTTTACTTGCACCTATTGACCCGGTGCAAGCAGTATGCATTCTACCCCTAAAAGGTACTGACCCCCGAAACATCCCACTCTCGCAAAAAAAACAATTGTGCGATCGCTATGCCCAATTGCTTAAAAGCGTCGATAGCCGAATTACCACTACCTCGGTGCGTTACGGTGACAGCGCCCAAAAAGTAATCATTGCTACTTCCGAAGGTACTTCGATCGAGCAATCTTGGGTGGATATGGAAATGCGCTTTGCCGCCACCGCCAGAAATGGCGAAACCGTACAAACTGGACGGGAAACTACTGGCTCTCGCAAAGCTTACGAAGATTTAACTAGTTTGGATGAACAGGTAAAAGGTGCAGCTCAAAGAGCGATCGCCGCTTTATCTCTACCACCGGTCAAAGGCAATACTTACACTGTAGTCATTGACCCAATTCTCACGGGTTTATTCGTCCATGAAGCCTTCGGACATCTTTCTGAGGCTGATATGGCTTACGAAAACCCCGATTTGCTGGAAGTTATGACCATCGGACGGCGGTTTGGCCCAGAAGAACTGCAAATTTTTGATGGTGCGGCTCCAGAGGGACATCGCGGTAGCTATTTTTATGACGATGAGGGCACACCTGCCACTACTACTCAACTAATTAAAGATGGAGTTTTAGTGGGACGTTTACATTCTCGTGAAACTGCTGGCAAATTGGAGGAAGCGCCTACGGGTAACGCCCGCTGTCTCAACTATCACTTTACTCCCATTGTGCGGATGACAAATACCTGGATTGAACGGGGTAAAACACCAGTCGCAGACTTATTCACCGATATTAAAGAAGGAGTTTATGCCCGTAATTGGTTGGGTGGGATGACGAATGGGGAAATGTTCACCTTTAGTGCTGGGGAAGCGTGGATGATTAGGAACGGCAAAATTGCTGAACCTGTCCGGGATGTGACGCTTTCAGGAAATGTATTCCAAACCTTAGCGGATATTGAGGCACTTGGTGATGATTTTTATTGGGATGAATCCGGCGGTTGTGGTAAAGGAGGGCAAAATGGCTTGTCAGTGGGTTGTGGTGGCCCTAGCCTCCGAATTCAAGATGTAGTGGTTGGTGGGGAAACATGAATTATCTGCTTCAGTCGTAAGAATCATAATCTGTAAAAGAATAGGAATTGGTTTTGCCATAACCTCTGCCAGACGAACACCAGAATTAAGTATAGCGATCGCTTTGCACTAATGCTTAACGTGAGTCTCCAATCGAGGCTCACGTTAATGCTTAAATTTTTAAGGTCAGCAACATCCCTCCCAAGTATGAAATTAACTCACAACTCTAGGTAGTAGCGCCAGAAATTAAGAATAGTTAGTCTAGACAAAGTTGATTCAATATCCACTCTAGTTTGATTCACTACACTAATCCTCCGTGGCGTGTGCCGGGGATTTACTAATTGTCTGGATAGTCCCAAATTATTCGTAATTGATAATGACGCTTGCGGACTCGCTACTGTTGCGCTAACGTAATTCTTAATTAAAGACTGTTTCAGACTCTTATTTAGACGCAAACTGAAACAAAGCCACGTATAGATAAAAGGTAATTACACTCAAAAATTACGAATTACGAATTACGAATTACGAATTAGTTCAAGTTCCTTAGCACAGTGACAGATATGAAAGCAGATCAACTCCTGAAAAACTATGCCGCAGGTGTCAGAGACTTTACTGGTGTCAACTTGAGCGAGGCCAACTTAAGAGAAGCCAATCTCAGTGGCATAATTTTAGATCGAGCAATTTTAGATGGAGCTAATCTGAGTCACGCTAATTTAACCGACGCCAGTTTGATTGAAGCAGACTTAAATGGAGCAGATTTGAGCAATGCGGAGCTCAGTAATAGCAACTTAAGCAAAGCTATTTTGGATGGAGCTATCTTGGATGGAGCTATCTTGGATGGAGCTAATTTGAGTCACGCTGATTTGACGGTTGCTAAATTGATTGAAACTAAATTGAGTGAGGCGGATTTGCAGGAAGCAAACTTGATAGCAGCAAATCTAGATGGAGCGGATTTAAGTGGTGCAGATTTAACTGTAGCGGACTTATCCCAGGCAAATCTCGCTCAAGCAGATTTGAATCAGACAAATTTGAGCGGAGCAAATTTGGATGGAGCGAATATAGAAGGAACTATTCTGGATGAGAATGTTTAATCTCGTTTCTTACAGAGCATGGGTTCTGGATTGCTGACTCAATATATTAACCCAAACAGTACCTCGGAACACCGAGAGCAAAACTCGAAACTTTAGCTTCATACAGCAGATTGCAACAGGCGTGAGGTACAGATAATTGTAGGGACATAACATGTTGTGCCCCTACCGCGTACTTCATTTACCTGAAATATACTGTATTACTTTTTGTTTGATTACTTAATTAAACCCGGAGAACCCCACACGCCAGATGCTCGACTTGGGGAGACACCAAGGGCGATGGGGTCTACCCTTCTCCCAAAGGGCTACACGTGTTTACACAAGTCAAATTACCCCCCTTAATCCCCCCGTTTATTGGGGAAAACAGGAATCTAGTTCCCTCCCCAATACATACGGGGAGGGTTAGGGTGGGGTAAAACTGAGGCGAAAACCAGGTGAGTAAACTATTTCAGACTTGTGTATACACGGTAGCTCTCAAAGGGAGAGGCTAGGATCAAGGGAGAAGACCACGGTTCCTTAATCTCCTCTTTGCAGGCGTTACAGCTTACACACAAGTCTTTTGGAGTTGCAATGGCATTGTTTTGACTAACAATGCAATTGTTTTGACTAACAATGCGATTGTTTTGACTGACAATGCGATTGCTTTGACTAACAATGCGATTGTTTTGACTAACAATGCGATTGTTTCGACTGACAATGCGATTGTTGCGACTGACAATGCGATTGTTTTGACTGACAATGCGATTGAGATGAGAACTTGGAATATTGCACAAGAGTCTATAACTTATGTGTACACACGATCTGCTTGTCAGAAAAAGTCAGGTGGATATATTTTCTATACACAAGGATATTACTGTGAAAAAGTTTGCTACAAGTAGTGTTATTTACGATTGTCATAATTAAAACAATTGACTCTCAACTATCAATGGTGAACTTTACCCTCGTTGTCACACTCTATGTCAACCCTATGACAGGGAATGATACCAACAATACTGGTTCACGGTTGAGTCCGTTTAAAAGCCTCAGCCGTGCCTTAAAAGTAACCAAAATCCCGACGATAATTCATCTGGAGTCGGGGACTTACAACGCCGCTAGTGGTGAGGTGTTTCCACTAATCGTCCCTGAAGGGGCGACAGTAGTGGGTAACGAAGCTAACAAAGGTGCAGGAATTGTAATTTCCGGGAGTGGCGAGTATCAAAGTCCCAGTTTTGGTATACAAAATATTACGCTGCTCTTGGTAGATAATGTCAGTCTTTTAGGTGTAACTATCACCAATCCCTCAGCCAAAGGTACTGGTATCTGGATTGAATCGGCTGCACCTATTTTAAGTAATAATACTCTGAGCAACTGTGGGCGGGAAGGTGTGTTTACCACTGGTACTGCCAAACCCGCAATTTTAGATAACATATTTGTGCAAAATACTGCTAGCGGGTTAGTGATAGCAGGTCATAGCCAAGGAGAAGTACTGCGGAATGTATTTCAAAAAAACCCTTTAGGCATAGCAATTAGTGACTTTGCCGCTCCGACGATCGCCAATAATAAATTATCAGAAAATCGCACAGCGATCGCACTTTCTCGCAACGCCCAACCTGTACTACGTCAAAATTTCATTGCTAAAAATACCCAAGGTGGTTTATTAGTCAATGGCAATGCAGTCCCCGATTTAGGTAATACCGAAGATCCAGGTGATAATATTTTTCGCGATCATAGTGAATTTGATTTATATAATGCCACTACACAAAAGCTAGTTTCCGTAGGTAATCAATTAAATCCGGCTCTAGTCAAGGGTTTGGTAGAATTACTCCTAACCAATCGAGTAACGGTTAACACCAGTCCCTCTGATATCTCGACAGAATCCCCACCTCAAAAACTCCCCTTGTCTCCCCCTTTCCCCCTCCCCGCCTCTCCCGAACTAAACGGACATTGGGCAGAACCATTTATTCAGGCATTAGTGAGCATGGATTTAACTCATGCTTTTGCCGATGGTAGCTACCAACCAGATAAACCCATGACTCGCGCCCAGTATGCAGCTTTGGTGGCGATCGCTTTTAACCCATTTCCCAAAATCCCGGCTCCTGATTTTACGGATGTACCCAAGGATTTTTGGGCTTATAGCGCTATCCAAATCGCGGCTAGCGGTGGCTTTGTTGGTGGATTTAGCGATCGCACTTTTCGCCCCGATCAAAGTGTGCAGCGGCTACAGGTGATTGTCTCCTTAGTAAACGGACTGGGACTACCAGCTGTTGATCGCGATGTTTTAGAAGTATATAGCGATCGTCATACCATTCCCAACTACGCCCAAACAGCCGTTGCTACTGCTACACAATGGGGAATAGTTGTCAACTATCCAGATCCGAAAGTTCTTGCACCTTTGCATTCGGCAACAGGCGCCGAAGTTGCAGCGATGGTTTATCAGGCGTTAGTTGCCATTGGGCGAACATCTGCGATTAAATCAGTCTATGTGGGGTTGCATTCTAGAAGTTGATAAGTAGAATAAGGAACACTTGCCTATCGGCTTGGCAACTATTGGAAAAAAAAACCATGTAGTTAAAAGCACGCTAGGCTAATATGCGATGGGTGACAAATCTTAGAACTATTGCCTAAAGCTAATAGCCCGATGTTAACAACACTTCCAGACACCTCTGCCAACTTGGCGATCACCTTATTAATTAACTATAGTTTCGATCTCGGTGGGTATAGTGCCAATGAGCTAGTTGAACGTTGGCAAACGCAATACCCCCTTAATTGGCTACACCTGGCAGTGATTGAGGCACTATATCAAGGTCGTTATAAAGCGGTTTCCGTGCAGCAAATTTTAGTATTTTGGCAGCGCCGGGATCAGGCTACATATCATTTCAACATGGAATTTGAACGGATGATTTGTAGCAAATTTCCTCAAAGCTTAACCTCATCGGCTGCACCAGTTCTACCGCCAGCCAAGAGAGAACCCACTGTAGAGCAAGTGACGAGTCCTCAATTACCACCAGCTAAGATTCGCAACAGCTATCAACACAGCAATACTGCGACTCTCCAACTGAAAAGTTATGAATCAAAGACATCTTTGAGTGAACAAGAGGGAAAGCAGGAAGATAGAGACAATAAAACCGTCTTAAAGTCTCCGCTTTCTGGGAAATTTGCCTCTTCGGCAACCCTTGAGCAATTATCTGCTATCAGCCAGAGGCAAACTTCACAAGAAAGTCCAGCGCCTTCCCCATCACCAAACCATCATCAACGACAGCCAAAACTGCTCCCACCTGCTCCTATTCATGCCCCAATTGGGCAATTTACTCCCGAAAAAAGCGATCGCTCTGATTCTTTTACATCTAAACTCAAAGCCATGTCTGGGGAGCAAGGGAGCAAGGGAGCAGGGAGCAGAGAGCAGGGAGCAGGGAGCAGGGGGAGAATAACTAATGACAAATGACAAATGACAAATGCCTTTTAGATTTTTATTCTGTAACTAGCAGCTTAAAGCGCTCATCATCGGCAATATCATCAAAATCTAGGTCAGTTGCTGCGTCTTCTTTATACCTGGGATTAAGTTCAATCGCTTGTTGTAGAGTTAACAGAGATCGGTCAACTTGTCTTTGCAGTGCGTAACAGGCTGCTTTGTTGTAATAGGCACTGGCGTAATCTGGCTTAATTTCTAAGGCTTTGTTAAAACTAGCCATCGCTTCATCATCGCGTCCTAATCTTACCAAAGTATAACCGCGTTTATCCCAGATTTTTGGGGAATTGGGTTGGAATTCTAGCGCTTTATCAAAGGACATGATTGCCTCTTCATATTGTTCTAATGCTACTAAGGAAAGACCGCGATTCAACCAGGCAACGGCATCGTCATGTTTGATTTGTGTAGCTTTATCAAATGAGTCAAAGGCTTGCTGATGCTGTTGTAAATTTCCAAAAGCAACGCCGCGATCGCACCAAGCTTGATGATAATCTGGCTGAATCGCAATCGCTTTATCATAGGATGCGATCGCATCTTGGTAGCGTTTCAACCTTCCCAGAGTTAGACCCCGTTTTAACCAACTCACAGGTTCATCAGGTTGGATTTTAACTGCTTGGTTGTAAGCTGCGTTCGCATCTTCATAGCGCCTTTGAGAAAACAAATCGTCTCCTTGCTTTACATACTCATCAGCAGTGAATTCTGGTTGTTGTGGCTGTTGCTGTATTTCTTGCTCAACTTCAAAATTTACCACTTCTAGAATAGATTCCGGCGTAATTTCAGTTAGTTCTTGAAGAATGAGATCCTTTCTTTCTTGGGCATCCAATTGTAATTCAGAGAGTTGAGAGACAAACTCAGTTTCTAATCTTTCTAACTTCTCTAAAATGAGAATCTTTTGTTGTTGAGCATTCCATTGTAATTCTGAGAATTGCGAAGTAAATTCATCACCATATCTTTCTAAATTCTCAATGATTAGCTCTTTGGATTTTTGAGCATCGACTTGTAATTCAGATAATTGAAATTTAAATTCTGATTGTAATGCCGCTAAACTCGCAATAATTTTATTTTTTTGTTCTTGAGCATCTACCTGTAATTCAGATAATTGAGATTTAAGTTCTCGCTCAAATATACCTAAACTGTCAACTGCGATCTCTTTTTGCTTTTGAGCATCAATTTGGAATTCAGATAACTTTTCTATAAACTCTGACTGTAATTTTGTTAAACTTTCAAAAGTTACATCTTTTTGTTGTTGAGCATCAGACTGCCATCCAGAAAGTTGAGATGCGAACTCAGACCTTGATATTTCTAAATCAGCAACAGCTAGTTCTTGCTGTTGTTGTACACCTAACTTTAACTTAGACAGTTCTTCTGCGATCGCAGATGCTAATTTTCCTAAATTCTCTAGTGCTATATCTTTTTGTTGTTGAGCATCAAACTCTAACTTAGATAACCCCGAAGCAAATTTTGACTCTAAATTTTCTATATTTTCTTGAGATTTTTTTAGTTCTGCTTCTAATCTACTTAATACCTGTGCTTTAGCTAAATCTAGATCGGATATCAGAATAGATACATTTTCTTGTTCATTTTTAATTTTTTGTTGTAAAGCAGTCGTTTCCTGTTCTAATTCATAATTGATTTTTTTCGCATCTTGAATAACATTTTCAGCTTCTTGTTTAACGGTGGTTAGCTGATTTTGTAATTTTTCCATTCCCTGGACTTGTTGCATTGCCCTATCAACAATTTCCCGGATTATCACTCGTCGCAACAGCCATAACAAAGCAATGACTGCGACTGGAAAGAGACTTAATATAACTAGCCAAACATCGAGTAATATGGTTGTGCGGCTAAAAGTGCTTTTAAAATCAGATTGGACTTGCTGTTGAATTCGTTTTTCTGCTCGTAGTCGTGCTAATTCTTCCCGTTCTGAATTCGATAACACCGGAGTCGGAGTTAGTGCTGGGTTGGGTGATGGTGCAGATTGTCCACTGGCAATTCCAACGGATAACAGTAAGGGTAAAAATACAATAGTGCTTTTTACAATTAAAGCGAAAACAGCTTGATTTTTGCTCTGCATAACAACCATCTGAGTCTGTTGGTCAGTTTTTGAAGCGGCGTGCCTCTTTCCAATCTATAACAGAATTAAGTAGTTAAATGGTGTAGAGGCAGTGTAAAATTCTGAGCAATCTTTAACTGATCAGTTTCTTTGTCCTTAGTGTACGTACAACTTTAGTCGTAGAGTGTAGTCAAGTTTGTGACAATTTTTGGTGAGGTACTACTATAATATTACTACGTTGTGATTACTGCTAAAGATGGTGAAAGTCAAGCAGTAAAAATAATAATTTATCAACCAGTGGAAGACAAAATGCGAAAGCATCGACGCTTTCTTAAACTATCCAGCGAAGAAGGTTCGGACTTTGTTTTTACAGATAACAGGGCGGTGAAACTGGAAGTTATACCTGTATGGGAAGTGTCAGGTGTGGTTACTTCGCATTAACATTAGATTATCTACAGTAAGTAGATTACTTGTCCTAAAATTAACTTAACAAAGGCGGTAGAAAATGGGTCGCTTAAATCCTTACACACTGCAATTGCAGATTACCCGAATGTTTGAGCAAGGGCAATCATTTTTTGCCACAACCAAGGTACAGGAATGGTTGAAAGAACATAAACACAATACAGAAGATTATGACATTATTTTCCATAAAAAACCTGCACCTCCTGGTTCCAAAGAAGTGATGGTAGTGGAAATTGAATTACGCCGCAAAGATGGACAACCTGTCGATCCGTGGTTGCAGGAACAAGCAAATCTCCATGCCTGATTTTCGCAACTATAGCAGTCCTAAATCAGATGTGAAAACTTCTTTTTCTTTTTTTGGCATTTCGCAGAAAAAGTGGTTTGTTCATTTTCACAACTTAGATAGGATTGCTATGTGTGAGGCTACGCCTACGCCCAAAGTCAAAACATAACCTATTGTAAATATTGAAATAAGTTTATACAAATTTTATATATACCTGACAATTTTAGAGATGTAACAAAGATCATCTTTTGTTGGTTATTTCTTAATCTATATACATTGGTTAAAAGTTTATTTAAGTGAAATTACAGAATTATTCATTTTTTAGCTTCGGAGCATTTTCTAATGAAATTAGCTAAAAATATTAGCATAGCTGCTTTTGCTGTTGCGATCGCGGTTGCTGCTGTTATTAAACCGACGCAAGCTGCCTTAGTTAATTATGATTTCACCGTAAATGCAACATCTGGCGATCGCCCCAGCTGATAATTACATAACCTTCATATTCTGGTGGCACTACCAGATCATCAACTACGTTGTACCTATTTAACTTCGTATTTGCAGATGCATTGATTACCTGTCCCTGACCGATTCCCGTTGGCAAGAAACTTTTCTGCTGTTTATAAACGGGTAAGGAATGGGGTAAGCGCACTGGTGTAAAGCTTAGTGGCCTGTTCTTTGCTCCGGCAATACTAGAAACACCATCTATAATTGTGTCTCCCAACACAGCCGCACCAGCACTGCCAGCAAAAAATACTAAAATTTGTCTGCGACTTAATTTAGACATCAAACTCTCCTCTCTTGTGACATCAAGAATTTCGTAAAGGCAAATCTTGATTACTGGCAGAAAAAGCCATCAATTATTTACGTGAAATGACATACATTTTGAATGGTCAGTAACCTGTTCTTAAACAAAAGGTTGTTTGCTATTTTGGTCAGCTAACTAGACAAAAAAATTTCAGTTTGTCATCTAATCTAATGACCAAAAATTAACATCAGGTTATATCTTGATTAATGGGAATTTATTTTGTACTAAATCTCAAAATAAGAAGTTACAAATCCAGTCAGGAACAGTGTCAGCGCCCCATCTGTCCTATCCTGGAGATGGATAAATCAATAGTGTTGTGGGTGAGACTGTGTTTTTCAGCGTTGTGATACCGACTTATAATCGCCAACCGATTTTAGAAAAGTGCCTCCGTGCTTTGGAGGTGCAGGAGTTGAGTCAGCCAAGTTCGGTTACTGATTACGAGATTGTCTTGGTAGATGATGGTTCTACTGATGGCACATTGGAGTGGTTAGCAGCATACAAAGAAGAGTTTCCCCATGTGCGCTGGTTTGGGCAAGATCATGCTGGGCCAGCTGCGGCTCGAAATTTGGGAGTAGAGAAGGCCCAGGGAGACACAATTATCTTTATTGATAGCGATTTAGTAGTGCTGAACAATTTCCTGCAAGCTCATACTGATGCACTAGTGGAGGGGAAAGAGAAATTGGGGAGCGATCGCTTTTTTACTTACGGTGCAGTTATTAATACTTGTAATTTCAACAACCCAACGGCTGAACCCTACAAAATTACAGATTTTTCAGCAGCTTTTTTTGCAACGGGAAATGTAGCAATTCCCAAACATTGGTTAGATAAAGCCGGACTTTTTGATACTAGTTTTCAACTCTATGGCTGGGAAGATTTAGAATTAGGTGTACGGCTAAAAAAACTAGGTTTGACATTAATTAAATGTCCAGAAGCCGTAGGATATCACTGGCATCCAGCATTTAACTTAGAGCAAATTCCCAGATTGATTGACCAAGAAATTCAACGCGGACGTATGGGAGTTTTGTTTTATCAAAAGCATCCTACATGGGAAGTGCGAATGATGATTCAAATGACTTGGCTGCATCGGTTACTTTGGGGGATTTTGTCAATCAATGGCACACTGAATGAACGGACAATGGCTCCGTTATTGCAATGGCTAATTAATTTAGGTAAACCGCAATTGGCTTTAGAAATTGCTCGAATTTTTCTCAACTGGTACAACGTGAAGGGTGTTTATGAAGCTTATGCCGAAATGCAGCAAGTATTGTGATTGAAACACCTTTGGGAAGTAGCACTGTGTAATAAACCTGTTAAAACTTTATTGGTCATATCGCGCATCTCAACTCAATACCTGATTCTCTGATAGTGAACGAACTGGCAGGATTGACTACCGTATAAACCAATACGCTTGGGTTAAGGCTAAAACTCTTTATCAAAGTCAACTTTTTTAACGTAGACACAAAGCGGTGAAGCAGCGCGGTCTTGGGGGTTTCCCCCATGAGCGTGAACCCGTTCGCGTAGCGTCTCCGTCAGGAGAAGGGCTTGCCGCAGGCTACCGCAGAGACGCAGAGAAGTCAGTGCGTTGGGCGGGTTCCCCGACTTGTTCGCGCAGCGTCTCCCCTTGGGAGAAGCAACTGGCGCGAAACAGAGAGAAGAGAAAATTTTGTGTTGGTCTTCGGTTTTTGTTTAAGGGACTGTTATGTTCCCGGACGAGAGCGAATACGATCGGGTATATGATGGCGATCGCCTAATATTTCTAACAAGGGGCCATTAACGTCAAATTTAACCATACTTACTGACGCGACCAAAATATTCACCCGATAGCGATAGCGTCCCAAATCAATTCCTAGTAAACTACAAAGCAAAATCCGAATCGTGGCTTTATGGGAAACTACTAAAACATTACCTTGGGGATGTTTTTCTTGAATTTCAGCAATTACAGGCATAGAACGGTTAGCAATATCTACCGCAGTTTCTCCACCAATGGGTGCATTCCAGGCGGGTTCTGTCAACCATTTTACATAGTTTTGGGCGTAATTCTCTTGGACAAACGATTTACTCAAAGTTTCCCAAGAGCCGTAACTACCTTCTCTAAGTCCGTCACGCAACTGCATATTCATACCGATAGCATCACAAAATGGCTTGGCAGTTGCAATTGCGCGCTTCATCGGGCTAACATAAACAGCCTCCCACAACAAGCTTTGATAAACATCGGCAAAACTCTCTGCCATCTGTATCCCTTCAGAGGTCAACTGGGCATCAGTTTTACCGCAGAAATTACCACTTTGACTAAAAGTAGTTTCTCCATGTCGCAGTAAATATAAATTAAGTGTCATAGCTTGTATCGCGATTGGGATCAAGGAGTTAGTGCAAAAATAAACTACCATCAATCTCGCAATCTTTTATGTGACACCAAGACAAAGTAATCAACCAAAAAAGTCAATCAACCACAAACTTTTGATTTCATTGACAAAAGTAGCGGTAAGAGCTAATACTCTAGTTTGAGCCGGGATACGGATACCGTTGGCGAATTCCCCAAACAGCAAAACTGAACCGATTGAGAGCTTTCTGAGCAATTTTATCCCCAGATGCAAGATTCCCCAACTTCAGTTGATTCCGATGCTTTACTAACGACCAAAATTTTTCCGTTACTAAAATTAAGCCTCTTCCTCTAAAGTTGCTACGAAACCCTTTGCCTGTGATGAGAATTGGCTTGTTAGTTACTGACGATGTTGGGTTTGGCAAAATCTATAAAAAGGCGATCGCGGCCCTAACCCACGTAGGCAAAGCCCGCCGCAGGCATCGCCTTTTCCTCTAAGAGATCGCATTACCTAACTGTTTCAATGTCCTTTCCTTGGCAACCTCGGCTGCTGCCCGTGCAGATTCAGCAAGGATTGTGTCAGTGTTTGGGGTCAACTTGAGTGCCCCGCCCTGCCCCCAGCAATCAAATTGAAGATTCATTGCTTGATGTAGGTTTCTAACTCAAATATGTTATGTCAAAATTGCCCCACCCATTAAGCGCTCATACCGATACTTCAACTCTTCTTTCATTAAATACCAACGCTCTAAAGTAACATCCATCTCTATTATTTTCTCCGCTGCTTGCCGCGCTAAAAGTAAAACTTCCTCATCGTCAACCAAACTCGCCAAGGTAAAATCTGGCACTCCAGATTGACGAGTTCCCAGTACTTGCCCTGGGCCACGAAAACGCATATCCATCTCGGAGATGAAAAAGCCATCCTGAGATTGTTCCAACACCTTCAATCGTTGTTGAGCATCAGGGCTTCTAGAACTGCTCATCAACAGACAGTAGGACTGAGCCGTACCCCGACCAACACGCCCCCGCAGTTGGTGCAGTTGCGATAAGCCAAATCGCTCTGCATTTTCAATGAGCATTACTGTAGCATTAGGTACGTCTACACCTACTTCAACAACAGTAGTAGAAACCAAAATTTGCGTTTGGTTATCACGGAATTTGGTTATTGCTTCATCCTTTTCGGCTGAACTCATGCGACCGTGCAGCAACCCAACTTGAAAATCGGGAAAAACACTTTCTTGTAACTTTTGATGCTCCTCCACAGCCGATCGCAAATCTAATTTTTCTGATTCTTCCACCAAGGGCAAAACCACATAAACTTGTCTACCTTGGACAATTTCTCGCCGGATCAGGTCGTAAGCATGGTTGCGTTGCTGACCTGACAATACTGTTGTCTGAATCTTTTGCCGTCCCGGTGGTAACTCATCAATTTGGCTCACATCCAAATCCCCGTGTATCGTCAGTGCTAAGGTTCGGGGAATTGGGGTAGCTGTCATAGTTAACACATGAGGTTGATTGCCTTTTTGCTGCAAACGTGCCCGTTGTTCTACCCCAAAGCGATGCTGTTCATCTATGACTACTAACCCTAGTTGTTGGAAGTTTACAGGGTCTTGAATCAACGCATGGGTTCCTACTAACAGAGGTAATTCACCAGTTCCTAACTGAGAATGTATTTGTCTTCGTTTCGCCGCTTTAGTCGAACCTGTAAGTAATTCCACTGGTAAATGGAGCAGATTAAACCAGCTAACTAACTTGCGATAATGTTGTTCTGCCAAAACTTCTGTGGGAGCCATCAGCGCCGCTTGGTAGCCAGATTGAATTGCTGCGAGGATAGCTAGCACGGCGACGACTGTTTTACCAGAACCGACATCACCTTGCACCAAACGATTCATTGGCACAGTTTTTTGTAAATCGTTGAGAATGTCGTTGAGAACTCGTTGCTGTGCGCCAGTGAGTTGAAAAGGCAGTATTTCGTGAAATTTCTCTACAAGTTGACCGCGTGGGACAAGGATGGCGCTGGTTTGAATCGCTCTTGCTTGCTGTTGACGTTGCAGTAACCCAAGTTGTAGGTAGAAAAATTCATCAAAGACTAGGCGACGACGGGCAACTTGCAAGACGGCGCTATCGCTGGGAAAATGGATATTAGCGATCGCATCTTTTAATTCCATCAAACCATACTTCTGCCGCAAACCACTTGGCAAAGGATCTTTCAGGTTAGCCGCAGCAGGTAAAGCAGCAATTACCGCCTGTCGCACTGTATTCGCCACCACGCCTTCAGTTAGTCCATAAATTGGCACTATCCGCCCAATATTTAGCGACTCAATCGTATCTCCTGGATTTGCTAAAACCTCTAGTTCTGGATTATCCAGTGTCAAGCCGTATTTACTTTCTTTCACCAACCCACAGGCTGCTAGAATGCTACCTACTGCATAACGGCGTTTTAAACTTTCTTGCCAAGCGCGACTGCTAAAGCGCGTACCTGCGTAAAAACGGCCAATTTTGATTTGACCGCTGTTGTCTTTTACTACCAATTCTAAAATTGATAATTTCTGATTTTTAGGGCTAGTAAAGCAGTTGCAACGCTTCACTGTAGCCACTATTGTCACTGTCTCACCCGCCTGTAACTCGCGGATATTCACCTGACGCGCATAATCAATATGGTCACGAGGATAGTAGAAAAGCAAGTCACGGACGGTATGTAAACCAAGCCGTGCCAAATTATCAGCTTTTTTAAAACCTATTTCTGGTAAATCACTGAGTTTTTGCTCAATTTTTGGTGCAAGTCTCCGACTCACCTCAGTAACAATTGGAGATTTTGGATTTTTAATTTTGGATTTATAAATTCTCCCTTGCTCCTCTGCTCCCCTGCTCCCCTGCTCCCCCTGCTCCTCTTGCTGTAGTTGGGAAAGATATCTACGAGTTTCTGCTACTAAATGCTGCCTTTCTTCCAGTGCTAGATGTGGATAACTAGCAAATTGCACCGCTAGTCCTTGCCAACGGCGGCGTTCAATTTGGGGTAAGCCTGTTGGGAATTTGCCCAAAGTTAGGCTCAGAAATTCACTGAAACGGTATTCTCTGCCCATTAAGTCTGTAAAGCCACGTTCAGCTTCTATTGCCAAGGCTTTGTGCAATCGTATCCAATCTGGTTTTTCATTAGTCATTGGTCAATAGTCATTAGTCATTTGTCATTAGTCATTTGTCATTGGTCATTGGTCATTTGACTCTGGACAAAAGACAAATGACTAATCGTCAAACCAACTAGCACGCCATGCAGCTTCCGCTTCAGCGATCGCCTTTTCTTTATATCTCTTTTTATACTCTCGTCCTAGTTTGTTTAGCTGAACTAAAATACTGCGGATTCGCTTGCGCTCAGAGGAAAGTGTCACATCAGCAAATTCAATTTCTCCTAGCCGCAGGTTAATAGCCATGATTTGAGTCAGTCCAGAATCTTCTGACTGTTGCTCATTTTCAATTTCAATTACTAAGTTTAATAAATTGGGTGGCCCCGGCATTACCTCAGCAGATGCTTCTGATGCTGCCGCCGCCGCTGCTAAAATCGGTTCTGGTAATTTTTTCGGTAATACTCCAGCTTTTTGCAACAAAAGATTAGCATCATGCGAAAGTTTTTTCAGTATATCTTGCGCAGCCTCTTCTAATTTCTGTTGCCATTTTGCCAGTTCTATAGGATCGGAGGTGTTGGCAGTGAGATAGTGAGAATTAGAAGTGTCCAGAAATAGTGAAGATGAAGAGGATGTTACTTCCTCATCCACCTCATCCACCTCATCCATCTGATCTCCCTCATCCACCTCATCTTCCCCTGATTCTTCACTTTTAAGATAAATGAGCAATTGTTCAGCTGCCAGTTGACCCAACTTACGAATAGCTTGTTGCAATTGTTGGCGCTGATTCAATGACAAATGCAAAAAGTTTTCGGGATATCCTTGGGTACAGAGGTGGTAACTCGCGAGAATCAACTGTTTGCGTACAGCTAGCCCCAAGGTGTTTAGATAACTAGCATAAGCGCTTTTTAGTTCGATTGCGATCGCCCGGATCGCTTCTTGGAGTGCTGCAATATCCTGCTCAATTCGCTCGATTGCTCTTGCCATATTTTTTCGCTCTTGCCCATCTGAACCATTACATAGTACAAATGTACAAACTTATTTTAGGATAACTTTTTAGAGAATTTTAGATTTTAAATTAAATGCGAAATTTTCTGTCTTTACTAAATAAAATACAGGCCAAGCAAATAACCTGACCTGTTTTGTAAAGAGTCATTTGTCCTTGGTACAGACTAATGACTAATGACTAATCTTACTTGGTGCCCATTTGTGCAGCGACTTCATCAGCAAAGCTCATTTCTTGTTTTTCAATGCCTTCGCCCAGTATATAACGGACAAAGCGACTCACTTGAATCTCTTCGCCTAATTGTGCTTTCGCTTGCTTTATCAAGTCTTCCACGGAAATACTCTGATCGCGAATGTAAGGCTGATCGAGCAAAGTCAATTCTTTCAAGCGTTTTTCAATCCGTCCTTGAACAATTTTTTCTTTGATGTTTTCAGGCTTGTTCGCCAAATCATCCTTGCCCATTTCAATGTCTTTTTCCTTTTGGGCAACTTCGGCGGGGATTTGGTCTACACTCACATACTCGACATTAGGACAAGCCGCAACTTGCATTGCAGTGTTCCGTGCCAAGGTTTGGAACTCGGAATTAGCAGCTGCTGACTCAGTTTTGGAACCTAGTTCTACTAATACACCAACTCGACCGCCAGTGTGAATGTAGCTGTCTACTACACCTTGTGTGCCTTCTGCTATTGCAAAATTAACAAAGCGGCGCACTTGGATGTTTTCACCAAGGGTGGCAATGGTTTGCTTGATAAATTCTTCTACAGTCGCACTTTCATTATCAATATAGGGTTGAGCCAACAAAGACTCAACACTATTAGCTGTCGCTGCTTGCTTTGCTAGATTCTTAACTAAAGCTTTAAAAGCCTCGTTACGAGCAACAAAGTCGGTTTGGCAGTTGACTTCTATGAGTACACCCACTCGGCCTTTGGGCTGAATGTAAGTGTCTACTAGCCCTTCTGCCGCAATGCGATCGCTTTTTGCCCCCGCCTTAGAGATGCCCTTTTTCCGTAGCCAGTCTGCGGCTTCTTCTACGTTGCCTTCAGTCTCTATCAGCGCCTTTTTGCAGTCCATCATGCCGGCACCAGTTTTTTGGCGTAGCTCTTGGACGAGTTTTGCAGATATTTCCGCCATTTTGCCTCAATTCCTAACTTGACCTCGAGTTGTAATCACTCACCTAATTTAGTACTGAGTACTGAGTTTTGTTAGCGTTAGCGGGGCGTTTAGCCCGTGCTGAGTTTTGAGTGTTCAGTTATCAATTTTATTCTTCATTGACAAATCACAACTTACAACTTCAAAAATCAAGACTCAGCACTATTCAATTTGCTGAGTCTTTCTATCTTACTCAGCACTCAGCACTCTTGACTCAGCACTATTCTTCTGTTTCCTCGTCAGGAATTACGGCATCAGTATATTCGGTTTCTTCGTAGTCTTCGTCATACTCACTACCGTCGTAATCTTCGTAATCATCTTCAACATCCAGCTGACCGTGACGACCTTCATAAATGGCATCTGCCAATTTTCCGACTATCAGTTTAATCGATCTGATAGCATCGTCGTTTGCTGGAATGGGGATATCTACTACATCGGGGTCACAGTTTGTATCCAACATGGACACAATGGGAATATTCAGCTTTTGGCATTCTTGAACTGCGTTATATTCCCGGCGTTGGTCTACGATTACCACGATGTCGGGCACTTTTCGCATTGTTTTAATGCCACCCAAGTATTTCTGGAGCTTCGTCATTTCCCGACGTAGCATTGATGCTTCTTTTTTCGGTAATAAATCTAGTGCGCCAGTTTCTTCACGGCGTTCTAAATCTTTCAGACGGTCAACCCGTGTTTTGATGGTTGCCCAATTGGTCAACATTCCGCCCAACCAGCGTTGGTTAATGTAGTGGGAACCACAACGGCTAGCTTCTTGAGCAATAATTCCAGCTGCTTGGCGCTTAGTGCCGACAAAAAGAAATTTTTTCCCTTGTTCTGCGTGCGATCGCATATAGTTGTAAGCATTATCCATCAACTGGGCAGTTTGCACCAAGTCGATAATATGCACGCCATTGCGGGAAGTATAAATGTAAGGAGACATTTTTGGGTTCCAACGCCGGGTCTGATGCCCAAAGTGAACCCCTGACTCCATCATTTGAGCCAATGAAACTACTGGCATATATTTTTCAACTCCGATTCGGGTTAAACCTCCATCCAAGTGCATTTCCCAATCGGGAAACACCCGAATTCTTAGATGTGCGAGATTAGTTAACTATACTAGGTTAGCATATTCTGAAGAGTTGTAGTTGCTTGACCGAGTCAGGTCAAGAAAATAGTGCTGCCTACTCAACAATCGAGCAGCACTATGCTTGTAGTAATAAAAATCTTGCTGTTTTAAAGGTCTACTCGCGGTCTTCTCGATCTTGGGGTTTGGGTTTTTGTCGCCGTTGTTCGATCTGATCGTCGATAGTTTCTCGCATTTTGCGATCGGCAGCGTCCATCGCAGAATACTTAAAGCGGTTGATTATGCCACTGAACAAGTGCGTAGCTACAGTAACTTCTGGAATTACACCTTGCGGGTTACTCAATAGTATCGGGGTCTAGATTGAGCGATCGCAACCTTGCCTTTAATTTTTCTATCTGCAATTCTGCCTGTTCTGCTCGTTGGCGTTCTTGTTCTGCTCGTTGGCGTTCTTGTTCTGCTCGTTGGCGTTCTTGTTCTGCTCGTTGGCGTTCTTGTTCTACTAGTTCTTCTGCTTGCTGTCTTGCTAAAATTTCCTGCCTTAAAGCCTCTACCAGTTCATCAGGTATCAGTAATTTTTCCCCTGTATCCTCAAGGTAAAATCCAATTAGCCTTCCCTCAACTACCAAGCGTAGTTGTAACGGTTCACTGCGTCCATCTTGTATCGGTTCGTAGATTTCTCCCCGCAGCCGATAGCCACGTAACTGTTGTTCCACCCACTCGCCTTTAGGGTCAAATAGCCAGTATTCCTTGACACCTAGCTGTTCATAAAGGGTCTTTTTGAAGATTTCGTCTTGTCCCTTAGTCCCAAAGGATGTCATTTCAAAAATAACTGTGGGTACTTGACCCTCTTCCCAAACTTTATAGTTGTCCCGACCGCCAGGTGCAACATCAAAAATCACCATTACATCTGGGGCTACCCGCAATTTGGGAAAGCCCTGTGCATAGTAAAGAAATTGATTTCCCAATACTGTTGCCTGACGATTTGCCAGATACTGTTTCAGGACTTCTAAGGTAGTTAGTAAAGCATAAAGGTGGTCGTAGGTTTCTGCCACTGGTTGACCATCAGCACTGGGGTAGAAGATTTCTGATTCGACACTAACAGGTAGAGTAGCTGTCATGGTTGTAAACTCAGTGCTACGAGATTATTGTAGAACAACTCTACTTCTCTCTAACTTGGGATGTACAAGCTTTTTAAAATATAACTAGATAATTCACAAAAACCTTCCCCTTCGGCAGCAGTAGTAATGTAAGCAGGCTGATATTTCAATTGATTCACATATTCCAGGACGTTGGCCACGCCTACAGAAACAGGAAAATAACGCCGATCAAATAAACTTTCATCATTGGGGCTATTACCCACAGTGACAATTTGTTCTGATGAGTACTGGGGCAAATATTCGCGTAATACCTGCAACAATCCCACAGCTTTATCTTGTCCTTGCGGTTTAATGTGACACTGCACGTTGCTATAGGTAAATCCCCAACCCATTTGTTGACAGAGATTGTCTATGGTTTGTAGTTCATCTTGACTCAAACCAGCTACATCAAAAGTCCAGTCGGTGACGCGAAAGCGATTATCAGCAGATTCTTGGATTTGGGGAAATTTAATTTGTAAATTCTCAAAAGTTGTAGCCAAGTGCTGGCGATGGTGAACTAAATCGGGAATGGGTGTTAAAACTACTGGTTTCTGATTTCCAGGTGGAAAGTATAAACCACCATTTTCTGCCATAGCACCTGCCACTGGCATCAAACTACTCAATCCACTTACCCACCCAGCAGAACGTCCGGTGACAATTAGCACCTTAATATCAGCTGCGGCTAAATCCTCTAAAGCTTGTAGCAGTGCTGGAGTAAATTTTCCTTGTCTAGTCAGAGTGCCATCCATATCTGTGGCTATCAGACGAATCTTGCTAAAGCTTGTAGATGAAACCTCAGATAGGGGAGAGAGGCTCAAATGTCTGGACATATACGATTTGTAAAACGCTGTAAAAAATATTAATCATACAGCAAGATGACCTTGAAGATTTGGGCATCCTAAACATCAGGAGTCAAGTTTTTCAGTTTCCAACCATGTCCACTTCAATGTTTCTTGCCCAATCCTCTGGGAAAAAGACTACTAAAAAGGCATCCCAGGAAGTGCCAGCAAGTAATCCTGAAATACCATCTTTATTGTTGGTAACTTCTGGAGGACTGGCTTTAGTGGTGATTGCTTTGATTGTGTATATTAAACTCCAGAAGGATAAGCTGGAGAAAAAACTTAAGTTTGAACAATTCCGCGCGCGAGAACTAGAGAAAAAGTTTAAGCTGGCGCTGGAAACAATTCGCAAAATGGAAACTAATCCCGATTTGGTGAATTCACGGGACTTTAACCTGGATTATCTGCGAATGCGGATGTCAGAGGAGGTGTTTCATTTTGCAATTCTTAATCAAATAAAGATTCAGATCAAAGAAAAAATTTCTCAAGCCCTGCGTCCAAATCAAGCACAACTTGGATCGGTCGGAATTGCTAATAGCGCTGGACGGCAAGTGGATGAAATTTTTGATGTCGAATATGAGACTGGTAGTCCAGGGAATTCTGCTAAACGGGTGCTGTTTCGGATTCAAATCAAGTTAATGAAATTACCGACACAAGCAACTTCTGCAACTATTAGTCAAATTATTGATTGTATAGAAACTTACTTAAGCCCCATAGAAGACGAAGATAGTTGGCAGCCAATAATTCAAGGTCGGATTGCTACTATGCATTGGGATCAAAAGGCTAAACCTACGCCTCTACTGGTGCTAGAACAATCAAATGAAGGCGTGAATGTGACTTTTCGTACTAGTCGCCAACCAAATACTCCAACTCCGCCAAAGTCATCTGGAATTAAAAAATCAGGCTCGGCTAGATAATAAATTATGGCTGTCATTGGTCATTGGTCATTAGTCATTAGTCACTTGTACTGAGCGTAGTCGTTGGCGCAGCCTATCGTAGAGAAGTAATGGTCATTAATTTTGGATCGATGGTAAAAAACAAAGGACAAATGACAAAGGACAAAGGACAAAAGACAAATGACTAATGACTAAAATCATCACTGAATAACTGTATTAGAAGAATTACGGGTTAGAAGACCATCTTCCATTTCTACGATGCGATCGGCTATGTCTAAAATGCGGTTGTCGTGTGTCACTAATAAGATAGTAGTTCCCTGATTTTTGGCTAGACTCTGCATTATTTCCACAACATCGCGTCCTGATTGTTTGTCTAATGCTGCTGTTGGTTCGTCTGCTAGTACCAAGGGGGGACGATTCACCAAGGCGCGGGCGATCGCAATTCTTTGTTTTTGTCCACCAGAAAGATTGTCTGGGTAATAATCAACTCGTTCTTCTAGACCAACAGACTTTAGCATAGCTTTTGATTTAGCCATTGCTTCTGTTTGAGAAATATTATTGTTTAATTCCACTGCCATTTGCACATTTTGCTTGGCTGTCAAGAACCCTAGCAAATTGTGAGCTTGGAAAATATAACCAATGTTGCGTCGCATCTGCACTAATTTGTTTTGACTGACGCCAATAAGTTCTTCACCTAAAAATTTTAAACTTCCTTGTTGTACAGACCGCAAACCACCAATTAAGCTAAGTAATGTTGTTTTCCCTGAACCGGATGGCCCGGTCATAATCACAATCTCACCTGAAAAAATTTCTAGGTTAATATCAAATAATATCTGTTTTCTCAGTGAGCCTTTGCCATAGAAATGATTGAGATTTTTAATGGCGATTACAGGTTCTTTTTCTATCATACTTTTGTTAGTTATAAATTAGTAGTTCCAAAATTTAACTGTAGTGACTGTCAGAAAAATAATTCGCTTATTTATCATAAATCAAACTTATTATTAGTATCTTTTAATTAATACAATATTAATTAAAAGATATCTGCTGGATCGGCAGAGCGTAATTTTCTAACTGCGATCGCCCCAGAAATAATGCACATTATCATAGTCAAAATCAATACCATTGTCGCTCGGTCAAAACTCATGAAAACTGGTAAAAGTGTTGCATTTCTGGCGCTATTATACATAAATAAGGCAAAAACTATTCCAGGAAAATAGCCTAAAACTGCTAATAGCAAAGCTTCTTGAAGAATGACTGTCAATAAATAGTTTTGTGTATAGCCTATTGCCTTGAGAGTAGCGTACTCAGCTAAGTGGTCTGCAACTTCTGTATAAAGAATTTGATAAACAATCACAGTCCCCACAATGAAACCCATGACAGTCCCTAATGTGAAAATAAAGCCAATAGCTGTACTATTTGCCCAATAACTCCGCTCAAAATCAATAAATTCTTGTTTAGTTAAAACATTTACTTCATTAGGTAAATACTTGCGTAATTCTTGAGCAACAACATTAGCATCGGCTCCTGGTTTTAATCTAATTAGCCCAATATCAATTAATCCTTTTTGACGATTGCTGAATATTCGTAGAAAGTTGATATCACTCGTGATTAAATTACCATCTGCGCCAAATGATGCGCCTAATGTAAATAGCCCTTCTACTTTAACTCGCCGCCTTCGTACTTCTGCTGTTACAGTCTTTCCTTGGTCATAATTAGCAGCGATCGGGCCATACTCTACCCTAGAAGAACGGTCAAATAGAACTACATCAGGTAGTTTAAGTTTATCTAAATTTTCTTGAACTCCAGGTAAGTTAACTAGGTTAGTTTCTGGGTTCATTCCAAATATCAGGATACTCCGAGGCCGACCAGTTACAGGATTTTTCCAGATTGTAAAGTCCAAATATATCGGATGTACTGATTGAACTGCGGGTAATTCTAAAGCTTTATATAATCGTCGTTGAGAAAAGCTTCTCATCGCCAATATAGCGTTAGATTGACTATTAATTAAAACAATATCGCCTTGCAAGCTGTTATGGAATCGAACGTTACTATAATACAGAGCATCCCGAAAGCCGAGTTGCATAAACATTAAAATATCAGCAAAAGCAATTCCTGCTAAAGCCACAGCTAGGCGAGTTTTTTCCCTTGTCAATTGTAGCCATGACAGAGGTATTTTTTGATTCATTTTATAGGCATCCTAGCAAGTTTAGCGATTTGAGATTTTAACCCATTATGGTGACACCTGTGCCAGATGAATAGAATGTTTAAAATTACTTAAACAGACTATACAAGAATATTTAAAATCCAAAATATCAAATTATAAATTGGGATTACTGCTCACCGACAACTTAATTAGTTATTAATATCCACAAGAACTTTGGCATAAGTTAAACCAGAAACTTTCTGGCTATCTTCTGGAGACAGAGCAATTTTAACTTCTACAACTCTGGCATCCACATCTGCTGCTGGATCTGTATTCAGCACATCTTTTTTACCAATTTTTCTGCCAATTTCAGTGACAGTTCCCTTTAATTCGCCGCTAAATGCGCCGTTATCACTGGTGATAGTAGCATTTTGACCAAGACGCACTTTACCAATGCTGTCTTCAGCGACTTCAGCGATCGCAAACATTTGGTTGGTTTGGGCAATTTCGGCAATGCCATTTGCGCCGATCGCTTCGCCCGATTTGGTGTAAACCTTTAAAATCTCTCCAGCGATTGGTGCTTGAACGTAACTTAACCTTAGTTCTGCTTCGGCTTTTCTGACATTTGCGATCGCATTACTAACTTGGGCTTGCGCTACTTGCACATTGGTAGGGCTAACATCTAAAATTCTGCTCAGTTTGGCCTTTTCTTCATCGATTTGTCTTTGCAAAGTTGCTAAAGTTTTGTCACGGTTAACTTTGGCTTCGATGAGCTGCTGTTGCAAAGTTGCTAAATTTTGTATTTGGTTTGCTCTAGCTTCAGCAAGTTGTTGTCGCAGCGTTGCCAATGTTTGCTTTAGGGTCGCTTGGCTTTCAGCCACCTGTTGATTAGAAGTTATTGCACTCAAGCGTCTACTATCCCGCTCTTGCTGAGAAATTGCACCTTCTTTGTATAAAAAATCATAGCGTCCAGCATCGACTTGGGCATTGCGCTGTTGGGCTTGAATACGTGTAAGGGTTGCTCTCAGAGCTTCTTTTTGCCCACTGAGTTCAGCTTCTAGGCGATTTACTGTTGCTTGTTGGACAAGTTTATCACCACTTAACTGAGCTGCAACTCGTGCGATCGTTGCTTGTTGACCATTCCTCTCTCCAAGTAACTGCGCTTGTAGGCGAGCAATAACTGCTCTTTGAGCTTGAATATCTCTTGGAGATCCAGCCCTGACTTGGGCTAAATTCGCACGGGCTTCTTGAACTTTCGCCTTTGCCTCTTGTAGTCCGGCTACTTGGGTATCGCGGTTGTCCAAAATTGCCACAATTTGACCTTGCTTTACCCGTTCACCCTCTCTCACCAGAAGTTGCTGAATTCGTGACGATGGTGCTAATCCTGATGATGGGGCGGATAATTTAACAACTTCGCCTCGCGGTTCCAAACGCCCTACAGCACTAATGCTATTAGTAGATGGCATTACTGGTACGGATGTAGTCAGTTTTCTTAACTGCTCGATTTTGGCCGTACCTAGTATCCCGGCGGCGATTACTACTGGCACGGCTACAGCAATACCCCACCAAATCTTAGGTTGTTCGTGATTAAGTGTCTGTTCACTTGGCTTTGGCTTTTCAGTCACCCTTGACATAGTATGTTGCCCATTTACCTGAATTGTGCTGATGGAAGTAAAAATAAAAGGGTTTTTAATCAACAGCCAGCTGTTAGGACAAACAACAGTGGTTTCAAGCTGGGTATGGCTTAAAAATCCATTGTGTGATGAACGTTCAACACTATGGCTTTACAAAATGGTGTTTTCTATAGCGATTGCTCGTACCCTACGGATACTCCTTCGGAGAACTCGTAGAGTAGCCGCTGCGCGTTTATGTATGCAATACACTTTGACCTTTCTCCAAACCTCTCTCCTTTGAGAAGAGAGGCTTTGAGACTTACTCCCCAACGCTTGTAGGGAAGAGGGGGTTAGGTCTGTATTGAAACCCAGAAGCGCTATAGCCGATGGCTATTCAATAACTTTAAGTATTATTGAGACATGAGTGCAATGGGAGTTAGCAGAATTCACAAGCAGTATGAATCTAGATATAAAGACGCGATATATCACGTCTTTACACAAAATCCTAAATTGGTATGATGCGGTACTTTACTGCTACATTCACTACGGCTATAGTTAGTCACAAAATTGAAAAGAAACATCAAAAATAGACTGTTGCCTTTGTTGGACACAATCTTGCTACAAAAGTTAGTCTTCCTTAAGTCAATCAACGATTAACTAACTAAAAAATGTCTGTTAACTTGAACATTCCTAACATCAGAGTTTCCTTAACTTTCTGGTCAATGAGTTAGCTGTCTCTAGTTGCTTGCACCTGCCAAGACAACAAACCATTTTGTGATATTTGCTTCAAAGACCTTACTACTCTCCCTGTTGCTGTTTTGGGACTCCATTAAACTCTCGTTGAATGAATTCTACATTTATCCGTTACGCGAAAACGTAACAGAGCCTACAGATGGGGAGATGGAGGAATGATTAAGTTGGAAGGTCGAATAAAACTGTGGTCATGTAATTTTCTGCCCAAGCTGGGCCAAAGGCTTTTTCTAGTACGCGGCGGGTTTTATCGTTTTGCTGCTGTTTGGTACAGTAGTTGTGTTGTCCGGCGAGATTTTGGGTAACTTGTTCAACTGAAACAGGATGTGAGGCGATCGCTTGGATGCAATGAATGTCTAAAAATTCTCGCACCCGCGACAGAAACATTGTTTCTTCTTCTGGAGAACTAGGGCGGACAAAGATACAAAAATCCGAAAAAATATTTCCCCATTCTGGTAATTCACGGGGTTGAGAAAAGTTAAGTACTGTTAGCTGTGTCAGTGCAGAAGTATAAGATTCTGGTAAGGTGCGTTCTACTTGAATTGGAGAAAGGTCGGCGATCGCAGCACTAATTTGACCTCTACCCCCAACTAAATCACAACCAAACATCGGCAGGTTGTATTCTGGACGAGGAAACATGACGCAGTGCAAAATATCCAGCATATTGCCGATTTTTGCCAGTTCCAAGTGCATTTTCCGAAACTGGGGAGTTTGATAGCAGCGGTTTTCAATCGTCAGTTTTTCGCCTTCTAGTCTACCTTCCACATACCCCAACTCATTAGGCAAATGGTAGGGGGATAAATCCAGGTGCTGATGCCAAGCTGCCTCAATACAATCAGCTAGCTGACGAATTAGGGGATGTTGTTGCTCGCGCAGCGAGGGCATAGAAGTAAATGACATATTCTAGTTGGGAATGCGATCTAGTGGCCAGTCTACAACTTGTCGTGTCATACCTGTTGTGGTCTGCAATATAAGCAAACACTTACACCCAGCCAACGTAAATTTATAAGACAGATGCTTTTCACAAGGATTCTTTATTTTGTAGTCTAGGTTACATAAATTATTTTAGATTAGCCCATCTGTGAAGGCTAATAGAAAGCTATGAAACTAGATTCTCATAGACCAGATTTTGCTGTGCAAGCAAGAAGGCAGAATCTGGAAGGTTTACAGCAGTTAAGAGCTTCTACTTGGGTGAACCTTTTGCTACTTCCCAACCTCTTTAGTTTTGACGAAGCACTTTTATTATGTCCGGTTTCAGCAGATGAGTGGCTAGGCTGGATTCCAGATCATGGAGAGACAATACTCAATATCGGGCAATTTAGTTATTAGTTATTGGGCATTGGTTATTCACTTTGGACAAATGACAAATGACAAATGACTATTGCCAGAAATCAGTGACATCGTATCCCAATTCCTCTAGCATCTGCCGCAGCAGGGGTAAACTGAGTCCAATTACATTGCTGTGACAGCCTGCAATTTTTTCCACGAAGAAACTTCCAAAACCTTCAATGGCAAAGGCACCAGCACACTTGAGGGGTTCACCTGTGGCAACATAAGCTTTAATTGCCTTCTCGCTCATTTGAGCAAAGTAAACTCTTGTAACTTGTGACTCGACTAAAGTACGGTTTTGGTTATGGTCAATTAAGGCATGACCTGTATACAAGTCACCAAAGTTACCTTGCATTATCTGCCAACGAGCGATCGCTTCAGAGAAGTCTGCTGGTTTACCGTAAATTTCACCATTGATGGACAAAACTGAATCACAACCCATAATCAAAGCTGATTCAAACTGTGGGGCTACAGTTTCCGCTTTATACTGGGCAAGAGTTTTGACCAATTCTGCTGGTTCACTTAGTTCAATTTGCGACTCATCAAAGTCACTAGGTCGAACTATCGGTTCAATACCAACAGTTTGCAGCAAGCGGCGTCGGGCTGGGGAAGCTGAGGCAAGTACAAAAGGTGGAATTTTCATGAGATTTTAGAAAAATTTGTTAATTGAGCATTGGGCATTGGTAATTAAGTTTCTTTCCTATCCCCCATTTCCCATTCCCGATTTCCTACTCCCCAATTAATAAACAGAAAAAGAATTGACAACCTCATCAATCATTCGTTTGACTTTCTGCCAGCGTTTTTCAGGAATTGAGGCGTTGAAGGTAAAAAGTTTACCACGACTTACAGCAACGCTAGCGATGTTGTGTCGTTGCTGTTGATTGGGGAGTTTAACCTCATACTCTAAAAGGTAGTATGTTTTACCGTCTACTTCTCGCTGTGCAGCATTGACTAATTCAGCCGAACGACCAGAGTCAGGAGGCGCGAGAGCCGCTTTTCCTAATTTGTATCCTACTTCTGTTGGAGTTCCCAACTCTGACAAAGTTTTGCTTTCGGGAACTGGGCTAATCACAACCGAAACATTTTCAGACACCTCAATCAAATCGTGGAAAACCACATCTGGTCCATCAGCAACTTTAACTGGCAGCCAGCCGTTGGGATATAAAAACTGATAGCCATCACTACTGTCTACAAAGCTTTTGAGTCCAGCCGCAGCCGCAACATCAGAATTACTCAGACTGAAGCTCAACACCAATAGCAAAATTAATACAATTCGTTTCCACATTTCTACAGATTCCTTTGGGCTGGAGATAACACAAGGCTTGCATCATTTCTCGTCTTTATTCTCCCACCAACCGGGACGCTTCGGATAATGCATTAGATGGTGAGGGTTAAATGCCCAAATGTCGGCAAATACTTACTGAACTACTTGGGTTCACCTCTAATCGTAATTTTGTATGGTCTTAGTAATCTGCTAGTGCTAGTGGCCTTAACGCTCTTCTATTACTCTCTTAAAAAACGTAAAGGCACACAGATAATAACTTTGCGCCCCTCTGCGTTTCAAAACAAATTACAGCAGAATTCAAGTATTTGAACCACATCTGTTGTAGAGGCGCAAGGCCTTGCGCCCCTACCGCGTGGTCTATTTACCTGAAAATAGCTGTAAGTAAATAGGAGAGGCAGATAATTCTACCTCTCCTATATATGGATAGACAAATTGCTTTAACTATCCCATAATTAATTGCAACTTACTAGGTTTAGTATCTGTTGGCTTTGTTGGGTTTGTGAACAAGAAAGCTGAGAATTTGGCACTGCTTGATGTTGTCAAAACCCACAACACGGATATAGCTGGTACTGAATTGAGAACGGCATCCTTGAACTTCGCTCAATACTTCTTGAGTGGATCTAGCACCGAACAAAGGCAACTTCCACATTGTCCAATATAATTCTGTTGGCTCAGAAGTTTCGTTAAACTCGATCGCTGGAATGTAACCTTGATTCAAAATGTACTGGATCTGCTTGGCAATTTGAGCGTCAGACAGAGGGGGCAGATAAGAAAGGGTTTCGTAACGACGCTCTTTTGGTAAAGTTTGCATAGCTTTTGATAATGGGTTGCGATTTTTACTAGTAGATTGACCGAACTAATTGGATAAGTTATCCAAATTTTGATCTGAAGTTGCTTGCTGTTCTGGTTGCAGACTGGGGTTAGATGTGTCTATTCGTGTGATGCGTTCTAAATGCTGGCGACGCTGTTCCATGTTGGCTTGCTGAATGCCAGTGCGTACCATTTCCGGTAAAAATTCTGCAATTTCTTCCGCAATATGTTCCCTAACAGTCATGATTCGCAAAGCCAAATCTGGTTTTTCTCGCAAGAGTTGCTCAATGAATGACTCACCATTTTGAATTTTGCCAGACGAAAAGTTATGCAGCCAAAGTTCTAATGGCGGATTAGTTTCGCCTAGCTGTGCCAATACTGTCCTTAGAGCCTGATAAGTCAGATAACTTTGGAGAGTTTTGGCTGTGTCCTTCGCAATTTGCTTAAGATTCATGCTTGACCCCAGCCCTGAAGAGTTATGAGTTATGAGTTATGAGTTATGAATTCATGCAAATCCTAACTCTTAACTCTTAACTCTTAACCGTTAACTCAGATCAGACGGTATCCATTGCTTCAAACTCGAACTTGATTTCTTTCCACAGTTCGCAAGCAACAGCCAGTTCAGGAGACCACTTGGCAGCTTCGCGGATGATATCGTTACCTTCACGAGCCAAGTTACGGCCTTCGTTACGAGCTTGAACAACGGCTTCCAAGGCGACGCGGTTAGCGGTTGCACCAGGAGCGTTACCCCAAGGGTGTCCTAGAGTACCACCACCGAATTGTAGTACGGAGTCATCACCAAAGATTTCTACCAGCGCGGGCATGTGCCATACGTGGATACCACCAGAAGCAACTGCCATTACACCAGGTAGAGAAGCCCAGTCTTGGGTAAAGTAGATACCACGAGACTTGTCTTGCTCAATGTAGTTTTCACGCAACAGGTCAACGAAGCCCATTGTAATACCACGTTCACCTTCCAACTTACCAACAACTGTACCGGTGTGGATGTGATCGCCACCAGACAAACGTAGGGCTTTAGCCAATACACGGAAGTGGATACCGTGGTTCTTTTGACGGTCAATTACAGCGTGCATAGCACGGTGAATGTGCAGCAATATACCATTGTCGCGGCACCAACGAGACAATGTGGTGTTGGCGGTAAAACCTGCGGTGAGGTAGTCATGCATGATGATGGGCATTTTGAGTTCTTTAGCGTACTCAGCCCGTTGCAACATTTGTTCGCAGGTGGGGGCGGTGACGTTGAGGTAGTGACCTTTAATTTCACCGGTTTCTGCTTGGGCTTTGTTGATAGCTTCAGCTACGAACAAAAAGCGATCGCGCCATCTTTGGAATGGTGCGGAGTTGATGTTTTCGTCGTCTTTGGTGAAGTCCAAACCACCGCGCAAGCACTCGTATACAGCGCGTCCGTAGTTCTTAGCAGAAAGACCCAATTTGGGCTTAATGGTACAACCGAGTAAAGGACGACCGTATTTGTTTAACTTGTCGCGCTCAACTTGGATACCGTGAGGAGGCCCTTGGAAGGTCTTAATGTAAGCTACTGGGAAACGGATATCTTCTAGACGCAGTGCCCGCAGAGCTTTGAAACCAAATACGTTACCGACAATTGAGGTCAATACGTTGGTTACAGAGCCTTCTTCAAACAAGTCCAAAGGATAGGCAACGTAACAGATGTACTGGTTGTCTTCGCCGGGAACTGGTTCGATGTCGTAGCAACGACCTTTGTAGCGATCGAGGTCGGTGAGCAAATCTGTCCACACAGTTGTCCAAGTACCTGTGGAAGATTCAGCCGCTACAGCCGCACCTGCTTCTTCGGGAGGAACACCAGGCTGGGGTGTCATACGGAACGCAGCTAAAAGATCGGTATCTTTTGGAGTGTAATCTGGTGTGTAATAAGTTAGTCTGTAATCTTGAACCCCGGCTTTATACCCAGATTTGCTCTGAGTCTTCGTTTGAGCGTAAGACATAATTTTATCCTTCCCTGAAATCACTCTTTTTAATTATCAAATCACGTTTCGTGCAACTTCACCCTGACCCTGCTCTTGCCCCCGTTGAGCGAGGGGAAGAACCAAAAAATTTTTTGTTAAGAGTTGCCTTTGGCAAAGGTTAGCAGTTTTTTTGCTGCGGACACTTTGGTAGCAGTGGTAGCCCTCCTCACCAGTGTTTTCCCCTTCTAGGGGTACACGACCTAGCGCTTCTACTGTTCCCTCTTGCTAAAAATCAAAATTCTTTTTTACCTCTTCTTCGCACCCAACTAAACCTTCTCAATTTCACCAAAACTTCCGCCTTTTGTGGCTTGATTTAGATAATTCCCCCATAAATCAGGGTATTCAGGGGATTGGGCTGGCTGGCACACATTCCCGCCTTTACAATCCTTATATCTTTCCCTTTGATGGAAAAGATACCAGAAAAGAATTTACTTGACAGAGATTTAGCAGAGTGGTGAGCAAAAGATAAAAGAATTGCACACCACGTAATTTGTAACTTGTTTCACAATATATCAAGAATTCGATAAGTTATTCTTTGAAAGTTTTTAACTTATCTATTTAATTTTGTTATTACATAAAGATTTAAACTTTTTGTTACAAAAGCTTTACAAAATGCCATCGATAACTGTAAGGAAGATTTTAGGGACTGAGGACTAGACAGATAAAGAAGATGAGACAGATGGGGAAATCTCAATACCCAGTCCCCAGCGATGCACTGAGCTTGCCGAAGTGTCGAAGTGTCCCCAATGCTCAGTCCCTCAATCCCCAGTGTTTAAAAAATCCCAGCTAGGGGAACACTGAAATTAACCCAAAGCCAGTTTAGGTAAATGCTATGGGTACTGTCTCCAAAGGAAATATCACCGTGGTATTGTTTTGCAAGCGTACTAGTTTATTGACTACTTCTATCTTGCTGGGGTTGATAGCTTTGCCAAGTACAGGATGGGCACAAAAAACCCCTGATATTAATTCATCTGATTTAACCCCCGCTTACCCAACTTCCCCACCGCCACCGCGAGTAGAACCCTTACCCGATGTGCGGCGAGTGCAAGAAAATTCCCCACAAACTGATTATCGGGTTGGTAATTTACTGGGAGATGTTACGGGTAATCTTTGGGTAGGTTCTTGGCGAGGACTATCGCGGATCGATCCTAAAACCGGCAAGATTATTTCTCGTGTGAGCTTACCGAATGTTGCCATTGGTGCTTTAGCCCAAGACAAAGTAGGACGTTTGTGGGTAGGAAGTTATGAAGGACTAGTTAGAGTTGACCCCCGCACTAGCGAAATTACTGCACAAAATTTATTTTTGCCTTCTAAACGCGTGTTGTCACTGTTACTTGACAAACGGGGTTATTTGTGGACTGGAACCGATAGCGGTTTAGCTCTGATTAGTCCCGACCAAGGCTTGATTATGACAACATTAAAAAATCTGCCTGGTGTCAGCGCTAACGCCCTAACTTTAGATGCTGAAGGTCAATTATGGGTTGGTACTCTTGATGGATTGGTGCGGGTAAATACTGCTAGTGCTGCGATTATGAAGCGAATAGCCGATTTACCAGGGACAAATGTACAAGCTTTAGCTATTAGTCCAGAAGGGTTAATTTGGGCGGGAATGCCGAATAATTTGCTAGTTATTAACCCAAAGACTGGTGCAGTATTGCGGTCTGTCACTCGCTTGCGCGGGCGTGACGTGACTGCGGTACGTTTTGCGAAAGATGGTAGTGTCTGGGTCGGGACTAATAATGGTTTGTTACGATTAAATCCAAATACAGGAGCTGTATTAGATGGAGAAGTTGCTGGACTTCCTTCTAGTCGGGTTATTACCCTTGCACCTGACATCGGTAATAAATTATGGATTGGCACTAGTGAAGGTCTAGCTTGGTTAATGCCCAAAACGGACAGTGCAAAACCCCATATCGCTTTCAGTCGCGCTGTTAAATGATTAGTTAAAAGTTATGAGTTAGGAGTTATAAGTTAAACAATTTTTTAAATTAAAAACTCCTCACTCCTCACTCTTAACTCCTAACTCCCTACTCCCCACCTAGAAAAATGGCAATCACTACCCAGCAATTAATTCAATGGAAACAACAGGGACGTTCAATTGTCGCGTTGACCGCCTGGGATTATGCGATCGCTCAACTCCTCGATGCAGCTGGTGTAGACTTAATCCTCGTGGGTGATTCTATGGCAGTAGTTCTAGGGTATGAAACAACACTGCCAATAACTTTGGATGAGATCATATATCACGCTAAAGCTGTGCGCCGTGGGGTTAAACGGGCATTAGTAGTTGTAGATTTACCTTTTTTGACGTATCAAGAAAGTCTCCAACAAGCGATGCACTCAGCTGGGCGGGTACTGAAGGAAACAGGCGCTCAAGCGGTAAAATTGGAAGGTGGCTATCCAGCGATCGCCCAAACTGTAGCTCGTTTAGTAGAAGCCGGAATTCCGGTCATGGGTCATGTGGGTTTGACACCACAATCAATACATCAACTAGGTTTGCGACAACAAGGAAAGACCCAAGAAGCCAGTGAGAGGATTTTACTTGAAGCGATCGCTCTCGAACAAGCGGGTGTATTTTCTCTAGTGTTAGAGCATATCCCCGCAGATTTGGCAATGCAGATTTCACAAAAATTGACTATTCCCACAATTGGTATCGGTGCGGGAATTCACTGCGATGGACAAGTTTTAGTTACTTCAGATGTCCTTGGACTGGCTGAAAAGCATCCACCATTCGCCAAAGTTTACACGAATTTGCGCGAGACGATTACCAAAGCCGTGCAAGATTATGCTGTGGAAGTGCGCGAACGAAAGTTTCCTTAGAAAAGTTAAAGAAATAGGACTTACGCAATAACTCTCTCAAACTCTTATTTCTCTGCGTCCTTTGCGTCCTTGGCGGTTCGTTTTTTCATTATTTTGCGTAAGTCCTAAGAAATAAGGTGCTAATCAAGAACACAAAAAACCCCGACTTAATAGCCGAGGTAGATGGGAGAAGTCCAAATGTCGATGGGATATTGCAATACCAAAGTCTGTTTTTCTTAGTTAATACCCAACGCAACCAAAACTATATACGTAATAGACAAGGTGCAATTTTAGCTATGCAGCTTTCTTTGGGGCTTTACTAAGCTATGTAAATAAATATAACAATAATCTTACAAATGGTCAACTAGACTTGACAAACAAAGGCTGATATATTTTATAAGGACTACTTATCAAGGCAGTACGATCGGCAAATAAAACGGGTAACTGGGTAAGATATAGCGGTTCACATTTAGATGCGGTACAAGATTATATCGTGGGGTGTAGGGGCACGGCAGTGCCGTGCCCCTACGGGTGTACCTCACACAAACGAGAAGCGCTATAGTGCAATGAAAACGAGAACCGATATTTTGGGAAGTAGAAAAACTAAGCGATTAGCTGCAAAATTTAGGGTAGGTGAAATTAAGCCAGAGATTTGAGAAGCTAGCTACTAGATCGCGAAAGTCTTTACAATTCCCTTGTTGACTCAAAAAGTATTTCTCGACTTATGACCAATCAAGCTCCTATCCCGGTTATTGTCAACGGTGCTGCTGGCAAAATGGGCCGTGAAGTGATTAAGGCGGTGGCGCAAGCGCCTGACTTAAACCTAGTGGGTGCAATCGACCACAGTTTGGAACATCAAGATAAAGATGCAGGGGAGTTGGCGGGTTTAAGCGAACCTCTGGAAGTGCCGATTACCAATCAATTAGAACCGATGTTGGGGTATGTGGCTGGTGACAGAAAGTCTCCTCCAGGGGTGATTGTAGACTTTACCCATCCTGACTCAGTTTATGACAATATTCGCAGTGCGATCGCTTACGGTATTCGTCCTGTAGTCGGCACTACTGGGTTAAGTCCAGAACAAATTCAAGACTTGGCAGACTTTGCCGACAAAGCTAGCACTGGTTGTCTAATTATTCCTAATTTTTCCATTGGGATGGTACTGTTGCAACAAGCTGCGATCGCAGCCTCAAAATATTTTGACCATGTGGAAATTATTGAACTGCATCACAACCAAAAAGCTGATGCTCCCAGCGGTACTGCGATTCAAACGGCGCAGTTATTAGGAGAATTGGGTAAAACTTTTAACCCTGCTCTTGTAGAAGAAACGGAGAAATTAGCAGGAGCGAGAGGCAGTATCGCAGATGAAGGGATTAGAATTCATAGCGTGCGCTTGCCGGGATTGATTGCCCATCAGGAAGTGATTTTTGGCGCAGCAGGACAGATTTATACTTTACGACATGATACGAGCGATCGCGCTTGTTATATGCCAGGAGTGCTACTAGCGATTCGCAAAGTCTTAACGCTAAAGTCGTTAGTATATGGATTAGAAAAGATACTTTAAACCTTAAACACACTATTGGCCATTCATTACTTAGGACTCATGTTAGTACCACTGACTCGCCAGAAATTTGAACAAGTTGTCCCCTTAATTGCCACTGGTTTGCAGTACAAGTACTACTGGGGGAAGTTCTCAAATTTTTTGCAACGCCTGTTAATTTCTGTAGTTGCGATAGTTGTTATTTTGCTTGTAACAGTTATTTTTAAGCTTGAGTTTGCTTCAATAGTATTTGTGCTAGGGGTAATTGGCGCTTTTTTTTGGTTGTGGTATCCAGTGTTTCAAGCAAGTATGCGGAATTTACAATGCCGCCGTTACAAGTACGGCGGCTTTTTCCGTGGTCGAGTCCTAGATTGGTGGATTACAGACCAATTGATGGGTAAAACTGAAACAGTCAACAACAAAGGCGAATTGGTAATTGTAGAAAATCGAGAAAAACAGATAAATTTAGAGGTCGGTGATGATACAGGATTTAGCATTGAGTTTGTAGCACCATTGCGTCCTGCCCACAAAGTTATTACTCGCGGTCAAATTGCAGAAATGGTAGTGATGTCAAATCGCCCAGATTTGAGCAGTATTGATGAATTCAGCGATATATACTTTCCCAATCGTGACCTGTGGGTTAGCGATTATCCTTATCTGCGGCGGGATTTCTTTAATGAAATCGGTCGCCGCTTGCGTGAAGACCAACAACAAAAGCCGCGTCGGCGGCGTCGTAGAGTAGAGGATTGAAGAATTAATCAGTAGACGACCTACACCTTGCATCTACGGTGCAAGTCATTTAATAATTAGGAGCCGAATATCGCAAATATCTCCGCAGTTTGCTCTCAACCGCAAAACTTCTCGATGGTCGTCCAAGAGGTTCGAGCATTTAGATTCCGAATAAATCTCTCCTGCCTTCTTACTAACGAGAGCATCCCACTTTGATGAGTTTCCCTTGCAAACGATAAGTCACTGCCCCACAGGCAAAACCTGCCGACTTCGGTTCTACGTAAGATTGTGTTGGCAGATTTTGTTTCTCTAACCGCGATTTCCAATCGCCAGATATTTTTTCTAAAGTGGGATACTTGCTTAAAAATTGTGAGCCTGCAACAATATCGTGAGGGCCCTTAACATTTATTTTAGAACTATTGATGTAGATATTATAATCATAAATAACGTTTTGATTTTTAGTCTTATTATTAATATTTTTTCCAGGAAAAGCATAAAGAATGTTCCTGAGAATTTTGACATCAGATGACGTATGAGCAAATATTTGCCCACCATTAAGTTCTGGACTCTGATTATTTAAAACAGCTGTGTTATTTACAATATCAACATGCTCGCTTAAAAATGCATGAATACCCGATCCCCCATTATTAAATGCAAGATTATTTTTAACTAAAGTATATCCTTTATATGCACCCAGTCTTTGGTTTTCATCATTTTTTGTACTATCGATAATAATGCCATTACCATCTGTAATCTTTCCGACTGCAATCCAAGGGATGTACATACGATTGTTGTAAGTTTTATTGTTAGTAACAAGCATTTTGTATCCCCGCTTGTTGTCAGAATTCCAACTGCTCAATATCGAAATGCCACTGCAACCATAAACACTGTACCAGGCATTATCGAACACTTCATTATTATCTATTGTCACATAGTCCGATTCAATCGCTGAAATGCCTGCTCCTCCACACCCATGTACCTTGTTATTGACAATACGTATATGGTGACTACGACCATCTTTTCGTCCATCTACATTAATGCAGTTTCCATTCGTTAGCGGGTTTTGTTTATTAGTTTTCTGACTCATCGCATAATCAAGGGTTATGTTGGCATTGTTTCCTATCACCTCCAACCCATTTATCTCAATATATGACGCTCCCTTGTGAATGAAAATTCCCTGCCATCCATTGTGTTGAATTTTCGGCTGATGTCCAGGATATGCTTTAAACTTAATCCATGCATTTGCTGTTCCAGAGCGAGTAATAGATACTACGTCCCCACCTGGTTTTGCATTCCTGTAAACTCCGTTCATAATCAATACTGTATCGCCAGGGTTAGTCAGATTTGCTGCCTTTTGAATTGTTCTAAAGCCGGATGAACTAGAGAGTCCGCTATTTTTGTCATTTCCAGTACCACTAACATAGTATGTTTTCGCAGTTGCCCTACTGCTGATTAGCTGATGGCTAGATAGGATAATTTGTTTGTTAGTGAATATCTGAGGGATGTTTTCAACAAAATATGTTTTTATCCTTTCTCGCTCAACCAAAAGACCTAATACCACGGGAATTGCAAGATATGCGCTTAACCTGAAACCTCGAATTACCACAACAAAAGGCTCCTTTATAGGCACTACTTAACAAAAATATAATATCAGGATATGTCAGTCCTTTTAAATACTATTTGGCATCAAGGGTATGATAGAGCCGACTTTTCTAGCTCCCCCGATTTCTATCTTGTCCATAGGCTTGCCAAGCTAAGTCTACCAATCCATCAACGATCGCAGCTGCTACAACTGCATTACCTTTGCGACTGTCAATTGTAATGTGAGGCACTAGAGAGTCTTGTAAACGCTTCTTAGCTTCATCAATATTTACAAATCTCACTGGAGTTGCGATTATTAAAGCAGGTCTAATTTCCTCAGCTTCAATTAAATCTACGAGTGCAGTCAGTGCCGTTTGCGCTTGACCCACGACAAAAATGCCCTCTGGATAACGCTTTGCTAACGTTTCTATTCCCCATGCTGCGCGAGTTTTTTCTTTTTGAGGGCGTGTTAGAGCTTCCATGCTGCAATACACTGGATTAGCAAAGGTGTTTTGAATGTCGTAGGCAATACCTACTTGTACCATCGAGACATCTACCACAATCGTGGTACGTGCGGCTAGCGCTGCTGCTCCAGCTTGCAAGGCACGCTCAGAAAAGCGAATCAAAGACTTATACTCAAAGTCAGCCGTGGCGTAGATAACCCGACGCACAATCTCATACTCTGCGGGTGAAAAGACATGATCGCCAATTTCACTATCAATGATTGCTAAACTTTGAGCATCAGTTACGTGCCATTCCATTTTTGTTGAGCTTCTCAAATATTAGCTTTCAGCTTATCAGCTTCAGAGAGTTAACAGTTAGGAGTTAAAAGTTATAAGTTAATTAAACTACTCACTCCTAACTACTCACTCATAACTCATTACTAGAAGAAGACCGACTGAAAATAGGAGATAGGTAGGCAACTAAGACGCCAATGAGAAACCCAGAGATATTGCGAACTAAAGGCAACCAGTCGCTTGTGCGTGTCACAACTGGCCCAATGCCGAAGGCAATAAACAAGATTCCCCACAAAGGTGAGAAAATTAAAGCCCATTGCCAAGCAAAAACTTGTCCTTTCTCGCGGGGTTGAGCTGCAAATCCACAAATCACCCCACCAATAACTGAGGTAATCAAGGTGAGAATCCACTGCTCTCGTGGTAGTCCGGGGACAACATTGCAACCCCCTTTGAGCAAACAGCCTTTAACCGATTCTAAGGCTTGCAGAATGGCTTGGTCTTCGCCTTCTTCTCGGACAAAGTACAAATTACCGAAACGGGTTTGCAGTTCTATCCAAAAAGTTCGGGGTAAAAGTTTATAAACAGCATCACCGACACTAAAACTGAGGATGTTACCACCACGAGAATCAGCAACGAGCAGAATGCTTTTGTCATCCAAACCCCAATATTTTATAACTGCCCGACCTGGGGTGCGGTCATACTGGGTTAAGACTCGCAATTTCCAGCCTGTATCGGCTTCAAACTGTTCTAAATCTTTGACAAGCTTTTCTTCTTGCTGCACAGGCAGAGATTTAGCTAAATCTACAACTGGGGTAAAGGTGTCAGGGAGTAACTCAGGATTGTCATAAGCCAGTGCTGGGGGAGAATGCATCACCCAAATTGACCCAGCTAGGAAAAATATTGCAATAGATACTAGAATTCGTCGCCAAAAACAAGATTGCATGGACGTTTTTATACAAATATCAACTGTAAAAGCGAACAAGTCGTTTTAAAAGAGTACTAGAAAAATGATAGTTCTTTACACTTGTTTACTTTACTCTAATCTAGGGGATGAAAGCAAAAGGTTTTTGGGGAGTAGGGAGTAGGAGAGTGAGGTAGATGAAGAAAAATAACCAATACCCTTCAGGAGTGCTGAGTGCTGTACATGGATAGCGGGGCTTTTAACCTGTGCTGAGTACTGAGTGGGGAATCTCACTTATTTACTCAGAACAGGCTAAACGCCCCGCTACCGCTAACGGAACTGTTTTGCCCTATGCCCTAATTCAATCTTCTTCATCGAAATTGGTTTCCCAGCTAGCAGCGTCATTGTAACCGTCATGAGGGCGGTACACTTCTGCTTTGATTCGGCGATTTTCTTGCCTGAGCACTTCTCGTTCTCGCAACGTTAGTGGTGGTTTTTCATTACTTGGCAAGCGATCGCTCATCCGCCTTGCGGGTTTTTGGCGCGTGAAGTTTCTCCAAGCAGCTTTCGCGCCAATAAAGATACTGCGTGTACCTACTTGCAGATTTTGAGCCTGAATTCTTGCAGTATCAAGACTTTGGTCAACTTGTTTGGCGACTTTACTAGCACTTTTTACACCTTCACTGACATCACCGGTTAAGTCAGTGATTTCTAAGCCAGTCACGCGGATAGCTTCTAGAGTGGGTGGTAACTCGCGTGAGAGGGTATCAAATAGCTTTTCTGCACTGCGAGCCGCGCGTGCTAACTCCTGCAAAGCCGGTATCGCCGCCACTAAAACCGCAGTCAAGCTTGTGGCGACTAAAAGTAAAGAGAGTCCCAACCAAAACAGGGGTTCAATCACGGTTGTATCATTTATGAACGTTCTAATTGCTGGGAAAGCGAATCTGAGTCTTCAACAGATGTTTGTCGCTTCAAGACTTGGCTTTCTCGCTGGCTGGCATCTACACCTGCTGCGATCGCTTCCCGTAATCTATCTAAAGTGTCATCCCAGTTTCGTAATGCGCTAGCAGAGAGACGATCTGCCTGAATTTGCATACTCATTGATAAATCTTCTGCCAATTCTGGGATAGCATTGGCAGATTTTTTCAAAATTTTACGCGTTTCGCGCCCTGTGCGTGGAGCCACGAGTAAACCGGTTAAAGCACCGATGGTAGCTCCCAGCATCAAACCGCCAAAAAATACTCCAGAACGGTTATTAGACATCTTGTTGTTTCTCTCCTTACACCCATTTTAGGTGGGTTTTCTCCCCTTGCAAGACTCAACCGATTTTATTCAGTTAATCTATGGTGACAAAATATCACCCAGAAATGTTGCTTTATATTAATTAATATCAAAACTATTAATTACTTGTAATTCAAAACTACCTGTATCTCTCAAAGTTTTGATACCTCCGGTAAGCCTTCTGGCAGGCGTTTCTTTGTGTTATGTCTTGCGTAGTTCCGTACCGGGTAGGACTTACGCAAAAAACCTCTCTAACTTTTATTCCTCTGTGTTCTCTGCGTTCTCTGTGGTTTGATTTTCCGTGACCTGTGCGTAAGTCCCGCCGGGTATGGCTAGCTTGCTTAAGATTAGGTTATGGAAAGGGGAAGCAATACACCCTATGGGATCTTACTACGGACTTCTCTCTATGTACCCCCGTCAGCCATAATCATAAATGTTCATCTGAACCTGAGATAACTCATTTTGCAACTGTTCTTTTCCCAGATATTAACTCTAGCTTCAGAAAATAACGCTGCCAGATTTGCCGTCCTAGCAAAAGTAGACTGATAATTTGCCGCACTTGTTGAATTTGCATTTGTAGCGCTTGATTTCTCTGCCGTAAGTTATAAATATTCTGTTGGCTGAGATAAATATTTTCGGGTGCTTTATTCAGGGCTGCATTGGTACAACTTTCATAGGCGGTTAACCTATCTGCTATGTATGCTAGCTGCTGCTTAAGTTGCCACACGCGCCAAGCCACATAGAGTAGTATCAGTGAAATAAGGGTGTTAATTATGACAACTAAAATTACCATTGTTTATCTTGACCAATATTAGCTTTGAGGAATTGTTCTATATACTTGATTTGGCTCTTATTTAATGATGAAGAAACTAGAGGATAAAATTTATGGTACAAAGTACATCCTGAATTTTGGCAATAAAAAGTAATTAGATGATGCTCTAAGCGCTATTGAAAGGTTTTACTCGGTGAAAATTAGTGTAACAAAGGCTGATGCCGAAAAAATCGCCAATTTGCCAATTTTGTAACAATGATATATCCACACCTCGCAAAAGCACAGCTACAATTGCCTTAGATTCACGACTCGGTTTGCGAAATCAACCCGTATGCTCGATAAGCCCCATCATTACTACCTTCCACTCCTTAACCTGATAATCCTAGTTAATTTGCGACTTTTGTGGGATGTAAGCACAATGGTATAGACCCTTCAACAGATGGTAAGAGAACTACACTACACTCCTTGGAGACTCCCCAGCATTGCCATTATTATTGTGCTCCTAGCTCTACCAGTTTTCCAGCCCGTCGTGTGCAGTTAACTAATATTTTGCCTATAAAAGAGAACGAACCGCATTCGCGTTGGCGTCTCCCCTTGGGAGAAGGACGCAAAGAGCGCAAAAGGAGAAGGAAACAAGAGAAATTGAAATTTGATTCACCTATCAGAATTAATGGGACAGACGACTAGTGGTTCACTAACCAAAAATTGCGGGGTGTGGACTGGGAAAACAGACAAGTGATAAAGGAGAAAGTCTATTAATTCCTCTTCCCTTAACCTTTACTCTTTTCTTTACCGAAGGCTTCCCCGTCTGCCCTTAACCTCTTTCCTGCTGAAGACTTTTTTCTGGAATTTTACTCATACTTTACCAATAATGATTATCTTTTTTTATACATCCAGTAGGAGTTGAGGATGTCAAAAAAACCACCATTGAATAATTTCTTCCCAGCTATTTTTGCTGCCTTGACGATTGGATTTGTTGGGTGTGGAAATCAAGCTGTAAGAACTACATTCACTCAGACTAACACCCAGGTAAATGAGAATCTTCCCCAAGTTGTAGCGACTACAAGCGTATTGTGTGACTTAACCAGGCAGGTTGCCGGAAATACAGTTAACCTCACCTGCTTAATTTCCCCTACTGCTGACCCCCAATTTTATAAACCCAAACCGGAAGATCGTAAAGCTATTGAGCAAGCTAATCTTATTCTTTATAATGGTTACAATTTTGAACCAAATCTGATCAAGTTAATTAAAGGGACTAAAAACCCTACACCAAAAATAGCCGTCGCTCAACTGGCAGTGCCTAAGCCACAAAAATTTCAGGCAGATGGTAAGAATGTAACCGATCCTCATGTTTGGCACAATACCAAAAATACTATCAGAATGGTGGAGGTAATTAATAATAATTTGAGAAAATTACAATCTAGTGATGCAGAAGCTTATACCAGTAATACTAAAAAAATTACAAATGAACTCACTCAACTAGATAGGTGGATTAAGTCAAGAATTGCCAGTATTCCTACCAAAGAACGCAAGTTAGTTACAACTTCTGATGCACTGAGTTATTACGCCAAAGCATACCGTATTTCATTGGCAGGAGGATTGCAAAGTATTAGTACTAACGAAAAGCTGACAGCCGAACGAGTCAAAAATTTGGCTACAAACATTAAACGGGCTAAAGTGTCAACAATTTTTGCTGAAGTAGAAATTAATCCTAATCTGATGCAATCTGTAGCCACAGAAGCTGATGTGAACATTTCTGACAGAAAGCTATATGCTGAGGGACTTGGTGAACCAGGAAGCGACGCGGATACTTATCAGAAAATGATGATTGCCAATACACGCACAATTGTAGAAGGACTAGGTGGGACGTATTTGATGTTTGAAACTAAAGCTGCTAGGTAGCTAGAACATCAATTCAGTAATCCTAGAAACTGGATTTTTTGAGATTTCATAAAACTTGGTTTATTAGTCTATCTTTGCAAGACAGAATTGGAGTTTTAAATGTTACGCAAGATGGGTAAAAGAGATTAGACCTCTTGCACGAATGCAAAACTAGCCCTCATCCCCCAACCCCTTCTCCCAATATTGGGAGAAGGGGAGACAATTTTAAAGTCCCTCTCCCAAGCTTGGGAGAGGGATTTAGGGTGAGGGCTTTTGATTCATGCAAGAAGTCTATTGTGTTATTCAGATTTATCAAGTGTCCACCATACCAATGCTTTCTTTTGCATCTCTTTGATGAACCCATCTTTCCCATCCATATATCCGATGATATCGTTAGGATATTGTTTCGCTAACTTACGTTTTAATTCACTATATTTCTGCGCATCTTCGGGATGTGCAATCATGTAATCCCGAAATGCTAAGTGTCGATCTACTTCCGGTGATCTGGCTGTAAAGGTGTGGACATGATGTGTTCTTGTACCTGTTTCATTCTCTTTACGGAAGAAACGACGACTTGGTATGCCAAACTCGCCCATTACTTCATAACCTAATGCTTCCATACCCAAACTATGATCATCGACTTTGGCGATGTTTTCAACTTCAACCAACAAATCAATAATGGGTTTGGCGTAGATATATGGAATTGCTGTGCTGCCAATATGGTGAATAGCAACTACATTTTCACCTAGTGTAAGTGCAACATACTTTGATTCATCGTCGAATTTGCCGCGCCATATTGGATTATGTGGTACCACTTCTACTTTCATCAGGATTTAGAAACAACATTCTTAAATTTGAATTCAAAATTTAAAATCCAAAATCCAAAATCCAAAATCGACTCACCATCCCCAAGTACCAGGAGCGCCTTTAAATGGCCCAATAATATCACTGGTTATCCAACCACCGTAAAAGTTACCTGGTTGTGGTTGCACCTCTTCGCCATTAACGTAGCATTTATCCATTAAATGAGCATAAAAAGCTACATAGTCCTTGATAGATTCAAAGGCTGGTGTGGGTTTGGGGTAGAACCAGGCAGCATTATGGACTTCTTTATCACCAACTCGAATTGTGTAGTAACCAGCACTTCCCTTCCACTCACAAAAACTAGATTGCGGAGTCATCTGTAGATATTCCATTTTGATATCCGCTGGGGGAATGTAGTAAGAAGGAGGATGACTGGTTTCTAAAACACGTTTGGCGCTGTGAGTATCTACAATTACTACTCCGTTAAAGATTATTTGGATATGTTTGGTTGTGTCCTCCAAAAGAGGAGGACGGGGGTAATCCCAAACTGATTCTTGTCCGGGAGCGGGTTCGATGCGTTGAAAATTAACCATTATCAAGAGTGTTGCGTGCTGAGAGAGAAAAAAGTACTCAGTAGTGATGTACTTAGTGAAGCAGCAACTCTCCTTGTGGAATCACTACGGTCTTTTAACTCAACCCTCTTCATCGTACCTCTTTAAGAGCATCAACTTGCTTGGTAAACAACTCAGTGAATAAACTAAGCACAGTCCGTTCTTCACGCACTTTTATATTGGCACTGATGGACATACCTGATTGCAAGTTAACTTTTTTACCCTTAATCACTAGGGATTGCTTATCTAATGAGACTTTTGCCGGAAATCTGTAAAACTGATGGGTTTGGTCTGGCGGTAATGCGTCTGAACCTATCCCAGTCACTTCTCCCTTGATATCGCCAAACTCGCTGTAAGGAAAGGAGTCAATTCTGACATCTACCTTCATACCTTTTCGCACAAACCCAATATCTTTGTTAGTGATGAAAACTTCAGCGATATAGTTTTCATTGGGGACAATTTGCAACAGTTTTGTAGTTGGAGTTGCGACAAATCCAGGATTTTTGGCTTGCAAATCGAAAACTGTTCCCGCTACAGGTGCGCGGAGTTCTTGATATTTAACGTTTAACTGTGATTGAGATATTTTACTATTGACATCTGCCAAACGCTGCTCATTATCTAGCACAACTTTCATGAATTGGCTATCGATTGTGGCAATCTGCTGCTTGTTCTGAGCTATTTTATCCAAAATGTTTTTATCAGAAACAGCCACCGTATTGCTTAACTCTTGTTGTCCTTTTTCTATATCAAACTGGAGGCGTTTTAGTTCCTCGCCTAGTTGCCCTACTTCCGCTGTGCGGTTTTGAACTTCTTGTTTCTGGTTGAGATACTGAAGTTGAGAAATACCACCTTCTTCTGCTAATACCTTCAGTTTATTTAAAATCCCCTGTTGAATAGCTAAACTTGCTTTACTATCTTCTAGTTTAATTTGATTTTGAGTAAATTGTTTTTTGGTTTTTTCTACTTCTAATCGTGCTGATGATGAGCGAGAGTCTAATTCTTGTTTAGCCACTCGTAGAAGTTGTTGCTCATCAATTCCTACTCCAGAATCTTGACCAGAATTTTTTAATTGAGTACGGAATAATTCATTTTCTGCTACTAATGCGGCCCGACTTTTCAGCAGAAAAGTAGTTTCTTGTGGCAAATTACCGCGCAAATATAACAGTTCAGATCCATTGGCCGTGCTTGCATTCATCAATCGGCGATAAATCTGGTTTTCTTTCATTAATGCAAGGCGAATTTTATTCAAAGAATTTAATTCGGCAACAGAGGCTATGGAATCAAAAGTTAGCAGTAATGTTCCTGGCTTGACTTCTTGTCCATCTTTTACATTAACTGTTTTCACCACTCCACTAACAGGAGCCTGAACTTCTTTTACTGTTCCTTGGGGTTTTAATTGCCCTGTTGCTGGCACTACTTGCTCAATTTTTGCAAAATAAGCCCAAGCAATTCCAAAGCAGGCTAGCCCCACTAATGTAATCATGATTGTACGCGACCAAATTGGAGATTGGCGCAAGACAATAGATTGCTCAAATTCCTGAGTATTTGAGTTAGTGAAAGACTCTTGAATAGCTTTCTGTTGTTTTGTCAGTACCTGTGAATCGTGCTTCACTCCATTTTTGTGATTGCCGTTTTTATGATTGCCGTTGAGATGATTCCCATTAAGTTGAGTCATAACGATTTTGGATTTTGGATTTTGACTTTTTTGTAAGGTGGGCAATGTTTCCCGATGCCAAAAACCTTTGCCCTCAAGAATGACTAATTACAAGTTTACATCTTGTTGCTGATACAGGTAATAATAATGACCCTTAGTAGCCATTAATTCTTGATGGCTACCTTGTTCTATAACCCTGCTATTATCCATTACAACAATCATGTCTGCATTACTTACAGTGTTTAGTCGGTGGGTAATAAAAAATACTGTATCACCCTTGAATGCTTTGGCTAAGTTGAGACATATTTGCCGTTCTGTGGGATAATCTAATGCACTAGTTGCTTCATCTAAAACTAATAATTTTGGTCGTTGTAAAACAGAACGAGCGATCGCAATTCTTTGTCGTTGTCCACCTGAAAGTGCAGAACCCCGTTCTCCTACCCGCGTATTGTAACCGTTGGGTAAGTTCATGATAAACTCGTGGGCGCACGCAACCTGAGCCGCTTCGATAATTTCTTCGGTTGTGGCATCGGGATTGGTTAGGGCAATATTTTCCTGAACGCTGCCGTCAAACAATAATGTCTCTTGAGGAACTACCCCAATTTGTCGTCGTAGCGAATAAAGTTCGACTTTGGCGATATCATAACCATCAATCAAAATTCTGCCGGACTCAGTTTCGTAAAGTCTCAGCAGTAATTTCATCATCGTACTTTTACCAGATCCACTTTGTCCGACGATGCCGATAAATTTACCTGGCGCAAATTCGAGGCTGACATTAGAAAGTTGCAGAGGGCCACTTGTGCCAAAGCGGAAGGAAACATTTTCATATTTCACTGCACCCTTAATCGTAGGTAAGGGTATATTGTAGCGGTCTGTTTCTCCTTCTTGTGGGGTGTCGACAATATCGCTTAAACGCTCTAGAGACAAGGCAGTTTCTTGGAAGCTTTGCCAAAGTTGAGCTAAACGTAATATTGGGCTGGTGACGTAACCCGATATAATCCTAAAAGCAATTAATTCACCTAAAGTTAATTGTTGTTGCAGTACTAAATAAGCTCCTACCCACAAAACTAGTAAGCTGCTGAGTTTGTTGAGAAAGTTACTGGTAGAGTTAGCGAGGGTAGAAGTCACAACTGTTTTAAAACCAGCGGCGACAAATCGGGCGTAACGCTCTTGCCAAGAAAAGCGCGATCGCAATTCGATATTTTGCGCTTTTACTGTTTGAATGCCTGACATCACCTCCACTAAATAAGATTGAGTTTCGGCGTTGCGTTCGGCTTTGGCACGTAACTGTCTGCTAATAGTGGGAGAAGCAATTAAGGTGATCACGACAAACACAGGAATTGTGCTTAAGCCGACTAAGGTGAGTTGCCAACTATAAATCAGCATCACACCGATATAAACCACCGAGAATAGAGCATCCAACCCCACTGTCAAGGCAGTACCCGTGAGGAATTGGCGAATATTTTCTAATTCGTTGATGCGAGTGGAAAGTTCACCCACCGGTCGGCGTTCAAAATAGCGTAGCGGTAAACGTAGTAAGTGGTCAATGATTTGCGACCCTAAACCCATATCGATCCGGTTAGTGGTATCAACAAATAAGTAGGTTCGTAAGGTAGTTAGTACTGCTTCAAATAGCCCAACTACTAATAGCAAAACCCCTAAAATATGTAGTGTACCAATACTATTTTGAGTGATAACTTTGTCGATAATTAACTGAACGACTAGGGGATTTGCCAACGCTGCCAACTGCACGAAAAAGGAAGCAATAAAGACCTCTATCAGAACTCGACGGTGCTTTGACAAATAGGGTATAAACCACCGCAAACTAAAACGCTCTTGCGGCGTTTGATTGGTAGCAGTCAGCAGTAATACCCTAACTTGGGGCGGAAAGTTGGTTGGATCGACATCTAATTGTTCAACCAGTTGAGCGGGTTTGCAACGCACAATTCCTTTGGATGGTACACCCACAACTACAGTATTGGCATTTACTTCGTATAAAACGGCAAAATTATCGCCATAACGAATCAGCGCCGGTGTCGGAATGCGCGTCACTGAGGCGACTGGTAACTCTATCAACTGTGCCTTCAGTCCAATTAATTCTGCCAAGTAAGCAGTAACTTGAAACGATATAGTCCCCTGACGTTTGATTTGCTCAGTTAAGATGCGGCGAACCACCTCTCGACGAAACGGCATTTCTAGGTGCTTCGCGATCATTTGGAAGCAGGCGAAGGCTGTATTTAGTTCTCCTTTACCGCCAAAAAATGGGTATTTTTGTGTTGACGAATTCTTGGAAGTTTGGGGGGGTGTCTGTGGAACTACTTCGTCTGATGCGTAGGGAATAATATCTAGGTCGTCAGCGCTATCTCTATCTACTCTGGTTTCACTTACCGCAAGTTCTATCTGATGACGACTATCTTCTAGGATCAAATCTGACGGATGTATACCAAGCAAGCGTGCGGGATTTTGACCGATGACCTGGATCTTGTCTCTATCATCCTCTGATTCTAGGCGATCGCCAGGTGAGAAATTCGTGATACCACCGCCACTCACAAACCAAACGCTTTTGCTATCCAGTTGGTTGAATGGAGTTTTTCCTAAAGGGAGATAATGTATTTTCGCTTGGGGTAAGGCTTTTTCTGCCAGTTCTCTGAGATTTAAGGTAGCGATCGCTTGTTTTTGCCAATAGGAACTGAGAATATCGAAAACTTCTACCAAATAACTGCGGTTCTTGCGAGCTTCGGCAAAAGCTGGGTATAAAGCCAGAAAGCTAAAATATGCTGATGCACTCAAGGTTAAACATACTACTTCGGTAGAAGCGATCGCTGTTTCACAGGCGACATCGCGCAACAAACCAATTTCACCAATAATTTCCCCCGGTTGCAGTAATTTTAGGGTGATTGGCATTTGCGTCTGGGGGTCGTATCCCAACAGCCGCACTTGTCCTTCATAAATGATGGTGATGCGTTCCGGGAGACTTTCTTTACCGATGATTTTCTGACCTATGCGATAGCGCCAGGCTTGCAGTTGTTCTGATAGATTAGCGATCGCCCCATCTGGCAACTGCTCAAACCCCTCTAGGGCGGTGATAAATTCGGGAAAAGTGTTCTTAATATAAGTCATATAAAACAAGTAAAAGTGAAGAATTAAGTCGAAAATATTAGGGGCTATATCTTTTACTAACAGTGCCAGTGTTTGGTTTTATGCCAGCAGTGACAATACTTTTCTGGAATTCAGGTGTTTAAATTTGTAAAAGCACAAAGGAAAGGTTCGTCTAATTGCAGACCTGTATTTATATCACACGGTTACGATTGTTATGCGTTTTTCAAAACCAAGCATAGTCTAAATAGATTGAGTACAAGTTATCACTTGGTTAACGCCACATGATTTATACAAAATTAAAATCAATATTTAGCATTGCAAGTATGCAAGATGGATACTGATCGTCAAACCAAGACACATAAACGCGGTTGTTAAATTTAGCGTTGCATATTTTAATTTATGATAATCAACATGAAAATATCATAGATGCTTTTCTAAGTAAATACCCTAATGAAAAATTATGTAATAAAAAAAAACTTTAAATTTCTGAATTATTTTTTACAAATTCTCGAATATAGAGATTGACAATATCATTAATGACGAAAGACAGCAGCTTTCCTTGTTAAACATCATCTATACTTAATTATGAAAGAATTCTCCATCACTTTTTGGCTAGCTTAATTTAATAAAAATTAACTGGAAAAGTAAAGATTTTTTGTCACCTTAGAGGAATCAACTATTAAATTTATGAAGGAAAGACAAGAACTGCCCTCAGTAAATTTACTAATTTAATTAATAGCGAGTCCATTTAATCCTCATGCATAAAACAACCTCATCCCGCAACCGGGATGAAGTTGTTTAATTTTACTAAGTAATTACTCGCCTTTGATACTAGGCAAGATTGGCACTCAAATTGACCTGCACAATCATATCGTTGTAATCTTTGTCACCACCATTTGCTAAATCTTCAAAACCAAAGGTGTTATTTCCCAACAGCCGAATGTGATCTACCTTATCTGAATTAGCACCCAAGAATGTGAAGTAAACATTTTTATTGGCATTGCCATTCAGAATCGCATCAGGTGTGCCATCCGCAATAATAAATGGTGCAAACAAAGAATTCGGATCGAAAGTACCAGTGTAATTTGCAGTGCCTTGGTTGCCCACCGCCAAGTCAATGCCTGCAACACGCCCACGCACAGCAGCTTCGGCGTAGCCAGCCTGGCCAACGAGAATATCTGCTGTGCCATCACCGTTGGTGTCAATACCACCATTTTCATCAGCTACCTGATAGAAGCCGACAAAGTTATTGTAAGATGCCTCTCTGTTGACTACAAACTCAGCTGTTATCGGTTGTGTCACACTCCGTAAATCAATCAGTTCGCCTTGATATTTGCCTTGCAGACCAGTACCTAAAGATACTTCTTGATTGGTTGGCTGAATATTCACAACCAAATTCTGGAAATTAAGAGAAAACCCTTCATCTTCTATGTTGCTATTTGTACCTGAGGAAAAAAGCACACTTGATAAGGGGGTTTTTCCAGACTGTACATCCTGAGTAGTACTGTTGGATACCAGATAAAATTTGAGTTTGGTATCAGAGTCAAATTCTAATATATTTTTCAGGTCGGCGGGATTAAAACCATTAGGCAGATTGGCAAGGGCGGAGAAAACCACCTTTGAACGCAAAAGAGCCGCTTGCGTATAGCCTTCTGCACCAGGGGCTATGCCGTTAATCGTACCTTCTTCATCGTCAACAGTAAATACACTTAGTTCATTCACCTCTGAAGAGGTGTTGTTTTTAATATTGACTGAGAGTTTTGCTTTATCACCTTTAATGTTCAGCTTAGTCTGGACACTAAAGATATCGCCTGTAACTGTTACTAGAGCTGTATCGTCAGCAACCGCAAGCTGAAACACATCACTGGCTTGCTCTCCAGCAACATCCTTAGCTGTGACTTTGATATTCAAACTACCTACGTCCTCATTCTCAGGAGTACCACTGAAGGTAAAGGTAGTCGGATTGAAGTTCAACCAAGTGGGTAGTAAGTCATCATTTTCCAGAGTTGCAGTGTAGGTGAGGATGTCTCCAACATCCGGGTCGGTAAAGGTGTCAGATGGGACAGTGAAGTTAAAGAGTGTGTCTTCAGTAACTTGTTGGTCTGCAATTTCTTTTACCAAGACTGGAGGATCATTGACATTATTAACTGTGAGTTTAAACACATCACTGGCTTGCTCTCCAGCAACATCTTTAGCGGTAACTTTGATATTTAGACTACCTACGTCCTTATTCTCAGGAGTGCCACTGAAAGTCCTGGTAGCAGCATTGAACTTCAACCCATTCGGCAGAGGATCATCGTTTTCTAGGGTTGCAGTGTAGGTGAGAATGTCTCCAACATCCGCATCAGTGAAAGTGTTATCTGGGACAGTGAAGTTGAAGAGTATGTTCTGGGTGGCTTCTTGATCTGCAATTTCTTTTACCAAGACTGGAGGATCGTTGACATTATTAATCGTGATTTTAAACACATCACTGGCTGTTTCTCCACCAATGTCTTTAGCAGTAACTTTGATGTTTATACTACCTACGTCCCCATTGTCAGGAGTGCCACTGAAGGTACGGGTAGTAGGATTGAACTTCAAACCATTTGGCAGAGGATTATCGTTTTCCAGGGTTGCAGTGTAGGTGAGGGTGTCACCAACATCCGCATCAGTGAAGGTGTCATCTGGGACAGTGAAGTTGAAGAATATCTTTTCGGTGGCTTCTTGATCCGGAATTGCCTTCGCTACTACTGGATCGGCTAGTACTGAAGCATAGGCTGCCATTACTTCTGGCTGAAACGCCAGAGTAGGAATAATTGCCCTCGTAGAAACCTCCAGTTCCCAGTCACCACCTAATGCAGTACTCCCCGTTAAGTCATCAGACGCCGCTACTACTGCACCTGTCAATTCACTCAGACGCTGTACAAATGCTTTACCTTGCTCTGTTTGCCCGACTTCGCAACCATACAACAGCAGTTGTGCATCTGCACTCAAAACATTTGCCCAGTCCATGAGTTGCCAAGCATAATGGTTGAGGGTTTCGTAGCTGAGTTGACTGTTCCCCAAATAAACTTGCCCTGGTGCGCCATGAGAAACAATGTGTAGGCTGTTGATTTGACGATGAGTTGCCAGCACTTGGCTAATTTGTTCAATGCCATTCTGGTGAGGATCTAAGACTACAACAGAGGTGTTTGGCAATACACCTGCTACCAGACTTTGGTATTTCTCAACCTGTGGGTCTATGAAAACTAGGTGAGTAGCAGGTATTTGCTCATACAAGTCTTGAATTGGCTCTTTTGCGATCGCGATCGGGATGGTGTCTGACATAATTACTCTTATTAATTAATAGTTTTTTCGTTGCAGCCGTTACGGGCTATACCCTGGAAATCACGTAGAAGAAGCCGGATTTTTTTGGCATAGCAAAGGAGTCAATTATTAAACTGATATAGGAATCATATTTGATTTCTGAACAAGATTTTAGATAAAATCCTGATAAAACGGGCTTTTCAGTCTCAGGATGTTTTCAAAAATCAAATCGGAGTCCTATATAAATATAAAAATCTAATAGTTAACTTCAGTAAATTTACTGCCTAAACCTTCGGATCGATATTACCATACCATCAATAATAATAAATGGCGCAAACAGAGAATCAGCTTTGAAAGTCGCGGTGTAATTTGCTGTCCCTTGGTTATTCACCGTCAAAAAATGCCTGTAACACGCTGATGCAGAGGTTTATCACTGATGCAAAGGCCTTATTGGCGATCGCATTTACACATCTATACAAGCCGCCAGTTGAAGTTATTACTCGCGCATAAAACAACCCCATCCCGCAAGCGAGATGAGGTTAGAAAGCTATCACTAAAACAGAATTTAGAAATAGCTTTGCTCGTCTACTTAAATTCTGAGAGTCACAAGCAAAACAGGCTTTATATCTGGCTTAGAGACTTAAGTTTTGTACCTCACTGAGTGAAATATTCCTATAAGTCTAGAAAGATTTAGGTTTCTGCAATAATTTCATCTATGCAAGCCTTCATTTTTTCGGATACAGTTCGTACATGGGGTTCTTTAAAAATGGAATTATGAATCCCAGAAACATCATAAATATCCACTCCTCCTAATGCCAATTTACCCCAACCCATTTTGGGATCAGCCTCCTGTTGTCCAACTACAAGATTATCTTCTGTTCGGAATACGGTTGCTCGACCTGAGTAAACTTGTAAAACATATTTTCTGAGCGCTTCTCTAGTGGCCTGTTCCACCATGAATTTCCGGTTGGAGTAAGGTAAGGGGCGTCCGAGAATCAGGTGAAAGTGAAAGACAATTCGCCAGAGGATCTCTTTGGTCTGATACTTAAGCAGCTCTGTATTTCCTTTTACCTGCTTAATAACATAGTTAGATGTAGTTGCGAAAAGACTCTTCCAATTACGAGAGGTTGGTTTTTGCAATGGCACAGATTCAATATTTCTTGAGCCGTAGGTATCAAATAAAACTAGCAAAGCTACTTTCTTACCTTGCCTGACCAATTGCCGAGCCATCTCGTAAACAATTATACCCCCGGAAGAGTATCCGCCAATCAAATAAGGCTCATGGGGCTGAATAGTCTGGATTTGTTGAATATAGTGCGCTGCCATGTCTTCAATCCGGGTATATGGAAGCTGTTTTCCATCTAACCCTTGTGGTTGTAGTCCATAAAATGGTTGATCTGATCCTAAATGCACTGCCAATTCACGGAAACGTAAAACTTCTCCACCAAAACCATGTACACAGAAGAAAGGAGGCTTAGAACCGTTGGGTTGAATAGATACTAAAGATGACCAAGGAATTGATGTTTCAGACTTGACATCAGCTATTGGTGTTGCTGCAATCCCAGGTTTTGAGCATATTTCTCGCTCAATAACATTAGCTAACTGCTCAATAGTTGGTGCTTGCAAAAGGATAGATAGAGCTAAATTTTTGTCTGCGATCTTTTCAATTTGAGAAAACAGACGTACTGCCAGCAGTGAATGTCCACCTAAATCAAAAAAGTTGTCTGTTATTCCAATCGGATGAACTCCTAAAACATTTTCCCAGATTTCTGTTAATTGAAGTTGTAGTGGATTTTCTGCTGTAGCAAATGTTGTTTCTATTTTAGAATTAGTTAAATTGGGCACAGGTAAAGCTTTGCGTTCAACTTTGCCATTAGCATTAAGTGGCAGAGAGTCTAGTATGACAAAGACCGCAGGCAACATATAATCGGGCAATTTTTGCTTGAGAAAGCTTTGCATTTCATCGCTAACAATAGTTTCACCTAACTGAGGAACAAGATAAGCAACTATCAATTTATTGCCAGGAACATCTTCTCTGACAACAGCGACATTTTTCTGTACTCCTGGGTGTTGACCGAGCATCGCCTCAATTTCTCCCAACTCAATGCGGAAGCCGCGAATCTTTACTTGATGGTCTAAACGTCCGATAAACTCAATATTGCCATCTGGTAAATAACGAGCTAAATCGCCAGTTTTATATAGACGATCCGATTCAAATTGTGAATTTTTAAAAGGGTTATAAATAAACTTTTCGGTGGTTAATTCTGGTCGTTTGAGATAACCCCTAGCCAAACCATCACCGCCAATATATAACTCACCTGGTATACCAATCGGGACAGGCTGCAAATTGCTATCCAGTATGTAAGTTTGTGTATTGGAAATAGGTCGGCCAATGGGAATAGAACCATTAATTTTAATATTGCTGTCTAAAGAATAGTAACAAGTAAAAGTTGTATTTTCCGTTGGCCCATAGCCATTAATCAGGTGACAATCTCCGCCTGCTTGCAAAAGTTTTTGGATGTGAGGGACAGATAAAACATCTCCACCAGCTAAAAGTTGTCGAACTTGTTTTAAGTCTTCAACATACTCATCTACCATTAAGTTGAAAAGACCAGCAGTTAACCACAGTATCGTTACACGATAATATTTCAGAGCTTCTGTTAGTTCTGATAGCGATAGTGCGTGAGGTGGCATGAGCACTAACTTTGCGCCGTTGAGCAAACATCCCCAAATTTCAAAAGTGGAAGCATCAAAGGATATGGGCGCTAACTGTAAAAACACATTTTCTGCACCCAAACTAATGTAATTGGTGTCTTTAACTAAGCGCACGACACCCCGATGTATGACGGTAACACCTTTGGGGATGCCTGTAGAACCAGATGTGTAGATTACATAAGCCAAGTTTTCAGGGGTAGTTTGGCTAACTGTATTCTCCTGACTATGTTGAGCAATCGCTTCAGCATCACTATCCAAATAAACCACCTTTGCTCCCCACACAGGTAATTTTTCGAGCAGATGTTGTTGAGTGAGCAAGATTTCCACTTGAGCATCTTTTAACATCAAGCTAAGGCGCTCTTGGGGGTACATGGGATCTAAAGGAACATAAGCTCCACCTGCCTTGAGAATACCCAGTAACCCGATTACCATTTGGAGCGATCGCTCTGCACACAATCCCACCATTACTTCTGGCCCTACACCCAGGCTTTGCAAGTGGTGTGCTAGCTGATTGGCTTGTTTATTTAACTGTTGGTATGTTAGTTCTTGTCCTGCAAATACGAGTGCTACAGCATTGGGTGTACTTTCGACTTGTGACTCAAACAGTTGATGAATGCAAGCCTGCCGGGGATAGTCAGTTTGAGTATTGTTCCACTCTACAAGTAACTGCTGCCGTTCGGCTGGCGTTAATAACGGTAACTCTGAGATGCGTTGCTCTGGGTTAGCAAGAATACCTGCAAGCATTGTTTGGAAATGTCCAAGCATCCGCGCGATCGTGGCTTCATCGAATAAGTCAGTATTGTATTCAAAAGAGGCTCTCAATCCTTTGCCTGTATCACGTATCATCAGAGTTAAATCAAATTTTGCCGTACTGGTGTGAGTGTATCCAAAGATGGAGGCAATTTTCAAACCTGCTACTTCTCGTGCCCCCTTTGTCCAAGGAGGATTCATGGCGAACATTACTTGAAATAGTGGTGAATGACTGCGATCGCGTTCTGGATTAAGTTCTTCCACCAGTTTTTCAAAAGGTAAATCTTGGTGATCGTAAGCACCTAAAGCTACCTGACGCACTTGATCGAGTATTTCCCGAAAACTGGGATTGCCGGAAAGGTCAGTCCGCATGACCAAAGTATTGACAAATAAACCCATCAATCCTTCGGTTTCTATCTGGTTGCGACCGGCAATTGGGGAGCCAACAAGAATATCCTCTTGTCCTGTATAGCGATGGAGCAATACCTTGAAGGCTGCTAATAAAGTCATGAACAGTGTTACCCCTGACTGCTGACTCAAAGCCTTGAGGGCATCAGTTAACGTCTGCGGTAGCATCTGGCGACAGATATCGCCTGAATAAGTTTGGACAGGTGGTCGTGGGCGATCGCTGGGTAGCTCTAGTATGGGTAGGTTGCCACTTAGCTGCTGCTTCCAATAATCAAGCTGAGATTTTAGGACTGCATCTTGTAACCACTGACGCTGCCAGTGAACGTAGTCAGTATACTGGATAGGTAATTCCAGTAGTGGGGAGGGTTTGCCAGCAGCAAAGGCTTCATAAAGTGTTGTGAGTTCCTGAAAGAAAACCTCTGAAGACCAACCATCTGCAATAATATGATGCAGGTTCAGGAGCAGCATATTCTCCTGTTCAGTTAGGCGTAGCAGTTTAAAGCGAAATGGCCCTTGCAAAAGATCGAAAGGTTGTTGAGCTTCCTGAGCAGCCAGTCTTTTTTCTTCAATTTCTCGCTGTTCTAGAGGCAACTGACTCAAATCGACAAGCGGCAGATTCAGGGTTATATCTGGAGATATGACTTGACTGGGTTGCCCATCTATAGATGTAAAGGTAACTCGTAGGATTTCGTGACGGCGGACAATTTCAACTAGACATTGCTCCAGTAGTACCACATTCAGTGAACCTGTGAGGCGATAGGCTAGAGGTATATTGTAGACATTACCAGGATGAAATTGCTCTAAAATCCATAAGCGTTGTTGAGCAAAAGAAAGAGGGAGTTTGCCATCTCTGATGTTAGGTAATATATGAGGAAGATTGTTACTACCAACATTAGCCTGGAGGAGAAATTCTAAGATTTCGGCTTTCCGTTCTCGCATCTGCTCCAGTAAATCTGGTGTCAGGCTCTCCTTAGCAGCGCGATAGCGCAGGCTACCGTCTTCGATCCATAATTTCACATCTAGATGACGTAGTTCTGATAAAAACTCATGAATGGTTTTCATAGTTGTCCCTCTTCGTAGTCGCCGCTCATTTCAGTCGGAGAAGCTTGATAATTTTGCGCTGCCCATTGCAGTGTTTCAACTCGTTCAGCTAAGTCAGCTACAGTTGATACTTCAAATAAGTTGAGTAAAGGTATTTCTACTTGAAAGGTTTGACGCAACCGGGAAGTGACTTGAATTGCCAGTACTGAATGTCCCCCTAGCTCAAAGAAGTTGTCATGAATGCCGATATTTTTTAAGTTGAGGACTTGTGCCCAAATGCCAGCAATCTGCTGTTCAACCAAGGTGCAAGGTGCAACATAACCTTCCGTCAGTTCTGGACGAGCAAAATCGGGTATTGGTAGAGCCTTTCGATCTACTTTGCCATTAGGAGTAAGGGGCATCGCATCCAGTGTCACAAAGGTAGTGGGTACCATATAGTTTGGTAACTTTTCCTTCAAGAACTGGCGTAATTGTGGGATTAGCTGATTATTTCCTGTCTGCTTCTGTATGGGGCTATTGGCATAAGCATCACTTAAAGTCTGGTTTTGTAAAGATTCTGATTCAGACAGTAAGTCCGACCTTTGATTCCAGGCTTGAGTGTGTTGAGTACTGCTAGCAGACTTTGCTGAAGACTCAACTTCCGATGGTGGTTTTGGAACTAGATAACCGACTAAAATTTTCTCATCGGGGATATCTTCTCGCACAACAACGACAGCTTCTTTCACAATAGGATGTTGAGCCATCACCATTTCAATCTCACCCAATTCAATCCGAAAACCGCGAATTTTAAATTGATTGTCAATTCGTTGCAGATATTCAAGGTTGCCATCGGTGCGATAACGAACTAAATCACCTGTTCTATAGAGTCGAGTATGAGGTACTTGGCTGAATGGGTTGGAGATAAACCTTTCTGTAGTTAGCTCAGGTCTATTCAAATAACCCAACGCTACACCTGCACCGCCGATATAAAGTTCACCAGGAACTCCTACAGCCACAGGCTGCTGATAAGCATCTAATAGATAAATTTCAGTATTGGCAATGGGCTGACCAATCAGAGGCATTCCGTCTGCTTTAATTTGATAGCAGGTAGACCAGATTGTTGTTTCAGTTGGCCCGTACATATTCCAAACACTGTGGGCACGATTCACCAGTTCCTTAGCTAAAGTAGGTGGTAATGCTTCCCCACCGCACAGAATCTTGAGTTGTTTGGAACCTTGCCAGCCAGCTGCCAGCAGCAATCGCCAGGTTGCAGGAGTGGCCTGCATGACTGTTGTTCCTGAATGGTTGAGAGTTTTGAGCAGTTTCTCACCATCCGTAGCCACCTCACGGCTGACTATCAGAGTAGTTGCCCCCACGATTAACGGCAAGAAGATTTCCAGAACGGCAATATCAAAGGAGAGAGTGGTGACAGATAGCAGAATATCTTGCTGCGTCAAACCTGGTTGCTCACGCATACTTCCTAGGAGGTTGACAACATTTTGGTGAGAAACTTTTACTCCCTTAGGTGTTCCTGTGGAGCCGGAAGTGTAAATGACGTAGGCTAGATTCTCAGTATTTGCTAGGTAAGCAGGTTTGTGAGTTGGATAATGGGTAATTTTTTCTTTATCTGTGTCCAAACAAACTACTTCTACCTGATTTGGTAACAAATCAAGTAGGTTGGCTTGGGTAAGTAACACGGATACTTGAGCATCATCAAGCATGAAGATCAAGCGTTCTTTGGGATAAGTGGGGTCTAAGGGGACATAAGCACCACCTCCCTTGAGTACAGCTAGTAGAGCGATCGCTATTTCTGTTGACCGTTCCAAAAAGATGCCAACTAGCACTCCAGGCTTGACTCCCAACGTTTGGAGATAATGAGCTAGCTGATTGGCACGCTCCTCAAGTTCCAGATAAGTCAGTTGTTGATTTTGAAACACAACAGCGATCGCATCTGGTGTTCGCTCCACTTGAGTTTCAAACAGCTGGTGAATGGATTTATCTTGAGGATAAGCTGTTTGAGTATTGTTCCATGCTGCTAATAACTGTTGCTCAGTTGTTGGCAAGATTGGCAATTTGGCAATAATTTGATTGGGGTTAGCAACTATACCTGCTAAGAGAGCCTCAAACTCTGCCATTCGGCGACGGATAGTATCAGCATCAAATAAATTGGTGTTGTACTGACATTCCAGAATAAGCTGACCACGTAATTCTGTAGCATTGATAAATAGTTCAAAATTCTCAAATTCGCGAGGATTGAAGAAACACTCTACCTCCAGCCCTGCAAATGGCAAACTGTTTCCGTCCAAGCCCTGCTCGATATTAAAGGTGATTGGTACTAAGGGAATACGACTAGAATCCCGTGGAAACACTAGTTTTTTGATTAGACTGCCAAAAGTAAATTGTTGGTGGTCATAAGCATCTAATACAGCCGAGCGCCGCGTTTGCAAGTAGTCAATAAAGGATTTTTCTCCATTGATGCGGCTACGCAGTGGTAATAAATTAACACAGTGTCCTACGAGATTATATTGACCTAAAGCAGCTTGTCCGGCGGCGAAAACACCTACAACCAAGTCGTTCTGTCCTGTCAGGCGGTGGAGCCACACCTCTAATCCTGACAAGATGGTAGTCATAAAGCTACAACCAAGTTTTGTTCCTAGTTGTTTGAGGTTGACAACTAGTTCGGGATTTAAATGCCAATCTTCACGGGCAGCATTAAAGGTTCTGAATAATGGACGTGGGCGATCGCTGGGGAAATCCAGCACAGGCAGAGAATCAGAGAATTGATCTAACCAATATTTTTCTGTGGCGATCGCTTCTGAACTTTGGGTTTCTTCTTCTTGCAACGTCGCATATTCACTGAAGCGATCTGGTTCTTCCAATTCAGGAACAATACCCTGTTGCAAGCCAGAATAGAGTTTACCCACATCTGGTAACAACACCGTCCATGACCAACCATCGCAAATAATGTGATGGGCAGTCAAAATTGCTAGATGTTCTTGCAGATGCAATTTGACAATTTTTGCCCGAAATAGAGGGCCGTGTTCTAAATCAAAGGGTTGTTTTACCTCTTGTTGCAAAATACTAGCTATTTTTGTTTCTTGCTCCTGTGACTCCAGTCTAGAAAGATCGATGATCGGGATTTCTATTCTCAGGGAAGCAACAATGCAGAGTGTATTGCCATCTGTGCTAAAGGTTGTCCGTAACGCTTCATGACGTTGGACTAACTCTTGCATAGCAGACTGGAGAGCTTTTACATCCAGATTTCCTTTTAGTCGCAGAGATTGGGATTGATTATAAGCACAATTGGCACCGTCTCCCATTTGTACAGAAGCCCAAATTTCTTTTTGAGATTCGGTTGCAGGGGCAGTCAATAATAACTCTCCATCTGAAAATGGATCGAAATCAACAGATGTTAATACAGATTGTGAATTAAAAGGTAATAAACTCATAAAAACACTTGATGTTATAGTTTTTTTTAATGGCTGAGAATTGGAGGTATTTAAACTGAATGCGACTAACGATAAAACAAATTACCTAGTTTTATTGTTGATTTTTCTAACTGTTCAGCTTTTTTTATTATTAAACATAACAATTTATTTTCTCTTGATATTTAGATAAGATTAGCAGTATTAATCTTTTGCGTAAAATTTGATTGTAAATTAACCAGATTAGTCGGTTAAAAACCTAATTTTTGGAGACAATTTACATATCAATTTGTTACTAAATATTTACTACCCACGCTTCAGTAAAAACTGGCAACTTGTAGATATTTGCCAGGTCGCTCAGTATCAGGAATATACCAAGCGGGGTTCCCTTGTGGATCTCGTCCTAATTTGGCATCAGGTTGCGGAGGACGATTGCGTAGGCTGTTATTGGTAACTTCTGCTGGTTCTGTGTCTACCGATGCTGATTCTTTGCTGGTTTGGGTTGGGGGAACAGATACAGCATTTTTTGGCTTGATACTATTATTTTGGGATGTCACCGCAGGTACAACTGGAATTGTTGATTGGCTGTTATTAGCTAATAGTGCTAATTGCTGGCTCATAATTTGTAGCTGCTGATTAATTACATTTTCTAGGAAACTAGATGCAGCTGGTTGGGGACAAATTTGAGGTGCAGATCCATTTGTATGAACTTCATGGACTACCAAAGTGGGTGATGTGGTTACAGGTGCTATGGGGTCTGTAACGGTTTCTGTTAATCCTAGTGCGGATAAAGCTTCGGGAGACAAAGCTTGATTGATTAAATCAGCTAGCGTTCCTAAATTCGGGCAAATTTCTAGTAACTGCCTAAGTGTTACCTTGACTTGAAATTTTTTCTTCAAAGCTAACCCGACTCGCATCAGAGATAAGGAATCTAATCCCATTTCTAAAAACGTTGTCGAGTCGTCAACACTAGCGATTTCCAATCCTGAAGTTTCTTCGATAGTTTCTTTGAGCAGGGGAATGAGTTTTTGCAGAGGAGATGTTGTCAGAGTTTTGGCCTTTTCTAATAACTGGGGATTTGAAAGTTTGGGAGTTAATGCACGATTGGGATGAGGTGGAGGATCGATCCAGAAGCGTTGGCGTTCAAAGGGATAGGTAGGTAGAGGAATTCGTTGTCGCGTTTCTCTTTGATAGAAGTTGCTCCAGTCAATAGATACTCCTGCTAGCCACAGTTGTCCTACTGCCTTGAGTAATGCCGTCCATTCGGCTTCATTCTCAGCGTTATCACTTAGAGAAGGAATCGCAATCTGTTGTTTAATATCTTTTGCTTGTTGCCGGGCTAAGGTCGTAGTTGTGATTCGCGGCCCCACCTCTAACAGCACTCGTTTTGGCTGCTGCCATAGGGTTTGTACGCCCTCAGCAAATCGCACAGTCTGGCGTAGATGTGTAGCCCAATACATCGGATCGGTTGCTTGCTGGGCTGTAATCCAATCGGCGGTAACTGTGGAAACAAAGGGAATTTGGGGAGGTGATAATTTAACTTTCCCAACTACCTCAGCAAAGGGGTGAATGATGCTATCCATCATGGGAGAGTGGAAAGCGTGGGAAGTGTGTAAATGGCGACAGATAACTTCTTCGCTTTCAAGTTGTTTTTGCAGAACTGCGATCGCCTCTGTGGGGCCAGAAACTACACACAAGGAAGGGCTATTAATTGCGGCGATCGCTAGTTCTGCACTCAATCGCGGCTCTAACTCTTTGGCTGGTAGGCGCACTGAAAGCATAGCCCCTGCTGGTAACTCCCACATTAAGCGACCGCGAGTTGCAACCAACATCAGTGCATCTTCTAAGGTAAGTACACCCGCAATACAGGCGGCGACAAATTCACCAATACTGTGGCCAATCATGGCTTGGGGTTTGACTCCCCAACTTTGCCACAGCTGCGCTAATGCGTATTCAATAACGAATAATGCTGGTTGGGTAAAGCAGGTTTGCCGCATAGAGATAGCCGCAGTTTCGCGATCGCTCGGTACAGGATAGATTATTTCTCGTAAATCCCTGCCCAGTAAAGGTTTAAGGATTTCAGCACATTCATCTACTACCTCCTGAAACACAGTTTCGTGGTTGTAAAGATTCAGTCCCATGTTCACATATTGCGATCCTTGTCCGGGGAACATGAAGACAACGGCTGGATTGCGGACTTCTGTATGACGGGTATTTACTTGATTTGGATCTAAAGATTGCAGGGCTGCGATCGCATCTGTGATATCGTGACAAACTACACTGCTTCGGTAGTTGAAGGCTTTGCGCCCTCGCTGTAAAGTATAAGCTACATCAGCTAAGTTAATTTCGGCATTGTACTGTAAATATTGCCGTAAATTCGCTGTTGCAGCCTCTAAAGCTTTACTAGTTTTTGCCGAGAGTAACAATAGCTGCTGTGGACGCGAAGATCCTGAACTTTGGATTTGTGGCGCTTCTTCTAGCACTATATGAGCATTAGTACCGCCGACACCAAAAGAACTCACACCAGCTCGCCGTAAAGTTTCACCCTCCGACCATTGGGCTAGTTTGGTATTTACATAGAAGGGGCTGTTGGTAAAGTCAATTTTGGGGTTGGGAGCCTCAAAATTTAAACTAGGTGGAATCTTTTTATAATGCAGAGCCAGAGCGGTTTTGATTAATCCTGCTACCCCAGCAGCCGCAACTAAATGTCCGACATTGCTTTTAAGAGAGCCGATTGCACAAAATTGTTTAGCATCTGTATGTACGCGAAATGCTTGCGTCAGCGCTTCAATTTCAATCGGGTCGCCTAAAGGTGTAGCTGTACCATGAGCTTCAATATAAGAGATGGTTTCTGGGTGAAAGTTGGCATAAGCTTGCGCCATTGCAATCGCCTCTGCTTGTCCGTCTACACTGGGAGCCGTAAAACTTACCTTATTAGCACCGTCATTATTGATACCACAACCCCGAATTACTGCATAGATGCGATCGCGATCATTGAGTGCATCTTCTAAACGCTTGAGGACAACTACTCCTGCGCCATTGTTGAACATTGTGCCTTGAGCGCCGGCATCAAAGGGACGACAATGCCCATCACCAGACAACATACTGTCTTCTTGAGCCACATAACCACTGTTTTGAGGTGTAGTCATAGATACACCACCTGCCATAGCCAGATCACACTGATAGCTGGTTAAGGCTTGGCAAGCCTGAATGACTGCTACCAAAGAAGTGGAACAGGCTGTATTGACACTGATAGCCGGGCCTTTGAGGTTGAGCTTGTAAGCAGCACGGGTCGTCAAAAAGTCTTTTTCATTTGCTAACATCGTCTGGAACTCACCGATGCGATCGACAATTTCCATACGTCCAGAAATGTGGTTAGCAAAATAAGTATTTTGACCGCAACCAGCGTACAAACCAATCAAACCCTCAAAAGACTCTGATTCATAACCAGCATTTTCTAGGGCTTCATAAACCAACTCTAGAAAGACTCTAGCCTGTGGGTCCATAACTACAGCTTCCAGGGGATTAATGCCAAAGAATGCAGCATCAAAGGTTTCTCCCCCAGAAATGATTCCTTTAGCTTTTACGTAGCTAGGATCTTTGTAAAGGTTCGGATCAATACTGGGATCTAGTTCCTCATCTTCAAAAAAAGTCGTTGACTCTAATCCCTCACACAGATTGTGCCACAACTCATCGACATTTCCAGCGCCAGGAAATCTTCCTACCATGCCAATAATGGCAACACCATCAATAGGATCTTGGTTCTCGGATGCTTGCATATTTACCATTGCTTAAACACCTTGTTGATGATTACGGCGACGAGTACGAGCGGCTTGTTGGCGTTGGGCGCGATTTTGCAGCTTGTCAGAAGACGGCTGGCTATTCTGGTTTGAATGCAAATAGTTTGCTAATGAGCTAATCGTTGAATACTGAAATAGCTTCACGGTAGGTAGCTCAATACCAAGTTCCTGTTGTACTCGTACAGCAACTTGCAGAATTGAGATTGAAGTTCCTCCCAAATCAAAGAAATTATCATCAATCCCAACGCGATCTATTTTGAGCAGTTCGGATAAAATACCTGCAAGCAGTCGCTCTAAATCGCTTTGGGGAGCAATGTACGCTTGTTCAAGTTGCGGACGTTCTCTACTTGGTGCTGGCAATTTCTGTCTATTTACTTTGCCATTTACAGTCAAAGGCATTGATTCTAATAACACAAAAGCTGATGGCACCATGTAATCAGGTAGTCGCTGCTCTAAGAAGCTACGCAATTGATTGGATATGTAACTACTGTTCTGATCAGGAACAAGATAAGCAACTAACTGCTTTTCGCCTGTTTCTTCTTGCCGAGCTAGAACGACAATTTCGCGAACTTCAGGATGTTGAGCAATTTCTCTTTCAATTTCTCCTAGTTCAATTCGGAAGCCACGAATCTTCACCTGATGGTCAATGCGACCGAGATATTCTAAGTCTCCATTGGGTAAATATCTTGCTAAATCACCCGTTTTATAAAGCTGCGCCTTCGGATCGTTACTCAAGGGGTTAGCAATAAAAGCTTTCGCAGTCAAATCGGGCCGATTAAGATAGCCACGAGCTAAACCTGCACCTCCTACATAGATTTCACCAGGGACACCAACGCTAACTAACTGTCTATGCTCATCTAGTAAATACAATTGCAAGTCAGGAATTGGACAACCAATCACACTACCTGCTCCTGGTCTCAAATCATCTTCTGTGATTGGACGATAGGTAACATGAACGGTAGTTTCTGTAATACCGTACATATTCACCAACCTTGGAGACTCATACCCATAACGAGTAAACCAAGGCTTTAAACTTTGAATTTCTAATGCTTCCCCACCAAAGATTACCCAACGCAGAGCTAAGTTTCCAGAATCAGCAATTGTCTGCTCTGTGTGGATTAATTGTTGGAAAGCTGAAGGAGTTTGATTGAGAACTGTAACTTTTTCTTTGCAAAGTAATTTATAGAAGGCTTCGGGAGAACGGCTAACTAAATATGGCACTATAACTAACCGTCCGCCGTAAATTAATGCACCCCAAATTTCCCACACAGAAAAGTCAAAGGCAAAGGAGTGAAACAGCGTCCATACATCATCTTGGTTAAAGTGATACCAATGTTCGGTAGCTTTAAATAAGCGCACAACATTGAAGTGATTAATTAATACACCTTTGGGCTTACCTGTAGAACCAGAAGTATAAATTATGTAAGCCAGATTTTCAGATGTTACTGAACTCGTGGGGTTTTCTGAACTGTATTGAGATAGGATTTCTCTGTCAGAATCAAGGCATAAAATTTGAGTATAGTTTTGAGGAAGATTATTTAATAAGTGCTTTTGCGTTAACAATACTGAAACTTGAGCATCTTCTAAGATAAAAGCTAGGCGCTCAACTGGATAATTTGGGTCAAGTGGTGCATAGGCTCCACCCGCCTTGAGAATACCCAACAATCCCACTATCATTTCTAAGGAGCGTTCTACACAGATGCCAACGAGGATATCAGGCCCTACACCTAAATTTTGTAAGTATTGTGCTAGTTGATTGGCTTTGATATTCAACTCACGGTAGGTTAACTGTTGGTCTTCAAACACGACCGCTACAGTCTCAGGTGTAAGCTCTACTTGTGCTTCAAACAACTGATGAATACACGCTTGCTGAGTATAATTATACTCAATTAGTAGGTCTTTTTCGGATTCTTTCAAGATAGGTAATGTTAAAGTATCAGGTTCTAAGTTATTTTCTGATAATGAATTTTGGCACTCATCTACCAATAATTTATTTTTATTTTGAGCCAATGAATTAGTTATTGATTTCATATTTAATTTCCGCAAAAAATATATTATTTTACAAAATGTGCGGTTTTTAAATGTTGCTGCATTTCTTATTCAAGCGATTTATGGGTTAACGATGCAGTTAATGTAACTACTAAAATATATAAAACCAGAAGGATTACTGACTGAGAAATATTAAAGTTTATTCAAAAATTTACATTAAAGACACTTTTGTATATTAACGATATAGATTTTTCGGTAAACCAGTGAACTATATAAATTGAGTACGATATTGTTCTGAGATAAATGAGTAACGAATAATTGGGTGTAAGTGAGATAATATTGTTATTTTTATTATTTATAAAATTAAAGTTGATAATATCAGAATATCCTGATAATCATCATACATAAGAATTAACACCTATAAGAATAAACTTACAGTAAAGTGAAGATTTAGATATTTCCGATAATTACTATTTAAAATTCTCAGCATAAACATAACTTAAAATAAAACCGCTCAAAATAAAAAACAAGTCAACACATAAATATCCATTAATTAAAAAAATTACTATACGAAGTTATACTCTTAGCTAAATTAGGTATGAGATAATCAACATAATGATGTATGAAAATTAATATAGCTGTAAGACCACGCAAGGATACTAAAGCTTTTATATACTTGATTCTTAGTATTATTATTTACAAAGTATAGTTTCGTCGTTAACTTTGAAATTATATTAAAAGACGAATTTCGCAACAAATTATGCCGCAATTTTACAATGTTTGTACGAAAGGGCACTGGTTCTAATATTTAGTTCTCCTATTTTGACCTATTTCCTCAAAATCGTAGTTATTTTCAATGCATCTTCATTGAAAATTAAAACTTTAGAGATGTTTGCAATGGGAATATTAACTGTACGTAGGCTTATTTTGAGAGAAGAAGAATAATTAATACCTTGAAGAACAAAGAATACAGCGATTTTAGCAACTAATAAGTAATGTAACCCTTTCGAGGTAGGTTGGACTCCAGCGAAACGACAAGAGGGTGGGCATTTTAATGCTCACCCCACACGAACTATTTGCTGTAGTCTACGTAATTGAAAACTGCTGTTTCAACTGATAGTTATTTTTGCCAAGCTGCACTAAGCGAACAGACTAAGCCACAACACTAGCAGAGAAAACGAAGTCATTTGCACTCAGACTAGTTGAGGTAATTTGTAGTAATGAAGCCAACTCTGTATTTCCGGTTTTTATGATAGTGTCAGCACCCTGTTGCAATAGGGTTAGAGCACTAAACTGAGTCACGCCAATACCGCCCAGCCCGATTTTATCAATACCGATCGCAAAATCAGTCACAATGTTCTTGCTAGTTGGCAGACTGGCGTTAGCAATCCAGAACTGGTCAGCACCAGCACCACCATTCAGCCTATTACTACCCTGTTGACCAGCAAATAGCACGTCATCACTATCGCCACCGAAGAGCGAATCATTCACACTAGAGAAGAGTTTGTCATCTCCAGAGCCACCGTAGAGACGGTTATTGCTACCGTTACTGGTAAGGGTATCGTTACCTGAACCACCAAATGATAATTGACGCGAACCTTCAATTACTGTCAAATTATCAGCACCCGCGCCTCCAAATAAATTATTACTACCATTGGCTTCAACTACAGTAACTTTGTCATCAGCATTACCACCATCGGCACTAGTGTTGCTAGCAGGGCCATTTGCACCAATCAAGACTTGATCGTTACCATCCCCTGTGGACACTGAGGAGTTACTACCGACTACCACCGTGTCATCACCGCTTCCAGTCTGGATTGTATTACCTTTAGTACCGTCTACAAAGTCAGCTCCGTCACCTGTAAATAAGGTTTGATTTGGTTTAAGGGTGACATCATCACTATTGGTAGAGCCAAATTGAAGGTCTAGTGTTGTTAGTCCAACAGTGCGACTATCAAACCCTGCCGCTGTAAAGTACTGAGTATTGCCTACACTCTGAGAATCCAGAATTGTTGCTTGACCATTAGTAGTTTCTTCCGAAGTCAAGACTTCTTTTGTGGAGGCAACTGTATCCGGGCCTCCCACCAGTGCTTCTGTAATGGCACGACCTTTCAAATCGCCATTACTGGGAATTTTTAACCCTAAAATACGAGCAAGTGTAGGTGTTACATCAGCATTACTGACCGGTGCATAGTCCACATAACCTTGTTTAAAATCAGGGCCAATAGCCTCCATATTATTGAAGGTATCACCTCGGCCAAAGCTGCCATGCATCCCCTGCCCTTGCTGCAAAGTTGTATCAGCAATTTCTACTTGAGCTTGAGGGTTGTTTGGGTTATTTGGGTCGGTGCTAAAGGTTTTGAAGTTGATAACTATAGATGGAACTGGTGTTTGAGCATCACCTTTTAGCCCGATCGCACTCAGAGGTAAAGCACCTGGGATATTTCCATAAGCATCGTCTACAAAAATACCACTGATGTAGTCTTTTTGCGAAAGCAAATTTACTACCTGTTTAGCTAAATCAGCATTGCCATTAGGCAGATAAATCAGGTCAGAACCACCATTGGCAGCTACAACTATCTTTGTAGCTGGGTCAAGTTGGCCATTCGTTACCTGACCTGTACCTCCAATTACACCATTTCCAGAAATAGGACGTTGACCTTGTGTAGGATCAACAGTGGCATACTGGATGTGGTTCAGGTCTGGGGGAAGAGTCGTAGGGTTAGGATCGTATAAGGGTAAACCTAGATCGTGAGCCAAATCAATGGCAACAAAGCCTGCGGGTAAAAATCCCGGATTTACACCTGCATAAGTTTGGGTGGCAGCATAACTTGTAGTTTTTGTACCTTGGCTATCAATAGCTTGTTTGCTGATGGTAGAAAAACCGTGGTCGGAAGTAATAAAGACATCAGTAGTCTTGTCTAAGCCTGTACTTTTGAGATAGTCAAGAAGTTGCTTTAAATTATCATCAGCATTTTTGACCCCAGCTTTGGAAGTAGGACCGTTAATACCTAATGTCAAGGTGTTTAAGCTATCACCTTGATTATGTTGAGTACCATCGGGATCTCTTGACCAGTAAACTAATGCGAATGGTTTACCGTCTTCCTGAAACTTGGGTAAAATTACCTTGGTTGTGGCATCTGCAAAGTATTGTTGTTGAGCCACATTGGCATTCAGGGTTCCTGGAGTTGTGTTGTTACCAGCAGGTTGGACTCGCGGTGTCGGTTTGACATCTAAACCAGCAGCTTGTAACTGAGCAACAATATCTGGATCGAGTGGAACAGTAGAAGGTGAACCAGCGGCTGTAGTAGGTGGTGTTGCACCATTTGTAGTGTCATCAATAATAATTGTATCGGGAGTAGGAATAGTACCTGTAGTACCACCTTCTCGGTTAACTTGTGTGACATCTTGGATGGCAACAGGCCCTAATTTACCAACTGCTGCGGTGTTGAAACCCTGCGATCGCGCATAAGCTAGAAGTGACTCTTCATCTAAAAAGTTGTTACCGGGAAACTTTTCATCGATATCCCCCAAAACCGGATCATTTTCGATGAATGGCGTGACACTACCATTGGCATTAGGGCTAGGAAAACCAGTGTAGATAGTGTTACTAAAGTCACCTGTATCACCAAGGTAATGTCCCGTGGCGATCGCAGCAGCATTCGGGGTGGTAAATGTGGGAAACAGCGAATGACTATTGGCGAAACTAACTCCTTGCTGACGGATGCTATATAAAGTTGGGGTATCAATGGGGTTTACAGAACCGTTACGCAATCCATCTGCAACAAAAATAATCACATTTCTACCGTTGCCGTTTGTATCAGCCATACCGACTACTCCTTAAATATTGTGAGCTACGAGCGATGCCTACAATTGGCTACGCCTACGCAGCAATTGTGTGTCTATATGAGCGATTAATTACACTCAACCCAAGCAAAAAATTATTGGCTACAGAAACCTAAGTAGTATTTGGCGACCAAATGCTTAGTGTCCACACAAACTAGTGCAGACAATTAAATGAACTTAACTTTGGTTACTGTTTCAAAAGATAGTTTTTCAATGTTTAAGGAAAGTTATAAACAAGTTAAGATTTCGGACAAAAAGTAAAATAGTTTTTAAGACAAAATTACTAATAGATATAAAAAGCGAGGGAATATGATTCCCCCGCATTAGCAAAATCGCTACAGCTTAACTAATGAATGTTGAATCTAAGCTGTAATCATCTTTTGGCTAAACGACACTAGCAGAAAAAACGAAATCATTTGCTGTAAGGCTAGTTGCTGTAATTCCCAGCAACGAAGCCAACTCTGTATTTCCAGTTTTCACGATAGTATCACTACCCTGTTGCAACAGCGTTAAAGCACTAAATTGAGCGATACCAACGCCGCCAAGCCCGATTTTATCAATGCCGATCGCAAAATCGGTCACAATATTCTTGCTAGTTGGCATGGCGTTAGCAAGCCAGAATTGATCGACACCAGTACCACCACTGAGGCGATCGCTACCCCCTTGTCCAGCAAATAGCACATCATCACCATCGCCACCAAATAGGGAGTCATTGACACTGGAGAAGAGTTTGTCATCGCCAGAACCACCGTAGAGACGGTTATTGCTACCTTGACTCTTAAGAGTGTCGTTACCTGAGCCACCGAAGGATAATTGACGCGAACCTTCAACAACTGTCAAAGTATCATTACCTGCTGCCCCAAGTAAATTATTAGTACCATTGGCTTCTAATACGGTAATTTCATCATCACCAGCACCACCATCAGCATTAGTGTTGTTAGTAGGGCCATTTGCGCCAATTAAGACTCGATCGTTATCGTCTCCTGTAGACACCGAGGAGTCACTACCGACTAGCACGGTGTCTTCACCGTTTCCAGTTTGGATTGTGTTACCTTTATTACCCTCTACAAAATCTGCTCCGTCACCTGTGAATAAGGTTTGATTGGGCTGAACGGTAATATCATTGCTAGTAGTGGAGCCAAAATTAATTTCTTCAGCTTGAGGTTGACCTAAGCTTGGAGCAAGGTTAAGGGGCTTCTCTAACTTCAGTTCTAGAATCTCATTGTTGTCTATAACTGGATTTTGAGGATCGTTTCCAGGACGACCGATAGAGAAGGGATAGTTGTTGTCATTAGCTACCAAAATGGTATTTTTGTCAACAACCAGAATATTTTCAATGGTTTGGAATGGGAAATCGAAGTTAGTTTTGCCATCTCCATTGAGGTCTTTGGGGTCTTGAATGTTTAACAAGTCTGCAACTTCTTCTTTAGCGACATAGCCATTAGAATCTGTTTTAGACAAGTCTATTTTGTAGATCCTCTTAAATTTAGCCGCAACCCCTTGATTGTTATCCCGTTCAATGACTAGGTACTCATTATCATTAATGACTGCTAAATCCCCGATGGAATTTGACGGATTATCCAATCTGTAGTAACGTAACTGCTCGCTGTATTTGTGGCTGGCTAAATCAAATTCGTTAATCCGCAAAGCACCAGGAGTATCACCTTGGACTGTCCCTTCTAGGAGGAAATAAAGCTTGGTTTTGCTGGCGTTAATTGCTCCGCCTTCAAAACCTTTGGAACCAGCCAAGTTAGCAAAAGCATCTCCTGAAAGTACATCTGGGTTTTGTGGCGATCGCACTACATTATATTGAGCATCGTCTGTGAGTTGATCCCGTACTTTATCCCCGATATCTGGGAAATCTGTAAATAGCGCATCTACACCTAATTGATAGAACTGCTGAATTTCTAGTGCTAGCTTGCCTTTGTAATCTGCTGCTAAATACTGATCTTCCGCCCGGAAGGTGTAAGGATGAACTTGCAAACCAGCGTTGTGAGCATCTTGAATTAGGGTTGAGGCAGGTAACGTTGTTTTATCAGCATCATTGACTGCTCCATCCCCATTCACATCATCAGCTTTGCCATCACCATTAGCATCAGTACCTTTGACGCTAACAATCATCCGCTTCCAAGGGCCAATGCCATCAGCATAAGTGGCAACTTCAGCTAAACCTTCTGGAATTCGTAAGTCGCCATAAGTGCGAGTGTCACCACTGACTTTCAAATCATAAGGCTGACTTTCGATAATCTTGCCGTTGATGTCAATGTCGCTGGCATCTAGAAGTTGGATAAGTGGAATATCTACCCCTGCCGCAGGCATAATGCGATCGTGCAGTTGTTTGAGGTTACTCACTTCAAAGGACTGGATGAAGATGCGACTGGGGTCAGTGAAGTTATTTGCCTTCAGCGCATCAATTAGTAACTGACTGATGTTTCTGTTAATTTTGTTCGTGGTGCCTACATAAGTAGCTTCATCGGCCAAATAGGTCGGATGCTTAGTTTCAGGGTAGATACCAATCTTTTTACCTGTCTCGGCTTCTACTTGCTTAACTAAATTGATGATTTCCGTGAACGTAGGAATTTCAAATTTATCGTCAAAGGAGTGATCGCGGAAAGGTAGACGCTCTTCTGCGCGTAAAGTCTTGATTTCAGCTAAAGTGAAGTCTTCAGCAAACCAACCTGTAATTGTGTTTCCATCTAAACTTACCGTTTTTTTGCGATCGGCAAACTCTGGATGTTTGTAAACATCTGTGGTTGTGTTGTTGAAATTCACAGTGCCATCAGCATTCAAAACTGCTAAAGCTGGCTCATGGCGGGCAATTAGCACACCATCTTTTGTCACAACCAAATCAGGCTCAATGAAGTCAGCGCCTCGCGCAATTGCTTGTTTATAAGACTCTAAGGTATGCTCTGGACGATAGCCCGCTGCACCTCTATGACCAATTACTTTAGGTGCTTCTCCATCTAAAGTTTTGAATCGGTCAGGTGTAGCAATAGGAGCTTCCAACAATTTACCAGTGGCATCAAAATGCAGTAGGTATGGGCCAAACTCGTCTCCCACCCAGATTGTGCTGTCTTTGTCAAAGACAAATGACTCCACATCAAAGTCAGCACCAGTTAGTAATCTTCCAGTAGTTCCTTCATTAACAATTCCAAAAGGAACTTTGTGGTTAGGGTCAGACAGTTGAATGTAGTCTAAAACTTTAACGCTGCCGTCTCCATTTTCTGTTCCCTTAAAATTTGGGTCTAGACGATTGATTCGCAATAGAAAATCTGCACTATTATCTTTGCTACCGTAACCGTTATCTGACAGGAAGTAGAAAGAGTTGTTGTTAGCAAATTGAACACCACTAAAGCCTTGTATTGGCTGTCCTGGGAAAGGCCCGGTTCTACCATTGGCTGAAACATCTTCGCCAGAAGCAGGCCCATCACTAAAAGTATCAGCAGGTAATGAGGCAAAGCCTACTAACTCAACTTTTGGCACTATTGAGGCAAACATCGTTTGGTAGATGTGGGTTTGATCGTTTAAACCCGCAATTCCTGGAATATCAGAACCGTAGGCGTTATAACCTTTACCTACCAAGCTATTTAGCACTTCAGAACCAGCACCTTGGTAGTAAACAGGTACCGGACGGTTGGTGTGACTTCCCCAACCATACTTGACAGTGGGATCAGATCCCCAGTAATGTCCAACTTCTCCTGAAGTATCCAAATTGGTTAATGCTTCAGCACCCTGATTTTTTACTAAAGTCGGAAAGTCACCATTAAGAGTCAGATAGTGATCGTGGTCAGCAGTAACGATAAGTTGGTTTTCTTCCCAACCACCATTTTTTTTGATCCAGTCAATCGTAGATCCAACTGCCTTATCGAAGTCCAAGGTGGTACCGATCAAGTTGTCCATGTTGTTATCATGGGCAGACCAATCGATATCGCCACCTTCAACCATTAACCAGAAACCATCGGGGTCTTTATCTAATACATCTAATGCAGCACTTGTCAAGTCATTGAGGGTTGGGTTTTCGTTAACCTCTTTGGCAATGAAAGATGCATCCGTCTCTCCGGGAAGCAGTGGACGTGTGGTGTCCACTTTGGCGCTATCACCTTGGTTAGTGAAAACGCTGAACATATCTAAACCAGTAGTGCTGTAGTCGCCGTTGGCAGAACTTACAGGTAAGTTACCATTTTGACCACGCGCACCGTATAGACCGAAGAGGCGATCGCCTTTTTCTGGATTGATTGTCGCCGCAGTTTCAGCTAGTTTCTGTGCGGCATTTTCACCCCGCTCCAAAAAGGTGTAATCGTAGATGTTATTAGTTGGTTTAGTGCTAAGTTCTGTGTAGGTAGATTGACGAATGAATTCATTGCTCGTATTCGGCTCAACCCCTGCTGGTAGTAAGTCTCCAGGATCTGAAAGTGGGTGTCCACCACCAAGTAATACCGTCGGTTGATAGACACGGAGTTGCTGTTGCAGGATGTTGTCTAATGCTGGATAGTCAGCATCATACTTGCTGCGACGGTTAACGTTGGCAGCAGCAGCAGCAGGTGTCGCGTGGTCAATGGGAACTGAAGTTACCAAACCAGTTGATTTACCAACTTCGTTTGCAGTTTTGAGAATTGTTTCTAGAGGATTCTCAAAAATATCAACGCCAACAGCATTGTTGTAGCTCTTGACCCCAGTGTACAGAGTTGTAGCGGTGTTTGCAGAGTCAGGATAGCTGTACTTAATATATTCAGGATCGTTACCAGGAGTCCAAGGATTAACACCACCTTTGGTAGGGTCATAACCTACTAAATTTCCAACAGCACCATCACTGACTTTTGCACCACCTGTTGGGGTATTACCTGGGTTAAAAGTTGGATCAAAGGTGAAACCAGGGCGAACTGGGCTTGCTCCTGTGATCGGATTAGTCCCGTCAAGAGCGGAATTACCATTACCAAAAACTCTATTACTATCAGCGATCGTTGTCCCATAGGTAGTTGCCAAACCGTAGCCTTGGAGTGTTTGAAAGTTGAGTCCTTGACCCTTACCTTGTGTATAAAAATCGTTTAGATTAGCACCTGTCTTACCATTTTGAATCTCTTTATAGATGGATGCAGCACGAGCCATTTCCCAGCCCATACCATCCCCAATCATAATGATGACGTTCTTAGCCATGAAAGAGAATCTCCCTGTGTTTAATTGTTGAGATGGTCTTCGCTCCAGTGGAATCAAAAAAGTAATATGGTGAGTAAAAACTAATAGTTTTAGGCTTCAAAGATGTAATTGACTTGTAAGCTTGTTGAGTCTGAACTATTAAATGTCAACCACCACTACACGTGATATCTCACTAGAGCGTTTTGGTATCAAAATTAACGATTAAAATTGCATATTAATTAACATACATAGCCAAAGTTGTGAAAAAATTGTGGGCTGGTTAAGAAATCTTGTATTGTAATCTTGCACCTAATGGGCGATTAGCAATTTTATACGTATTTTTAATGAGGCAAAGGTTATTTTATATATACTTGCATGAGGCATTTCTTGTCAGTTTCGTCAGATAATAATTTCTTTATAACCCTTATCTTTAATTGCTTTTACAATAATAATGGAGTACAGCTTTATTAACTTTAGTTGTGTAATAAAGCTGTAATAAGGCGAACAAATTAAGCGGCAATACTGGCAGAGAAAACGAAGTCATTCGCTGTGAGAATATTTGATGTAATTCCCAGTAATGAAGCTAACTCAGTATTACCGATTTTCACTAAGGTGTCACTACCCTGTTGCAACAGTGTTAAAGCACTAAATTGAGCGATCCCAACACCGCCAAGCCCGATTTTATCAATGCCGATCGCAAAATCAGTCACAATGTTCTTGCTAGTTGGTAGACTGGCGTTAGCAATCCAGAATTGATCGGCACCAGTACCACCACTGAGGCGAGCGCCACCCTGTTGACTAGCAAATAACACATCATCACCATCGCCACCAAACAGGGAGTCATTGACATTAGAGAAGAGTTTGTCATCGCCAGAACCACCATAGAGACGGTTATTGCTACCGTTACTCGTGAGGGTATCGTTACCTGAGCCACCGAATAATGATTGACGAGTACCTTCAATTACTGTGAGATTATCATCACCTGCTGCTCCAAATAAATTATTGCTACCACTGGCTTCCACCACGGTAATAACATCATCACCATTGCCACCATCAGCACTGGTATTTTGAACTGAGCCATTTTGACCAATAAATATGCGATCGTTACCGTCATTTCCGAAAACTGAAGAGTCGTTTCCTGCAAGCACTGTATCATCACCGTTTCCAGCCAGGATTTTGTTATCTTGAGCGCCTTCTACAAAGTCTGCTCCGTCACCTGCATTAAAGAATTGTCCTGGTTCAAGATTGATAGTATCGCTGTTGCTAGAACCAAAACCGTTCGGGAAAGTAGGCTGCACAGTCGTCAGATTATTGGGTAGTTCGAGAATGCCAAGTTTCTCAGCAGCCGTATTACCCGTAATGTTGAAGTCCTTGTCGTTAATCAAGGCTAGGGTGTTGGGTGCTACCAATGCTAGACCTTCTAATTTTTCCACCTCGGTGTAACCCAACTGAGCAGCATTAGCAATTAAACTCTTGCTGACAGGGTTAATATTGGCAGTAGCCAACTCCGCAGAGGTCAGTTGTTCAATAGTTTTACCAACTGGCAAGGTAAAGTTAGCAGGGTTGTTGATGTTGGTCGCCCCAGCTAAATCAATTTGGTAAATTAATTTATTGCCAGCAGATGTAGCATTGTCGTCTCGCTCAACTACTGCAAATTTGCCGTTACCCAAGGAGACTGCATCGCCAATCTTATCGGTTCCTGGTAGACCTTCTAGGCGATATAAATACTCTCTTGTTACCTGCTTGCTGACAATATCAAACTCTAGAATTCGCAGGTTGAGAGAAGCTTTGGAAGTCGCATCATTGGCGACATCTGGATTATCGATCGCACTCTGAATAAAGGCATATAATTTATTCCCTTGCAGTGCTACAGCTTCAAATCCTCGGTTATTGCGGCGTTGGGCATAAACTGCTGGCAATACCTCAGTACCAAAAGTTGCCGCTGGTTGATCTGGGTTGGGTGCAGTGGCAGTTCCTTGAGGGATAAAGCGGTCAATTAGCTTACCATTGGCATCAAAGTGGTAAATGGAGGGACGATACTCATCTACCATCCAGTAATCACCATTTTCTGCAACTACAATTCCTTCTAAGTCAGCGCCCAAAGGATCATTAGCTAAAACCTTGTTGTCTAAGTCAACAGCAATTTCATCTGTGTAGGCTAAACCGTTTCCTACAGCTTGCAAGTTAGGTAGTCCCGTTAATGGCGTTGTTCCATCTTGGCAAAATAGCTTTGTTCTGTTGGTAATACTGATTTCACCTGTGGTGCGGTTGAGTTCAAAGCTAACTATTTCTGGCTGGAAATCGGGTAATAAAAATGGTCTTTTGACACCATCAGGTTCTCCATTGGGGCCACGGTCTGTGTTGGTGACAAATTTCAGGTTGCCATTTGCTGCAAACCCTTGGAAATACAACCCAGAAAAACCACCCAAGAAAATATCTTGATTTTTAGAGGTTGTGCCTAGTTTGGGTAGATTTTCAAACTCATAGATAGTCAGCTTGGGTTGGGCGGCAGGATTGCGAGGATCGTAACTAGTAGTATCGATATTTAAAGAATTGGGGAAAGAATTGGCTATATTTTCCCAAGGCACCAGCTTAAAGTTAGAACTGACGTTTTCGCCATCGATGGTCTTGGCAGGTTCATTGGAGCCGTCTTGGGTAACAAATAAACCAAATGGGAAGTTAGGCCCCAGTGGCACGTTAATGACATCAGCACCATCTGACTCTTGCACGCTGTCAATTGACCCATTGTTACCAATAGCAAAGTTACCTACATATTCGTTGTTACCTTCACGAGTGTAGGCTACAAAGGTACTATCGCCTTGGCTGGATGCTAGCAGGTAGCCTGTGCCGTTTTTGCCGTAGTAGATGGTTAACCCTTCGGCATCATCGGTGAGGTGAGAACCACCCTCAAAACGAACGCTATCGATCAGCTTGCCTGTTGTACCACCGTCCGGTTCTGCCTGGAATTTCCAGATGCCCACATCTTCTTGGGCTATGTAGAGAAAGCCTGTTTCTTGGTCAACCACCATACCCTCTGTTTGGGGAGAACGCTCTGCTGTGGTGGGCGAGGGGATGGTGAACTCCCGCACCAGTTCCGCTCCAATTTTGCCATTACCTTTGTCAATTAGCTTGAACTGAGCTATGTCTCCAGTTTGGCGACGACTGGTAAAGACATAGTAATCATTAGTTTCGGGGCTACGGTATAGGGTAAGTCCGTAAGAACTGCGAGTTGATGCAGAATACGGAGGTTCAAAAGGTGATGCTTGGAAGATAGTACCAATATTGCTATCAGTGATATCTTCCAAGTATTGACTGGAGGTGGTGGGGTTGGGGTTAATTTTGAAGATTGCTAATTTATCATTTTGGCGATCGCTAGCTACGGCAATATCAATAGATTGATTGCCTAATTTAAAACCGTATTGCAGGTCAATGTTGTTGTAGCGAATACCACCGGGATTAACTGTTTGCAATAAATTACCAGACAGGTCATAAACCCGCAGTCCAGCATTTTTGACTGAGGTTAGGACTAGACTATCAGCTGCATTTGTGGCATTGACATAGATGGCAGGGTCATCAGCATCAGCATTTTGATCTACAGCAGGTAGTGCTGGATCTTCATCATCGAACAAAGCAGGACGAGTTTCTAGTGTGGGTGCAGCAGTGGGAACTAAGTCTGCACCCAAGGTGAGGATTTGGGTATATTGAGTGCTGCTAAAGTTGTTGTCACTTACTAACACAATGGACTGACGACCATCTGCTAGTTTGGGGCCAAAGGCAATACCTTCAATGTTATCCACTCCTGTAATCGGGTGGTTTACATCAGTAGGCAGATTCAGGTCAGTTAAATTCAACAGTAAGCGCTTTTGAGCGGGTTTAATAGCTGCTAGTTGTTCAGCACTCAAATTATTGAGAGAATCGTAGAAACTAATGTCAGTTGCACCTTGCAAAGAAACTTCGTAGATTTTGATGGTATTGCCTACACCTTGTGCAAAAGAGCGTTCCAACGCTAGGAAAGTGCCACGATTATCTATTGCTAGTAAATCTGCCAAACCATTGTCAGCGGAGCCTGTGCTAGGGTCGGGCGATTTGGGTATTGCATCAGTAATGTAAAGGTATTCTTTTTCTGGCTGTCCAGTAACCAGATTGTATTGCAGAATCCGAGAAGGGCTGCCACTAGTAAGTGAAGCTTTTAATCCATCTTGGGACAGTGCGTTTTCAGTGGCGGTGAATAAAGTTTTCTGGTCGGGTGTAATGGTCAGGCTTTCAAATGCCAAGTTGTTGTATACGCCTGATGTCTGCGTATCACCTGCATCTACAACACCGTCGTTATTGGTATCTTCAACTACTGGCAAGAATTTTCTAGGGATAGGTAGCGATCGCACTTCTTGCCCTGTAGTCAGCGAAAACTCTTTAATAAAGGGATTAGTAACGCGACCAGCAGTAGGATTAACTTCGCCTTCTGAAGAGATGAAGACCGTCCCATTGTTGGTTAAAGCAATACCTTCTGTGTCGAGACTGTTGGTTGCAAAAAAGTTGCCTTTGGTATCTTTTAGGGGAGTGACATTAGTAAAAGTCACTCCAGAATCGGCAGTGAAAGTATAAAAACGGGCAGGGGCAATTTGAGAGCGATCGTCTGAGATAGCATAGTAGCGGTTATTCGCAGCATCATAGGTAACACCAGATAATCCACCCACCGGAGTCTGTACCCCATTCACAGTTCCCGCCGCGCCAGCAGGAATAAAGCCAGTAACGAAGGTAGTTTGTTTTAGAAATCCTATACTGGGAATGGTTTTACCTGGTTCAGTTGGTCTAGCTTGTACATCTGCAAATACCAGGCGATGGTCAGAACTGGGGAAAGGAAAAGTACCTACCAAGGGAAACGTCGAATCGGTATTTAGAGGCCAAAATACTCCTGAGTCGGCAATTGTTAGGTCAGTTGAGGGTAGCACATAGTCAGTCCGCAGGTTTCCGGGAGTCGTATCGGCAAAATCTGCCGTGTCAAAGCTAGGATTACCTTTTTCGCTAGCGTTTGCACCAGCTTGTAAGTTTGCTTGTTGGAGACCACCCAGACTGGTAGGGATGACATTAGTATTGATATTAGAATTTTGCAACAGTTGGCGAATAGCGTTGTCAAAACTATCACCATCCAACGGATCTGCATTTTGGTCGCCCATAATCACAAAGCTTGACCCAGCATTAATACCGCCTGTTTTACCTGCATTATCATAGATGTAATTGCCTTTACCAGGTGTTATGTAATCTGCCCAAAAGCGGATCTCATTGTGGTTACGCTTACCGTTGCGGTCTTCCGCGCCATCAAAACTTGGGGGTGTGGGGTGGCTGGCGAGGATGTGAATTGTCTCGCCGTTTACCTGGATGGGTACATCCCAGTGACTTTTAGAAGAAAGGCGTAGAACTGCCAATTCCTCTTCAGAATACCAATCATTTGGCTGTGGGGTTGTTGGATCGTCGGGAAGTAAGGCATTAGGCATATCCTTCCACAGAAAATTTTGGAAGGTGCGAATGTTGGCAGTGTCGATGGGATATTTGGACAGCAGCAATATCCCGTATTGACCAGGGAAATTCCCGAATCCGAAAGCATCATCGCCATATCCTGCTGCACCTGGGGTTGTAACTGCTGTGCCGTCGTTGTTCAAGTCAAACCCAGAGGCAATACCTGTATTGGAAGGAGCGATATAAAAGTAGGGGTAGTCAACGGGAGTTGTACCATTCTGGCTAACGGCTAGGTAATTTTGCCTGAATAGTTCAACTGCCTCCGAGGAGTAGTCAAACTCGTTAATTAGCAATACATCTGGGTTATTGCGCTGGATAATCTCAGCAACCGCCTTTGCCTGAGCATTGTTTGGGGTAGATAAATCACTGACTAACTGACCTTCAGCATTACGGTTTAAAGAAGCGTTGAACTGGGAAAAGCGAATTGTATTAGTAGTTACCATGTTTAATTGTGAGATAGATTCCAGACGTGAATGAGACTGCTTTGAAAATTGGGAGTGGGGAATAAGGAACCGCAGACGCGCAGAGTACACAAATAAATCGGAGTTTGAGAGCTATTTTGCGTAAGTCCTATTAAATCTGCCAGCCAAGCCGTAGTAATTAGCTCCCTTACCGTGACCGTTATTCACATCCCAGTTGATAATGTCTTCTTTTAAAAAGTCGTAGCGACCGACATAGCTAAGTGTCGTGGCTGCTCCCGTACCATTAATATCTGTAGCAAAAACCCGATCGCGGTTAGGGCGATTCTTCCCATCATCGCTATTGCTTTGCGATCCTAACCAGAAAATGCGATTGCCTACCTTAGTAGAAGCTTCAAGATCCACTTCTCGTAACACGCCAGAACCGTCAGTCTGATTCAGTCCTAGAGAACTTGTGAAGTCAAAGCCAGTTACAGGCAGTCCCGACTTGCTGTCATCATAGAGGTGCAAAACTTGATTTTCGTCATCAGCTTCTAAGAAAAATGTCCCACCAACGGGAATAGCTGTAGAAGCATCACTCGTACCCGTTAAAAATTGAGTTGTGGCAGTAGACCAGCCATCTTCATCGGCATTGAAAGAGATAAAAGCAATATCGCCTTGTGTCAAAGCCATTAATAACGTCTCCTTCAATTTCTTTTGTATTGTTTAAGAACCCCTAGAAAAGCCGATATTTAGGAAGAATTTGTAAACATAATCAAGTCACATTGACAATCGCAATATCACTATCAAAAAAAATATTTTTTAGTAAAACAAGCTACATAGTTTACTAGTATTAATCCATATTCAGCAACCTCAAGTTATCTCAGGAACGTTAAGAAACCGCTAGCAAAAGGTTAAAAGAACAAATATTTGGTAGTGCCCTCAGAATATACAGTTGCATGTTAGACCCCGACTTATTGTAATAAGTCGGGGGACAGCAACTTCACGCTCATAAAAAAAGGTGGACAAGATGCCCGCCCCACAATAAGTAGTTGGATATTTTTTATTTGAAAGTTATTTTGTATTAAAAGCTACTCTTGTTTACCGAAACTTACCAGGATTTAGACGAGCACCGTTAGGTTGAGACTGACGACGAATTGCTACTCCACTCCGCAAATTGTTTCCAGTACCGCCATCTTGGCGATCGAGGAAAGGTTTCAAATTAATCGCACTTCTAGATGAACTAACCCGATTATTGCCACCGCCTAAAAGTGTACGTCCTAAATTATATAATTCGTTGCCTCCACTACTGCGATCGCCATAAGTGTTAACGGCTATAGTCTGCTGTCCACTGTCAGCAGTAGTCAAGTTTTGAAAAATGCTATTGCGGATAACATAGGGATCTTTCCCATTGGGGACTGTTAGCACAATTCTACAGGTTGGGTTAGTTTCAGTTGTAACGCAGACAATATTTTCGTTATTTTCTACGGCTGTCTGGAGTTCTTGTAAGCCATCTGGGCGATAAAGTTCTAAACGGCTAGCAATTGCTGCACAACGCCTTTGTGCATCCCAACCACCGCCCAAAGCCGCAGGTGCCGCCCAAGGAAAGAATTGTCCTGGTTGACTTTGGGGCTGATACATGACAGTATACTGTCCATTGTAAGTCTGACAAGTAAACCGAGTTGTACCGTCAGTTGAGGGTGGTACGCCTGTCGATGTGTCTATTGGGACTGGTGCTGATGTGCCGCCTGATGGTACTGTTGGTACTACTACACCATCGCCATTAGAATCATATTGTGCCATCGCTGCCGAATTGCCCAGACACAAAGATAAGCCAAGACTGCCCAAAGATATCAACCGCAGCATTTGTGATGACATAAATCATCCTCCAGGAGAAATAAG